>NZ_DAIMYR010000001.1:0-137467 GCF_036734405.1 Candidatus Planktophila sp.
CCGACACTGGAAGGATTTTAAGTCCTCTGTCTCTGCCATTGGACTACGGGGGCCACAAGCAAGTTCTGCGGAAGTTTACTTGATGAGGGGCTTTTGCTGAAACTGAGCCTTAAATATCGTAAATAACACGGTTACGATAAAGCCATGGACCATAACGAAATTCTTTCGAAGTATCACTCATCTGCAATCTCATTTGTTGAAGAAGGCAAGAAGATTTCAGCTGATGCCCTGAATAAATCAAAGGATGGCGAATGGTCTGCGGCATTTGTTATTCACCATATTGCAGATGCTGAAATTCAATTTGGTGTCAGATATGCAAACGCGCTGTGTGAAGACAATCCCACGATTGTTCCATTTGATGAAGAAAAATTTCCAACTGGGCTGCAGTACGGCAATCGTTCAGTAGCTATTTCGCTTCAATCGCTGGCAGCAACACACGCGATGAATTATGAGATCTTGAAGAACGCATCAGCTGCTGACTGGGATCGAATCTCTACTCATCCCCAACGCGGAGCCGTGACGCTTTTACAACTTGTGACGCTTTCTGCCAATCACATTGAAAGCCACATCGACCAATTAAAGAAAGCTGCTATTTAAAACTCTTTGCCTTCTTAAAAATTGAGTTAAGCATGGGCTCGGTAAGTTTTCCGGTAAATGTGTTTTGCTGACTTGGGTGATAACTACCAATGAATAAGCGCTTGATTCCATCCGGTGCGACCCAAGTAAAGCTTTCGCCATGGCCAAACTTTGGTGTGGGTGAAGTAATTTCATGATCAAGTGCGCGCAGGCTTTTGATAATGGCGCTCCAGGCAAAACTACCCAGGGCAACAAAGGTGCGCGCTGTTGGCAGTAGAAGTTCCAGTTCGTTTACTAGGTAATCAGAGCATTCGATTTTTTCTTCAGTCGATGGTTTGTTATCAGGTGGCGCACATCGAACGGCGCAGGTGATTCGCGTATCGATAAGTTCCTGTCCATCATCTGCTGATGTGCTTGTCGGAATTTTTGCTAGGCCATTCTTATGAAGTGCTTTATAGAGCCAATCCCCCGATGAATCTCCGGTAAAAATTCGACCAGTTCTGTTTGCACCGTGCGCACCTGGTGCCAAACCAACGATCACAATTCGCGCATCAGCTGGGCCAAAGCCAGGTACAGGTTTACCCCAGTACTTTTCATTTTCATAGGATTTGCGCTTTACAACCGCGACTTCTTCACGCCATTGCACCAATCGTGGGCACTTTCTACAAGCAACAATCTTTTGATCAAGCAGCTTTATAGATTTAATTGCGGGCAAGAGAAAATGCCATTCCATCCAAAATATCTGATTCAGATGCCACGAATTCAGTAGCCCCTGTGGCCTTCATGATCTCTGAAAGAACTAGCGATCCGGCTGCAATCACATCAACTCGACCTGGGTGCATATAACCCAAAGCTAAACGTTGTTCGCGTTGGCTTGTGGCAAACATGGTGGCCGCATCATGGGTTTGCTGTGCGCTAATTCTGGACAAGTGAATCGCATATCGATCGTATTCAGGTAGCGCTAATGCTGCGGCGGCAACTGTGGTCGCAGTACCTGCAACTGCAACCAAGGTTTTGGCTTTGGTAATGGGTACAACGGAGGCGGCTTGGGCAATTGCAGCTTGGATATCGCTACGGGCTAATTCGATTTGTTCTGGTGTTGCAGGATCTGAAGCAAAGTGGCGTTCAGTCATACGTACACAACCGATATTGACGCTTCGGGCTGCTTCTACTTTTGATGTTCCAAAGACAAATTCGGTTGATCCGCCACCAATATCAACAACTAAGAATGGGCCATTAGATGGATCTAAATCCTTAATCGCACCTGCAAATGAAAGCGCTGCTTCTTCTTCACCTGTTATTACTTCTAGTTCGATACCTAAACGTTCACGAACCCCATCAACAAACAAGTGGCGATTAGTTGCATCGCGGGTAGCACTAGTTGCACAAAAGCGAATCTTTTCAACGCCGCGCTTGGCAATCTCTAGTGCAAACTTATCGACCGCAGCTAATGTTCGAGCAATTGCATCGGGGTGGAATTGTCCTGTTTGGTCAACACCTTGGCCTAAGCGAACGATTTCCATATCGCGCACAACTTCACGAAAGTTGTTGCCATCAATATCTGCAACAAGTAAACGAATTGAATTAGTTCCACAATCAATTGCTGCTACTCGCATGGGCTGTTTTTCCACCATTCAGGCAGCTTTGCAAGCGCTTCATCTCCTAAGGGATTGACATCTGGGCCAGCCGAAAGTGAATGAGCAACGAGTGAATGTAAGCACTTAACGCGAGTTGGCATTCCTCCTGCTGAAACATCATCAACTTCTGGAACATCTACGCCCAGTGCCGAACGAGATGCAATGTAATCATCATGTGCTGCGTGATATGCCCCAGCTAATTCAGGATCATTTTCTAGACGCTCATTCATCTCGCCCATCAGCCCAGTTGTTTCAAGGGTTGAAATCACGGCAGTTAAGCGGGGGCACGTTGCATAGTAGAAGGTTGGAAAAGGTGTTCCGTCTTCTAATCGTGGTGGAGTTTCAACAACGGCCGGCTTGCCGCATGGGCATCGGTATGCGATTGCATGTACATCTCTCGGAGTCCGACCTAGTTGACTTTGAATGCAATCTAGATCTGCTTGAGTAACTTCACGCATTAATTGCCGGTTTCGCTAATTGATGCAATCAATCGTGAATACCACGGTTGTCCATCAGCTAAAGAGCTTGCAATCTTTGTTGTGCTTTGTTGATTACCTGTTGTATCACCTTCGGTAACGATATATTGACGCTCTCCTGGCAAAACAAAGTGCAGACGTTCACGTGCTTGCGACTTTACAAATTCTGGGTCTCGCCACAGTAACAACTCTTCGCGAGCATTCTGTAAAGCGGTGTTATCTGCAGAAAGCTGTGCCTTGAGTGCACTGATTTGCGCACGTTGCGTGAAGTAATGCTTCACGGGAGGAGCGATTGTCAATGCAAGAATAAAGAAAATAACCGACAGTGCTAAAACACGATTAGAGGTACGGCGGCGACCAAAGCGCAGTTGTCGACGTGCCATGGCTAATTCTTACCCCTTGAAACGTGGGAAAGCGTCACGACCCGCGTAACGACCACCCTCTGCTAGCTCTTCTTCAATACGAAGAAGTTGGTTGTACTTAGCAACTCGTTCTGTACGTGCAGGTGCACCTGTCTTGATCTGACCACAGTTAAGTGCAACAGCTAAATCAGCAATTGTTGTGTCTTCGGTTTCACCTGAACGGTGGCTCATCATGCTGCGGTAGTTTGCACGGTGTGCCATTTCAACAGCATCAATTGTCTCTGTAAGAGTTCCAATCTGATTTACCTTTACAAGAAGTGCATTCGCTGTGTTTCCCGCGATTCCCTTAGCTAAACGCTCTGGGTTAGTAACAAAAAGGTCATCTCCAACGATCTGGATGCGAGAACCAAGTTCCTTAGTCATCTGTGTCCAGCCAGCCCAGTCTTCTTCATTTAAAGGGTCTTCAATAGAAACGATTGGGTAAGCATCAACCAAAGAGGTGTAATACGCGATCATTTCATCAGATGTCTTTAATGCACCTTCAAATTTGTACTTTCCGTTTTCGTGGAATTCAGTTGCAGCAACATCCATGGCAAGCGCGATTTCGCTACCTGGCTTAAATCCTGCAGCTTCAATAGCTTCAAGGATCAAATCAAGTGCGGCACGGTTGCTATCAAGGTTTGGAGCAAATCCACCTTCGTCGCCAACAGATGTAGCAAGACCACGCTTTTTTAGAACTGATTTCAGTGCGTGATAAATTTCTGCACCCCAGCGAACTGATTCGCGGAATGTTGGTGCACCAATTGGTGCGATCATGAATTCTTGAATATCAACATTTGTATCTGCGTGTGCGCCACCATTGAGAATGTTCATCATTGGGACTGGCAGCAGATGCGCATTTGGTCCACCTAAGTAGCGGAACAGTGAAAGATCTGATGAATCTGCAGATGCCTTTGCAACTGCTAGTGATGCACCAAGAATTGCATTTGCACCAAGACGTGACTTGTTCTTTGTGCCATCTAGTTCAATCATTGCAACATCGATTAGGCGCTGATCCTGTGAATCAAAACCAATAATTTCAGGTGCGATTTCATCATTTACAAAAGCAACTGCTTTTTCAACACCTTTACCTAAGTAGCGCTTGCCACCATCGCGAAGTTCAGCGGCTTCAAAAGCACCAGTAGAGGCACCGCTTGGAACTGCTGCGCGTGCTTGTGTGCCATCTTCTAATTGGATTTCAACTTCAACCGTTGGATTTCCACGGGAGTCAAGAATTTCACGGGCACCTAATGCTTCGATAATCGCCATTGCGTTTCTCCTCAAACTAATTAAAGGTCTGGTGTATTAAAGGTCTGGCTCTTAAGTTGTTGCCGACCTCAACGCTGAAATGGCACCTTCTTCAATAATCACAGTCTACCGCGAACCTAAAGAAGACTATGCGGGCTTAATTTCTTGGCTAATCCGCATGGCTTCCTTGCGCAGGGCAGCTTCTGCATCGATTCCGTTGGCATGGGCCCACGCAATAACGGCCACAAGGGCTTGTCCTACAGCGCTTTCATCGGCGGGCCCATCAATCGATACCGAGTCCGGAGTTTTCACTTCGACATTGTATTTTTCAGCGCGATACAACAGCTTTTCAATCAATGGAAGTGCTGGTTGCGACATTGCAACCCCATCTAATGGTGAGGTGCGACCTTTTTCCTTTTTCTTAAGCTCTTCCCAATTTTCAAGAACTTCTTGCGAATCGCGGACTTCGACACCTGCAAACACATGCGGGTGTCTGCGAATTAACTTATCCGCAATTCCTTGCGCAACATCTTCGATTGAAAATGGATCTGTTGGATGCTCCTGCGCCATCCGTGCATGGAAGTAAACCTGTAGCAGGACATCGCCAAGTTCTTCGCGCATATCAATGCGATTGTCGGCTTGAACAGCATCAACAAATTCGTATGACTCTTCCAGCAAATACTTTAAGAGGGACTCATGGGTTTGTTCTGCATCCCATGGGCAGCCACCAGGCGAACGCAAAGTATTCATGACTTCAACAAGTCGTTGAAGCTGAGATCCTTGCATATTCTTAAATGCTATTTTTCTGTAGGAGTTACAGCTGATTCAGCAGAATCTGCAGGAACTACATCAGCAGTGGTTGGATCCCACTTGCCGTAGCGAGGGTTAACAGTTACGCCGATTTCTTTAGACTTAGCAACAACGAGCTTTTGAATCTCTGTGCCAAGTTGGTCTTCGGCAACACCTGCTGCAACTAGCTTCTGACTGATTTTGTCAGAGTACGCAATTGCTTCGATGTAGCGATCTAGATCCTGAGGCGCGATTCCGGCATTAACGAGAGCGCTAGGAAGAGCTGCTTCGCCACCAACTTGTTCCAGAATACTTGCACGACGTGAATCAATTTCAGCCTTTGTGACGTTTAGCTTTAGCTCTTGACCAAGTTCGCGTAGCAAAGTTCCTAGAAGATGGAAACGAAGCTGTGAAACATTAAGAGTTGCACCAGTTTCAAGCTGCATCTGTGAGGTATCGACCTTTGAGCGCTCAGAAAGAATTGCGTCAACACTGTCTTGAACAAGGGCTTGCGTGATCTTTGTATCGCCAACCGTTGCTGCTGCACCTATTTGAGAGCATCCCGCCAATAGAAAGGTTGCTGCTACTACGGTGATTGCCAGGATCTTCTTCATTCTGTACTCGCTTTCGGTGCATCGCTTAATTGATGTACGGCCTCAATGACCCAGGCCAGAAGAGAAGTATCCACTATTTCAGGCGCATTCTGTGACGGATTCCAAGAGGTGGCCTTCGGTAGAGCCACCAAAACCGTGCTTGCTGCACCCTTATACAGAGAGCCTGGGTATAAACGTGTCAAACGTAACTGACGTGATTCAGGTAAAACTAACGGTGCAAGACGAAGGAACTTTCCTTGAACTACAACTTCAGTCAACTTCGCAGCCTTTGCTTGTGCTCGTAACGCTGCAACGCCTAATAACGCTTTAGCTTCTTCAGGTAAATCACCAAATCGATCAAGTAATTCTGCCTCGATTGATGCAACATCACTTGGTGCCTTTACATCAGCCAGACGTCGATAAAGATCTAACCGCAGGCGCTCGCCTGGAACATATTCGGCAGACAAGTGAGCGTTGATTGGTAATTCGACTTTGCATTCCGAAACCTTTTCTTCGGTTTCGATGATTCCAGATTTGTACTCTTGAACCGCTTCACCAACCATGCGCATGTACAAATCAAATCCCACATCTGCAATGTGTCCTGATTGTTCCCCGCCCAAGAGATTGCCGGCACCACGTATTTCTAGATCTTTCAGCGCAACCCGCATACCTGAACCTAAATCAGTGTTGGTCGCAATTGTCTTTAACCTTTCGTGGGCAAGTTCAGATAATGGTTCATCACTTGAATACAAGAAGTATGCATATGCTCTTTCTCGCCCACGTCCAACACGACCTCGCAACTGATGAAGTTGTGACAAACCGAAGCGATCTGCTCGTTCAACAATTAATGTGTTGGCATTTTGAATATCTAAACCACTTTCAACAATTGTCGTGCAAACCAGCACATCAAAATCACGGTTCCAAAAAGCCAGAATTACATCTTCTAGTTCACCCTCTGACATTTGCCCATGGGCAATTCGAATTCTTGCTTCGGGTACTAATTCTTTAAGCCGGATTGCCGTCTTATCAATTGTGTCGACCCGATTGTGTAAGTAAAAGATCTGCCCATCTCGTAATAATTCACGGTGAATAGCGGCGGTAATTTGTGCCTCTTCTGCCGGGCCCACGTAGGTAAGAATTGGATGGCGCTCTTCTGGTGGTGTTGTGATGGTCGACATTTCGCGAATGCCCGTCACTGCCATTTCAAGGGTGCGTGGAATAGGTGTTGCAGACATAGCAAGTACATCAACTGTTGTGCGTAACTTCTTGAGTGACTCCTTCTGTTCAACACCAAATCGCTGTTCCTCATCGACAACAACTAGGCCAAGATCCTTGAACTGAACATCGTTAGACAAGATTCTGTGGGTACCAATAACGACATCAACGCTTCCTGCAGCTAATTGCTCAAGGATTTCCTTGCTCTCTTTTGCTGTATTAAATCGCGACAAACCCGCAACCTTCAGGGGAAATCCGGCATAGCGTTCTGCAAAAGTCTTTGTGTGTTGTTGCACCAAGAGCGTTGTCGGAACCAACACCGCCACTTGTTTTCCATCTTGAACCGCTTTAAATGCGGCGCGAATCGCGATCTCAGTTTTTCCATAACCGACATCGCCACAAATGATTCGATCCATCGGGTAAGGGCGTTCCATATCTTGCTTAACGTCATTGATTGTTGAAAGCTGATCTGGCGTTTCGATGTAGGAAAAAGAATCTTCTAGTTCGCGTTGCCATGGAGTATCTGGCGAGAAAGCAAAACCTGGCGAACTTGTGCGCGCTGCATAAAGGCGAATCAGTTCTCCAGCAATTTGGCGAACCGCTTTACGTGCTCGACCTTTTGCCTTTTGCCATTCACCGCTACCGATTCGGTGCACGGTAGGTGTTTCGCCACCAACATATTTGGATACTTGTTCCAAGGTATCGGTAGGGACAAAAATTCTATCTCCGGGTTGACCACGCTTTGCTGGTGCGTATTCAATGATTAAGTATTCGCGAGTAAGACCTGCAACTGTTCGTTGCAATAACTCTACGTATCGACCGATTCCGTGTTGCTCGTGGACAACATAATCACCTGCAGTAAGTTCTAAAGGATCAATGGCTTGTTTTCGCTTTGAAGGTAAACGCTCAGTATCTTTCACGCTTCCCTTGCTGCCGGTTAAGTCGCGCTCGGTCATGAAGAAAATCTGATCGGTAGCGCTTTCAAAACCATGAGCAATAACCGAGATTGTTAAGTGAATACTTCCCTTTGCGGCAATGTCAGAGAGTTGTTCTGATACGTGAACCGGTAAATCTGCCCCGCGCAGAATCCCTGCATACCGTTCCAACATTCCATGCCCATGTGTTGCAAAGACAACGGTGCGATGTTCTTGAAGTGCATGTCGCAGCGCATCAATTGCACGTTCAACATCACCACGCATGGGATCGATTGCTGCAAAATCTAAGAATGTTGTTTCAGGATCGAGATCGGTACCAAATGGACTGAGCTCTTTAGCGCTCATGCCGGCCTTGGCTATCTCTTCAAAAAGTTCTTCCCAGTCCATGTATGTGCCGGCACCATCATGAATAGGCGCACTTGCACCCAGTGCGGCATTAGACCAAGAGGCGTTAAGAAATTCCTCATTGGTTGCCAGTAAATCTGCCGCCCGAGACTTAATCCGCTGCTCATCTATAAAAATGATTTGAGTGTTTTTCGGCATTCGGGTCAGCAGGCTTTCCGTCTCATCAATTAACAACGGAATCAGCGACTCCATACCGTCAAAAGTCATTCCTTCAGCAATCTTGTTTAACATTTCAGCTGCAGCAGGATATTGATCAGTAATTTCAAGTGCGCGATGTTTGGTTTCATTTGTTAGCAATAGTTCTCGGCATGGATAGATATCAACGCTGCCAACAACTGTTTGAAAAGTTCGTTGATCTGAAACTTCAAAGTAACTTAAATCTTCTATCTCGTCGCCAAAGAAATCAATACGAATTGGATGATGACTAAGTGGTAAAAACAAATCAACGATTCCACCACGAACAGCAAATTCGCCGCGGCGTTCAACTAAGTCGGTTCTGATGTAAGCCAATGATGAAAGGTGTCGTACTAATTCATCTAGTGATTGTTCTTGGCCGATCTGTAATTGAAGAAGTGGCAACTTTCCAAGCTGACTAATTATTCGATGGATAGCACCACGAACCGGTGTAACCACAATTGGATTAACACTGTGATTTTGTTTGAGTGCATAGAGCGTTTGAATTCTTCGAGCGACAGTGTCGCTTCTGGGGCTTAAGCGCTCATGGGGCAGAGTTTCCCAAGCCGGAAATTCAAGAACATTGTCATAGAGCTCTCGTAACTCATTGACGAGATCTTCAGAGCTGCGACTAGAACTTGTGACGACTAACAAAGGGTGATTCTGCGCTCTGGCCGCCACAAGAAAGGGGTAGAGCGATTGGGGTGCCACGATATGAGATGCATCGGAATTAAGTGGCAAGGCCGGAATTAACCCGCGCATAATTACTCTCCAATGCAGTTAGGCCCCAACTCCAAAGGAGGGGGGCTGAATGCGATGAGTGTAATTTAGTTTTGGAACAAGGTGTTACCTGAGAGGATTGCCCAATGAGCCAGAGCCCGATAGCTGCAGATGATGCAGAACTTCGTAGCGATGTGCGTCGTCTTGGCGATCTTTTGGGACAAACCCTTGTCCGTCAAGAAGGTCCAGAACTTTTAGCCCTTGTTGAAGAGGTTCGTAAAGCAGTTCGTGAAGGTAGCGGCGAAGAAATTCTTGGGCAGCTATCGGTTGAAGACTCAGTTCAACTTGTTCGTGCATTTAGTACATATTTCCACTTAGCAAATGTGGCAGAGCAGGTACACCGTGCACGCGTTTTGGCAGATGCACGTGCCACCGGTGGTTCATGGCTTGCTCGCGCAGTAGATCGAATCGAAGCTGCGCTGAAAGCCCAAACACCTGGACATGAATTAACTAAAGAAGAAATTACCCAATGGGTGAGTGCAATGTCGGTACGTCCTGTCTTTACTGCGCACCCAACCGAAGCTGCACGTAGATCAGTTCTAAACAAACTGGGCAGCATTGCAGATTTACTTGATGATCCGCGTAATCCTTCGCAACAGGAACGACTTGCCGAAACCGTTGATTTGTTATGGCAAACCGATGAGCTGCGTTTAGGACGGCCTGAACCGCTAGATGAAGCACTTAATGCTTTGTATTACTTAGATGATTTGTTTACGGAAACTGTTCCTGAAGTGTTAAATGATTTTGCTAAAGAGATGAAGCGAATCGATGTTGAGGTTCCAATTACCGCTCGTCCGCTTTCTTTTGGTAACTGGATCGGTGGCGATCGAGATGGAAATCCAAACATCACAGCTCAGGTAACAACCGATGCGATGGTGCTTCAGGTTGGACATGCAATCCGTGTGACTATCGCAGCCATGAACGCATTACGTCAGATGTTGTCAGTTTCCACCAAGATTGTTGGCGCAACTCCTGAACTGTCTGCTTCAGTTGAGAAAGATTTGAAGCATATTCCAGAGTTTGAACCACGATTCTTACGTCTTAATGCTGAAGAGCCTTACCGCCTAAAGGCGACTGCAATAGTTCACCGCTTAGCCTTTACTCGCGATCGCCATGCAAAGAGTGCGCCACACGTTCCAAACCGCGATTATGCAAACACTGCAGAGCTATTAGCCGACTTAGTTTTGATGCGTGATTCACTATTGGCTCACCGCGGTGAACTGATTGCCACAGGCTTGCTTGAGCGCACTATCCGCACGGTCGCAGCCTTTGGAATCACACACGCAACAATGGATGTTCGCGAGCATTCCGATGCCCACCACAATGTTTTGAATCAGATCATCGGTGTTGATGGATATTTAGCAAAGTCCCACGATGAAAAGTTTGAGCTACTAACCAAAGCACTTGCTGACACAACAATGTATAACACATCAAAATTGGACTCTTTAGGCAAGAAAACCCTAGCTACCTTTGGTGCAATCAATGACCTAGTAGATCGATTTGGACCAGAAGCAATTGAAACCTATATCGTTTCAATGACTAAGGGTGCAGATGATCTAGTTGCAGCAGTTGTCATCGCACAGCATGCTGGCCTTGTTTCACTGAAAGAAAAGAAAGCTGTCATCGGGTTTGCGCCTTTGCTTGAAACTGTTGCTGAACTGCGTTCGGCGGGTGAAATTCTTGAAAAACTATTGAGCAACCCTGCCTATCGTTCTGTTGTTGCACTGCGTGGTGATGTGCAAGAGGTAATGCTTGGATATTCAGATTCCAATAAAGATGCCGGCATTGCGACGAGCCAATGGGAGATTCATAGAGCTCAACGCTCGTTGCGCGATGTTGCTCTCAAGCATGGCGTGAAGTTGTGTTTATTCCATGGTCGCGGTGGCTCAGTTGGCCGCGGTGGTGGACCAACATATGAAGCATTAATTGCCTTGCCATGGGGTTCTGTTGACGGGCAAATCAAGATGACTGAACAAGGTGAAGTAATCAGTGATAAGTACGCCCTCGCATCTCTTGCTCGCGAAAACGTTGAGTTAACTCTGGCTGCATCTTTAGAAGCCACGGTTTTGAATCGTGGTCCACGACAGACTCCTGCAGAACTTAAATCCTGGGGCGATTGCATGCAACTACTCAGCGACGCTTCATTCAAGCAATACCGATCATTGATTGATCAACCAGATTTGCCGGCCTACTTCTATGCATCTACTCCAGTTGAGCAACTGGGAGATATGTTCCTGGGCTCACGTCCATCACGTCGCCCAGATGCTGCAAGTGGTCTTGATTCATTACGTGCGATTCCATGGGTATTTGGCTGGACTCAATCGCGCCAGATTGTGCCTGGTTGGTTTGGTGTGGGATCGGGACTTAAAGCTGCGCGTGAAGCTGGGCATTCAGATCTTTTGGCTCAGATGCTCAAAGAATGGCACTTCTTTACTACCTTCATTAGTAACGTTGAAATGACACTTGCAAAGACAGATTTAGTTCTAGCAAAGCGTTATGTAGAAACACTTGTTCCTGTAGAACTCCATCACTTCTTGGATGAAATTCAAGCAGAATTTGTGTTAACTGTTGAAGAGATCTTGAAACTTACGCACAAGAAAGCTTTACTTGGCGATCAAGAGATCTTAGCCAGAACATTACAAGTCCGTGATGCCTATCTCTCACCAATACATTTATTGCAAATTAACCTGCTTAAGCGAGTTCGCGATGCTGGTGATTCAGCAGATCCAGTACTGCGCCGTGCGCTGTTATTGACTATTAATGGTGTTGCAGCAGGACTTCGTAATACTGGTTGATTAACTGTTCTAGTTTTAGCTATTGAAGGCAGATTGTGTTGCTTCTAGACCTTTTGTAATCAAAGATTCCACAACATCTGCCCCACGATCAATAAATTCTGCTAAATCTTTTTGTTCAACCTTTGAGAAAGCTTTCAATACAAAATCGGCAGGATCTTGCTGACCCATAGGCCGACCAATACCTAAGCGAACGCGGAAGTATTCAGGCCCATTAAATGATGAGGTCATTGATTTCAAACCATTATGGCCGTTGTCTCCACCTGCAAACTTGGTGCGAATTGCAGCAAATGGAATATCTAATTCGTCATGCAAGGCAATTATGTTCGCGGCTTCTACTGAATAGAAATTAGCAAGTGCCTTAATTGGCCCACCTGTTTCATTCATATAGCTCTTTGATTTTGCCAGAATTACAGAATGTGTACCGGCAGCTAACTTATAAGCCGCGATATCAGTGCGTGATTTGTGCGAAGAAAATTTTAAAGAATGGCGACGAGCAAGTTCATCAATCACCATCTGGCCGATGTTATGACGTGTGGCAGCGTATTGATCTCCTGGATTACCCAGTCCCACTACCAACCACGTCATAACAACAAAGCCTAAGGGTTAAGCGTCCTTCTTCTCTGCATCTGCTGCAGGAGCTGCTGCATCTGTTGCTGCTGGTGCTGCTACTTCTTCTGCTGCTGCAGTCGACTTCTCTGACAAGTGAACAACGATCATCTTTGGATCTGATACGAGTTCGACGCCTGCTGGAAGTACAACATCTGCTGCGTACTTTGAAGAACCTGATGCAAGACCTTGAATATCTACTTCTAGGAAGTTTGGAATTGCTGACGCATCAACGCTAACTTCGATTGAGTTGTGTACGTGCTCAAGAATTCCATCACGATCATGCTCACCAACTGAGTGAACAGGAACTGAAACAACAACCTTCTCGCCGCGACGAACCAAAACTAGGTCAACGTGCTCAAGGATCTGCTTTAGGAAATCGCGAACAATTACCTTTGGAAGTGTTAGCTCGTTCTTGCCATCAATTGTGATGTCCAAAAGAACGTTTGACTGCTTCAGCGCAACGCCAAGTTCCTTTGCAGGAAGTGTGATGTGTAGCGGCTTTTCTCCGTGACCATAGATAACTGCAGGAACTAAACCATCGCGACGTGCACGACGTGATGCGCCCTTACCAAATTCAGTACGAGTGGTTCCGACGATCTTTACTTCTGCCATTTTTTATCTCCTAGTTATTCATGGTTCTTCGGTGCGTACACAAAGTTCCAGCAGGAGAGAAATACCTGACCCGTCGATAACGGAAAGCTATTCGCTACCCTCGCCGGAACAGGTGGAACAGTATCTTTTGAGGCCGCTAAGAGGCAAATTCAGGCTTAGGAATGACCATCAAACAGGCTTGTTACCGATCCATCTTCAAAGACCTCGCGGATTGCGCGGCCCAGAAGTGGGGCGATTGAAAGCACTGTCAGATTGTCGAACTTCTGATCTTCCGAGATCGGCAAGGTATTTGTAATAACAACTTCTGATGCGCGGCAGTTCTTCAAGCGATCCACAGCAGGACCACTAAACACCGCATGTGTAGCAGCAATAATTACATCGGCAGCGCCTGCATCAAACAAAGCCTCGACCGCCTTTGTAATTGTGCCTGCCGTATCGATCATGTCATCAATAACTACGCAGGTTTGTCCAACAACATCACCAACAACGCGACCTGTAATCGATTCATTAGGAACACGTGGGTCACGAGTTTTATGAATAAATGCAATGGGGCAACCACCCAATAAATCTGACCAACGTTCTGCAACGCGTACTCGACCTGAGTCAGGGGAAACAATTGTTAAACGTGTGCGGTCTACCTTGCTGCCAACATAATTTGCAAGCATTGGCAGTGCAAACAAGTGATCAACTGGACCATCGAAAAAGCCCTGGATTTGCGAAGTGTGAAGATCAACGGCCATCAAACGATCTGCGCCAGCGGTCTTGAAAAGATCTGCCATTAGTCGAGCAGTAATTGGCTCGCGACCACGACTCTTCTTGTCTTGACGTGCATAACCATAAAAAGGTGTAACCACTGTGATGCGCTTTGCAGAAGCACGCTTCAAAGCATCGACCATGATTAGTTGTTCCATGATCTGCTTGTTGACTGGATTTGTGTGGCTTTGAATTACAAATGCATCACAACCACGAACTGATTCTTCAAAGCGAACAAAAATTTCACCATTAGCAAAGTCATAAGCTGATGTTGGTGTGAGAGGAATACCTAACTCGGTTGCAACCTCTTCGGCTAGCTCCGGAAATCCGCGGCCTGCAAATAGGCGTAATCTCTTTTCAGAAGATAAACGGATCTCGCTCATATATCTAGCCCTTCTTCTCTGCGGCGATTGCGGACTTACTACCTGGGCGCTTGCGCAGAACCCAATCTAATACATTTCTCTGCTTTGCTCTGCCAACACCAATAGCTCCTGCCGGAACATCTTCAGTAATTACAGAACCAGCCGCTGTATATGCACCGTCACCAATAGTTACAGGGGCTACAAGCATTGTGTCACTACCGATTCGTACGTGATCACCCACTGTTGTGTGATGTTTCTCGACACCATCGTAATTTACAAAAATTGTTGCAGCGCCAATATTGCTGCCTTCACCAATCGTCGCATCGCCTACATATGAAAGATGTGGAACCTTTGATCCATTTCCGAGAATAGAATTCTTCATTTCAACAAATGCTCCAGCCTTTGCTGAATCACCAAGTTGAGTTCCGGCACGCAAGTAAGTAAATGGGCCAACTGTGGCGCCTTCGCCAATAATTGTTTGCATGGCAATGGATTCCAGCACAGCTGCGCCTTCTTTTACGATGCAATCAGTCAACGTTGTTCTGGGCCCAATAACAGCGCCAGTTGCCACCTTTGTTGAACCAAGCAACGCGGTACCTGGATGAAGAGTTACATCATTTGAAATTTCAACTGTTGAATCGATCCAGGTTGTTGTTGGGTCGATGATAGTTACGCCGGCACGCATCCATTGATCGTTGATGCGATCGCGAAGCATTGCGGCACTTTCTGCCAACTGAACTCGGTCATTGACTCCAAGAGTTTCGGTGAAGTCATCAATCATGATCGCGGCAATTGATTCACCTGCCGACTTTAGGATTCCAATAACATCTGTTAAATACAGTTCACCTTGGGCGTTGGCATTGGTGAGCTTTCCAATGGATGCAGCAAGCTTTGCGCCATCAAATGCATACACGCCGCTGTTAATTTCAAAAACAAACTTTTCATCATCTGTTGCATCTTTTTCTTCAACGATGCGTAGCAGTTCGTCGCGGTCATCACGGATGATGCGCCCATATCCAGTTGGATCTGGATGTTCGGCGGTCAAAACAGATGCTGCGAACTTTCCTGCTGAATGTGCGGCAACAAACTGGGCTAATGAATCACCAGATAACAACGGAGTATCTCCGGCGAGAATTAGAACGGTTCCTTGTGGAGCCATACCGGCGAGCGCTAACTGCGTTGCATGCCCTGTACCACCGCGATTTTCCTGAAAGATTGTTGTGGCTTTGGGAGCAATGTGTGCGATGTGGGTTTCAACTGCTTCACGTCCTGAGCCGACAACGATGCGAAGTTCTTTAGGAGAAAGTTGATTAACCGCGTGCAGTACATGTCCAAGTAAGGAACGACCTGCAACGCTGTGAAGGACCTTAGGTGTTGCCGATTTCATTCGTGTGCCTTCACCGGCGGCGAGGACGATCACGGTTTGTACGGTCACGAGTGAACTCTATCGGAGATGAAAAACCTGGTGATAGTGGTGGCTCCGCCACCAGGTATCGATCCTGGACCCTGGGCTTCAAAGGCCCATGTGCTAGCCACTACACAATGGCGGAACGCATATTCTCCCTCATAAACAGTGGTGCTGGCGACCATTGACCATCAAAAGGGACACAAATGGAATGAAATTACGAGATTACCTTTGCCCCAGCCACAGGCCCATACGCACGTGCAACGCTGCCAACTACCCCGCTTGAGGTTAAAGCAACCGCTAAATCAAGGCCCGCCTCTTCATCTGCCACTAAAAATGCAACTGTGGGACCTGATCCGGAAACGATTGCGCCAAGTGCCCCGTATTCCTGGCCAACATCTAAAACCAAGCGAAGTGCGGGTCGCAAAGAACAAGCTGCGGCTTGTAAATCATTAACCAGGCAAGCGCCAACAGTGGGTGCATCTGCGGCAAGCAATGCCTGCATAAGACCTTCATGTGTTTGTGGTTCGACAATTTCTAATTCAGCTCGTAAGCGATCGCATTCGGCATACACCGCAGGAGTTGATAAGCCAACCGTCGAAAGTGCAAGTACCCAGTGATACGTTCCGCGCGAAAGTGCTGCAGTTAATTGATCGCCATGTCCACGTCCAATTGCAGTTCCGCCACTGAGCATGAATGGAACATCGCTACCTAGTTGAGATGCGATTTCAAACATTTCTTCTCTAGACATCCCCAATGAATACAAATAATCAATTCCAACAATTGTTGCTGCAGCATCTGCGCTGCCTCCGGCCATTCCACCTGCTACCGGGATTGATTTCTTAATTTCAATATGTGCATCAACGGTTAAGTCATACTCTTTTGAGATCAGCGCAACTGCTTTAGCTGCCAAGTTATTGGCATCTCCAGGAACACCATGAGTTTGCTCGCCTGAAATTGAAATGGTCAAGCCCGCACCAGGTTCAGCTAACTTAATTGTTACATCATCAAAAATAGAGATGGCCTGAAAAACTGATACTAAATTGTGATAACCATCTGACTCTTTGGGCCCAACAGATAACTGCAGGTTGACCTTTGCAGGTACGCGCACGGTCACACTTTTTACAGGCATGCGGTGACCCTATAACTGCCGTTAGAAAATGTCAGGTGCAACGGCTGCTATCTGACAAAAAGATTTCACTTCAAGGGCTTCGCCTCGCAAAGTTGGATCAATGCCAGCCTTTATCAAGATTTCTTCTGCGGCAGCTGATGAGCCGTACAAACTAGAAAGGGCTGATCTGAGCATCTTTCTGCGCTGGGCAAAGGCTGCGTCAATGATTGTGAAAACTTTTTCGCGCATTTCTTCGCTGCCAGCAGTTTCTCGACGGGTAAAGCCAACCAACTTTGAATCAACGTTTGGTGCTGGCCAGAAGATTGACCGTGAAACTGTTCCTACATTTTTTACATCGGCCCACCATGCAGCTTTGACACTTGGAATTCCATACTCTTTGCCTCCAGGTTTTGCAGCCAAGCGATCTGCGACCTCTGCTTGAACCATGACAACGCCTGTGCGGATAGTTGGAAATTTTTCGAGCAAGTGCAGTAGAACCGGTACTGAAACGTTGTATGGCAAGTTAGCGACCAAAACCGTAGGAGCAACTGGTAAATCATTGACTGCCAGTGCATCTTTATTGATAACAGTTAAATTTTCAGGATGAGCAAAGTGTTCAGCAACAGTAAGAGGAAGCTGCTGTGCAAGACGTGGATCAATTTCAACTGCAATGACAGATTTTGCTGCATCCAACATGGCAAGAGTTAATGAGCCAAGACCTGGACCAATTTCTAGTGCGATATCTGCTGCCGTTACTCCTGCGGTACGTACGATTTTTGTACAAACATTTGAATCAATAACAAAGTTTTGTCCCAAAGATTTAGATGGCTTCAAATCAAGCTGTGCTGCAAGTTCGCGGATCTGTGCCGCACCGAGCAATGTCATGAGGCGAAAGATCCAAAGATTCGTTCTGCGTTGACACTAAGGGCAGTTGCAAGCTCTGCTACATCTTGATTTCTTTCTATCGCCATTGCACGAACAATGGTTGCAATCTGGGCAGGCGTATTTCCAGCCCCACGATGAGGCGATGGTGCCAAGAAAGGTGAATCTGTTTCTACGAGTAGCTGATCAAGAGGGACCAGTTTGACCGCATCGCGAAGTTCAGGCGCGTTTTTAAAGGTTAAGGTGCCGGCAAAAGACAAGATATAGCCACGTTCAATACAGAGCTTGGCCATGGCAACATCGCCTGAAAAACAGTGAAAGACAGTATTTTTTGGCGCGCCAACTTCGAGCAAGACAGACAAAACATCATCGTGTGAATCACGGTCATGAATCACTAGTGCTTTATCTGTTTTCTTTGCTAATTCAATGTGCCACTTAAATGAATCTTGTTGACGCTTACGAAGCTCTGGTGGCGTTCTAAAGTAATCCAAACCAGTTTCACCGATTGCGCGCACGCGTGGGTGTTGTGCCAGCTCTTCAATTATCTTTAAATCAGCCGGTAAATCTGGAACAACCGGTGCTTCATTGGGATGCAATGCCACAGCTGCAAGTACCGATGTATTCCATTTTTCCGCAGCAGCAACACACCATTTAGATTGTTCTGCTGAATACCCAACTTGAACGATTCGATCTACATTTACTGATTTAGCCTCGGCAATGACATCTGCAACTTCTTGGGAATCAAAAGCTGCATCGGTCACGATCTCCATATGGGCATGTGCATCAACTGTTGGAACCGGTAAGGGTTCTGGAAGTGGTGCGCGAGGTCGATCGATATCGCGGTTGTGGCGATCAGCCATTTTTTAGGAAGCAGGAGTTTCTAAACGAGGGAACAAAACCGGAGTCTTTGTAACTGTTGCACCTTGTGGAAGCTGTCCCCAAGTGGCCACATCTGAAATCTTTTGTGCAGCTAAATCTCCCAGAGCTTTTTGTGCGCCAAGGCTTTCCCACAAAATCTGGCACGTGTGTGGCATCACTGGATGCAACAGCACTGCAAGTGCACGAAGTGATTCTGCGGTGTTATACAAAACTTCTTCAAGTACGGCTTGGTTGGCTGGATCTTTCGCAAGAATCCATGGCTCTTTAATCGTCACATAACCATTTACTTGTTTGCAGAAATCCATGATTGCCATGATTCCGCCTTGAAAATCAAGTGCACACATCGCAGCATCAGCCTTTGCAACTGTTTCTTTAAGTGCTGTTTCTAATCCAGCATCATGGCTGAGCGCTGGAAGTGAACCCGCACAGTACTTTTCAACCATTGCTGCGCTGCGAGAGGCTAGATTTCCAAAGTCATTTGCTAACTCTGATGTGTAACGCGCACTCATGTCTTCCCATGAGAAGGAGCCATCTGTGCCAAATGGAATCGCACGTAAGAAGTAGTAACGGAAAGCATCGATTCCAAAGTGATCAGTGATGTCCTTTGGTGCAATTCCGGTCAACTTACTCTTGCTCATCTTTTCGCCGCCAACTAACAACCAGCCGTGGGCAAAGACTTTCTTAGGGACTTCAAGTCCGGCAGCCATCAACATCGCTGGCCAGATAACTGCATGGAAACGCAAAATATCTTTTCCAACCAAGTGCACATCTGCTGGCCAAGTTTGCGCAAACATCTTGCCGCCTTCAGAATCTGGTGCATCGGTTAAACCAACCGCAGTTGCATAATTTAGTAGCGCATCAAACCAGACATACACAACTTGCTCGGTGTCCCATGGAACCGGGATACCCCAATCAAATGTTGAGCGAGAGATTGAAAGATCAGAAACACCACCTTCAAGAAATGAGACAACTTCGTTGCGCGCACTTTCTGGTTGGCATGCATCAGGGTTATTTTTGTAATGTGCGATTAATGGCTCCACAAAAGCTGAAAGTTTGAAGAACCAATTGTTTTCATTTACTAATTCAATTGGCTTGCTATGGATTGGGCAGCACTTAGCGCCATCGATTTCGATCAAATCGCCAGGAAGCTTAAACTCTTCACAACCAACGCAATATGGGCCTTCATATTTACCAGCATAGATATGGCCTGAATCCTTTAGTGATTGTAAGAATTTTTGCACGCGTTCGGTATGGCGCTTTTCTGTCGTACGAATAAAGTCATCATTTGCAATATTGAGATGCTCCCAATTTGGCTTCCAGGCCTCTGCAACTAATTTATCTACCCACGCTTGAGGCGCAGCATTGTTGGCTTCTGCAGTGCGCATAACTTTTTGTCCATGCTCATCTGTTCCAGTTAAGAACCAGACTGATTCACCTTTTTGGCGGTGCCAACGGGTCAGCACATCTCCGGCAACGGTTGTGTAGGCATGCCCAATATGAGGGGCATCGTTGACGTAATAGATCGGCGTCGTTAAATAGAAAGACTTAGTCACTGGCTCATCTTATTCGCATCGACCACAGCGGCATAAACCAAGCGTTTCGCAATCCCAAATTCATCAGCCACAGTTGCAATTGCAGCCTTTCGATCCATTCCAGCCGCCTCAAATTCGCGGACGCGAGCCACCATATCTGCTGCTGTCAGTGATGCCGAGTCAATTGCAGCTCCGGCAATCACGATAGTGATTTCACCTAAAACTTCATTGTTGGTAGACCATGTGGCCAATTGCGCCAAAGTTCCACGAATTGTTTCTTCGTAACGCTTGGTCATTTCACGACAAATCGCTCCTTGACGATCTGCTCCAAAAACATTTACACAGTCTGCTAAAGAATCTACAAGTCTGTGTGGTGCTTCAAAGAAAACCATTGTTCGCTCTTCAAAGCGAAGTTTTTCAAATGTCGCAAGCCGCGCACCCGCAGTACGTGGTGGAAAACCTTCAAAAGAAAAACGATCGGTCGGTAGTCCAGAGAGCGCAACCGCCATTGTGACCGCACTTGGTCCAGGGATTACAGAAACTTCAACGCCTTCGGCAATTGCATCGCGCATAAGACGAAACCCTGGATCGCTGATGGTTGGCATCCCTGCATCCGATACAACTAGTACCGTTGAGCCACTTTTGAGTTCAGCTAATAATTCTCGGCTTCGTTCTTCTTCATTGCCTTCAAAGAAAGACAGGACCCGAGCGGTAAAGGTGACTTCGATATCTGCACACAAGCGATGGAATCGGCGTGAATCTTCGGCAGCAATAATCGATGCGTTCTCAATCGCGCTCTTCAGGCGGGTGCTTGCATCCCCGGGATTACCCAAAGGAGTTGCAGCCAAGATAAGCGTCATGGCCTAATCCTCTCAGTAAATAGCAGCAAACGCGCATACTCTTACGCCATGGCCGCTGCAGTTGCTCCGATACTGATCGCACTAGCCTCATTTGTTTTGCGTTTGATAAACCTTGGATCCACTAAAGGTTACATATTCGATGAGGTGTACTACGTCGATGGTGCCCGTGATCTACTGAAATACGGCGTTGAAGTCAGCGGCAGCAACCCTGAATTTATTGTTCATCCCCCTGTTGGAAAATGGCTAATAGGAGCAGGAATAGCCATCTTTGGAGACAACGAATTTGGTTGGCGTTTTGCTACAGCGTTAATTGGAACGTTGCTCATATTAGTTTTTGCTCGCTTAGTCCATGTGCTTTTCTATTCACCACTGTTAACTGGTCTTGGCGCGGCTTTAATGGCATTGGATGGTTTGCTTTTGGTGCATTCCAGAACTGCTTTACTAGATTTATTCCTAACATTTTTTATTCTAGTTGCAATATTGCTGTGGCACAGAGGTCGACATTGGTGGGCAGGTCTTGCATTTGGATTAGCTCTTGGTTGTAAATGGAGTGCGATTTACTTTATTGCAGTGATTGCTTTGGTGTCGTTGTATCGAATCTTGGTGAGTATGGATATTCGAGATTCATTTAGATTGATTGCCAAAAAGTTTACACAGTATGGATTGCTTCCAATTGGCGTGTATCTGATTAGCTGGACAGGTTGGTTTTTATCTGATCGTGGTTGGGATCGACAATCGTCAGCCAATCCATTGATCGCTTGGTTGAACTATCACTCTTCGATGCTTAATTTTCATACCGGCTTAACCGAGAAGCATCCATACCAAGCAAACCCATGGAGCTGGCTTGTCATGGGAAGACCAACTTCCTTCTTCTATGATTCACCTAATGATTGTGGTGCAAAGAATTGTGCCCGAGAAGTATTAGCTCTTGGAACGCCTCTTCTTTGGTGGGTAGGCACAATTGCAATTGCAGTTGTGATTGGCTTTTGGGTTAAATCACTGGTAAATCGAACTATTGATTCAGCAGCAAAAATAGTTTCAATTGGAATCATTGCTGGGTACTTGCCGTGGTTTGCCATGCAGCAGCGCACCATGTTCTCTTTTTACGCAATAATTCTTGTGCCTTTTATGATTCTGGCGATCGTTTATTGTGCAAAGTTATTGCTAGATAGTGGGCTAAAGCCAGTGGTTTCCCAAACAATTGTTGGTGGGTTGTTCGCACTTGTGCTGCTGTGCTTTATCTATTTTTTACCTTTATATACCGGTCAAACCATCACATATGATCAATGGAAAATGCGAATGTGGTTTGACTCGTGGATCTAATTATTGGTTAGAGGCACGCGCTTGATTGAGTCGCTCAACTGCTTCATCGGCTAGCTGCTGATCAAAGATTTCATCCCGTGATGGAGATACTGCAGCAAGTGCTTCACGTTCAAGACGTTCTTGTTCTTCGCTCCACTGTCCAGGAGTTGTCAGATCAATAACACGCTTTGGTACGACAGCTTTTGGAGCATTCACATAGGTTGGCACTGGAACTTCAGTTGGCTCCCATGCGTTACGAACTGCCGCTGTACCTTGAGGAAGAATAACTACACCCTTTAGTTCACGCTCTGACAATGGAATCCAATGTTCAGTACTTGGTTTAGGTTGAACTACTTCTGCAAGATTTGTATTTGAGACACCAGAATTTTGTCGATGAAGTTGTTGCACACGACGCTTTTGCAGTTGGTCACCAATCACATGACGTCGTACACTTGCAATATAAATGAGTAAACCAGATGCTGGAACAAGTGCGTAAATAAATGGCATCGTATTCATGGCTCCACCTATAACTGTCGTGATCAACGTAAATGCAATTAGTAAAAATGTAATTCTGCGGCGCAGTAAAGTTTGGCGATCCTTCGCTTCTTGATCTAAATCAATATGGATTGCACCACCACTAGTTGTTCCGTTAGGTGTTTGATTCGCAACTACCCGCAGTGCGCCTTTAAAACGTTCAACAGATTTTCCGGAGAACTCATTGCGGTCATGGATCCAGCGGGGCGCAAAATATGCGACCCACATTCCAATAATCGCAATGTAGATAAGTCCCGAAGTCATGATGGATAAATCTAAAGGAAGGGGTGATGTTTTTCGGGGATTTAAGCGCTACTTGATTGCAGAATTTTCCTTAACAAATGTGATGTGGTCCCGCCAATGTCCATCGATGTGTAGATACCGCGGACGCTCGCCTTCAAAAATATATCCCGCTTTCTCGGCAACTCTTCGGGAAGCGGCATTTTCAGGGCGCAAATTAATCTCAAGGCGATGCAGTTTCAGCTCCTTAAACCCATACTGCGTAAGAAGTTCAACGGCTTGCGTGGTGTAGCCACGATTGGCAAAGTTTCGATCTATCCAATACCCAATGTGCCCACCGCGCATCGCGCCGTACATGACCCCGCCTAAAGTAATTTGGCCGATTAGTTGTGCCTGATTCCAGATCGCAAATGAAAAAGAACGGCCATGTCGTGCCTCGTGATTGAGGATTTTCACCATCTCAAAAAATGATGGCAATTCTTTATAACTTTCATCGCCAGTAAGGGGAATAGTGGCCTCCCATTGTGAAAGCCAGTCTCTGTTTTCAACTCTAACTTGATTCCATTTGGCCCTATCTCTGAACCGCAAAGGCCGAAGCGCAATGCCTTCACCTTTAATCTCGATCGGCCAAGAGCTATTCATGAAACTAGATGTAGCGACGCTCTAGAACTACTACGGTTACTTGGTCACCAGTTTTTAAGGAAGTCTCACCTTCAGAAATTGCAATAAATGCATTTGCATCTGAAAGTGTGGATTGTTCATCTTGATTTTCAAGAGGTACAACTGACTTTCCATCTTCAGCCAATACTCCGCGGATGTATGAACGGACGCCGTCGCTAGATGCAATTGGCTTTTCCAGCGCGGCTTTAACTGATGGTCGATGGATAGTTGCTGCACCTAGCATTGTTCGAATCATCGGGCGCACAAAGAGTTCAAATGAAATATAGGCGGCGATTGGATCACCAGGCAGAGTAACGACAGGTGTCTTATCTGGGCCGATTGTTCCGAAATTATGGCGACCACTTGCTTCGATCGCTAAATCAACCGTTGTGATGTCACCTAATCCCGACAAAGTGCGTGTGATCAAATCAAATGAGTCATCATGGCGTTCACCGCTAACAATAATTAAATCGGCCCGTACTAGTTGATCTTCAATAACTTTTTGCAGTTGCTCCTCGTTATCTGGAATTGAGTGCACCCGGTATGCAACAGCTCCGACTTCGCGAACAGCTGTTGTTAGCAACCATGAATTTGTTTCAAACTCATCACTTGCATTTTTTAAAGGCTGGCCGGGCTCAACTAAGTCTGGTCCTGCCGAAAGCACTACGACACGTGGGTGTGGTCGGGTTGGCAAATGATCGCGACCAATCGATGCTGCTAAACCAATTTGAGTCGAACGAATACGAGTGTCTTCGCGAAGTACTAAGCGATCTCCAGCATAAATATCTGCCGCAAGGGTCGCACCATGCGCATCGAGCAAGGGCATTTCAAATGCATCAAGGGGTTTGCAGATGGCAAGAAGAGAGGTGAGAAACTCATCTACCCGAGTGTGTTCTGACATAATCGAACCCTACTTGTTGAACAGTTTGATCTTTGGGATTTCACGGGAGATTTAAATGACAGATCAAAAAGCCACACTACGGGATCGTGCCCGCCGAGAACGTTCTCAGAAGTTCATTCCTTCTAATTTTAATGTCATTCTGAGAGCGCCTGAAATTGAGTCAGCGACAACAATTGCTTCATATATCTCTTATGAGTACGAGCCAAGTACTGTCGAAATCAATGAAGCTTTCCTGAGAAGCGGGAAGGTCTTAGTTCTTCCTCGAATTAATGGAGATCAATTGGAATGGGTTAAATGGGATGGTGACCCTGCTAATTTGTTAACAAAGAAAAAGATTTCAGAACCTGTTGGTCAAGCACTCACTGATCTATCGCAGATTCAAGCGGTGATTGTGCCGGCCTTAAGAATTGATCAATCAGGATTTAGGTTGGGCCAAGGCGGAGGATATTACGATCGCGCACTTGTACATGTGACGGCATGGAAGATTGGTTTGGTCCATGCAGGCGAGTTATCAAGTGAAGTCTTGCCACATGAACCTCATGACGTCCCACTTGATGCTGCCGCTACACCATCAATTGTTGTGCGCTTTAAACGATAACAATTAGCTGTTAGGAAGATTACGCGCCATCACGATTCGCTGAATCTGATTAGTGCCCTCATAAATTTGAGTTAGCTTTGAATCGCGCATCATTCGTTCAACTGGGTAATCACTGACATATCCGTATCCACCAAGAACTTGAATCGCATCCTGCGTTACTTTCATGGCCATGTCACTGGCTAAACACTTACTTGCTGCTGAAAAGAAAGTTAAATCCTTCTCATTATTTTCGCTTTTTACTGCAGCGGCGTAAGTAAGAAGGCGTGCAGCTTCAATATTCATTGCCATATCTGCAAGCATGAATTGAATCGCCTGGAAATCAAAGATTGGCTTACCAAATTGCTGGCGCTCATGTGCATACTTTGTTGCGACATCAAATGCGCCTTGCGCTAAACCAATTGCTTGTGCCGCAATCGTGATTCGCGTGTGATCCAGTGTGGCCATTGCAAGAGCAAAGCCTTGTCCAACTTCGCTAATACGACGATCATCGCTTAGCTGAACATTGTCGAAATAAACTTCGCGAGTTGGAGATCCGCGCATACCCATCTTCTTTTCAGGTGCTCCAAAAGAGACGCCTGGATCAGATTTTTCAACAACAAAGGCGGTCATTCCCTTTGTTCTAAGCGTTGGGTCGCCTTGTGCGATTACTGAATAAAACTCGGATTCTCCGGCGTTAGTGATCCATTTTTTGCTTCCATTAAGAACCCAGCCATCGCCAGAACGTTCAACTTTTGTTCGTAGTGCCGCTGCATCAGATCCAGCTTCAGATTCAGATAAGCAATATGAAAATCCTTCGCCCTTTGCCAAACGTGGAAGCCAACGCTTCTTCTGCTCTTCATTGCCACCTAGAAGCAATGGCACTGAACCAAGTTTGTTTACCGCTGGAATAAGTGATGATGAACCACAAGATCGTGCAACTTCTTCAATAATAATTACAGCAGCGAGAGCATCTGCGCCATCTCCACCAAATTCAGTTGGCACGTGTGCTGCAAACAAACCATTTTTTACAAGCGCTGCTTTGGCTTCGCTAGGAAAACGATGTTCTTCATCGACCGCTTGTGCATATGGTGCAATCTCTTTTTCAGCAAGCGCGCGAACGCTCGTACGCAGCTCTTTGTACTCTGCGGGTAAATCGAAAACATTATCCATTCGGGCTTTTCCTATCGCGCTCTGCTAGTTCTTGAAGATACTGATTGTAGTTGGCTAGATCATCTGGCTGACCCATGGCCGCTTGGCGAGCGGTATTGCGATCAATTCTCTTTGCCTCGCGCGAATCATCTCGCATCCAATTGATAAATGTCGCGACCAAAGCAATAAGGATTGGAATCTCCCCCATAGCCCAACCAATAGAGCCACCCAGTTTTTGGTCAGCAAGTGGATCACCAAGCCAAGGGGTTTGCAACGAAGCGTAGAAACCGGCGTCAATAAGTGTTGTGGTGGACATCAGCGCAACTGAGAAGAAGGCATGAATACTCATAGCTGCAAAGAGAATGACAATCTGCACCAAGTGGTGAACTCTGCGAGGGTTTGGATCAACACCAATAATGATGAAGAAGAATAAGAAACCTGTCGCTAAGAAGTGAAGACTCATAAACAGATGGCCAACGTGACTCTGCATAAGTACTGCAAATAAATCGGTGAAGTACAGCGCAAATAAAGAGCCATCAAAAATTGCTAAGGCAACGATTGGGTTTGTGTAGATAACTCCGACCTTGGAATGCAACGCAGCTAGCAAGGATCCTCGAACTCCACGTTCATCACTATTTCTACCTTGCGGCAAAGTTCGCAGCGCTAATGTCATTGGTGCACCGAGCACCAAACCAATTGGTGCAATCATTCCTAGAACCATGTGCGACATCATGTGATAAGAAAACGAGAACTGAGCGTACAAACCTAAGCCACCACTTGTTGCAAAATTAGTTGCAGCAATACCTAAGGCAAATGCAATCGTTCGCCCAACAGGCCACTTGTCTCCACGTTTAGTCAGAACGACAACACCTTTGACGTACAAGGCGACCATTAAAGCTAAAACACCAATCATTAGAGCATTTGGTTCGTAGCTAAACAAGACGCGTGACAAAGTAGGTTCAGGTGGCGTTGGAATTCCAACAATTGAAAGTGCTGGACTGAACTCTTGAACACCTGGTCGATCAGGTGATGCACTGGCTGATAACCAGGTTCCCATCAAAACAGTAACAACCATGATTGCCGCTTCGATTGACAGAATTTTTGTAAAACCAACCCAATTAATTGAATCCTTGTTTGAAAGCGTTTTGCGATGTAAATAGCCAATCCATACCAAAATTACTGTGGCAAAAATCTTGCCAAGAACAATGAATCCATATGAAGAATTCCAGGCATCTACAAAATTTAATCGGGCCCACGCATTCACAGTTCCGCTAGCAACAACAGCAATTGCCGCCCATAAAGCCATTTGGCTGAAGCGAGGAACAGCGGTTGGGCGGTCTTTGGCTGAAAGCGTTCCCAAAGCAATGACTCCACCAACCCACAAAGAAAGAGCTATCACGTGAATCACTAGCGAACCAATGACAAGTGAGTGAGAGCCACTTGATGCCGCGTGGCTTTCAAAGACTGGTGCAACTAGGCCCGCGATAGTTAAAGCCAACAAGATGATTAGTGATTCAATCTTCTTTGTTGTGAAAGAAAATATAAGAACGATCGCTGCCATGAGCGCTTGGAAAGCTAAATACTTTCCAAGTGATATCTGCGTAATAAATGAGCGAATAACCGTCGGATCCAAAGCATCGGAAAGCGTTGTTCCTAAGATCTGCGCCAAGGTGAAGATGATTGTTCCAAAAGCTCCGACTACCCAAATTGTTGAACTGATCTTAAGTAGACCACGAACTTTTTCACCTGATGTGGTTAAGAATCCATCCTTATTGATGACAAGAAATGCCATGGACAACAAAGCACCTACTGCAGCAAAGCCACCAAGTAAATTGAGAAACTTAAATGCAGTTGTTAGGAGATTCATCGATTGTTAAATAGTTTGCGGGCATAGAGCGATAAACCAACTGTTACTGCCACGGCCATTGCAAGAAGAAAAATCACAAAGACATTTGTGGCCCAACTACTACTGGCTGGTGCTTGTGTTTCTGTTGGTTGTGGAGTTGGATTCTCTGGAGCGATGGTGCTCGGTGCTTGATATTTAAATCGGTAGCTACCTTCCAGTGGTGCATCTGCTTCTGCATACAAAAGATAAGTAACTGTGTAAAAACCTGATTCAGTAAGCGGCATCAATCCAACAGTCACACTGACATCATTAACCATGATGGTTCCGTCATCGACGCGAACTCCATTTGGATCTGTCACTGAAATTTCATTGGCTTCTGGCAAGAGAGGCAATTGGCCTGTGACTGTCACACTGGTTGGCGAAACTGACAATGTTGATCCACTAATTGGTGAAGTGCTGACAAGCGAATTTGCGAATGTCGCAGTTGTTCCCAATAAAGTAAATAGAAGTACTAGAGTGCTACGGGCTGCGAACTTCCTCACATTTGCCTTTCGAGAGGCGCCAGGAAAGTGCCTCAATTCGCGCCAATCTTCTCACTTCTTTAGACTGAGCACATAGTCGCCGGCCATATTAAGCCAGCGGGATTTTTAGCCAGAAATGGAGTCGCGATGCCTACATATCAATATGCATGCACCGCGTGCGAGCACCAATTCGAAGCAATTCAATCCTTCTCAGATGACTCCCTGACTATTTGCCCTGAATGTAAAGGTGAAATCCGTAAGGTGTACACCGCGGTTGGAGTGGTATTTAAAGGTTCGGGATTTTATAAAACAGATTCTGCAAAAAAAGACTCGACACCGAGTACGCCTGCTTCGGCACCTGCGCCGAAAGCAGATTAACCCTCGTGATGTGGTGGGCGATCTGACTTTAACTCTTCTTCGCGCTTAGCTTGTTCGGAGGCAGCATCGAGATCAATTTCATCGGATGTCACTTTCGGAAAGAGATCGCTCATAACTTTGATTCTACTACTGCTTTAAATCTTTAACTACAAGGAAAAGAGATAGAAATGTTTGAAAAGCTTGGCCACGTAATCTTCAAGCGCAGAAAGAGCGCAGTAATTCTATTTATTGTTGGAATTCTGGTCGCAGGTGGCTTTGGCTCATTAGCTTTTAGTCGTCTTGATTCAGGTGGGTATAGCGATCCAAATAGTGACTCTTACAAGGTCTACACATACTTAACTGAAGAGTTAAAACTTTCTGACCCTGCAGTTGTCATCATTGTTGACTCAGGATCAACTGATGTCACTGATCCCATAGTTGCACAAAAAGGTATTGCGCTAGAAAAGAAAATTGCTCAAGAAGAGGGTGTTACAAAAACTCTTTCTTATTGGACTAGCGGTGGCGAAGCAACCTTAAAGTCCAGTGACGGTAAAGCTGCATACATCCTTGTCTATGGAGAAGGCGAAGCGTTTACGCCAGAGAGCCAAAAACTCGGAAAAGTCATGCAGGAAAAATATGATGGATCCTACGAAGGTTTAACTCTTTATGCCGGCGGCGTGGGGGTAGTGGGCCATGCGATCACCAAAAAGATTTCAGATGATCTAAAGATCGCCGAGCTGATTTCAATTCCATTAACCTTTATTTTGCTGGTTCTTGTATTTGGAGCTTTAGCTGCTTCGGCCATGCCGCTGATTGTTGGAGTTGCTGCGATTTTGGGTGCTTTCTTTATCCTGTATCTCTTCACATTATTTACAACTGTCAGTATTTACGCCCTTAACCTGACCACAGGTATGGGACTGGGCTTAGGTATCGACTATGCATTGTTAATGGTTAACCGATTCCGCGAAGAGTTACATCGCGGAAAAAGTGTTGAGGATTCCATAGTCACAACAATGGCTACCGCAGGTAAAACTGTCTTTTATTCGGGAATGACGGTTTTGGTAACACTGTTATCGCTCACCTTCTTCCCGCTACCTTTCTTACAGTCATTTGGTTATGCAGGTGTTTCAGTTGTTGCACTTGCAGTAATCGGTGCACTATTTGGTTTGCCTCCGATCATGGCTTTGCTTGGCGACCGAATCGACAAGGGAGTTGTTCGTAAGTCTGCAATTACTCCAAAAGAAGATGGTCGTTGGGCAAAAACTGCACGCTTGGTTATGAAGCGTCCGGTAAGTGCGGTTGTTTTGTCTCTGGTGATTCTTGGAATCATGGCAGCACCAATTACAAACATTAAATTCTCACAAGGTGATTCTCGAATGTTGCCAGCAGATAACAAGGCAGCGTTTGCAACGGCGCTACAAGCTGAGCGTTTTCCGGGACAAACAGGTACTCCAATTGAAGTCATCATCAAAGACGGGGCAAACAAGACTGAAGAAATTAACACTTACACTTCTAAATTGCGACAGGTTTCAGGAATTGTTGCCGTGCTTCCACCTCAAACAATTGGAAATGATGTTCGCGTAATTGCTTATCAAGAGATGTTGCCTCGCACTCCTGAATCCCAAGAGTTGATTCACAATGTTCGAAACGTTGATTCACCTGAGGGAACTTTGGTAGGTGGAGTTGCAGCTGACTACACGGATTCTCAAGATGGAATTTCTCGCACATTGCCATGGGCACTTGCTTGGATCATCTTGAGCGTTCTGGTTTTAATCTTTGTCTTTACGGGATCAATTATTCTTCCGATTAAGGCTGTGATTCTAAACTTCCTTTCACTTGGTGCAACTATGGGAGCACTTACGTGGATATTTGTTGACGGAAATATGCAATGGCTGGTTGGTTCATTTACGGTAACCGGAACTCTTGATACCTCAATTGTTATCTTGATTGCGGTAGTCGTGTTTGGTCTTTCGATGGACTACGAACTGTTCTTACTTTCACGCATCCGTGAAGAGCACCTGTCAGGCAAAACAAATGTTGAATCAGTTGCGATTGGTCTTCAGAGATCAGCGCGAATTATCACTGCTGCCGCAGTCTTGTTAGCTGTGGTATTCGGAGCATTTGTTACGAGCGGTGTTACATCAATTAAGACAATGGGATTTGGTGTTGCTTTAGCGGTTATGTTGGATGCAACCATTGTTCGCGGCCTCTTAGTTCCAGCTTTGATGCGTCTATTTGGCGAGAACAACTGGTGGGCACCTAAGTCAATGCAGCGATTTACCTTGCGCCACTAATCTCGCGTACCCTTAGGCCATGGATTTAATCGCTTCCCTGCAATGTGCAGATCAGCCTGGCATCGTTCATGCCATGACTTCTGCTGTTCTTAACTGTGGTGGAAACATTATCGAAAACCAGCAGTTCACTGATCCAACAACTAATCAGTTTGTTATGCGTACCCGTTTTGAAACCTCACAAGGAATCGATGGCGCGCGCAAGAGTTTGAATGAGGGACTATCAAAATTTAGCCCTTCTTTGCATATTCGACCAACCGCACAAAAGCCACGCGCCTTAGTAATGGTTACAACTGAAAGTCACTGCTTGCGTGATCTGTTGTATTTAGAAGAGCTAGGCGAACTTAACGTTGAAATTCCATTGGTTATTTCAAACCGCGAAGAGCTACGCTCTTTAGTTGAATCCCATGGAGTTAAGTTTCTATTTTTACCAATTACTGCAGATACAAAAGCATCTCAAGAAGCAGAAATATTGAAAAAGATCGAAGAGTTACAGATCGATTTTGTTGTTCTGGCTCGCTACATGCAGATTCTTTCCGCGGATTTTTGCAACACCATGCCTGGAAAAATTATCAATATTCACCACTCCTTCTTGCCTGGATTTAAGGGCGCTAAGCCTTATCACCAAGCGCATGAGCGCGGCGTAAAAATCATCGGCGCATCCGCACACTTTGTAACTAGTGATTTAGATGAAGGTCCAATTATTGAGCAAGATGTAGCGCATGTAACCCACAACGCATCTGCTGAAGAATTAATCGCAATTGGTCGTGATATCGAACGTCGTGTATTGGCAAAAGCAGTGAAGTTATACGCTGATGACAAAATCTTTATTGTTGGAAAAAGAACAGTAGTTTTTTCTTAAACTGCATTAGGGGTGTCCCCGGCGGGAGTTGAACCTGCGACCTACCGCTTAGGAGGCGGTTGCTCTATCCACTGAGCTACGGGGACCTATCGTTACTAATTATCAAGTAATAATGCCCAATCTTGTCATGAATAAAGGTCACGGGTAGACTGCGCAATCTAACGAAAAGGAAGTTATTCCCTCATGAGAGGCCAACAATGAAGGCGCTAGTTATAGGCGCGGGCGGAGTTGGCAGAGCTATCGTCAATATCGCATCACGTAAACCATTTATTTCTTCAATGGTCGTCGCTGATCGAACTCTGTCACGCGCGGAAGATGCAGTTACCCGAGTCAAGGATTCACGATTTTCTGCAGCGGAGGTGAATGCTGCCGAACTGGAAGACATCCGTGCGTTGATTCGTAAGGTAAAGCCTGATGTCGTTGTTAATGCTGTTGATCCACGTTTTGTTATGCCAATTTTCTTAGCTTGTGAAATTGAAAACACAAATTACATTGATATGGCGATGTCACTATCAAGGCCACATCCTCATTACCCAAACTCTGAAACCGGCGTAAAGCTTGGTGATGAACAGTTTGCACGTGACTGGAACTGGGGAGAGCGCCAGATTTACGCGCTTGTCGGAATGGGAATCGAGCCAGGTATGAGCGATGTCTTTGCGCGTTATGCCGAAGATCATTTGTTTAGCCGAATCGATTCATTCACTATCTTTGATGGTTCTAACTTAACTGTTGAGGGATACGACTTTGCTCCATCATTTTCTATCTGGACAACTATCGAAGAGTGCTTAAACCCACCTTTGGTCTGGGAAGACGGTCGTGGTTGGTACACAACCGAACCGTTTAGCGAGATCGAAGTTTTTGATTTCCCTGAAGGAATTGGACCTGTTGAGTGCGTCAATGTTGAGCATGAAGAGGTTGTATTAATTCCACAAAAAGTTGATGCAAAAAAGGTTAATTTTAAGTATGGTCTTGGAGCTCAGTTCATTACAACATTGAAGACAATTCATATGTTGGGAATGGATCGCAAAGACCATGTAGATGTTCAAGGTATACAGGTGTCACCTCGTGACCTATTGGCAGCAGCATTGCCAGATCCTGCAACGCTTGGTTCGCGCATGAAGGGAAAAACTTGTGCAGGCGCACTTGTTAAGGGCCTTAATAAAGAAGGTAAGCCTTACGCTTGTTACATGTACAACGTTGTAGACAATGAATGGTCTATGGCCGAATACGGTGATCAAGCAGTTGTTTGGCAAACTGCAGTTAATCCAGTTATCGCGATGGAACTGATCCATAAGGGTATTTGGAAGCCAGAAGGTGTTGTTGGGCCAGAATGGTTTGACGCTAAGCCTTTCTTGGATCTATTGCCTTCATATGGAACTGAATGGAAGATTCGCGAAGAAGACCCATCAGGGATCATTGTGTAATTAAATGAATAATTCATTCGATGTCGTGGTGATCGGATCAGGTTTTGGTGGTTCGGTCTCCGCGCTTCGATTGCGCGAAAAGGGTTATTCAGTTGCAGTACTTGAAGCAGGTCGTCGCTTTGAAGATAAAGATTTTCCAAAGACTTCATGGCGATTAAATAAGTTTCTCTTTGCTCCGAAACTTGGTTTGTACGGGATCCAACGTATTCATGTCTTGCCCGATGTTTTGATATTAAGCGGTGCAGGTGTTGGCGGTGGATCACTGGTTTATGCCAATACCTTGTATCAACCTGGTGATGATTACTTCAATGATAAGCAGTGGGCAGCAATCACAGATTGGAAGAAAGAACTCGAACCTTGGTTTGATCAAGCCCGTCGCATGTTAGGCGTGACTGAAAATCCATACTTTTCAAATAGTGATCAAGCAATGAAAGATGCCGCCCACGAAATGGGCGTTGGTCATACCTTTCAAATGGCACCACTTGGAGTTTTCTTTGGCGAAGGAAGAGGAATCGTTTCTAAAGATCCATTCTTCGGTGGAGTTGGCCCTGATCGAAGTGGGTGTCAGCAATGTGGATCTTGTATGACCGGCTGTCTGTTTAATGCAAAAAATACTTTGCCCAAGAATTATTTAGGTCTAGCCGAATCTGCAGGTGCGAAAGTTTTCCCGATGACTACGGCAACCAAAATTGAACAAGTTGAAGATGGGCGTTGGAAGATAACAACAGTTAAAACCGGTGATCCATTTGGATCAAGAGGGAAGAGCTTCTACGCCAATGAGGTAATTGTTGCTGCAGGTACGTACAACACCCAGAAACTGCTGCATAAAATGAAGGACTCCAAGGTATTGCCTCTACTGTCAGATCGATTGGGTGATCTTTCACGTACAAATAGCGAAGCGCTCACTGGAGCGCTCATGAAAAATACTGATATTGACTTTAGTCAAGGTAGCGCAATCACTTCTTCATTCTTCCCTGATGAACATACTCATATTGAACCTGTTCGTTATGGCAAGGGCAGTAACTTAATGGGATTGCTGCAAACAATTATGACTGACGGCAGTTCATCAAAAATGCGCCGTAAGCAATGGTGGAAAGCCTTTTTTGCAAACCCATATCTTTTAAAGAGAATCCTGGATGTTCGCAAATGGAGTGAGCGGACAGTAATTGCGCTAACCATGCAAAATGTTGATTCTTATATCTCTGTTAAGCCAAAACGCAGTTGGTTTGGTTGGCATTTAACTTCGACAAATGATCCTGACCACCCCAACGCAACGTATATCCCTGCTGCAAATGAAGTTGTCCGCCGGATTGCGCAAAAACATGGTGGAATAGCAGGGGGACATGTTGGAGATTTAATTGATGCGCCATTTACAGCTCACTTTGTTGGCGGATGTGTAATTGGTCAAGATGCTCTGCAAGGCGTTGTTGATCCATACCATCGAGCGTGGAATTATCCAACGCTTCATATTGTTGATGGCTCAACCATCACCGCAAATCTTGGTGTCAATCCATCGCTAACAATTACAGCACAAGCCGAGCGCGCATTATCTTTATGGCCAAATAAAGGTGAGAAAGATCTTCGCCCATTACAGGGTGCACAGTATGAAATACTTCGACCAATCGCACCTCATTCACCATTTGTGCCAAAGGGTGCAATTGGTGAACTTACTGTTTCATAGGAGGCCAAATGAACTCATGGGCGCTAGTTACGGGGGCGACAGCTGGTATTGGCGAGAGTTTCTCGCGTTTGCTCGCTGGCAATAATTACAACATCGTTCTAGTAGCCCGTGATCTGCCAAGACTTCATGAACGTGCAGCTGCACTTGAAGCAAAGTTTGGAATCAAAACTCATGTGATCCAAGCAGATCTTGCGACAGATGAAGGATGTCTTCGCATTGAAAAGTACATTCTTGAAAATCAGATTGATGTCTTGATCAATAATGCTGGTTTTGGGACCAACAAAGCTTTCACCATGTCGACTTTAGAAGTTGAGCAGCAATTACTGGATGTCTTGGTTCGAACTCCGATGCGTTTGATGCATGTTGCACTGCCTCTGATGAAAACGCGCAATAAGGGAATCATCATCAATGTTTCATCTGTGGCTGGTTACATCGCAGGTGGTACCTACAGCGCATCCAAGTCATATCTGACGGTTCTTTCTGAGTCGCTCAACACAGAGTTGTCTGCAACGAATGTGAAGGTCAGCGCTTTGTGTCCTGGCTTTACCCGCACCGAATTTCATCAGCGTGGAAAGATGTCGATGAAGGGGCTGCCTAACTTTTTGTGGCTCAACCCAGATCGATTAGTTGAACAATCGTGGCGTGATGCGCTCAAAGGTAAAGCGGTCAGCATTCCGGGGTGGCAATACAAGCTCTTGGTCTTGATTGTGGAAACCATGCCGCGTTCTATTGTTAGAAAAGTTGGCATGAACATGAGGGCGAAGCAACGAAAGTAACGGTCATACTTATCGGACTCACGGCGGGTTTTCAGCCTTCTTTAAGTGCCTAATCGGTAGTATTGCGTCATTACTACGAAAGGCACATATATGTTCCGCAAGATCGCATCACTTTCTGTAGCGCTCGTGGTCGCCGGTGGCGTCATGATTGCAGTACCTGCAGATGCAGCCGTAAAGATTTCTAATGGCGTTGCATGCAAGAAGTCAGGTCAGACAACTAAGACAAGTGGCGGAACCTACCGTTGTACTAAAAATCCTTTGTCTACAAGCAAGAAACTGACATGGTTATCACTAGACTGCGTAACAGCGGCAAGAGATGCAGTTGCTGCACGAACAAAGTCAACCAAGACTCTTGCTGACTTTAAGGCACAAATTCCAGTGATTGATCTAGGAATTACTACTGAAACTGCAAACAAGGCAGAGATTCAAGCCAAGTTGGATGAAGCAACAAAACGTCAAGTTGCAGCACAAGCAAAGTTAGCTGCAGCAACAACTGATGCGGACAAAAAGATTTTGACTACAGCGGTTGCTTCATGGACATCTGCAACACGCGCCTATGCAAGCAAGATTCGCAATATCGACATCACCATTCGCAGATTAGAGGCTGCAAAGCTTGTAGCAACAAACAAGCCGGCAGAACTTTCAGCCAATGTTGCAGAAGCTCGCGCGAGTGCAAATCTAATTTGTACCAAGGGCTTCTAGGGCACGGCGCTTCTAGGACACGGCGCTTCTAAGACACAAAGCTTCACAAAACCCCGCTGCCATACAGGTAGCGGGGTTTTTGCATCTAAGGGAACCCCTATCCCCTTACCGGCACAGTGTTCCTACCCTTAATGCATGCGCGCATTGCGTTTCCTGGCCCCGGTATTGTTTGGGATCGCATTAGTTGTGCATCAAAGCTTTCAGGGTATCTGGCTTGATTTGTTTCTCTTTAATGCAATTCCGATTGCTTGTTTGATTTCTATACTAATTGCGCCACGGATCAGCAATAAATGGGCTCAGCCATTAACCGCTTTAGCAATCTTGAGCTGGAGCCTAGGTTCAATTGCCGCAACTACTAGCTCATATGTGGATCTCTCAGCCTTTCTGACAAACAGTTCTGACGCGCTGTACCTACTTTTCTATCCGCTTGCACTCCTTGGCATGCAGTTTCTGATTTCGATACGGCAAAGGTTCACAATTCTTGAACTAGTTGACGCATCAATTGTTGGGTTGGGCTTAAGTACTTTAGGCGCCGCCTTTGCGCTACAACCCGTGCTTCCCCACTTTGATGGTAATTTAAATCAATCCTTTCTAGCCATCATCTATCCCGTCGCAGATTTAGTCTTATTGTGTTTCATCATCGCTACAGTGGTGATGCAGGGTTTTTCCATGCGTGGTTTGCTTTTAACTATCGGAGTTTGTATTTACGCTGCAGCAGATTTTCTTTTCTTATGGCAAAACCTGAATCTGAATTACGTTTTCGGATCTTTGGTTGACTACGGATGGTTGCTTGGGTTCATTGTTATCTCTGAAAGTGTGTGGCATTCGGGCACTGATAACTCAGCGCAAAATGGTGTAAGCCCAATTTTGATTACAATCTCTGTTTTCTTAAGTGCAACTCTGCTGGCTCTACTTGCTATTGCACCTGAGAAATTTCCACATTTCATTTTGATTCCTGCAATTGGAACTTTGGCATTAGCTTTTATAAGAATGAGCATTGCATTAAGCCAGGCACGCAGTATCGGTCATGAAAGAGTTCTTGCAAGAACAGATGATTTAACTACTCTTCCCAATAGAAGGCGTTTGATTTCAGAAATTCAAAGTTTTGCTACACGCAAGGGATCGCTGCTATTGCTTGATCTGGATGGATTTAAACCAGTAAACGATAGCTATGGCCATCAAGTTGGAGACAAGGTCTTGCAACAAGTAGCTCAACGTTTTTTACGGGCATTGCCAAGTAGCGCGCTACTTGCCCGGTTGGGGGGTGATGAATTTGGAATATTGGTTGATGGGTCAAATGAATCAGTAATGGAAATTGCCTTGGCCTTGCGCGGCACGCTCTCTTATCCATTTATCATCGATGGCCACGAAATAACTATCGGAGTCAGTATCGGTATTGCAGATAATGATGGGGCAGCTGATTTATTGCAACGCGCAGATAATGCGATGTATTCGGCTAAGCGCCAGGCATTGGGGGTTTGTCAGCTTTAATTTCCTGTAAACGCGCAAGGGCTTCATGACGTTCAACTGCGTGATCGACAAGGCGCTCGGAATATCCCTTGCTGTAGCCATCTAGAAACAACCAGGGCTCGTGAATTTCAGATGCCGACAAATGCGCTAGTTCTGGAACATATCTACGGATGTAATCGCCATTTTCATCAAAACGTCGGCCTTGTTCAATTGGATTAAAGACTCGGTAATAAGGCGATGCATCAGTTCCACACCCTGCAGTCCATTGCCAACCATGCGCATTGGATGCAACATCGTAATCAACTAAATGTTCGGCAAAGAATCTTTCGCCAAGTTGCCATTCCAGGTGCAAATCCTTCACTAAGAATGAAGCGACAACCATGCGTGTTCGATTGTGCATCCATCCTTCAAGCACAAGTTGACGCATAGCAGCATCCACAAATGGGTACCCGGTCTTGCCTTCACACCAAGCCTGAAACTGCTTGCCAGGTTTGTCATAACGCATTTCTGCAAACTTTGGTGCGTAGTATTCAATATCGGTCATTGGGTTGTTAAACAAAACATCGGCATAAAATTCACGCCAAGCAATTTCTTTTCTAAAAGTGTCATGGGCTTTACTTTCTCCAAGATTTTGGAGCAGTGTGCGTGGATGAATTTCACCAAACTTTAGGTACGAACTCATTTTCGAAGTTCCATCAATAGCTGCAAAATTTCTATTCTCGTCGTAAGAATCTAAACCTTTATTGGTGAACTCTTTGAATCGCTTCAGCGCTGCCGCTTCTCCGGCTTCAATCACAGAAACGCCTTCAGGCATAGGGAAATCAGGAAAAGCGCGATATTGCGCCGTTGGCTCTACGCAGTTGAATTTCTTTGGCGTAACCGCAGGAGCACGCCAGCCATGTGTTCTCCAGCCTTTATAGAAAGGTGTGTACACCTTGTAAGGCGTTGCATCAGATGGTTTTAAGACGCGACCTGGCGCAACTGCGTAGGGACTTCCAGTTCTAATCAAGGTAATCCCGGCAGCTTCAACCTTGGCATCTCGTGCTGCGCCATATCTTTCATACTCTGCCGATATATGAACTTGTTCTACGCCATACTTTTTAATTAATGCTGTGAGAACTTCTACTTGGTCCCCTTCAATAATGTGAAGTTTATTTCCAAGGGACTCATCTAAAGCCCTTAAGGATTGACCCATATATGCCAGCAGTTTTGCGCCGGCTTCTTTGATCTGCGCCTTGTCCAAAATAAAAAGTGGAATCACTTCATCTGATGATTCAATTGCAGCTAACAACGCTGGGTGATCATTTATCCGAAGGTCGCGACGAAACCAGATAATTGATGTTTTCGGCGTTGACATGGGATGATTAAATCATCATGCAGGAGATTAAGCGCTTTCAAATCCGAGGAGTTCCCGGCGAAGTTGTGCGCACCCGGTTTCAAGAGCGCACCGTTGATTACTGGACGCCCCGCGGAGGCAGCGACCATCTGCTGATTGCCCATGATGGTCAGAATGTCTTTGATGGCACAACCAGTACCCATCACCGACAAACCTGGAAAATGGCGCAATCTGCAATCGATGTTGCTCATGAGGCAGGAATCAAACCCCCAACAATTATCGGGGTATGGCATAGCGCAACTAAGAACAATCCTTGGGGCCGGGCAAAGGATTTAGCACCTGAAAAGTTCTTCACATCCGGTGCTTATGTAGATCCGCGTTGGACAATCAACGATCCAAAAATCAAAATTCATTCAGATTCGTACTTGAATCAGATTTTTAACGAGATTGTTCCTGCAATTGTTGGTACTCACTCCCCTGAAAAAACCGCAGTTATTGGCTCAAGTATGGGCGGTTTGGCGACTTTGTATGCAGCAATCCAGCATCCTGAAAAGTTTTCTACTGCACTTGCTTTATCGCCACATTGGATAATTAGCGATCAAAACTTTGCTCGATCAATGGTTGAAGCATTGCCTTTGACACATAAGGTTTGGATGAGCCGTGGCGATAAAGGTTTAGATAAAGAGTATCCACCTTTGCAAAACTTTGTGGATACCCTGATGCGAGAACGTGGATTTACTAATAACTTTGAAACAAAGGTGTACAAGCGAAGCGGCCACAATGAACGTTCATGGGCCAAATATTTAAATGACCCACTTCGATTTTGGCTTAAATCTTAACTTCCCAAATCGCTTGAACCGCAGCTTTTGATTTAACTGCAAACTTTGTACCGCTGGCAGCTTGTCCGTAGAGCGTCTTTGAAACCTTATAACCCAAATCCTCAAGGTCTATTTTCACATTTACTGCTGTGCGTGACACAAAAACCAGAACTGATTGCTTTTTGGATTCACGTAAGTAGAGAATGAAATCTTTTTCAGCAGCAACCCAACGCAAGCCACCGTTTACCAAGGCATCATTACTCTTTCGAATAGAAACCAGTGTTCGAACTTGAGCCAAAAATTCGTGATCCCACTGCGTACGATCCTCCCAATTAATCGTGCGTCGACCATCTTCTCCCCACGAACCTTCAAGACCAATTTCATCGCCGGCAAAAATTGAAGGCACACCTGGATATGTAAGAACCATAGTCATGGCTGATAGATGTGAAGCAACATCGCCCTTTACGACTGTGCGAAAACGCGCAGTGTCATGACTATCTAGCAGCACCATGCTGGCAGTAACGCTTCTCCATGGAACAGATGCATTGAACTGCTTCATACTATTAATTAGTTGTGGACCTGAAATCTGTGGCATTGCGAAGGGAAGGCCTTGAAAGCCTCCGCCAATTTCGGAATTTCTGTTAAGCCAGTTCCAAACAGGGCGCATAAAGCCCTGATAATTCATTGCTCCATGCCACCCAAGGCCATTGAGATCACTAGCAACAAAGTCACCATTTTCTGCAACGAGCCAAGCATCGGGATTAGTTTCATCCATGGCCTGGCGAATCCCGTGCATCACATCATCGTGCAGATCATCTGCACCAAGTCGACCTGTCATGTTTCCAACATCAATGCGCCAACCAGACATTCCAAACTGCGGCGAAATCCATCTACGCACAATTGAATTTTTACCTTTGTACATCTCATTTTTTAATGCAGCTGAATTGAAGTTAAGTTTTGGTAGCGAAGCCAATCCCCACCAGCCAACATAACCATGCTTGACTGATTTATCCCAATAAAAATAAGTTCGCTCTTTTGCAGTTTTGCTCTTCTTGGCTTTTGCTAACCAAGAATGCCCAGCACCGCAGTGATTAGAAGTCAGATCACCCATGACGCGAATACCAAGCTGGCTTGCTTTTTTCACAAGTGAAAACAAAGCCTTGTTACCACCAAGAATTGGATCCACTTCAGTAAAGCTACTTGCGTCATAACGGTGATTAGAACGTGATGGGAAAAATGGCGTGAAGTAGATTCCGGTTACGCCTAAATCATGAATGTGGTCTAAATGTTCTTCAACTCCGGGAATGTCTCCCCCATACAGCTCGCTGCTTGTGAACTCACTTCGACCACGTGGAAGCTCATTCCAATCACGTGGATGTGCCCAATCAGGGGTTGGGTACACATTTTTAGACTTAGCAAAGCGATCTGGAAATACTTGGTAGAAAACCGAAGCCTTAATCCATTCAGGGTTGGCTGGTACTGCAACGATTTGAAAGTCATTATTTGTATGGACATCGTGATCAGTTAAGCCAAAAGCATTAAGCCAGTCATATTTGTCTCGAGAAACAAAAACAAAACGATACAAGGTGTGGGTGTTGATGATTGGAACTTCAACTTGGTACCAATTCTCGGAAGCAGCCTTACTTGCTAAAGCCAGCTCATAGCTGCGTGGTTCACCATCTTCATAGATACGAACAAAGCTCTTTTCAAAAGAATAGGAATGCGGAACGCGCACCTTTAAGAAAACTTTCTGCCCAATTTTTGGCGCGGCATTACTTACATACAGCTCGCTTCCATCATGGTGCGGGAATAAGGATGGATGTACTTGGTAACTCATACTTGACCCCCTTTGAATTTGTGGCGGTGGCCTTGATTTCAACTCGCTTACCTTCAAAATCCATCGGATCTACATATACAGAATAAGGCGCATTGGTATCTGTTCCGAGCGAGCTCCATGGTTGATCAGCAGCTGTTCGGATAAAGAAAGTTACCTTAGCCATATCTTGAGTCACAACCGATGCTTTGGTTTCATAGTAACCACTAAGGAAATCTAGTTTAGATGAAATCTTTCCTACCTTTACATTGGTCTTATCAATCTTTTGATTGGCTTTTAAGACAATGGTGGAAAGTGCAGGAACTGTAATGGTTACCTTTTCTGCAGTTGCCTTGATAGAAGTTTTACCCATAAGCAACTTCCAGCCACCTTTGGATGTAGCGGTGCTGATTGTTGCTTTAATTGCTTTGTTGGAATTATTGAATGCCACAAGGTATTCGCGGTTTTCTGCATCATCCTTCTTTGAAATTGCCAAAAGATAATCCTTGGCATATCTGATCTGCATCGATGAATTAGCTAGGGCTGGATTTGCAGCACGCAGGTTAGCCAGAACCTTTAGATGATTTGCAATGGGATGTTTATCGGTTATGTCAAAGGAATTACCGGTGCCAATAGGTGCGGAGCCAATGCGCTTTTCAGTTTTCCAGATATTTACTTTTGTCGAAAACATGTCCTGGCGGGCTAATTGATCACTGCCAGATCCAGTCCCAGTCATACCGACTTCATCACCATAGTAAACAGAAGGAATTCCACGGGTTAAATACATCAAAGAATGACCCAAAAGCATTCGAGGCAACAGCTCATTTGCTGGATTTATACGCTTGGATTCAATGATCTTTCCAGCTCTACCCATGTCATGGTTACCCAAGAAAATAACCATGTTTGATGCGTTAGTAGTAGCTGTCGTATACAAGTCATCATAATTAAACAGATTTTCAATTGTGGCTGCATCGGAATACCCAGATGCGAATTCAGCAGCCGACCTTTGGAAAGGAAAGTCCAATACCGTTTGGATCTTATTGCGACGAATGTAGTTCATTAAATTGATCGGATTAACATCCCAGACTTCACCAAAAATAGTGAAGTTATCGATTCCCACAGACTTTGCAGCTGCATCTATTTGTGGTGACCAATTCTTAAAGAAATTGTCATCTACATGTCGAGCGGTATCTACTCGAAATCCCGAAAGGCCATAATCTTTAATCCACTTGCCATAGAGATCGGCCCAACCGTTATAAACAACTGGCTTTTCGGTAGCAATGTCATCAAGACCATAGAAATCACCCAGTTGCATACAAGAGCCTTCGCCCCAACAGCTATTCATATCGCCAACGTTGTGATAATTGCTTAAATCATTAAGCCACGCTGGACTCTTTGCATTAGCTAAATCAGCTGGAATAAAAGCTTCTTTATCTTTATAAGCAATTACATCTCCAGTATGATTTGTTACGACATCTAAAACCAACTTAAGTCCTAGCTTCTTTGCACATTCTGAAAATGCTAACAAATCTGCTTTGGTTCCAAGATGAGGATCTACATCTAGAAAATCAACACCCCAATATCCGTGGTATCCCGCACCGTATGGCGTTGGTTTTTGCTGAACAACGAGAGGTGTTACCCACACCGCAGTAAATCCCAACTTCTTAATGCGCGCTAAACCATTGTCACCGGCAGCGCAGTTTCCTGTTAAGCCTTTCAGATCCCCACCATGAAAAAAAGCGGTGTCTTTAGGGTCATAGCCTGGATATTCATCGTTACTGGGATCACCATTGAGATAACGATCAGGAAAGACAAAGTAAATAAGGTCTTTTGATAGCCCAACTCGATCTTCAGGTATTGATGGTGAAGCGGCAACTGCACTGGTTGCAAAAACTAAACATGCAAAGGTTGCTACGACAGAGCTGATTCTCTTAGTGAGCATTAGCCCTTAACCGAACCTGCCGTTAATCCACTAACGATGTATTTCTGCAATGACAAGAAGATAATGACAATTGGAATCGAAGCCAGAATTGAACCTGCCGCAAAAGGGCCCCAGTTCTGTGAATATTGGCCACCAATAAACTGTTGCAAACCAACTGCAACCGTTCTGCTTTCCATATCAACTAAGAACAAGCGAGCCAAAATGAATTCGTTAAAGGTTCCGATGAAGCTAAGCAACGCAACAACTGCTAATACCGGAGAAGCAAGTGGTACGAAAATCAACCAAAAAGTCTGGACTTCAGATGCACCGTCGATTTTTGCCGCTTCATCTAGTTCAGAGGGAATTGAATCCACAAAACCCTTAAGCAACCAAATATTTACACCCATGGCACCACCCAGATACACCAACAACAGACCTGGTTGTGTACCTAAACCAATTTCGGGAGCAAATTTGTAGACGCGCTCCATGATGACGTACACGGCAGAAATTGCCAGAATTGCTGGGAACATCTGCACCAAAAGCAATAGTTGAATACCAAGCTTGCGTCCCTTGAATTTCAAGCGACTAAAGGCAAACGCCGAAGCTGTTCCAATCATCACCGAGAACACCGCAACAGAACCAGCAATCAGCAATGAGTTTTTGACCCACGTTAAATACGGAATCGTTGGATCATTAAACAGCTTGTTGTAGTTTGCAAAAGAGATCTCGCGCGGCAGGAAGGAGCTCAACTGCAGACTTCCGGAAGAGCTAAAGGATGAAATAATCACCAAATACAGTGGGAAAAGCGCAAACAAACAGATTGCGATACCTACAAGGTGTCGCCACAAATCATCTCTTAGCCACTTGTTCATGCGAAAGTCTCCAATACTTTGGACTTTCTCAAGCTGTACAAGGAAATAGATGCGACCAGAATAAAGATGATCAGCGAGATTGCACTAGCTAGACCAAGGTCCTGAGTACCTGAACCAAAAGCAATTTTGTAGGTATAGCTAATCAAAATATCGGTGGCACCAGCGATTTCGCCATCAAGTTCATTTCGTGGCCCACCACCAGTAAGCAAGAAAATCAGATTGAAGTTATTAAAGTTAAATGCAAATGACGCAATCAATAGTGGTGAAAGAATCTGAAGTAACAATGGCAAAGTTATCTTACGGAATATCTGGCGAGGGTTAGCCCCATCAATAGCGGCAGCTTCTAGCAATTCACTTGGGATCGCTTGCAATGAACCACTTGAGATTAAGTAAAAGTATGGGAAGCCAAGCCACAGGTTTACCAAAATGACGGCAACGCGTGCGAAGTTGGGATCTGAGAACCAGGCAATATCGCTTCCGAGTAAGGCGTTAATCGCACCAAATTCGGTGTTAAACATTCCACCCCAGATCAAAATACTCATAACGCTGGGCATCGCATATGGAAGCACCAAGATTGAGCGATAAATGCGACGACCATGAATTGGTTTATTGAGCGCTAAGGCCAACAAAAGTCCCAAAGCAAAAGTTGTAAGCACCGTCAAGAAAGCAAAGGCCACTGTCCAAATAAAGACTCGAATCAATGGTTCGCGAACACGTGGATCGCTGACGATATTTACATAATTTTCAAACCAAATAGGTGCGCGCCAACCAGGTTCTAGAATCGCACTTTGATCATCTGCCATTGCGTAATTTCCGCGCCCATTATCTGTGTAAATAGCCCCATTTAATAGGTTTCTGAACTGATCAGTTTCAGGAATGAACTCTAAGACTTGCTGAGAAACAATACCGGCCTCAAAGCCTTCTAGGGCGATGAAGTATTGATCATCAAATACAAAGCGCGTCCCAGTAAATTCTTTATCGGCGGTTGCAAATTCAGACTCGTTGAGCGGAGTGAAATTCGGTGCCTCAACCGCTACACCGTACTCATTTAGCGTTAATGAGGATGCAACTAAAGGAATTCGTGAATCAACGGTTGAAATAAAGTATTCAGGGGTATTGATATCCGAAGCCAAGATTGCAGGCTTTCCGTCGTATCTACCTAACTTAACATCAAAGCTAAGCCCAGAGGGCGCTGATTCAATCGCGCGCACCTTGATCTGAACGATTGCTTCTTCTTTGGAAATTATGTTTCCGGTCTTGTAATTGAAACCTGACATTGTCACCGTATACAAAATTGGAGCAATGACAAATGCGGTCAACAAGAGAATTCCTGGAATAAAGAATTTAAGCGGAATTGAAATCTTACTTAAGTACGTCAAAGCAAGAAGCAGAACTGATATTGCTAAAAAGCCTGAGATTACATACTCGCGTTGGGCAAAAGCACTCTGTGCAAGTAAAAGGAGGATCGAAGCAATCAGGGTCACAACAATTACTTTTATAAAGAGGGCAACTTTGCCTCTTATTAAGTAAGTCATGTGAGTTCCTGTCGTTAATTGTTACGTGTTAGGAAATGAGTGATGCGGGCGGTATTACCGCCCGCATCACTCATTTCACCCTCTTGTAGAACTTAACTTGAATAAATCAAATTAATTAGAGATCGCCCTTGCCACCATCGGTGTTAGCGCGCCAGATTGATGCAAGCTTTGATGCTTCACGAACTGCATCCTTGCCATCAATTAAAACAGCTGTCCAGTAAGCAGGTGCCGAATCCCAGTAGTTAGCGCCACCCTTGTTGCTGTTTAGGAATGCGCCGATCTGAGGAATTCCAGCTAGCGATGCGGCTGAACCGAATCCACGCTGTGCAGCTGACACTGTTGAGTCTGCTTGTGCGCCCTTTTCTGCAGGTGGACGCTTTTCAATTGCCTGGTAACGGACCTGGCCATCAGTTGATGCAAAGAAGTTAGTTAGAAGTGACTTTGCACCTGATTCGACACCATGCTTTGCAGCAAATGTAGTTAGGAGCGCACCGCTAACAGATCCGAACATCTTTCCGTAAGTTCCTTCTCTTACACCTGGAACTGGCATTAGGTTCATTGTGAATCCCTTTGCTACGTAATCTGCCCATTCCCAGTTACCAATAACTGCGTAAGGAACAGTTCCTGCAAGGAAGTTGTCCTTGCAACCGGTATCAGTTGCTGGGAAGAAACCATTGCTCTTCTTGCCATCCATTAGGTAAGTACGAACATTCTTACCAAATGTTGTTGCGCTGAATGCACGGCCGTAAACAATTCCACCACGTGAGTTGAATTGGTATGCATCTGCACCGAGTGCTGAGAAGACTGAGTGAGCTCCCCATGACATTCCGCCGCCTGCAATACATAGACCAGCCTTCAAGCCCTTAGATGCCTTGAGAGACTTGTAGTTTGAAACCATTTCACCAAATGTCTTTGGTGCTGATGAAACAAGCTTGGTGTTGTAGATCATTGCAACGTTGTTGATATCTACAGGCACTCCGTACAGCTTGCCCTTGTATGTAAGGTCAACGAACTGAGTCTGGTTGAAGCGAGCCTTTACAGCCGCTGTAAGTGTCAATGGAGCAAGCTTTCCGCTCTTTGCACCTGTTGGTACCCAGTCATTTCCGCCAACAACAATATCTGGACCTGATGCATCAGTTGCCTTATCAAAAGCATCCTTGAGTGCATCAAAGCTTGAGAATGTGACTACCTTTACTGTGTAACCAGAAACCCAGTCACCCTTTGCTGCAATTACCTTTGCAAGGTTTGGCCCGCGAGATTCATCTGCCCACACCACGATTTCTGTGGTTGCGCTAGCACTTGGTGCTACGAGAGTTGAAACTGCAAGCGCGAATGCTGCAATAACGCCAGCAAATCCGAAACGCTTTGTATTCATGTATTTCCTCCATGGATGGAATTTGCACATACGAGGGCATGCGCTGTTGGGGTAATTCCACTCTTTTAGGGGTCGGTAAGCAAACTAAACACATGATTTTCTCCTTATTTAGCCAGTCATTTATCCGATTGTTATAAATCGCGCCCCTTACATAAGCCGTTGCAGAGAGGGCTGAAAACTCGCTCGAGGACCCAAAGTGGGGTTCGATAGGGGTATGACTGAAGAGATCGTTACCCGCGATGAGATCCGTGCGATGCGTCGTTCGTATAGCGATGCCGGTTTAGAAACTCTGCCTAGCAATCCTTTTGAAGCTTTTGCTGTGTGGTTAAAGGATGCACATGAAAATCCAGTAATCGTTGAAGCAAATGCAATGGTGTTATCAACAGTAACTGCGGATTCGCAAATCAATACACGTACTGTTTTATTAAAAGATATTTCTGACGGTGGCTTTACTTTTTTCACAAATTATCAATCACGCAAAGCACATGGAATTGAATTAAATCCAAATGTTTCATTGCTCTTTCCTTGGTATGCCATGGAACGCCAAGTTTCAATTAGTGGTGTTGCTGAAAAAGTATCTGAACAAGAATCAGATGATTACTTTGCAACCAGACCTTGGGGTTCACAAATTGGTGCATGGGCAAGTGCGCAGTCTTCACACCTTGCATCGCGCGAAGAGTTAGAGCAACGTTTTGCAGGTGCTGCACAAAAGTGGCCCGAAGGAAGCGCGGTTCCACGTCCTGCACATTGGGGCGGATATCGCGTGACACCTCTTCATATCGAATTTTGGCAGGGCCGATACTCACGCCTGCATGATCGCTTGCGTTATGAGAGGACCGCCACAACCGGTGATTGGGAACTCTCTCGGTACTACCCGTAGTCTTAGCCCATGAGCATCATCATTCCTTCAGAGTTAAAGCCAGTAGATGGACGTTTTGGTTGCGGTCCATCAAAGATTCGTCCCGAAGCATTAGCTGCATTGTCAGCAAGTGGAAATTCGATACTGGGAACTTCGCACCGACAAAAGCCGGTCAAGAATGTTGTAAAGCGAGTTCGTGAAGGTCTTACATCTCTCTTTAGTCTTCCAGAAGGCTACGAAGTAGTTCTTGGTAATGGTGGCTCAACTGCGTTTTGGGATATCGCAACTTTTGGGCTTATCGAAGATCGTTCACAGCACCTTGTATTCGGCGAGTTTTCTTCAAAGTTTGCCGCAGCTTCAAAAGAAGCTCCTTTCTTAGGCGAGCCAACAGTTATCAAGGCAGAACCTGGTTCACACCCAGTTGCTGTTCAAGAGGCTGGAATAGATGTTTACGCATTAACGCACAATGAAACAAGCACCGGAGTTGCAATGCCAATTCTGCGTCCAGCAGAAACCGATGGCGCACTTGTTCTAGTTGATGCAACATCTGCAGCTGGTGGATTAATGGTTGATGCAAAAGAGTTTGATACTTATTACTTTGCGCCTCAGAAATCTTTCGCATCTGATGGTGGTCTTTGGATTGCAATAATGTCTCCTGCAGCGATCGCTCGCGCAGAAAAGATCAAAGCAAGTGGCCGCTGGGTTCCAGCCTTCTTTGATTTAGGGATCGCAATTGAGAATTCACGTTTAGATCAGACCTACAACACTCCTGCCCTGGTTACTTTGATGTTGTTGGCAGAACAAATCGAATGGATGAATGCCAATGGCGGACTTTCATTTGCCGCAGGTCGCAGCGCTAAATCTTCTGACATTTTGTATTCATGGGCAGAAAAGACCAGCTACACAACTCCCTTTGTAACTGATGCTGCGATGCGTTCTAAAGTAGTTGGAACAATCAACTTTGATGACGCCATCGATGCGACCAAGATTTCAGCTGCGCTACGCGAGAACGGAATTGTTGATACTGAGCCTTATCGCAAGCTTGGTAAGAACCAGCTTCGTATCGGCATGTTCCCAGCAGTTGATCCAAGTGATGTTGAAGCACTAACTAAGTGCATTGATCACGTTGTTGCTGCCCTGTAATGAGCCTCTTCTCTAATGAGTAAGGGCTTTCATCGCGATCGTTTCTTCTGGGTAGTAGCGGTTCAAACCGCAATCGTTAACTTCTATCTTGGAGGCTTTGGTCCCGCACAATCTTTATTGCGTGCAGATCAAGGCACATCGCTGACAATCGCTGGTTTGCATGGAACCGCCATGGGAGTTGCATCAATCTTTGCTGGTTGGGCTAATCCGCGTATCGCGCACAGATATGGAAGAAATCGCGCCAGTTGGATCGGTTTGTCCATTTTTATTGCTGGTCTAACTTTGTTTGTGATCTCTCCACCCGTGTATCTCACTTTGCCCGCAACATTTATAACCGGACTTGGTACATCAATTGTTATCAATACGATGCTTACAAAAATGTCATCGCATTACGGCAAGGCCGCTGAAGTTGCGATCCCCCAAGCAAATGGAATTGCATCGGTTGGCTTTGTTACAGGTACCGCGTTAATTGGAACGATCGCAATTGTATATCCTGGCCTGTGGCGTTTAGGTTTGTTGCTAGCGATTCCAGTTGCACTGATCCTATTTTTTGTTGGGCGTGAAAAAGATGCTGAAGAACATGTTCCTGATGAGCATGGCCCACAAGGTGGAAAGCTGTCACTAAAGTTCTGGATTGCTTGGTTTGGTTTTGTTGCTTGTATTTCCAGTGAGTTCGCAACATCTTTCTGGGCGGCGGCACTTTTGAAAGAACGTGTTGGATCAACTGCAGCAATTTCAACAGTTGCCATCGTTGCACTTGGCACCGGTATGGGAATAGGACGTTGGTACGGCGGTTTAGTCTTGAAGCGCTTTGCGCTAGATACCCAACTATTGGCAATCATCGCTTTGCAATTCCTTGGATTCTTAGGTTTCTGGCTGTCGCACAGCATGGTGCTTTCTCTTATTTGCTTACTGGTAGTTGGTTTAGGAATTTCCATGCAGTTTGCACTTTCTTCTATTCGTTTAATCGGATTAAGCGATGGGCGTCCAGATCTAGCAATCGGTCGAGCATCATTAGCAGCAGGCATTGCTATTGCCGGAGCCCCATTCTTGCTGGGCTTACTAGGAGATAGCTTTGGTATTTCCCGCGCCTACATCATGGTCTTTGTGTTGATTGGTATTGCTTTCATAATCGTGAGAGTGATCCCTTCGAATGTGAAGGAATCAGCATGAGCTACAAAACCAGACGTTTAATTACGCTGTTGACACTGGTTGGACTGCTAATCCTTATTGCGATTAACAGTCTTTAAGACTGCAGCGACTGAAATATCTGCAGGTGGCTGCACCCGGTTCTTGTAGCGGAACCAAATGAACAAAGATGCGGCTAATGAGATTCCACCGCATAAGGCAATTGTTGGACGGATTCCCAGCAGTTCAGTTGTTGTTCCAATCAATGGTGAACCAAAAGGTGTTCCACCCATAAAGATAAGTAAGTAAACACCGGTCACACGACCTCTGATTGCTGAATCAGTGCTGGTCTGAACAATTGAATTAGCAGATACCAAAGTTGTTAAAGCTGTAACGCCACAAATTGGTAACCAAAATAGGTATGAGGTATAGCTTGGAAGAATGGCTAAGACCATAATTGAAATTGAAAAAACTATTCCACCCTTAATGACAAACTTTGTGCTTCTAAAGCGTTCTAGGCGGGCTGAACCAATTGCACCCGACAGTGAACCAATAGCAATAAAGGTTCCCATCAAACCAAAGCTTGCAGGTCCTAACCCAAACTCTTGGGTTGCCATGAGCGCGTTAAAGATCTGAAAGTTCAATCCAAAGGTGGCAAGGAAGAAGACCATCAACATAACAACGTAAATATCTGGTCGCGCCTTAGCGTAGGCGATTCCTTCGCGGATACTTCCATCTGATTTTGGTCGATCTTGATGGAAAAAAGCTTTTTCATTTAAATTCATCAACGCAACAATTACAAACAAGTATGAAAGCCCGTTAACGATAAATGAAGGCCCAGTACCAAAGGCTGCAATCAAACCACCTGAAATTGCTGGCCCAATTAAGCGCCCAGCATTGAAATTAGCTGAGTTTAAGGAAACCGCATTTGGAAGATCATTCTGACCTACAACTTCGGTTGTAAATGATTGGCGAACAGGCGCATCGATTGCGGTTGAAATACCCAAAACCGCAGCTAAAGCGAATACGTGCCATAGGACAACGAGATTAGTCATCACCAAAATACCCAAGGCAAGGGATGCCGCACCACCAATAACATTTGTGAGGATCAAAACTTTTCTCTTGTTAAAGCGATCAGCCAACTTTCCGCCATGTAAAGAGAAGAACAAAACTGGAGCAAATTGAACCGCGGTCACCAAACCTAGATAAGTTCCATTGTTGTTAGTTAGCTCAAGGACTAACCAATCCTGTGCGATGCGCTGGGCCCAACTGCCGATATTGGAAACTGCGTTGGCAGGAAAGAGGATTCGGTAATTACGGTGGCGAAATGAACGCCAATTACCATCATCTTTTACCGATAAACGCATTACTCTTGCCCCATGACTACTCGACTACGCAATGCAGTAACTCTAGTCGCAATTGGAACGATGTGCTGGGTAATTGCTGGGGTGATTGCACTTGCAACCAACGCAGAAGCCAAAGTTATCTGGACATGCGTAATGGGCGCAGCATTAGGTCTAGTAGGTATTCGCTACACAATCCGCCGCAATAGACGCAGCGGAATTTAATTTTCGAAAGTACTACGCACCCTAGTTTTTTAAGCGCGCTAGTTTTTAAGCACCCAAAGCTGTTGCGATACCGCGCAACACGCGACCAAGACGATCAGCTTCTTGTGCATTTGGGTGGCGTCCATGGCGCAAACCATTTCCAACCTTGTCCAACATCTTGATTGTGTCTTCAATCATTGCAGCAAGATCATCACTGTTAACACGTGAGTTTTCTACTAGTGATGGTGGAGCATCAATGATGTGTACAGATAATGCTTGTGGGCCTTTACGGCTGTCAGCAATAGAAAATTCAAGCTTTGTTCCAGGCTTAACTGTTGCAACACCTTCAGGAAGTGAAGTTGCGGCTAGATAAACATCTTCGCCTTCATCATTTGCAATAAAGCCGAAACCTTTTTCTAATGAGAACCATTTAACGCGTCCTGTAGGCATGGGGAGGGCTCCTTGCTAGTTTTCTTTACTGGTATGTAAATATGTATCGCGGTTGCGATAGCAGGTGCTTAGTTTAACACCGGCTCTGTGAAGGTCGCTTCCGAATGTGCTCCGCAGCCATGGTCCACGCTCACTACGCGTGCATCATCGGGCGAGATCGCGTTTGCGCACACGCCAAAGGTTGCACGTAATGATCCAGCGATTGGAATAAAGAAGCCACAGCTATGACAAGGTTTTGGCGCTGACTGGGCAACAGGCGCGTTAGGTCCACGTTCGCCTTCATACCAACGCTTTGCTGCTTGATCGCGACCTTCAATTGAAAGAACGCGCGCACGACCTAAACCAAGTTCGATCGCCATCGCAGTATCTAAATCTTCATCCTGTGGCAACGCTTGTTGTCCTGGAACTAAACGTGTGTCATCAAGTGCGCTTGGAACAATATCGCCAACACCAACATCGCCTGGCAAAATTCGATCGCGGTATGGAATCCATTCAGGTGCGCGTAATGCATCCGGTCCTGGAAGAACAACTACATCGCAAATTGTTGGTTGCGCATCGGTGTCAACTTTTGCAATGGTGATGCACCAACGCCAACCTTTGTAACCGGCAAGGTTTGCTTCAAACAAATATGTAGCAACGCGGTTGTCATCATCAAAATCAACCGATACAAATCCACCAACTTGATCGTGCTTTTCTGCAACATCAAGGGCAGCATTGCGGGCAAGATCCTGTGCATCAAAAGCAACAACGGTGCTCTTCTTCTTGGCCATGGTCTAAGGGTAAAGCAGAACGCCGCCCCCGCGTTAATCGGAGACGGCGTTACGCTTAATAAATTGGCTTTAGAAGTCCATATCTCCGCCGCCTTGTGGGGCAGCAGGTGCCTTCTCTGGCTTATCTGCAATTACTGCTTCTGTTGTAATAAACAGTGCAGCAATTGATGCAGCGTTTTGTAGCGCAGAACGTGTCACCTTAGCTGGATCAATGATTCCAGCTTTAATCATGTCTACGTATTCGCCAGTTGCAGCATTTAAACCTTGTCCTGCTGGAAGGTGACGAACCTTTTCTACAACAACTCCGCCTTCGAGTCCTGCGTTAACTGCAATCTGCTTGATTGGAGCTTCGATTGCATATTCAACAATCTTTGCACCAGTTGCTTCATCGCCAGTTAAACCTGTTAGACGCTTGAACACTGCAGCACCTGCTTGTAGAAGTGCAACGCCACCACCGGCAACGATTCCTTCTTCTACTGCAGCCTTTGCATTGCGAACTGCGTCTTCAATGCGGTGCTTGCGCTCTTTGAGTTCTACCTCAGTTGCCGCACCTGCCTTGATAACAGCTACGCCACCAGCAAGCTTTGCAAGACGCTCTTGCAACTTCTCGCGGTCATAATCTGAATCAGAGGCTTCAATTTCATTACGGATCTGCTGAACGCGACCCTTGATCTGTGCATCATCGCCAGCGCCTTCAACGATTGTTGTCTCTTCCTTGCTGATAACAACCTTGCGAGCCTTACCCAAAAGATCAAGCTCTGCTGCATCTAGACGAAGTCCAACTTCTTCTGAAATAACTGTTGCACCTGTAAGGATTGCAATGTCTTGCAGCATGGCCTTGCGACGATCTCCAAAGCCTGGCGCCTTAACAGCTGCAGAACGGAAAGTTCCGCGAATCTTGTTAACAACTAGTGTTGCGAGCGCTTCGCCTTCGACATCTTCAGCAATGATGACAAGTGGCTTACCTGATTGCATTACCTTTTCTAGAATTGGTACTAGGTCCTTGATGTTTGCGATCTTTGAGTTAACGATCAAAACATAAGCATCTTCTAGAACAACTTCCATGCGATCCTGGTCAGTTACAAAGTATGGCGAGATGTAACCCTTATCAAAGCGCATACCTTCAGTGAGCTCTAGTTCCAGACCAAAAGTATTTGACTCTTCAACAGTGATGACGCCTTCTTTGCCAACCTTGTCCATCGCTTCAGCGATCATTTCACCGATAGTTGCATCGGCTGCTGAAATAGATGCAGTTGCTGCAATCTGTTCCTTGGAATCAACAGCCTTAGCCATTGATAGTAGCTCGGCAACAATTTCTGCCACAGCCTTTTCAATTCCACGCTTTAGTGCCATTGGGTTTGATCCGGCAGCAACGTTACGCAAACCTTCGCGTACTAGTGCTTGAGCCAAAACAGTTGCAGTTGTTGTTCCGTCACCGGCAACATCATCAGTCTTCTTAGCAACTTCCTTAACTAGCTCTGCGCCAATCTTTTCCCATGGATCATCGAGTTCAATTTCCTTTGCAATGGAAACGCCATCATTAGTAATTGTTGGGGCGCCCCACTTCTTCTCGAGAACGACGTTACGTCCACGAGGTCCAAGGGTTACCTTGACCGCATCAGCCAAGATATTCATGCCGCGCTCTAAACCGCGACGTGCTTCTTCATTAAAGGCAATCTGCTTTGCCATGAGTTGTGCTCCTTGTGCTAGTACTTCGTTAGGCGGGGGGCTTTATCACTCGCACCCCGAGAGTGCTAACGCCAAATCTAGAGCCTTTATTTCCGAGGCGCAAAACGAGAAGGAGGGTTAGTCGTTAGCGGGCAACGCGTGTGGCCATACGGGCCTCACGCAGGCGGCGAAGGCGCTTAACTAGCATTGGTGAGGCAGCTAGGGCGTCATCGCGGTCGATCAAATCATTTAATAGTTGGTAGTAACGCGGGGCGTTTAGGTCAAAGAGCTCCTTGATTGCAGCCTCTTTTGCGCCGGCATAACGCCACCAATTGCCTTCAAAATCCAGGATGCGAACTTCGAGGTCGCTCAGCCCAGTGTTGATTGCGGACTCTTCTTGCGCGGACATGGGAGAAATCTTACGACAGACTCAATAAAAGTGTGGGATTTAGAGCCGCTTTAGAATCAACTCGATATCTGTGATTTTCGTCCACGGATTAACGATTGCAAAGCGCAAAATTGGTTGGCCGTTATGCGATGACGGTGGAATAAATCCCACTTGATCTTCCAGTAATCGATCGCTCCAATCGTGATAGTCAGCCGCAGTCCATCCTTTTCGAGTGAAAGCAACAATAGAAAGTTCAGGTTCGCATAACAGTTCAAGGTTTGGATGATTGCGAACTAGTTCTGCGGCTTGTTGTGCAACAGTCAGAGTTTGTTCCATGGCTTCTGCATACGCATCGGTTCCGTTAGCAGCAAGTGAAAACCAGAAAGGCAAACCACGGGTTCTGCGCGTTAAGTTAATTGCATAATCAGATGGAGACCAGTTGTCATCTTTTAATGTATCCAAATAAGAAGCATGTTGTGAATGAGTTTGCTTAGCCAGATCAGGATTGCGATACACAAGTGCACAAGCATCGTAAGGAGCAAAGAGCCATTTGTGTGGATCAACGATAAATGAATCCGCGGCTTCGATGCCGTCAAAATCTTTTCGCACAGATGGTGCGCACAAGGCTGCTAAACCATAAGCGCCATCGACATGAAACCAAATGTCGCGATCATGCGCAGCTTTTCCAAGACCTTTTAGATCATCAATAATCCCGAGGTTTGTTGTGCCAGAAGTTGCAACTACTGCAAAGACTCGATTGTTAGTGGTTGCATGCAAGGTATCTATGGCATGGGCAACTGCTGCGCCTTGCAACTTTCCCTTTGCATCAACTGGAACCTTAAGAACATCAACATCCATAACATTTGCTGCCGATGCAATCGATGAATGTGCTTCTGCACTACAGGCAATAACCCAGCGGCCTGACGGTGTGTGTTTTTTGCGCGCTTGGGCACGGGCAACGACTAATGCTGAAAGATTTCCGATTGTTCCGCCTTGCACAAATACGCCACCGGCCGTTGCTGGTAATCCCGCTAAATCAATGAGCCACTGAATAGCTTGGTTTTCGGCAAAGACCGCACCCGCTCCTTCTTGCCACGATCCCCCGTATAACGCACTTGCACCGACAACTAAATCAAAAAGGTTTGCATACTCTGTTGGAGCCGATGGAATAAAAGCCAGATTGCGCGGGTGATCTGTTGAAATACAAGCTTTAGCTAAAACATTTGTGAAAACTGCAAGGGCGTCATGTCCGCCTAGACCCTTTGCGGTAATTGTATTGCCAACTTCCTTAAACAAATCTTCTGCAGAACGTGGACCATCTAATGGTGGATCATCTTTTAAACGTTCCAGGCTGTATTGCAAAATTTCCGCAGCCAAAGCTTCTACTTCGGGGGTGAACTCATGCATTAATTCTTGCCTTCTTCACAATATTTCTGATCATTGTTGGAAAGACAAATAAGTGCAATGGAGATATTGCATACCAATACAACTGGCCACCTAATCCACGTGGATTAAAAGTAGCCTCTTGAACAATCTTTGTTTTTCCGTTTTCGCGGGTAACTGTAAATTCAAGCCAGGCTTTACCGGGTAATACCATTTCTGCATACAGTTTTAATCTGCGACCTGGCTCTAGCTCTTCTACTCGCCAAAAATCTAAACTTTCACCAACACGCAAGAAATCAGGATCACGTCGACCACGACGTAAACCAACGCCACCGACTAAGAATCGATCCAGTACACCACGAGCCCACCATAAGAAATCTGAACCAAACCAACCATTAACGCCACCGATGCGTTCGACTTGGCGCCAAACATTTTCGGCTGGAACATCTGAGATCTTTTCGCGTCGATCACGCAAAACCATTTCACCAGCCCAATCCGGATCGCCTTGCGCCTTTTGCCATGGCGCAGTTGGCATCGTTGCATCAGACCAACGTGTTTCCACGTTATGAGTTGTGATCTTTGACAGCGCTAAGGAAATCGCGTTTTCTACATCAATTAAGCCTTCTGCTGGCTTTGGGATTAAGGCATCAATACTTTTTGCTGGATCTGCAACTACTTCGCTGATTAACGAACCAACAAGTGGTCGCGCCAAAGCAGTTGGCACTGGTGTTACTAAACCAATCCACAAACTGGATAGTCCAGGCGTTAAAACGGGAACTCTAATAATCCAACGCTTTTTCAAGCCCGATAGCTTGGCAAACTTTTGCATCATGTCGGCATAGGACAAAACTTCGGGGCCGCCAATATCAAAGACTTTGTTAACCGGCTTTTCTAAGTGGGCTGCACCCTTTAAGTAATACAGCACATCACGAATTGCGATTGGATGAGTTTTATTCATTACCCATTTAGGCGTTGTCATAATTGGTAAGCGATGCGTTAAATGACGCAGCATTTCAAAACTGGCAGAGCCTGAACCAATAATGATTCCTGCGCGAAGTTCTAGGACGGCAACAGATGTCGTGGCAAGTGAACTGCCTGTCATCGCACGGGAAGCAAGGTGCTTACTAATGTTCACATCGTTTGCGATTCCGCCCAAATAAATGATTTGGGAAACCCCTGCTTGCTCTGCAGCTTTAGCAAAGTTGCGTGCCATCGCACTTTCGATTTCATCAAAGTGTGGGCCTAGATTAATTGAGTGCAATAAATAAAAAGCGGTATGAATACCTTCCAGCGCTCTTTGTAAGTCTTCAAAGTTTTCGGCACTGCCTTCGCAAATTTCGACAAGCGGCGCCCAAGGCTGACCCATGATTTTGTTCTTATCGCGGACCAAAATTCGAACATCTTCTTTATCGTCAATAAATGCACGGACTAAACGCCCACCTACGTACCCAGATGCCCCTGTGACCAAGTACTTACGTTTTCCATTATGCGGGTTCATGCTGGCAAGAATAGACTTATCCCATGCAAAAGACACTCCAAAAACCACGCGTAGTTATTTTGGGCGCCGGTTTCGGCGGGCTAACTGCAGCCCGCAAGATGGCTGATTTTGCCGAAGTTACTGTGGTTGATCGCCACAACTTCCAAACATTTCTACCGCTGTTGTATCAGGTGTCTACCGCCGGCTTAGCTGCAGATCACGTTGCGCACCCAATTCGAGGCGCGCTACGTAAAACTGGAATTCAATTCCGAATGGGTTCACCGATATCTGTAGATCACAAGAACAAGAACGTGAAATTAGATAGCAGTGAAGTTTTAGATTTTGATTATTTAGTTGTTGCACTTGGTTCAGCAACTGCCGACTTTGGTATCCCCGGAGTTACTGAACATGCGCTAGGAATGAAAAGCGTTCACGAGGCTTTAGCAATTCGCGCCGAAGTTTTGCGACGATTTGAAGACTTGTGTCGCTTTGAAGATGACACCATGTTTACCATCTCAGTTGTTGGCGGCGGACCAACTGGCGTTGAAATGGCTGGAGCCTTTGCCGAACTTGTTCGCGGTCCCCTGAAGCATGACCAGCAACATGCAGCAGCACATATCAAAATTAATTTGATTGAAGCTGGTCCACGAATCTTGCCAATGTTTTCAGAAAAGCTTTCTGCCCATGGCAAGAAAGATCTAGAAAAACTTGGCGTGACCGTTCATTTAAATACTGCGGTTAAAGAGATTAAGCCGCGCATGATCGAAGTTAATGATGGAAGCAAGATTCCTTCTGAAATAACAATTTGGGCTGCGGGCGTTAAGGGTGAGCCAACTGGTGCCATCTTGAATTTGCCACTAATTAATACTCGTATCGATGTTGAAAATACTTTGCAGGTTAAGAATTACCCGCACATCTTTGCAATCGGAGATATCGCCGGTTTTGTCGGAGAAAACGGCCGTATGTTGCCGATGGTTGCACCAGTTGCACTGCAGCAGGGGCGACATGTTGCGCAACAAATCAAGAAAATCGCAGCCGGCCAGGATCTGAAGCCATTTAAGTACCTTGATAAGGGTTCAATGGCAACGATCGGTCGCCACAAAGCAATTGTCGAAGTAAAGAGCCTTCGCATGACTGGAATTCCAGCTTGGTATGCCTGGTTGTGGCTGCATCTGTTTTATCTATTAGGTGGTCGCAACAAGATCGGCACCATGGCCGACTGGACCTATAACTACTTAACTTTTGATCGGGGCAATCGTCACATTATGGATTCGCAGTAATGCCTGAATATTTAAGGGTCGATGGGCATGATCTGTACTGCTATGAATGGGATAACGATGGCGAAGCAGTTGTTTTGCTGCATGGAGGATTAAGTAAAACTTCAAGTTGGGATTACTTATTGGTTCCAGCTCTTGAGGATGATTTTCATGTTTTTGCCTACGATCGAACTGCGCACGGCTTCACCGCAGATCGTGCAGGAAGTTTGCATTTTGAATATCAAACCCGCGAAGCAATTGCTTATCTAGAAACAGTTGTTAGAGAGCCTGCACATTTAGTTGGATATTCAGATGGAGCCGTAATTGCACTTATGGTTGCAATTCAACGTCCAGATCTAGTGAGATCAATTATTTCTATCGGTGGCAACTTTCATCATTCAGGTGTTGATTACGAAATGGGCGAACCAGCTGTTTCGGAAGAAGATTTAGCTGAATACACATTGATATCACCTGATGCACCACATACCTTGCTAGAAAAGGTAACCCGCATGTTTACGATTTGGGCAACTGAGCCTGATATTTCAAAAAAACAATTGGCAGAAATTCAGTGCCCAGTACTTGTTGTTTCAGGAGATGATGACATGATCACTTTGAAGCACACACAAGAGTTGTATGAAGCGTTGCCGCTTGGACAGTTAGCGGTTTTACCTGGAACATCGCACGCTTTAGTAAAAGAAAAACCAGAGCTATTTATCGCAGTAATGATGCAGTTTTTGGAGGATTTAAGTTATCCAGAAACAATGGTGCCGAACCGTAGAAAAAACCAGAGCCCCCCGTCAGGATTGAACTGACGACCTGCGCATTACAAGTGCGCTGCTCTACCACTGAGCTAGAGAGGCCTGCTCTTCGAGTCACCCCGAATACAGCAGCCGCAATTATGGCAGTGATAGGCCAAAACTTAAAATCCAAGGGATTTGCCCCGCCCAGCGATAGGTTGGCGCAATGCGATTGGGTGTTCTAGATGTTGGGTCAAATACGATCCATCTTCAAGTTATGGATGCCCACCCCGGAGCACGTCCAGAGCCAGCAACAAATTACAAGGTCGAACTGCGACTGACCGATTATCTGAATGAAACTGGTGAAATTTCGGCAACTGGAATTGCTTTGCTCAATTCGGCTATTTCCGAAGCTGTAACACATGCAAATGAAAACTCAACCGATGAAATTTTAGCTTTTGCCACCTCTGCTTTACGTGAGGCAAAAAATGGCAATCAGATAATTTCAGACATAAACACTAAACATGAAATTGATTTACAAGTCTTAGATGGCGATGATGAAGCTTCGATGACTTTTTTAGCTGTGCGTCGCTGGTTAGGGTGGTCTGCGGGAAAATTGTTAGTACTTGATATTGGTGGCGGATCTTTAGAAATTGCCAGTGGAGTTGATGAGTTACCAGAAGCAACACTTTCACTACCGTTAGGTGCCGCCCGATCTACACGAGAATTCTTAGGACCAGATCCATACAATCTGAAAAGTATTAAGGCTTTGCAAAAACATGCCGAAGAAGTTTTAAAGAGTTCCATTCCAGAAGTTTTAAGGTCCCATGATGCCAACCACTTTGTTGGAACCAGTAAAACATTTCGAACTCTGGCCCGTATTTGTGCACACTGGTATGGAGACAACCCAAAGTTTTTAGAGAGAAAATCTTTAGAGACTGCGGTTTCAAAGTTGATTGCTATGGACAATAAAGCGCGCAATGAATTACCAGGTGTGTCAGCAAACCGTGCTCAACAAATTGTTGCAGGGGCAATTGTTGCCTTGGCTGTTATGGATCGCTTAGATGTTGACGAAGTTGAAATCTGCCCTTGGGCCTTGCGTGAGGGAATTGTTTTGCGGCGTTTAGACTGGCTAAAAGACTAGCTTTCTGGCGCTGCCATCCAGTCAATAGCCATGATTTCACCGTCGCGGTGGTGCAAAATCCATGATTCACCAGGCAATAGCCCGTGGTCTAACTCTTTAAAACTCTTTTTTCCAATTAGTTTGGCAACTATTCCAGGCAAAACTGGATTATGACCACACACGATTGCGCGTGCTTCACTTTCAATAATCTCTTCTACTACTTTGATTGCGGGCTTCTTATCCTTTTCAAATGCATACTCACTTAACTGACTCCAATAAATTGTGTCTTTACTTAGTGAACGTGCCATCGGTGCAACTGTTTCGTAGCAACGGACCGCATCAGAGGTATGAATCTCGGTAATTCCGTATGGCAAATATGCACTTAACATTCGCTTGGCTTGTGATTGTCCTAGCTGAGCCAAGGGACGATCTCCATCATCGCCTTCCCACTCTTCGCGCGCAATTGCTTTTCCGTGACGGAGCAACACAAGCGGGATGGTGTCAACGCCAAACTTTTCAAAATTCTTAAGCACTTCTTGATCACCTTGACGTGAAAGTTTTGAATAAGCATCGCTCACTGTTACCCAAATTAATTGATCAACTTCAGATACATCAAGAGCTCCAGTTGATTCACCAATAGCTTGCGCCGACCAGTAACGAACAGTCTTTAGGGATTCGCCAACTTGGTATTCAATTGTGCACAGTTCTGGTCCAAAGACAGTTTCAAATCCAGTCTCTTCGAAAACTTCACGAAAAGCACAACTAATTTCAGATTCGCCTTGCTCTACTTTGCCTTTCGGAAATGACCAATCGTCATATCGCGGACGATGGATAAGAGCTACCTGAACTAATTCATCACTGAGTCGACGCCAAAGGACCGCACCTGCAGCTTGAATTACATCCATTTACCGATCCTTTGCATAGTGATCAATCAACACAGAATGTGCGTTAGTCAATCCCTTTTTCTTATTGCGGGTCCAGGTGGTTTCTTCAAGCTCCCACGAAGCGGTTTCTTCAGATAAACCAAGGTCTAATAGGCCCTGAAGGCGGGTCACATGCTCTTTTCGTTGGATCAAAACAAGGCTTTCAACTCGACGATCAAGATTTCTACCCATTAAATCTGCACTGCCGATCCAGTACTCATCCTGTCCGCCATTGATGAAATGGTAGATACGAGAGTGTTCCAGGAAACGACCAAGAATAGATTTGACGGTTATGTTTTCAGATAGACCCTTGATGCCTGGTTGCACCGCGCAGATTCCGCGAATAAGTAATTCAATTTTTACGCCGGCTTGCGAAGCCTCATACAACTTTGCAACAAATCCTTCATCCAAAATTGAATTAAGTTTAAATTGAATTCCTGCTGGACGAGAATTCTTAGCATGCTCGATTTCGCGATCGATTTTTTCAATCAAACCTGATCGCAAAGTTCGAGGTGCAACCAAAAGTCGTGAATACGTTGACTGTGGTGCAAAGCCAGATAACTGATTAAAGAGTCGAGTTAAATCTTCAGTGAGCTCAGTATCTGCGCTAAGCAAACCTAAATCTTCATAAAGACGCGCGGTCTTTGGATTGTAATTTCCGGTACCGATGTGACAGTAACGACGAATACCTTGTGGCTCATCACGGACAACTAACGAAAGCTTTGCATGTGTCTTAAGACCCATTAATCCATACACAACGTGCACGCCAGCAGCTTCGAGCTTACGAGCCCAGCGCACATTTGCCTGCTCATCAAATCGTGCTCGAATTTCAATAACTGCTACAACCTGTTTGCCCGCTTCTGCAGCTTCGATCAACGCTTCAATAATCGGTGAGTCACCAGAAGTTCTATACAGGGTTTGCTTGATTGCTAATACTGCCGGATCTTGCGCAGCGTTTTGTAAAAAGTGCACCACTGATGAAGTAAAGGATTCGTAGGGGTGGTGCAGCAAAATTTCACCTTGGCGAATGGCCGCAAAAAACATGTCTAGATCATCACTTTCGACCTCGGAAAGCGCCTTAGCAGTGCGTGACCTGAAGGGTTCAAACTTTAAGTCAGGAAAATCTAGATCGGCGATCTTGTTGAGCGAGGTTAAATTAAGTGGTGCCTCAACATGAAAAATGTTCTCTTGACCAATACCAAGTTCGCGACCCAATTGCTGAACTAGTTTTTCATCAACGCCAGCTTCAATTTCTAGTCGCACTGGAGGCCCAAAACGTCGGCGCAAAAGTTCTTGTTCTAGCGTTACTAACAAATCTTCGGTTTCTTCATCTTCAAGCTCAATATCTTGATTACGAGTAACGCGGAAGGTGTAGTGATCTTCAATTGTCATTCCTGGAAAGAGTTCCTGTAAATGGATTGCAATCAAATCTTCAAGCGGTAAGAATCGAGTCGAACCAATCTTTGCTGTTGCAATAAAGCGAGGTAAGACTTCTGGCACCTTTACACGTGCAAAGAATTCTTCATTAGTCGTTGGGTTTTTAACAACAACAGCCAAGTTCAATGACAAACCCGATATGTAGGGAAATGGATGGGTTGGGTCAACGGCTAATGGTGTAAGGACGGGAAAGATACGGTCTTGAAATAGCTTGGCTGTATAGACTCTTTCAGTCTCGTCGAGATCTTGCCACGTTACAAATTCAATTCCATGTGCCTTAAGTGAAGGCAGGATGCTTGACTGCAACGCTTGGGTTTGCCTTGACACTAATTCATTGACTTTGGTTGAGATCAAACTCAAAAGCTCTAATGGGCGATGTCCTGCAACATTTTGAGCGGTCACATTGTTTTCAATTTTGCTCATCAAGGTTGCAACGCGGACCATGAAGAATTCATCCAGATTTGAGGATGCGATTGCCAGAAATCTAAGTCGTTCCAGGACTGGAATTGACTCATCCTCGGCTAGTTCTATAACCCGTTGGTCGAAGGAGAGCCAGCTGATCTCGCGATCTGTTAGGTGCTCCATACTCATGTTCAAATTCTCCCCTGTTTGAGTGAACAACAGGTAATCGGAGAAAGGACAAAGGTTAAATCCACCCTGAGTTTTCACGCTTGCCACGTGTGTGTAAACGGGGATTTCCTGAGAGACTGCCCCTGTGATTAGCAACTATTGGATGAGCCCCGAGACCACTTCAGTTAACCGTTTGCCGATGCTCAATATTGAGCATTTTGAGCAGATCTCTTTAGATGGAACGTGGCGCTTCCAGTTGTTACATAAGCCAACTGAAAAATTAGGCAAGCGTTGGGCGACTATCCCGGTTCCGGGTTTGTGGACGATGCAGGAAACTTCAGATGTGTTTTTCGATAAGCCGATTTACACAAATGTTCAAATGCCTTTTGCTGAACAGCCTCCATTTGTGCCAGAAGAAAATCCAACCGGTGTTTACGAAAGAGATTTTGATCTGCCAAAGAGTTGGGCCGGCAAGCGCATAGTTCTTCAATTAGGTGGCTACGAATCTGTTGCGTTGATTTACATCAATGGTGTCGAAATTGGTCTAACCAAGGATTCACGACTTGCGGCTGAATTTGATGTTACCCAGTTTGTGAATAGCGGAAACAACGTTGTGCGCATCGATGTTACTAAGTGGTCTGATGCAACCTTTATTGAGGACCAAGATCAATGGTGGCATGGCGGAATCACCCGCTCAGTTAAGTTATATGCAACGAATAAAGTGTTCATCGAGCGATTCAAAACAGTCGCTGGACTTGAAAAAGATGGAACAACAGGAACATTAACCATCGATGCAGATTTAGGTGCTTTAGACAATTTATCCACTGATGGTTACACCTTGCGTGCCTCGATTACCGAATTACCAAAGGTAAAAAGTGCGCAACTTTCTCACACCATAAAGAACTTCACCTCACCAATTTGGACTGAGCGAGATGCAAATTTAAAGAAGCGTAGTGATGATTACTTCCACGGAAAGTATTGGCATGGAAATCTTCCTGCTGATGCAAAGGCGGCGATCATGGAGAATGAGCCTTGGCCACATGGAAAGGTTCAAATCCAGACTCGAATTCCTAAAGTAAGTCCTTGGTCTGCCGAAGCCCCACATCTATACACCTTAAACATCGAATTACTAGATCCCAGCGGTGCTGTAATTGAAGTTTCTCAGCAACGAATTGGTTTCCGATCAATTGTTATCAAGGGTCAAGATTTCTTAGTTAATGGTCAACCGATTATTTTCTACGGAATCAACCGTCACGATTTTAATCGCTTTACAGGCCGCGCATTAACTCGTGATGACATGCGCCAAGATCTATTAGAACTAAAGCGCTGGAACTTTAACGCGGTCCGAACTTCTCATTATCCCAACGATGCAGCTTTTCTAGATCTCTGCGATGAACTTGGTTTTTATGTAGTCGGAGAAGCAAACATCGAATCCCACGCATTTATTTCATCAATCTGTAATGACACCCGTTACCTAACCGCTTTCGTTGACCGTATTGGTCGCATGGTGCAGCGCGATATTCACCATCCATCAGTTGTTATGTGGTCACTTGGAAATGAATCAGGCGCCGGCACCAACCATGAAGCGGCTGCCGCATTTGCACGAAGCTTTGATCCATCACGTCCATTGCATTACGAAGGCGGAATCCGCGGTAACTGGATGGGAAGTCATTCATTAACCGATGTAGTTGTTCCCATGTACCCATCGATAAATGCGATCAAGGAATATGCAAAGTCACCTAAGGCTGATCGTCCATTGATTATGTGTGAATACTCGCACGCAATGGGTAACAGCAACGGAACCTTGGCTGAATACTGGGAAGCGATTGAATCGACCCGTGGTTTGCAAGGTGGATTTATTTGGGAGATGTGGGATCACGGCCCTGTTCAAACTCTTGCAGATGGCACAACGCGCAACGCTTACGGTGGCGATTACGGCGAAGAAAAACATGATGGCAATTTCTGCTGCGATGGAATGGTTTTCCCAGATCGCACAGCTAAGCCTGCAATGTATGAATTTAAAGCACTTGCAGCCCCTGTAGTCATTACTGCAGCAAAGGCTGCGACCGGCCAATTCAAGATATTTAACAAGCACTTCTTTAAGGATCTTGGCGAATACCAGTTGCAGTGGAACATCACTTGCGATGGAGAAATTCTCGATAGCGGAATCGTAAAGTTGCCTAAGGTTGCACCTCGCAAGAGTGCAAACTTTAAAGTAAGTTCCAAGAAGCTGGCTAAGGGAACATCTCGTGGAGAACGCTTTATTAACTTCTCACTAGTTCGCATCGCCAGTACGCCGTGGGCATTGCCCATGTCTGAAGTTGGCTGGAGTCAGATTGCGCTTGCATCGACAGCTCTGGCACCTGCCAAGAAAACTAAAGAACTTGGCGATGTAGTAGATGAGCACGGACAGATCATTTTGCCGTACGGAATTGTTGCACCATCAGTTTCATTGTGGCGCGCACCGACAGATAATGATCGCATCGGACATATTGCTGCCAAGTGGGAGCGCTACGGAGTTCGCGAGATTTCACGAACCGATTGTGTTGTGCGACAGTCGCCTACATCTATCAAGGTAAGTAATACCTGGGAAACAAGCACAGGTGTTTCTTTCAAGCACACCCAAACAATTACACCAGTTGTCGGTGGCTTTAATGTTAAGGAATCTGTCACAGTTCCAAAGGCATTTGATGATTTAGCACGTGTTGGAACATTGTTTGAACTAGATGGTTCACTTAGTGAGCTGGTTTACTTTGGAACAGGTGCACATGAAACTTATCCCGATCGCAAGATCGGACGCATTGGTCGTTATGTTTCGACTGTGGCTGCGCAATACATTCCATATGTCAGACCACAAGAAAACGGCGGACACACAGCGGTTCGTTGGTTTGAACTAGTAAATGCCCAAGGAAATGGTCTTCGCTTTGCCATGGGTAAGCCAGCACAGGTGTCTGTAACCCCTAACCGAGATGCAGAATTAGCCGATGCCACCCATGATGTCGAAGTTAATCCTTGTGGAAACACAGTGGTTCATATCGATACCGCACACCGCGGCGTTGGAACTGCATCATGTGGTCCAGATACTTTAGATAAGTATTTGATTAAGACCGGCGTACATACCTGGGAGTGGACAGTTACCCAAATTTAATTAGCGTGGTCTAAATGTGACAGTGGCCAATTAATTGCAATTGGATATTTGCAGGTACGACCATCACCTGATGATTTACCACGTGCACGTCGCCACATCCAGGGCAGTGCAAAAGTTGCAAACCACACCACAGTAATTGCCGCTTTAACTAATTTATGTGTTGGTTCGGCAGGTGCCAAAGGTCTGCGCCACGATGGATCATGTGGAAGTTCAATAGTTTCAAGTACCGCCTGAGCAACACGATCATGTCCCATTGGATTTAAGTGCAGCCGATCAAAAGCTAAAAAGCGTGGATCCTTAAAGGCTGGTTCTTCATTAGCATCACACAGAATCGCACCAATTTCTTCAGCAACTGCGCGAACATTTTCATTAAAATCTTTAAAGCGCGCTTTCCAGGTTTCAGCTAACCGTCCTTCGCTACCGCTGTCTTCTAGAACTGTAAACAACATTACTGTTGCACCAGAAGCAGCTAATTTGCGTGCAGCTTCGGCATATAAAGGCAGGACCACATTGGGGTTGTACTTTGGGCGAATCACATCATTTGCACCTGCGTGAAATGACACAAGCGTTGTCTTATCAACTACCTGTGCAATAGCTGCATCTAATTGCTCATCAACAACTTGCTTGAGCAATTTTCCACGAACCGAAAGATTTGCGTACTGAAAACCATGAACGGCTTGAGCCATAACATCGGCAACGCGATCTGCCCAGCCACGGTATTGACCGTATCTCTTCTCATCACACATACCTTCGGTGAATGAATCACCAATGGCGATAAAGCGGTTGTATTTCACGGCTTTTACCTACTTTGCGCGGCGCTGTTGATCTATATGGAACAGCGCAATCGAAGTAGCAACGCTTGCATTAAGAGATTCAGTTGATGCACTGATCGGAATCGAAATAACCAAGTCACACTTTTCTTTAGTCAAGCGCGCAAGACCTTTACCTTCGGATCCAACAATTACCATCAAAGGTTCAGTTGCAACCTTCATGGTGCTAATCATTTCATCTGATTCACCATCTAGGCCGATCACAAACATGCCAGCTTTTTTGGCTGCATCGATTGTGCGCGCAAGATTTGTAATCTGTGCGATTGGCAAACGTGCTGCCGCACCCGCTGATGATTTCCAAGCAGATGCCGTCATTGTTGCCGCACGACGTTCAGTCATGATGACACCTGCTGCGCCAAAGGCCGCAGCAGAACGAATGATCGCACCAAGGTTACGTGGATCGGTTACTCCGTCTAGCGCAACGATTAATGAAGGATGCTTTGCGCGCTGCATGATTTCTTCAAAACTTGAGTACTGGAAAGGCTTAATTGCAAGAATAATTCCTTGACTGTTTGGTGAAATACCTTCTACTTCGGCACGGTGTGCTTCGCGAATCTGAAGTCCCTGGTGCAGGGCAAGCTTTAAGCTTTCAGCAACGCGATCATCAACATCAATACTGCGCGCAACTAATAATTCGGTCGCTGGAACATTCTCGCGCAACGCTTCTAATACTGCGTTACGACCTGCAACGATTTCACCGCGTGGACGATCACCCTTTGGCATTCTTGGTGAACGAGTTTCCTTCTTTTCCGCAGCTTTCTTACGCTTTGCAGCTGCGTGATATGGACGGTCTTCCGCCTTTGGAGTTGGACCTTTTCCTTCAAGACGACGCTTATTGTTTCCACCAGTACCGGCAGATGGCCCCTTTTTTGATTGGCGGATAGCGCCTTTTCGGGATGAATTGCCAGCCATGTTTAGATCTCGTTTCAGTAATTAATTAATAGACCAGCGAGGTCCTTGAGCAGTGTCCTCAATTGTAATTCCTAAAGCAGCGAGCCCATCACGGATGGCATCTGATGCAGCGAAATCCTTACGCTCACGGGCAGCTGCGCGCTCTGCCAATGCCAATTTAATGGTGCCATCGAGGGCCGCGGACAGATCTGAACCACCAGCTGTTGCAAAAGCTGCATCAAATGGATCGCAACCCAAAACTTCTAACGCTCCGCGGATTTCCTTCGCATTCTTAGAAATAGCAACTTTGTCATTATCTGTAAGCGCTTGATTGCCTAAGCGAAGATTTTCGCTAATTGAAGCAAGGGCTGCAGGAACAGCTAAGTCATCATTCATGGCATCGGTAAATGCTTGGCTTAACTCTGAAGTTGGTTGTGCGCCAAGAACTTCAGTTGCACGATTTAAGAAATTTTCGATTCTGCGGAAATTAGTTGCTGCCTCTTGTAACGCTTCTGGTGAATATTCCAACATCGAACGATAGTGCGCTCCGCCTAAATACCAACGAAGTTCGATTCCACGAACATTCTTTAAAATCTCGTGAACTTGCAAAGTGTTTCCTAAAGACTTTGACATCTTTTCACCAGATTGGGTAACCCACGCGTTGTGCAGCCAACGTTGGGCAAAACCATAACCAGCAGCGTGTGATTGCGCGATTTCATTTTCGTGATGTGGGAAAACTAGGTCTAAGCCGCCACCATGAATATCAAAACTTTCGCCAAGATAAGCGTGCGCCATTGCAGAACATTCCAAGTGCCAACCCGGACGACCTGGGCCCCACGGTGTTGGCCATGATGGATCACCGGCCTTTGCTGCTTTCCATAAAGCAAAGTCACGCACATCTTTTTTGTAAGTTTCATCGGCGTCTGCTGCTGGTTGTAAATCATCAAGATTTTGGCGAGACAAAGTTAGGTACTGCTTTAACTTTCGAACTTCTAGATAAACATCGCCATTGCCAGGTGCATATGCCGCTCCATTTTCAATCAACGTCTGCATAAGTTCGACCATTTGGGTGATGTGACCAGTTGCTCGTGGTTCATAGGTTGGTGGCATCACATTAAGTGCGGCATAGGCTTCGGTAAAGATACGTTCGTACTTCATTGCAACAGCCCACCACGGCATTTGTTCGTGAACGGCCTTGTGCAAAATCTTGTCATCGATATCGGTGACGTTACGGATAAAAGTTACTTCGAAACCACTTTTAATTAACCAGCGACGCAAGATGTCAAAGTTAACGCCACTACGAACATGGCCAATGTGTGGTGCTGCTTGCACAGTTGCACCACAGACATAGATTGAAACTTTGCCTGCTACTAGCGGTTTGAACTGACTAACTTCACGCGTTGCTGTGTCATACAAATTCAAATTCATGGCACCTGAACCAAAGCATTTGCGATCACATAGATTCCTTCACCGCGACCAGTAAAGCCCATTTGATCAGATGTTGTTGCCGATACTGAAACTGGTGCACCAAGGGCTGCAGACAAAACTTGTTGTGCTTCATCACGACGCTGCGTAATTTTTGGTTGATTACCAACAATCTGCAATGCAACATTGTTAATGACAAAACCTTTGGCGGCTACAAAATCGCGCAGCTTTTCAATCATTGCGATTCCAGATGCCCCGGCCATTTCTGGAGTGTCGACACCAAAAAAAGTTCCGATATCGCCTAATTGGCAGGCAGATAAAACCGCATCGCACAGCGCATGTGCTGCAGCATCGCCATCGCTATGGCCCACCAAACGAGGCGCATCTGGCCACTGCAATCCAGCTAGTGAGCATGGCCCGCTATCGCCAAATTGATGCGCATCTACACCGACACCGGTGCGCATCTTGGAAAGGTTCATTGTCTAAGAGTATCGGCTTCATGGGTGGTGTTTAATACGCATACCGGCTTTATCAATGGAAAAGAGTTCAAAGTGACCTACACATCTCGGCTTCGAGATCATGCAGTCAAGATCGGGCGAGATACACGCATCGCATTGGTCGGAGCGGGCCAGATGGGTCGAGGCTTTGGAAACCAGTTAGGTCGCAAAGAGGGAATTTCACTATCGATAATCATTGATACTGATTTGGAACGCGTCAAAGTTGTTTACGCAGATTTAGGTATTACAGACATTGTATTTAGCGATGATAAAGCTGTTTTGTCCAAAGCTATTTTGGAAGGCAAGCACACAGGTAGCACCGATGCCACCTTAGTTTCAGAACTACCAGTTGATTTAGTTGTTGAAGGAACTGGTATTCCAGATATTGGCGCACAAATTACTTACACATCACTTCTTGCTAAAAAAGATGTTGCAGTTCTAAATGTTGAAATGGATGTAACTATCGGGCCGCTACTTCACAAAGTTGCCACCGATAATGGTGTCATCTACGCCGTGTGCCATGGCGATGAACCAATTGAAGCCAAAGTGCTTGTTGATTACGCCCGCGACTTAAACTTTGAAATTATCTGCGCTGGTAAGGGAAAGAACAATCCATTTGAACCGCTAAGCACTCCGGACACTGTTCGGGAAACTGCGATTGCCAAGAAGATGAACCCAAAGATGCTGTGTTCATTTACAGATGGTTCCAAGACGATGACTGAAATGGTTGCGCTGGCCAACACCACAGGGTTGCAGCTATCAAAGCGTGGCATGTATGGCCCGGCATCATCAGTTAAAACTTTGCAGGACACCTTTGCACTAGCCGCTGATGGTGGAATTTTGGATCGCCCAGGAGTTGTTGATTACTGCACCGGCGATGTTGCACCAGGTGTATTTGTAATTGTTCGCCACAACGATCCTTACATCGCGCACGAGATGAGTTATTTAGCGATGGGCCCTGGTCCATATTTTGCTTTGTATCGCCCATTTCATTTGGCTTCAATTGAAGCGCCAATCACTGTCTATCGCGCAATTTTGGATCGCGAATCATCACTGTATGCACCACATTTAAACGCTGAAGTTGTCACAATGACGAAGAAAAACCTAGAAGTAGGCGATGTTATTGATGGCATTGGTGGATTTACTGTTCGCGGCTACGCCGATAACGCACTAGATGCCAAGCGCGATAACTTGGTGCCTATTGGATTAATTGCTGGAGCAAAAATAGTTAAGCCAATCGGTGTTGGCGAGCTGCTTACTTATGATCATGTAGAGCTAAACCAGGATTCATTCATCGTTGCCTTGCGCAAAAAGCAAGATGAATTAGGCCTTACCTACGCACCTGCCCAGAAGTAATCATGTCTACCCAGCCAAAAGTTGCATCGATTGTTCTTGCAGCAGGTTCAGGAACTCGCTTTGGTCACAGCATGAACAAGGTATGGCTGCAACTGCATGGCAAACACATTATTTCTAGATCCCTTGCAAATTCGGTAGCAAGCTTTACCGATGTGCGAAGTATCTTGGTCATTAATCCCGATGATGAAGAGTTTGCTCGCGAAGCTTTGCGCAAAGATGGCATGCCAGCAGATATCGAAATTGTTCATGGTGGCGCCAGCCGTCATGAAAGCGAATACAACGCTTTGCAGTACTTAAAGGCCGATATCTTGGCTGGAACGATTGATCTGGTTCTTATTCACGATGGTGCACGTCCTTTAGCAACACCGCAGATCTTTGCGGCAATCGCTGCTGGTGCACGCACCCATGGCGGAGCGATTCCGACTATTGCTTTAGATCCCCATGAAATGGATACCGCACGCACTGAAACCGTTGCACGAGTCCAAACTCCGCAAGGTTTTAGAGCTGCGCAGTTACTGGAAGCTTACGAAAAAGCTGCAGTACAAGGTTTTGTTGGTACCGATACCGCTGCTTGTATGGAGAAGTTTTTCCCAGAAGTTAAGACTGTGGCTGTTCCTGGCGATGTTTCCAATATCAAGATTACATATCCACAAGATTTAGCAATTGCCGAATTACTTGTTCCAGTCCAATAAATAGCTCATTAATTCAATCTCTTTTTCCGAATTAATCCGGGCGCTATCTGCATCGGCTTCTACTGCTGCCGTCTTTGCAGAATTAACTAATGGAACAAACCAAGTCGATTCTTGCGAATCAAAATCAATTGCAGCGTAGCGAACTAGTTCTGGGGTGGAAATACGCATCATCGAATTGCGATCAATTGTTTGATCAATGAAATTGTCCGCATCAATTGATTTAAGGGTTTCGGTAAAGGGTGACACTGGGCGAATCGCATCAAAATCTGCAGTCAGCCCGGCGTATACACGTTCAAACTGTGCCAGAGCGGTGAGCGGTCTTTGTGAATCATGAATCATCACTAGCTCAGCAGTAGCTGCCGATTTCAGTGCTGCCGCAAATTGTGATGGCTTGTTGGGATCGCACTCAATCATTTCGCAATCAAGGTCGGCGACCTTGGCTAGCTCCGAGGCGCTACCCGCAATAGCCAAGTGCGCACCATTAACTGATGCAACGAAAGCTTGTGCAGCTTGAATGCAGGTGTGCAGAATTGTTTGATTCTTTAATTGATGGAAAGCAATTGGCGATGTAATCGCCACAACAACCTTCAGTGAAGGTGTGCTCACGAAATTAGGAAGCGAGAACCTCGTCAAGGATTACTGCAGCCTTTTCTTCATCAGTGCGCTCAGCGAGAGCAAGCTCTGAAACTAGGATCTGCTTCGCCTTGGCGAGCATGCGCTTTTCTCCTGCTGAAAGTCCACGGTCTAGATCGCGACGGTAAAGATCGCGAACAACTTCGGCAACCTTAATAACATCACCTGATGCAAGCTTTTCTAGATTTGCCTTGTAACGACGAGACCAGTTTGTTGGCTCTTCTGTGTATGGCTGGCGCAATACGCTAAACACGCGATCAAGACCAGCTGAATCAACAACATCACGAACACCCACTAGATCCACATTGTCTGCAGGAACGCGAACCGTTAGATCTCCTTGAGCAACTTTTAACACTAGGTAGGTCTTTTCTTCACCCTTGATCACACGAGTTTCAATAGCTTCGATTAATGCAGCCCCGTGGTGAGGATAAACAACGGTTTCGCCGACCTTAAATGTCATGTGATGCCCTTCGCTAGAGGGTCAATTCTACCAGCAATCCTTGGCTGAGAAAACCCGGAAAAAGTGGCGTTATTGGCTACTTATTTGATGTGAGAGAATTACGCCTATGCGTCGCATAATTTCTGTAGTTGTAATTTCAACTCTTGCGGTTTCACTGACTGGTTGTGCAGCTGGATTTAATGCATCTACTCGTGAAATTACACAAGTAACAGACGGCGCCGAAGCTTCGATCATTTCAACTGAAAACAACATTCGAGTAGTCAATCTGCTTGTAGTTGCCGCAGAAGGCGGAACCGGTGTTTTGGTTGGCACAATCGTTAACGCTCAAGAAACTGAAGATTCTTTGCTCGGCGTGGCTATTAACGGCACTGTCCTGACGTACACAGGCAAGAACAACTTGCCGCAGAATTCACCAATTATTTTTGAAGGCGAAAGTGCAAACGCAAAAGCAGTTATCACTGGCTTTGGCGCACAACCTGGAACTCATGTAAATGTAACTATGTTCTTTGCTCGTGCTGGCGAAATTACTAAGGGTGTAATCGTTCGCGACAATAGCCTGGAATATGCAGGAATTACTTCTTCCCCTGCGCCGCAACCGCAGCCATAGCAACCTTTGCAGCTTCTGGATCTAGATACTCTCCGCCCTTAACAACTGGCTTAAAGTTTTCATCTAATTTGTAATACAAAGGAATTCCAGTAGGAATATTTACTCCTGCGATATCGGCATCAGTTATTCCATCAAGATGCTTTACCAATGCGCGCAAAGAGTTTCCGTGCGCAGTTACCAGAACGCGCTTGCCGGCGTTTAGATCCGGAACGATTGCTTCATCCCAATAAGGAAGCATGCGCGTAATAACATCCTTTAGGCATTCAGTCTTTGGTGCGTCAATACCTGCATAACGCACATCATTGGCTTGGCTAAAAGGATCGGCATCATCAATTGCTGGTGGTGGAACATCAAAGCTGCGGCGCCACAATTGGAACTGCTCTTCGCCGTATTGGGCCAAAGTCTGGGCCTTGTCCTTGCCCTGCAACGCTCCGTAATGGCGTTCATTTAAACGCCATGAACGCTTTACCGGAATCCAATGACGATCACAGGCATCAAGTGCCAACTGCGATGTATGAATTGCTCGACGTAACAATGATGTGTGAACTACATCTGGCAACAATCCACGCTCTGCCAACATTGAACCACCATGTTTGGCTTCGGCTTCTCCCTTTTCGGATAGGCGAACATCAACCCAACCAGTAAAGAGATTCTTGGCATTCCATTCGGATTCGCCATGGCGTAGTAGTACTAGTTCAAAGTTAGTCATAGCGACAGTCTAAACCAAATGTTGCCCACTAATTCAAATAAAACTAGTTAAACCAAATGCTTAAATGCATCTAAATTGGCCAAGGATTCGCCACGAGATACGCGCCAAGCCCATTCGCGGCGAATTGCATTTGCAAAGCCAAGTTCCAGTAATGGATTAAATGAGTTGTCACTGTATTGCAGGACCGAGCCAATCAGTCGATCTAGTTCGCGATCTGTGACGGCAAATAATGGCAGGCGGCCCACCAGAAAGATGTCCCCGGCCTCGTTAGTTGCAAAAGCGATTCCATACATAGAAGCATTTTTTGACATGCACCATGCATGAACATCTGCAGCGTTGTCATCGGGTTTGCGAATTACGAAAGCATTAATGCTAAGCGAATGGTCGCCGACAATCAGCGCACAGTGAGTTTGTAGTTTTTTCTCTCCTGGCAAGCTGACTAAAAATGTATTGGTGTCTTTACATTCGTATTCCAAATCATGAGAATCTAGAAACTCTTCGATAGTGATGCGTGGGTCGATCGCAGCCATTTACGCTTCCAAAGATTTACGTAAATCGCTGATCACTAAATCATAAATATCCAGGGTTCCGCGCGCGGTTACATCCCATCCAAAGTGCGATGCATGTTCAATCGCACCCATAGAAAGCAGTACCCGGCGCTGTGGCTCTTGCAGCAAGCGGGAAATAACCGATGACCAAGCTTTTGGATCATGTCCATCAACTAGAACTCCAGAAATACCATCTGCTACTGCTGTACGAAGTCCGCCAACTGCAGTTGCTACAACCGGTGTTCCGCAGGCTTGTGCTTCAAGTGCAACTAAACCAAAGCTTTCGCTATAGCTAGGAACGATTACTAAATCTGCAGCTCGGTACCACTGCGGTAATTCCTCACGTGGAACAGGTGGCGTAAAGCGAACTACATCATCAATTGCAAGCCAAGTAGATAGTTCTTTTAGGCGATCAACTTCTTCGGTGTTAGCACCGGATGCCCCGCCCACGATGTTGACGATTAATCTGTGACGCAAAAGCGGTGTGTGCTTAACCAATTCACTTGTTGCGCGAATAAGAACTTCTGGGCCTTTATGTGGCTGAATGCGACCAACAAAAGAAACAATCAACGCATCATGAGGTTGGCCAATGAGATCGCGTGCCACGATGCGGCTTTCACCTGGTGTAAATGTATAAAGATCAACGCCAGGGCTTACAACGTGCACGGTATCTGGGCAGGCATCGTAGAGTGATACCAGACTTGCACCTTCGGCATCGGTGTTAGCAATTAACGCATTTGCTGCGGCAACAACTTGTGTTTCACCTTGGACGCGAATCATTGGTTCAGGTGTTTCACCTTCAGCTAGATTCAAATTCTTTACGCGCGCCATTGTGTGCATGGTGTGAACTAACGGAATACCAAGCTCTTTGGCTGCAGGCATCGCAACTTTTCCAGATAGCCAATAATGCGAATGAATAACATCGTAGTTTTCGGTACGCATGAGGCGAGAAAACTCTTGAGACAAACCAGAAATATGAATTGGCAACTGCTCTTTAGTTAAAGTTCCATGTCCGCAATCAAAGTGGCGAACGCGCACTCCCGGTGAAATTTCCACAATGTCAGGTTGGGCTGCATCTGTGCGACGAGTGAAAATATCAACGCTGACACCCATTGCTGCCATGCGCTGGGCTGATTCCAAAACATAAATATTCATGCCACCAGCATCGCCAATACCTGGTTGATCCAGGGGCGATGTGTGCACCATCAAGGTTGCAATGCGGCCATTCATAGGCTTTAAGGGTACGGGGTGTTAGAAGGTTGCGCGAATAACACCGATTGGTAAGCCTGCACCAAGGGTGCTTACTGGCTCTTCATGCGCATCGATACCAAATTTTGCAAGTGCCGCTGCAGTAATTGCCGGCATCGCACGTTGACCGCCGTCACTGATTTTAATTGCCAAGGTTCGACCATCAGGAAGTGATGCAACATTGACCGCTTCTGCGCCTTCTTTCATAAACAATCCCGGAACATTTTGCATCATGCGAGTTGTTAGTCGACCTGGACCAGAAACCATTTCAGGAAAGTCGCGACAAGCTTGTGCAACATCTTGATGCACTTGATCAGTACTTATTGTTAAGTTACGAATTGCGCGCGCAAGACCTAGTAATGAGAAGAGAAATAGCGGTGCACCGCAGCCATCAACACTTGTCAGCGCAACATCTTCACCGCTCATCGCTTCAACTTCGCCCCTGATGGCAAGTTGTAATGGATGCGTTGGCTCTAAATACGTTTCGGTGGGCCAGCCATTAATTACACATGTCGCAAGCATTCCTGCATGCTTTCCGCTGCAATTCATCGCTAAACGTGTTGGTTCTGCAGTTCGTCGAAGTTCTTCATCTAATGGACGATCCAAAATGCATTTCAGCGAATGCTCATCAAGGCCCGCTTTAGCCAAAATAGCTTGCGCTCCTTGTTGATGCATTGCGGTTCCGGCGTGGGACGCGCAGACCAAAGCCAATAAACGTGGCTCAATATCTAAGCCAGCACGCACCATGGCTGATGCCTGAATAGATTTCAAGGATGAACGCGAATAAACATCTAGCGTTGGATCGCCCAGCTGAAAAAGAATTGATCCGTCAGCATTTAGCAAAACAAGGTGACCTGCATGAACAGATTCAACGACCCCGCTACGTGTTACTTCGGCTAAAACTTCTCCCAGCAAATTTGGTGATTTCAATTATTCGCTCTGACGTTCAAGCGATGACCACAAGTGCGCCTGTAGTTCGTGACCATTAGCTGCCATGTCGTATGCGCTAAACAACTGTCCTTCGACAAGACCATACAAACGAACACCTTCATCAACAGTTTTTGCAGATGGCGCGGCGTACCCGCGATCCAAAACAAGTTGGATCTTCGGACCATCAAACTGTCCAACCCACCCTTCAGTAATTCCGGTGTTGTGTGAAATAACAACTTCTAAAACATTGTTGGGCTTTGGGCGCCAGAAGCCAGCTTCTGATGCACCTGGGCGAACGATTTCGCCTTCAGCATCAATGATCCAAGAGCGAGAAAAGTAGTTAAGAAAATTGCGACCATCGTGATTAAAAACAACTTCTTGCGCGTATTCGAAGGCTGGAATACCTGGATATTCGCCGCGACCTTTTCCACGCCACGTTCCAACGATCCATGCCAATGGATTTAATTCTGGATGCAAACCTTCAGGGATTGTAAAAACCATTACGGACGTTGCCTCCAGTTAGTAATGCGTCGCGCTTGCGATTGGCGACCTTTAAATGCATAAATGATGAGCGCTACACCCAGTGCAATGGCAACAAGGCCAAGGATTACTGATGTGAACAACTCCATGGCTTAAGAATAGCGGTTAAACAATCACCTGTTGCGAAGCTGGAATTCCATCAACGCTCAGCGTTGCATCAATCGGAGTATTTCGCTTCACGATCGCAAGTGCAATTGTTCCTAATTCATGATGACGGGCAACGGTTCCAACAAATCCGACTACGACTCCGTCATTTTCAACCTTAGTTCCAGCAGCTGGAAAACCAACATCGCTGCCATCAAGGTGCAGCATTACTAAACGACGTGGCGGATTTCCTAAGTTATAAATCTTGGCAACAGTTTCTTGGCCACGATAACAACCCTTTTTCATATGAACCGCACTATTTAAAACACCTAGTTCATTCGGAATTGATTTGTGATCGGTTTCAAAACCAATACGTGGGCGATGTGCCGCAACTCTTTCGGCATCCAAGGCCCATGTTCCAACTTGTGTTGCGACTCCACCAAATGTTTGCTTCATTTCTTCTAGCTCTGTGCGCGGAACTAAAGCAAAGGGTCCACCGATTTCAGTTGGTGTACCCGGTGCGCGTAAAACCACATATGTATCACTGACATCTGCCACATCAACTCGAAGCATGAACTTCATCTTGGTTAAGTATTCGACCAAATTGTCCGAGTAGCCCGGATCTAAAACTAAAAATGTGGCCGTGCCATCATCGACTAAATTGAATTGATATTCGACATGGCCCTTGGCATCTAAAATCATGCCGGGCATCCACACACCAGGTTGTAGATCGCTAACAAACTGTGTTGTTAAATCATGTAGCCATTTCAGGCGATCAACACCTGATACTGAAATCACTGAATAATGTGAAAGATCTGCCCACGCAGTTCCAGCTTCTAATGCGCGTTGTTCCTTAACTGGTTCTCCAAAATGCCAGATGGCACCTTTGTCAGGACCATCTTCAACAAGAACCGCGCTCATGCGCTTAGCCTATCTAAGAATGAAAATTAGGGCTTAACGCAGGCAGCGCAGGTGCCAGTGATTGCAAAGTGCGTTACATCAGTCTTAAAGCCGTAATCATCAGCCAATGAGTTCACAAAGTTAGCTGCAACTTCGATTGGAGCATCTCCGATAGATCCGCACTTATCGCAGACAAGGTGCAGGTGGGTTAACTCTTCAGCTGCGTGATAGGTCGCACCGCCGTGCCCCAAGTGAGTGTGTTGAACTAAGCCAACATTTTCTAGGGTTTCAAGGTTGCGATAAACCGTTGAAAGATTGATTCCAGGATGTGTTTGGCGAACTTTTTCAGCAACTTCTTCCGGTGTTGCATGTCCCAATGCGCGAACTGCAGAAAGCACTAATTCGCGTTGCGGGGTTAAACGCAATCCCTTTTCATGGAGCTCATGTTTTCCGGCCATGTGAGAACTCTACCTGCTTGCCCTGTTAGGGCTTACTTTGAGCGTGCGCGCAGGAGCAGAAGGTAGATCTCGCAACCAAGGCAGAAGTTAAATGCCGCGTTCAAGAAAGCCGCACCCAGTGCACCGGCAACTGCGATAGTAAAGACAAGATCTAAACCTGTTGCTGCGCCAACAATTGCAACCAGTGCAAATAACAGACCAACTCGTTGTGCAAACTGTGGTGGCTTAACTTCTTCAGTTGGAACTTCGCCCTTTAGACGGGGCTTCACAATTGTCTTGTAAACAAATGCATACGGTGTGAACTGTGGTCCCTTAAAGGCACCGATTGCAAAAACTAATGCCTGTACAACAATGAACCACACATTGTTAGTTGCGAGCGCTGCTGCCAATACAACTGTTGTGATCGCCGCGCCAAAACGTGGGCCGCGTGCATCTATTAGAACTGTGCTCTTTACTGAATTTGATACCTGTGTCATTTTAAATCCCTTGTTAGTTAGTTGCTATTAATTGTTGGATGAAGAAACAATTAAGCAATACACAAGGAAGCAGTCATACGGCCGTAATCAATTACACGGCGCTTAGTGGCTGCTAACAACATGAGTTAAGAGTAAACAAGCTCGCACACTTTCGCGAGTTGCAACTAATTCGCATTAAGCGATGGCAGAGATCGCCTTCAGCACCTGATCACGCTTAGGCGCACCCATCGCACGGCCTACTTCATGCCCGCGTGAATCCAAGAACAGCGTCGTTGGAGTGCTGCGGATATCTAACTTGCGCACTAATTCAAGGTTGGCTTCGGCATCTACTTCTACGTGGGCCACATCAGCCATATCGGCGGTGACATCTTCAATTAGCAACCGCGTAGCTCGGCACGGTCCGCAAAAGGCCGATGAGAACTGCAAAAGGGTTGCTCTGGAGCCCAAATCCGCCCCGATCATGGCCGCCGTAATCAATCCCTTATCGGACTTAACCACGACCTTGCCCCGCGAGCGGTTATGCCAAAAACCAAAGGCTGTAGCGATAGCCAGCACGATCACAATTGGAAGCAAAGATTTCACGGGAGTAGTCTGTCTCAATGGCGAAGGTTCTGCTACTTACGAACACTCTTGGTGCCAGCGCAGAGGTGCTTCCAGCACTGGGTTTACTGCAGCACCAAGTAAAGATTCTGCCTGCCGAAGCTAGCGTTCTAGTTGACGCTCCAGAAGCCGACATTCTTTTAATCGATGCTCGTCGCGATCTGCCAACTGTTAAATCTTTTGCAAAACTTCTTGATTCAACCGGTGTTAGCTGCCCCATCATCGCAATTACAACTGAAGGTGGCCTAACGGCATTTAATGCGGACTGGGGAATCGATGATGTAATCCTTGATACCGCAGGTCCTGCCGAAGTCGATGCGCGTATCCGTATCGCACTTGGCAAGCACGCAATTGAATTAGTTGCATCCGACCCACATGCAGGAGAAATCAGAAGCGGTGAAGTAACAATTGATGAATCAACGTACACCGCTCGCCTTAAGGGAAATGTTCTAGATCTAACTTTCAAAGAGTTTGAATTATTGAAATACCTTGCACAACACCCAGGTCGTGTTTTCACACGCGCACAGTTGCTCCAAGAAATCTGGGGCTATGACTACTTTGGTGGAACCAGAACAGTAGATGTTCACATCCGTCGTCTTCGTTCAAAGCTTGGCCCAGAATTTGAAGCCATCATTGGCACAGTTCGAAATGTTGGTTATCGCTTTACTGTTGATGCGTAAATCATGCGTCACATTCTTAAATTACATCGCGATCTAGATACCAACTCACTTCCGCAAGCAGATCACGATTACACAATCGAAACCTTTAACCCAGCTATTCACAAACAACAATGGCTGGACCTAAACAATTTAGTTTTCTCTCATCACCCAGATCAAGGCAATTGGGCGATGCAGGACCTAGACAATCGCATGGCCGAACCCTGGTTTGATGAAAAAGGTTTCTTTCTTGCAACTGAAAACGGAAATATCGAAGGCTTTGTCTGGACCAAGATCCATCAGGATTTAATTAATCAAGACCCAGTAGGCGAGCTATACGTCGTTGGAACCCACCCAGATCACGCTGGCAGAGGCATCGCCCGCGCTCTGTCAGTAGAGGCCATCAATTACCTTGTAAATAAAGGACTTAAGCACGCGATCTTGTACGTCGATGCCGACAACGAAAAGGGTTTGAAACTGTATGACTCGTTAGGGTTTAACTAACTTACTTCTTCTTGTAACCAGCAGGGCACTTTGGATTTACAGCAGTTACCTTCTTTGAGGTTTTTCCCTTGACGCATCTAATTGTTGTCTTCTTCGCAGCTGGCTTAACTGTGGCAACAACTGTCGCTGAAGGGGTTGGCGTTGGCACAGGTGTTTCAGTCGGTGTAGGAGTTGGTGTTGCCGTTGCAACCGGAGTTGGGGTAGGTGTAGGAGTTGGGGTAGCGACTGGCGCTTTCCATGTCAAGGTCGCGCGCTTCAAAATGTAGTTTTCATCAGTTCGTTTTCCAGGTGCAGCTGAAGCGTAGTAAATACGCCAAGTGTTAGTTCCAGTTTCATAACCTGTTGGATCTAACGCTGACTCGCTATTCGATGAAATTGCATTCGGCAAAACATCCCAAGCTAGACCGTCTTTAGATGTTGCCATGTACAAATATTGCGTTCCAGCACCAGGACCAGTTGAAACCATCATCAACCAATCTCCATCTGTTGCACGCAAGATATCTGTATCAACGTAACCACCTGTTAAACGTGTTCCAGCATCACGGACAAATGACGACGCCGTCGCATCAGTCGAAGTCGCACTAACAACAGATTCAGGTAGACCAGGTTTTGCAGTTGCCTGATCTGCTAACACCCAATACACGCGCACTCTTCCGTCAGGTAACACGACTGAATCAGGTACACCCCAAGCTCTTTCACTTTGTGGAACGCTAGAACCAGCGACATTTAGATCTGAAACAGCACCGTGTGCCAAAGTATTTCCAGTAACTGTTGCAAACCTAATCTTCTTTCCTCCTGGACCCATTTCAACGAAAAATACTTTTCGAGTTCCATCTTTAAGGGTCACAAAGGTTGCATCTGACCCAAAACGAGAAGTCAATGTTTGGCGAACACAACTTCCTGCTTCGTTGCAATCAACCACCATCACGGGGTCTGGAAGGGCATCAGGGGATGCAAACCAAATGCGATCTAAACCACTAGCTGTCTTTTCAACATACGGGCTAACGCCTCTAAGGTTTAAGTTGATGTTTTCAGGGGTAAATGTCCAAGTACCACCTGTTTGATTGGCGTTAGCTAAACTCATTAACAATGTGGAGCTCAGTACAACTGCACTGAAAAGGACGATCAATCTCTTCATAAGAAAAGTTTCCTACAACTTTTTGTTAAAATCAATAAAGATTATTGAACTAATTCAGCACACATGATGTTAAACGCCTTTGTATGGGCATCCACATCGGCGACAGTTGTATCCGGGCACATCAAGGCCATGTTGTGGAACGGCGTGATCAAAAAGCCATCATTCAACATACGCAAATGAATGTACTGCTCTAGTTCAAAGTCCCCAGCGTTGTTGGCATCTGCCCCAGTCACTGGTGCAACTTTGCCAAACATGTATTCACCACGTGCACCTAAACGATTACAGGTCCATGGCAATTCAAATTCAGTAATCGCAGCATCAACGCCATCTGACCAACGAGTTCCTAAATCAATCATGCGATCAAAGTTTTCTTGAGTTAAAACTTGTGTCAAAGTTGCACGCATCGCAGCTAATGACAACGCGTTACCCGCCAAAGTTCCGCCGACGCCACCAGTATCAATAATTTCAAGTTCGACCATTGATTTAATCTTGTCTGCAATGGCTTGCGTCATGCCAAAAGTTCCAGTTGGAATTCCGCCACCGATTGCTTTGCCAATCGTTAAGAAATCAGGCTCTAGATTGCGGTCGGCAGTCATTCCACCAGGGCCCACAGAAATCGTGTGGGTTTCATCAATAATCAAAATCGTGCCGTACTTCTTGGCTAATTCGGCTACAGCTTCTAGATACCCAGCTTGTGGCAAAACGATTCCAACATTTGTCATTGCAGGTTCCATCAAGATCGCTGCCACATCGCCATTTGCCAAAGCTTTTTCCATGCCAGCAATATCGTTGAATTCAACGACGCGAGTTGTTTGATCCAGCGCGACAGGTGCTCCGATATTTCCTTCGCGGGCAACTGTGTTTCCTAGTGCGTTAAGCGTTGCAAAGGTTTCATCAACTGAGCCGTGATAACAACGGTCAATAACAACAATCTTTGAGCGTCCAGTAATCATTCGGCTGTAGCGAATAACGTGGCGATTAGCATCGGTAGCTGAGACCGTAAATTGCCATAGCGGCAAACCAAAGCGGGCTGCTAGTTCTGCTGACACAATTGCCGCATCTGCTGTTGGCAACATCGCAGTAATTCCCTTACCTGCTTGTTCACGGATCGCAGCAACAGTTGCATCTGGTGAATGCCCAGTCATGGACCCGGTATCACCTAAACAAAAATCAATGTAGGTATTGCCATCAACATCGGTAAAGCGCGCACCTTTTGCCTCTTGCACAAAGACTGGATGTGCCCCAGGCCATTTAGCCATCCATGACATTGGAACTCCGCCAGGCATGTTCTTTTGCCCAGCCTTAAACATTTCACCGCTCTTTGGATGCAGGGCTAAGAAACGTTCATCTTCGATTTTACGAAGGGCTGCTAGACGGTCGCGATTAATCATTTACAAATCCTATTCGAGTGATTCAAAAACAAACAAAGCTTCGATGTAGTTCTCACCACTAATTCCTAAATTCTGCGCATCAGGGGGCGCCGTCTGTGGCTCAATACATACGCCATCTGAATCTTCACTATAAACAACCCACCATGGCGCATCACATTCGATTGAAATACGTGCCACATCTTCCCAAACAACTGCAGGGGTTCCTTTAATGCCCGTAAATGCATCATCCCAAGGCGGTTGTGTTGGTGCACTGCGCTTTCCGGTTGGAATTCCATCACTGCCACGGATCAACATTTCTGTTGCATCAAATTCAATTTCTGCGCTGCCTCCGCGTTCTAGATCGCGGGCAAACCATGGATGAAAACCAAGCCATGCTGGCAGGTCACAACCATTTGGTTCATATTCCAAGGACCAGCGAATCGCATCATCTAAAACTTCAATCTTTTGTTCAACTGTTGCATCGCCATACGGTGACGGTAAGTGCAATAAAGAACGCCCTGGACCAATTTCTTGCCAGGATGAGATAAGCCCAAAACCATGCAACGCATGTGGTGGATCAATAGTTGCTGGCAACTGAATCTGTTGTCCCGCGCTATTTGTAATCAAACCTTCTTTGATTCGCCCAGCCCACGGCGCCATGGAATACCAACCCGATGTGTGAACCTGTCCGCGGAAAGGAACTGCGAATTCATTTTCGCGCCATTTCAGCGAAGTGATTCGCGCGCCATTGTCATCATCGATTGCGATTTGAAATTCTGCATCATCAATAAATTGCATTAGGCATCCAACGCTTCTACTAGTTCGTGCAATCGCGGTGGCTGAGCGCCAGCACGTGAAACGGTAATTCCTGCAGCAATTGCTGCGCGATGTAGAACTGCGTTTAGTACCTGTCCCTGTAAACCATTAACTGAATGCTTAATAATGCCTTCGACCAAAATCGCACCGACGGTATCGCCCGCACCGACAGTGTCTACAACGGTGACCTTTGCACCATCGACTTCTTCAAGACCATGTTCTGTGTAACCAATAATTCCGTGAGCACCGCGAGTAACAACGACCAATGATGTGCCACCAGCCAACCAGCGCTTTGCTACTTCATCCATTGTTTCATCTGGATACAGCCAAGAAATATCATCATCTGAAAGCTTTACGACGCTAGATATTTCTACCCATTTTTCAACTGCGGCAACATACTTATTGCGATCACCCACAACTGATGAACGCACGTTAGGATCAAAGACAACTGGTGCAAATTCTGCAGTCTTTACTGCCCAGTCGTATAAAACAGTTGATGCTGGTTCAACAATTGTGACCAAGGTTCCGATGTGCAAAACAGCTGGTTTTAAGTGTTCAGCATCTGGCAACCACGAAGTATTGAAATCAAAGGTTGCTGTGCCATCAATTAAGAATTCATAGGATGCAGATCCAGCGGCATCCAAAGTAACTGTTGCGGTGCATGTTGGCTTGTCGCTGCTTAATGACAAACCTAAACCAACGCCGTCTTGCTCTAATTCTTTGCGTGCACTGACACCGTAAGCATCAGTTGAAATTCCAGCGATGAAATCAACCTCATATCCCAAACGCGCTAATGCTTTTGCAGTATTTGCCGGTCCTCCACCAACAACTGGACCAGTTGGCAAAATATCGATTAATACTTCTCCGCACACCCAAATGCTCATAGCAGTTCGCCTTTGCGCGCCAAGAATTCAGTCAACACATCAACACCCAACAAATGATCCTGCACTTGTGGCAAACCGCTAATCAACAAAATTCCAACACAACCCATGCCCTTAACATTTAGTGGCAACCCACCACCATGAATCGCATGTGTTTCTTCGGGCAAACCTTTTACGGTATACCAATCAATTCCTTGTTCTTCAGCTAATACGCGTTCATACATCGTTGAATTGCCAGTTGCTAAAACAACGCGAGCTTTGCGCGCAATCCACGAATCATTATCCGGATTAGAACCAGGCAGTGATGCGTGAAAAACAACCCATTCTTTCAATCGGACTTCGACTGCAATTGCTAAACCGCGTTGGAAACCAAAATCCATTGCGATTTCGCCAATTTCTATCGCCTCTTTTTGCGACAAGGATTCCAGTTCAAGAGTCCGCGCTTCTAGCGCTAACCCTTCACTTGAAAATCCACCAGTTGTAGTCGCCATGGCGTTAATTGTGCCTTAATCTGGAGCCATGATCACTATCCCTGAATCCGACCTTGTTGTTCACGAACTATGCCTGGGCAGCAATATCTTTGGCGGAAATGCCACTGAGGCTGAAAGCCACCTAGTAATGGATGCCTACAAAAGCCATGGTGGCAACTTCATCGACACCGCAGATATGTATAACCAGTGGGTCGAAGGCCATGTCGGTGGAGAATCCGAGACAGTGATCGGCAATTGGATGAAATCACGGGGAAATCGCGCAGAGATGGTGATCGCAACCAAGGTTTCAAAAATGGATACTCGCCCAGGATTGTCAGCAAAGAACATTTTCGCGGCTTGCGAAGAATCTCTTAATCGTTTGCAAACCGATTACATCGATTTGTATTACAGCCACGCAGATGATGAAACTGTTTCACTAGAAGAAACACTTGGGGCATACGCACAATTAATCGCCGAAGGAAAGGTGCGTTACATCGCAGCCAGCAACTTCAGCGCATCACGCCTTCGCGAATCAATCGCCTACAGCGAGAACAACAACATCCCTGCATACATCGCTGTTCAGGATTTATATAACTTGGTGGATAGAAAGAAATACGAAACAGATTTAGCCCCAGCGGTTGAATCACTTGGTATTTCAAATATTCCTTTTTACGGAATCGCTCGCGGATTCCTTACTGGAAAATATCGCCCAGGAGTAACAGAAGTAGATTCAAAGCGTGCAGCTGGTGCTCGCGAGTATGCAACTGATAAGGGTTACGCAGTTCTAACCGCCATGGATGAAGTTAGCGCCGCTCACAACAGAGCTCCACTTTCTGCGATCGCACTTGCTTGGTTACGTTCACAACCATCAGTAAGTGTTCCCATTGCATCAGCACGCACAGTGCCGCAGTTAGAAGAGATCGTTCAGGTTATTGAACTTACAAGCGATCAAATAGAAAAACTCAACGCTCTTTCTGCTTAACTGAAATGGCTGCTTAAAAAGCTTTGCCCTGCAGTCTTTGTCCCATGGTTGCTGCAACCTTCATCCATTTGGCTACTTGAGCATCGGTAAAGCCCTTGGCATTTAGAACATAAAGCCCTGTGAACATATCGCCATTGAATTGATAGAAACCAAGCAAAGTTCGCGCGCTGGTGCCAGAGTCGATTACGGCGTGAACAAAAACACGATTGCCATCAGAAACAACCCCGGTGGCAGCTGCAGGAAGTTTCTTAAACTCATACGGAATCAAGGTTCCTGTTGAATCCTTGTATCCCTTATCAATCTGACATTGCACCAGAACTTTCACGAGCTCTTTCTGTGCAGCACTAGCGGCAGCTGGTGATGAGTACTTCACGACCTCTGTTGATAGAAATGAGAAAGTGGATCCCGTCTTTGTTGCCATTACCTGACGACGCTCGAGACGATCTTTTTCTGAAGGATAAACGCCATTACACAGATCAAGTGATGGATCAAGCAAAGTTGTCCCGTTAGTCATTGGCAAAACAGACCATTCGTCGCTGAAATCTTCGGCGCGAAATCCAAACTTAGCTAAAGCAGCCTGCTTAGGTTCAAGCAGTGATGGATCATTGACTGCAGGTGCTCGATCAACTTCTTTCAATGTGCCAAGTGTTGTTTTTACAGAGGAAAGCCCGATCAATACAAAGTTTGATCCACTTACACGCACAACTCTTTTGGCAGTACCAACATCAACTGTTGCACCAATTCGAAGCTTTGCAGCCTTGTTATCTGCAATTGTGGCAACAGTTCGGTTAGCTACAGAAACCGTTGCAGCACCTGTACCTACTAAAACATCATTTTTGCCAACAACAGTTAATGAAGCGCTGCACTTTCCAGCACAACGAATCGCACCTGCTCCATAAGTTGATGCAGCTGAACTCCATTTTCCGCTCTTTGAGCTTTTATCTGCTGCGACAAATGTGTTCTCAATGCTGATGTCACCGGCTAAACCATTGCCAATGCAGTCAAATACTTGAGCGGTTCCAACTAGTTTTGCACCAGCTGCAACTTTTAGTTCCGGGGCATTTTTTACTGAACTTGTAGCCAATATCAAACCATCTTCATCGACAACATTTGCCTGGCAAATTCCGCTGCCGACATCAGTTGCACCCTTCCATTGCAGTGAAAGCTCACCAGCTGCAATTGAAGTTAAAGCAAAATCATTGGTTACAACTGGATAAGCGCGATCGATAACAACTCTTTGTAACTCCGACCATTGGCTCTTGTTGCCCACAATATCGATGGCACGCATTGCAAACTCATAACTTCCTTCTGGTAAATCGCGCAGATACACAGTCTTTGGCGCAACAAATGGTGACAAGTAAGTCGGCAACCATCCTTCAACATCTGATGCCTTTAGCGTTTCAACTTTGCCATCGATCTGGCCTTCGTAACCAACGATTGCAGTATCTGCATCTTCGCCACCAGAATTTAAAATCACCATGCCAGGAGATCGCCATTGCTCAACTGCAACCACATTAGGCACCGGAGGCGGCGTTGTATCTGCTTTCTTGGTAATTGTTACAACCGCACCGGTTTCAGATGCAACCGCGCTTAAAGAAACATTGCCTGAATAGAACTTTGCTGTTAGACCTGTCATAGAACCATTAACAGCTGCCGATGAGTTGTAACTGTAGTTATCTAGATTAAGCATCCAAAAATCAGTGCCCAGCACCGATGGGAATTCACCTGCAGCACCATCTTCTGGGTTAGGAGAAACAATCGCGGACACGGGCGGCGGATCTAGTCGATACACCGCAAGACCTGGCTTATATGCAACACCATCGGTTTTACGACGGTATTCAATCCAGTATCCAGCTTTTCCGTCGCGAATAAAGATCGCCTTGATACCTTTTGAAAAATCACTGGGCGAAAGATTGATTACTTCGGATTGCCACACCTGTTTAATTTGTGAATCCTCTAGTAAACCCATTCGCCACTGGTGATAAGTGCTGAGAGGTGAATTTGTTTCGACATTACCCATCACATCAATGGTTCCGCCGTATTCAACACCTTTGCAGTTTGAACCCCATGGTCCATCACTTGCCTTGTCATCACAACGCAAAAAGTTGGAGTGCCCTAAACCAAAGGTGTGCCCTAATTCGTGAGTGATCACAAAAGATGATTCGCTGTCATGCAAAATCAATGTGCCGCTTTTGCTTTTTGGTCCACCCAATTGTGCTCTACCCGACCACACACACCCGGCACGAGGAGATAGAACAACTAAATATCTATTTGAATAATCACTAATTCCTAAACGCTTATATGCCTCTGGTCTAATAGAACTCATAAAGCTAGCTGCTGGAAAACCAGTACAAGACATTTTAGATACCAATGAAATTGGGCCATCCAAAACTTTGCCGGCTTTAAATGAAACTGTGCGAGCACCATCATCACCAAGCATCGTTGTGTATTTTTTCCAATCAGCATTAACTTCAGTGTTAATTACTTCTGCAACAGCTTTTGCATTTCCGCGCAGGGCAGGTGCACCATTCCACGTAACTTCAACAACATCGATTACACGCTCATCTAATGCATAAGCAGGTGCTAACCCAAAGGAAACAAGGCCAATAACAATGGCTACAAAGCCGGCAAGCTTGCTTTTCATGGGCCTCACCCTAGATGCTCCAGGTACTTTGCTCATGTCGATCTACTGCGAAAACTTGATACCCAACAAGTTCTGGTTGCCCAAACCATTGTGCGCCGTCCTGCCCGCCCACCATGACCGCCGTTGCCATCGCATCACACAGCCAACCTTCAGGACCAACAACCGTTGCAGATTTCGCTCCAATTGCAATCAATCCATTCAATGGATCATGAATATGAGCGCCGCGTTCATAAGTTCCGGATGTAGCAATCGCACCATCGTTAATTTCAAAGACCTTCACAATTTCAGCGCGGTTATCTGGATTTACAACACCGATCGACCACGGCTTCACAACACCGGCTGCAGCATCAAACCACCCACCACGCAAAGCCAAATCCCCTGCAGCATTAACCTGCACATGACCCACACCTGCGGCAACCAAAATATCTGCGCACTTATCTGCGGCCCACCCCTTAACTAACCCAGATGGATCAAACCCACCATCAACTGCCCACGGATCAAAAGCTCCCTCACTTAAATCTTTTGCCACCGCACACAATTGCCACACATCCCGAACATCATCCGGACAATCGGCAATTGCAACTTCGCCGCGACGCAAACGCGAAACCCACGACCCATCTTTGTATGTTGAAAAATCTCGATCTACATCTTCGCAAAAAGCAATCACTGTTTCCATAACGCGATCTAATTGCGCACCACCGACAGATTGCGAAAAACAATCCACATCCACAATCGTTCCCCACACAGGAAATTGTTTACGCAGATGATTCATGCGCCCACTGTACCCGCGCGCCTTACAAGCCAGCCTGTGTGAGCGCTCCTTGCAACGATGTGTACCAACCATAACTTGTATATGAAGCACCCGATACGCCTTGAATGTTGGCACTTTGCGCCGCCAAGGTCTGTGCCTTCAAAATCGGTACCGCCATGTTTGTCCAACGATCATTCTTTCCCTTTGGAGCAACAACAGCCACCGCATCAGTGATTCGCCCATCTACAACTGTGATCTTTACTTGAACATTTCCGTAATTCACATTTATTGATGGCCCGGTAAATGTTCCGTTAATACTTGTTTTTGAAGTTGTCGCAGGTGCCGTAGTTGCCGGAGCTTGCGTTGGCGGCGCAGTTGTTGCACCCACCGCACCAGAACTCTTAGTTGGCGTGGCACTTTTTGTCGCAACAGCTGTCGCCTTAGTTGTCGCACTGGCAGAAGATGATGATGAAGCAGACGCACTTGATGTTGCACCCGTTCCAGCCATAGGCCCACCGGCAATATTTATTGCACTGGTTGTTCCCAATTGAGGCGGAGTAATTGCTAACACCGCACCGAGGCCCCCCACAGTGCCTCCTGCGATCAATAGCGCCCGCTTCATCTCATATCCTTACTTCGTGCTCTTTGTTTCTCGCGTTTAACCCCTCGAATGGTTCAACGAGCTCACTTAAGCCCAGCAACCTGAAAGATTTCTGTGAACGCCCGCAGTTCCCCCGCAGAGTATTTACCCAGGGTAAAGCACGCAGCAGATCACCTAAGAAAGCGACTAACCCAGAACCTCGCGAGCAATCCGCCCGATCAACTTTTCCCAATCCGCATCATTCATATGGGTTGTCGTAATGTCATCGACAATTCTGCCCAATGTGTAAGCCTGAATAAAGACTGCACCCGTTCTGGCCTCAAAACTCTTATTCAAAAATCCCTTGTCTTGCGCAGTTTGAAAAGCGTTAGTCAACGAATCAGTGAGTTCTTGTTGCAACGCACCTAATGATTTTCTAAATTTTTCATTGTGCTGGCTCCTGGCTAATTTGCGTGCACGTCGAAAGCGAAGCTCAGCTAGTTCACGAGCTTGGGTGCTAGCGGTCAATCGATCCAACGCCACAAAAAACTCTTCCTTCGTCCTTGACCTTGCGAGGATTTTTTCAATCACAACGATGGATTCTTTTACATCCCGACCAAACCGAACAACATAAGTCTCATCCAATAAATCGCCAAAATCTTCAAAGAAGTGATACATCGAACTCTTGGATGCATCGGCTCGTTCTAAAACCATGGCAGCACTGATGTCTTCAATTGCATGTAAATCCATAAGATCAGAGGTCGCCTGAATCAAATTCATTCGCGTCTCATTCTGTTCATGTGCCATATGTAAAACCTTACTCGTTGTGGAAAGCAAACGCTTCATCATGGAAACGATTCTTGGGCACACCTAAATCCTCTGCCGCCTTACGCACCGCGCTGACTAACGGTTCTGGCCCGCAGATATAAATATCGCTATCGGCGAAAGTCGGCACTAACGCTTTTAAAGATCGCGCATCCATCGGATGATCTTTACGCGATCCCACCAAGTAATGAATCCGCATCGATCCACCACTGCGATCAGCTAAATAATCCATCTCGGCCTTTAGAACTAAATCCTCTTCACGAGAAGCTCTAAAAATCACATCGATTTGTGCGCCACCATTGAATTCATCCATCAACGCACGCACCGGTGTTATCCCCACTCCACCGCCAATCAACACCACATGCGGACTTGTAGAACGCCCCGCGGTAAAGGCCCCATATGGTCCTTCAACAAATACTCGGGTCCCAGGCTTTAAAAAAGCCAACGATCTTGAATGATCCCCCAAATCTTTCACGGTAATTCGCAAATGATTTTTTGTAGGAGCTGCCGACAACGAGTACGGATGCGACATCAATGCATGCCCTCTAGTTAAAAATCTCCAGCCAAAGAACTGACCGCCTTGGGCCGCCAACTGATCCAAATTGCGCCCCTTCATAATCACTGAAATAACTCCGGGTCCTTCGACAACAACTTTCACAACTCGCACATTAACTTTTAGTGATCGCCAGATTGGAACCCAGAATCGCCAATACCCAATCGACAACGCCATCACCACATACAAGGTAATCCAGTACGCCTTATTTAATGGATGATCAATAAACATCGATCCATTAACGATCTGATGCATAAATGAAGCAGCAACCGCGGCGTAGGTAAGAATGTGAACCAGCCACCAAGTTTCATAACTCATCTTGGCGCGGGCTTTTTTATAGGAAGTCACACCAGCCAGTACCATCAATACAAATCCGGCAAGAGCAAACCACATCCAGTCATACAAAGTTAAGAACTGCCACATCTCTTTGTATAAAGGAATCTGATCTTGTCCCGCAAAACCAAAAGCAATAAGAAATACGTGCGCACCGATTAAATACAAAGACCATGGCCCAAGTTTTCTGTGCCAAGTCACCAACCGATCATGGCCAACCCCGCGTTCGACAATCGGAATACGGGCCACCAAGAAAATGCCGATGATCGAAAGATAGGTTCCCACCAAAGCCGCCAAGCGACTGATGGTCACAACCACTGAATAGAAATCCCTAAAGTCCCCGCTACGCAATGTGGTCGCCTGCAGAGCCAGCGTCAGCCCCAACCCAGCACCCAAGAACAGAGCTGCCCAGTCAGTCCCTGCCGCCGAATGACGATAAATGCGGGTCGACTGAGTCATACCTCAATTACACCGCATAACCCTTGGATCTATATGACGGGCAGCAGGGTTTAGCACTTAAACCACCGATACCCTTAGACCACCATGAAGTACGCCCAACTGATCCGCCTGCTAGTCGGACGTGAATTAACTCTTCGCTACAAGCGCAGCGTCATCGGCATCGGTTGGACCCTGCTGAATCCCATTCTTACAAGCTTGGTGCTTTGGTATGTCTTCTCATTTGTTTTTGCTTCAAAGCTACCGTCGGGTCAACAATTCGCGCCATATCTCATGGCCGGAATCTTGATGAACACTTTTTTCAACCAGAGCTTGATGCAGTCAGCAGAATCAATTGCAAGTAACGGCGGAGTTCTAACCAAGATTTATGTACCGCCGCAGATTTTTGCAATCTCATCAGCACTTGCAGGTCTGGTTAACTTCTTTATTGGTTTATTTCCGCTGGCTCTTGTCTGCTGGGTCTCGGGTCAACCTCTGGCAATAACCGCGCCACTGGTACTGGTCGTGGGTGTAGCTCTGGCACTGCTAACTGCCGGCCTTGGATTAGCACTTTCAATCATGTTTATTCGCTTTGATGACACCCGAAATGTCGTCAACGTTCTTCTGTTGATTTTGATGTACCTGACACCGATCTTCTACCCAGTAGGAATCATGAATGAAACAATGCAAAACATCATTCACTGGAATCCACTGACTAGTTACCTAGATATCTTCCGTTGGGCATTTTCTAACAATGCAACACCAACTTTGTTTAGTTGGATCTACATGAGCTGTTGGAGCATCTTTGCTCTATTGCTTGGAACATATGTGTTCAAGAAGTACTGGCCAAGAACGGTGGCGATGCTCTAATGCCTGTCATCGAAGTTAAGAATTTAAATGTGACCTACCGGGTCTTGATGAACAAATCTGGTTCGCTGAAAGAATTATTCCGAGATGCGATAAAAGGCAAAGCCCGCGTAATTGATTACGTTGCAATCCACGATATTTCTTTCACTGTTGATAAGGGTGAAGTTGTAGCAATCCTTGGTCGTAACGGTGCTGGTAAATCAACTTTGCTTAAAGTACTGGCAGGTGTGCTGCCTCCAACTAAAGGAACATCAAAGGTTGATGGCAAGATCGCGCCGATGATTGAACTAGGTGCCGGCTTCCACCCCGAAATGACTGGTGCTGAAAATGTGCTGTTTTATTCAGCATTAATGGGCCGTGATGTAAAAAAGGTTAAGGAGCGCACACCAGCTATCGGTGAATGGGCCGGAGTTTCAGACCATATGGATTTCCCGCTGCGCACGTTTTCTTCAGGAATGGTCGCCCGCCTAGCTTTTGCCACAGCAACTGATGAAATGGCTGAAGTTCTTTTAGTAGATGAAGTCCTCTCTGTAGGAGATGCGGATTTTCAAGAAAAATCAAAGGCGCGTATGCATGAATTGATTAAGAGCGGCGCCGCTGTTGTTCTGGTTTCACATGACATGAAGGCTGTAAAAACTTTGGCTACCCGCGCAGTCTGGCTTGAAAACGGCCATGTAAAAATGATTGGCAAGCCAGCCGAAGTTGTTGCCGCCTACGAAGCAAACTAGCCATGCGGGTTTTGCATGTAATTGCCCGGCTTAATGTTGGCGGTACCGCGCGTTATATAGCCCAACTTGCAAATGAATTACCCAAGCACGGAATTGAAACCTTTGTAGCAACTGGTTTTGTGCAAGGGGCAGAGGTCGAAGATCCATCTGCGCAATCTTTTGATCTGATTCGAATCCCATCTATGGGTAGATCCATCAGGCCAATTAAAGATCACTTGGCACGCAAGCAGTTAGAAAAAATCATCGCAGAACTTAAACCCGACATCATTCATACCCACACCTTTAAAGCCGGATATGTAATCCGCATGAAAAAACAATCGGTACCAGTTATTCACACCTTCCATGGCCACCTTCTAGATGACCCGGAATTCTCTGGCTTAAAGTCAAAGGTAATTGTTGAACTAGAAAAACGATTTGCTAAGAAATCTGCAAAGCTTGTAACCGTTGGTCGACGTGTTGCAGATGAATTACTAGAACAAAACATCGGTCAGCGATCACAGTTTGTAAATATTCCACCAGGTGTTGTTGCAGTTAATGTGACTTCCAGGTTGCAAGCTCTTGAAAATCTAGGCCTTGAAGATACTGGCGCGCCAATAGTTGGCTGGATCGCCCGCATGACCGGTGTAAAAAACCCAATGCGTGCACTAGAAGTTGCAGATAACTTGCCTGATACCCGTTTTGTTATGGCTGGTGGCGGAGACCTTTTGGAGCAAGTAAAGGCAACAGCTCCTGCAAATGTAAGCGTGGTTGGCTGGACGGAAGCGGCAGATCTATTTGGCGCATTAGACATCATTTTGTCCACCAGTGAAAACGAAGGCATGCCTGTGGCTTTAATCGAAGCTCAACTAGCTGGCAAACCAGTTGTTGCCACCGATGTGGGATCTGTATCCGAAGTCATTCTGAATCATGAAACAGGCATAGTCACCAACAAGAACGCCGGATCGATCGCATCAGCGGTTGAATCCTTAATCCTTGATAAAACCACCCGCGATGAAATGGGCCGACTAGCCATCGCCCGCGCACAAGCCTTGTTTTCAGTTGACCGCATGATTAACGCTCATATCGAGCTGTATAAATCGATTGTGAAATAGGGTTTACCCATGCGCGTATTTATTACTGGTGGTGCGGGTTTCATTGGATCCCATCTGGCAGACCACTATGTAAACGCCGGAGATCAAGTGACACTGCTTGATGATTTTTCAACTGGATCTAGAGCAAACATCGCACACCTTGATGGCAAGGTGTCAACAATTGATGGCGATATCCGTAATGTTGATTTAATTGATCAACTTGCTAAAGATTCAGATTTAGTCCTGCACATGGCCGCAGCCCTCGGTGTTAACACAATTTTAGAATCACCGCTGGAATCTATGAGCACAAACATCACCGGCAGCGAAGTTGTTTTAAACGCTGCTGCCAAGTACAACAAAAGAATCATCATCGCCAGCACATCTGAAATTTATGGCAAGAACCCAAAGCAACCACTGCAAGAGAGCGATGATCGAGTTGTTGGAGCACCGCAAAAGATCCGCTGGACATACAGTGATGCAAAAGCAATTGAAGAGGCCATGGCCTTTGCTTTGCATCAAGAAAAGAAATTACCGGTAACTACGGTGCGTCTCTTTAACACTGTTGGCCCCCGCCAAACAGGCCGTTACGGAATGGTTGTTCCACGCTTTGTACAGGCAGCGCTAAAGAATGAGCCAATTACTGTTTACGGAGATGGCACTCAATCCCGAGTCTTCTGCCATGTTCAAGACGCTGTTGCAGCAATTGCATTAATGGCCTCAACAGATTCAACAATCGGAGATGTTTATAACGTTGGCGGCACTGGTGAAGTAACCATTAAACAGTTGGCAGAGCAGGTAATAGAGCTAACAGGATCTACCTCAAAGATTACTTTCACACCTTATTCAGATGCTTACCCAGCAGGCTTTGAAGATATTCAACGCCGGGTGCCTGATATTTCAAAGGTAGGGCATGCAATTGGCTGGGCGCCAACCAAAGATTTGAAGCAGATCATCAGCGATATCGCTGCACAATAAATCTGTAAAAACCCTGGACTAAATCCCGTCTACACCGGCTAAATGGCCGGTGCAGTCAAAGACAAACTTTGAAGCCTTAATCGCAGCATCGCTGACGCCATCGTGCCTGGTAACAACTACTGCAACATCAAAGGCTGCCAATGGTGTTGATTCTTCATCGCGCCATGTACCAACTAAATCATCGTGCCAAACAACGTTGGCTCCTTGTTCGCGCAGTAAATCAATTACCGCTGCTGCTGGCGTTTCCCGAGTGTCTGCGACATTTGCTTTATAAGAAACACCAACGACAACAACTTTCTTGCCCTTAATTGATCCGCCTGCACCTGCCACCACCCGCTTTACAACATAAGCGGGCATTGCCAGGTTTACCTCATTTGCGCGTTTGATAAATGTTGCCGGTATTCCTACCTGGTTTGCTACATGTGCCAAGTAACTTGGGTCTACCGGAATGCAGTGCCCACCCACACCCGGACCAGGTGTAAATGGCATAAATCCATACGGCTTTGTGGCTGCAGCATCAATAACTTCGCGGCTAGAAATACCAAGAGCATCTGAAATCTGAGCAAACTCATTTACTAAGGCAATATTTACTTGGCGGAAAGTGTTTTCAAATATCTTTGCGGCTTCTGCAACTTCAGGGGATGAGACCTCAATAATGCTGTCACAGAAGGTTGCATAAAATTCGCGTGCCCTGGCAACGGCTGCAGGTGTTAACCCACCAATCAAACGTGGAGTGTTCTTAGTTCCCCACTGGGTATTGCCAGGATCTACACGCTCTGGCGAGGATGCATATAGGTGCTCAACTGACGTAATTCGCGCCGCAATTTCTGTACGCAAAGTACCTGGGTATGATGTTGATTCGTTAACAACTAGTGCAGGGTTCTTTACATACTGATTAATCAATTCACTTGCTGAATGAACAAAGGACAAATCAGGGTTTCGATGATCATCTAGCGGTGTAGGCACTGCAATAACAATTACATCTGATCTATCCAATACATGTGCATCTGTACTTGCACTGTACAAACCTGCAGAAACAAACCCAGCTAAATCTTGATCACTGATGCCTTCGATATGAGAATTACCTGCATTTAACTGTGCAACCAAACCATCATTTACATCAAAGCCAACAACTGTGTGTCCAGCACCCGCCGCACTAACGGCAATTGTTAAACCAACATATCCCTGACCGATGATTGCAACGCGCATTGGATTAGATTACCCAGTTATTTCAAAGTTGGATTTAAAGGATCCAACCGTTTCAGCTGGGATAAAGCTTGAGCTCTTTGTTCTTCGGTCACCTTGTTCATTGAACTCAAAGCCACCCAGACATCATAAGTATCGGGAAATCTTTCTGTGGCATCGACTGCAACCTGTAATGCTTGATCTTCCAGTTTGTTTTCATTCAAAGCAATTGCCACCCGAATCATTCGTGCTGGTTCTACTGGCCAAATATAAGCAGCCTCTTGAACAACTGTTGCGTTACCCGTTTCCAGCGAGCTCTTGAACTCTGCAGATGCCAAATACGGTGGAATACCAACCAGGACACCAACAATTAATCCAACAAACATTGAAAGAGATGTAGCAGCTGTCTTTTGAGCAGGTTTAGCAGCCGTCTTTCCCTTTAGCTTTTCAACAACAACATCGCTGGTGCGAGTATTTATCTCATATCCAATAATTAATCCGGACAATACCCAGCCCCAAAGAGCCAGTCCGATCTGATTAATGCTGATGATTGATTGGGCTTGAAAGGCAACCCAGGCAGCAACTAAGCCTACAAAGCCTGCATTAAAGCCTTGTGAGCGCTTGATTACCTTGATCGCAGAGACCACAACTAAAACCATCAAGACAATGTAAGCAAGCACTAAGGGGAAACCGCCATAGGCTGAAATATCAAGGAAAATATTATGTGCGGCATTGCTTGTTATGTCAGGCCCACGACGCAAGGTTGCTTCGATGGTACGACTTCTGCGATACCAATCCCCGTAGCTATCTAGCCCAACACCAAAGATTGGGTTTTCTACAGTCATTTTCCAGCCGGCACGCCAATAGTCGCCGCGGTATGTAACCGAGTCCTTATACAAAAGCGAAGCCAGGGGTCCCTTATTTAAGCTGCCAACCAAAATCCCAACAAAGCCGACTGCAGCCAAACTTAAGTATGAGTAACCCAAAACTCGACTCTTGTGATTAACGTAAACACCTAAGGAAATTGCAGAGCCAGCTAACAAAACTAAAAACCCTTGCTGCGATGCAGTTTCTTTTATTACATAAAGAGTTGCAAGAAGATAAACAACGTACGCACCCTTGATTTGAATTTTTACTGAATTAGATAAAAGTTGAGTGAATACAACTGCACCCAAAATACCTAGCAAGGATGATTGAAAGTTGGGATTACCTAAAAAGCCAAAAACAGGTGAATAAGGATTGACCCAAGTAAATGGATCGGCATCCACTGATTGAATCAGACCGTAAACAAGGGATGAGACTCCAACGACAAGTACAGCAAGCTGAAATCTCTTTAAAAATGCCGCAGAAGATGCAACCAGTGAAACAACCAAGAGGATTGAAAAAGCGGAATAAGTGATCAATCCTGTATTTCGACCATTTGTGCCAAACAACTGCTGGATTCTTTCTCCGCCACTGATCATAAAAACAACTAGCTGCCAGAACATGAAGCTGAAGATCGCAATCAAAGGCACTGCATATCGCTTCAGTTGTAGGACCTTCTGATTAGCCAGCAAGACCCCCAACCCAACAAAACCAGCCACAGACACAGCAAGCATCTTGATGGGATTTATTGGATCCAAGGACCACAAAGGCGTAATCAGCAGTGACACAGCCACCAAGGCCCACATCAGGAGCTTGGCAAGAGTGGCTTGGATGTTTTCACGCATTGTCTAAGGGTACTAAGCATGACCACTTTTACCTGTGACCTTTCAAAAAGACCCTCTCATGACATATGAGAAGGCATTTTTTACCCGAAGCCGGCGCTCGGATCGTCCGAGAGCCGACTAATCGAAAGGAAACAAATGTCTACAAAGACAACTTTCAAGCGCATCGCGCTTGTTGCAGTTGCTGCGTTGGGCTTCGGAACTCTTTCCGTAGCACCTTCATCAGCGGACTACCTAGAAGGGTCATTTGGTCGAGTTTCATTCGCCACATCTCCTGCTACAGCTACAACAGCTGTAGAAACTTCAGCCATTATTTCATTAGGTGGCTCATGTGCTAACGCGGCTGGAAACAACATCCAGCAGACATATTACTTGACAATCGCGTCAGCACCTGCAGGAACTAACTTGCTAGCTAACTCTGTTTTCACTGTTCCAACAGGTGGGAATGATTACGACACAACTGTTCCAACAGGATACACACAGGTAAACGGAACTGCATATACGATCTCAAGCCAAAACTTTGCTGCTGGTCAGGATTATGCAGCACGCGTTATGGGTGAGTGCACGGATGCTTCTTCTGCAATGACTGTTTACTCAAAGGTACGTTTCACACCAGATGTTGTTGGAACTTACGTAATTGCTGCGATTCCTGCTGACAATTCAGCAACTCGCCCAACTGCAACTTGGACAGTTGTAGCAAGCGCACCAGTACTTAAGTCATCGACTGCGTTTGTAAACACAACACTTGGATCAGTATCAACTGCTGACGCAACTGCTGCTAACCTCACATTTTCTGCTGCAGCAAGCACAACAGCTAAGGCACGTCTGGATGTAAAGCAGTACAGCACAACAGACACAACAACTGCAGCAGTTGCTGCAATCACTAAGGATGTTGTAGTTGCAATCTCAAAGGGTCTTGTCTCAAAGACAAATGACTACTCAGCTGGTGCAGCTTCAGTAACTGAGGCTGGCGGAGTGTCTGGTGCAATTTCCAGTGATTACTACGTATTCGCTAACGGAACAGTTGGAGCAGCTTCACTAACAGTAACTGTTGATGGCGTTTTGGTTTCAACAAAGGCAATCGTATTCAACGGTGTTGCAACAACTCTTGCAGCAGCTTTGACAACAGGTCAGAAGACATGGATTGCTCCAACACAGACAACCACATTGACAGTTTCATCTAAGGATGCAGCTGGAAGTGCGTCTTCAAACACACCTACAATCACAGCTACCTCTTCAAACACAGCTGTGGCTACTGTTGTTGCGACAAGCAACACACTAGTAACAATCACTGGTGTTGCAGCAGGTACAGCAGTTATCACAGTTGCTGATTCAGCAACAACATCACCTGCAGCATCTGCAACTTACACAGTCACAGTTAAGGCAGCTACAACTACAGCTGCTGCAACTATGACTTTTGATAAGACTGATTACGCACCAGGCGAATTGATGACTATCACAATCGCAGCTGACGTAGCCGACAACGCTTCATACGCAGCGTTCACAGCAAATCCTGTAGTTTCAGTTAACGTCGTAACTGTTCTGAACCCATTCACAACTGGTGCAGTTGCACTTGTTGGTGGAAAGGCGACATGGACAGCTTATGCTCCAGCAACAGGTAACGTAACAGTCACAGCAACATCAAGTGCTGGACCTACAACAGCAGTTGCAGTTACAGCATCAGCAAACGTTACAAATGCTGCTTTTGATCAAGCACAGGCAGCAACTGATGCAGCAGCAGAAGCAACTGATGCAGCAAATGCAGCAACTGATGCAGCTAACGCTGCAGCAGAAGCAGCAGATGCAGCAACAGCTGCAGCACAAGATGCAGCAGATGCAGTAGCTGCTCTATCAACATCAGTTGCAGCAATGATCGATGCTCTAAAGAAGCAGATCACAGCTCTAACTAACCTAGTAATCAAGATCCAGAAGAAGGTAAAGGCGTAAGCCTTAGCTTTCCAAGGGATTAACTCTTAGGAGTTAGCTCTAGTCCGGAACCCGGTTCTCTCGAAAGAGGGGGCCGGGTTTCGGCATTTATCAATGTTTGAAAGATAGAGACTGGTAAATGCAGAAACTAGAAGCTAGCTGCTTTGCTGAGCAACAACCCAACATCATCAATTTCATTATCTAGAACCTGGGTATAGATACTCATGGTCACACGTGGGTCAGAGTGTCCTAATAGGCGCTGTGCAGTAGTTACATGAACACCTTGTTGCTTAAGCAAGTACGCATAGGTATGACGCAAAGAATGAATATCTACCCCGTAAGGCTTTAGTACCCTACGAAGGGTTTTGGGGCTTTTGGGAAAAACTATAAAGGGACTTACTAGCGGAACAGATCTGATTCCTGCCTTTGACTTAGTCTGCCCATGAACAGATTTGTTGATCCAGACTCGATCATCATGGATGTCTGCAATTGTTAAAGCAACTGCTTCTGACCAACGCAAGCCATGCAGCGCTAGAAAACGAATTTGTGGCGTGTACTTACCGAAAGAACTCTTTGCCACCTCCTCCCAGGTCAAAAAATCACGCGGCCTAACCATGATTTTTGGGCCAGAAACTCCGTGAGCGGGTGAAGTTTCAATTAGCTGCTGCGCTAATGCTTCTCTGAACACCGTTTTAATCACAGCCAAAGAAGTTGCCGAAGTTTGTGGAGATAAACCACTGATTGTGCTCTGAATATCTAATCTACTGATGGAGGTAAGTTGGCGATGTGCCAAATATGGGAAAACATGAAGCGTGAGCATAGAAACATAGGTGGCATAAGTTTTAGGACGAATTGGCAAGTTCGCAATCGTCTGCATGGCAAATGACGAAAAAGCAAGACTTTATAACCTTTCAATTTCGAATCGAAATCAAAAGGAGTTAGCTCTACGCTAATTTTACACGACTGGAATGTTCTTGACCATTCATTATTTCTTCTCCATGTTTTTAAGTTAATGCCCACATTATTCTCAGGAACTTTTTAAACGAATAAACCGGTTAGCCCGTAGTGGAGCTAACCGGTTCGTGAATATTCGTGTGTACCGGAGTTCGATTCAGTTAAGAATCGAACTCCGGCTTAACACATTAGATCAGTGAAGCTTCGGGCTTACGCCTTTACCTTCTTCTGGATCTTGATTACTAGGTTAGTTAGAGCTGTGATCTGCTTCTTTAGAGCATCGATCATTGCTGCAACTGATGTTGATAGAGCAGCTACTGCATCTGCTGCATCTTGTGCTGCAGCTGTTGCTGCATCTGCTGCTTCTGCTGCAGCGTTAGCTGCATCAGTTGCTGCATTTGCTGCATCAGTTGCTTCTGCTGCTGCATCTGCTGCTGCTTGTGCAACACCATCTGAAACAACATTTGCTGATGCTGTAACTGTCACTGCTGTTGCAGGACCAGCACTTGATGTTGCTGTAAGTGTTACTGGACCAGCAACTAGTGGTGCATATGCAGTCCATGTGTTCTTACCTGCTACAAGTGGAAGAGTTCCGCCAGATGTAAATGGGTTCTTGACAGTTTGCAGGCTTGCAGATGAAACAGGTAGTGCTGTAAATGCTACGTATGCTGAGTTATCAGCAACATCTGCAGCAATGGTGATTGTCATCAATTCACCTGGGTTGTATTCAGCCTTATCAAAAGTCAATGTCGCTGCAGCTGTAGATGTAGCTGCCTTAACTGTGACTGTGTATGTAGCTGAAGTGACTGTTGATGTTGTTGAATCTTCAGCAACTGTGATAACTGAAGTACCAGCAGCAACGCCTGTGATTGTAACTGTTGAGCCAGAAACAGTTGCTGTTGCAACAGTTGTTGTACCAGAAGTTACCTTCAATGATGGGACAGTTGCTGTGATTCCAGCAGCGTCCTTAGCAGTTACTGTAAGTGTTGCTGTGTTATTCGTTCCACTTGTTGATAGCCAAGTTGGTTGACTTGATCCTAGTGCAGCAGCAAGTGTTGATGCTGGACCAGCAAATGAAACAGTCTTAGTCGCAAGAACTGTAGTTCCAGATGAAATTGTAATTGTTGCAACTCCAACTGTACCGTCTGAGAATACGAAGACTGATGCAGTCTTAGCAGTTCCTAGAGCCAATGTGCCACGAACTGCAGCTGCACGGCTATTTGATGCGGCAATTGAACCAACACCTGAGATAGATGCTGACAGAGCAGTAGCAACTGATGTGTCGGCAGTTGCGCTGTTACGCGCAATGATTGCAATGTTTGCTGCAACAGTTGAACCAATTGCACGTGGGGCAACAACAGCGACTCCATCAGTTATTGTTGTAGGTGTCGCGGCATCAACTGACATTAGAACGCTTGACGCAGCAGCAGTAACAGCTCCAGGAGCTGCAACTGTTACAGTCCATGTCTGTGCTGTTGTCGTTAGTCCGCCGGCTGGTGTAATACGGATTACGTATGTACCTGCAGCTTGCAAGTTTACTAGAGACAATGTTGCTGCTCCAGATGCTCGTCCTCCAGCATTAGGGGTAGTTAGCGTCATGACTGCACCACTCACAGCAGTTGTACCAGCAGTGTTTGCCGCTGTTTGATCCGCTGTGATTGAAAAGGCTGGAAGCACTGTATTAGTAGATGGTGAGCTTAGAACTACAGCAGTTGCTGTCATGGCCTCGCCACCACCTGAATCTGTGTCAAGGAATGACAATGAAACCGCAACTGTTGCTGTTTCATTAATTGTTGCTGTACCAGTCGTTGCACTCAAAGTAAGTGCGTCAGACTGGATATCTGCAGATGCTGGAGCTACTGATGTAAGAACACCAAGTCCCAACGCTGCAACTGCAACAAGCGCGATGCGCTTGAAAGTTGTCTTTGTAGACATTTGTTTCCTTTCGATTAGTCGGCTCTCGGACGATCCGAGCGCCGGCTTCGGGTAAAAAATGCCTTCTCATATGTCATGAGAGAGCCCTTTTCACCCGTTTCGATGAATCGCACGTGCTGATTCACCAAATTCCCCACCGTGTATCCGGACGCGGCGAGGAAACCTATTTAGTTTTTGTTCACCACCTGGACCGCTTGCGCGAGGATGGTGGTCTTGCCTGAGTTCAGTAGAACTCGTGTAGTGATCGAAGCTGGTGCATCAGATAGGTCATATCCGCGTGCACCAGTTGGGATCGAAAAGCTAGATGGCTTCAAGTAGCCGATATTGGCTGTTGCAGTAATCAAGTGCTGACCATTTGCAAGGCGCTCGATTGATGAATCAACTGAGTTGATCTCAACTGCGCTCCAGTTTCCACCAAAGCCAATATTGATGTTGTTAATGCTGTAGTTAGTACCTGTTCCATCGATTGTGATCAACTGATCCATAAGGATGTTTGGACCAGCTGAGCCTGTGATGAACTGGTTATTAATCAAGATTCCTGATGTTCCAAGAGTAGAAATTCCCTTAGTAAGACGAGCCTTACCAAGTTCTCCATTTTCATCAGTAATCGCAAATCCTGTTGGGATACCGTTCTTATCAAGTCCGGCAAATGAAAGCGCTGCAATCTTGGCGTTAATCGCTGCTTGCTGTGCCTTCTTCGCAGCAGCTGTAGCAGCAGCTTGTGCCTTTGCAGTTGCAGTTGCCTCAGCTGTTGGGCCAGCTGGCGACATTGGTGAAGACTCTGTTTCGACCTGAGCAACAACTGGCAGTACTGGGCTTTCATTTCCAGTCATTGAGTTAAAGCCTAGGAAAGCAGTGAAAACTAGTAGAAGTGAAAGCGCAGCCTTTGATGACTTCTGTGCGATTTCAACTGTCTTTTTGTATGTAGTTGAAAGTGCGTTAAGTGCTGTCAGGCCAGTCTTTTCATCAACGATCCACTCTTCAAGGACTCGGACCATTGACTTGCGAGCGCGAACCAAAATGTGGCGAACATTAGCTGGGCTTGTGTTAAGCGCAGTTGCGATTTCCTCTGTTGTGCGGCCTTCCATTTCCCACATAACAAGCGCTGTGCGCTGATCTGGGGTTAGGCGAGCAAGTGCTTCGCGGATAATCGCGGCATCTTCGGCTGCAGTAATAGTTGTATCAAGATCGATGTGGTTTTCAGATGCGATCTCGTTGAGGCGCTCCTGAGTTGTGTCAGCATCAATTGCAACCAAGTTAGGGCGTGCACCGCGAGCGCGGATTACGTTCAATGCAAGGTTTGTCACTGATGTACGAAGGTATGCAATTGCACGATCTGCTGAATCTAGATCTGGAGCTGCAAGCATGAACTTCAGGAATGCTTCCTGAACTACTTCGTTAGCTTCAGCCTCGTTCTTTGTGATGCGACGAGCCTGAGAGACAAGCTGTGTGCGGTGCTCTGTGTAGATTGCTGATAGTTGTGCGATAGACCAATCAGCTGATGATCCTTGTGCGGGTGACTCTTGAGCGTCTAAGGGACTCAGTACGCGGGCGGCATCGGTCGCTGCAGCTGCTTTCGCCGCTTTCGACTTCAATAGTGCCATTTGAGTAACTCCCGCGAGTTTCATAATGAAGGCAACGTCTTGCCCTCTATAGGTTAAGACACCGCTGGGGGCCAAATGTTGTGCCCTTTTGGAAACTTTCTTTAGAAAGATCCTGGATGCGGTGGATTGAGCGTGAATTGATTGGTTGGGGGAAGTGCGAGCAGGGCTTTCGCCGAATGGCAGCGAGAAACAAGCCTGCCGGAATCAGGTCTCTAGTCTATGGGATGGGCAAGGGTAAAGTGCGTATTGAGGGTTTGAGCGTGTTTCGGGGCCGAACGGGTTGGCTGGGCCTAGACCAGGCTGAGCATGATCGCTTTTTTGGCGGCTTCCTTGCGATCGCTGACTGAGAGCGCCTGGTAGATCCGCATGGTCTCGTGGCGGATGGTCGAGACTGAAAAGCCCATTTCGGTGGCCAGCTCGTGGTTGGTCTTACCCTCGACCATGCCGCGCAGGATCAAGATCTGGCGCTGGGTCAGCTGACCCGCCCCGGCATCGCGATTTTCAGCCGATAAAGGGGTGACCCCCGTGCCATAAGGGTTGTTGACAAAGGAAAGGTAAAGGGACAGTGGCACACACAGATCTTCGATCGCTTCGGATGTGTGGTGCTTTCGGCTTTCAGGGATTGCCTGGTGGAAGGAAATCGTTAGGTGTCCCTGAATAACTCCGCGGTCGCGCAAAGTGGCGACATAGATAGTGGAATCAGGGGTCCACTTTTCCTTGGATTTTCCTGAAATTATTTCGATCTCTGCAGATGTTCCTGCACGCCATTCTTGGCTCGGAATATTTCGGCCACGAATGTTTTCTGAATCTGGAAAACCAAACTGCCCTAAATTTGTAATCGAGTCATCGTTGTTAATGCGGCCAAAACGCAAGCCCAGCACTGAGAATTCTGCCAAATATTCCGTTGCTAGCGCCCGTGCAATTTCTTCGGTAGTTGGGTGATAACTCAACCATTCAACAAACCTTCTGATTTCGGTCATGAAAGCACCGCCTGTTCATTGAACAGTTCAAAAGAAAAAGGCATTACACAATCAACCTTCCTGCACAAAGGTTGCTTACCGATCCCGCAGTTGTTCGGAGCGCGCAAACTCTTTTTTGTGTGGGGTTTCCCCTACAAGAAAGAGTTCCGCCGGTATGCGACCGCCGCCTTTGATTTTCAAAGGAAGTAGGCCGAGATAAATCCCCAACTGAACTTCTAGAGAGAAATCTATGTCCTGTCTATGACTAATCAAGGGGGTTTGTGCTTAATGACCGGTCAAAGCAGGCCTGGTCAGGGGTGAGCTTCAGAAGCCGATGAGCCTGAACTAAAAGCGTGCAGCTGTACTTGAGCGCTCAATAATCTGTGGCTGGAAAACTACATGCTGATGCACGTGATGGGCGCTGGCTTCAAATTCGGCCAACATCTGAGCGCCCATAGTCCAACCCAGTTGGTACGGAGTTTGAGAAACCGTTGTCAGTGGCACCAGTGCAGATTCTGCGTATGAAACATTGTCATAACCCAGCACTGAAATTTGCCCCGGCACCGGAATGCCAACTTTGTGAAAGTAATTCATTATTCCCAAGGCCAATGCATCGTTGCCAGCAAAGATTGCATCAGGCAGTGGCCCTCGGGCAATAATCGTTGGTGCTATTTGCTCGCCAGCTAAGAAATCAAGTGATGGTGCTGCAATGATTTCTAATTGGACGCCAAATTGTTGCGCGGCTTGTGTCATCCCGACAAAGCGTTGATTTGATTGATGGTGGTGCTCTGGACCTGAAACCCACAAGATTTTTTTGTGACCCAGTTTTGCTAAGTATTCAAGACCTATATATCCACCACGGACTTGATCAATAGAGACTGAACACTGATCCGGTTCTTCATCTGTTTGTGAAAGATAACTAACGCGCACATTTCGATCAATGAATTTTTCAAATACTTGGTTCTTTGGGCCAACTGGCGTAACGATGATTCCGCGGAAATTTGCATCTGACATTGAAGTCAGTAGCTGTAACTCAATTGCCTCATCTTCGCGGGAATATCCAATCAAAACTCGAAAACCATCTTTAGCTAACGAATCTTCAATGCCAAGAGCGAGTTCGTCATAAAAAGGATTTTGTGCAAGCGGCAAGATCAGTCCAACAATTTTTGAATTTGTACCTGTGTGCGCACTATTGCTGTTTGGAATAAAGCCCAACATATCGATTGCTTCTCGAACTTTTTTACGAGTTTCCTCTGAAACATTTGTTGGGCGATTCAATACATTAGAAACCGTGCCGATCGATACACCGGCCTGCTTGGCTACATCTCTAAGGCTTGGCTTGTTTGACACATGATGAAGATACCCGATTCTTGAATATAAGCAGCATAAAGACCTTTCGGTGGCATGGCTTATTGACTAGACTTCTTGATTATGGCAAAAAAGAAAACAGGTGCGATTCGTCAAGCAGAGGTGACTATTGATCTAGTTGCTAAAGCTGCCGGCGTTAGCCGTGCAACCGTTTCTCGGGTCATGAATGGAACCGCCAAAGTTTCTCCTGAACGTGAAAAGGCTGTAAAGAAAGCGATCGCAAAATACAACTTCACACCTAATTCGACAGCACGTCGTTTAGCTGGGGGACGTAGCGGCTTAATTGCCTTGTTGATGGAGGAATCAAGTGAAGAATTTTTCCTCAATCCATTCTGGGGCCAGGTTGTACAAGGATTTTCAACTGCAATAACTGAAGCAGGGCTACATCCGCTTTTGTTGATTAGACCCAAGAGCGGCACAGAAGATTCGTTATTTTCAACTTTGCAGGCGGGCCAAATGGATGGGTTAGCAATTTTTAGTTGGCACCGTCCGCTAAAGAGTTTTGAAAAAATGCTTGATCCAAAAATGGCTGTCGTCTTTGGTGGAGACCTAGGAGGATCTAAGAAATATCCATTTGTAGATGTGGACAATGTTAAAGGTGGTTTCTTAGCTACAAAGCATCTGATCGATTCTGGATGTAAAAACATTTTGACCATCACCGGAGATTTGAAATTACAATCTGGCCGCGATCGCCTAGAAGGCTATGAAAAAGCAATCAGCAATTCGGGCCTAAAGATAAATGATGATCTTGTAGTACACGGTGATTACACACAATCAAAGGCTGAAGCTTTAGTGCGCCAGCTCATTAAGAAAAAGGTAAAGTTTGACGGGGTCTTTGCAGGTAACGATCTTTCCGCCCTTGGTGTCATTAATGTCTTGCTGCAAAACGGCATTTCGGTCCCTGAAAAGGTAAAGGTTGTTGGCTTTGATGATTCGCCGATGGCCAGCCGAAATGAGCCTTCGATAACCACAATTAGACAACCAATTAGAGAATTAGGGGCACAAGTTGCCGCCAGCCTTTTGGCGATACTAGATGGCCAAGTGGTTGAAGATAAAGTCTTAGATGTAAAATTGATTAAACGCGAATCTTCAGCTACAAAATAGCGGTATTGGCTTTAATAATTTCTTTGTACTTCTTAAAACTCATTTTTGGTGTTCGCTCAAAACTTTGATAATCAACGTACACAATTCCAAAGCGCTTTGCATACCCTTCGGCCCATTCAAAATTATCTAGTAACGACCAAGCAAAATAACCCTTGACCGGTGCGCCTTCGGAGATTGCGCTTTGCAGCGATTGCAAATGAGCGACTAAGTATGCGGTGCGTTTTGTGTCTAAGACTTCGCCATCGACCTTTACATCATCATAAGAAGATCCATTTTCAGTAATAACTAAGTACGGGATCTGCGGCCAATCCTTGTGTACTCGCTTTACTAAATTACCAAGGCCTTCGGGCGTTACAACCCAGCCCATTGCAGTTAAATCATTTACTAAATGAGAAGGTGCTGAGCCATCTACGCGCTGCGGGAATGGCATGAATCCACCTTCGATAGCCGGCTTGTCCTCGGGACGCGGTGATCTGACAAAGCCATCACAGTAATAGTTAATACCTAAGAAATCTGGAGCCGCAATAAGTAACTGTTCATCGCCTGGCAACACAACTCGGCTTAACATTTCGCCGTAGCAATCAACAAGATTTTGAGGATACTTACCGGTTGTTAACGCATCGATCCACCATCGATTTAGATTTGAATCATTTAATGCAGCAAAATCAACTACTTCTTGGTCTTGCGGTGATTCGTTGTGAATATTGTTCATATTGACGGTTAAACCGACAGTTGCTGCAGGATGAATTTTTTTAATCGCGCGAGTAGCAGCAGCGTGTGCAAGAGCGGTGTGGTGACTAGCGGCAATAGCTAATTTGAAATCTTTTTTGCCTGGTGCGTGTAAACCATTTGAATAACCAAGCCATGAAACACACCATGGTTCGTTGATAGTGATCCATGTCGAAATACGATCACCAAATGCTTCGGCACATGCTGTTGCGTATTTTTCAAATGCATCAACAATGTCTCGGTTAGCCCAGCCACCTTTGTCTTCAAGTGCTTGTGGCAAATCCCAGTGATACAAAGTAACCATTGGTTCTATTCCCGCAGCAACTAGTGCATCAATTAATCGATTGTAAAAATCAAAACCGCGTTCTTCTCTTTTGGCATCACCATTTGGAAACAAACGTGGCCATGCGATTGAGAAACGATATGCGCTAACACCAAGATCTTTCATGATTGCAATGTCTTCATCAAATCGGTTGTAGTGATCACAAGCGTTATCGCCGGTGTCTCCGTTTACAACTTTGCCAGCAGTCTTTGAAAATGTGTCCCAGATGCTTGGACCACGACCATCAACATCAAAAGCGCCCTCAATTTGATAGCTTGCAGTTGCTGTTCCCCAGGTGAAATCTTTTGGAAAAGATGAAGTCATCGATTGAGCCCGTTATCGAGTGCTGAAACCGCTTTCATAAGCAATACTGTACCCTAAATCGACAACAGGTATTAGGGGTGAAAATGGCCGACTGGTCTGCACAATCTCTTTTGTGGTCAGAAGAATTTGCTGACCATCATGCTGGTCAGCTATCAGAAGACACCTGGAACTTTGATATCGGTGATGGCTCATCTGCTGGCTTGGTGGGTTGGGGAAACAATGAACTGGAGTACTACACAAAAGATTCTGTCAGCATCAATGACACCCTGATCATTACCGCTGAGCGAATCCCTGCAGATTCTGGATTACATTGCTATTACGGCCCCGCACAATGGAAAAGTGGAAAGATTCATACAGCTCGAAAAATTGGTTTTAAACACGGACGAATCGAAGTTCAGGCCAAAATGCCAAGCGGTGTCGGTACTTGGCCAGCATTGTGGCTATTGGGTGCAAATCTTCTAGATGGCATCGCCTGGCCACATTGCGGCGAGATCGATATTTTAGAAAACACAGGTGCGCACCCTTTTCAGATTCAGGGAACAATTCATGCAGATGGCTACTTTGGCGAAAATGGATTGACCAAGATCATTCAGTCACCCGATGCCTTAGCCGATCAGTTTCATACCTATGCCATCAACTGGACACCTGATTACATCGAATGGTTTTTTGATGACCTTAGTTACAACAGAATCAATCGACACGATGTCGAATCGTCAGGAATGCCTTGGCCCTTTAATCAAGAGTTCTATTTGATTATGAACTTAGCAATAGGTGGCTGGTTTGCAGGTGCGGTAGATGAAAAACTAGAGCGAGCAGAGCTGCAGATTAACTCAATTAAGTATTATTCAATTGACGGGTTTGGCGAACTAGTACTGCACTAACGCTTGAAAACTTCGCCAATGCCGTTGATAGTTGAAAACCTGATCCAATCAAAACTGATATCGGCCTGCTTTAGGCCAGATTCGATTGGCCCGCCAAGGTTTCCACCCATAGCAAGATTCATCACTAAATAGAATTCGTGATCAAAAACCCAGTCTTTATCTTTCTTTTGTTGACTTCCAAATAGCACGCCATCGACATACCAATCGATGCTATCCGGCAACCAATCAACGGCGTACGCGTGGTAATCGTTTGCAAATCCGTTTGGCCTATCAACAGTTGTTCCGCGCCCACCAAATCCACCTGACAGCAAACCATGCAAGTAACCGTATGCAGTATTAGGAGACTTTCCTACTAATTCAGTGACATCAATTTCGCCACACCAAGGCCACTGACGTTCATCAATATCTGCACCGAGCATCCAGAATGCGCCCCATGTTCCGGCACCTACGGGACCTTTGATTCGAGCTTCTATGCGCCCGTACTTAAATCCTAGTTTTCCTTTTGTAATGTATTTCGAACTAATCCATTCGCAAGGAGCTTTGTAATAACAGTTGTAATCGTTTGCACCAGTTGTGGTTGCATCAATCTGCAGAGCGCCTGCAGAAGTAATCTTGGCTAATGTCGGTATGTAGTATTGGCGTTCTCTGTTACCCCATCCACCACCAGCAGCTGCTTTACTGCCGTCTCCATTTTCGGATACCCAAATTGAACTATCCGGCGCAGAACCTGCAGGTAAATTGAATTCATCCTGCCAAACTTGCACATAGTTTCGCTTGATAACAGGAATATTGATTTCGCTTGAATCAGATGTGTTATCAACAAATCCTTTAGCGCTGTATTTTGCAGTTACATAAATCCGAAAACCTTCATCTATCGCTGCTGGAACATAGGTCGAAGTTTTTGCTCCTGAAATTTCAATTGGGCCTTTGTACCACTGAAATGTGACCTTGGCTGATTTTGGCGAATAAGCACCGGGTAACACAGTTACCTTATTGTTCGATGAATCCACAATAGATACCGAAGGCTTTGTATTGACAATTACTTGACCAATTTTGCCCACAACGGATACTGACGTTCCCAAAGATCCAATTTCCTTAAACTGGATCCGTTGATTTTTCTGCTTTGTTGTTGCCTTAAAGGCGAGCTTGTTTGCACCAGGAACAGCTTTTCCATTCACAAACCATTGGTAGGTATTCTTTTGGGCTACCGACCATTTAGCTGGGATTGCTAGGAAACCTAGACCAGAATTATCCGAATACGTGATCTGAGGTGGGGTAATTGCAGCTACACCTTGTGCTTGCGTTCCGCCTGCGGTCGACAGTGAGAAGATAACAAGAAATGCCAACAAAGCTCGCAATGACTTGGTTGGCATTTCTTGTTCTTCCTTACTTTGCTACAACTTTAGATGTGTATGACTTGCCGTCAATTACTACGGTTACTGTCTTAGCCCCGGCCTTTACCTTTACAGGTACTACCTGCATGGCTGAAGAAAGTTTTACAGATGCTTTCTTAGCACCAGTCACCGCAACACTTGCTGTCTTGCCAGCAGCGCCAGCAATAGCAACTGAAACAACAAAATCTTTTCCAGATTTTGCAACCGAAGTACTGATTCCGCGGTAGTAATGGAATTCAACACCTTCGGCAGCAGTTGCAGTTGTGCCCGCGATTTCAGGAACTAATGTTGCAAAGGCTGAACTAGCAGCTGGCATAGGCGACGTTGCCGACGCTGGTGCACTATTTGGTTTTGTGTCAGCATTTTTCACAGTAAATGCTGCGTAACCAAAAGCATCAGTTGTCGCCTTTAGCGTTGACTTTCCGCCATTTACTTTCAGATCAACAACTTTGCTAGGGACCGCGCGTCCATCATCACCAGTAACTTTGTAGACAACAACTAGGTCTCCACCTAGCGGTGCATACGCCTGCTTTAGGTTTTTACCCGCGTCCAGCACAGAATTAGTTGCATCCAATTTTGGAGAAACTAGAGTGATTGTTGGCTTTGTAGCCGGAACCACGATTGGTGCCTTCGGTTTGAAATAGTGGAATTCGGTGATCACAGAATGATCTGCTGGCTCACTGCTTACCTCTGGAAGCATCTGTGAGTGAAGGCGATCTAACTTGTCATCACTAAAGATTGGCTTTGCTGTGTATGAATCTGGCTCTGGTTCAGCTGATGATTCAAGATCTAAATTTTTCAGCGCAAAAGTGATGTTTCCGAATGCATCAGTTAGACGAATTACATTTGCTTGGTCAAATGGAGGTCTATCAATGCCTTTAGTTCTTACGCCATCAACTTCGACAATTGATGCTGCTTCGCTGTAGCCCTTGTTGATACGCAGGTTAACGCGTGTAAAGGCAAGTGGCTTTCCATTCTTGTCTTTGACGTTATAGGTCAAGTTAATTGTTGATCCAACTGGTGCAAATGAAACTTGGAAAACTAACCCTGTTCCGAACCAACCCTTTGCAACCCAGCCATCGGCCATTTGCTGATTTGATTTTGCTTCTGAAGTATTTGAAGCATCAAGAAATGGTGACTGTAAAGTAATGTAGGAATCCTTTGGGCCTCCAGTAGCAGCGACTGCGCTATAAACAGCAAGCGGAGAAACTGCAAGGATCATCGCCAGAATGATGCCGATGTGTGTGCGGAACTTAGACATGTATATGCCTTTCTTACCTAGGGTGGATTGAGAATTGATCATTAACCTTTTACAGCTCCGTCCATAACGCCGCTTACTAGGCGACGACCAACGAAAATGAAGAGAATCAGCAATGGGGCAGTAGCCAAGAAAGCTCCACCCATTTGCAGCGAATAATCCAGTCCATACAATGGCTTCAATTGAGTCAATGCAACCTGCAATGTGAATCGTTCAGGAGATTGCAGAACAATTGTTGGCCACAAGTAATCATTCCAGGCTGCAAGGAATGCAAAGAGTCCTAGAACAAATGAGCTCTGGCGAATACTTGGAAGAACAATGCTCCAGAAAACTCGTGGAACTGATGCTCCATCGATGCTTGCAGCTTCAAGAATTTCATTAGGGACCTGGGCATCGATAATCTGGCGCATCCAGAAGACGCCAAATGCGGTGACTAATGCCGGGACAATCAAGGCGTACAAGGTATTAACAAGATTTAATCTGTTGGCCATGATGAATAACGGCACGATTCCAAGCTGACTTGGAAGCATCATGGTCGCAACGATGAAAAGAATAGAAAATTGACGGCCCCTAAAGTGAAGTTTTGCAAAAGCAAAGCCTGCAATCGCTGAAAAAATCACTTGAGCAATAGCAATAGCTATTCCAACGACGAAGGTATTGATCAACGCTTGCGAGAAGTAGACACCTTCGGCGGTTAATACCTTGTTCGCAACCTCTAAGAAACGTGGGCCAGGAACAAGTGAGGGAGGCGTTTTGGAAATTTCAGCATCTGTATTAGATGAAACAATGAACATCCAATAAAACGGAAATATCGAAAGAAATGTAATGAGAGCCAGCATCAAGTAATGAAGCTTCGAAGTCTTTTGCCATTTCGGGATGTTGCGCTTCATCGGCTACCTTCCCCTGCAAGGCGTCGGGTGATAACAAAGTTAATAGCCGAAATAATCAACACAATGATGGTTATCGCAATACCAATGGCCGCGGCGTATCCATACTTGTTGTTAAGGAAAGCTTGGTTGTACAGAAACAGAGTCAAGGTCAAGAACTGCTTGGTTGATCCGCCTTCAGCGTTTAGTTGCTGAGGTTCGGCAAATACTTGCAATCCGCCAATTGTTCCAACGATAAGAACAAATGTGATTGTGTTCTTTAGCGAAGGCAGTGTTACGTACTTGAATTGCTGCCATTTCGAAGCGCCATCTACTGATGCTGATTCATACAGCTCATCTGGAATCGCCAACATAGAAGCAAGGAAAATCAGAGTGTTGTAGCCTACCCAGCGCCACGAAATCATGGTGGCGATCTGAATATGGCTTGGGATGATGCCTTCAATAAAGTCGATGTTGTCGACACCTGGAATCAAGGTAATCACAGCGTTAATCAGCCCATAGTCACGACCAAACAGCTGCTGGAAAACAATAGTGATTGCGATGATAGAGGTGATATTTGGAACCAAAAGAATGGTTCTCCAGAAAGATTTTCCCTTCAGCCGCTTATTGCGAAGAATTGCAGCAAGGCTGATTGCAACTACGAGCTGCGGAAAAGTTGAGAGCGCCCAGATGCTAAAAGTATTGCGAAGTGCAATCCAAAAATCAGAGTCCTGAAGAAGAAAAGTAAAGTTATTTATGCCATTAAATTCTGATTCTCCAAGCGGATCCCACTTAAAGAATGCAATGTAAATTGAATAGAGAACTGGAGCTACACCGAAAACAATGAAGATTAAAAAGAATGGCGCAATTGCTGGATAACCCCAGCGACCATCTAGCGATGCAACGCCAGGAAGTTGCTTCTTCTCTTTCTTCTTCCAAGGAGTAAGGGGCGCTTTTGAGCGCCCCTTACTTTCCTTAAAAATTGTCATCGGATAAACGCTTTAATTCTTAAAGAGTTTATCGATGTCAGAGATAACAAGTTTGTATGACTTGTCAGAGGTCATCTTCTTTGATGCAACACGGCCTAGGCCTGCACCAAATGTTGAATCAATCTTTCGTTGAAGTTCACCTTCAAAGATTGGCTTCAACTTCAAAACACCCTTGGTGTAAATCTGACCGACAGGAGCGTTGCTAAAGAATTCATCCTTGTAGCCAAGCAAAGCTGCATCATCGTAAAGAACTGATGCTGATGGGAATAGGCCATAGGTCTTGAAAACCTTTAGCTGTTGTTCAGGTGCCAAGTACCAGTTTAAAAAGTCATAAGCAGCTTGCTTATTCTTTGAATAACTTGGGATTGCTAGCTGAGTACCACCCTGATTTCCGCCACCTACTGGAAGATCAGCAATGTCCCACTTGCCCTTTGTGTCTGGAGCTTGCTTCTTGATGTAATCAAGCATCCAGGCCGGTGCCAGGATGGTTGCCATTGCACCCTTATTCATTCCAATATTCCAGTCAGAGGTGAACTGACCTAGGCGTGCACCAATTCCTGAATTAAGCGCTTTAACCGTTGTATCCCAAGCCTTTTTGATTTGTGGATTAGTTTTGTAAACCAGTTTTCCTTTATCGGTTCCATCTGGCTGGTAGTACTTAACAGTTCCTTGATTCATCACAGCTGCATAAATTGATCCAGCATCGTCAATAAATCCCTTGCCAGACTTCTTTTCTGCAGGGGTTAACTTAGAAACATACTTTTGACCTGTTGCGATGAACTGATCCCAAGTTGGCCACAACTTTGATACTGCGGCTCTATCAGTTGGTAGCCCAGCCTTTTTAAATAAATCTGTTCGGTATGCAACCTGAAGTCCGCCGACATCAGTTGGGATTCCGATAACGCTGTCGTTGAATGCAACTCCTTGCTCCCAACGCCATGGTAAATAATTTTTCTTAATATCATTTGCTGATAATCCAGCTGCGACACCGGCAGAAACATTGGTGTCAGATGTCTTCATCTGTCGAAGATCTTGGAAACAGTTTGGGCGATTTCCTGTACGCCAGTAACCGGAGTACGGAGTTTCAAAAGCGATGATGTCAGCCGGTCCACCTGTTTGGCAGGACAAGATTGTCTTCTGGTGTAGCGGGTCAACATCGTTCTTGATCGGAACAATCTTTACCTCAGGGTGCAGCTTTTGATATTCGCGCTGTAGTCCTGGCTGAATTACTTCGCCAAAGGTCCAAATTGTCAGGGTCACTTGCTCTGCAGCCTTTGCTGGCGCAGTTAGCACTCCGGCACTTACCGCCACTGCGATTAGTGCTCCTAGAAAGCTGTTTAGTTTCAATGACTTACTCATGTTTGACCTTCCGTAAAGAGACAATGACCTTTGGCAGAACTGGCGAATCAAACTCTCAGGAAATCTATGCCAGATTAGGGTTTCCATGAAAGCGGTTTCAAGGTACGCTATTTAAGCCTTTCCCGCCATCTGGCGCAAGGGGTTTTTCCATCAAGATTCGGTAACGGAGGGTTTGACCATGAGGTCTAAGTGGATTTCACCAGCCAGTGCTTTGGTCGCACTTGCCGTTGGTCTGTCACTTCTGGTTAACCCTGTTGCCGATGCGGCTCCGAAAAAACTAAAGCTCCTGTGGTCCGATGAATTCAATGGCAAGCAGGGTGTTCGTCCTTCATCCAAGGTGTGGAGCGCAGAAATTGGTGGCGGCGGTTGGGGAAACTCTGAACGACAGTTCTACACAGACAAAGCTGCCAATGCTTCAATGGATGGCGCTGGTCGATTAGTTATCACTGCAAACCGAATCTCTAATCAATATGCAGAACTAGTGGGCGAAGTACCAGGCACAGAAGATATTTTGAACAGATGCTCTGAGTGTCAGTTTACAAGTGCGCGTTTAAAAACCGCACGCAAACTTAGTTTTCAGTACGGCCGAATTGAAGCTCGAATAAAAATGCCAGAAGGTGTTGGCACATGGCCAGCTTTCTGGATGCTTGGCGGAGATTTACTTGATGGTGTTCCATGGCCCGAATGCGGCGAGATCGACATCATGGAGTTTCGGGGAGATATTCCTGATCAATCAACCTCTGCAATTCACGGACCAACTACTCCCCAAGGTTCTGGGCTAGGTGCTCGCTTCTTGAGCGGCCCACCACTGTCAGAGGGTTTTCATACCTACGCACTTGAATGGAAAAAGAACTCTTTAACTTTCATTGTTGATGGCAGAGTCACCGGCACATATACATCCGCCGACACCGGATCACGCGGCTGGGTATACAACCAAAAATTCTTTTTAATTTTAAACCTTGCCATGGGTGGCACTTACGCTGGCGAATACATAGACCCAGCCTTAAACCAAGCCCAATTAAGCGTTGATTACATTCGTTTTTACTCAGTCAACGGCGTTGGAAAAGTTTTCAAGAATTAACCAAAAGTAAAAGCTATACACAGTCAGCAAAAAGGAGCGAAGATGAAGATCAGAACAACCAGAACCAAGCTGGTAGCAGCACTTGCCACGCTAATTCTTGCGCTTACAAGCAGCCTTGTTGCTTTGCAAAGCACAAGTGCTTCAGGGCTCCCAACGGTTAGAGCTTTAACACCAGTATTCAACCCAGCAAATGAAACCTTTGCTTCAGATGGTCTTGCGCAGTACTACGCAGCAGGTGGTCGCAGTTACTTCAGATATGTCGGTGCAGGATCAACAATCACCATCACATACCTTGTCACAAGCGATGGCACAGCACCGGCGGCAGATAAGAATGTTTCATTTATGGTCAATGCCCCTTACAGCGGTTCGAAGGCGCTATGGGAGATCAACGGTAAGAACGCTGGCGCGTCACAAGACTCTGCAACAGGGTATGGATTATTGGTTGCAGGAAAAACAGATTCTGCTGGAAAAGTATCTTTCACAATTAAGAACTTAGATGCGCAATCAACAGCAATGGCTATCCCGGCATCTGAAACTCAACCACGAGCAACAACGGGCCGTCTGTATGGAAACATGAAGTTAATCATTGATGGACTAACAGACATGCAACAAGTTTTGGACCTTGTAACTTTTGATATTACGAAAGCGGCAGCTGAAACAATTCCTGGTGGATCAACTCCAACCCCGACACCAACTGCAACGGCTACAGCAACACCTACGCCAACTCCGACACCAACTGTTGAAGCTCCAAAGGCGCTTCCATCAATGCGATTGGTTTCTCCGGCATTTGGCCCGTCAAATAGTGTTGATACAACTGGAGATATTGCGCAGTACTACTCACCTAAAACTCGCGCTTTCTATACATACATCGCCGCGGGAACAACACTAACCTTGAAGTACTTAGTTACCAAAGATGGAACAGCTCCGCTTGCAAATACTCAAGTAACTCTTCAAGTGAACTCTCCCTACAGCGGTTCAAAGGCAACCTGGTTATCTGGCAGCACAAAAATTGGTGTTCCTGCTTCAGAGACAGCATCTGGTGCTGACCTTACGGGCACAACTAATGCTGCAGGCGAAGTGACTTTCAACCTGAAAAACACCAATACAACCGGAACAGAAGCGGTACCTGCATCACCAAATGCAGCTGCTCCAAAGCTTCGTTTATACGGAACTCTAAAGCCGGTTATTCCAGGCTATGGTGACAAAGATGCTGATGTAGATCTAGTTACCTTTGATGTTTACGCAGCACCAAATGTTGTTGTCAAGAAAACAACTATCACCTGCGTAAAGGGCAAAACAACCAAAAAGGTAACTGCGGTAAATCCAAAGTGCCCAACTGGATATAAAAAGAAGTAAATCCTTCGAAGGGGCTCCCGGCATCTGAACTAGATGTCGGGAGTTTTACTTTGTAAAGACTTGTCCTTGTCCATTAAGTTGATAGCTGCGGACCCAATCAATTGTCATAGTTGATGACATCAAGTTGTTCCACGGTCCACTAAATGAAGCGCTAACAGCGTTGTTAAGAATCAAGAAGAACTTATCGTTAAAACTCCAGTGACCACCTAGATTTTGTGGAGTTGTCGTTGAAATCAAACGCCCATCGACATAATACGAAATCGAGTTCGGAAGCCATGCCACTGCATACGTGTGAAAATCCAAACTTAGATCAACACCGACAGGTAGCGATGCAACCTTGTATTGATGATTCCAACAGCAAGCGTTAGGAGCATAAGTTGTTGTGTAATGCGTTGCAGAAGTGGCAATTGTCGGTTCATTTCCGCGGATTTCGGTGATATCCATTTCACCTGATGTTGGCCAGCCAACCTGATTTATGTTGTCTCCCAACATCCAAAAAGCAGGGTGATTACCGCTACCGGCAGGCATTTTGATACGTGCTTCAATAAATCCGTATTGAAAAGCCACTTTCCCATGTGTATCAAAACGACCACTGACAAATCCGCAGTAATTGCTCAAACACTTTCCCGCATCGGCCGGCAACGCTCCTGAAATACGGTTGGTTGAGATCACCGCTGCACCATTTTCGCTGCCATCTAGGGCAATAGCAGAGGGTGCGTAGTAGACAACTTCGGCATCAAAACAAGCGCCACCACCAAGGGAAGCTGGAACTCTGTGGCAGTTTCGTGCACTCCAATTTTGTACATTGATAGCAGCGCCTTTGTTTCCCTTGAAATCATCGCTCCACAAAAGATTCCCTATTGTTAAGCCTTGGATTTTTGGTTTTTCCGCCTCAGCTTTTGCAGCTTTTGCTTCAGCTTCAAGGCGAGCCTTTAATGCTGCAGCTGCAATTTCTGCATCCCGTTTTGCTTTTAACTCCGCTGCTACTTTAACAGCACGCTCAAATGCTGCTTTCTCTAACAAATCTTTTTGCTGTGCAATCTCTAGCCAGCTTGGACCCGCAAGCGGGAAAGGGGCAAATGAAGATGTGTTGTCGTCTGTAAATTTCCAGATCAGTTTTGATGCAGATTTCACACATGTGAAAAGTTTCTTGCCTTCAAGAAATTGATTGCCTGCTTGGCTACAAGATGTGCCCGATATGGTGGCTGCTTGTGAGTTAACAACAATTGCAGATGTAAAAACAAGAACAAAAGCCAAAGCTGTCGATAATCGACTGAATTTTTTTATTGGCACGCGGCAGATGGTAGTCGAATCTTCTGTGAAAATAATTTGATTTAGCAATTATTGGATGTGGGCCCAGACGGGCTCGAACCGTCGACCCACGGATTAAAAGTCCGTTGCTCTACCGACTGAGCTATAGGCCCCACTTTGTACCTTTGTGCGTGCAAATCTTATTGCATTATTACAATATTTTATCCACGTGAAATCTTGACGATTACACAGCGATTTACGCTCGATTTGCAAAGAGAGGTGGTTTTTGAACCGAGACCACGAATGGTTACTTGAGCTTTTGGAGCTAACTTCAAGATAGCCCTTTTGGCTGCCGCGGCTCGCTCTAATGAGAACTTCAAATCATCCGTACCGCTCTTTTGAGCATATCCTGTGACGGAAATTCTTAAGACTTTGCCAGTCAAATCAAGTGTCTTGAGAAGTGCTGTCTGCTGTTTCAAAAACTCAGTTTTAGCATATGCAAACGGAATTACTACAGATAGCTTCTTTTTAACTGAAGGCTTCACCGGAACAGATGGTGGCTTCACCGGAACAGATGGTGGCTTTACGGCAACCAAATTCTCTAAAATAGTTAATTCTAGCGAAGAGGAAAGAACACTCTTGTTTATAAGTTGAATATTAATCTGAAGAACATTACTGCCGATCTTAATTGTACTTGGTAATCCCAAAGTTGAATCGAAATCACCTAAAGCATCAGTTTCTGATTCTGCAATCAGTGTCTCGTCTGCGAGTATGTAGATTCGGTATTTGCTATTTGGCAAAAAGCCTTTTCCGGTAACTCTAAGATATCCATCTTCATAGATTGTCACACGACTCTGTGAGTTTAGAGAGACAATTTTCTTGTTTGAATCCAAAGAGAAGAGCTCAAGTCGCCAATCCTTTGTTGAAGCAACATAAGACTCACCCGAAAGGTTGGCACTGAATTTAATTGGGTAGGTCTCCCCACCAATGCGAATTAAATCTGCTCCATCCTTTAGCGTAGCGGCCTCCAGGAATGGCCCGAGGTTAACTGGAACTTCTGGAGTAATTTGTGATTCTTTCCTAAGCGGTGCCGATACAGCGTATCGATTTGTGCCAGAAAAAATTATTCCATTTTGAAGAAGTATTCTTGCTCCTACGACTTCCGCAAAATACTCTCGATAGCTTTCTGGCAATTCCTTTTCAAATACTCGCAAGGCTACTTTTCCACTTTCAATCTGAAGAGAGAGATGCCCATTAGAGTCTGAACAGCTACTACCCAATTTCAAACTGCTTAGTGAAAAAATTTCAACGCAAACTGGTTTACTATAAATCTTTATTGGATCAGAAGGGTCAGTTGAGATTAGATAAATGAATGTTGGAGTTGGAGTTCCTCCGCCACCTGCTGAGGTAACGGGCGCTGGCGAGGAACTAGATCCACTTTGCGTTTGGCTACTCCATTGAGCACACAAAGTTATGGACGCAGTTGGCAGGTATGGAGAATTCACTGATGAGCCACCAGAGCAGCCAGTAAACCATCCCAAAAAGGTGAAGCCACTTCTAGGTGTCGGTGAACCCAGGATTATTGGTGAATCGCCAGTTGTGAAATTAACAGATGCTGGCGAGACTGCAGATCCGCCATTTGTTGTCGAGTCAAAAGTCACCACAAAAACACTTAAGGAAAGCCCAGATGTCGTGGCAGTGCCGTTGGAATATCCGGTTCTTGAAGAGGAAGCAGAAATAACTGAATTTGCAGCTCCCGCTAATCCTGACACTGTGAGAGGTAAAAGTGCTCCCACAGGTGTTCCAATTGTCACGGTTCCAGTTGATGCGGAAATACTCCAGGAGAATGCTGGGTCGTAATTGGTAATGCTTAGGGTGAAACCGCCAGAAACACCGACCGGTGTTGAAAAGGTGGGTGTGAGTGCACTTCCAAGTGGTGTTACCGCTGCAGTTGCAGTACTGCTTTCACTATTACCAATTGCATTTGCAGCTACCACGGTAAATGTGTGAGGTATCCCGTTTGTTAACCCGGCAATCACGCAACTTAAATTAGAAGTGGTACATGCTTGACCTGAATTTGATGTAGCCGTGTAACCAGTAATTGCACTTCCGCCATTTATTGCAGGCGCAACCCAGCTAATAGTTGCGGTTTGACTATTGGTCGTTACAGCAGAGACTGAAGTTGGCGCATCGGGAACTGTTGGAGTAATTACCACAACTGGATCCTCGGTCAAATAGAATGTAGCGGTTCCATCTACTGTTGCTATACCAACAACTGTGGCAACCCCACCAATGATTGAGTAAACGCGCTGTCCAGCCGATATCTCTGGTGAAGTTACTGTTACCTGGACTGATTTTCCTGGATTAGTTAATGGAGTGGTTCCATCTGGAGCGCTCCATGCAATGACAGCTTGCAGAATAAATTCACCCGCGTTGGTAAGTACGGCTCTGGCTGTTGAAGTGTCGCTGTAGTCATATGCTTCAACAACGCTGCCGCTAGGCAAAGTACCTCGAGGCACTGAAATGACAACGCTAGATGATCCTGCCACTGCACTGAAATTGGAATCAACTGAATCAGAAGCCGTAATAGTTCCAAGTCGGGTTAATTTAGAGGGATCGAGTCCAGAAATAGAGTTTGGTGTAATTACAAGCGTTCCAGGATTATACGTAATCAAGTAATTACTCGAAGCTAGTGTTGGTGAAAAAACGGCCGCAGATGGGGTAATTGAATAAGTTCCCGAACCGGTGGGTGGCGTACTTGTTAAGGTTCCTGAATATGTATAACTCAGGGCGGTAACGGTATCTGTATACGACAATCCTGCAATGCTGTAACTAGGAGTAACAACTCCGCCGTAAATTATTCCAACATTTACCGCACTTATCGAGAGTGGTTTTTGTGCGATAGTAAAAGTTTGCTCGACTCTTGGTGCAGCAGCGAAGGTCGCCGTGCCCGATTGATCTGCTCTAACCGTACAACTTCCACTGGAAAGAATTGTCAAAGTTGTGCCATTTGAACCGGTAGCGCTGCAAACTGCCGGAGTTCCTACTGTAAATACAACTGGATTTAATGAAGCACCGCCGGTTGCGGTCAAAGTTTGCGGTGCGTCTCCATAAGTCTTGCTAGAAATTGAGCTGAAGGTAATTGTTTGATCCTGTAACGCTCGGCCATCTACTGAGCTGCTTCCGGTTAGATACCCAGTCTTTTCGATCACTGCAGTTACCGTGGCAGTTTCACCCGCTGATAAACCAGTGATAGTTAGTGGTAAAACTGAACCTAAAATTGTGCCACGTGTTAATACTCCAACTGAGACCGCTTCAGTTTGAGTGAAGGTTGCATCGTAGTTGGTTTGATTAACTGTAAAACCAGTTGATGTCCTAACTGGAGTATCAAAAACTGCCAGGCGACCCGGAAGAATCGTTGTTCCTGTTACAGATGCCGTTCCATTTGAATATCCTGAACGAGAAGTTGTCACTGTCACGACTGCAGAGGCCCCGGAAGAAAGACCCGAAATAGTTAATGGCCATATTGATCCAGTCGGCGTTCCAACTGAGATTGTTCCTGTAGAAACCGACGCAGTTTGTGTGTATGTCGGCGAATTATAGTTAGTCACGTTTACTGTAAATCCATCTGCGGTTGCTACCGGTGTCGAAAATGTCGGCGTTAAACCAGCAGGCAATGCGGTAACAGTTGTGGTCGCCGATGTTGCGGTATTGCCATTTCCAAAGGTATCGGTCGTCGCATTTGCAGCCATCGAAAACGTCAAGTTTCCAGTGGAAGACGCACCAATTGCAGGTATTACATCAATCGTATAGGTCGTAGCGCTGGTTTGCACTGCATCTGCCATTGCCCATCCACTCTGCAGCGACGATGTAAGCATGGATTTTGTAAAGGAAGAAACAGCAGCACTGAAAGTGATCGTAAGCGTAAATGTAGAAGTAAGGCCAACCGTTGCAGAACTTGAAGTTATTGTCACAGATGGTCCAACGATTACTGCTGCGGGGGTTGTGATACTTCTTATTTCTCCTGAAGTAGAACCAAAACTGTTTGTCGCAACAACTTGATAATAATAAACAGTAGATGGAAGTAGTGAGCCTGATGGCGAGGCAGATACATTCACATCAGTTGCTCCTGCAGCTGCAGATGGAGTTGGAACCAAAGTTGCAGTGCTAGAACTTAAATCATTTGTAGTTCCATAAATAATTCGAATACTTGTGGTTGCATCACCATTTGCATTCACAACTCCTGGAAAAGTGACCCTTAGTCCTGAATTAGTTGCGGTACCTGTGGTAACTAGAGGCTTTGCCGCGGGGGTAAAACTTAAAATGGATCCTGAGTTTGTGCCATTCACATTAACCGCAGTCAATCGATAATAGTAAGTAACACCTGTAGTTAATCCACTCAAATCTGCATAAACACTAGTGCTGGAATTTCCTGTAGCCTGAGTTGGAGTGGTGGTGATTGTAGTTCCATCTGACAACGCAGAATTAGTTCCATATGTGAAGTAAATTGACGTCGTATTCCAATTGTTTGCATTTACTGCACCATTTAATCTTGCAGACGTTGCGCTAACAGATGAGGCGGCTGATGTGGTTGCCGCAGGTGCGGGTGTTGTTGTGAAGGTCAAAATCTCACTTCGTACAGTCCCCGCCTGGGTTGTTGCCTCCAAATAGTAGAAATAGATTGTTCCTTCAGAAAGCCCCGTTAAGTTTCCGCTAACTAAAATTGGGCTTGTCCCAGTCATTCCCGATGTCGAGAGAGTTGAGTTCGTGGTGGAGGCATCTACTGTAGCCACCGTTGAATAAACAAATTTTGCTGAAGTTGCGGTTCCACCACCCGGATTAATTGAACCATTTAAAGTAACTGTCGTATTAGCCAAATTTGAAACAGCACGATTGACCACTGTCGGAGAAGCTATTGGGGTGAAGGAGAGAATACTTCCCGCACTTGTGCCATTTGCATTGGCTGAAATTACTTGAAAGTAATAAGTACTTCCGGCAGTTAGCCCAGTCAAATTTAAACTTACATTTTCATTGGTGCTTCCAGACACTGTGCTTGGAGTTGCATTTACAGTAGTCGCTCCGCTCAAATCAGAGTTCAAGCCATACTTAAAAGTTACAGTCGATGCAAAACCGTTTGCATTAACTACTCCATTCAAGGTCGCTGTCGTTCCAACTCCGACATTTGATGCCGCACTTGTTGTGACCGATGGCGAAGATGCAGAGGATGCCGTTAAGTTGTAGGTAACTCTTAGTGTGGTACTAGCACCTGCTGCAAGTGATCCTAAATTAAAGGAAATTCCGGTTCCAACATCGGCGGTCGAATTATTGCGCGTCCAAGGTGATGTTCCAGCATAAAGGGCCAATGGATCGGGGTTAGGCCCCAAACCGCTTGTGTGGATGGCGCCGCGGCCTCGTGAGTCATTAGTTTGAAGGAATATCGCAGCACCATTTGGCCAAGTGGAACGAATATTTACTCCGGTACCGTCGACACCATTTTTTAGGATTGTATTTACGGTAGTGAACGGATCTGTTGGATAGGAGCCGTTGTCTGGATCGAAGTTACGAACATAATAAAGATTATTCACAGTCGAGCCTGAATCATTTTTAATTGTGACATCTACATTTAGCAGTTGACCTGTTGTGGGAATTGAAGACTTTTGGGAAATTGTTAAACCTTGGTAAGCACTTGTAGTTGAAGTCCAGGTAACGCTGCTTTCGGTAGATGTATTAACTGGGGTACTAAAACTGCCAGAAGGACCACCTCCTGAGTTATCACTAAAGCTTGTTGATGCACCATTAGCCTTGATCGCCCAACCTTCAAAAGGAGAACCCGGACAAAAGAAATCTCCATCATCAATATTTCCATTTGTATAATTTGGTGAAGACCCAGTTGTTGTTCCCCAACCATTTGTTTGTCGATCAGCTCGAAATCCTAAACATCCCCCGCTTGAGTGAAAGGTAGATGGACTACTGCTACTTCCAAAAGCGCCATTTGCCCGAATACCAACTTCAGCATGTGCTCCCTGGATAAAAGCCTGGCTTCCTACGAGTTGCGTTTGATTAGTCGGTGTTGCTGTGGTTGTTGCCGAAGCAGGACCAGGTCCATCTGCATCACGAGCTCGAATTTTTACATTATATGAAGTCCCATTAGTTAAACCATAAATAGTTAATGGACTCCAAGTTCCAGCTGGATTTCTTGTACTCCACGTAAGGCCATCATCAATTGAATAGTCATAATTTGTAGGTGTCCCGCTAGGAGCGGTGAAGGAGATCTCTAAATAAGTATTTCCGGCCCTGGCGCTCAGCCCTGTCGGGGCTGCAGAAATAACGGCTTGAGCGGCTGGAGGCGAGAAAGTCGCCGGGAGGAGCCCAAAGAGCAAAATGATTAACAGATGGTTAATCCAAGAGTGACAAGATTCCCTAAGATTCCTCATTGTGCCTTTCTTGCTTTACAGACTCGGATGCTCACCCCCGAGGATAACCCCTACCTCCTCACCCTCCAAAGCCTGAAGTACGAAATTCACTGATTCACAGGATTTTGATACAAAGGCTTGCTGATGGTCCTCAGATTCACTGAGAGAAGGTGTGGCTCAGGAAGATTTTTGAAGCAGAGGTGGTTTTTAATCGTGAGACGGGGTGCGCAAGAACAACACCAAAGCGGCAAGCCAGCCCGCAGCGAAGATGCCAATCAAAATTGAACCTAAAGAATCTGTGTAGAAATAAACACCCAGGGCAAACAACGCACACATCCCAGATGCTGCCCACAATGAAATTGCAGCCATCGGCCGTCTTAAACCACCGCGGACTAAACGATGAGAAAGATGATCTTTACCCCCAGTAAGCGGTGACAGCCCACGGGCAAGCCGTGAGAAAACTGCAACACAGGTATCAAGTAAAGGAACAGCTAGCAGCATCAACGGGATTGCAAGTGATTGCCAAATCGGAGTAATCCCTGGATTCAAACGGATTGTTGCCACAGAAATAATGATTCCTAAGAACAGTGCTCCGGCATCACCCATATAAATCTTTGCCGGCGATTTATTCCACATCAAGAAACCAATGGTGGCTCCAGCGGTAACAATAGAAAGCGCGCTAACAAGTTCCTGCCCGCGATCAAAAGCAATAATGAATACACCCAGCGCAGCAATTGCAACTGCGCCAGATGCTGCACCATCTAGGTTGTCAAAAAAGTTAATGCTGTTACAAATTCCAACGATCCAAAAAATAGTGACAGCTGTGTTTATCCAAGATCCAGAATCACCAGATGCACCTTGCCCGAAAGGTGTTCCAATCGTTCCGTTTTCAACAATCACAAATGCAACTACGGTTCCTACAGCTGTTTGTGTGATCAATCGTGGCCATGGTGATAGCGAGCGCAGATCATCAAATAATCCCATTGCACCCAACGCCAGCGCCGGCAACAAAACAGTAAACTCTAAATCCCTGAGTTGATTATTGTTTTCGCCCACAAAATTTTCTGCACCAACAAATACTGCAGCCAGAGTTACAAGGGTTATTCCCAACGCAATTGCAACGCCACCCAAGTACGGAACTGGTTCTGCCTGCGTCTTTCGAGCCATGTTCGGTGCATCCATGGCACCTAAACGAATCGCTAAAGCGCGCACCGGCCAAGTCAACAACCCCGTTAAAGCAAAGGCTGCAACACCCAAGATCGCAAATTGTGCAGCGGTAATGCTCATAGCTTCACGACCAAAGACATAAGTGGAATCCTATTGACCTAGCTCTGTGCGCTGCCGAAAGCAGCGCGCTTTAAACGGTCACGAATCGCAACAGCAATTCCCTCGCCAACCGGTTGCTGAACCACAACTGTCTGCAGTCCTTGTTCATCTGCGGCACGCAGCGCCGAATACAAAACCTGCGCAAATTCTTCATGGGTTGTTGGCGCAGCCAATCGCACAACACCATCTGCTGTCACAACATCTGCCATCGCAATAAATCCTTGACCTGCGACGGGGGATTGATCCAAGACAACTGTTGCAGCCGGCGCGTAGTGAGCCTCTAATGAACCACTGACACGGATCACTTGAGTATCCACAGCTTCATCATCTGATGTCTGCCCAACAACTTCCAACCCAGTTGATTCAGCAATCATCTGCGCGGTAATCGCACCTGGCCGCAAAATCTTCGGCACATCCCCTGTGCAATCGATGATCGTGGATTCCACACCAACATCACACGCACCACCATCAAGAATCTGATCACCATCTGCCAAGTAATCGCCCAGTTCTTCACTAACCGCCTGCGCCGTCGTCGGCGAAACATTTCCAAAGCGATTAGCACTTGGTGCAGCAACTCCCTTGCCACCAGCCCGCACAAAAGCTTCAAGCAACCCCAACGCAACAGGATGATCTGGTACTCGCACACCAACTGTGTCCTGTCCACCCGTTAAAAAATCCCCAGCCAAACCAGATCGACGCACAACCAAAGTCATTGGCCCAGGCCAATAATCACGCGCCAGCGCAATCGCATATTCAGGCACATCATCTGCCCAATCGCCTAAGCCAGACATTGATGCAATATGCACAATTAAAGGATGATCTGCAGGCCGACCCTTCGCTGCATAAATCCGCGCAACGGCATTAGCGTTACTTGCATCGGCCCCCAACCCATAAACAGTTTCAGTTGGAAACGCCACTAATCCTCCGGCCAATAAATTCGCAGCAGCATCGACCATCACCGATGCATCGCATTTGCTTAGAAACTGGCTCACTCGTTTATTCTCCCACCATTCCCAGCCTTAATTAACCCCATCCCCACTTAATACGAGATACTTGCCCTATGAAACTAACAAAACTTCGCACAGTCCTAACCGCAGTAACAGTCGCCGCCGTTGCAGGCGTAGTCGCGCTAGCGATCCCAGCAAATGGAGCAGGCACTGCAGATAACCGCTTCATCACCGTCACAGGTGTCGGCACGATCTCTGTTGTCCCAGATGCGGTTCGCTTCAACGCAACTGTGTCAGCACGTGGCACAACAAATGCTGCAGCACTTTCTGCAGCCAGCAAATCAGCAGCAGCGGTTCGCGCAGCTCTGCTCAAAGCAGGAATTGCAACAAAAGATATTCGTTCAGCAAACATCAGCGTCTACCCTGAATACAACTGGACACAAGAAGCTGGAACAAGGATCACCGGCTACCGCGCATCACAATCATTTGATGTTCTAGTTCGCACCGCATCAAAGGCCGGCACCATCATCGAAGCGGTTGTCACCGCAGGTGGCGACGCAGTGCAACTTGGTGGAGTAATGCCAACAACTCTTAACCCAGCAACTGCGACAGAAGATGCACGCGCAGCAGCGGTAGCAAACGCCAAGTCAAAGGCTTCTTCTTATGCAAAGCTCCTTGGAACTTCAATCGGCAAAGTACTTTCACTTGAAGAGCAATCTTCACCTGTGTACTCATCACCATTCCCAATGGCAAAGGCAGCAGAGGCAGATTCAGCAGTTCAGATTGATCTAGGTGAGCAGGATGTAACAGTGTCAATCACTGTTCGTTGGGCGCTTAACTAACCAGCATTAACCTTTAATCAGAAGAGCCACTGGCCCGGCGCAAGCCCGCCAGTGGCTTTTTTGTGCCTATAAATGCCATTTGGTCGCACACCTTTTCACGGGTAAGATTGCCAAGCCTTAGAACGTCCCCATCGTCTAGGGGCCTAGGACATCGCCCTTTCACGGCGGTAACACGGGTTCGAATCCCGTTGGGGGCACGCAGTACCGCAGGACCGATTCTAAAGATGTAAAAAGTAGTAACGGCTTTAACTGTGACATAAGAGCCACTTATGTTTATCAATCTCTTAAGGCCCGGTAGCGCAGTTGGTTAGCGCGCCGCCCTGTCACGGCGGAGGTCGCGGGTTCAAGTCCCGTCCGGGTCGCAAAGGTTTTGGTGTTGTATGCAAATTTATTTGTGTGCCATACGTACTGGTGGGCAACTACTAGCAAGATCTTTGTTGGCTTGGTAGCTCAGTTGGTACGAGCGAACGACTGAAAATCGTTAGGTCGCCGGTTCGATCCCGGCCCAAGCCACATTCGCTTTAGATCGACTTGCTACAGATAATCGTAACTACTTAAGAAGCAACTCGACTAGACCATGGCTTGATTGTCTTCAAGCTCTTACCAATCTGCGCCAGAGCAACTTCAAGGTCATGAGCTGCCTGTGCACGAAGCCAGTAACCATCGGACAAATTGAAGAACCGGCAAAGCCTCAAATCTGTATCAGCCGTAATTGAACGTTTACCCATAACAATGTCCCCGATGCGTTGGGCGGGCACATTGATCTCTTTAGCTAGACGATATTTTGAAATGCCCATAGGTACCAAGAATTCTTCAAGTAAAAGCTCGCCAGGAGTTACTGAATCAACTCGCTTTACCCGTGACTTAACCTGACGAGATGCAATCTTTGTAGCCATTTTTCATTCCCTTCCTTCCTAGTGGTAATCAACAATCTCTACATCTGCCGGACCTGCCACGGTCCACTTGAAACATATTCGCCATCTATCGTTAATTCGAATACTCATTTGCCCTGCACGATCACCCTTTAGCAGCTCAAGGTGATTCCCGGGTGGAACCCTTAAGTCCTCTAAGCGACCTGCGATTTCGAGCTGTCGTAATTTACGAAGTGCGATTCTTTCGAAGGAAGAAAACCGTTGGACCTGCTTGCCACTGGCAAGTGCCTCAGTTTGCTTGTCCTTAAATGAAAGGATCACTTAGGTATAGTAACGCGTAGCGTTATTAACGTCAAGCGTTACTAAATGAATAGATCTTGGCTGTTTCTGTGTCATAGCCGCAACCTGCCACCGCCCACTGACAGTCCAATGACTTATCCCCAATCGACCCTTCAGGTTGGTTAGCGCGCCGCCCTGTCACGGCGGAGGTCGCGGGTTCAAGTCCCGTCCGGGTCGCAAAGGTTTTGGTGTTGTATGCAAATTTATTTGTGTGCCATACGTACTGGTGGGCAACTACTAGCAAGATCTTTGTTGGCTTGGTAGCTCAGTTGGTACGAGCGAACGACTGAAAATCGTTAGGTCGCCGGTTCGATCCCGGCCCAAGCCACACTGCTAAGAACAATAATCTTTTTTTCATCGCTCACTAGCCGATTAAAACAACTCGGAGTGGGTTCCCAATCTGATTAAGACCAAAACTGATTTTCCACGCTTTTCATAAATAAGAAGTAAGTCAGGCTTTACGTGGCACTCGCGAGTGCCAAGGTATTCACCCTTCAATGGATGCTCTCTTAAATTGGCTGGCAAACGTCTATCAGCTGCCAATAAATCGAGCACCTCTTGAAGAAGTCGATCTAGATCCCTACCAGATTTACTTTTCTTTTCGCGCTTGTAGTCTCGTTCAAATTTAGTTGTGTACTCAAGCTTTCGCATTTAGCTTTGCAAGTAGTTGCTTTGAGTTCTTTGCCTTCTTAACTTTTCCGGCGCGAGCCGCCTTTATCGCCCGTACAGTTTTAGCGTTTGGCTTCACCGGATCAAAGGGAAGCGCACCGTCCTCCACCGCCCTAACAAGCATCATGCGAATAGCATCAGAGGTCGTTAAACCAGCAGCTTCAAAAATCGCCGCAGCCTCGGCCTTGGTCTCTTCGCTTACCCGAGCCCTTACGATCGCATCTGCCGCCATGGCATCTCCTTTGTTTGTAGCTACATTGTAGCTACAGGTTAATTCTCTTTCAACTTCTAGTTCTTGTTTTTTATCCATGGCCACAACCTGCCACCGCCCACTGACAGTCCCATGACTTATCCCCAGTGACCCCTCGGCCCAAGCCACGGTAGATACCAACCTAAATTGCAAAACAAAACCCCCACACCGCTTTTAAGGTGCAGGGGTTTTGCTGTAACTATTTAGAAGTTTGGCTCTATCGAGACTCCCATTACGTAAACCTTGCCAGAGTAAACGCTTGGCTTTTGAAGATTTCCCTCGCGGTATAGCGAAAGTGTCAGTAGCTCGCCATCGGCTATTTGACCATTATTTCCCCATGTAAAGCTATGGGTATTCATGATCTTGGAGCCCTTACTTACTACCAGTGCATCTTTTTGTTCTCCCGCTGCACTGGTTGCCCAATTCTCGTCACCAAAATTATCACCGTCTCCACGTGAGTTTAAGTAAACCTCAAAGGAAACAGGTGCGGTCGTATTCTCGGTTAGCAACCAATAAACCCTTACCGTCAGGCTTTTTGCTTTGCTCCAGCCCTTTGGCACCGCTTTAAATACAACTCTCTCTTTCTCTTGAGCAAGATCAAGAGCTTCGGCGTGGAAGAAATTGTTAGTCAGAACCAGCGTGGAAACAGAAGAAGCATCAGCTATGCCGCTGCTGTCAGTAAATCCCTGGCGTGAAGCAAGTAAGTCCCGTGGTGAAAGCCAAATGGAAGGAATTGTTGACACAGCTGGGGCAGTGGTATTGATAACAAGCTTCTTCTCGACCTTTGCCTTACACGTTCCTTTAAGCAGGATCCGCATGGCCCCTGTCTTCTGGTTTACGCAGGCATTGGTTGTTGGGCTAGCCGCGCTCGATGGAGCAAAACCCAGTAACGATGAACCCAATACCAAAACTGAAAAAATTGAAATCTTGTGCAAGTTTTTAACTCTTAGATTGCTCATCGACATCTGATCCCATCCCTCTTCCCAAGTAACCCATCTAGGTCACCCTCTAATGCTAGGGGCGGAGGCAGGCCAGACCCAGCATTTATGTGGCAAGTGGACGAGTGGGCAACTACTAGCAAGATCTTTGTTGGCTTGGTAGCTCAGTTGGTACGAGCGAACGACTGAAAATCGTTAGGTCGCCGGTTCGATCCCGGCCCAAGCCACTTTCGCTTTAGATCAATCTTGAAAACTTTTAAGCAGCAACCTCGACCATCAAGCGACCAGAGTTCTTTCTCTTTGGTTTTTCACCAATCTTTAAAGTCACAGTTACTCCAAGTGCATCCATTAGATTCATGAATGTATTCAGTGTCGGAATCATCGAATTATTTTTGTTGGTTCCAAATGTAATCGTGAATCATATGCCTTAGAAAATTTTTCTCGGGATAGTAAAAGAAAGCCCGAATGAATATTTCTTGCTTGGCGCAACCTTAGGCCCGCGTAGATTTTTTCTTCAGTCTCCCAGCCCGGCATAGCGATCATATCGACGCAGAATTCATTTCCACTAAGTGTCTCAATTCTGTTGGGAATAACTATTTCATTTAACTCCAGATTCAAATCGATGTTTATTAGAGTTTCTAAAAGACCAAGGGGAACGAAAATATCATCTTCCACAAAAAGAAAATAGTCATATTCATCAATTTGCTCAAATGCTTTATCAATCACAAACCAAGGTAAATGTTTTGGTTCCGAAACTTCACTAATTACTCTTGACCGTTTGATAAATTGATCATTTACTCCATAATATGTAATTACATATTCTATGTCTAGGGAATCTAATGCGTTACTGATTGATGCGCTAGTTGTCTCGATGATGGCCTGCCTACACGAATAGTTATCACTCTCGTGTGAGCCAAAGTCGTTTTGATAAATACCGAGTACATCGAAAAAATGTGGGATCGCTGCAAAAATCTTAAAACTACCTTGCTGGAGCATGTTCTTATCATATACGTCAGATATAATATTTCCTTCAAGTAACAATAAATAGATCGTGGGGTTGTCCTTTGTTGGATCGTGCGCTAAATGAACTGTCACACGACGATTACTTGTTCAGAATTGATGACTACCTTCCTTCGGCTTGGATTGGTCATGCACCTTTTTTGAAATTCTTAATCCGTGAACAGAAGCCCAAGATTTTTGTTGAATTAGGGGTGCACAATGGTTTCAGCTATTTTGTCGGATGTCAGTCAATTCTCGAATGTGGACTGCATGCCAAGGCGTTTGCCATAGATCACTGGAAAGGCGATAATCAAGCAGGGTTTTATGACAACTCAGTTCATAGAGGTGTATTAACTTTAAATTCAAAGTATTCTCATTTCTCTACGATAATTAAAATGTCGTTTGTGGATGCATCACATTTATTTCAAGAGAATTCAATCGATTTGCTACATATCGATGGTTTTCACACCTATGACGCAGTTAAGCAGGATTTTGAATCCTGGAAATCCAAAATGTCGGATGATGGAATAATTCTTTTGCATGATATTCACGTGAGAAGAAATACTTTTGGAGTACATAAATTTTGGGAAGAAATAAAGGAAGAATATAGGACTTTGGAATTTGTTGGATCACACGGTTTGGGTATTGTGTTCCTGGGCGAGATTCCAATTGGACTCCTTCGAGATTTTTATGAACATTCACTCAGAGGATTGATGCCTGCAATTCAAGGCGCTTTTGGTTCGATTTCAGATGATGTAATCCAAAATTTTAGAATAACAAGTGCTGTTGTGAGGGTAATGGAACGTGATAACGCGGTAATGGAACGTGATAACGCGGTAATGGAACGTGATAACGCGGTA
>NZ_DAIMYR010000001.1:137567-416554 GCF_036734405.1 Candidatus Planktophila sp.
TGATAACGCGGTAATGGAACGTGATAACGCGGTAATGGAACGTGATAACGCGGTAATGGAACGTGATAACGCGGTATTGGAACGTGATAACGCGGTATTGGAACGTGATAACGCGGTAATGGAACGTGATAGTGTTGTGAATTCAAGAACTTGGAAATTATTTTCAATATACAGAAAGTTTAGAAGAGGATCTTGATGCTCAATTAAGTTTTCCCTGCTTGAGTCGCTCGGAGAGTGTTGGGGCAGTCTTATCTTTTTCTGAAATCCTCAAATCGCTTATTTTCATTCCCCAGGTAATTCCAATTTCTTCATCGAATGGATTGATTTCTAGTTCTTCTGAAGGTGAAAAAGGTGTCGACACTAAGTAAACAACCGCTGTGTTGTCCTCCAACGCCAAGAACCCATGCCCTAACCCCTCGCTGATAAAGACTGCATTTCCTGAATCGCCACTTAGTTCAACTTGAATCCATTTACCAAAACTTTTTGAATTTGGTCGAATATCAACGATTACATCTTTGATCGAACCTGCGACGCATGTAATCCATTTTGCCTGACCGCGAGGCGCAATACTGTAATGAATCCCTCGGAGGGTGCCTCTGGATGAAAGTGAAATGTTCGCTTGTTCAATTCCAAAATCTCTACCGGTTGAATTCTTGATGTCTTCGGATTTAAACCACTCGCGAAAGAATCCACGGTCATCGTTCCAAACAGGTGATTCTGCTAACCAAACTCCTTCAATGCCAAGTGGTGTTAATTCCATATATCTATTCTTCCGTCTGCACCGCAGAAATGATTGCAGGCATCACTTCATGAAGCGCGATTCGCCAATCTCTCATCGGCTGAACTGTAGTTTTTCCCCAAGCCTCATGGCTTAAAACAGAATATAAAGGCCGCTTTGCGGGTCGGGGGTACTCGCTTGAAGAAACCGGAATTACCCGGTTTGAATCTGCTCCCGCAAATTTGAATATCTCCTGAGCAAATTCGAACCAGGTTCCTTCTCCTGAATTGGTTCCGTGATAAATCCCTGCGGGTGAATTTGACAAACCCAACTCAACAAGTTGCTTCGCTAGATCCTTGGCAGAAGTTGGTTGTCCCAACTGATCATTTACCACCCGAACATCATTATCGCCATTGATTGCTAGTCGAGTCATTGTCTTTGCAAAATTCTTACCCCAAGGACTATATAGCCATGCAGTTCGAACTATCGATGAATTCTCTGGGTAAGCGAGGCGGACTCGGCCTTCTCCCTTTGCTTTTGTGCGACCGTATGCTGATTGCGGATTAATCACGTCCCCTGACTGCCACGGGGATTTACTCTTACCTGAAAACACATAATCTGTTGAAACTTGAATTAACTTGGCGCTACAGTCCTTTGCTGCCAGAGCAATATTTTCGGCTCCATCACAATTTACGACGAATGCCTCGCGCTCATTCGTTTCAGCTCCATCAACATCTGTCCATGCGGCACAATTAATAATTACTTCCGGTGACAAATGCAAAATTAAGTCACGAACTATTTCACCTTGGGTGATATCTAAATCTCTTGAATCCCAAGCAGAAAACATAATTCCAAGCTCACTAAGCTCTTGAGTGGCCGCAATACCCAATTGCCCCGATCCACCTGTAATCAACCAAGTCATTTACAGGCTAGCGATTCTTGAGTGGCTTCCACCACGCTTCATTGTCTCGATACCACTGAATGGTTTCATTAAGACCATCTTCAAACCTAACCTGGGGTTCATAACCCAATTCCCGATTGATCTTTGTCCAATCAACGCTATACCTGAGATCATGTCCTTTTCGTTCCTCCACATATTCAATCGAAGACTCATCTGCACCCATAGCTCGAAGAATCAGACTAGTGATTTCGTTATTGGTTAGCTCTCGACCGCCACCAATGTTATAGACCTCACCAGAGCGCCCATTCATTAAAACATCATAAACCCCGCGACAGTGATCATCGACATGAAGCCAGTCCCGAACATTCTTTCCAGTTCCATAGATTGGAACTTTCTTACCTTCAATTAAATTTGTAATAAATAGCGGGATCAATTTCTCTGGAAAGTGGTGCGTTCCATAGTTGTTACTGCAACGTGTAATTACTACATCCAAGCCGTGAGTTCTGTTATACGAACGAGCCAACAGTTCACCACTTGCCTTACTTGCAGAATAAGGAGAATTAGGTTGAAGTGGCCAATCTTCTGTCCAAGAGCCGAATTCGATAGAACCATAGACTTCATCTGTTGAGACCTGTACAAATCGAATCTTTCTGCTTGAGCCTTTGATGGCATCCAAAAGCACTTGGACTCCCACGATGTTGGTCTGAACAAAATCTGATGCCCCATTTATTGAACGGTCTACGTGTGACTCCGCTGCGAAATTGATTACCGCATCGATACCTTCAAGCATTGAAGCGACCAACTGCGGGTCACAAATGTCGCCTTCAACAAATGAGAAATTTGAAATATTCTCAGCCTGAGTTAAATTCTCCATAACCCCTGCGTAGGTGAGCTTGTCCAAAACGGCAACGCTGGAAATTCCCTCCATCTTGCCGTTGGCAATCATCCGCACGAAATTTGAGCCGATGAAACCTGCGGCACCCGTCACAAGTAACTTCATTTGACCACCCCCATCACAACCTATTTCTAACCTTACCCTCTAGAATTGAACAATGAAGGGAATAGTTCTAGCCGGTGGCACGGGTTCACGCCTATGGCCCATAACCCGTGCTATAAGTAAACAACTTCTGCCAATTTATGACAAGCCGATGATTTACTATCCAATATCAACTTTGATGCTTGCTGGAATTCGCGAGATCTTAATTATCACAACTCCTCATGACCAGTCGCAATTCAAAGAGTTGCTTGGCGATGGGTCGCGTCTTGGAGTCTCATTTCATTATCAAACCCAGATTGAACCTAGGGGCATAGCCCAAGCATTCACAATTGGTGAAAAATTTCTGTCGGGCGATTCTTGTCTGATGGTTCTAGGAGACAATATTTTTCATGGAGCTGGCCTTGGAAAAGGAATTTTAAATACTCTTCCACAACTAGGTGCTCACATTTTTGCTTATGAGGTAACAGACCCAAGTTCATATGGGGTTTTAGAAATTGATGCAAGCGGCGAACCAAAGAGTATCATAGAAAAACCACACTCTCCTAAATCTAATCTCGCAGTAACTGGTCTATATTTTTTCGACAACAGGGTAAGTGAAATATCAAAACACGTGGAACCAAGTAAGAGGGGTGAACTAGAAATAACTTCAGTCTTACAACACTACTTAGATAACGATTTATTAACATATACAAAGTTGTCAAGAGGTTCTGCTTGGCTCGATACTGGAAACCCCAAATCTTTAAACGATGCCGCAAATTTTGTAAGAGTTATTGAAGAGAGAACTGGCCTTAAAATTGCGTGTCTTGAAGAAATTGCTTGGAAAAATAACTGGATATCAAAATCTCAAATTGAAAAAATTGTTGTTGAACTTGCTGCAAGTGAGTACTCAAAGTATCTAGTTACTATTCTTAATTCTGATCACTAGTGGTGTAAAGAGACGGAAAAGAAAGTGATCGTATGCACTTTGTCTATACACCTTGAGTTTAAAAACTCTGAGATAGCGAAATGTGATCGAACTCGATCTATATGCTGCTAAAAATTTGTGTGCCTCATTAGAGACCTCATTTGGCAGATATTCCGGATACAATTCAACTAGCATTTGAACTTGTGTATAAAACTTCAAAAATCCTAATCTAACCTTTCGAACGTTCATTCGATTCTTGCCGATCCCTATTTGATTATTTTCATGCAATCTATATCTAACCAATGGCTCATCCAAAGTGATTACTGTACCAACAGACGATAGCAATAGATATATCCATGCATCAAAATAAACATCTGTTGGAATTGCTTTCAAAGTGATTAATTCCAAGCCTTTTGGATTTAAAACAATTGTATTTCCGTATGCGATATTCTCGATAAATGCATTCCTCCACGATGGGGGTCGACGTAGGGTTGGCGAAGTTCCAATTTCCCGTCCCTCTTCGTCGATGTAGAATCTTCTTGATGTTACAAGACTAGGTTTGTCTGAATTGAAACTTTCTATTTGTACCGCTAATTTGTCATCTTTCCACACATCATCTTGATCTGAAAATGCAACGAATGCACCGCGAGGGACCCTCTTAAGGATGCTTGCATAGGCTTTTGAGCTTCCAACGTGGTCCGCTGATTCTAAATATATCTCAAACCCAGCTTGTTGCCATTTCAAGATTATGTTCAACGAGTTGTCTGTGGAACCATCATCAACAATGAGCAATTTAACATCTATCTGTTTTTGATCAAAAATACTTTTAATCTGTTCATCCAAAAACTTTTCGCCGTTGAAGACAGCCATGACTACATAAACCATTTTCATGAATAAATTATTCACTCATCGCTTGAATGACTGAATTAACACAGCCTCTATTTCTTGGAGGAATTTTCTGCCATCTTTTGGAATAGATACAAAGTGAAAATTTTTCTGACCTTGAAAGCGATCAAATGGCGCCCCGATGTCGAATGCTATTACCGGAATATTCATTCCGCTTAACTCATCGCAAACATACGAATAAGTTTCTGGACATATCGAGGGGAAAAGAGCCCCCACAAAATTGAATTTTTCATAGCGCTCTTCTATCTCGTTGAGACTTGAGTAAGGCCCGTAATTGAAATAATTCTTTGATTGAATATCCATGTCAATGAGGCCAAAATGTCGCAAGTAAATATCTGATTCAAGATTCTCTAATTCTCGCGAAAGACTCTTTAATACTCCAGAACCTTTGGCATAATTAATGTTACCTAAGACGAGAAAGTCCAGAGGTTTCTTCAATGAAGGGTCCACCTTTGATACATAACTCCTCAGAATTTTAGTAGTCGGGCTAATGACAAAGCACTTCAAGTCAAATGCAGGAAAAACCCTCAAAAATTCTTCTTTTGCAAAGTTACTCGGAAAACGTATTTCTTTCAAATTCATAAACAATTCAGACCATTCATTACGCCATTCATGAATGCTGACTGACTTACTTTCTATTGCGAATACATTTTTTGGCAGACACTTTTGGCATGTTTCTTCTTGTGGTAAGTCACAATATCTTCCATGAGAGTTAATTAAGTTTATTGAAGGGCACAGTGAGTGAAAATCATGAAGGACTATGAAGCAATCAGTAATTTCAGAATTGACTAAATATGCTCTAATTTTTCTAATTACTTTGGAGGATGACGTGCCCGGCACAAAAGCAATACTGTTTACAAGAAGAGATTTGTCATTAAATTTCTGGCTAAAATTCACCAAATCATCCCAAGTTCCATAAAAATTGATTTGAATTTTCTCATGAACAATAGTCATACTCAAATCTTCTTCATTCAGCGGTTTAATCAAAAGATAGATAGAGGAATCTTTTAAGATACCTTCTTCCCTTGAATACTTGCGAGCACCTCCACTTACACTGCTATCAAAAATTATCTGCAAATTAGAATTAGAAAATTCAATGAGATATATCAAATATAACTCGAGTCTATACTTTTCTAAAGGATCGTTCAAATAGAAATTCCTAATCAAACCACTATATTCAGGATAGTCTTTGTTTAATTGTTGTGAATGCAATAACCGCAATAGTTCTTTCTCCGATCCAAAAGTGGCGCCATGTGAATGCCAAACATAAACACTTGGACAAATAAAATTCAGGAATCCACGATTTCGAGCGCGAAGTGACCAATCATTTTCTTCTCCATAACCCCTCGGGTATTTGTCTTCATCAAACATTCCAATTTCGTTTATGACTTTTCTAGAAATTAGCATGCAAAAGCCAACTCCAGTTGGTGTAACTGGCCACATATCAGAATTCCAAAAAGTTTTTTTACTCCTTGCCACTTGATCAAGCTGCAGGGCTATCTCCGCCGAAATTGAACTGCAGTCAACGCCAATTAAGGGTGCAGATGCAATTTCTGCTGCATTGGAAAGTGGAGTGATGCTCGCGGCCCTCGGGTCTTCTTGCAATTTCATATGCATTCGGCTTGCAAAAAGATTCGGAACTGATGTGTCGGAGTTTAATAGAAGTATGTCGTTATCTTGGGTTGCAAAAAGCAATGCGTAATTTACGCTCCCAGTAAAACCTAAATTTTCTGGTGTTTTGATCAGTTTAATCCGTGGCGTCTCAGTCGCTAGTTTTTGCAATTTTTTGAACATATCTTGCTCATCGCTACAATCATCAACCAAAACTATTTCTACCAATGGCTCGCTGTCGATTAGTTGAAAGACTAATTTACTTACCATGTCAAAATCATTAAAAATCGGTACTACAATTGATATGTTTGAGACTGGCGCAACCACTGGTGGGCTTTGGATGGTGTAATAGTTGAGTTCCAACTCTCTTAAATTGAGAGCATTCTTGTTTGGGTTCATAAGATAAACATTAAAATCTCTCAAAATTGTTTTGAACCTCTTTTTTGGCATATTCAAAACATAGCTTCGCAACTTGGATCGATTAGTTTTTAAAGTTAGATTCTTGATTTTAGCAAAAAAGATTCTAAATTCGCGAGGAATATTTTTGAAATTCATTGCTATAAACTCTACTTATATACGCAATATCGTAAAGATAGCGAGATCATAGATTGAGTATACGGGTCTGAAGTCAAAGAACTTGCAAATTCTTTTATTTCCGGTTTTGGGTGATTTGAATTGCAATACTTGTCAACTTCGATCAAAAGATTCTTATAGGGGCTTGACTGGTCACGATCAAGAGCTGAAACAAATGCCTGTGCTATCCAAAGTTTTCCAGGAGCCATGTCAGCTATTTTTGGTTTCCAAGAGTCCTGAGGATTTACCAGAACTGTACCAAGCGCAGCGATGAAGATTAGATGCGAGTTTAGAATTGAAGTTCTAAACTTTTTCTCCTCTTTTGAAAAAACATAAACAGTCCTGATCAATAAAATTGGAGCAATAAGTGAATAAGACACGTATGTAAATCTTGATTCAGGCCACTGATAGAAAAACGTTAAGAATAATATTGAATACCCTGGAATAAGATCTGAGCTGAGGAAAATAAATTTTGATATTGGTCTAATTCGATTCTTGCTCATTGAGCTTAGAAGCGCGAATACTAAAACCAATATGGGCCCAAATGTGACAAGCCAAGTATTAAAGTAGAACGAAGACATATCCAAAGACAGCTTTAAAAGTGGGAAATTAACTGGCGTGGCGAGATGTGGAATAGCATCTTGATAGAATTTAGTTACGAAGAGATAAATTCCTATTGGTCCCAAAATCCCCTGCAAAATACATCGGAAAAAACCACTTCTGGCTAAACTCATCGTGAATGGAATTAGAGATATTAGGCAATATGATTGAAACAAGGATGAAATGAGAATCAAAAAAAGGATTTTTAGGTAAGTTACTTTAGTAATATCATCATTTGTGAGAATCAAGGAAACCGCATAGCACATAATTCCAATTGCGATCGTATCTGCCAAGATAAATAGTGAAATAAAGTGGATATAGCTCAGAAAATAGACAGCCAAAATTAGGAATAGTTTTTGTGGGGTTATTAAATACCTAGAAGCATATTTCTGAATAGCTATACATTGCAGAGTTAAGCCTGCTGTGTTGGAGGCCCAAAAAATCGCGCCAAATCCCCCAAAAAATGCATCAAATTTACTAACCATAACAATTCCTGGATTTCGCAGAATTGGAAGAACCAAATCATCGGTGCCAATAAGTCTTCCCTCAAGTATCGTGTCAAAACCATCAGGTGAGATATACGGCCAGTTTAAAAGCAACGATTTAGAATTAATACCTGAAAGAACCACGCCGAATAGCAAAAAAAAGAAGAAATTTTGTTTTTTGTAAAGGTTGGGTAGTTTTGTCACTTAGAACTTATGGACCTTAGAATTCGATTTTTGGCAGCTGGTGTGTTGTATTTTACGATGCACCGAATCGCGCTAAATCCGTCTTTCCAGGTAATTTTTTTGCCGTCATCGTAAGTTCGGCCATTGTATGAAATGGGAACTTCGAAAATTCGTAATCTCATAGCAGCTAATTTAGCTGTCATCTCTGGTTCAATACCAAATCGAGGTTCTTGAATTTTTAGTAGTTTTGCATATTCTGACTTCATCATTTTATAACATGTCTCCATGTCGGTTAAGTCGATATTTGTAAACATATTTGATAGAAGGGTTAGAAAATTATTTCCCATACGATGCCAAAAATACAATGCTCGCCTTGAACCACTCGAAGTAAATCTTGAACCAAACACCGCATCCGCTTTTCCAGAAATTAGTGGTTCAAGAAGTGCGTTGTAATCATTTGGGTCATATTCCAGATCCGCATCTTGTATTACACAAAACTCCAAACTCACAGAGGCAAATCCTCTAGAAACCGCGGCTCCTTTCCCTTGATTGCGCTCTTGAGCGAGAACTATGAATCTTTTGTCACTAATTTTTCTAAGAAGTTCTAAACTTCTGTCTGTTGAGCAATCATCAATTACAATCACTTCCCCAACACTTTCTTGTTTAAGGACACTCTGAACCAGCTCTAAAATTGTATTTTCCTCGTTGTAACAAGGAATTATCACGGAAAGATTCTTCATTTTGTCCCCATTTTTAACTTCAAATTCGAGAAATAGGCAATTGTATTTCTTAAGCCGGTTTTTCGATCAATCACGGGTTGCCACCCCAGTTGCTTGCTAGCATTGGTGATGTCTGGGACGCGTTGCTTTGGGTCATCACTTGGAAGCTGCAAGTGCTTAATTTTAGACTTTGAGTTTGTGAGAGAAATAATCTCTTCAGCAAGATCGAGCATTGAAATTGGCCCTGGATTCCCCAAATTGATAGGTCCATTTGTATCTTCTGAATTAAACAAAGCCACCAATCCATCTATCAGATCGTCAACATAACAAAAACTACGCGTCTGCGTTCCATCCCCAAAAATCGTCAATGGCTCATTATTCAAAGCTTGCCAGATAAAATTACTTACTACGCGGCCATCATCGATTGCCATATTTGGTCCGAATGTATTGAAGATTCGAGCTACTCTAATTCTTGTGTTGTACTGTCTATTGTAGTCGAAAAAGATCGTTTCAGCGGCTCTCTTACCTTCGTCGTAGCAGGCCCTAATACCAATCGGATTTACATTTCCAAGATAACTTTCATTTTGTGGAGAGACTTGCGGGTCACCATAGATTTCAGAAGTCGATGCTTGCAAAATTGGAATATTCAACCTTTTAGCAATTCCCAACATATTTATTGAGCCAACAACACAAGTTTTCAAAGTCTGAACAGGATCCTTCTGATAGTGCTTCGGCGAAGCGGGACAAGCCAAATTGAAAATCCCGTCTACTTCGACAAATAGAGGAAAGGTTATGTCATGGCGTAAAAATTCGAAATTTGGGTTATCAATCAAATCCACAATATTAGACTTCGACCCCGTGTAGAGATTATCTACTGCCAAAACTTCATGCCCTTGACTTAATAGCTTTCTACACAAATGCGAGCCCAGAAATCCTGCACCACCTGAGACTAAAATCCTCATAGGGACTATCCTAACTCTAAACGGGTATTACTTGAGATCACAATCGACAAAAGAAAACAATTCTTGAGGGTTAAATGAATCCGTGTCCGCTGCAACTTGGAGAATCGCTTGAACTGACACTTAAGTCTAGCGAATGTCACAGTAAGTCGCCTTGCTTTTCTGGAAGAATTCTGAAGTCAAAATGTTTGGTTGCCCCCAAAGTCCAAAGGAAGTCCCTTGCGTTATTTCTTGATTGATTTTTAGGTACCTACAAAAGCCCAAAATTTGTATTTCTGAGGCAGGAAATCCGGAACTTTCTGCTAGCGCTAAGCCATAAGCGCTTATCCACAAATTGCTACCCTCGGTTGAAGATTGTAAAACAACATCTACAGTTCTTAACATTTCTGCTTTACTTAGACCATTAAGAATATATGCACCGCCCGGAAGATATGTAATTTTTTCGCTATCCAAGGAAGCCTTAAACATATTGTTCGCCCAAGGTTGTCCAATCAATAGATTTGAGCGCGAGTCAACTTTCGGTAGAAGAACTATCGTAGAGAAATAATCATTTTTACCAAAGACAGATTCATTTTCAAGATAAATCCTTTTTATAACGTACGGTAACCAAGTGGGTGTTACTTGCATATTTGTGCCAATTGATACTGGCCAGCCAGGTAGGTACTGATTGAAGTCTCCCGATTGAAAAACAATCACTTCATTTTCTTGGCTAATATCATTTGATAAAATGTAGTTGTTTACCTGATCAAATTGAATCTTGTCAATCCTGATTGCCTGATGATATGATGTAAAAACATATTGAACTATCAAAATTACGATTAATAAATTGGAAAAATACTTTGCGTAATTGAATTTAGATTGAGTAATAAAATGAACAAGCATGACTAAAATACCGATCCATCCAAAGATACCCAAAGAAAAATATCGGTCAAAAAATTGAAGTTTTGTCAGACAATATAGTGCAATAAAAATCGTGATTGAATTCAAAAAATTAACAAGTGTAAGACTAGAGAGTGAAGTAATCAGCGCTTGATGTGGCTTTGACGAATTTATGATCGTGTGAGTTTTTTTGTAAGGAAGAAGAGCCAAAGAGATTACTATCAATATACTCATAATTATTATGAAATTGAATCCGAGGACTACTTTTGTCAGGGTTAAAATAAACTCAGGTAATGTTTGTAATTTCATAAAAGCTTCTGAAAAGTTATTTATGTAGCTATCAGGTGCTCCAATGATTGTGCTCTCTGTATTCTTCGTCCATTGCACCGAGTAAATCGCACTAAGAATAGGTGCTATAAAAATATAAACTTCTTTAACTCCATTAAACTTTAATTTTTTCCGGTGAATGATAATGATAACAAAAGTGATTGAAAGAAAAACGGTAGATACCGGTCCTTCTAGAGCACGACTCCAAGGTAAGAAGGTTAGAAAAATAACCATCCACAGCCGATTCCTTCTTTCATTTCCGGTCGAAAAATAGAAAATGGAAACTATTAGGAACGTATAAAGGGCATAAGGCCGTGCAGTCTGTTGTTGAAATACCAGGGCGGGGGTCACTGCAGCGAGGATTCCAGCGAGTGTTCCAATCTTCAAGTTGCTTAACTTTGTGATCGTTAAGGCAAAGATGACACAAGACATTATTCCAAAGAAAGTTGGTGGGATCCTAATTGCAAAATTATCTGCCCCGAAAATTCTCATTGAAAGCCATGCAAATGTCATATCTAAAGGGGGCATCCCCAAATATCTGCTATTGCTCCAAGTGCCTCCGAGTGACTCCGAGACTAGTAACGCCTGAATTTGTTCATCTACATGTAAACTTTCTCTGCTAATTCCAAATATTCTCCAAAAAGCAGAGTTAACAAGCGTTATTAACAGAACTAAGAGGCCACCCCTCTTTGATAAGGAAAATTTCTTTGATTTAATATCTGAGGGTAACCTTTTATGTAGGCTTTCTCTTTTATGTTGATTTTTCAAGGGTGATCACCATGTAGGTAAACATATCTCGCCAGCTCATACGAAAACTTATAATTCTTAAGTCTGTTTCGACAAGATACTTTCTAAAATTAGTTACAGTTGAAACTTTATTAGGCTCATCAGGATGCAAAACAATAGCTTTGCGAAAAATTTTTTGCAATACAAAATGAACAACATATAAAAAAACCACCGATGTTCCGTAAACAGGTGGCCAAAACAAGACAATTCTTCCTTTAGAAGGCAATGAGGCTGAAAAGTTTTGAAAAGACAAGACAATCTCTTCAGGAGTTAAATGTTCCATTACTCCTAAGTTGTAAATACCCTGGACTTGCAAATCCTTGAAGTTCTTTTCTGTAATGTTCAACAGTATCACTTCTGAATCAGGGTGTTGCTTTACATACTTATCTAGTGCTAATTTAGACATGTCTCCCGCTACTATTTCAAAACTATCTCTGACAAGCAAATCAACTTCACCAGCCCCTGAACCAGCATGCAATAAGCGAGCACCTTGATTAAAATTACGAGAGAGCACTCTAGCTAATCTTGGTCCAATCAAGTGCTGGCGGTAAAAATGCGCAATTCTCGAATAAATTCGCGTAAATAAACTTGGCGATAATTCTTCCTCCCAGTAGGAATCCCATTCCTCAGGTGTGTTTTCTCTCATAGCAAAATCTCACTCAAAGTAGTCCTCGTTTCCTGGCTAGCCTGAAGTCTATCCTTAACTTAAAAATATTTGATAGTAATTTGATAACTTTTAACAATGTCATTTTTGAGTTTCCATAAGTTCTCTTTGGGAGGTAAACAGGAATTTCCTCAATATGAAGATTATTCTTTTTGAGGAAATATGCGCTTTTTGGAAAAAACTCATAAGCCGAATTTTCAAGCCAAGTTAACATGGAGGGCTTTATCGACTCAACTTTATAAGCCCGGAAGCCAGAGCTAACATCCCACTCCATTCGTAGAAGCTTTTGAGTGAGGGAGTGACCAAGACTAGTCATAAGTCTACGCAATAAAGTCCAACTAGACGTTCCGTCCTCGAGCAAGAATCGAGAAGCGATCACCACTGAAGTAAAGTCATTCTTATATAAAGTCGAAACTAATTCATCAATGTACTTCGGATCGTGAGTGAGATCCCCGTCCATGCTTATACAAATTTTATACTTTTCTCTAAGTGCATACCGAAGTCCCTCGACGTGGGCTGAACCTATTCCGCGTCGGAAGTGGTGCTCTATGACTTTAACTCTGCGAGTCGGTGAATTTAATGATTTCGCATATTCTGAACTTCCATCGGTACTTCCATCATCTATCACCAAAACAGTAGAGTTTGGTTGAAAAGTAAAGATACTCGGAAGTAAATAAATTAAATTCTCTTTCTCGTTAATTGTAGGAATGACAATTAGTAATTCTTTACTTTGCAATGTTTTCTCTCTTCGTCTGCCAATCCCCTACTAGCCGCCTGATTGTTTGTTCTGGGGTAAATACCTCTGGTTGTGGAATCAATCTCTTTAGGAGGGAATTATCTCCTTGCAACAGAATTTCTCTACTAAATCCTTGGCTCTCGGTTTCAAAGTAAATATGTTCCTTGTAATTTAGATTCAATTCTTGAAAAACAAGTTTGCAAAAATCCTTTATCCCTATCGAATATCCAGATGAAAATACACAATTGCCTGTGAAGTTTGTATTCATTAGAATAATCAAATTTCGCATAAAATCATTTGCATGTGAAACGTCGAATCTACTATTTTCCCCCCTAAGTTTCAATATCTTTTTTTCTTTTTTCCCATCATAAACATCGAGTGCATGATTTATAACCTTGTGACTCAAGTAAAACTCAGTCCTGAATACACTTTCATGGTTATAAAAGATTCCAACAATTGGTTTGATTTGCTCACTTTTCCTTGAATATTTAAATAGCGTCTCGCTCATACGTACTTTTGAAATTGCATAAGGTTCTAGCGGTGATGGGATGGTTTCTTCATTCTGGGGGGACTGGAAGCTACCTGAAAAAATTAAGCTTGAACTCGCAAGAAATAACTTAATTTGCGTACCGACTATAATCACTGCTTTACAAATATTCTCAAAAAGTTTTTCAATTTGAATAAAATTATCTGAGGCCGAGTCTTTATCCAAACCTCTGATGGATTTCGGCCTGCTATATGCTGCCAAAAAATAGATTTTGTCGATACTGAACTCTTTAATCAGTTCTGCGGCCATCGATGCGCTCATGTTACGAATCTTTTCAACCGAGCCATCAGGAAATAGAATTTCGGTTCTAAACTGCAGGATCAACTGCTCGCCGAGGACGGAAAGTTGATCTGCTAAGACTTTCCCATCTTGGCCGCCAGCACCCACAATCCAAGTTGTCATAATTCCTCCCAGACCGGCTTAAATTCTAAATTGGGCGTTTTGGTATTGGCCTCACGAGGCAAAAGTATAGACACTTAAGCCATGAAAACTGCTCTAATATTTGGTGTCACTGGCCAAGATGGAAGTTATTTGGCAGAAATTTTGTTGAGTAGGGGATATTCAGTGCATGGCGTCGTTCGAAGGTCATCATCATTTAATACTAAGCGAATTGAACATCTTATTGACCATGGTCACCCCAACAATAGATCAAAGAATCTGCTTCATTTACACTATGGCGATTTAGTTGATGCACTTGGAACCACCGAAATCATCCGTCGTTTAAAACCTCATTTGATTTTCAATTTAGCAGCACAGAGCCATGTGAAAATTTCTTTCGATATCCCGAACTACACACATGCAGTTAACTTTTTAGGTGTCCAAAACATACTTGAAGGAATTCGACTGACGAACATTGATACTCGATTTTATCAAGCAAGCACTTCCGAGCTATTTGGTAATCAGCCTGCACCGCAAGGTTTAGAAACTATGTTTGCACCTGAATCGCCATATGGAATTTCTAAGCAATCTGCCCACTCACTTGTCGATTTTTATCGCAAAACATATGGTTTATTTGCGGTAGCTGGGATTTTATTCAACCATGAAAGTTATCGCCGTGGTGAAAATTTTGTGACAAAAAAAATAGTAAAGGAAGCTGTGCGCATCAAGAATCAACTACGTAGTGGGGAAAGTCCCGAAAGTATCCGGCTAGGGAATATACAAAGTTGTCGAGATTGGGGTTACGCGCCAGAATATATGTATGCTGCATACGAGATGTTGCTAGCTAATAATCCAGCCTCAATCATTGTTGGAACAGGTGTTTCTGCAAGCGTTAGAGACTTTCTAAATAGAGTTTTTGCCAACTTTGAACTTGATCCAGAAGAGTGGCTTCAAATCGATCCTCACTATGAGCGAATATCCGACGTTATTGATTTGAAAGCAGACAACAGCAGCATGTTTGTTACTCTTGGGTGGACACCAAAGATTGATTGGAAACATCTTTGTGATTTAATGTGTGAACAAGAGCTCTCTCAAATTGAAGGTGCGCACGATTGGGATAGTTATGATCCCAAGAGAGATTCTACGAGGCTCATAAGATGAGTTTAGAAAGTAAAGTCGACTTACCATTTTCATTGATCTCACATTGTCGGGTTTGCGAGTCCCGTGAACTTTCAAAGTCAATATCTCTAGGAAACCTTGCTTCCTGTGGTTTTTTTCCAAAAACTAAAGATGAAAAGGTCGGATACGGCTATCTAAATTTATTAGTGTGTGGCCAATGTGGCCTGGTCCAATTGGATCGTGACTTTGAAACTTCCAGTTTATTTGGTGTGGACTATGGTTACGAATCGAAGTTAAATAGCTCAATGGTCTTTCATTTAAATCAACTTGCAAGAGAGGTGTATGACTTTGCTCAAAAAAGGACTTCGGTCAATAGAATCCTTGACATTGGCTCAAACGATGGGACTTTTTTGAACTGGTTTGTTGAACACGGGAAAGATAGTTTAATGCTCGTTGGGATTGATCCTGCAATTGATCAGCTTGCCGACAATTACTCCCAAGGCATCTTAAAGATTTCAGATTTTTTCTCAAGTAGTCGGGTTGCTGAGGCATTACATGCGAATGCAAAATTTGATTTGATAACTAGCATTGCGATGTTTTATGATCTACCCGATCCAAATGCCTTTGTTCAGGGAATTTCTGAAATATTAGATGTGAATGGCATTTGGGTTTTTGAATTAACCACTCTTGAAACCATTTTATCAAGTAATGCATTCGATTCTATCTGCCATGAACACTTGGAGTATTATAACATTGAAGCAATCGAATTCTTACTGCAGAAGCATGGCTTGGTAATTGATCACGTCAAGCACACAAATGCGAATGGTGGCAGCTTAAGAGTTTATGCAAAGCATTTGAGCAAAGTCCTTGCTAATTCAGTAATAATTGCAAAAATTGATGTAGGGGTAATCATTGATTCTCTGAATGGAATGAAAATTGAAATTGACAAAAATATCGACATGTTAAAGGAATACATTTCTGAGGAAAGTAGACTCGGGAAAGAAATTCATGGACTAGGAGCCTCAACCAAAGGAAACACATTTCTGCAATACGCAGAAATTAATTCTCGCGACCTGTCCTGTATAGCTGAGGTTAATCCCATCAAGTTCGGTTGTTTCGCTCCTGGCTCACTAATCCCTATCGTGAGTGAGCAAGATTCCCTTGCTCAAAATCCTTCAGGATATTTGGTATTGCCGTGGCATTTTCGGGATAATCTTTTAGATAGGAACCAGTCTTTTCTGCGGAAAGGTGGAAATTTGATTTTCTCATTGCCATCTTTTAGCGTTGTTTAGGTACTGGGTTTTGAAAAACTCCTGATTTCGCCTGTCTAAAAATTTTTCTGAGTTGAATTTTTATCTTACTTGCAAATAATTTGCCTAATTGAAGGGTTCTTCAAATTTAATAATTACACTGTGTCCCACCTAGTTTTCAATCCAACCGCACAACGCCACCAGGTGTCGTCAGATGAACAGCAACAATTCCATACTCACCATCATTTGTTGATGGGTCAATAAACTCAATATCTGCGCCATTCAATCCATCAAGGATCTCTGACTTAAACCAAGAATCACCTAAGTGATCTGTATCTGCGATCGTAATCTTTTCTATTGCAGCAACAGCTTTCCCATCTTGTGATGGGTGATCAGCTGTTAACCATTGGATGAAGAATGGGAGTTCGCGAGAATCGGTAATTTCATTTACTCCGATTTGCTTCCACTTAAGATCAGTGCCGTCCGGGCGTGTGCGGTGACCTTCGATTGCGCTGCGTCCGAACTTCTCTTCAACATTTGAAATATCTTCAGTTGCAAAAACCCAAGTGAGCCAACCTCCGCCTTCTTGTGCTTTCTTGCTAACAGCTTTGCCCCAAGGAGTTTGCTCTGTTGCAGGGTGATCTAGTGGGCAGACAACTTCGATGTATTGGCCGTTTTGAAGAGGCATTGTGAAGTTGCGAGTGCCAAAGCGTGGGTGGACTCCGCCATCAACAAAGGTGCTGCCTAGGCGAGCGCCAAGGCGTTGAACGGTGTCAGCGAGCTGATCATGGGAGGTTACATATGAGACATGGTCTAAGCGCATGGGGAAATCTTGCCCTATGAAAGGGGGTGGTGATTACCACTGGCGAGCGTGGGGTGGGGGGTTTTGAGCGTGGGGTGTGGGGTTGGTTTGGGGTTGGGGATAAGTGTTTGAAGCTGTCGGTGGGCGGTGAAAAGGTCCGGGAAAAGAACGAGACCGCCACCGACTTTCGTCAGTAGCCGGCGGTTGAGGCGTTGAGAGACGGTTCAGGTGCTTGAAGGAACTATCGGGCAAGGACACACATTTAGTACTCATTAGGAGGGAAAAGGGAGGCACAATTGCATAGGTCCAAATTTAGGGCTATATTTAGGTCAAAATTAGGGGGCAATCATGGAAACTATCTTGGCAACTAAAACTACGAGCATTTCGGAGTTCAAATCGAATCCTGCGGCAGCTGTAAAAAAGGCGGGTAAAGAGCCATTTGCGGTGTTGACTAATAACAAGCCCAGTTTTTATGTGGTTGAACCTGAACTATTTGAAGCGCTCTCTGAGCTTTACTTCGAAATGCAGGCGACCCCACTTATCAAGAAGCGTCTTGCTCGACTGGAAAAGGCTGTTCCTGTCAACATTGATGATCTGTAGAAATTTAAGTTTTGTACAAGCTTAAATTTGATCCAGATGCACTAAAGGAGTGGCACGCACTTGATGGCTCAGTCAGAGCAGAACTTAAGAAGGTGCTGACAAAAAGATTAGTTGAGCCAATTATTGAAAGTGCGCGACTTCATGGGCACTTAAATGATTGTTTCAAAATTAAGTCGAAAAGCAGCGGCTATCGGCTTATTTACACCGTCAATAAAAATGCTATTACTGTCATTGTTTTATCAGTGGGAAAACGAGACAAAATTGCAGCTTATAAAAAAGCAAGTAACCGAAAAAATCGTGAATGATTTAGCGGGCTAAAACACACATCAAAGCTTCAACAGTGAGCAATGGGGCAGGGTTGTGGATCACGTTAGATCTAAGCCATTAAGGAATCAGGACGCCGTAGCCGATTGATTCAATGAAGGTTCCATAGGTGGCGTTGGCCTTTGCAATTGCTGCGTTCTTGGCATCAAGTGCTGCTTCGTTGGCTTTGTCTTTAGAGCCTGTATAAATCGCGGTGAGTGAATCAAGCATTGCAGGAAACTTCCTAACTTCATCGGCCTCTTGTTCTCGCAAGACAGCCCTAGCCGCGAAGTAGTCCTTCATACTGATTGACCCTCTGAAGTATTCCCTATCAAGATCTAGGTTCCTGTACATGTACCTGAACCGAGTATTCCATGTACCTTCACTTCGAAGATAACTCACAAATTGCAAGTTCTCTACTAAGTCTTTTGCATTCTGAATCTTTGCCAGTTCATATGCACTCTCGGCAGCAGCAGTTGCTGTAGCAAGTGTCGCTTTGGCTGCGCTGACTACAGCTGCGGTGCCTTCGTTACTGTCTGAGCTTTTATCAATGTTGGTTAAGTGATTTACTGTCACCGTTACCGAGCAAGTTGCCATTGTTCCGCTTGGGGCAGTTGTTTCTTGGTCCCAACCTGCGCCGTTAAAACCCTTAACAGTTTTTGCAAGTGAAGTTTGTGGGACTCCATCAATGATTGGAGTAAATACGTAGATGCCTGGCTTATATTTTGCTGTTGCGTCTCCTTGGATAACGCCATCGATGATGTAGCCGGATCGGTATTCACCTGCCATACATAGCAAGTTGCCATTAGAGAAGATTAATTTAGGTGGAGTAAGAGTTGTTAAGAATTGGATCGCTTCTGGTTCATACTCAACGACGGGTGCCACGGGGGCTAGATCGCAGTCAGTGCGCGCAGTTGGGCTAAGTGAAATTGTGTTACTGCTCGAATAACGAGTTGTTCCATAAACTTCGTCTCCAATATAAGAGGATTCAATCCCGAACCCAATGTACGCACCACTACCATCAGTAGAGTCGTGATTAATTCCAAAACCATTTCGGTTCCAACCAAGATCTGAGTAGCTAGCTCTTTGAAATACTGTTGGTGCAGTTCCGTTCCAGACAAAGCTGTATGGCGGCTGTGAGCCAAAGGCGTATGTTCCGTTTGAAATCGAACCAGCTTCAACTGTTGGATAGATACTTGAATTCACTTTGAAATCGCTTAACGTGTAGGTGCCTGCGGCTGCTGTGACTCCGTCATGGCTACCGTCAGTTAGAAAGTTACCTGTGGCTTTATTGTCCATGTTCCATGCCCAGCAAACTCCTGTGACTGCTGCACTTGCAGGTGCTGCAACGCCAATGCTTAAAAGCGAGGCTGTTAGAAGTAGAACCCACGCTAAGAGCGCAGATTGAATGCGTGAAAAGGAAATACTCATGAATTGACCGTGCTCTCCGTTAATTTGCCGGAGGTCGACGAATACTGCAACTGTAGGGGTGAGACAGGGTCAGCGTGTTATAAAAAAGTTAATTTTAGGATTTATCTTGCTAGGACGCACATCAAAGCTTCAACAGTCAGCAAAGGGGCTGCGCTGTGGCTCAAGTTGGTACTAAGCCACTAGGGGATTAGAACCCCATAGCCGATTGATTCGATGAAGGTTCCGTATGCGGCGTTGGCCTTTGCAATCGCTGCGCTCTTGGCATCAAGTGCTGCTTTGTTGGCAGCAACTTGTGCGGCAGCTGCTGCAGGTTGGCTGGCTCTGTAGTCGGCGGCAGATTTCTTTTGCGCGGCGGTCATGACTTTTAGCGCCGTTGATTTGTCCGCAATCATTTTTTTGTTGGTTGCCGCTGATTTAGGTTGGGCATTTATGCGAGCCACGGTGTCGAAGTAATTAGTGCGAATCGCGGCGATCTCTGTGCGCCAGTTAGCGCGGTTATCTACAAGAGCCTTCTGGTAAGCCTTTGAGTTAGCGCTTAAGGCTGCTGCGTATGTGGCATTGGCTGTTGCTATGGCTGTTGTTTGGGTGGAAAGTGCTGAGCTGCTTGAAGTTGCATTGTCACTGCTCTTGTCGGTGTTGGTAACTCCGTTTGCACTGACAGTGACAGAACACGAAATCATTGCACCACTTGGTGTTGTAGGAAGATTCCATGATGCCGTTGATACTGCAGTTGTTACTGTAAGTGAGCTTTGTGTGATGCCGTTGATAAGCAGGTCATAGGTGAAGGTAGATGGCGTAAAGAGAGCTGTGGTGCTTCCTTGAACAACACCATCGAGTGTGTAGCCGGCGTTGTATGTGCCAGGTGTGCAGATCAACTTGCCATCTTTGAGGTTTAACTTTGGTGTTGTTAAAGTTTTTAAGTATGGCACTGGTTTTGGTGCAACGTAAACAACAACTGGAGCCGGTGGTGCTGACGTTGTTGGTGCCGGAGAGAATACAAACTCAACGGTCGCGGTTGCGGTCTCATTAGAACTATCTGTAACTGTAAATCTGGTGGTAGTGGTTCCGGCGACAGTCGGTGTTCCACTAATGAGGCCTACTGTTGAAAGAGATAGGCCAGCGGGTAGTGCGTAATTTGAGGTGACGGTGATGGTTTCCGTACCAGTTCCTCCCGTAACTGTGAAGCTCGCTGGATCAATTGGTGTGCCAACGACTCCTACGACCTGTCCTGGTCCCGTGATCCCCAGAGGCTGGCTTGGAGGTGCAATCAGTAACTCGGGTAGTGCGTAACGAGTAATTTTTGCCTCAGTCCAGTCGGGATCAACTTCTCCCAAAAAGCCTATGAGAAGAAGAAGTCCAAGAGCGCCTCGTGTAGGTCGTGTTCCACTCAAAACAACTATCTTCCCAGTACTTGTTCCCTGCAATTGGTTAACAGCACCTAGATCCCCGTTAACAGCATCTGGCTCCCAGTTATACGGAAGGAAAACCTCGCCACGAAATGATCCTGAAGGTGAAAGTGCTTTCACGCTTGGCCCTTGATGCACTTCTTGCTGGCAGTAATTACCCGCAATTATTCCGATACTGGATTGATGTGTAATGCTATTTCCAAGTAATGCAGTGTTAAAGCACTGATCAGAGACTACAGGACTTAAGTTACTTGATTCTAAATCACCAATAGTTCCTAAAAAATCAGTATCGAAACTTCCATCCAAATTGATCCGAACCACGAAACCAAAGAAACCATTAGGACCAAAACCTGCAAGAAATGTGCCCGACATTATGAATCCTGAGGAACCATCTGGCGCCAAATCTGTGACAAAAAAGTTAGGCAAAATAAACTCATCATCAAATAAATTATTTTCAGTTGGTGGTACAAAATACAGATCGATATCACCGTCTGCTTCGAGTCGTATCAATTGACTAAAGAACCCGTCAAGCATGTCAAATGTCGGCCCGGTGAATGCGATTACGTAACCAGTGTCGCCATCTGCGATTATCTGAAGGCTTCTAACGTCAGTCCATAGAGACTGTGGATCACTTTCACTTGTAGGGCTAAAGATTAGTGGAGGACTTAACTGAATAAATGCTGTACCAGATTCGCCGAGTTCGCCGAAAGTTTCGTCTGCCACTCCAGAAGAAGTAAATCTTTGTACTAAAATTTCAAATTGACTGTCATTCGAAAGGCTAGCAATCACAATTTTGCCTTCCGCATCTACGGCGAAGTCAGTAAAAAGTGCCTCTGGGAAGGACTCGGACTGAGGCTCTAAGCTCCCGATTACCCCGTCACCAGCAAATGTTGAATCGATGGTTCCATTGCTATGGTAACGAGCTACAAAATTGTGGTAAGCCCCAAAACACTGGCCTTGAACATCGGTACCAGATAGCAAAACTAGTATCTTGTCGCCAGAAACAATCTCTAAATCAACTCTTTCAGAGAAGCCATAACAACTGCCGGTGGTTGTTACCAGAACGTGTGATTTTGGCGTGTCATCTACATCTTTTCGTAGTGAGGGACCACCGACTCCAAAGCTGTTGTCATAGTCACCATCCTCCTCTAAGCGAAACAAGATGTGATTATCGACATGATCTGCGTCATAAAAAGACGCGAGAACAACAATTCGATCTTGAGAATCAACAGCTATGCGATCTATCTTTATGGGCCCCACTGCTGTATTACTATCATTCAGAGGCTCTGCACCAAAGATATCCTTTATATTGAATGATCCATTTGTGCCAAAGTTTTCATCTAAGTAGTTTGCAGCGTCACCTACTATAGGATAAAAATATGCAGTGACTTCTCTAGTACCAGTGACTTCTCCAGAACCATAGTCGTCCACTCTGGAAGCGCCTGCAACAGTAAAAGAAAAATACTCATCGACGCCATCAAATGTATATCCCGATTTCGGTGTGATGATAATTTTAGCTACGTAACTAGTTAAGCTTTCAAAGTTGCCAATAAGCGGGCCATCAATGTTTGACCAAAAAATTTCTCCTGTGTATTGATCATTAACGGTAATAAACCGCACTGGCGTCTCTCCCGCCACCGGAGGAGTTACACCCGGGATTGCAGATAATGAAATAGGTAGTGGATCACCATTCGCGCTTGAAGGTGCAGGTGGCGCAAATAGTGTCACAATCAAAGTTGCTACTAGGCAGGTGATTATTCGCGTCTTTATTGCAACAAAAGAGAACGACCATCGTGTGCTGGCGTGCTTTTGAACCACTGATGCATCTCCTATGTAGGTAGATACAAGGGTGAGGGGAGTCGGTTGTGATTTCCTATTGTGGGTTGGGATAGACAACTCTCATGGGTTGGGATTTACAACCAAATCAACCGTTGATTTCGGTTAAGGCTTAACGAGATAGCCATTAACTGTCATCATTGGCATATGAGAAATGCGCGATTGATATTGGTTGAAGATGACCCTTTTACGCGCGCAACCCTGGGTGATGCTTTGGCGTTGCATGGCTTTGATATTCGCGCACGGGTAGCAACGGCATTTGATGCGATTGAGGCACAAAGAATTCATAGCCCTCAGGTTGCCTTGCTAGATCTAGACCTTGGTGTGGGGGCATCTGGAATTGATGTGGCAATTGCACTTCGAGAACAAAACCCCACAATCGGTATTGTTTTTCTGACAACTTATAAAGATCCGCGGCTGATTAATTCAAATATGCCTAATTTGCCAGAAGGTGCAATCTTCTTGAATAAACTCGAAATGAATTCAACTTCAAAGATTGCGATTCAAATTTCTTTGGCAATAGTCAAGCCGCTGGCCCGGCGGGCATTGCCGTGGGTTCGTAGCGGACCGCTCAGTTCTATGTCTGCGGTTCAAATTGAAATCTTAAAAGATATTGCTTCGGGTTTGAGTACAACAGAGATAGCCCGTACGCGCGGTGTATCTGAACAAGCGATTGATAAATCAATTAATCGAATTTCCAAGAATTTAGGGATCCCAAAGTCTGCAGATTCAAATATGCGAGTCCAAATTGTGCGGGCGTACTTTGAAAACAAGGGCCAAGGTATTTAAGTGAAGAGAACGCCTTGGATTTCATGGAGGCTGTATTTCTTAACAATTCCTGTTGATGTATTCGTTCTTCTATTATCCAGTGACCACACCATTACAGACTTGAATGGTGCTTCACGATGGATGCTTGTTTCCCTTATTGCGCATGCCTCTATTGCACCTATCGTTGCCATTGCGCTCATCTTTACATCAAAAGTTAGTAGCTGGAAAACAGAACTGCTCGCTTTGGTCGTTCTCGGAGCGGCCCGTGGAGTCGCAATAAATGTGGCAATTAGAATTCTAGATTTGGAGCAGCGGGTTCCTTCGTTGTATAAAGTCTTTAACTCCGCGATTTCTCTTCCTGCGTGGTTTATCGGCCTTGCTGTCTTTGTGGAATCACGTCGCCAGTTTCAAAGAGAGTTTGAGGCACTTTTCTTGCGAGCTGTGCGTAAAGAGCAAGCAACTGGTGGGCAACAGAGCCTTCTTGTCGGTGAGTTACGGACAGGAGAACAGATTGCGCACCTTCAATCTTTGGCCGCGAGTTTGGCAAGTGATATAAAAAGAGCATTAGATCTGCCAACAGCACAGCTTGATTTTGCACAGCAAGCAGGCAAGATTCAGGATCTAATAAATAAAGAGTTGCGCCCAACTAGCGCGCAATTATGGAATAACTCAACTTTATCAACACCCAAACTTTCTTTTTCTGCGTTGCTTCGAATTTCACTTCTTGAGCAAAGATTAAAGGTCGTCTTGGTGGCCTTGCTCACTAGCCCTTACATCTTCATTGGTCTCAATGGCTCGCAGGGTTGGAAGTTCGCAGCGGTCGGAACTCTTTTTGCGACTACCGCAAATATCGCAATCTACTTTTCCTGTGAAGCACTTTTCAAGATTGGTTTGATTGATCGCAAATCAACAAATATCGCAACAATTGGTTTGAGCTTTTTACTTCAGTTACTTGCCATTCTGTTTGTTATTCCGGGTACTCTGTTTTGGACAGATAGCGTTATAACCACATTTTTATATCAATTTCTCCTGACCTTTAACCATGTTGTGATACTTCTAGGATTCAATATGTATAAGGTACTGGGGCAGCAAAGATCAGCTGTGCTGAAGCATTTTGAGCACATACTTAACAGGAAAGAAATGCTTCCTATTTTAAGTTCGGACTTAAGTGCCATTAGAAATATTGATCTTGCTCGGTATCTCCATGGTGAATTTCAGGCTGGATTAATTGCAACAAGCTTGTTGCTTGAGCGTGCATCAGAAACGGGAGATACTGACTTGGCGCGTCATGCGTTAAGGAGCGCGGTAGATATTCTTACGCAAGATCATGTGCAGTTATCACAAACAAAGACCTCTTCTCCTGTGGCAAGACTTGAAAAGATTGCCGCTGGTTGGCGAGGAATTGCCACTGTGACTTTTTTAGTTGATTGGATTGAAGGGTTAGAAGCGTCCGAAGTAAATGATGCCATTGCATTAATTGATGAAGCTGTAGCAAATGCTGTGCGTCACGCCAAAGCAAGTGCGATTTCAGTCAGTGGTTCTCTAGAAGGCACTGAGTTAAATATCCAGATCCTTACCGATGGCCGGATGATGACTCATAACGCTGCAGGGCTAGGTACCAAATTGTTTAATGAGCTAGCAAGTAACTGGGAGTATTCGAAACAAGGTGAACTCAATCTGCTGAAGTTCAGAATCCGACGCGCTGTTTAAGTTTTGAGTTATCTTGCTAAAACGCACATTAAAGCTTCAACGGTCAGCAGTGGGGCAGCGTTGTGGCTCAAGTTGGTTCGCGCATCCATGATCGCGTTGATCTTCTTGATGGTGGATTGTGGCTTGGACTTTTCAGCCAAGGTTCTGATCTCGGTTTCTAACTCTTTGTTAATTAGTGCGTCATTGGTGCCTGCTTGCACCATCATGACATCGCGGTAGAAAGTAGCAATATCTAGCAGTGCTGCATCTAGACCATCGCGGATCATGCGGGTTTGGCGGGTCTTTTGTTCTTTCTCTAAATCTTTAATTGCCTTGCTGCCACCGGTTGCCATGCCGCGGCCAGTTGCGCCTTTGCCATAAGCAAGTGAAAGATCATCTACTTCTTTTTCATTTCGCAGTTCTGCTGCATTTGTTGCTTGCTCTGTTGCAAGATCAACCAAAGTTTGTGCTGCGGCAAATGCTGAAGAGATTCCTTGCAGCGTTAGTGGCAACTTCATAATTGTGTTTCTTGTGTTGCGCACTGATTCATTGTTTGCAAGATAGCGCGCGCGACCAATGTGGCCTTGTGAAACGCGTGCGGCAAAGTCTGCCATGTTGGGTGAAATGCCATCGCGGGTTTGTAGAACTTGCGCCACAGCTTGTGTTGATGGTGTGACTAGTTGCAGGTGGCGACAACGTGAGCGGATTGTTGGAAGAACATCATGTAGTGTTGGTGCACACAAAAGCCATACGGTTCTGCTGCCAGGTTCTTCAATTGCTTTTAGTAACGCGTTCGCTGCAGATTCGGTAAGTCTGTCGGCATCTTCCATGACAACTACGCGCCAGCCACCCATTGATGGTGCCCAGGCAACGCGAGCTAACAGTTCTCTTACTTCATCAATTTTTATGGAAAGACCTTCGGTGCGAATTATTTCAACATCGGGGTGTGCGCCATTTGCTGCGGATTTACATTCGTTACATGTTGCGCAACCGTTGTTGGTGCAAATCAATGCTTGAGCAAAAGCAACTGCAGCAGATGATCGACCGGATCCTGGTGGGCCAGTAAAGACCCACGAATGTGTCATTTCTTGTGTTTCTTCGCCTGTGCGCGTAGCAAGGACAGCCTTTTGCAGGATTTCAACAACATGTTCTTGGCCCACTAGATCGGCGTAGACGCCCTGCAAAGTCGGCATTTCTTACTTCTTTACGGCTTTTTTGGCAGTGGTGCCGGTTTTCTTAACTACTTTACCAGCTGCGCGAATTGGGCGAAGTAAAAGATTGCCTTTATCTTCGTGTGCATTGCGCTTAAGTGTTTGGATTTGGCTAACGCGAGAAATGATTGCGGTATGTGTATCTTCGATGGTTTGGTTGCCATCGATGATGACGTAGCGTTCGGGGTCAAGGGCAGCTAACTGTAAGAACTCTTGGCGAACGCGTTCGTGGAAATCAATTGGTTGAGATTCAAGACGATCTTTGCTCTTTAGGCGCGCAAGACCAATCTGTGGTGGCAGATCAATAATGATTGTAAGCGTTGGGAAAAGAGATTCAGTTGCCCATCTAGAAATACGTGCAACTTCGCCGGGTTCTAGAACACGGCCTGCACCTTGGTATGCAATCGATGAATCAAAGTAGCGATCACTGATTACAACTTCACCGCGGGCTAATGCTGGGCGGATAACGCTGTACACATGGTGGGCGCGATCTGCGGCGTAAAGAAGAGCTTCGGCACGGGGGCTGATTTCTCCTGTTGAATGTGAAAGAAGAATCTTGCGGATTTCAATTCCTAGATCGCTGCCGCCTGGTTCGCGGGAAAGAACAACGGTTTCACCTTCTTGTTCTAGCCACGCTTTAAGAAGTTTGCTTTGTGTTGATTTACCGATTCCTTCGCCGCCTTCGAATGCGATGAAGATTCCCGCAGTTGGTGCACCGGTAATTGAACCAAGTTCGCCCTTTAGTGCATTTGAAATATCAGACCACAGTGAAACATTCGGGCGGTCCTTCATTTGTTTGTAGGAAACGAGACCAATAAGGGATGCGATGATTCCGGCAAACAAAATTGTTACTGCCGCGCCGTTATAACTGATTTGTGTGTTTTGAAACTTGAAGGTGTGTTGGCCAACGGCTGCGGCGATTAGTGGGGCGACTGCAAGAACGCCGACTAAAACCACGCGGATCAGGCTTTGCACGAAGGCAAAGGTGCGGCCGCGGACATCGTCTGCGACCTCCATGCCAAGCATGGTGAAGCCGGTAACCCAACAGATTCCGCTAAATGCGCCCAAGATGATGACGATAAAGACTGCAAGGACCAGGTTAGGAATTGCAGCAAGCGCGACCAGAAAAAGGCCGGCGGCGGTGAGTGATGCACCGAAAAGTCTGCGACGAGAAAATTGAGCAAAGATTCTTGGGCCAAATGCGATTCCGGCTGCAAGGCCAGTAAAGACTGCGCCGAACAAAACACCGTAAGCAGCTTCGCCGCCGCCTAAGTCGCCAACGAATGTGCGAGCCAAGCCAATGACTGCGCCAGCTGCAACGAATGCGCCGACCATTCCGACGATTAGGCCGCGAATAATTTTGCTGCCTGATACAGCTTTCCAACCGTCGTGCAGAGATTTAAGGATTCCGGTGTCTGCCGATTTCTTTTCTGCGGCGCCTCGTGGGATTTCGCGTAATCCCCAGATAGTAAATGCGGCGAAAGCAAATGACAGTGCGTTTGCATACAGTGCAATATCAACAGCGGTTGTGCTTATCTCGAAAGCGGCGTTGATTGCGCTGGTGAAGAGAGAAAGGAAGGTAAAGATCAATGCAGCGATTGGTGCGGTTCCGTATGCGGCCAGTAATGAAACTTGGTTTGCGTTTTCTAATTTTTCGCGGGGGACGAGATTAGGAACTGATGCATCTTTAGCGGGGGACCAAAACAAAGTTATGCATTCGACCAAGATCATTGCGGTGTAGAGCCAGAAGTAATTATTTGCAATCGGGATCGAGATATAGAGCGCTGCGCGCAGAATGTCGCAATTGACCATTAACTTGCGGCGATCTAATTTGTCGGCGATTACGCCGGCGATTGGGCCAAGGAAAACTGCGGGTAGCAATCGAGCGATGAAGACACCTGCGATTGCAAAGTTTGCAGTTGCGTAATCACCGCCAGAAAGTTGTTGCGCCATCGCAGTAGTTGCAAGAAGGCCGAGCCAATCTCCAAGGGATGAGAAGACCATGGAGTTCCACAGCTTGCGGAAGGGCTTAATCGCAAGGACGCTGCGAGTTACATCCTGCGCCGGAGCGGCAGGGGTAGGGAGCGTCCTTGGCATGGCGGTAAGTCTATCTCCAGGCTCAGAAAGGGGCAGAACCCCCTGATTTCAGAGACTTTTCCCTCTAGTAGACGCCAACCTCTGCACGTCGGTTAGAAGCTAGTGCGGCTGCACTCTTGCCCCTCACAGCTGGCTTAGTTGATGCGAATGCACCGATCGTGACCTTGAGTCCAGGCACAAGTTGCTTCAAATAGTTAAAGGTTGAGTTTGAACGATTTCTTGAAAGAACTTTGTTATCAACGCCTCCACGCAAATCTGTGTGGCCGTTAACAACAATATTCTTAAAGCCCTGCTCAATAATTACCTTAGCGATAGCTTGAATATCTGCCTTGTCCTTAGCATCCAAATTGAACTTGTTGGTATCGAAGTAAACGACAAGTGCAGTGATCGGTTTCCTTGGCGCTGTGTACCTGGCTGATATGACAGGAGCAACAGTCTCATCATTACCTTTTGCAAGGACCTTGACATCAGATTTTGGTCCGATTAGTGCTGGTGTTGCACAAGAAGTTGCTGATGTAGAGCAAATACTTCTTCCGCCCAAAGTGACTTCATAAGAAATTGCGTTTGGTGATGCTTTCCAAGAGATGGTGCTTTGACCTCGATTGTTTGGAGTAGTTGTTAGTGCCACAGCCGGCAATGGAAGAACGGTAACTGGAACGACAATCTGCTTTTCTTCTCCTTGATCAAGTACCTTAACTAATACTTGTGTCTTTCCAGAGAAACCAAGTTTTGGCTCAACGGATACAGATGAACCATTAGTTGTTGCAGTAGTTAATCCACTACCTACTGCAAGCACACTAAGAATTACTGAAGAAGTCGTGTTCGTAATTGGCTGTGATGCCTTGGTGTCAGATGGTGTGACAATCGGCGTCGCTTGCGGATCAATAATTATTGATTCAACAGTGATCTCAACCTCGGCTTCGATCGGTTCAAACGAAGGATCAGTTGGTGTGAAGAGAACCTTTAGCTTGTGCTTACCTGGAGCAAGGATTGTTCCTGCAGGTGTTAAGTACTTATAGGCTCCCGGCACGCTTCCAACTGCATTGAGTTGTGTGTTTCCTAATGGCGTCCCCTTCTTAATCGGTGCAGGATTTGCCCAAGTAAGGGTTGGAACATCGCGAACTAGAATTTCGACAGTTGCGCTCACAGCCTCGTAAGTACCACTTTCGAGTGGTGTGAAAGTTACATTCAACTTTTGAACTCCAACTGAAAGCATCTGGCCACTCATTGGAAGGTAGGAATATGTACCAATCAATCGTGGCGCGGTTGCTGATAGTTGGTCAGCAGACTTTGGATCCAAAATCGCTGCGGTAACTGATGTTGGCAAAGTTGCGATCGCATTGAGTTGAGTTGCAGACAACAATGTCTTGTAGCGAATTGGAAGTGGGTTCTTCCAAACAATCGCTGGTGTGATCTTTTGCAACACCACAGGTGAAGGCGTTTGCGTAGGAGTTGGTGCAGGTGTAGAAGATGGTGCAGCAGAAATCACAAATGTCTGTTGTACCTGAGCAGCTGGGTTAAAGTTGCTATTTCCAGATTGGTTTGAGTTAACAACACAAGTTCCGGCTGTTAAAGCACGAATTCGCCCTGAAACGATTTCGCAAATTCCAACCGATGAAGCATCTATTGAAAGAGTGACGGTTAGTCCTGTCCCGTCTGTTGACGAAACTAGATCTTGGTTTGCATCTCCAATAGTCATTGGATTTAAGGCCGTGAAGGCAATTGTCTGATTCTTTTTACCAATATCGAAAGAAACAACAGTTGATTCAGCGTTAATATATTTATCTCCGGTAATTGATACTTTGACTTTACAAGTTCCAGCACCGACGAATCGGGTGGTGCCATTAGCATCGACTTCACAACCCACGGAGGATGGATCTAGTGAATAGGTCTTGGCGTCGTTATCGCCTTCAGATGCCAAACTCTTAAGAGTTGGTGGAGTGAGGCCCCAGTTTGCGTAACCGTCCGTTACGTAGGATTGTGAAAAACCAGCATCCGTACTGCTCTTCATCTCGATTGTGCGGGTTTCCTTAGAAATAGTGAAAGATTGAGTGACCGGATCGGCAGGGTTGTAACTTCCATTGCCCGCTTGCGAAGCTGTTAATGTACAAACGCCTGCGGTCAGCATGGTAATTGAAAGTGTGTTTGCTGCCACAGTACAAATACTTGGTGTATTTGAAGTTAGCGTAACTGTAAGGTCACTGGTTGCTGTAGCCGTTTCAGTAAACGAAGTAGGTGAGTAGTTTCTATTGCTAGGAGCCGCGAATGAAATAGTCTGTGCCAACATGCTATTGATTGTCATTGTCGCGGTTGCAGTTTCTAACAAATAATTTCTATCTGCCGCTTTTACAGCCTCAATAACGCAGGTGCCATCAGAACCTGGAGTTGTTATTTGTGCAGATGAAATTGAACATACGACTGTTCCACTGCTGTATGTGTAGGAAACAGCTCCTGTACCTGAACCGCCAGTTGTTGAGAGGGTATAGGGCGTGCTTCGACTTAAATTTCTATTGGCAAAAGTTAGTGCGGCTTGTGCAATCTTATCTATCGTATAGGTGCCTGCTACATAGGTGATTGCGTAATCAGCAACATCGCCTATTGAGAATACGGCTGCCGCTGGCGTAATTGAGTAAGTACCTACTTGTGTCGGAATTGTTGTTGAGGGACCGTATGAAGGTGTGCTACCTGTACTTTGGAATGTGTATGTAACACCTGAAATTTGATGTCCGATTAAAGTTCCAGAGGTCTGCTGGAAGGTAAAGCTTGGATCTGTGGCCAAATAATTCTTTGACTTGTTGTCTGCCGTTAGGGTTATAGCAACTGGAGATGCAGTAACAAAACTTACGATACTTCCGTTGACAGTACTGTTGCTATTAGTTGCTGAAATTCTGTAGTAATAAGTTGTTCCAGCCGTTAATCCCGTTAGTGGAAAATTGACAGAATTATTGTCAGAAGCCAACGGCGATTGAATAGCAGTAACCGTTGTATTGCCTGATGACAGGTTTGAGTTAGTTGAATAAGTGAAGGTAGCAGCTGTATCTGTACTTCCTCCAGTGGTTACTGCTCCGTTCAACGTTGCCGCAGTTTTGGTAATGTTAGATGCTGAATTTGTTTGAACTGTCGGTGCAGCTGGATTTATTTCAAATTGCTGCGAAACAGATGCAGCTGGAGCAAAAGTTGTGTTACCGGCCTGCGAAGCTGTGATCACACATGTTCCCGCCGTCACAAATGTGACTACCCCTGTACTCGCATTTACTGTACACACACTAGTTGTTTCAGAAGTATAAGTAACCGCCAAATTAGAGCTAGCTGTCGCTGCTACTGTATAGGTGCCATTTGCTATGTAATTTTGATTTGTGAGTGCGTTAAATGTAATTGTCTGAGCGGTTGTGCCTGTTCTAAACGAAAGGATACTTCCTGTCACATTTTGAACGCTTCCACTTGTGTATGTAGCTTCAATTCTGAAGAAATAGGTGGTGTTGTTAGTCAATCCGGTCTGTGTCCAAGCCACATCAATAGGATTTGCTCCCGATAGGGCTACTTTGACATTCGTTTCTTTGCCATCTTCATCGAGCTCGTAGAGAATCCTTGATGTACCGCCCGAAAGATTGCTGTTGGTTCCATACAGGAATCGAACCTCTGTGATTGATTGAAGGTTTGGATCGATGGTTCCGTTAAGGGTCGCAGATGTTGTTTGAATAGCACTTGCATTGACCGTTGTGGCATTAGCTGGGCTCGCAGGTTCAATCAGAGTAAAGCTAACAATCTCACCCGGGTAACGAACTCCACTCTTAACAGCAACAATTCGATACCAATAGGTAGTTCCAGATGTTCCGGTGAAATTGCTTGTAAATGCTGTTGGATCGCTTCCCGAAACCGTGTTCGATGAAGGTGTAATAGTTGTATATCCGGCTAAAGATGAATTAGTAGCCCACTCAAATTGATAGGTCGGCGTTTGACCATTTCCGTCCACAGTTCCGTTTAGGACAGCGGTCGTTGTTCCAATGGCTGTTGCACTAAAAGTAACCGCTACAGGGTTCAGGGTTGTTGTAGTTGTTACTGTTGTTGTTGGCACACCTGAGCCATTATTAGTTACGGTTGCGCCTGAAATAGCTGATGAGGAAGCACCAATAATTTGCGAACCGGTGTAAGCAACTGCTGTATTTGTGAATGTTGTGGAGTTTGTCTGTGGTACCAACATCGTATATGTCAAAGACAAGGGTGAGCCATTAGCTACAGTGAACGGTCCAATAAAGTGAAGCGGCTGGGGATTCATTGAACTTTCAGTTGAAAGCTTTACCGGATCAGGAATCACCGTGGAGCCGATCTTTGCTGAACCTGTTTTGAATAAAACCCCAGATCCCGGTGTATCAACAATTTGATCCACTCGACCGGTACCAGATGAGTTTGTGACGGTTACGGTGTAATTAATTCTTGAATAAACAATATCGCTAATAGTTTCGGTCACAACAGGATTTGGGATTGTCGCCGACTTAGAAACGCTCAAGGTGATTGGCGCCGCTGTTGTGTTGATGGTTCCAGAGCTGCTGCCATTAACATCTGTATGTTTAATCTGCGTACCGCTTGAAATCTGGGCGATTGGATTGATTGTTGTAGATGTGGCAGCACGTGAAATTACACGGAATTTATAGACATTTTCATAAAATCTCTTTGAGTCGAGAGCGTCCGCCGTTGTTTCTTCACCAGTAAATGATGTGTCGCTGCTTGGTGTGATTGATGGAGTTACTAGCAAACGTTCATCATAAATCCAAACTTTGTTATTTCCGTTTGCTGCTATTTGATTGTTGTTTGCAATCTTTAGTTTTACAGATTCCAAACGCAAAGAAGTAGTTGGAAATGTTGAAAATGCCGCAGGTGAAAACCAAAGAATTTTTCCCACGTCGGCACTGCCTGCACCAATCACACCGGCTGCACCTGTAACCGTTACAGTCACAAGAGAACCGATACTTGGAGTGGAGGCATCAACAGTTACTGCGGTAACTTTGTTTGCTGCCGCTTTAATGGTTTCTGCAACTTTAGTAAATGCAAAGTCACATTGAGATAAAGCTGCTGCACTGACCGCATCTGGACGACCGGCATAAATTGATACCGTGTGTGTCTGTAATGACTTTGTTGATGTATTTGCCTTAACTAAAAAGTAAACGGTTCTTGTAGCTCCATTTGCTACATCTGGAAGAGGTGATGAGTTGTCGATCAATTGTTGGTTGGCGTCTGCACTGTTGGCTAGGGAAACTACGTTGCCTCTAAAATTGGTAAGCGAAACCCAATATCCACTTAGGGCGCTACCTGTGTTATTAGTGATTCTGTAGCCAACGTATGCGGCATCAATTCGTGGCGAAACACCTGTATCGATGTACATAACTTTTCCATGGCTGGGGGTGATCGTTATGTTGGTGCTTGCTTTTGTGTATCCGGAGTCCACACAAGCTGGAAGGGCAACTGCATTTGCTGCCGTTGGAAGCGAGAAGGTCAGTGGAATGGCAGCAAGTAGACCCAACGATAGGGCCGAAGCTGAGACCAGACTCGTAATTTTCTTCAGTAAAGATGCCAATTTATGAACCGCCCTAAAACTCCATCAGCTTTGGACAGACGCCCAAAATCACCCTTTTGCTCAGGAGCACGCTCCTTTCGCCTGCGTAAAGTCTCAATTAAGGGCGAGGTGATGGGGTGATAAAATCGGTCAGAATGCGGGCATAATTAGGTCATATTTGAACTATCGGTCCAGTCATGGCCTATTCGCAGGCCCACCGCTTATTAGTTGGTAAAAAAGTAGAAAGGAGGGTGAAATGCCTAATACAGCAGATGCTACATCCCTTATGGACTCAGTCTCTGATCTGAGTTTGTATCTAGCTCGCCAAGAGGTTACGCCCTCGCTACTTTCCCAATACCTTGTTTTGAAGACTCTTACACCACTTGGCGCAAATCAAATTTTTCTTTCGCAATTACATCCTGATGGAATGGTTCGACCTATTGACTCCTTTGGATATTCAGAGGAGCAAATGGATGGCTGGAAAGAGTTTCCACTCAGTGAAAAACTCCCTATTTGTGATGCGATTCGAAATGATCAACTTGTTTGGATTGCAGATCATGAAGATTGGGAACGAGATTACCCAGAGCTTGCCCAGTATCCAGGTAACCATGATTCAAAAACCTTTATTGCAATTTCAGTAGATATATTTGGAGCGCCCGCGGGTGCACTAGGAATCATGTCTCGCCTACAAGTTCGTCCAACACCTGAACTAGTCTCATTTGTTGCAGCCATCGGCGGAATGGTGGGCTTGTATCTTTCGCGTGTTAGCCATGGTCGTTTTGCGCAAGTTGTTCGAGGTAATGAAGGTGCAAACGGTGAGTTCTTATCTCCTCGTCAAATGCGAATTTTGGATTTAATGGCGCAGAGTTACACAAATCCACAGATTGCAAAAGATCTTGGTTTTAGCGAATCAACTGTGCGTCAAGAAACAATGCGCATCTACCAAATTTTGCAGGTTACTGGTCGTAGGGGTGCGATCAAAGAAGCACAGCGGCGCAATATCGTTAGCTAATTGAATCTTTATTAGCGAGCTGCGAGAAGTGCAATTCCGATGGCAGAAACAGCCATCAAGAAAAATGAAAATAGAAACATGTATAAACGAGTCTTTTTCATTGCATCAACCTATTCCTTCGCAGCGGCTTTCTTAGCTTTGCCAGTTGCTGCTTTCTTTGCAGCTTTCTTGGTTGCAGCTTTCTTAACAACATTTTTTGTAAGGGTTGGAGCGGTGTCGCCCTTCTTAGGTTTTGCTGCCGCCTTTTTGCGTGACTTCTTTGGTGATGGGCCGTTTTCTGCTTCCCATGCACGGCGTCCTGCCAATAATTCAAGTCCGCGTTCTAGTGTCATACCTTCTGCGGTATCACCACGGCGAAGCGTTGCATTTGTTTCGCCATCAGTGACATACATACCAAAGCGACCATCTTTAATGATCAAAGGCTTTTGTGTTTCAGGATCCATGCCAAGTTCTTTGACCGGTGGCTTTGCGACACCGCGGCGGCGTTCCTTTGGCTTTGAATAAATTTCAAGTGCTTCATCTAAAGTCATTGTGAACAATTGTTCTTCAGATGTCAGTGTGCGTGAATCTGTGCCGGCTTTTAGGTATGGACCGTAGCGACCATTTTGCACAGTGATGTCATCACCGGCGCTGTTTGTACCTAATGTGCGGGGCAGTGAAAGCAGTTGCAACGCATCTTCATAAGTAACGGTATCTAAAGTCATTGTTGAAAGAAGCGACGCTGTCTTAGCTTTAGGTGCATCGGCTTTCTTCCTTTTCTTCTTTCCAGACGCAGTTAATTCGACTGGTACTTCTGGCAAAACTTCGGTGATGTAAGGACCAAAGCGTCCTGACTTTGCAATGATCGGCAAATTAGTAACTGGATCAATACCAAGTTCGCGCTCACCAGAAGGGGCTGCTAATAATTCAATTGCTTTAGCAAGAGTTAATTCATCCGGTGCTAAGTTTTCTGGAATGTTTGCAAGTTTGCGCTCTTCGCCCTCTTTGTTTTCTTGCAGATAAGCACCGTAGCGACCAACGCGAATTTCGATTTCGGGGGACAGGTTCATGGTGTTAGTCGCGCGAGCGTCAATAACGCCTAAATCTGCTGATAATTCATTAAGGCCAGGCTGGCCATCTACACCGTAGAAGAAGTCGGTAAGCCAATCAACGCGGCCAGCTTCACCGGCTGCGATCTTGTCTAGATCTTCTTCCATGCTGGCGGTGAATTCGTAATCAACCAACTTTGTAAAGTGAGTTTCAAGTAATCCAGTAACAGAGAAGGCAAGGAAAGTTGGAACCAATGCACGGCCACGCTTGTATACATATCCGCGATCCTGAATTGTTTGAATGATGGATGCAAAAGTTGAAGGCCGACCAATACCTAGTTCTTCTAGTTTTTTAACCAGGGTTGGTTCGGTGTAACGGGCAGGTGGCTTGGTTTCGTGACCTTCGCAGGTGTATTCGTTGACTTTTACTGATTGACCAACGGTCATCGCAGGTAAGCGCTTGTCTTCTGATTCTTCATCTTTATTTTCATCGCTTACAACGTCATCGTAGGCAGCAAGGAAACCCGGGAAAGTAATAACTGAACCGTTTGCGCGGAAGATTGTTTTCTTGCCATCATTTGTTGTTGCGTCAAAATCAACACGCATCTGCATCTTTTTAGCATCTGCCATTTGGGAAGCAACAGTGCGCTTCCAGATTAAGTCATACAGAGCAAATTCATCACGTGAAAGTTCGGGTGCTAATTCACCTGGAGTCTTAAAGATGTCTCCAGCTGGGCGAATCGCTTCGTGGGCTTCTTGTGCGTTCTTAGATTTTCCTTGATACACACGTGGTGCATCTGCAACATGATCTGCTCCGTATAGAGCTTTAGCAGCGTTGCGTGCTGCGGTGATTGCTTGTTGTGACAAGTTAATGCTGTCGGTACGCATGTAGGTGATGTAACCGTTTTCGTACAAACGTTGTGCAACGCGCATTGTGATTTGTGCGCCCCAACCAAGTCGGCTACCTGCATCTTGTTGCATTGTCGATGTTGTAAAAGGTGGCTTTGGTCGTTCAGTGCGTGGGCTTTCTTCCATTGATTTAACGGTTAAATCGCTGGCTTTCAGGCTACCAACTAAGCCTCTTGCCCCTGCTTCATCTAGTAAAAGAATATTGGCAAGTGATTTTTCTTTGACTGCGCCATCTGCGCCAAAATCTGAAGTTGCTGCAACTTTCTTGCCATCTACTTCTAGCAAACGTGCGTTGAAACCAAGGGCTGTAACTGCGGCCAAGTCCCACCAAGCACTAGAAATAAAGGCCATGCGTTCGCGTTCTTTTTCAACAATTAATCGTGTAGCAACTGATTGCACGCGGCCAGCAGAAATACGTGGCATGACTTTCTTCCACAACACTGGTGAAAGTCGGTAGCCGTAAAGGCGATCCAGAACGCGACGAGTTTCTTGCGCATCGATCAAGTGATAATCAAGATCGCGAGTGTCTTCTACTGCTGCTTGAATTGCTTCTTTAGTGATTTCATTAAAGACCATGCGCTTGATTGGAATCTTTGGTTGCAGAACTTCAACTAGGTGCCAAGCAATTGCTTCACCTTCGCGGTCTTCGTCCGTTGCCAGAATTAATTCTTCGGCATTTTTCATTAACTCTTTGAGCTCTGCAACCTTTGCTTTTTTGTCAGGATTTATGACATATAAGGGTGCGAACTCATTTTCAATATCTACGCCTTCTTTAGCCCAGGCGATCTTTTTAAATTCCTTTGGAATATCTGCTGCGCGTTGTGGCAAATCGCGGATATGACCGACAGATGCCTCGACGACATAACCGTCGCCGAGGTACCCACCAATTTTTCGAGCCTTAGCTGGTGATTCAACAATCACAAGCTTAATTAGGTTGGTCTTAGCCTTTGCCATAGAGAAGGGGAAGTTCTTCTACTTAGACGCTAATAGATGTTGCTTGACGACGGTTACGAATAAGCGCACCAATGATTACTGCGACTGCTCCCAGTGAAATCAGTGTGCTTGTTGTTCCTCCATCGCCAAGTGCCAAAGCAACGATTGCAGGTGTAATTAACAGCGCTACAAGGTTCATAACCTTGATAAGTGGGTTAATTGCAGGACCTGCTGTGTCCTTGAATGGATCTCCAACTGTGTCGCCAACGATTGTTGCTGCGTGTGCATCAGAGTTCTTTCCACCATGGTGACCATCTTCAACCATCTTCTTAGCGTTATCCCAAGCTCCACCTGAGTTAGAAAGGAATACCGCCATCAAAGTTCCGGTACCAATTGCACCGGCAAGGTAGGCACCAAGTGCGCCAACTCCAAGACCGAAACCAACGGCGATTGGTGCCATAACAGCGAGCAATCCTGGTGTAACAAGTTCACGTAGTGAATCACGAGTACAGATATCAACTACGCGTGCGTAATCTGGCTTCTCTGTTCCCTTCATGATTCCTGGGTGTAAGCGGAATTGTTCGCGAACTTCGACAACAACTGCGCCAGCTGCGCGTGATACCGCGTTCACTGCAAGACCTGAGAACAAGAACACAACTGCTGCTCCGATAATCAAACCAACCAAGTTACGAGGATCTGCAACATCTAGAACTCCTTGGAACTGCAAGCCAACTTCTGCTGCAGTCTTACCTGCATCGATAACTGCGGTCTTGATTGCATCGGTGAATGCACCGAACAACGCGGTTGCTGCAAGTACTGCGGTTGCGATTGCAATTCCCTTAGTGATCGCCTTAGTTGTGTTACCAACTGCGTCAAGGCTTGTAAGGATCTCTGCGCCTTCGCCATCAACATCGCCTGACATTTCAGCAACGCCTTGTGCGTTATCTGAAATCGGACCGAATGTATCCATCGCAACGATTACACCAACAGTTGTTAGCAAACCTGTTCCAGCTAGTGCAATTGCAAGGAGAGAAAGAACAATGCTTCCACCACCGAGCAAGAAGGCACCGAATACTGCACCTGCGATTAGCAGTGCTGAATAAACCGCTGATTCAAAACCAACTGAGATACCAGCCAAAATTACCGTTGCTGCACCTGTTTCAGATGAGGCTGCGACATCATTTACTGGACGCTTTCCGGTCTCAGTAAAGTAGCCGGTAAGTATCTGAATTGCTGCAGCTAATGCGATACCGATCAATACTGCGCCAAGTGCAAGAACGCGTGGGTTGGTATCTCCCGCTGCTGCAACTGCTTCGGCTGAAAGACCTGTCATCAACTTGAAGTCAGATGGTAGGTAAGTAAATGTTGCAAGCGCAGTTAGACCTGCAGAAATAATCGCTGACAAGAAGAATGAGCGGTTAATCGCTGTCATTGCTGACTTATCAGTGCTGCGCAATTTGGTTAGGAAGATTCCGATAACAGCTGTAACTGTTCCGATTGCTGGAACGATCAATGGGTAAACAAGACCTGCATCACCAAATGCAGCCTTACCAAGGATCAATGCTGCAACAAGTGTTACTGCATAAGATTCGAACAAGTCTGCAGCCATACCAGCACAGTCACCAACGTTGTCTCCTACGTTGTCTGCAATTGTTGCTGCGTTGCGTGGGTCATCTTCTGGAATGTGCTTTTCAACTTTACCAACAAGGTCAGCTCCGACATCTGCTGCCTTAGTAAAGATTCCGCCACCGACGCGCATGAACATTGCGAGCATCGCTGCGCCGAAACCAAAGCCTTCAAGAACTGCTGGTGCGTTTTCGCGATAGATGATTACAACAAGGGATGCGCCGATTAGGCCCAAACCAACAGTTGTCATACCAACGACACCACCTGTACGAAATGCGATCTGTACTGCCTTTTCGCCATCCTTGTTACGAGCTGCATCTGCAACGCGAACATTTGCGCGAACTGCAAGCCACATGCCGTTGTATCCAACCAATGCAGAAAATGCTGCACCGAGTAAGAAGAAGATTGAGCGGCCGATGCGAATTTCAGCATCACCAGGAAGTGCGAACAAAAGGAAAAATACGATTACAACAAAGAATGACAAGGTGCGGAACTGGCGAGCTAAGAACGCAGCTGCACCTTCCTGAATCGCTTCGGCAATTTCGCGCATCTTTGGCGTGCCATCACTAGCTGCCAAAACTTGGGCGCGTAGGCCGTAGGCGATTGCGAGCGCGGCTAGGGAAATTCCTAGAACGACATAGACCAGGGTTAAGTTGGATCCAGTAACAGTGACCGGTGATACGGTGCTCAAAGCACGCATAGGTTCTCCTCCGTTGGAGTTAGAAGCGCCCAGTGGAGGCGCAAGACTGACGAAGTGTAAGTCAGGAAGCCCCGTTTAGGGCAAATTACACTTATCTATTACGCGTTAAAACGGGGCGAGAACCCAGGGCCATAATCAGGGCCAGGACCGCTGGAACCAGCATCGCCCAGCGAAGGCCGATGGCATCACCCAGGAAGCCCAGGGTTGGCGGGCCGACCAGGAAGCCGAAGTATGCGATGCCTGAAACCATGGCGACGCCTTCAGATGGGGCGAACTGGCCTTCAAATCTGGTCTTGGCAATTTCGCCAGCTTGACTAAACAACATTGGAATCACGATTGATAATCCGATTCCAGCTGCAAGCCAACCGAAGATAACTCCGCCGATTCCACCAACTAATAATCCGCCACCTAAACCAATACCTGCGATTAATCCGCCACCAACAATTAAGTTCATTGGGCCGTACTTGCTCGCAGCGCGATCGCCAAATAAACGACCGATCACCATTGCTGCGGAGAAACAAATGTATGGCAAGGTAGAAATAAATGGAGTTGCATCAAAGGTATCGCGAGCAAGGATTGCGCCCCAGTCACCAGCAGAGCCTTCGCCAATTGCTGCACATGTTCCGAGCAAACCAACAATTAAGAAGATCTTTGGTTTCTTAATTTCCTTCTTACCTTCAACAGCATGCTTATCTAAATCTGCCGGCAGGAACATTGAGCGAACAGAAAAGTTTGCAAGAAGAATTAGAATTGAGAGAGTTACACATTGGGCCATAATTGAAATCTTTTGCTGTGCGAAGATGCCGCCAATTACACCACCAGCTAGTGCGCCCATGGAAAAAGTGGCATGGAAGGTACTCATGTATCGCTTATCTGCTTCATGCTCTAAAACAATGGCGTGCGAATTCATGGCAACATCTTGTGTAGATAAACATGCGCCAAAGACAATAAAGGTTAAACAAAGAGCGGCATAGTTTAAAACTGGTCCAACTAACAACAGCGAAAGCCCTAATGCATATGTTGCATAATAAGTAACTGGTGCGCTGCCGCGCTTAGCTGATTGCCTGCCAGAAAAACCCAACCCAATTAATACGCCAACTGCGATACATAACAACGCCACACCTAATGCGCTGTTTGAGATATCTAATTGTTTTTTGAAGTCAGGAACACGTGCGTAAAAAGCACCAACTGTTGCTCCATTGATAACGAAGGCGGTGGTAATTGCTATGCGGGCACGCGAATACCGGCGTAATTGGCTCATTTCGGGAGTTTACTGACATATTCCCACGTTGCCCATAGGCTTATCGCATGGCTAATTTTCCAAAGGATTTCATCTGGGGTGCTGCAACATCTTCATATCAAATTGAAGGTGCAGCCAATGTTGATGGACGTGGTCCATCGATTTGGGACACATTTTGTAAAACTCCGGGCAAGGTAGCAAAGGGTGACACCGGTGATGTGGCTAATGATCACTATCACCGTTACCCAGAAGATATTGCAATCATGAAAGAGCTTGGCCTGCAGGGATACCGTTTTTCTTTTGCTTGGTCACGTATGTTTCCAAAGGGTGATGGCGTCCGCGAAGAACGTGGTTTTGATTTTTACGATTGCTTAATTGATGGCTTGCTTGAAGCCGGTATCGAACCGCTAGCAACTTTGTATCACTGGGATTTGCCACAAGCTTTGCAAGATAAAGGTGGTTGGGTAAACCGCGATATCGTCAATTACTTTGCGGATTATTCAACGGCGGTTGTAGAACGTTTTGGCGATCGTGTTAAGAAGTTTTCACCGATCAATGAACCATGGGTGGTTGCGTGGTTAGGTCATGGAATCGGAATCCATGCACCAGGAATCTTGGATCGTCGCGCATCCTTTGCTGCGGCTCACCACACAGTGCTGACACATGCTGCATCGACTAACGCAATGCGCGCGGTACGCAGCGACATTTTGACTGGACCTGTTTTGAATCAAGCTAACCATGTTCCAGATGACATCAACGATCCTGCCCAAGCTCATGCGGCAGCAATTGGAGATGCGCATCAAAACCGTTTCTGGATGGATGCGATTATGTATGGCACCTATCCACAAATTTTGATTGATTCGTACGGTGATGAGCTGACATCAGTCATCAAAGATGGCGATATGCAGGCAGCACAAGTTAAAAATGATTTCATCGGAATTAACTACTATTTTGATAATCGCATCGGTAAATCCTTGGGTGGCAAGCCTGAATGGCACTCTATTTCAGGGCTTTTTGATTTAGATATCGATGAGACACCACGTGGTCCGTTAACCGATATGGGTTGGCCGCTAACACCTGGTGGACTTGAAAATCTGCTGGTGCGTTGGCACAAAGAGCATCGCGACAAATTGCCACCGTTGTTTATTACTGAAAATGGTGTTGCCTACGATGAAGGTCCAGATGCTTCTGGTCGTGTTGCAGATCAACGTCGTATCGATTACTTACAAACACATTTGAAAGCTGTTTCTAATGCGATTGCACAAGGCTCACCGGTTAAGGGTTATTACCAATGGTCGTTAATGGATAACTTCGAATGGGCACTTGGTTATGACAAGCGTTTTGGAATTGTCCATGTTGATTTTGAAACGCAAAAGCGAATCATCAAAGATTCTGGTTATTGGTACCGCGAACAGATTAAAAACAACGGGCAGGCTATTTAACGCTGCCCGCAAGAAGTCCGCGGACGAAGTAACGCTGCAATGAGAAGAAGACGATTAGCGGAATCGCAATAGTGATAAAGGCACCCGCAGATAGTTGCGTGTAACCAGACCCGTATTGACCAACTAGTGATGCCAACTTGCTGTTAATTGGTGCAACTTCTTCGGTACCTGATGCAAAAGTAAGTGCAACAAGTAAGTCGTTCCATACCCACAAGAACTGGAAGATTGCAATTGATGCGATTCCAGGAATTGATAGCGGCAAAACGATGCGGCGGAAAATAGTGAAATGGTTTGCGCCATCAACGTGGGCAGCTTCCATTAAATCTCGTGGCAAGTTAGAAATAAAGTTGTGCAATAAGTAGATAGCAAGTGGCAGAGCAAACATTGTGTGAGGCAACCAAATACCTGCGAAATCTCCGGCGATACCTAGCGCTGGGAAGATCTGTACTGAACCAATGTGCGCACCGCCCGTGAATAGCAAAAGCAATGGAACTAATGACATCTGTAAAGGCACGATTTGCAGAGCAAAAATAGAGAAAAACAGGAAGTTGCTGCCGCGGAAGCGAATCCACGCCAAGGCGTAGGCAGCCATCGTTGCGATAACAATCGGGAAGATTGTTGCAGGCAAAGTGATAACAATTGAGTTGATGAAGTAAGGAAGTACACCTGTACTTAGCGAGGCAGTTCCATCACCCAAGAAGACACCTTTGTAGTTTTCAAGAGTGAAGTCCGGGTTGAGCAGTGATGTCCACCAAGCTTCATTCAGAATCTTTTCATTGGTCTTGAAGGAGGTAACCAGCAAACCAAGGGTCGGAACAGTCCAAATAATGGTTATAACCCAAACAACTGTCGTTGCGATCTTGCTTGAGAAAATCTTGCGACCAGGATTGTGCTCTGCGAGTTTTTTACTCAATTGTGTGCACGCTCCTTTCGCAATGATTGAATGTTGTAGATCAGAATTGGTGTCACCAAGACGAAAAGAACTACAGCTAGCGCTGAACCTTTACCTTGATCAAATTGAACAAATGTTTGTGAATACATTTCGTTTGCAAGCACGTTGGTACTGAAATTTCCACCGGTCATCGTGCGAACAATGTCGAAAACCTTAAGCGCGCCAACAACACCGGTTGCAAGAACCACGATGAAAGTTCCTTTAACCATTGGAAAAGTGATGTTGCGGAATAAACGCCACCCATGTGCGCCATCGAGTGCAGATGCTTCGACGATATCTGCCGGTACACCTTTAATTGCTGCTGACAAGATCACCATTCCGAATCCCATTTGAGTCCAGACATAAATGATCATTAACAAGAAAGTATTAAGTGGCTTTGAAAGCATCCAATCACTTGGCGTCATTCCGAAGAATTGAACTATCGCGCTTAGTAAACCGATTTGCACATCACCTGGCTCATTAAATTCGTAAACGAACTTGAAGATGATTGATGCGCCCACAAATGAGATCGCCATCGGCATAAAAAGCAATGATTTCGGTATGGATTCATGCTTAATTCGATCAAGCATGATTGCAAGTAGTAGACCAAGAGCTGCGGTAAACAAAGGAACAACCAAGATCCATAAAACGGTGTTGACCATAATGACTTTAATGTTTGGATCTTCGAGCATCCATTGGTAATTACCTAACCCAATAAATTCATTTGAATCTGGGTTCATAAAACTAAAAAGAATTGTTCGGATACCTGGAATTACAAGTCCAGCAAGAAGTAAAACAAGTGCGGGTCCCAATAAAACAACTAAGGCGATAGGACGAGCTTTTTTACCATTTGCACGACCGGCAATTGCGAAGAGCACTGCAAGCACCACAAAGAAGGCACCGATTGCAGTAAAGACAGAGGTGAACTTAGGAACATTGTCTGTCAGGAACTGTGACATCTTCTTCGTTCACCTTTCTACTTATTTGAATTGTTTGGAAGTGTAAGTGCGGAGGAGGCCACCCGTAAAGGTGACCTCCTCCGTTATTACCTAGTTGCGCTTATTAGCTCTTAGGCCATGAAGCGTCGATTGCCTTTACAACATCAGCAATTGACTTGCCTTCACCGAACCATGCAGTGAATTCACGCCACATTGAACCTGCACCGACAGCAGCTGGCATTAAGTCAGATGCGTCGAATCCAAATGTTGACTTTGGATTTGCTAGGTATGTTGCTGACAACTTGTCTACCTGGTTCTTGTAAGCAGCTAGAGGTACACCGCTGTTTGCAGAGATCCAGTTATCAAGCTGTACGCGTGATGTAGCAAATGTTGCTGATGAAAGGTAAGCCTGTACTGCCTGTACTTCTGGACGTGATGAGAAAGCTGCTGTGAACTCTCCACCACCAACAACAGGAACAGTTACCTTTGAATTTGTAGCTGGTAGGTAGAACGCAAATGCATCACCTGTTGGTGAGATTGTTGCGCCTGATTCAGCAATGATGTTTCCGTAGAAAGAAGCCTGCTGAAGCATCATGCAACCCTTACCGCCAGGAATATCCTTACCTGCATCCTGGAATGTTGTTGTTGCAATTCCCTTAACGTTACCGACCCACTTTGGATTCTGCATCCATGATGCAACCTTCTCCATTGATGAAACGATGCGTGGATCTGAGAACTTAATCTTGTGGCTTACCCAGTTGTTGTAAACAGTTGAACCATGATCGCGTAGAACAATCTGCTCTACCCAGTCAGTTGCAGGCCATCCTGTTGCTCCACCAGAACCTAGACCACCGCAGAATGCTGTCTTGCCATCTGCTGCCATCTTGTCTGCAAGTGCAATCATTTGATCCCATGTTGTAGGAACTGTGTAACCAGCTGCCTTAAATTGCTTTGGTGAGTACCAAACAAGTGACTTCATGTTTGATCCGAATGGTGCAGCATAGAACTTACCCTTTACGGTTCCGTATGCCTTCCATGACTTAGACCAGAACTTGTCAACGTTTGCTACAACAGCGCGTGGAGCTGTCTTTACTTTGCCTGTTTCAACAAGCTTTGCAAGAAGTCCTGGCTGTGGGATGAAAGCTAGATCTGGTGCGTTGTTACCCTTTACGCGAACTGGTAGCAATGCTTCGAACTGGTTTGATCCTTCGATCTTGATCTTTACACCTGTGCATGTTGTGAAATCTTTCCATGCTGACTGAAGTGTTGTTAATTCTGGTTCAAGAATTGAAGTAAAGATTGTTACTGTCTTGCCCTTTAGTCCCTTGTAGCCTGTGAATGGATCACAGTTAACTGCAGCTGTTGCTGAAGTTGTTGTTACAAGTGAAGCTACAAGAGAAAGAGCAGCTGCAGCAGTTACTGCAAGAAGACCTTTTCTTTTCATTTTTATCCTTAAGGGGTCAGCGGTCCGGGTTCCATCTGAAACCCGCGTCCCGTGGTGGGGCAATTCTCGTATTAGCCCTTGTCAGGGGCAAGGTAGAGGGCATGTAAAAGGTATGTATAACTACAACGATTTGGTAACTCGGGCACAGCCTGAGCGTGGGATAGCCTGACCGTATGAACCTCTTGGATGCCAACTCCGTTGTCTCAACGCTGGGCTTAATTGGCGTCCTTGGAATCATTTTTATGGAGACCGGCCTGCTTATTGGTTTGGTTTTCCCGGGCGGCGAAGTTGTTTTCTTAGCCGGTATCGCAGCATCTGGATCAGGGGCTGCAGCGTTGGGGGATGCAAAGCTTTCAACACCGCTTTTGTTTACCTTGGCACCAATTGCAGCCATCGTTGGCGGCGAAGTTGGTTATTGGTTTGGAAAAAAGTTTGGACGGCCATTTTTTGATCGACCAGAAAGTCGCTTCTTTAATCAGAAGATGGTTCATAAGGTTGAAAAGTATTTGGCCACATACGGACCACGTAAGGCTCTGGTTTTTGGTCGCTTTATTCCATTTGCTCGTACTTTGATTAACCCAGTGTGCGGTGTTGCTAATTTAGAGCGTAGATTATTTTCAACTTGGAACGCAATTGGTGCGATTATTTGGACCCAGGTTGCAATGGGAATTGGTTACTTCTTAGGTGATGTCTTTGAAGAACAAGGGCATTATTTATTGATGTTAATTGTTGGATTAATTGTTGCCGGAAGTTTGATTCCGTTGGCTCTTGAAATATTTAAAGAGCGCCAATCAAAGCATTACAAGCCTAAATCAGATAACTGATAAGCGGCGCGGTATTCATACCCTGCCTCTTTGATTTTTGGTTCTGCGCCGCGTTCCACAATTACTGCAACACCAACAACAATTGCCCCGGCTTCAACAAGTGCTTCAACCGCGGTAAGAACTGAATCGCCTGTTGTTGAAGTATCTTCAACTGCTAACACGCGCTTGCCCTTTACATCTGGGCCTTCGATGCGACGTTGTAAACCGTGTGCTTTTTCTGCTTTGCGAACAACAAATGAATCAATCTTCTTTCCTTGACTTGCGGCAACGTGCATCATCGCGGTTGCAACTGGGTCGGCACCTAGTGTTAATCCGCCAACTGCTTCGTAATCAAGATCTTTAGTTAACTCCAACATCACTTGGCCAACCAGTGGAGCAGCAACTGAATCAAGCGTCACGCGGCGCAGATCTACGTAGTAATCAGCTTCTTTACCGCTAGAAAGAATGACCTTGCCGTGTACGACTGCTTTAGTAAGGATCTGTTCTCTGAGTGTTTCGCGTGAATTCATAGGGAAACTGTACCGCGGGTGAAATACGGGTTTACCCTCATCGCATGAACTCTCAGAACCTAGAAATCTCGCGGTTATTCCACCGCTTTGGTTTTGGGCCGCGCCCTGGTGAATATGCGCAAGCTTTAACAGATGGTGTTGAGGCAACCCGAACAAAGTTGTTAACGGTTCCAGCTGTTGATGCAGGATTAGCAAAAGTTGTGGAACCAGAGATAACTGATTTAGGTCCACGACCTAAGCCAAATACAAAAGAGGTTGTTCCTTTCGCAATCGCAATGCGTTATCAAACACAGCAAATGCTTGTGTGGTGGCTAGATCGCATGGCATTGGCCGATAACGGTTTAACCGAGAAAATGACCTGGTTCTGGCATGGTCACTGGGCAACATCAGTTGATAAATTGAATTATCCGCTACCAATGTTTAAGCAGAATAAAACTTTACGCACTTACTGCCTTGGAAATTTCAAAGATATGACTCGGGCTATGGTTAATGATGGTGCGTTGCAGTTTTGGTTGGATGGACAGGACAATACGGTTAAAGCACCTAATGAAAACTTGGGTCGCGAATTAATGGAGTTATTTACTTTAGGTGTCGGTCGTTATACCGAAGATGATGTTAAAAGTATTTCTCGGGTCTTAACTGGTTATCAAGTTGTTCGCAGCAATGGAAATGTCACAATAAATCAAAACCGTCGTGACAAGAATCCAGTTACTTTGCTTGGAACTACAGAAGTCTTTACTGGAGACTCTTTGGCAGATTTCTTAGTTGCACGCGATGACAGCGCTCAATTTATTGCTGAACGTTTATGGTACCGATTTATGTCAAGCACAGAAGATATGCCGACGAACTTTGTTGCAAAGAGCGCATTTAATAATCGTGATATTTCTGCAGCGGTTACTGCAATGGCTCGCGATGCTGCAATGCGTGATGAAAAGTATGCGATGGTTAAATCACCTGTTGAATGGTTTATTTCTGCTTGCCGCGCTTTGGAACTAACACCATCTGCATTAAAGACACCTGCACAGATGATTAACTTCTTAGAAAAGCTTGGCCAGGTACCGTTTTCACCGCCAAATGTGGGCGGTTGGCCCGCTGGTGAAGCCTGGTTATCGTCAGCAACTGCGCAGTATCGACTCTCTTTTGCAACATGGTTAGTTAAGCAAAGTGATCTACGAGTTTTGAAATCGCTAACACCTGCTCAACGCATGATCCAGAGCGCGGATTGGCTAGGTGTTCCTGAATGGAGTCCACGAACAAAAGCTGCTTTGCGTGGCGCCCAAGCAGATCCAGCACAATTTGCCTTGTTGGCTTTGTGTAGTCCTGAATACATAGTGAGTGCATAGGAGACAACCATGGATACCGTCACTCGTAGAAAGTTTTTAAAGCTGACTTCTGGCGCTGTTGCAGTTGGTGCTGCAGCTCCGCTACTTAGCATTGATCAAATTGCGCAAGCTGCTATCGATCGTCCACTACCTGCAAATACTCCAATTCTTGTGGTTGTAACTTTGTATGGTGGTAATGATGGTTTAAATACTGTTGTTCCATATACAGATCCGATTTATTACTCTTTACGCCCCGAGATTTCATACTCTGCAGACAAGGTATTGCCACTTGATGCAGAACTTGCATTAAATCCTGCGATGAAGGGTTTAAAGAGTTTGTGGGATCAAAAGAAGGTTGCAATTGTTCGCGGTGTTGGTTATCCAAATCCTGATCGTTCGCACTTTTCATCAATGGCAAAGTGGCAAACCGCATCACCTGCAAAACACATCAACACTGGCTGGCTAGGTCGCTGGGTTGATACACAAAGTTCTGATCCCATGCTTGCAATCTCTTTAGGTTCTGTTTTGCCTCCGATGCTGGCTGGTGCCAAGCGCAGCGGTTCGGCATTGCCACTCGGCGGATTAGTTATTCCCAAGGGAGCTTTTGCTAATCAATGCATGCAGCTATCAAAGACTTCAAATAAGGATTCAAAGTTGATGGCAGCTGCTGCAACTTCAATGCGCAATTTGTTTAGCGTTTCAACCAATGTGCAGCCGGTACTAAGAGCCCCCGCACCTGTTGATCCAGATCTGCCAACAACTAATGGTGGAAACGCTGGCGGAGATAGTAATTTGGCCCAACAGCTAGATGTGGTTGCAAAGTTAATTGCTGCAGGATCGCCAACAAAGGTGTGGTCGGTTTCTTTAGGTGGCTTTGATACCCACGCTAATGAAGCAAATGCACAAGCGGAACTGCTTGGCGTTGTTTCTGATTCTTTGACACGTTTTATGGGTCAGTTAAAGACAACCACCCGTAGCAATGATGTAACGATCATGATTTATAGCGAATTTGGTCGTCGCGTTGTAGGTAATGGATCGCAAGGAACAGATCACGGCACATCAGGACCAATGTTTTTGATTGGAAATTCAGTCAAGGGCGGTTTCTACGGAGAACAGCCATCACTAAAGAATTTGTATAAGGATGATTTAGCGGTGACTACAGATTTCCGTGATGTCTATGCAACGGTTATTGAAAAGATTTTGAAATCTCCGGTAGAACCAACCCTGGGTAAATGGTCGGGCCGAATTAACTTCTTGTAATTACTTATCTTCTTTGTAAATAATTACTTCGCTCTTGCTTCGGGTAGCCAAACCTTTTGGTGGGTTTTGTTCTAACAACGCATTTACTTCGATTCGAAGTTGAGCAACTTCTACTGCCATGTTGGCCATCGCAGATTCCAGTTCGATAATTCGCTTGATACCGGCGTGATTGATTCCTTCACCAACTAGCTTTTGAACTGCCCGCAGCAATGCTATGTCGCGCAGTGAATAACGACGGTTGCGTCCTTCAGTGCGAGATGGTGAGACTAAACCTAACTTGTCGTATTGACGCAGCGTTTGCGGATGCATTCCTGAAATTTCAGCGGCAACTGAAATGACATAAACACCAGCATCATCATCTGGTTGGTTCTTGTCTACATCGCTCATATTTTTGCCTTATTAACAAAATCGACGCGAACATCTTCGGTGGCAGTTTCTTCAGCAAATTTCTTTAACGCCTCAAGTGCTTTTCCATCAACACGTTGTGGCACTTGGACTTCTACTGTTACCAATAAGTCGCCTGTAGTACTGCCTTTAGTGACCCCGCGGCCCTTTACGCGCAAAGTGCGTCCAGTTGGTGTGCCTGGTGCAATACGAACAGTTACATCATCACCAGACAATGTCGGAACTTTTATGTCGGCGCCAAGAGCAGCTTCAGTAAATGTAACGGGCAAAGTCAGCGTTAAGTTTTCACCTTTTCGTCCAAAGATTGGGTGCGGCTTAACATGTAATTGAATAAACAAATCTCCTGGTCCTGCTTCACCGGGTGATCCTTTACCTTTCATGCGAATCTTTGCGCCATCGTTAACACCTGCTGGCACACGCGCAGAAATGTTTTGTGACTGTCCACGATCCATTCCTAAACGCAGTTCAAGGGTTGTTCCAAATACTGATTCGCGGAAAGAAATTGTTGCCTCGGTTTGTAAATCTTGTCCCTTGCGCGGTCCGCGACGTCCACCAGCACCACCAAACAGGTTTGCAAAAATGTCTTGTGGGTTTCCAGAACCAAAGATGTCACCGAAATCTCCACCTTGGAAACCACCACCTGTTGGTGCACGAAAACCGCCTTTTGCAAACAAGGAACGCGCTTCATCGTATTCAGCACGCTTTTTAGGATCAGACAAAATTTCATAGGCTTCAGAAACCGCCTTGAACTGTTCTTCCTTTGCGACATCACCTTTTGTTTTATCTGGGTGCAGATCCCGCGCCATAGCGCGATACTTCTTTTTGATTTCATCGGCGGGCGCCTTCTTATCTACTCCAAGGACTTTATAAAAGTCCTTTTCATATAGATCTTTGGCCGCCATTTAATTTACGCTCCTGTTGCTGGATCTGTTACAGCTACACGCGCAGGGCGCAAAATGCGCTCTTTGTACTTGTAACCAGGTTGCAAAATCTTTGATGCAGTTGCAACAGCAACTTCTGCTGATTCATCATGCATAAGTGCCTCGTGGATCTGGGGATCAAAGGCTTCGCCTTCGGTGCCGTACTTTTCTAGGCCAATGCGTGAAGTTATTGAATTTAGCTGATCTGCTACCGCTTTAAAGCCGCCAGTTAGCTCGCCATGTTGTTCTGCGCGATCAACATCATCGAGCAGGGCGAGTAGTTCGGTAAGGACTGCGCCCACTGCGCTTTCATGTGCAACTGCGCGATCGCGTTCTACGCGCTTTCGGTAATTTGCATACTCGGCCTGCAAGCGTTGTAAGTCCGCAGTAAGTGTTGCAACCGGGTCAGTTTCCTGACCCGGTTCAACCACTACATCTTCTACAACTTCTTCAGTTGTATTTTCGGTCACTTACTGTCTTCCTCGATGACTTCTGCATCTTCAACGCCATCTTCGGCAGGTGCTGCTTCACCTTCAGCTGCACCGGCTGCATACAACGCTGCACCTAATGCTTGGCTAACAGTTGCAACCTTTTCAGTTGCAGATTTGATCATCTCGTAGTTTGAACCACCAAGTGCGGTCTTAAGTTCAGCAAGCGCGGCTTCTGTTTCTGTCTTCTTTTCAGCTGCTTCACCTTGTGACAGTTTTTCTTCATTGTCCTTGATGAACTTTTCAGTTGAATACAGAAGTGAATCTCCGGCGTTGCGGATCTCTGCTTCTTCCTTGCGCTGACGATCTTCTTCAGCGTGTGATTCAGCATCGGCCATCATGCGCTCGATTTCTTCCTTAGATAATGCAGATCCACCAGTGATGGTCATGCTCTGCTCTTTACCTGTTCCAAGATCCTTTGCAGATACATGAACGATTCCGTTTGCATCAATATCAAAGGTAACTTCAATTTGTGGAACTCCACGTGGTGCAGGTGGAAGACCTGTTAGTTCAAACATTCCAAGCTTCTTGTTGTAAGCGGCCATTTCGCGCTCACCTTGGTATGCCTGAATCTGCACAGCTGGCTGATTGTCATCAGCAGTTGTAAACACTTCGCTGCGCTTTGTAGGAATAGTTGTGTTTCGCTCGATCAAACGTGTCATCACGCCACCCTTGGTTTCGATACCAAGAGATAGCGGAGTAACGTCTAGGAGCAATACATCCTTAACTTCACCCTTTAAAACACCAGCTTGAAGCGATGCTCCGACTGCAACAACTTCGTCAGGGTTAACACCCTTGTTTGGCTCCTTGCCGCCAGTAAGTTCTTTTACTAATTCAACTACTGCTGGCATACGCGTTGATCCACCAACTAGTACGACTGAATGAATGTTTGCAATTGGAATTCCAGCATCCTTTAGAACTGCTTGGAAAGGCTTCTTGCAACGCTCTAGCAGAGAAGAAGTTAACTGCTGGAACTGCGCGCGCGTAATTGTTTCATCCAAGAACAGTGGATTCTTTTCAGCATCTACTGTGATGTATGGCAAATTAACTGATGCAGATTGTGATGACGATAATTCGATCTTTGCTTTTTCAGCAGCCTCACGAACACGTTGCATCGCCATCTTGTCTTTAGTTAAATCAATTCCGTTTGCAGCACCAAAAGTTTGTACTAAGTGATCAACAAGTGCTTGATCCCAGTCATCTCCACCAAGGTTGTTATCGCCATTAGTTGCCTTAACTTCAACAACACCATCGCCGATTTCTAGAAGTGAAACGTCAAATGTTCCACCACCAAGGTCGAATACAAGAATTGTTTGTTCTTTGTCGGCCTTATCAAGACCGTATGCGAGCGCTGCAGCAGTTGGCTCGTTGATGATACGAAGAACATTTAGACCTGCGATTTCGCCAGCTTCTTTAGTTGCTTGGCGTTGCGCGTCATTGAAGTAAGCAGGTACGGTAATTACTGCGTCCGTAACTGTTTCACCCAAATATGCTTCTGCATCGCGCTTTAGCTTTTGCAGAACGCGTGCTGAAATTTCTTGTGATGTGTACTTTTTGCCATCGATATCGATAGTCCAGTTAGTACCCATGTGACGCTTTACGGAACGGATTGTGCGTTCAACGTTTGTCACTGATTGACGCTTGGCAACCTCACCAACAAGGACTTCGCCGTTTTTAGCAAAAGCCACGATCGATGGGGTTGTACGTGCGCCTTCCGCGTTGGCGATAACTGTTGGCTCGCCACCTTCAAGAACGGATACGCAGCTGTTAGTTGTACCGAGGTCGATTCCGACTGCTCTAGCCATTGTGTGTGCTCCTTTTGTCCCGCTCGAGCCTGATTTAGGGTCGAGGATTGCTGAACCTGAGTCGATCATACCCAAAAGGTTGAGTCGTCGCGACTCAGGTTTCTATCTGGTTGAACACACAACCCCTGCTCTTTATTCCTTAACTCGCTGGCTAGCCTTACCCCATGAACTTCACGCTCGCCGCGATCTCGTATGGCATCACCGTTGTTGCCCTAGTCCTCTTAGCTGTTCGCACCAAGAAGCTGATTGGGATCTATAAGAAGGGCCAACCAGATTCAACGCGTGGCAATGACAAGGCGCAGCGTTTCAAGATGGCGTTCGGAGAAATCTTTGGTCACACAAAGATGTTTAACTTTTCAGTAGTTGGATTAGCGCACTGGTTTGTGATGATCGGTTTCTTTGTTTTATTTGGAACTTTGGTTACGGCGTACGGCCAATTGATTGATCCACGTTTTGCGCTGCCAGTCATCGGACATTTCTGGGTTTATGAATACATCACTGAATTAATTGCGTGGGCAACAGGTATTGGAATCGTTGCGCTGATTGGAATTCGCCAAGTAACGCTGCGCAAAAATAAGCGTTCACGTTTTGCCGGTTCTGGCAACGGTAAGGCGTATTACGTCGAAGCCACAATTTTGCTTATTGTTTTTTGTGTAATCGCATTGCGCGGACTTGAAGGTGCGTTATCTGATTACACATCCTGGAACCGTCATTTCATTACAACCTGGTTTATCGCTGCGATGTTTAAGTCAATGACTCTTGGTCAACTTGAATCATGGATTCAGATCATTGCCACAATCAAGATCGTTGGTTCGATGGCTTGGTTTATCGTCATTGCATCAAATCTGACCATGGGAATTGCTTGGCACCGTTTCTTGGCACCGTTCAATATCTTTTTCCGTCGCAACGCAGATGGAAAATCATCACTTGGCGCCCTGCCAGTAATGATGTCGCACGGTAAAGAAATTGATTTTGAAGATCCAAAAGAAGATGATGTCTTTGGTCTTGGAACACGCGCAGACATTTCTTGGAAGGGTCTGTTGGATATGTCCACATGTACCGAATGTGGTCGTTGCCAATCCCAGTGCCCTGCTTGGCATACCGAAAAACGATTGTCACCAAAGCTTTTAATCATGGCTATGCGTGATCACGCTTTTGCAAAGACCGTAGAAAATGAAGCTTTGGTTGGTGAAAATTCACCAATTAGTTTGGATGTTTTGTGGTCTTGTACAACATGTGGTGCATGTGTGAACGAATGCCCAGTTGATATCGAACATGTTGATCACATTGTTAACATGCGTCGCTTTCAGGTTCTTGTTGAATCAGAATTTCCGTCAGAACTTGGTGGCACTTTTAGAAATCTAGAAAAGGCCGGTAACCCATGGGGTGCAAACCGCGCTGACCGCGAAGCATGGATTGCTGAATGTGATTTCCCAGTAAATGTTATTGAAGGCGAACTTCCTGAAGATGTCGAATACTTGTTCTGGGTTGGTTGCGCTGGTGCTTATGAAGAACGTGCGAAGAAGACAACTAAAGCCGTGGCAGAACTTTTGTACATGGCCGGAGTTAATTTTGCAGTTCTTGGTAAGAAAGAAACCTGTACTGGCGATCCTGCACGTCGTGCTGGTAATGAGTTCCTGTATCAAATTCTTTCGCGGGAAAACATTGAAACCTTTAAAGAAACTTTCGGTGATCGACCAAAGGGTAAGAAGAAAGTTGTTGTTACCTGCCCACATTGCTTTACAACAATTGGTCGCGATTACGGTCAGCAAGGCTACGAACTTGAAATGGTTCACCACACTCAGCTGCTCAACCAGTTGCTTCGCGAAAAGCGTTTGTTGCCGATCAAGATGTCTCATACTGCAATGACTTTCCATGATCCTTGTTATCTGGGTCGTCACAATGAGATTTATCAACCACCACGTGAAATTCTTGAAGCAACCGGTGTTGAACTAACTGAAATGCCACGTAACAAGGAAAGATCATTTTGTTGTGGCGCAGGTGGCGGACGTATGTGGATGGAAGAAAAAATTGGCACACGCATCAACATCAATCGTGTTGAAGAAGCGATCGCAACGGGTGCAACTGAACTGGCTGTGGCCTGTCCTTTCTGCCGTGTGATGACTAGCGATGGAATGAATGCCAAGGAGTCTTCCGTTGAAGTCTTAGATGTTGCGCAGGTTTTACTGCGCTCAGTCAAGGAAAACTAAGCGTAAATACGACCCATTCTCAGGTAAGACTCAGGCTGTGAGAGCATTCTCTGGTCATGACTACAACACTAGACAAGAACAGCCAGCGCATTCTCGTTGTTGATGACGAAGCAAGCATCAGCGAACTGATTTCTACAAGCCTGCGTTTTGTGGGCTTTGATGTCCGCACTGCGGCCAATGGTGCAGAAGCACTACGTGTAGCTGAAGATTTTAAGCCACATGCAATGGTTCTTGATGTGATGTTGCCTGATCTTGATGGTTTTGAAGTGTGCAAGAAGATTCGTAATGAAGGTGTTGATACAGGAGTTCTGTTTTTAACCGCCAAAGATGGCATGGATGACAAAGTTAAGGGTTTAACTCTTGGCGGCGATGATTACATGACTAAGCCATTTTCATTAGAAGAACTTGTTGCACGTTTGCGCGCACTTCTCCGTCGCACAGGTGTGGATTCAATTGATATCGATGATGAAAAGATGCGCTTTGCAGATCTAGAACTTGATGAGGCAACTCACGAAGTTCGTCGTGCAGGCGAGCTATTAGATCTTTCGCCTACTGAATTTGCGTTGCTACGTTATTTAATTATTAACGCTGATCGCGTTGTATCAAAGGCACAGATCCTTGATCACGTATGGCAGTACGACTTCCGTGGCGACATGGGAATTGTTGAAACTTATATTTCATATCTGCGCAAGAAGGTTGATGCCTTTGAACCGCCACTAATTCACACAGTTCGTGGAGTTGGTTACCGATTGCGGATGCCGCCTAAGTAGTCAATGAGATCCAGAACCTTACGAACAGATTGGGCGAATTCAAGTCTTCGGAATCGTTTAACGATCGGAGTGCTCGTTCTTTCTGCGATTGGGTTCGTAGGTGCAGGTGTTGGAGCTCAAGCGTTACTTCGTGATTATTTAATTAATCAAGTAGATGACCAGCTGCTTAGCGTTGTTGGTGGTGTTGCGGAGCGTCTAGACCGTGCCGGAATTGCAGATGACGGCGATCAAGATAGTCAGCGCTCGGCGCAAGCAATTACTCCGCTTAATCGCGTTCCAACATCAACATCGGTAACGGTGCTAGATCCATTTGGAAACCTAATTGGCGGTATTGGTGGTGACTTTAACTCCAATGAAATCACTGATTATGTGAAGGGTTTGCTGCCTGGGCAGGTCGAAGCCTACGGAAGTAAACCATTTACTATCCAAGCACCTGGTCCAGATTTTCGTGTTGCAACCACAGTTTTACCATCTTCTTTAGGGTCGGTAATTGTTGCTCAATCATTAGCTGATTTTGATAAGACAACTAGGCAAATTGGTTCTGTATTTTTGATTATCGGAAGCTTGGTGCTAATTTTTATTGCTTTCGCATCTCGTCAAGTAATTAAAGTTGGTATGCGCCCGCTGCAAAGAATTGAGGAAACCGCTGAAAAGATTGCTGCGGGGGATTTATCCGCGCGTCTTGACAACTTTGAACCCGACACCGAAGTTGGCCGCTTGAGTACTTCTCTTAATACAATGCTTTCGCGCATTGAAGAGGCTTTCGATGCACGCATGCAAAGTGAAGACAAACTACGTCGCTTTGTTGCAGATGCCAGCCACGAGCTGCGCACGCCATTAACTGCGATCCGCGGTTTTGCTGAACTACATCGACAAGGCGCAGTTCCTGACGGTGAAAAAACAAATGAATTGATTTCCCGCATTGAAAAAGAATCGATGCGCATGGGTTACCTTGTAGAAGATTTGTTGATGTTGGCACGCATGGATCAATCCCGTGAACTTGTTATTGCAGATGTAAATTTGAGCGAATTAGTGCAAGAGGCGGTCACATCGGCGCAAGCTGCAGGACCTGACCACGTAATTACAACAAGTATTGCAAGTGGTGTTGTGACTAAGGGTGATGCCGACAAGATTTATCAGGTAGTTACAAACCTTTTAGCTAACGCACGTGCACATACACCTGCAGGTACAGCGATTAACGTTTCGGTTTCAAAAGCTGGTGTTGATTCACTTGTCACTATTGCTGATAACGGTCCTGGGTTATCTGCCCAAGATCAAGCTCGCATCTTTGAACGTTTTTACCGTGTTGATGCTTCACGCCAACGCAACAGTAAAGATGGAAGCGGTTTAGGGCTTTCGATTGTTGATGCAGTTATGCGGGCCCACGGCGGCGAAGTAACTGTGGCTTCAGAGCTTGGAAAAGGCGCAGCTTTTACGCTGCATTTCAAAAACTAACGCAGAACTAATCAGCCCAGCGATTCCATAGATTTTAGAACGGCGATACGTTCTTGAATTGGTGGGTGCGTAGAAAACATCTTGGATACTGATTTTGAATCCAGCGGTGATTCAATCCAAATGTGTGCAACTGCAGTAGATCGTTGTCGCACAACAGTTGAATCTGCCGCCAATACCTCTAGCGCAGAACGCAAGCCTGCAGGGTTTCTCGTAAAGGAAACCGCGGTTGCATCAGCTAGTGATTCACGCTTACGCGAGATTGCAGATTTGAGCAAAACTGCGGCAAGTGGCGCCATAATCAAAATAACCAGTGACAGGACCAAGGCAATTGGGTTGGCGTTGTTGTTATCTCGGCGGCCACCAAAAAACATCATTCGTGCCAACACATCAGAAACAATGGCAATGGCTCCGGCTGTTGTTGCAGCAACCGCGCTTACCAAGGTGTCGCGGTTAGCAACATGTGCAAGCTCGTGGGCGATAACGCCCTGCAATTGATCGCGATCCATGACATCTAAAATTCCGGTAGTAAATGCAATCAACGCATGGTCTGGGTCGCGTCCAGTGGCAAATGCATTGGGTGCATCATCAATAACGATGGCAACCTTTGGCATTGGTAAACCCGAAGCAATGATTACTTCATGGATTAAATCAAATAACTTTGGATTATCTGATTCTTGAATCAACTTAGCACCAGTCATTGTTAACACTAATTTGTCAGAGCCATAGTAAGAGCCCCACACTGAAATTAATGAAATACCCACTGCAATAGGAACAATGCCCGCACCTGTTCCGCCAAAGTATGAAAGCGCGGCGTAGACAACACACCACATCAATACGCCCATACCCATGAGCAGACCAATTGTTTTGCGGCGGTTAGCCGCTTGCATTGTTCTAAAGTTCATTTGGTTGGCTTAGTTGAAAGAAACGTTTGGAACGTTACGATCTTGTGGATCTTCAACTTCATAGAATTCGCGCTCTGAAACCTTGGCAAAGCCAGCAAAGAAGCTGCTCGGGATGGTTTTAACCGCAGTGTTAAGCGAGCGCACATTGTCATTGTAGAACTGACGAGAAAATGCAACTTTGTTTTCAGTTGTTGCAAGCTCTTCTTGTAATGACAAAAAGTTTGTTGATGCCTTTAGATCTGGGTATGCCTCGGCAACTGCCAACAAACCACGCAATGCTTGCGTCAACATTCCATCAGCGGCTGCAGTGTCTGCAACGGTGGTTGCAGTTGTTGCCTTTGCGCGCGCAGTTACGACTGCGTCAAAAGTTGATTGTTCATGTGCTGCATATCCCTTAACGGTTTCAACCAAGTTAGGGATTAAGTCAGCACGACGCTTTAGTTGGACTTCAATCTGTGCCCATGCCTCATCAACTGTGATGTTTAAAGTAATCAGGCGGTTGTATTGCGAGATAAAAAAGACAGCGATAAGAGCAATAACTGCTAAACCAATGATGAGTTCCATACCTAATTAAACCGCGCTTTCTGCGGGTTCATTCCCGCGGGATTAGTTTATTTTCGAACGGTGGAAGTTTAAGAATGAACGGCTTGGTGTTGGTCCGCGCTGTCCTTGGTAGCGTGAACCATATTTCTCGCTGCCGTAAGGATGCTCAGCGGGAGATGAGAGTTTGATGAGACACAACTGACCGATCTTCATGCCAGCAAACAATTTGACCGGCAAGTTTGCAACATTTGAAAGCTCAAGGGTGATGTGTCCGCTAAAGCCTGGGTCAATAAAACCGGCGGTGCTGTGTGTTAGCAAACCTAGGCGGCCCAAAGAAGACTTTCCTTCTAGGCGTCCTGCGATGTCATCGGGCAAAGTGATTACTTCGTAGGTGCTTGCTAAAACAAATTCACCTGGGTGCAAGATAAATGGTTCGTCTCCGTCAGCAACAACTTCGCGGGTTAGCTCTGGTTGTTCAATGGACGGATCGATCACGCTGTACTTGTGGTTTTCAAAAACACGGAAGTACTTGTCCAGGCGCACATCAACCGATGATGGCTGGATCATCGCCTCATGGAATGGCTCGCAGCCAACTCGGCCAGCTGCTATTTCTGCGCGGATATCGCGATCGCTAAGTAACACGCCCGTGAGCCTATAGGAATCTGCGCTTATTTCAGGGGATCGTTGGCCCAGAGCCAGATGTTTCGATCCTCTGGTTGACCCTCCATTAATTCAAGGGCATAAGGTCCACCGTTTTGCCGCTGCCAATCATTGGCCGCCAAAAGGCGAGAGAGCCCCGCAAGTGCCACAGGATCTGCCAACTCATCTGCGGTTCCATTAAACACAACTGGGCCCGCGTGATCAAAGACAACTGTTCCGATTGCAATTTTACCGTTGTTAGATTTAACGATTTCGATTGTTCGAGATTGTTGCGGCCAATCAATATGCGAACCAGTGCGGATCTCCCAAAATGCATGAGACCCGTCACTGTTTCGACTTTGTGTGATTTTGTGATCATGTACGTGTCCCGAGAACCACAAAACAACATTAGGGTGCTTGGCTAGAAGTCTGCGAACTTCTTCTTCTAGTGCTGGTGCACTTACTTCTTCTGGAACATATCCATTAAACAAATTCTCTAATGAATGGTGCGAAGTCAAAACTACATACTTATCCTTTGATTCATCCAATAAATGCGACAGCCATTCAAACTGTTCACGATGAATGCATCCCTGCCAACCACCGAAGCGATTAACTGTATCTAAGGCAATCAAGCGAAGTTGACTTCCAATATTTCGATACCAATAAGAAGTTTCTGGTTGCTCTGCATCTAAACCATGGTCATGTCCACAGTTTGTGTGAACGTCAACCCAATCCTGCATCTTCACTAAAGCACGTCGAGGATCTGCGGTTACTTCATTTGTGTCCATGTGATCTAACCCAGGATAGACAGCGGGTCCAACTTCACCAAAGCCTTGAAAGAGATCTGCAAGATCTGCCATGTTTTTTAAAGCTGCCAATTTTTCAGGACCTTGTGCCAGTGCATCTAGTTCAGGAGTTGGTACCGCAGTACCTTGCAAAAGGGCGTCATGATTTCCGTGTACTGCAAGCCAATTATGAGTTAAACCTTTTGCAATAAACTGATGTTCAGATGCTGCAAGTGCGCCTTTGAAGTGCGGAAAGTCGTGCAATACATGTGGGCGATCTGCCGGCATTCCGGTTGGCGGCCCATCTGGGTGGTAATAATGAGGATCGTAGAGATCGGCATTTGAGGAATGTGAGCCCTCGGAACGCTGTGAATCACCGCTCTTTGGGGTTACAACACCACCATCTAAAATTTTCTTGTACCAATCCAATTCATTGCTTTGAGCGTTATCCGTGACGTCACCCGTAATCACAACTGCATCTATTGGAGCACCTGTCAGTGGTGCGCGCTTAATGTCATTTGCTGCTGTGACCATAGCTTCAAGAACTTGTGTTGTTAAGAATTCTTGTGCTCGATAGGTGCCGATATATGGAACTAATTGCGACAAAGGATTATCAGGATCTGCAATGCGATCTAAGAATTCAAGTCGGGCCGGCGATGCTGCATCACAGATGTGAATATCACTTAGATGAATGAAGGTTGCTATAACTTGTGCATTAAGTGGTTCTTCGCCAATAACATTTTCACCCTTATCAAGCAGAAGTTCACGCCAATTTGATTCAGGAGAAACTTTCGACCGAACAATACGATTTCCGGTAGTGCTATGCATTAGTGACCAAAACTTCTTTGCTTAAGAGTTGCAATTGGACCTCTGAACCTGGATGCAGATCACCTGTTGATGTACTTGTCATTAATGATTGAACAATCGTGCCGTCCGAAGTCTGGCAAATAATATTTGATGATGCACCCATGAATGATCGCGTTAAAACCTTTGCATTCGACTGCCCAGATTGTGCAACAACTGCGATTGATTCTGGCCGGATTAATGCATGCACTTTTCCAGTTTCATTGCCACGCTTGAGCGCAACAACTTTGCTGCCAAAGATTTCCACCATTCCATCTGTGATGTGTGCTGGGATTCTGTTCATTGTGCCAACGAAGCTAGCAACAAAGGATGAGGCAGGTTTGTTATAAAGCGCATCAGGTGTATCGATCTGCTCTAGAACACCATTATTCATAACTCCAACACGGTCAGAAATTGCCATGGCTTCTTCTTGATCATGCGTAACAAACAAAGTTGTTGTGCCTAATGACAGTTGCAGGCGGCGAATTTCTTCACGCAGATTTACGCGCACTTGCGCATCAAGGGCTGATAAAGGTTCATCTAGCAAGAGAATTTCTGGCTCAAATGCCAAGGCTCTAGCCAATGCCACACGCTGCTGCTGGCCACCTGAAAGCTGGTGGGTGTATCGCTTACTTTGTGAATCCAGGCCCACTAAGTCCAAGAGTTCGTGCGCTTTCTTTAGACGTAGGTGCTTACTGACTTTTCTCATTTGCAAACCAAAAGCTACATTTTCTTCAACAGTTAGGTTTGGAAATAGTGAATAAGCCTGAAAAACCATTCCCATATTGCGCTTATGAGCTGGTGTTTGGGAAATATCTCGATCGCCAACTAACACCGATCCGGCGTCTTGATGTTCTAGACCAGCAACAACTCGAAGTGCGGTCGTCTTTCCGCATCCAGATGGTCCCAGTAGCGCAACGAGCTCGCCTACGCCGACTTCTAGGTCAAAGTTATCTAGTGCAACAACATTTCCAAATCGCTTGGAAACACTTCGTAGGATTAGATTTTTACTAGACATTACTTTCTCCCTTGCGTAGAACGTTCTGGCGAAACAAGTGTGACCGCGGTTAAAACTAAGAATGGGATAACTAGCGACATCATGGAAATCGCAATTGCTCCCAAAATATTTTCTTGAGCAACGAAGGTGACCCACGTTGGGAAGGTGTCCCAGTGCAATAAGACTGTCAATGTGTACTCACCTAGCGAAAGTGCAAATGTTATTGCTACGGTTCCTACAACTGCGCTCTTGATTACAGGAATGATCACCGTAATAATGGTGCGCCACCAATTTGCTCCGGCACTTCGTGCAGCCTCAGTTAATGTCTTTAATGGAATTGAATTCAAACCAATATCTAAAGTCCGATACGCGTATGGCAATGCTAAGACAAAATACAAGAACGGAAGTTCGAGCACAGTGTTTTGAACAAATTCAGGAAATGAAATTTGTGCACCAACTGCAAAAGCAACGACCGGGATAACAAGGGGCAAAAGCGAAATACCGTCAACAAAAGGTCTGATGCTGGATTTTGATAGATGAAGCCAAGTCATGGTCGGAACAAGCACAAACAAGGTGATTACAACGGTTAATGCAGCTAGCCAGCCGGACCGGATTATGTAATAGAAGAAATCTTCTTCTCGAATGGCCCAGAGATACTGGTCCCAACCATAGCCACCCTTTCCTGGGGTTCTAAGCGAAAACTCGAAAGCTGAAATCATCGGGATGAAAACAAATAGCGAAAGAAGTATTAGCGTAATTGTTAGTGGAAGATTTAGTTTTCTCTTCATCGCTTTTGCCACCTTGCGCTGCGTCGTTGAATCGCTAAGTACGGAATTACTGCAAATGCAGAGATCACAATCATGACAACGCCTAGTGCCTTACCAAGATTTATTTGCGAGGCTGAGACGTTGCCATCTAGCAACCCACCAATCTGCAGTGGGGTTAAAGCGATGTCTCCGATTGTTAGCGCGTTAGCGGTTGCATACGCTGAAAACCCGCTCGCAAATAGCAATAGAAATGAGGCAATAAAGCTTGGGAACAAAAGTGGGAAACCGATTTTGACCCAGTAGTTGAACTGGTTTGCACCTAGATTGCGAGCTGCCTCAGCCCATTCCCGCCTTAAGGCAACAATTGCGGGGGAAAAGACAATGATCATGAGTGGCAGCTGGAAATACAAGTAGACAATTAACAATCCTAAAAATGTTCCAAGTGAGAACCGGCCGGCATAAATGTCCCAGCCAAAAAATTTAAGTACCTTTGTAAGTTGACCCTGAATTCCAAGGGCTGCATAGAACATAAATGCCAGTGGTACACCACCAGTGTTAGCTAACACGCCACTCATTACAGAAATTGTTCTACGTAATTTTACTGGGCCTCTAGATTCAATGAAATATGCGGCAATTGCACCAGGTACAGCGGCTATCGCGGCAGAGTAGAGTCCGATTTTTATCGAATTAATGAAACCTGATCGATAAGGCTCTTGCATTGTGGTTCGGAAATTGTCCAAGGTAAATGTATTTTCATTGGACATGAAAGAAACGTAAATCAAGCGAGCAATTGGAAATAAAAAGAAGAAACCGATGATTGCCAAGAGTGGCAATGCAGGGGCAACATTTTTTAAAAAAGAAGTAAGGGAGGCGCGTCCCCTTGAAGGCGCGCCTCCCTCTATGACATTGGGTGTCATATTTCCTTATTACAAACTAGCCCATTGAGAAATGATTTGCTCACGAGCAGTTAGTACGTCTGCAATAGTTGCAGGTCCAATGATCTTTGCAGTTGAAGGAACCTTGAAATCAAGCAGTGATGGGACAAGAAGCTTCTTCTTAGCCATCGCGATTGACATGATTGGGTCAGCACCTGACTGCTGGAAGTAGTTCTGTCCACCTTGCATCAATGCGAACAACTTAGAACCAGGAAGCTTTAGATCTGCTGCAGTTAATTCTGCAGCTGTCTTTCCCTTGTTCTGTGAGTAAACAAACTCTTGCCACAAACGAGCGTTTGCACAGTTTGGTGACTTAACGTTGATTGCGTTGATGTATGGAGGTGCTTGTAGAACGAAGTCTGATGGGTATACAAACTTAAGATCTAGTCCAGCAGCCTTAGCTGCAGGAATAACTCCTAGTGCATTGAAGTCCCACATGAAACCAAGCTTTGCTGCGCCTGTAGCAAGGTTAGTTCCGTTAACGCTTACTAGTGGTGCTTGCGCCTTAACAGCCTTGTATAGCTCTAGTCCCTTAGACACATCTGAAAGGTTCTTTTGTCCACCGTTACCGATGCTTGCTGCCAAAACTGACATGAAAGCTTGGTTAGATGAAGTTGGGTTTCCTGTGATTCCTACAAAGCCCTTGTATGCAGGGTTTGAGAAATCTGAAGCCTTAGTTGGTGCTGGTGAAAGTGTTGTGTTGTAAACAATCGCAAGCTTTCCACCGTAGTTTCCGTACCAAAGACCTGATGGATCCTTAGCTGCGTTTGGAATGTCCTTCCAGTTGATAACTTGGTAAGGAGATGAAAGTGGCTTTGATCCTGGAGGAGTCAACTGTGCAACTACTAGAGGTCCAATATCAATTGAATCTGGTTGCTTTGACTTAGGAGCTGTCTTCATTGTGTCGATTTCGTACTGTGATGATCCTTCTGGATTATCAACAGTTACCTTGACACCAAAAGCCTTCTCGTATGCATCGTGAATCGCACCGTAGTTTGCCCAGTTACGTGGGGTTGTAATGAGAGCAAGCTTGCCCTCTTTCTTCGCTAGCTTGATTAGGTTATCTAATCCGCCTGCTTCTTTAACATTCTTTGCCTGGCAGATATTTACTGCTGCTTTAGCTGGAGTTGCGACTGCAACGATTCCAACTGCAAGCGCTGCAGCGGTTGCTGCAGCTAATAAACGCTTTGCGCGCATGAGTGTGATCCCTTCCTAAGGATTGTGAATGCACTCTTTACCCAGAAAGGAAACAGTCGGTGTTAGAAATATGTCGAGACCAAGTCATGAGGGTGAACTCTCATGAAAAATTCAGTGTTAAATAAGTGACTTTAAATCGGCTACAGAGTTAATAACAGATGTCGCGCCGGCATCACGCAAGGTGTGTTCATCATGGGCTCCAGATAAAACACCGATGGTTTGACTTGCACCAAAGGAAACTGCAGCTTGCATGTCCGCTGCAGTGTCTCCGCAAACAATCACATGTGACGGTTTAGTAATACCTAAGACTTCTACAGACATGTTTAACATATCTGGATGTGGGCGACCCCGGCCGGCTTCACTTGGAGTAACAGATAGATCAATGAGATCTTTCCAGCCCAGTTGATTTAACAAAGTATCTAAAGTTCTGCGACTAAACCCGGTGGTAAGTGTTACTGCAATCCCTTTAGCGCGAAGATACTTAAATAAATCTTCGGCACCTTCGATTGGTACTGCGCCAACTGCTGCAATTTCATTTAAGTAGGCTTCTTCGAATGCAACATTTGCCTTTTGTGCTTTTTCAGAATCACCTAGCAACTCGGTAAAAACATGAATCTTTGATTGGCCCATGGTGTCGATTGCGTATTGTGTCCATTGCTCACCGTGTGTGGGCCACAAGTCAGGCTGCGTTGCTTCGAAAGCTTTCTTAAACGCTGAAATAACAAGCCCATCATCATTTAGAACAGTTCCTGCAACATCAAAAGCAACCATCTCTACCTGCATTACAGCCCCTTAATAGTCTCTTCAGCAATTGCCGGAGCCAAAGTATTTCCTCGGCCTCCGGGTCCCGTAACAGAAATTATGTTGTGCGCAATCCGTCGACGATCGCAAACAGCGCCATCGGTGCGCTGGCTATAGACGCCATCCCAACGCTGTGCAATTGGCGGCAGTTTCTTGCCTAACAAATTGCTCGCAACTTCATGCAGGTATGTATATGGGTCTTCATCTAATTTAAATTGAAATGGTTCGGCGTATTCATGAGTATCACCAATAGTCAGGCTGCCATCTGCCCGCTGCACCATAAGTAGCTGCATGTGATTTGTTGATGCAATGTGGTGTTGTGGTGGCAGATTTTCACGTGTTGGGACTTCATATCCTGGGTAGTAGCGCATCGAATCACCATCAGCAATTGATGTTGTCAAGATTTCATCGAGTGGTTCTGTGCTCATCATCTGTAATCGCACACGTCGAATTGGTGCAGAATCAAACTGTTCTTTAAACAATGATGTGTGGTCTGCGCCAGGACACACAATTACAACATCTCCTTCGAATAATTCACCATTGCGGGCAACGACAGCGGCTGTGTTTGTGTTGCTACGAACATCAACAACATCTAGATTGTTGCGCCAAATGTAATTCTCGTTGCGCAACAAATACTCTCGCATTGAATGCAAAACAGATCCTGGTTCGACCGTTGCATCCAGTGGGCACCATAGCGATGCTAAGTAACTGCCACGAAGTGCGGGATTGATCTTTTGTGTTTCATCACGATCAAGTATTTGCCACTGGCGATCCGCCGCGTCCTCTTTCTTTAAGCACTCTTCCATGACAGCAATTTCTTCTTTATTTATTGCAAGAGTCAACGATCCATTTGCGCGAAAGAGCATTTCCGGAATTGCGTTGTGTACTTCATCCCACAACTGGCGAGCGCGAACTGCCGCTTGTAGCTCAACACCACTTTTTCTACCGCTCACCCAAACCAGGCCAAAGTTTCGAACCGATGCGCTGCGGGCGACCTCATCTCGTTCAAGCTGAATAACTTGGTGGCCGCACTTGATCGCCTCAAAGGCATGGGCGGTTCCGATGATCCCGCCGCCGATGATGACAATCTTCATGCGGAGCACTCTCCTCTAAATGGCTGAACGGGGGGTTTATCCAAGAAGAAGGTTGGGCAAACCTTAGGGATAAATCTTGCGTAAGTTACTGGCGGGTAGCACAATTATGGCATGAGCCACTACAAAGCAAATCTACGTGACATTGAATTCTGCCTCTTTGACCTACTTGGTCGCGACAAAATTATGGGCCAAAGCCTATATGCCGAAGTTGATCGCGATACCGCAATGGGAATGCTTGAAGAGGTAAAGCGTTTATGTGAAAACGATTTGGCTGCATCTTTTGTTGAAGGTGATCGTGTTGGCGCGACTTTGAACAAAGAAACTGGCAATGTCACACTGCCTGAAAGTTTTAAGAAGTCATACAAGGCATATGTTGATGGCGAATGGTGGCGCGTTGATGCACCAGTTGAATTAGGCGGAATGAAGATTCCTCCATCAGTTCGTTGGGCAATCGCTGAAATGGTTTTGGGTTCAAACCCTGCAATTCACATTTACGCATCAGGGTACGCGTTTGCACAAGTTGCTTATGTTCTAGGAACAGAAGAACAAAAGAAGATTGCAAAGTTAATGGTTGATAAGCACTGGGGTGCAACGATGCAACTAACTGAACCTGATGCAGGTTCAGATGTTGGTGCAGGTCGTACTAAGGCTGTGCAGCAAGCTGATGGAACTTGGCACATCACCGGAACAAAGCGTTACATCACATCAGGTGATGCTGATTTCTACGACAACGTTGTTCACTTTGTGCTTGCTCGCCGCGAAGGTGGCGGACCAGGAACTAAGGGTCTTTCACTGTTCTTAATTCCTAAGTTCATGTTTGATTTTGAAACTGGCGAAATGGGTAAGCGCAACGGAGTATTTGTAACTCAACTTGAAGACAAGATGGGTCTTAACGTCTCTGCAACCTGCGAAGTTAATTTGGGAGAAAAAGAGCCTGCGGTTGGTTACTTGCTAGGTGATGTGCACGAAGGTATTGCACAAATGTTTAAGGTCATCGAATTTGCTCGCATGATGGTTGGAACCAAAGCTATTGCAACACTTTCTGCTGGTTACATGCAGGCATTGGCTTATGCCAAAGAGCGTGTACAAGGCGGCGACATGAAGGTAATGAATGACAAGGCATCGCCTCGTGTAACCATTATCAAGCACCCAGATGTGCGTCGTTCGCTGATGGTTCAGAAGTCTTACAGCGAGGGTATGCGTGCACTTGTTCTCTACACCGCATCGATTCAAGATGAGATTGAACTTGCAATCAAGGCTGGCGATAAAGAGCGCGCCGAAGATATGGAAAAGCTCAATGATCTATTGCTTCCTGTAGTTAAGGGTTACGGATCAGAAAAGTCTTGGACACTTCTTGGCACTGAATCACTACAAACATTTGGTGGCGCAGGATTTACCCGTGACTGGCCAATCGAACAGTATGTACGCGATGCAAAGATTGATACTTTGTATGAAGGTACAACTGCGATTCAGGGTCTTGATTTCTTCTTCCGTAAGATTGTTAAAGATGGTGGACGCGCAATTGGTCTACTAGGAAAAGAAATTGCAGCATTTGCTGAAACCGGTGGCGTACACGCAGCTGAAAAGCAGGCGTTACTTAAGGCACTTGGTGACTTGAATGGAATCATCGCTGTTCTCGTTGGACATGCAATGGAATCACAAACCGATCCAGTAAAGATTTACACAGTGGGTTTGAACACATCACGCTGTTTGATGGCTGTTGGCGACATCATCACATCATGGTTGTTGCTACGCCAAGCTGATATCGCAGTTGAAAAACTGCCTAACGCTGGCAAAGACACAGATTTCTACACTGGCAAGATTGCAGCAGCTAAATTCTTCGTTCATAACTATCTGCCACATATCACTGCAGATCGTAAGATCGTAGAAGCAACTGACGGCGCAATTATGGAGCTCCCTGAATCAGCGTTTTAGGCCTGAATCTGCCTTCTAAATTTGTGAGGTAACCTTCTCGGATGCTTACAAAGCACCGCGGAGAGTTTTACCTTGTAATGGGAGGCCTTGTTTTCTCCTTTAACGGGGTTATTTCCACCGTTGTTTTAGACCACATCACGCCATTTCGTTTGGCGCAGGTGCGTTCTATTGGTGCCTTCTTTATTCTCTTAGCTATTGCATTGTTTATTGATCGCGAATCTTTGCGGGCTCCCAAGAAGCTAATTCCAAAGCTGGCTGCCTACGGAATCATTGGTTTTGCTGCGGTTCAGGCGGGTTATTTCCTAGGTATCCAGCGCGGAGTTCCGCTCAGTCTGGTTTTAATCATTGAATTCACCGCACCTATTTGGATCGCGTTGTGGATTAAATATGTTCGCAAAATATATGTCCCTGCATCGATGTGGGGCGCGATCGCTTTGTCATTGCTTGGATTAATTCTGCTTGCACAGGTCTGGAATGGTTTGAGTTTTGATTTACTTGGATTGTTAGGCGCGCTAGTGAGCGCTTTTGCATTAACGGCATACTTTTTAATTGGTAAGAGCTTTGGAACAAGTCGATCAGCGATGTCGCTGACGGTGTGGGGACTTGGAATGGCATCCCTTGCGTGGAGCTCGTCGATGCCGCTGTGGAATTTTCCTTTTGAAGTTTTCACAATCGACATGGACCTTCAAGGTGTATTTGCCGGAAACACCTTGCCAGGGTGGCTGTTGATTCTTTGGGTTATTGTGATGGGAACAATTGTTCCTTACCTGTTTGTTATCAGTGGTCTGCGTTTGCTGTCAGCATCAACAGCTAGCGTGATTGGAATGATGGAACCGGTTTTTGCTGGCATCTTTGCATGGATGTGGTTACAACAAAGTTGGAATGGAATTCAGTTAATTGGTGCTGCCATTGTGCTTATTGGAATTTATATTGCAGACCGCGCGAAATCGGTAGCGGCTTAACCTCCGAAGTTATCTTCTGGGGCGGAATTATTTGTTTCGCGTTGTTGCGTCCAGTCCTGTCCGCCACCTGGGTTTTGCGGCATATCAACAAAGCGTGCGTAGTGAAGTTGCGCTGACACCGTAATTTTTGCAGTTGGTCCGTTACGGTGCTTAGCAACAATTAGATCTGCTTCACCAGTACGGTTTTGTGAATCGTACATATCGTCGCGGTGCAACATGATTACAACGTCAGCATCTTGTTCGATAGAACCTGATTCACGAAGATCTGACAACATAGGACGCTTATCGGTACGTTGTTCTGGTCCACGGTTTAGCTGTGAAATCGCGATAACCGGAATATTAAGCTCTTTAGCCATCAATTTGAGTTGGCGTGAAAATTCGGAAACTTCCTGCTGGCGATTCTCAACTTTTTTGCCGCTAGACATCAACTGCAAGTAGTCAATAACAATAAGTTTTAGATCATGACGTTGCTTAAGGCGACGTGCCTTTGCGCGGATTTCCATCATGGAAAGGTTAGGGGAGTCATCGATAAACAATGGCGCTTCTGAAATTTCACCCATACGACGAGCAAGACGTGACCATTCGTCATCAGATAATGAACCAGAGCGAATATTGTTCAAACCAACTCGTGCTTCAGCAGACAACATACGCATTGTGATTTCACTCTTTGACATTTCAAGAGAAAAGATGACTGATGTTTGTCCGTTGTGAATTGATGCGTTGCGCGCTATATCCAAACCAAGTGTTGACTTACCCATCGCAGGTCGCGCAGCTAGAATAATCATGTTTCCTGGATGTAAGCCATGTGTTAATTGATCAAGATCTTTAAATCCTGTCATTACACCTTCGACACCAATTCCCTTAGAGATTGCTTCAATCTCATCAAGTGCTTGTGGCAACAGGGTTGATAGTTGAACATAATCTTCAGATGAACGACGTTCAGTAACTGCATACACTTCGGCTTGCGCCAAGTCGACCATTTCATCGACTTCGCCTTCGGTTGTGTAACCGTATTGAACAATCTTTGTTCCAGCTTCAACTAAACGGCGCATGATTGCGTGTTCGCGAACAATCTTTGCGTAGTAACCCGCATTCGCTGCAGTTGGTACTGATGAAATCAATGTGTGCAAATATGGTGCACCACCTGCGCGTGCAATATCTCCGCGCTTTGAAAGTTCGGCAGAAACAGTTACGGCATCAGCTGGTTCTCCGCGTCCATACAAATCAATGATTGCGTCATAAATTAATTCGTGTGCCGGACGATAGAAATCGCGATCGCGAATAATTTCAATGACATCTGCAATTGCATCTTTTGATAACAACATTCCACCGAGAACAGATTGTTCTGCGATTAAATCCTGTGGTGGTGTGCGCTCGAATTCGGCGCCAACAGAGTTGATGTTGGGGTCACGAGGGCGTTGATTGGGAAGTTCTGCGATGCTCACGCGATAAACCTCCCATAGGACACTGACAAGCCTGTGCTTGTAGATGCGTAACTTAGGCGCAAACCCCTACCGCAGGCGAAGAAGGTGTCGGCTACCTGTGCATGAAGCTGTGTATAAGTAGGTGGATAACCGCTTTTTCCTGTGTACAGCACGGTGGATGCAATGTGTATAACTGTGGGTGCTCACTCTCGAAGCCCCTATAGGTGCAGGTCAGAGGCGATATCTATGCACACAGGGGTGTGGACCAAAGTAATTTCTCAAATTTCACATAATGAGATTTCAGTTATGGCAATAAGAAAGCCCGCCACACAAGTGACGGGCTTTCTTAATTATGAATTACTTGTCAGCAACAACGCTTACTGAAACCTTTGCAACAACGTTATGACCTAGAGAGATCTTTACATCGTGGCTACCAAGCTTCTTGATGTGGCCCTTAGTTGCGATCGTGTGACGATCGATATCTAGACCAGTTGCTACCTTGATTGCTGCTGCAACATCTTTGTCAGTTACTGAACCAAAGAGTGCGCCCTTAGCGCCAACCTTTGCCTTAGCAACAACTGATGCGCCTTCAAGCTTTGCCTTGATCTCCTTGGCGTGATCGATATCGCGAACTTCACGAGCTGAACGCGCGCGACGAATGCTTTCGATCTGCTTTTCTCCACCTTGTGACCAAGCAATTGCGTTTCCGCGTGGCAACAAGTAGTTGCGAGCGAATCCATCTTTAACAGTTACAACATCTCCTGCAGTGCCTAGGCCTGCAACTTCGCGAGTAAGGATTAGTTTCATATCTCTATTCCCCTTATCGCGCTGAAGATGTGTAAGGAAGTAGTGCTACTTCACGGCTGTTCTTTACCGCAGTTGCGATTGAACGCTGGTGCTGTGTGCATGCACCTGTAACGCGGCGAGCGCGGATTTTGCCGCGATCAGAAATGTACTTGCGAAGGGTTGCAATATCTTTGTAATCGATATATGTGACCTTCTGCTGGCAGAAGCTGCAAGGCTTCTTCTTAAACTTCTTGTTTAAGGCTGCAGCTTTTGCATTCTTATTCTTCGGCTCGCGTAGAGCCTTGTTATTTCTTGCTCCCATTATGGTGCTCCTTTTCGGGCCCTAGTCCTTGCGAACTAGGAATGGATTGTCGGTTGGCCTGTGTTTATTTAATTTGTGTGTGTTTAGAACGGTGGTTCGTCGGTAGTAGATGTTCCCCATCCACCACCAGCTGGAGTTGACGATGATGCTGCTGCCCATGGATCTTCGTTAAATGAATCCGCTGCAGCTGGTGCAGAGTATCCGCCGCTCGCACCTGCAGAACGCTGGGCCTTTGTGACCTTCGCTGTTGCATTGCGTAGTGATGGACCGACTTCATCTACTTCTACCTCAAAGACGGTGCGCTTTTCGCCCTCTTTAGTTTCATATGAACGTTGCTTAAGACGACCAGAAAGGATGACGCGCATTCCTTTTGTCAGTGACTCTGCAACATTTTCAGCTGCTTGACGCCAAATCTGACACTGAAGGAAAAGGCTCTCGCCATCTTTCCATTCATTAGTTTGCTTATCTAAATAGCGTGGTGTTGATGCAACGCGAAACTTTGCAACGGCCGCACCTGATGGTGTGAAACGTAGCTCTGGATCGTCAACTAAGTTGCCGATCATTGTGATTGTTGTATCTCCTGCTGCCATTTTATTTCCTCATCTCTCTAGCTCTCTATAACTACTGGTGGAGTCCTAGCATCATGTATGCAAAAGATTATGCGTCTAGACGCATTGCCTTTGTGCGTAACACTGATTCGTTCAAATTAAGCTGGCGATCTAATTCCTTAATCGCTGCTGGTTCGCAGTTCATATCAATTACTGCGTAGATACCTTCGCCTTTTTTCGCAATCTCAAAAGACATACGGCGACGGCCCCACAAGTCGAGCTTGTTGACTGTTCCACCTGAGTCTTTGATGATCTTCAAGTATGTTTCTAGGCTTGGTGTGACTGTGCGTTCTTCTAGTTCTGGATCAAGAATGACCATAAGTTCATAATGACGCATGTGTTAACCCGACCTCCTCTGGACTAAGACGGCCACGGTATTTCCGTGACAGGAGGGTTAAATTCCTTACTACCGTAGGAAAACCTAAGGGAATAAGAGGCCTAAGGGTAGGCCTTGGAGCCCTCAAACAGTAAATCGAGCAGCCTGCTGTGCGTATTTCGAGCCTGAAGGGCCCGGCGGGCCAGGACCGCCATCAGGTAGATGGTGCCCCCGATTCGGACCAGGGTCAGGATGGCAAATGGGGTTGGTCCAAGTCCAAACTTGGCATCGGTGACTTGTGCCAGGTGTTGCCAAATGGCGATGTGATAAATCAATTCAGTTGCTTGCCAAACCCAAAATGCGTGCAGATCTTTTTTATTAGTTAACGCGATAACAGCTAGCGGAGTTAGCCACAGAACATATTGCGGTGAATACACCTTACTTGCAAGCATTACAGATGCCAGCACAAAGAAGGAAACTGATGCAAGTGAAGGTGTGTACTTGATTTCAAATAATAGGATCGCAATTGTTGTTAGTGCGATCAGCAATAACAAAATTGAAAGGTAGTTCAGATTGGTTAGGTTAATCCCTAGTTGTTGAAGGGCTAACCAGAATGATCCCCAGTCTGGTCCACGTTCCAGATTGAGTTTGTAAAAGCGCCACCAACCTGTCGGGGTTGTTACTGCAAATGGAAGATTGATTGCTAACCAAGTTCCAAAAGCAATTGCAATGTATTTAATTGCTTCTTTGATTTTATTCTCACGCCAGAAAATGAAAACAATTGGGATCAGTAAGAAGATTGGCAAAAACTTCGTAGAGATAGATAAGCCCATTAATAAAGCGCTGAAGATAAATTGTTTACGATCAAACCAATAGATCGCAAGCATCATTGTCGCAATAGCCCACAAATCCCAATTGATAAACAGTGAAGCGATCATCGCTGGTGCAACTGGCACAAGGTATGCAAACTCTGGTCGTATCTTTCTGACAATTAAGACGGTTGCGATAAACAAAAGAATCAAAAAGAAAATATTGATATTAAAGTATGAAACCGGCGAATTAGCCGCAAAGGAGGTTACATACATAACCATTGCTGTGATTACTGGGTATTCAACGCTGTTGTCATCACTTGCAAATGGCCATTGATTTGTACTTAATCCCCGTGCTTCGAACAACGCCGGGAGATCGCTATAACAGGCGTGAACATATTGATCTGGCGTTGCCCAGCCAGTGTTTGCGCAATGGCTAAATTTCGCTACAGAAAGCAGTGATGCCAGTATTGCTAAGGCAACAAAGGTGCGGACTTTCATTAATCTTTAGGCTTCTGTACTCCACCCGATGTCATAACAACAGGTTCTAATCCACCAATATTTGCTGGCGCAGGGAAATCCATAATTGGTTCGCCCTTGAGTGCGCCCTTCATAAATTGTGTCCAGATACGTGCGGGGAAAGATCCACCTGTCAGTGATGTCATTCCACCAATTCCGTTAAGGGATTGAGTTGCGTTGTCGCGGAAGAAAGAAACTGATGCTGCAATCTGCGGCGTGTAAGCGCTAAACCAGGCAGATGCATTTGATTGTGAAGTTCCAGTCTTACCAGCTACAGGTCGACCTAAAGCAAGTGCTGCCGCACCGGTTCCACCTAAAATTGTTCCTTTAAGCGCGTACGTTAAATCTGCCATGACCTCTCTGCTAAATGCTTCTTGAGTTTGAGGTGTACCTTCATACAAAACACCTTTGTTGGAACCTAATACCTGAGACACGAGGAAAGGTTTTGACTTAATACCTTGCGCTGCAAAAGTCGCATATGCGTTGGCAACATCAATAACATGCGGGCTTGATGTACCTAGAACAACAGATGGTGTTGGCATCATCGCAACACTTTCAGGAATTCCAGCACGGCGTGCAACATCTACGACCTTGTCTGGGCCAACCTTTATTCCAAGTGGAACAAAGATGGTGTTAATCGAACGCTTTGTTGCTTCCATTAAGCTAACTTGACCGAAACCATTGTTTCCATAATTTGAAACAATGTATGGCTTACCTAAATCATCAAATGTTTGTGGTGAGTCACCGTTCCACATTGAAGTAAGCGGAATTCCTTGTTCAAGCCCGGCAACTAAAGCAAAGGCTTTAAATGTTGAACCTGCTTGCGTAATTGATTGAGTTGCATCATTTAATTGACGCTCTAGATAGTCACGGCCACCGTAAAGAGCTAATACTTCGCCGGTTCCAGGGCGGATTGCAACTAGGCCAATACGCAGATCTGCTGGCGCATTTGTTGGATAAAACTTATTAACCGCATCAACGGCAGATTGTTGAGCCTTTTGATCCAAGGTGGTTTTAATTACAAGTCCACCGACTAGTAGTTGATCTTGGCTAAATCCAAGTTTTGCTAACTCTTTTTGAACAGCTTCGATGACGTGACCTTTTGGACCACTGAGCTGACCTGAAGTAGCACGCGGTGCAACCTTTGGAAGCTTCATCTTGGCGGCAGCTTTTTCATCTAGCCAGCCAGCTTCAATCATGTTGTTGATTGTGTATTCAAATCGATTAGCTAGGCGTTCGGCGTTGCCTTCTCTAAATACTGGGTCGTATAAGCCCGGCGAGCGCAAGATTGATGCGATCACTACTGCTTGTGAATCAGTTAGTTGATCAACATTGCGATTGAAGTATTGCTGTGACGCGGTCATAACACCGTATGAACCGCGACCAAAGTAAATTGTGTTTAAGTAACTTTCAAAGATTTGATCTTTTGACAGTTGGTTTTCTAATTTGATTGCAATTACTAATTCTCGGACCTTGCGCTGAATCGTTCGGCTAGGGGTAAGAAAAGCGGTCTTGGCGTATTGCTGCGTGATTGTTGATCCACCTTGCAATGAGCCACCGCGCAAATTGTTTATTACCGCGCGGGCAATTCCGGTAATTGAGAAAGCCTTGTTTGAATAAAAATTACGATCTTCTGCAGCTAGAACTGCGTAACGTACATTCAGTGGAATTTTTGCCAGTGGAACGATTTGTCGGTTCTGAGTTCCAACGCGACCAATTTCTTCACCGTTTGAGTACTGAATAATTGTGGATTGGCTATTTACATAGGCGTTGGGATCTGGAATATCAACGGTGAAATAGGCAAGTGCAAATAAAACTGAGCCGGCAACAAAACCAAAGCCGCCAAGGAATACGGCAGCTCTAATCAGTAATTTACGGGCCATTTGGCAATGCTATCCCTTGACGTAATCCTCATCCTCCAAGGTCCGCACTTTGCGCGGGGCTTTTCGCTCAACTCCATCGCCCAAAATGTACGAGGCGCACAGGTGATTCCATGAACAGTTCTTACAGACCTCGACGATGTAGACGGTGAACTCACCGAATTCGCATTCCATCTCAACTAATTCGCGGGGAGTCTTAATGCGCCCTGAGTATTGGCCTAGTTGTTCTCCAAAGGTGTAGCGAAGTTCGACCAGCTCTTCTTTTTTGCAGACTGGGCAGTTGCGATTAACGGTGTCGCCATGCCATTTGGCTGCGCGCATTAAATAAGGATCAGCATCGCAGGCATCAACGGTTCCACGAAACAGGGCTATCAAGGTAGCTCGCTTGTCGAGTGAATAATCGATGAATGATCGTTGCGATTTCATTAGGGTGAAGAATAATCCTAAATTCAGGGATACGCTCTTTCTTATGAGTTTCGCTGGGTTGCTTCGACATCCGCGGCTTTCCAGGCTCTTGGCTGTTCGTTGGACAGGGCAGATGACCGATGGCGTCTTTCAGAGCGCACTTGCATCCTTTGTTTTGTTTTCTCCAGAACGCCAAGCAAATGCCTTAAGTGCAGCAATTGGTTTTGCAGTTGTTCTATTGCCGTATTCGATAGTTGGACCTTTTGTTGGAACAATTTTAGATCGTGTTTCGCGTCAACGTGCTTTGTTTTTTGCAAACCTTGCCCGCAGTGCCAATTTATTGGTAGTTGCAGTATTTGTTTTTAGCGGCGCTACTGGTGTTGCGCTAACTGCAGTTGTACTTATTGCTTTCGGAATCAACCGTTTAATTCTTGCAGCTCTATCAGCCGGCCTACCTTTGTTAATTGATGCAAAGTCATTGATTACAGCAAATGCAATTGCAGTAACCGGTGGTTCTGTTTTAGTAGTTATTGGTGGCGGAATCGGCGTTGGTGTTCGCGCACTAGTTGATGGCGCAGCCCTTGCAGATCAAGCGGATTCTTTGCTCATCCTGATTGCCGCTGGTGGTTATCTAACCGCTGCGCTGCTTGCTGGCCGTTTAGATAAGTATGAAATCGGCCCGCTGGCACATGAAAAAGCTGCAGCTTCATTTCGGCAAGGGTTTACCGATATGCGCGAGGGAATTGAATTCCTTCGCAAAAATATTGATACCGCGCGCGGAATCTCTGCAACTGCGGTGCATCGTGGCGGGCTAACTGCTTTAACTTTGACTGCGTTGTTGCTCGAGCGCAATACCTTCAACGATCCATCACGACCAGAAGATGGCTTACAGGGTTTTGGAATCGCGTTAACTATTGCCGGAATCGGTGTTTTCTTAGGCGCCTTCTTGGCCCCTTACGGAGTTGCACGATTTGGTCGACATCGTTGGATTAAATTTGCCATGTATGCAAGTGCATTTTCACCTATCTTTTTAGCGATCTGGCAGACCGAAGTTGCGTTAGCAGTTACCGCATTCTTGACCGCATTTTGTGGCCAGAACATAAAGGTCACCAATGATGCATTGGTGCAATCCAAGATCGATGATTATTACCGTGGACGCGTTTTTGCTGTTTACGATGTTGTAGTAAATAGTGCAATTGTTAGTGGCGGTTTAATTGCAGCTTTATTGCTGCCAACTTCGGGAGTAACTGCAAAGGTTCCATTGTTTGTGATGGGTGCTTATTTGTTAGTTGCTGTCGTGGTTCTGCGACCAAGTAAGTTTAAAGCTACCTACTAGCCCACCAATTAAGCAGCGCTTTTGTGGCGGCTTCCTCACCAATTGGTCCCTGTTCAAGACGTAGCTCCATTAAGAAATCCATCGCTTGTCCAACTTCACGTGAAGGTTTTAACTTTAAGATCTGCATGACTTGCTCGCCATCTAAATCTGGGCGGATTTTTGATAACTCTTCTTGCTCCATTAAAACTTCAATTCGCGCTTCCAATGAATCATAAGTAGCAGACAAGCGAGCAGCCTTTGTCTTATTTCTTGTAGTGCAATCTGCGCGAGTTAAAACATGTAAATGTGCAATGAAATCGCCTGCATCGCGCACGTAGCGGCGGACAGCAGAATCAGTCCATTCTCCTTCTCCATAGCCGTGAAAACGAAGGTGGAGCATTGTTAATAGCTCAACGGCGTCAATGGTGTCATTATCAAAGCGCAGCGCCTGTAAACGCTTTTTTGCAAGGCGCGCACCAACTACTTCGTGGTGGTGAAAGGAAACGCCGCCGCCTTCGATAAATGCGCGAGTTTTTGGTTTTCCAATGTCATGCAAAAGCGCGGCAATGCGAATCACAAGGTTTGGCCCACCAAGTCGTTCTTCCAGTGCAATCGCTTGTTCCAGCACTGTAATTGAGTGTTCGTAAACATCTTTGTGATGGTGGTGTTCATCAACTTCTAGGCGCAGCTTTGGAATTTCAGGCAAGACAATATCTGCAAGACCGGTATCGACAAGAATTGTTATTCCGATACGAGGATTTGCCGACATCATTATTTTTGTAAATTCATCGCGCACACGTTCTGCTGAAATAATCGATATGCGATGAGCTAAATCCTTCATAGAAGCCAATACATCTGGTGCGATTTCAAACTCTAATTGACTAGCAAATCGAGCAGCGCGCATCATTCGTAAAGGATCATCATTAAATGAATCTCCTGGGCGCACCGGAGTACGCAAAACTTTTGCAGCTAAATCTTGTAAGCCGTTAAATGGATCAATGAACTCTGGTTTGTCGCCGGTTAATTCAAGTGCCATGGAATTAACAGTGAAATCGCGCCTTGATAAATCACCATGGATTGAATCGCCGTATTCAACTTCAGGTTTGCGAGATTCTGGATCGTATTGTTCGGTTCGATAGGTTGTTACTTCTACAGTTGTGTCACCGCGTTTTCCTGCAACGGTTCCAAAAGCAATTCCGGTATCCCAGATATTGTCAGCCCATGATTGCAAAATCTTTTTTGTTTCTAATGGGTGCGCATTTGTTGTGAAATCTAAATCATTTCCTAATCGACCTAAGATCGCATCACGTACAGGCCCACCAACTAATGCCAAGGTGAAACCTTGCGCCTTGAAGGCCAAGGCAAGGGAGCTGGCCAGCGGTGCCCGTTCAATCAATGAACGGATCGATAACTCTCCTGCTGCGCCTAATGCATTACTCACAATAAGTAAGGTTAAAGCACTATCCTTACTTCATGATCCCTGCACCTGGTGCGGGCAGCGAAGGCACGAAGAAAAAACGGAAACGTAAGCGTTCCGGTAACCGCGGCCCACAACCACAGACTCAAACGGCTCCCAATAAGAGTCCTCAAGCAAAGCGCCCGTATGCAAAGCGTGTTGATGAGGTCAGTGCTGGCGGTTTAGTTGTTGATACGACAGGCACTAAAGGTTTATTGATCGGTCGCTACGACACTAAGGATGCAACCGGAAAACGCATATTGTGGTCGCTACCTAAGGGCCATATTGAAGAAGGTGAGACCCCAGAGCAAGCTGCAATTCGTGAGGTAGCTGAAGAAACCGGTATTACATCCAGCATTACAAAATCTTTAGGTGTCATTGATTTCTGGTTTATGGCCGGCGGAAAAAGAATTCACAAGACTGTGCATCACTTTATGTTTGCAGAAGTTGGCGGCGTTTTAGCAGCTCAGGAAAGTGAAGTTGATGAAGTTTCTTGGTTTCCGTTAGAGGAAATTGTTGACCGACTTGCATACCCTGATGAAAAGAAATTAATCGCGCGAAGTGCCGAGATAACACAATGAAGAAAATAGTTTTGCTTATTGTCACAACTTTTCTTTTATTGATGATGCCCCAATCGGCCGCCACAAATACAGTTATTCGAATTATTGCTCCAGTAAGCCAAACATTTACCGGTGAGTTTCGTAATGATGATTTAGTGCAATCCTTGACACCATCGGGTGATTTGGGTTTGAAGGTATATCAACCCATCGCCAAGAATCGAACATGGGTTATTGACGCGGCCTTAGTTGATGAAGTTATTCTGATGAGTAATGAATACACATTGGCAAACGAGGCAGAGCCTGCAGGAAAAGAAATTGCTACGGCTTGGTTGACTCAGTTAAAACGAGTAACCGCCGGAAATGAAGTTGTTGCACTTGCATACGGGAACCCAGATATTGCACTGGCTAAAGTTTTAGCACCAAGTGAGTTGCGGTCTTACTTTATTTATGGGCAGGATCGTTTGCAGTTGGCCCTTGGCCGGATCGTTCGAAGCGAACCTGATGTTGCGTGGAGTGTAGGAAAGTCAGGGCTAAGCAATCCTCTACGCAAGAGCTATAGCGATAATCGCAAGGCATTAACTCGTTTATCACGTGTTGTCGACACCCCTGAATTGATTCAACTTCGAGCGCGCTTAGGTCAATTGTTATCACCAACTTTAGATAAAAATTCACGAGAATATTTTTCACGAAGTGCGACCAATGCAGTAAAGCAAACGGTTAATAAATTACGTATTAATAGCGGTAAGTACCAAATAACAACTTTGTCGGTAAAGCTTCCGGTCACTGTAATTAATGATTTTGATGTTGACGTCACCGTTGATATCGCGATGTTGGCAGCTAACTCACGAATAATTGTTGAAAGTTTTGATAACGTCTTAATCCCTGCTCAATCAAAAAGGCAGCTGGAAATGCAGGTGGATGTCATTGCGCCTGGTCAAACAACTGTTTCTGCACTTATTACAGGTCCCGAAGATGACGCCGAAGTTGTGCCCGCAGCGATCTTGACTTTAAATTCAACGGTTGTTGATTCAAGAGTAATTTGGTTTACTACAGGGGCAGCCATACTTCTCTTATTAGCAGCTGTTGCACAAAGTGTTCGCCGGGTCCGAAGGAGAAGCAAATGAAATCTAATGAGCTATTCCGTGCTTCTGGAATCATGGCACTTGGAACAATTATTTCTCGAATCACCGGATTTATCCGTGGAATTTTAATTGTTGCAGTTTTAGGTACCGCATTACTTGCAGATACTTACAACGTAGCAAACACAATGCCAAATATTTTGTATAACTTATTGGTTGGTGGAGCCTTAACTGCCATTTTCATTCCACAACTTGTTCGCTCCTTTGAACATGATGACGGAGGAGATGGTTTTGCTTCGCGTTTGATTACAACAATTTCGCTGATACTTCTTGCATTAGTTACCCTTGGAATGGTTTTTGCACCTGCATTAGTTCGTTTATATGCCCCGGAATTTTTCACACCGGGTTTTGAAACTGAGCAAGAGATTGCTGTTGCTTTTACTCGTTATTGTCTGCCACAAATCTTTTTCTTAGGATTGTTCACGATGTTGGGCCAGGTCGCTAATGCTCGCGGTTCTTTTGGCCCGCTTATGTGGGCCCCGATTGCAAATAACCTAGTTGGCATAGCCCTCTTTGGTGGATTTTTAATCTTTTCTCCAGGCGTGAACATTTCAAATATCACATCCTCACAGGTTCAAATTTTGGGTTGGGGAACCACTTTTAGCGTTGTTGTTCAAGCTCTAGTTCTGGTGCCGGTAATTAAGCGTTTAGGAATCACAATCAAGCCAAAGCTTGGCGTCGAGGGATTAGGTAAATCCTTTAATTTGGCGGGTTGGACCTTGGTTTATGTCCTAATTTCACAACTTGGTTACTTGGTAACTGTAAATGTTGCTACATCTGCCGCGGTTCGCAGCGCACAAGAGGGTATTACAGCTGGTGTTGGTTTTACGCCATACACATTTGCCTACTATGTAATGTTGTTACCGTATTCAATTGTCACTATTTCAATTATCACGGCGATTTTGCCACATATCTCTAAGTTAGCAGTTGATGGCAAGCGCGAAGAAGTAAAAGCGCAACTTGTGCGTGCAATTCGATTAGTTGGAGTAATTACAATTCCAAGTGCTGTTGCATTCTTACTCTTTGGCTCCTTAATTACTGAAGTAATTATTATTGGTGTTCCAATTGAAGATGCTCGCTATATTGGATATGTCTTGTCGGCGTTGAGTTTTGGTTTGGTGGCCTTTTCTATTAATTTAATTTTGATCCGTGGTTTTAACGCTTTCGAAGACACCCGAACACAAGTTATTTCCATTTTGATTATCAATATCATTTCAGTGGCGCTGTCTTACTTCTTCTTGTATTTCTTGCCAAATCAATGGGTTACGGTCGGTTTAGGTGCGGCTTTTTCTTTCAGTTACTTAGTTGGATTGCTAGTAACACTTAAGTTGTTGAAAAAACATACTGGAAAATTAGCTATTAAAGAATTTATTGCACAACATTTACGATTGTTAACCGCAGCTTTACTTGTAATGCTCCCGTTGTTTGCAATGGTCGAATACATTAATTGGGTTGGGGTTGAGTTAACACCGCCAGCTCGTGCTGGACAGTTACTGCTTGTGATGGTTGTCGCATTCTTCGGGTACATCTTTGCCGCTAAAGCGCTGCGGGTTGAGGAGATCTCGATGATTCGCCACCTGGGCAGTTCAATCTCGCGCCGTTCAACAAAACCTGAAGAAAACCATTAGATTTCGGGGTCTAGGGAGCACACATGAGTGAAGTAAGAAATGTCGTAATTGTTGGATCAGGTCCGGCTGGATACACAGCTGCGATCTATGCCGCCCGCGCGCAGTTAGATCCAATTATTTATGAGGGTTCTGTTACTGCAGGTGGTGCGCTTATGAACACAACTGAAGTTGAAAACTTTCCAGGTTTCACAGATGGAGTAATGGGTCCAGATTTAATGGACAGTATGCGCAAGCAAGCAAAGCGCTTTGGTGCTGAACTAATTACTGATGACATTGTTGAAATGGATTTAACTGGCGATATCAAAGTACTAAAGGACGGCTCTGGAAATACTGTTAAGGCAAAATCAGTGATCCTTGCAACTGGAAGCGCTTACCGTGAAATTGGTTTAGTTAATGAAAAGCGTTTGTCTGGCCATGGAGTTTCCTGGTGTGCAACATGTGATGGTTTCTTCTTCCGTGGACAAACAATTGCAGTTGTCGGTGGCGGAGATAGCGCAGTTGAAGAGGCAACCTTCCTAACTCGTTTTGCAGATAAAGTTGTGTTGATTCACCGTCGCGATTCATTGCGCGCATCAAAAATTATGGCTGATCGCGCAAAAGCTAATCCGAAGATTGAATTTATGTGGAACACCGAAGTAATTGATGTTTTGGGTGAAAGCAAGGTTGAAGCACTTAAGTTACGCAGCACTGTCGATGGTTCTGAATCAGAGCGCGCCTTTACTGGTTTGTTTGTTGCTATCGGACATATTCCACGTAGCGAGTTAATTACTGGCCAAATTGATTTAGATAATGAAGGTTATGTAATTTGCGAAGGTCGATCTACCCGCACAAACCAAAAGGGTGTTTTTGCGTGTGGCGACTTAGTTGATCACACATACCGTCAAGCAATCACCGCAGCTGGTTCTGGTTGTGCGGCTGCCCTGGATGCTGAAAAGTTTTTAGCTCACTAAGTTTTTCCCTTTACTGATTTAATACCGACAAAAAGAGGAGTACGACGATGGCAACTAGCAAAGTAACGACAGCAACCTTTGATGCAGAGGTTCTAAAGAGCAGCACCCCTGTTTTGGTTGATTTTTGGGCTGAATGGTGTGGCCCATGCCGCGCGGTTGGCCCAATCTTGGAAGAAATTTCTGATGAATACGGCTCAAAGATCAAGATCGTAAAGCTCAATACAGATGAAGAGTCTGCGATTGCAATCAAGTACGGCATTACATCGATTCCTTCAATGTATGTTTTTGTAAATGGGGAAGTTGTCACACAAATTGTTGGTGCAAAGCCAAAGCCAGCGCTACTAAAAGATCTAGAAAGCTTTCTCGCATAAAACCATGTCAGATTTAACTGAGTCGGAGATCCGCTCATTTCAACAAGCCCGTGGCCTTGATGTCACGGGTTTTGTTGATGCGGTCACTGCACGCGCGTTAGAAGAGTCGCAATGGAAACTTGGTGATCGCTCTTTATATCTTCACAATGTGGATTTAATGCGCGGGGATGACATCGCGGCCTTGCAGACTCGATTAACTGAGATGGGTTTTGATTGTGGGCGTGTAGATGGAATTTACGGTCCACGTACCGAATCAGCTGTGAAAGAGTTTCAAAAATCTGTAGGGGCAACCATTGATGGAAAGTGTGGCCCAGCAACAATCATTGCTTTGCTTCGCTTAACTAAGATTGTTTCAGGTGGAGTCCCATCTACTTTGCGACAAAATGCAACACAACAAAGTCGTGGCCCAGCATTAGCAAACAAGGTAATTGTTTTAAATCCTGATTCAGATAATCAGATTGCTTACGATGTTGCGGTTCGAACTGAAGGTCGTTTACTTGCTTTAGGTGCTTCAGTTTTCCTTACACGTGGTATTTCAAACAATCCTTCCGAACAGGATCGAATTCAATTTAGTAACAAAAGTAATGCAGATTTAATGATCTCGCTAAACCTTGATTCATATGAGAATGAAAAAGCCCATGGCGCTGCTACTTATTTTTATGGAAGCGATACACATGGTGTTCATTCAATTGTTGGTGAACGATTTGCTTCATTGGTACAACGTGAAATTTGCGCGCGAACAGATTTAGCTAATTGCAGAATTCATGCAAAAACATGGGATTTACTGCGTCTTACAACTGCGCCAACGGTAAGAATTGATTTGGGGTACACCAGTAATCCGGGGGATATGTCGCGTCTAACTCGACCAGACTTTCGTGATGTAATTGCAGAAGCCTTGGTGATTGCAATCCAACGCCTGTATTTGGCTGCAGAAGATGATGCAAAAACGGGAACATTACGAATTTCAGATCTTCGTAAAGCTGGCATTCGCCGCTAAATAGCGCTCAAGCCAACGCTTGGGTATGGCAGACTTACTACATGTCCGATATCACGCAACGCTACTCAACAGGTGCTCCGCAAAATCTAGAACAAAGATTTGCATCTCGAGCCGCGCACATGAAGCCAAGTGAGATTCGCTCACTGTTTGCGGTGGCATCTAGACCAGAGATTGTTTCACTAGCTGGTGGAATGCCAAATCTTTCCGCTCTTCCAATGGGAATGATGGCTGATGTTGTAAATAATTTAGTTCGAAATAACGGGCAAGAAGCGTTGCAGTATGGAAATGGTCAAGGCCATCCAAAGCTGCGTGAACAAATTTGTGAAGTAATGGCCCTTGAAGGAATTCGCGCAAACCCAGATGATGTTTTAATTACAACAGGGTCACAACAAGCACTTGACCTTATTTCACGCATCTTTTTAGATCCGCAAGATGTTGTTTTGTGTGAAGCGCCTTCATATGTTGGAGCGTTGGGTACTTTCCATCAATATGAAGCTTCGGTTGTGCATGTTGAAACCGACGACAATGGTTTAGTTCCTACAGCTTTGGCAGAGGCAATCAAGAGTGTGCGGGCAGCGGGGCGAAAGATCAAGTTCCTGTACACAATTCCGAATTACCAAAACCCAAGTGGTGTTTTGTTGCCAGCTAACCGACGTACGGAAATTCTGAAAATTTGTCGCGAAGCCGGCATTTTTGTTGTTGAAGACAATCCATATGGTTTGTTGGGCTTTGATAAGCCATCACCAAATGCGATGCGTGCAGAAGATTCTGAAAATGTGATCTATTTGGGGTCGTTTTCAAAGACAATCGCACCTGGATTGCGTGTGGGTTGGGCGCTAGTTCCGCCATCTTTGAAAGAGAAGTTAGTTATTGCTAGCGAATCATCAATTTTGTGCCCATCTAACTTCACGCAGTTAACTATCTCTAGTTACTTGGCAGATCAGCCATGGCGCGACCAAATCGCATCTTTTTGCGAGCTATACAAGGTGCGTCGTGATGCGATGTTGGAATCACTTGATGAGTATTTTCCTGCAACTGCGCAATGGACAAAGCCTGGTGGTGGTTTTTATGTGTGGGTTACTTTGCCGCCAGAAATTGATACCACCGCTTTAATGCCAAAGGCGATTGTTGCAAAGGTTGCCTACGTTCCTGGAACCGCTTTTTATGCCGATGGTTTTGGATCGTGGTCGTTGCGTTTGTCATATTGCTACCCGACACCAGAGCGTATCCGTGAAGGTGTTAAGGCATTAGGTGGAGTAATTAAACAAGAGATGGCTAGCCGAAAAGGTTTTGAACTTAAAGGTTAGTTTTGAATTGCCTTGGTAATTCGCTGTAAATCTTGTGCTCCAGCAAATTCGATAACAATCGTTCCTTTTTTCGCACTGCCTTGAATAGTCACGCGAGTATCTAGGACATCACCAATTTGCTCAGCGATCTCTTGTAATTCAGGACTGGCAGATTTTGCACCTTTTGGCTTCTTGGTTGATTGACCCTTTGGCGCACCTGAAGAAATAATTTCCTCTGTTGCGCGGACCGATAATCCTTCGCTAATAATTCGTGCCGCTAATTTTTCAATTGAACCAGCATCACTTAAACCAAGCAGGGCGCGTGCATGACCGGCTGATAGAACACCAGAAGCCAATTTTTGTTGAACCGATGGTGGCAAATTCATTAAACGAATTGTGTTAGAAATCAATGGACGTGAACGTCCCAGCTTTAAAGCTAACTCATCATGTGTGCAGTTAAAGTCTGTTAGCAGTTGTGAATACGCAGCAGCTTCTTCTAGTGCGTTTAGTTGACTGCGGTGAATGTTTTCGATCAACGCTTCGCGAAGTAATTCATTATCTGCAGTTTGGCGAATAATGACAGGAATACTTGTTAAGCCAGCAGCTTTTGCCGCGCGAAAACGGCGCTCTCCCATGATTAATTCATACATACCAGGCTTTGTTTGTCGAACTACTGGTGGTTGCAAAATACCAATCTCTTTGATTGATGCAATTAATTCCTCTAGTGCAACTGGGTCAAAATATGTGCGTGGTTGACGTGGGTTAGGAGAAATTGATGAGATAGGGACTTCATTTTGTTGACCAACCTCTTTGTCTCCAACTGTTAATGATGTTGGAATCAAAGCGTCAAGGTTTGTACCTAAACCGCCGCGACGTGCCATTAAGCGATCTCACCTTCACGTTTGTAATTAATTGAAACAACATTTGAATCAAATGGTTTTCCGCGTTCTGCTAGTTCGCGTGCAACAGACATGTATGCAACTGCTCCAGGAGAAACTGGGTCGTATGTCATCACTGTTTGTTTAAATCCAGGAGCTTCTGAAACACGTACTGTGCGGGGGATAGGTATATCAATTAATTCATTGGGATAATGTTTTCTAATTTCATTAGCGACATCATTTGCAAGATTTGTATTGTTAAACATTGTTAAAACAAGTGTTGATAATTTCAATGTTGGATTCAAACGCTTCTTTACTAATTCAAAAGTTTTTAACAATTGTGATAAACCTTCAAGTGAGTAGTACTCGCATTGAATTGGAATCAAAACTTCTTTTGCCGCAGTAAATGCGTTGATTGTTAACAGACCAAGTGATGGTGGGCAGTCAATAAAAATGTAATCAATTGTTTCACCGGTTGCAGCGCGTTCTGTAACTAACTCTTCAATCGCTTCTTTCAAACGCATTTCGCGCGCAACCATCGGAACTAATTCAATTTCTGCTTGCGCTAATGATGTGTTTGATGAAACGCATTCAAGTGACGGAAAGCCTGCAACTTTTTGAATTACTTGCGACATTGTTGATTCACCCATCAACACTTCGTAAATTCCTGCATTATCAAGATGTTCAACACCGAGTGCGGTTGATGCGTTTCCCTGTGGATCAAGATCAATGACAACAACCTTCAAGCCACCCATAGATAGGGCTGCTGCCAGGTTAACTGTGGTGGTCGTTTTGCCGACCCCGCCTTTTTGGTTGGCCACGGTCAGGATTCGAAGGGAGGCTGGTTTTGGCATCGCCTCTTTCAGGCGACGGGTGCCTACGACCTTCTTTGTTTCACGTGAATCATCCACGTGGGTAGTTAAGCACCTTTTTTGACCTCGACTATGCGGCCGAGCTCGATTCCCTCCAGATTTACTTCATGAAGTATCGCTTTTGGCACAGAAAGCATCTCTTCTTGGGCTTTCTCGCCCTTCATGGCCAACAAAGAGCCATTGGTCTTCAAAAGGTGCCAGCTAATCTTCTTCAACTTCTCCAAAGGAGCCACTGCTCGAGCGGTTACATAATGAGCAGTTTGCTTTACATCCTGGGATCGGCCGCGGATAACCTGGATATCAAGACCTTCGACCGCTTCCTGCAAAAACTCCACGCGACGTTCAAGGGGTTCAATCAGGGTAACCTTCAGATCGGGGCGAGCTAGAGCGATCACTATTCCTGGCAGTCCTGCCCCTGAGCCAATATCAAAGACGGTTGCCCCTTCTGTAAACAGGGTTGTAACGGGTAGGCAGTTGAGGATATGACGCTCCCAAATGCGGTCAGCCTCCCGTGGGCCGATTAATCCACGCTCAATTCCAGCTGTTTCTAGGAATTTGGCGTAGGCGTGAACCCGCTCAACATCTGGAAAATGCCTCGCGATGAGGGTTTCACGTGAAACCTGCATGCTTTTACGCTGGATAGATAACTACGAAACGGTTTGGATCTTCTCCATCGGATTCTGAGCTCAAACCAAGATCTTGGATTGTGTCGTGGATGATCTTGCGCTCAAAAGCGTTCATTGGCTTCAAATTGATTGAGTTGCCAGTGGTTTTTGCCTCTTCAGCCATATCCTCAGCAAGCTTCTTGAGCTCCTTTTTACGGCCTGCGCGGAAGTTATCAATGTCCAGCATTAGTCGGCTGCGGTCACCTGTAGAGGTTTGAACCGCTAGGCGGGTTAGCTCCTGGATTGCGTCCAGAACTTCACCATCGCGGCCAACTAGGTGGCTCAACTTGCCCCCCACAATCGCTAGGGATGCGCGGTCATTTTCTACATCAATATCAATATCGCCATCTAGGTCAGCGATATCTAGTAGCGCCTCTAGGTAGTCAGCGGCGATGTCGCCCTCTTCTTCCAGCTTGGCTACGCCTTTTGGAGCCTTTGTAGCTTTTGTGCTGGTTTCCTCTGTTGCCTCAACAACTGCTTCTACCGTCTCTGCTTTAGCCTTTGCCATGATGCCCCCTTTGTCGGGATTGTAGTGAATTAAACATTTTTGGGTAGATATGTCCGTTTATTACTTCTTCTTTTTCTTCTTTTTTGGCTGTTGGCGCTGACCTTTTTCCATGGTCGTACCTTCAGAACTATTTGTCTCTTCTGTTTCAACTACGCCGTTTTTCTTATTGCGTTTACGTTGAAGCTCTTCATATGCCGGTGATCCTGGTGTTGGGTTTCGCTTAATCACGTAGTACTGCTGACCCCATGTCCACAAGTTTGTTGTTGACCAGTAAATCAAAACACCAACTGGAAAGTTAACACCTGTAATTGCAAAAATAATTGGGAATGCGTACAACATAATTTTTTGTTGTTGCAACATCATGTTGTTGGAAGAATCCATCTTTGGCATTCCCTTTGTCATTAATTGACGTTGGGTTGTAAATGTCGTTAGTGACATAAATGCAATAAGGAAAATTGTTACAAGTTTTACAGTTCCAATATCTGAACCTAAAAATGTTTGCGAAATTGGTGCGCCAAAGAACTCTGCTTGTGCTGCGCTAATTCCATCCTCTTTTGTAAGAACTCCCTTTGCATCAATTGGGACCTTTCCAATTCCGTTTAGCACTGTAAACAATGCAAAGAAGATTGGTGCTTGAGCCAAGATTGGGAAACATGATGCAAGCGGGTTTGTCTTGTGTTCCTTGTAAAGCTTCATCATCTCTTCTGATTGCTTTTGGCGATCATCTTTGTACTTCTTTTGAATTTCCTTCATGTGTGGTTGAAGGGCGGTTAATGCACGCTGGCTTTTGATTTGCTTTACAAAAAGTGGGATCAAAATAATACGGATGATGATTACTAGGCCGATGATTGCAAGTGACCAAGAAACACCGCTGTCAGTTCCAAAGATTGGTGTTAGTGCTTTGTGAATCGTCACAATTACCCAAGAAACCGCTATATATAAGGGGTTTAGGATGCTATCCATTAATCACTACCTTCTCTTTCGGAACTGCATAGTCCACACCACCGTGTGACCATGGATTACAACGCAACAAACGCCAGGTGCTCATTGCAACTCCTTTTACTCCGTAGGCTTCGATTGCAGAGACTGCATATGAAGAACATGACGGGTAGTACTTACAGCGTGGTCCAAACATCGGAGAGATCCATTTTTGATACACCTTGATTGGTGCGATCAATAAAGCTCTCACTTTTGTTCAACCTTCTCGGAAAACTTTTTTAAAAGTTGCCCGACAATCTTTGTTACCTCTTGTGATGCATCGGCATCGTTAGCGCTGTTGAGCGCTCGGATTACCAACAAACCTCCCATTGGAAGTTGTGGGTAAATTTCACGAAGGGTGTGACGAACTTGGCGTGCAATTCGGTGACGTGTTACAGATCCACCAACATTTTTACTGATGATCAATCCAGCGCGAGCAGGTTGATCAAGTTGGGTTGGGTATAGGTATCCAACAAAGTTTGGAGTTGAGAATCTCAAACCACTCTTTGTAGCACGCGCGAAATCCGCGCTCTCTGTAAGACGTGCGCTCTTTGCAAGCACGGGTATCGGTTATAAACCCTTATGCAGAAAGCTTGGCGCGACCCTTGCCGCGACGAGCAGAGAGAACTGCACGGCCAGCACGTGTAGCCATGCGAGCACGGAAGCCATGCTTCTTGGCACGACGACGTGTGTTTGGTTGGAAGGTGCGCTTTGTCATGAAAAACTCCTAATTATGAAAATCTACTGCGGGCCAGAAATACGGGGGAAGCAAGGGTGTAACGGTAGAGGTCTGGGGATAAGCGGGTCAAACTGGCTGCTACAGGGGGTGAGGACCGGTCCTAGTTGTGGATAACCAGTTGCTTTTTCTGCCAAACCCCTCTACTTTTCACTCCCGTCCACAGGTATAGCGCCTTTGGTGGGATTTAGCAGGGCTCAACCTGGGGTTTAGACCACAGGGTGTGGATAACCCTGTGGATGAACATTATGGGGTGAGCCCCGAGAATTGAGGCAGTGGTGAGTGTTAAAGAGGTTGAGCTAACCACGCTCTGGGGCAGGGTTATTGAAGAGGTTGCGATTAACGCCCCTCAACACCGAGCGTTCTTGCAACTAACTAAACCACTTGGACTTCTTCATAATGATGATCAAACAACTTTATTGGTGGCAGCGCCCAATCTTTTCGCAAAAGATGTTTTAGAAAGTCGCCTGCGCACAGTTGTCAGCGAAGTTTTAACCCGCGAACTTGGTTCAACCACAAATATTGCTGTCACTGTGGATGAGACGCTTGAAGTTGTCTCAACTTCAACACCTGATGTTGAAATTGAATTTGTCGCACCGAAATCTGGAACTGGTCGCGATGATGCGCCTGTATTAAAGGCAGCCGACACATCTACCTTAAATCCACGGTATGTTTTTGAAACTTTTGTTATCGGCGCATCTAATCGTTTTGCCCACGCTGCTGCAGTGGCGGTTGCTGAAGCACCAGCTAAGGCATACAACCCACTGTTTATTTATGGTGAATCTGGTTTAGGTAAGACGCACTTATTGCACGCGATTGGTGCTTACGCCCAAGAGTTGTATGGAAATGTTCGTGTTAAGTATGTTTCATCGGAAGAATTTACGAATGACTTTATTAACTCAATTCGTGATGATAAAGCATCTGCTTTCCAGCGCCGTTATCGTGATCTAGATATTTTGTTGGTTGATGATATTCAGTTCTTAGAAAACAAAGAACGTACACAGGAAGAGTTCTTCCACACCTTCAACACTTTGTATAACGCCAACAAACAGATCGTTATTTCTAGTGACCGCCCGCCAAAACAATTAACAACTCTTGAAGATCGTTTACGTTCTCGTTTTGAATGGGGTTTGATTACAGATATTCAACCGCCAGAACTTGAAACTCGTATCGCGATTCTTCGCAAAAAAGCTGCCCAAGATAAATTAAATGCACCGGATGACGTGCTTGAATTTATCGCAAGTAAGATTTCAACAAATATTCGCGAGCTTGAAGGTGCTTTGATTCGCGTAACTGCTTTTGCATCCTTAAATCGTCAAAGTGTTGATATGTCACTTGCTGAAATTGTTTTAAAGGATTTGATTCCTAATGAAACTAATCCTGAAATCACCGGCGCAACGATCATGGCCCAAACCGCGGCCTACTTCAGTCTGACAATTGATGATTTATGTGGAACTTCACGGTCTCGAGTTTTGGTGAACGCGCGCCAGATCGCGATGTACTTGTGCCGAGAGCTCACCGAGCTTTCATTGCCGAAGATCGGCCAAACATTTGGTGGGCGTGACCACACAACGGTTATGCACGCCGATAGAAAGATCCGTCAATTAATGGCTGAGCGCCGTTCGATCTATAACCAGGTCAACGAGCTCACCACCCGTATCAAACAGCAGGCTAGATAAACCAAGGTTGATTTGGGCTATATGTCCGAATTGCCACTCTTTACCCCCAGTTGGGGATAACTTGGGGATAACTTGGGTAGTTTAAGGAAAATCCGTGGATAACCATGGTGGAGAAGAAGTGGAAAGGGTGTGGTTGGTAATGAGCGGTCCTACTACCCATCTTTATCCACATCTTTTCCCTGTTGTTACCCACACCTTATACAAGGCCAATCCCCGCGTTGAACAGGGGTTTTACGGTTTATCAACAAATAAAAGCTCTAGTTACTACGACTACCTTTATATACATACATCCAGTTACGCGAATAACCTTTCCGTGAACACTTACACAAACAAAGATCTGAAGAGCCGGGGATAGAAATGAAATTTACAGTCGAGCAATCTGCGTTAACCGATGGAGTTAATTGGGTTTCACGTTCACTATCAACCCGACCAATAAAAACAGAGCTACTCGGAATTGTCATCGATGCGACAAACAATGAAGTCTTCTTGTCCGCATCCGATTTAGAAACAGCAAGTAAGGCACATTTTGCCGCCGGGGTAAAAGAACCTGGCAAGGTTTTAGTTCCAGGAAAACTACTAGCTGAAATTTCACGCTCGCTACCAAACAAACCAATCACTTTTACTTTAGATGGAACACGCGTTTTGGTAACTAGCGGCAGTGCAAAATTCACCCTGCCAACATTATCTGTTGATGAGTATCCAAACTTGCCAGAACTTCCAGATTCAACCGGAACAGTTCCAAGTGACACATTTGCAACAGCGGTTGCACAAGTTGCTATCGCTGCAGGGCGAGATGATTCACTTCCAACACTTACAGGTGTTCATGTAGAAATTAATGAAGACACAATTACTTTTGCAGCAACTGATCGTTACCGTTTAGCGGTTCGCGAAATCCAATGGGCTCCAACTGCGCCTAACACAACAACTACTGCATTACTGCGCGCTCGCACAATTGCCGACGCCGCTAAATCACTCACCGGCTCAAAAGATGTTTCACTTTCATTCGCACCTAACACAAGTAATGATCGTTTAGCTGGTTTTGCAGGCGATGGAAAAACTATGACATCCCGCATGTTAGATGGAACATTTCCCCCATACCGTCACTTACTTCCACAAGAGGTAACAACAACCGCCCTTATTGAAGTCGCAACACTTTTGGATTCTGTCCGCCGAGTCGCACTTGTTACCGATAAAACAGTTCCACTTCGTTTAGATTTTGCAAATAACACACTTTCACTTGAAGCTGGTGCTGGCGAAGAGGCACAAGCAACTGAAGCGATTGAAATCCTTTTAACTGGAGAACCAATCTCTATTGCTTTCAACCCAACATTCTTAGCAGATGGTTTAAATGCGGTTCAAACAAAGTTTGTGCAAATCTCATTTACAGGATCAAACAAACCCGCGATTTTGATGGGTAAAAGCGACAAAGATGGAAAACTGGAAGAAAACTACCGTTACCTCTTAATGCCAATGCGTTACGCCTCATAAAAATATTTCACAGTAAATAAAGGGGTGTCTAGTGCGTATCAACAAGTTAGCACTCACCAATTTTCGCTCCTATAACTCTCTGGAATTAGACCTGGAACCAGGTGTTATAACTTTTATCGGGGATAACGGTTCCGGAAAAACAAACATCGCCGAATCGCTAATCTATTTAGCTTTTCTTACTTCACACCGTGTTTCCAACAATGTCCCACTTATTTCACTAGGAAATCAACAAGCAATTATTCGCGCCGAGGTGCAACGAGAAGATCGCACCCTTCAAATCGATCTAGAGATAAACGCTAGTAAAGCTAACCGCGCGCGTATTAATGGAAACCCAACTCGCAGCCAACGCGAAATCCTGGGCGCAATTCAAATAGTTTATTTTTCCCCTGAAGATTTAGATTTGGTTCGCGGAGAACCAGGTACCCGCCGCGATTTTCTAGATCGCTTATTAATCACCAGAACCCCCCGTTTAGCTGGGGTTATCGCTGATTATGAACGTGTTGTAAAGCAACGCAATGCGCTTTTAAAAACTAGGACATCGGCAGCAGCCCTGGCACCATGGAATGAACAACTTATAAAACTAGGGGCCGAACTAACCGCAGAACGCATATCTTTAATTGATGCGCTAAACCCACATGTGGCCCAAAACTATGCAAACTTGAATGAAGTAAAACCGGCGTCAATTTCCTACAAATGCAGCACCGAAGGTGTTACTCGAGATATTAATGAAAATATTGCAGCCTTTACCGCACGTTTGGATGAAGTTGCCTACCAAGAGATCGAACGTGGTGTTTCATTAATTGGCCCACACCGCGATGATTTACATTTACAACTGGGCGATTTTCCAGCAAAAGGTTATGCCAGCCACGGTGAGTCGTGGTCTATGGCAATCTCGCTTCGAACTGGATCTTTCAACTTATTGAAATCAGAAGGTGCTTCACCAATTTTAATCCTGGATGATGTTTTTGCCGAACTTGATACTTCTCGCCGAATCCAACTAATGTCTGCCACAAAACTTGCCGAACAAACTTTTATCACCGCTGCGGTTGAAAGTGATTTACCCGCTGAATTATTAACCCAAAAGTTTTATGTAACACCTGGTGTAGTTAAGAAAGGGAAGAGTTAATGAGTAAACGCGACTTAGCTTTAGATCTTTTTAAAACATTTAAAACCGGTGTAATCCGCAAACCAAATAAACCCGCACCAACACCACGTGTTGGTCAACCAGGTGACCCAGAATTAATTGGTGGCGTATTAAATAATTTAATTTCAGATCGTGATTGGGATTCAGGACTTGCTGAAGGAAATCTTTTTGTTAATTGGCAAAAAATTGTTGGAGATGAAATTGCACAACATGCACAACCTATTTCGATTTTAGATAATGTTTTAACAATTCAAAGCTCATCGACTGCCTGGGCAACACAATTGAATCTAATCAGCGCCGACTTGCTGTTGACGATCCAAAAAGATGCCACTGGGGTCCTTATTGAAAGGTTGGCGATCATTGGCCCACAAACCCCAACCTGGAAAAAGGGCATCCGCACCATCCGCAACGCTCGCGGCCCGCGAGACACCTACAACTAGTAGTGGCCCACTAGTCACCCTCAACTCCACGCTCAAAGTTCGTCTATACCCGTCCACAGGGCTTTTTTCGGCTATGTAATCCCGCTATTTACGACTAGGATAATCCCATTCCGAGAGGTAAACCCTCTCCAAAAGCCTTTACAGGCGATTTGAAGGATCTAAAGGGAAGGAATAGTGATGGCCGAGAACTCGTATAACGCCTCCAACATCACCGTCCTAGAAGGCTTGGATGCGGTCCGCAAACGCCCAGGCATGTACATCGGATCAACCGGTGAACGCGGGCTACACCACCTGGTCTATGAAGTTGTCGATAACTCAGTCGATGAAGCCCTTGCTGGCCATTGCACCGAAATTAACGTCACCTTGTTAGCTGATGGCGGTCTTGAAGTAATTGATAACGGCCGCGGAATTCCAGTAGATATTCACCCAGTTGAGAAAAAACCAGCACTCGAAGTTGTTCTAACCGTTTTACACGCCGGCGGAAAGTTTGGCGATGGTGGTTATTCAGTGTCCGGTGGTCTACACGGTGTGGGTATCTCAGTTGTAAATGCACTTAGTACAGATCTTTCAGTGATTGTTCAACGCGACGGAAGTTTTTGGTACCAAGATTACAAATTAGGTGTACCAACAACACCAGTACGAAAAGGCGATGCTTCACAATCTAACGGAACAACCGTTAGATTTTGGCCATCCAAGGAAATTTTTGAAACCACTGATTTTTCATTTGAAGTTTTATCAACACGTTTTCGCGAAATGGCTTTTCTTAATAAAGGTTTGATTTTAACTTTGACCGATATGCGCCAAGGCCATGTTGATGAAAAAGGTGAGCAGTTAACGGTTCGCTATCAATACCAAGGCGGAATCTCTGATTTTGTAAAACATCTTAATTCAACCCGTGGTGAAACTCACAAATCAATTATCAACTTTGCATCCGAAGATAAAAAGAACAAAATTGCACTAGAAGTTTCCATGCAATGGAATGCAGGTTTTTCTGAATCTGTTTATACCTTTGCAAACACTATTCACACCCACGAAGGTGGAGCACATGAAGAAGGCTTCCGCACCGCATTAACTTCTATTGTTAACAAGTTCGGCGAAGAACAAGGTTTTATTCGCAAGAAAGAAGATCGCCTAACTGGTGATGATGTACGCGAAGGTCTAACCGCGATTGTTTCAATTAAATTAGCTGAACCTCAATTTGAAGGACAAACAAAAACAAAACTTGGTAACTCCGAAGCAAAAACTTTTACCCAAAAGATTGTTAATGAAGAGTTAACTACTTGGTTTGAGCAAAACCCCGCAGAAGGCAAAGAAATCGTGCGTAAAAGCATTGATGCTGCTGCCGCGCGCGTTGCCGCCCGTAAAGCACGCGATTTAAGCCGCAACCGCAAAGGTTTACTAGAAGGCCGTGGAATGCCCGGCAAACTAGCTGATTGCCAATGGACCGATCCAGTTAAGTGCGAGTTGTATATCGTCGAAGGTGATTCAGCAGGGGGTTCAACAAAGGGTGGACGCGATTCACGTAACCAAGCAGTTCTTCCGATTCGCGGAAAGATTTTAAATGTTGAGAAAGCTCGCATTGACCGCGTACTTCAAAACAATGAAGTTCAAGCGCTAATTACTGCACTCGGTACAGGTGTGCATGATGATTTTGATATCAACAAACTGCGCTATCACAAGATTATTTTGATGGCCGATGCTGATGTTGATGGACAACATATTCGCACATTACTTTTAACTTTGTTATTCCGTTTTATGCGCCCATTGATTGAACAAGGTTTTGTGTACTTCGCTCAACCTCCTTTGTATAAGTTAAAATGGGCCGGAAAAGATCCAATCGAATACGCATTTAGTGATCGCGAACGTGATGGAATGATCGAACTAGGTGTTGCTGCAGGAAAGCGTTTACCTAAAGATGATGGAATCCAACGCTTCAAAGGTCTTGGTGAAATGCCAGCTAAAGAGCTATGGGACACAACAATGGATCCAGAGCACCGCGTCCTTGTGCGCGTAACACTTGATGACGCTGCAGCAGCTGATGATCTGTTTTCTGTATTAATGGGTGAAGATGTAGAAAAGCGCCGCGCATTTATTCAGCGCAACGCTAAGGATGTTAGGTTCTTGGATATCTAATGGATGAACTAAACCCAAACAATCTGGAAAACTTCGACAAGATTGAAACCGTTGATCTACAAGTCGAAATGGCGCGTTCATATCTTGATTACGCGATGTCAGTTATCGTCGGTCGCGCTTTGCCAGATGTTCGAGATGGTTTAAAACCTGTTCATCGCCGTGTTCTTTATGCAATGTATGACGCGGGTTATCGCCCAGATAAGGGTTATTACAAATCTTCACGCATTGTTGGTGACGTTATGGGTAATTACCACCCACACGGTGACACCGCGATTTACGACTCCGTTGTCCGTTTAGCCCAACACTGGTCGCTTCGCTATTTATTAATTGATGGAAACGGAAACTTCGGTTCTCCCGGCAACGATCCAGCTGCAGCAATGCGTTACACAGAGGCGCGTTTATCTCCTATTGCTATGGAGATGATGCGCGACATCGACGAAGACACCGTTAACTTCATCCCTAATTACGATGGTCGATCACAAGAACCAACAGTTTTACCGAGCCGCCTACCAAACCTGCTTGTTAATGGTTCTGCCGGTATTGCAGTTGGAATGGCAACAAATATTCCCCCACATAATCTGCGCGAAATCGGTGAAGCGGTAATTTTCTCACTGGAACACCCAGAGATGAAGCAGGATGAGTTGCTAAATAGCCTGATCAAGATTGTTAAAGGTCCAGATTTTCCAACCAAGGCTTTAATTGTTGGCCGCATGGGAATCGAAGAGGCATATCGAACTGGCCGTGGATCGATCACAATGCGCGCAGTTGTTCAGGTTGAAGAAATCAACAAGCGCACATGTTTAGTTATTAGTGAACTTCCATATCAAGTTAACCCAGACAATCTTGCATTAAAGATTGCAGAGTTGGTTAAAGATGGAAAAATTAAAGGAATCGCAGATGTTCGCGATGAAGGAAATGAACGTCTTGGTCAACGTTTAGTAATTGTCTTACAACAATCGGCTATTCCAAAAGTAATTCTTAATAACCTTTACAAGCAGACACAATTGCAGGACACATTTGGTGCGAACATGTTGGCACTAGTTGATGGTGTCCCTCGTACCTTGCGCCTTGATGAATTCATTCGCTACTACATCGAACACCAAGTCGAAGTAATTGTTCGCCGCACCAAGTACCGTTTAGCGGAAAAAGAAAAACGCGCACATATTTTGCAAGGCTATCTAAAAGCACTTGATGCACTAGATGCGGTTATCGCATTAATCCGTGCATCAACCACCCCCGAAGAAGCCCGTACTGGTTTGATGAAGTTGTTATCTGTTGATGAAATTCAAGCAAACGCTATTTTGGATATGCAATTGCGTCGTATTGCAGCTTTGGAACGCCAGAAGATCAATGATGAATACGACGGTTTAATGGCTGACATCGTTGAACTGAACAAGATTCTGGTCAGCCCTGAAAAACAACGCGAAATTGTTAAGACAGAGCTTGCAGATTTGGTTGCAAAGTACGGGGATGAACGCCGCACACAAATCATTGCAAGCGAAGGTGATTTCAGCGCCGAAGATTTAATTCCTGATCAAGATGTTGTTGTAACTATTACCCGCGGCGGGTATTCAAAGCGCACCATGGCTGATCTTTACCGATCACAACGCCGTGGTGGCCGTGGTGTTAAGGGCGCAGCACTTAAAGAAGATGATGTTGTAGATCATTTCTTTGTTGCCTCTACCCACGACTGGTTGTTGTTCTTTACTAACCAAGGTCGTGTCTATCGCGCAAAGGTTCATGAGTTACCAGATGCAGGTCGCGATGCGCGCGGACAACACGTTGCTAACTTGATGGCATTTAAACCAGATGAGAAAATTGCCGAAGTTTTGTCATTAAAGGATTACACAATTTCTCCGTATCTTGTTCTTGCAACTCGCAACGGATTAGTCAAGAAGACACCTTTAAGTGAATATGACTCACCACGCACAGGCGGATTAATTGCAATTACATTAAAACCAGGCGATGAAGTTGTTTCTGCATCATTAATCAATTCAGATGATGAATTACTTCTTGTGTCAACAAAAGGAATGTCATTGCGGTTTACTGCAGATGATGAATCACTTCGTTCAATGGGCCGTTCCACAAGTGGTGTTATCGGAATGAAATTCCGCGCAGGAGATGATTTGTTAACAATGGCACGCGTTAATGCCGATCTTGCAAAGGATTCATTTGTATTTACAGCTACCGATGGTGGTTATGGAAAGAAGACTCCAATTGATGAGTATCGATTGCAGGGTCGTGGCGGAATTGGAATTAAAGCCGCCAAAATTGATGAGAATTCACGTGGATCCCTTGTTAGCGCATTGGTTCTTCGTGATGAGGATGAGATCCTTGCGATCACTTCCGCGGGAACTGTCATGAGAACCCCTGCAGCCGAGGTCCGTCAGACTGGCCGCGACAGTATGGGTGTGCGCTTGGTAAACCTTGATGAAGGTGTGAGCCTGTTATCAGTGACCAAGAATGGCGAAGATGAGATTTCCGCGAAAAGTTAGTATGGTTCGCATCCTGAGTTAAACGCTCTAATTTCCAACGGGTTACGCTCGTTTTGGGAGTTAGTGAAGTTCAAGGTAATCTTGGCACTTCGCGCAATAAAGAGAAATCTTTGCTGCGGGCCCATAGCTCAGCCTGGTTAGAGCGCTTCCCTGATAAGGAAGAGGTCGGTGGTTCAAGTCCACCTGGGCCCACCCGTTCTAATACGGGGACCTAGCTCAATTGGTAGAGCACCGCCTTTGCAAGGCGGGGGTTAGGGGTTCGATTCCCCTGGTCTCCACAATAGTTCCATTTAGTAAATGATCTAGAAAGTACTTAAAAATTCCGCAACTTTGAAATATACCGGAATTCCAATTATCAAGTTAAATGGAAAAGTAACTCCAATACTCGACATCAACGCAACTGTCGCATTGGCTTTTGGAAGGGCAACATGGACCGCTGCAGGTGCGGCGATATACGAAGCGCTCGCACACAAAACTCCAAGAATTGTAGATCCGCCAATTGACATTCCAATTGCAGTTCCAGCAAAGACGCCAAGTACGCCAATAATTAAAGGGAACAAAAGACCAAAAACAATTAAAGGTTTTCCAACCTTTCGAACCTCTGAAAAATTAAACCCTGCCAAGTAACCAAGATGCAGAAGAAATAACACTAAGAAGCCACTGAGTAGACCACCAAAAAAAGGATTAACTTTGTCATACCCTTCATTAGTTGAGACAGCGCCAATAAACAAACCGCCGCACAACAACAAAACAGTTTTTCCCAGCAAAACCTCTTTCAGGGTTTCACTCCATTTAACTTCTGAACCAGGTGTTCTAGAACCAAGATAGATACCAACTATCAAACCAGGAATCTCCATCAGGGTTAGTAAAGCTGGTGCAAAACCTTCGACAAAAATCGAATTACTTTCTAGAAACAAAAGCGCAGCTGAAAAAGTAACCAAAGAGGTAGAACCGTAATGCGCAGCAATAGATCCTCTATCAACCACCGATAAAGTTTTAATTAACTTAAGTGAAAGGTAGGCAAGCACGGGTATCAATGCACCGGCAATTACAGTTGTTACCGCAGGAGCAAAAACTTCTTCCAGAGTCACACTCTTTAATGAATGACCACCCTTAAGTCCAATTCCAAGCAAAAGGTAAATTGAAAGAAACTGGTAGATCTGCTCAGGAACCCGTACATCACTCTTTACACGCGCAGCCAGAAAACCGAAGGCAAAAGCAAGCACGCCCACAGATACAAGGTTGGAAAAAGCTAAATCCCATGAACTCATAACCCAAACATACATGAAGTTTAATTCATGAGTCAAATCTCATGTATAATCGGGCCATGGCAACAACCCAAGCATCATGGACATTTCTCTCAAATCACGGGCACATTCTGGTGCACATTAACCGCAACCCTGATTCGAAAATAAAAGAAATAGCAGAAGCTGTAGGAATCACCGAACGCAGCGCACTTTCAATTTTGTCTGATTTAGAAACCGGTGGCTATATCTCAATCGAAAGAATTGGCCGACGAAACAGTTATCGCGTGAATACAAATAAAAGTTTTAGGCACCCCATGGAAGCGCAACAACCAATCAGCGCGCTGTTGAGGATATTTTCAAAAAAGTGAGCCCAGTTAAGAGCCGATACAACTCGCGGCTAGTTGTTATGCCGACAAAGCATGACAAAGCTAAGTTGGTTACCAAACACTTCAATGATGTTTTGGCCATGCAAGTACAAGAGGTTGTAGTTGATACCGACATTTTCGGAACATTCACTGGAGAAATCGAAAGAGTTGGAACACCGCTTGAAACCGCGATTAAGAAAGCAAGACTAGGGATTGAGACCACAGGTAATCCCTATGCAATCGCATCTGAAGGAAGTGTTGGTCCAGACCCATTGTTTGGGTTTATAAATGCAAACATCGAAACAATGGTTTTCATCGATGATGAGTTAGAGATCCAAGTTCAAGAAACAATCAAATCTAACGAAATTGTTGCTTTCACAACCAACACTTTAAAGATGGATCTAGGTGCCTTTTTAAAGAAAGCAGATTTTCCAAACCATGCATTAATTGTTAAACCACAGCACGGAACGGGTGCGGTAAAAGGTGTACGCACAATACAAGAGCTAGAAGATGCAATTTTAAAAGCGCGAGATGCATCATCAGATGGCGAAGCGATCATTGAAAGTGATTTGCGTGCAATGTCTTCGCCATCTAGACAGAAAAACATTTCAAATGTTGCACTTAAATTAGTTCAGCGGTTGTCCCACGTCTGCCCGCAATGCCTAACACCAGGTTGGGGGTTAACAAGTTTTGTCCGGGGTGTTGAGTGTTCGCAGTGTGGCGACGTATCAGAAGAGGCCATCAAGCAAGAGATTTTGGGTTGTGTTAAGTGTGAATACACCGCATTTGGCGCTGTGATCAATGTGACTTTAGATCCAGCTCGTTGCATGAGTTGCAACCCGTAAAAAATTCTGGATCTTTAGCGTAATCTACCGCCATGACTTCAACAGCGACCCTTCACACATCACTCGGTGACATTGTTATCGAACTATTCCCAAACCATGCACCAAAGACAGTTGCAAACTTTGTCGAACTAGCAACTGGCGCAAAAGAGTGGACAGATCCACGCACAGGTGACAAGACAACTGCGAAGTTGTACGACGGAACAATTTTTCACCGCGTCATTGACGGTTTTATGATTCAAGGTGGAGACCCACTAGGTCGCGGCACAGGTGGACCTGGCTACCGTTTCGCAGATGAATTCCATGGCGAACTGACTTTTGATCGTCCATACATTCTTGCAATGGCAAATTCAGGACCTGGAACCAATGGTTCACAGTTCTTTATTACTGTTGCCCCAACAACATGGTTAAACCGCAAGCACAGCATTTTTGGTGAAGTTAAAGATGCAGCTAGCCAAGCGGTTGTAGATGCAATTGCAACAGCAAAGACTGGCGCACAGGACAAGCCAGCAACTGACATCACAATCAACAGCGTTACAGTTGCTTAAACGTTCTGCTACTTATTCGTTAATCGCAGTTATCTGCGGTGCTTATCTGTTGCAAATGGTTGTTCCATCTTTACAACAACAATTGTGGCTACCAAGTTTCCAGTATTTGCAATTAACTAATGAGTGGTATCGACTTTTCACGGTTGCACTTACACATGGTGGAATCTTGCACCTGGGATTCAACATGTATTCCTTGATGGTTTTAGGTAATCCACTTGAAGCTGCATATGGAAAACAAAAGTTTTTGATTGTTTTCTTTTTCTCATTGTTAACCGGTTCATTGACTTCGGCTTACTTCGCATCCTTATATAGCGCTTCAGTTGGCGCATCAGGTGCGATCTTTGGTTTGTTCGGCGCGTTAGCCATCGTTGGGCTCAACTCTAAAAATTTGGAAATCGGGGTGGATTTTCGCTCCATTGTTGTGATTATCGGAATCAACTTTGCATTTGGTTTTGCCATGGGTGGAGTTGATTGGCGTGCACACTTAGGTGGATTAATCGGTGGGGTAGTAGCTGCCCAGTTAGTTATGGTCCGTCGGTAAGTTATCCACAGGTTTTACCCACATTGTGGATCGAATTACAACGGTGTAATTAACGCCATCTAGTAGCTAGCGAGAAGCCCACACCAATAAAGCTAAAACCAACGATCATGTTCCATGCACCGATACCCGGGATTGGGTACTGGGTCTGGGTCACATAGAAGGTCACAATCCAGAATAAGCCGATCAAAAAGGCTGCAACCATGGTTGGAGCTAGCCAGCGTGGGCTCTCCAAAGGAACATGGGGGGTCTGGACATCAACCTCTTGGTCGTGAGCGCGCTGCTCGGTGACCTTTTTACGTAGCTTTGATTTAGGCATACGCGAAAGATACACCATGAGACAGAATGCTCCTATGGCCACCAAGATTCTTGTCGTCGATAACTATGACTCTTTCGTCTTTAACTTGGTGCAGTATTTGCAGCAATTGGGTGCTGAATGCACCGTGGTTCGAAACGACGCGGTGGCCGCGGCCGAAGCATCCAAGTACGACGGGGTGCTTATCTCTCCAGGACCCGGGACCCCAGAAAAAGCAGGCATCTCCGTTGAGATGATCAAGTACTGCGCCCAGCACTCGATTCCACTGTTTGGTGTTTGTCTCGGACATCAAGCGATCGGTGTTGCATTTGGTGCAACGGTTTTACGCGCACCAGAACTTTTGCATGGAAAAACTTCACTTGTGTATCATAAACAAGAAGGTGTTTTGGCTGATATTCCATCACCATTTACCGCAACCCGTTATCACTCATTGTGTGTTGAAAAAGATTCAGTTCCAAATACGTTACACATCACTGGATCAACTGATTCTGGTTTAGTGATGTCAATGCAACACACAACACTTCCGATTCAAGGTGTGCAGTTCCATCCAGAATCAGTGTTAACTGAACACGGACACCAAATGCTAGCTAACTGGTTAGTGATGTGTGGAGATAAAGGCGCTCGCGAAAAAGCAGTTGGATTATCTCCAGTAGTTCACCGTTAAATTATGGCGCTTTATTAATAGTAATTGTTACTGATTTACCAATGGTTTGCGTTGTTCCACCATCTGGAGCTTGACGAATAACAACACCTATTGGCTGATTAGCATCGTAACCTTCTACTTCGCGAACCAAGAAACCTGCTTGCACTAAAATTGTTTTTGCTTGCAAAGCTTCAATGCCAATTAATGATGGAACACTTACTTCTCCGCTAGCAATTTGCAAAACAACTCCACTACCAGCGGTAATTGTTGAACCTGGTTCTGGAGTTACCTTTAGAACCGTTCCTTGTAATTCATCCGATGGGACCGCCTCTGTTGCTGCAACAACTAATCCAACTGATGCCAGCGCATTACGTGCATCCAAAAGCGACATGCCCACTAAATCGATTGGTACTGCAGAAGTACCAGGACCATCTGAAATAACTAATACAACACCTGAACCCTTTTGAACTCTGGTAGTTGCTAATGGAGATTGACTTGCAACACGATCTTTAGGGATTCTTCCATCGTATGCTCGAGTAATTGTCACAACATAATCACCCAATAATGCTTTTGCTTCGACTTCGGTTAAACCAACAACATTTGGAAGCTGTGGCAGGTTGGATGTAGCAACGTCGGGGCGCGTAAGAAACACACCTGCCACAAGCAATGCGGCAGCAGCAACACCACTAATTGCCCCAATTAATACTTTGCGTCTAGAGACAGGCTGCTTTGCAATCTTTGTGGTGACAACCTCGCCGGTTTTAATCTTGTAAAGGTCATCCAACATTAATCCCGCAGATTGATATCGATCATCTGGATTCTTAGCCAATGCAACAGTTAATAATGTGTCGATACCTGCAGGAAGTTCGGGAACAATTGAACTTGGAGCAACTAAAACCCCAGAGACGTGTTGATATGCAATAGACACAGGTGTCTCGCCAGTAAATGGTGGTTTACCCGTTAACACTTCATATAACAAACAACCAGTTGAATAAATATCACTTCGCAGGTCTGCAACTTCGCCCAATGCTTGTTCTGGAGATAAATACTGCGCAGTTCCAACAACATTCCACGTGCTGGTAAGGGTTGCACCTAAATCGGCTAAAGCTCGAGCGATACCAAAATCCATCACCTTTACATCACCATTGTCGGTGATCATGATGTTTGCAGGTTTGATATCTCGGTGAACAATCCCGCTGTGGTGCGAATACTCAAGTGCAGCAAGAATTCCTTCACCAATTTCAAGTGCGCGCTTTAAAGGGACTCGCTCACCTTTATGAATTAATTCGCGAAGGGTGTGACCTGAAATCAACTCCATAACTATGTATGGCGCAGGCTCTTCTCCTGAATCGTAAACGGCAACAATTCCTGGGTGATTAAGCGCAGCTGCAGCAAGCGCTTCTTTGCGAAAGCGCGCAACAAAAGATGGATCTCGGGCTAAATCACTACGCAAAACTTTAACCGCAACTTGTCGTGCTAACCGCGTATCTTCGGCGACATAAACATCAGCCATTCCGCCGGTGCCAATCATTTCGCCTAATTTGTAACGACCACCAAGCAGCGAATTAATCATGAGCTGCTCCTATCAATGATGGTGTTGTTTTGGCCTCATCTGAAATATCAGCGATAAGTACAGTGACATTATCAGGTGCTCCGTTGACATATGTTGCGTCAACTAAAAACTTAACAGCTTCATCTTTATTAGATTTCTTTAAACCTATTTTGATCTCTTTTTCCGTCAAAACCCCCGATAAACCATCTGAACACAGTAGGTATCGGTCGCCTTTCTTGATTTCATACATCTGAAGGACTGGTGTTACATCTCCGTCACCGCGCAGTGCCTGAGTCAGCATTGAACGCTGTGGATGTTCAACCGCTTCGGCCTGTGAAATAGCTCCTTGATCAAGCAACTCCTGGATAACAGTATGGTCGTTACTCAATTGTTCTAAGGTGTTTCCACGTAAGCGATAACAGCGTGAATCACCAACATGTAGCAAAGAGATGTACTTGTCACGAATAAGTAACGCGGTCAGCGTTGTCCCCATTCCACGCTTATCAGTATCTTCATCAGTAACTACAGAAATTTCTGAATCAATACTGTGCAAGGAATGCATTAAAAGATCTTCAACAGAGTCTTCATCTATCTCAGTTGAGATCAAAGAAGGAACAAGAGACTGCAAGACCTGAACCGCAATTCGAGATGCAACCTCACCAGCGGCGTGACCACCCATTCCATCTGCAACGGCAATCAATTGCGGGGAAACAAAACCAGAGTCTTCATTTCCTTGTCGCACTAACCCAATAGCCGAACGCGCCGATGTTTCAAAAAAGTGTGCGCTCATAGTTCTAAGAGTATCGGTGTAACCTTCAAAGGTGAAGATTTACGCCCACCGCGGATCCTCAAAACAACACCCAGAATTAACTGTGGCTGCCTATAAAGCCGCCATTGATGACGGGGCAGATGGTTTTGAATGTGATGTTCGATTAACCAAAGACAACCAATTATTGCTCTGGCATGACGCAGATATGCAACGTATTGCAGGAAACCCAGCACGCATCGCCGACATAAGCTTTTCAGAAATCAAAAGGCTGTACCCGCAAGCTATGAGTTTAGAAGAGTTATTGATTCTGGCGCGAGATAACAAAAGAGAGTTAGCAATTGAAACTAAACATCCAGTACCAACTGGAAGCGCGGTGGAAAAGAAAGTCATGGAGTTACTACAACAAGAAAAACAAGTTGCCCAGATTTCTCTGATGTCATTTTCATGGCTAGCTCTAGAAAATATTCGAAAGATAAATCCGGATCAACAAACCGTAGCTTTGCTTCACGATAAGTTTTCATTTGCGATGCGTAGATTTACTTCTGCGCAAGTTATTGGCCCTGGAATTTCTGCCTTCAGAAAAAAACCACATTTGAATCAGGATCCACGCAAACTCTTTGTTTGGACCGTTGATGATGCCGACGATATGCGCTTTTGCGCTGATAACGGTGTGGATGTCTTGATCACCAATACCCCGTCATATGCGAGGTCTGTACTCGGGTACCATTAGCAAGTGAGTACATACGCCTATCTCGGTCCTAAGGGAACATTTACGGAGGCGGCTCTTAAAAAGATCACTTCTTCTAATGATCGCCTGATGCCTTATGCAAACGTCACCGCAGCACTGGATGCAGTTCGTTTAGGTAAAGCCCATTTTGCTTTAGTCCCTATTGAAAATTCAGTCGAAGGTGTTGTTGCCCGCACACTTGATGAACTTGCAACCGGTGAGCCACTTACAATCGTTGGAGAAGTAACTTTGCCAGTCTCTTTCGCTTTAATGATTAAAGGCGATGACAAAGAGATTTTGCGGATTGCAACCCATCCTCACGCAGAAGCACAATGCCGCAACTATGTTGCACAGCATTACCCAGATGCAGAACTGATTTCTACCGCATCAACTGCTGCTGCAGCCGAAGCGATTTCACGTGGCGAATTTGATGCAGCGATTGCCGCGCCAGTAGCTGCGGCTCATTACGGACTTCGCGTCATTGCAGACAACATCGGTGACAACATCGGCGCAATCACACGCTTTATTTTGGTTTCAAAGCCAGGCACCATCCCAAAGAACACAGGGTGGGATCGCACCTCTCTTGCAGTCTTTATTGCAATGGATCACGCGGGAGCATTGCTGGATATTTTGACTGAGTTCGCTAAGCGCGACGTCAACCTTACTTTTATTCAATCACGTCCAACTGGATTAGAACTTGGCCATTACCATTTTATTATTGATGCTGAGGGCCACATCGCAGATGCACCAGTGAAGGAGGCAGTAGAAAGCCTTCGAGCAATCTGCGAAGACATCCGATTCCTTGGCTCATACCCACGAGAAAAGGCAAGTAAATGATCGACATCAAGTACTTACGCGAAAACCCAGACGCAGTTCGTGCGTCCCAGACTGGTCGCGGCGAAGATGCATCGATTGTTGACAAGGTAATTGCAATTGATGAAGTTCGCCGTGCAGCGATTGAAAAGTTTGAAACTTTACGTGCAGAACAAAACCTTTTATCTAAATCAGTAGGTGCGGCAAAAGGTGATGAGAAAGCTGCGTTGCTAGAGAACGCAAAAGAGCTTGCTACAAAGGTAAAAGAAGCCGATTCAAAGCGCGCAGAGGTTGAAGAACAAAGCAAGCAATTAATCATGCAGCTTTCAAATATTTTAGATCCAGCTGCACCAATTGGTGGCGAAGCAGATTTTGTAGTTATCGAACATATTGGCACTCCTCGCACATTTGATTTCCAACCAAAAGATCACGTCGAACTTGGTAAGTTGTTAGGTGCCATTGATACCGAGCGCGGAGCAAAGGTTGCAGGTTCTCGTTCATATTATTTAACGGGTGTTGGTGCGATGCTGGAATTTGCTTTAGTTAACTACGCAATTTCATCGGCGCTTAAAGCAGGATTTACTCCGGTGATTCCACCAGTACTTGTTAATCCAGCAGCAATGGAAGGAACTGGTTTCCTTGGTCAAGCGGCAGAAAATGTTTATCACCTTGAAAAAGATGATGTGTACTTAGTTGGAACTTCAGAGGTTCCATTAGCTGCAATGCATATGGATGAAGTTTTGCCAGCTGACAAACTTCCGATTCGTTATGCAGGGTATTCATCATGTTTTCGTCGCGAAGCCGGAACATATGGAAAAGACACTCGTGGAATCATTCGAGTTCACCAATTCGACAAAGTTGAAATGTTTTCATTTTGCCATCCAGATCAGGCAAAGGAAGAGCACAAGCGTTTATTGCAATGGGAAAAGGATTTTCTCGATGCGATGGAGATTCCATACCGAGTTATTGATGTGGCATCAGGTGATCTTGGTTCTAGCGCTAATCGCAAGTTTGATATTGAAGCCTGGATACCTACACAAGAGGCCTATCGCGAAGTCACTAGCACCTCTAACTGCACCGAATTTCAGGCACGCCGCTTAAACATTCGATTTAAAGATGCCGATGGAACTAAAGCGGTTGCCACTCTAAATGGCACATTAGTTGCAATCCCGCGCATGATTGTTGCCATTTTAGAAAATCACCAAAATGCAGATGGTTCAGTCAATGTTCCTGCCGCGCTGCAACCATTCCTAGGAACACAACGATTTGAGTTGGTGTGAGTAAGCGCCCTAAATTAATTGCAACAGATCTAGATGGCACGATTGTTTCGCACAAAGGTGTTATTTCCCAAAGAACAATTGATGTCTTTACTCGCGCCAAGGATATGGGCGTTCATGTTTTCTTTGTTACCGGACGTCCGCCACGTTGGATGGGCGAAATTCGCGAAGCTTTTGGTTTCGGCGAAGCGATCTGTTGCAACGGTGCAATGTTGTATGACTTAATGAACGACAAAGTTTTAGAAGAGTGGATGATCTCGATAGAAGATCAATTAGAAGTAGTAAGGCGCATGCGAATTGCAATGCCTGAAATGTCATTTGCTGTCGAATCTAATGATCACTATCACCGCGAAATTGCCTATGTTCCTAAGTGGGATGTTGGTTTAGATAATGTTGGTACAAACAAAATTGAAGATGTCATTAATCGCCCAGCTTTAAAGATTTTGGGAAGATGCAGCAATCATGAATTCACATCAGATGAGATGGTCGAAGTTGCACATCGCGAATTACATGATCTTGTAACTGTCACACATTCAACGTCACGAGATTCACTTATTGAAATCTCTGCACTTAATGTTTCAAAGGGTGCGACCTTAGCGATGATGGCAGGACGTCTTGGATTAACTGCTGATGATTGCGTTTCATTTGGAGACAACCCGAACGACTTTTCAATGCTGCAATGGGCATCTCGTTCCTATGCGATGTCAGATGGACACCCAGCAGCGCCAACTTTTGCCAAAGCGATCGCAGAACCATGTGAAGTCGATGGAGTCGCAAAGATCATCGAACAACTCTTGGAGCTACCCGCCTAAGGTCTGCCTTTTTTTTGCACCTGAGCCATATTCAGGTAATCTCTCCCACGGAGGGCTCGCATAGCGGCCGAGTGCACCGGTCTTGAAAACCGGCAAACGAAAGTTTCGTGGGTTCAAATCCCACGCCCTCCGCCATTTTTCTTAGCCAGGCAGATACCTATCTTTTGTGGCTGAGTTCATACCTTTCAGGCGCGACTACGCCTAGCCACTTTTCGGCCTAAAGAGGACACTTATCCCAGTTGTTTCGCAGTTCCTTTTGAACTAGCTATTAGGGGAGTCGTCAATGTCAGGTGTTTTTTCACCAACACGCGCCAAGATTAAAGAGCGCACACTTCGCACAGATAAGTGGTGGTTAGAACCACTTTTAACTTTTAGCGTACTGATCTCATTCGTTATCTATGCGACCTTCCGCGCTTTCGAGAATAAGTACTACTTTGTTAAAGAGAGCCACCTAATCTCTCCTTTCTATTCTCCGTGTCTTTCAGATAGCTGCGATCCAGGCGCAACAATTGCGAACTTCACACCAGTAAGTTCCCAGATCTTTAACTTTGCTTTATCGCCAGCGCTCATCATTTTGATCTTCCCACTTGGTTTCCGTATGACTTGTTACTACTACCGCAAGTCTTACTACCGTTCATTTTGGATGTCACCGCCAGCATGCGCAGTTGCAGAACCACATAAGACATACACAGGTGAAACTCGTTTCCCATTAATTATTCAAAACTCACACCGCTACTTTTTCTATGCGGGTTTAGTTCTAAACATCATTCTTACTTATGACGCCGTGATCTCTTACCGAAATGCTGCCGGAGAATGGGGCCATATGAGTGTTGGTTCGCTTGTGTTGACCTTAAGTGCTGCGATGTTGTGGCTGTATTCGATGTCATGTCACACATGCCGCCACACAATTGGTGGACGCTTAAAGAATTTTTCAAAGCACCCAATTCGTTACAAGATGTGGTCTTGGGTTTCAGTTCTTAACCACTCACACCAACGTTTTGCGTGGTTCTCACTTGCTGCCGTTGCATTCGCCGATATCTATGTTCGCCAAGTTGCATCTGGCGCATGGACTAACTTCTACTTCTTCTAAAAGGAAAATCGACTATGACACTAGAACGCCATAAATACGATGTCCTGGTAATTGGTGCCGGTGGCGCTGGATTACGTGCAGCTGTAGAAGCTCGCGAAGCAGGCCTACGTGTAGCAATCATTTGTAAATCCCTATTTGGCAAGGCCCACACCGTTATGGCTGAAGGTGGCGCCGCAGCATCAATGGGTAACGTCAATGACAAAGATAATTGGATGGTTCACTTCCGCGACACAATGCGTGGTGGAAAATTCCTTAACCACTTTCGTATGGCAGAACTTCACGCCAAGGAATCACCAGATCGTATTTGGGAACTTGAAGTATGGGGCGCGCTATTTGATCGCACCAAAGAAGGAACAATTTCACAACGTAACTTTGGTGGGCACGAATATCCACGCCTTGCACACGTTGGTGACCGCACAGGACTAGAGCTTATTCGCACAATGCAACAGAAGATTGTTGCTTTGCAACAAAAAGATGGGCGCGATACTGGCGATATGGAAAGCGGAATTAAAGTTTTCGCAGAGCTAACAATCACTGACATCCTAAAAGAGGGTGGCAAGGTTGCTGGTGCATATGGTTACTGGCGCGAAAGCGGCGAAGAAGTTTTGTTTGAAGCACCTGCAGTTGTTATTGCAACTGGTGGAGTTGGAAAAACTTTCAAGATTACTTCTAATTCATGGGAAGGTACTGGTGACGGACATGCACTTGCATTGAAGGCTGGTGCAAACCTTGTTGACATGGAGTTCTTGCAGTTCCACCCAACAGGAATGGTGTGGCCACCATCTGTTCGTGGAATTTTGGTAACTGAATCTGTTCGCGGTGAAGGTGGAGTTTTAACTAACAACCTGGGCGAGCGTTTCATGTTCAAGTACATTCCAGATGTTTTCAAAGATAAGTACGCAGACAACGAAGCAGAAGCAGATCGTTGGTATGAAGATCAGGACAACAACCGTCGTCCACCAGAGCTACTTCCACGCGATGAGGTTGCACGCGCAATCAACAGCGAAGTTAAAGCAGGACGTGGCACCGAACATGGCGGCGTATTCCTTGATGTTTCAAAGCGTCTACCGGCTGAATTAATTAAGAAGCGTCTTCCATCTATGTGGCACCAGTTCTATGAACTAGCCGGCGTAGACATCACCAAGGAGCCAATGGAAGTTGGCCCAACATGTCACTACGTAATGGGTGGCGTTGAAGTAGAGCCAGATACTGCAGCTGCAGTAGGCGTTCCAGGTTTGTTTGCCGCAGGTGAAGTTGCTGGCGGAATGCATGGTTCAAACCGACTTGGCGGAAACTCATTGTCAGATCTTTTGGTGTTTGGTCGTCGCGCAGGAATGGGCGCAGTTGAATACTTAAAGAACAACAAAGCTAATCCAGTCAGTGATGAAACTATTCACGCGGCAGCGGCAAAGATTCAAGCACCATTTGATCGCCAAGGTGGAGAAAATTCTTATTCACTACACGCAGAGCTGCAAGAAGTTACACACAACCTGGTTGGAATTATTCGTACTGGCACCGAACTAAAGGAAGCAATTGCAAAGATTGCAGAGATTAGAAAGCGCAGCGCAAATGTTGCAGTTGCTGGTGGACGTAAGTTCAACCCAGGGTTCCACTTAGCTTTTGATCTAGACAACATGTTGTTAGTTGCAGAATCAACTGCAAAGTCGGCAGACTCTCGTGAGGAATCACGCGGCGGACACACACGTGATGATTTCCCAGGCATGGATAACAAGTGGCGTCAGATCAACCACATCTCATCTTTTGATGGCGAGAAGGTAAATATTCGCAAGCAGTCACTGCCTTCAATGCCAAAGGAACTATTTGATCTCTTTGATATTCACGAGCTGGAGAAATACATGACACCGGATGAAGTTTCGAAAGGCGGTTCCAACTAATGGCGCGCAATATTAAACTTCGCATTTGGCGTGGAGATTCAACCGATGGTGGTCTCAAAGATGTTGTTGTAGAAGCTAACGAAGGTGAAGTAGTCCTAGATGTAATTCACCGCGTTCAAGCAACACAAATGGGCGACTTGGCGGTTCGTTGGAACTGTAAGGCTGGTAAATGTGGATCGTGTTCAATGGAGATCAACGGAAAGCCACGTCTTGCATGTATGACACAGGTTGCATCATTTGGTGAAGAAGAAACAATCACTGTTACCCCACTTCGTGCGTTCCCAATCATCAAAGATCTAGTTACAGATGTCTCTTTTAACTACAAGAAAGCAATGGAAATCCCGGCTTATGAGCACCCTAAGGATCTAGCACCAGGTGAAGCTCGTATGGAGCAGATCGATGTGGAACGCTCACAAGAGTTCCGTAAGTGCATCGAATGTTTCCTTTGCCAAGATGTGTGTCACGTTGTGCGCGACCACGAAGAGAACAAGAAATCATTTGCTGGCCCTCGCTTCTTTATCCGTATCGCAGAGCTAGATATGCACCCATTGGATACTTTGAAGAATCGCAAGAAGACAGCTCAAGAAGAGCACGGTCTTGGAATGTGTAACATCACCAAGTGCTGTACTGAAGTATGTCCTGAGCACATCAAGATCACTGATAACGCAATCATTCCTATGAAGGAGCGCGTGGCAGATATTAAGTACGATCCAGTTCGTTGGCTAGGTTCAAAGATTCGCAAGCGCGAGGGCCTATAATTTCTTCATGAAGTTATTGGTTCGTTGGGGTGCACTTGCTTTATCTTTTTGGGTAGCAACTGCGTTGATTCCAGGAATCGATGTTAAGGGTGGATTTACAACGTACCTATGGGTGGCTTTGTTGTTTGGTTTACTCAACACAACTCTGGGATCCCTGCTCAAACTTTTAACACTTCCTGCAGTAATTTTAACTTTAGGTTTATTTCTTGTCGTAGTTAATGCCGCAATGTTGATGTTAGTTGCGCGTTGGAGCGAGAGTTTAGATATCAATAACTTTTGGTCTGCAGTATTTGCAGCTGTTGTGATTTCTATAGTCACACGCATCGTTTCGAGCTTTGGTAAGAAAGCGTTACCCAACTGAACTCCTTAGCTCTTGTTTCACTTGGCGGTGTCGCCGGAACTTTGGCACGCTATGGAATCGGTGCGTTTTTTCCCGATGATCGGCAAGGAACATTAATAGCAAATGTTGCAGGCGTAACTTTAGCTTCAGCCCTGTTGGTCCTAATGGAACGTCGTGGAATCAGCCAATTACGCTTACTTTTACTGCCTGGGTTTTGCGCAGGTTTTACTACTTTTTCAGCAGTCACCGTGCACGCTCTTGAACCAATTGAAGGTGGAATGCTCTTTCTTGCACAAAACATATTATTTTCATTAATTGCTGTGATTATTGTTCTTCCCTTGGCCCGCAAAGTGATTCCGGTGCGCAGATGAAAACGACACTCATACTTCTAGGAGCTGCAATTGGTGGCTCAATGCGCTTTGTTGTTGACCAAAAGATTCGTTCATATACATCAAAGCCATACGGAATTTTTGCAGTAAATATTCTTGGTTCCTTTCTTTTGGGCCTAACCTATGGAAGAGTCGAAGAAAGTTTTGAGCTATTCGCAATTGGTTTTGCAGGTGCTTTTACAACTTGGTCAACTTTTATGCTCGATATCTATTTAGCCTATGAATTAAAGCGTCACAAAGAAGCAACAATTAATCTTGTGATGTCCCTTGGTTTTGGCTTGTTAGCTGCGTGGATTGGAATCCAATTAGCGCAGTGAAGCCATCCATGCTTCAATCTCATCTGGATGATGCGGAATATGCTCGCTTAAATTCAAGCAACCATCTTCTGTAACAACAACATCATCTTCAATGCGAATACCGATTCCGCGGTATTCAGCTGGAAACAGTTCATCATCAGGCTGGATATATAGACCAGGTTCAACAGTTAAACACATACCTACTTCTAGAATTCCATCGCGATACTGTTCTGCCCGAGCATGAGCACAGTCATGAACATCCATGCCCAACATGTGGCTAACTCCGTGCAAAGTCCAGCGCTTATGTAATCCAACCGCTGGATCCATAATTTCATCAAGACTCATAGTCAGAATTCCCATATCAATCAAACCTTGTGCCAAAACTGTGTGACTAGCCTTGTTGATACTTAAGAACTTTTCACCAGGCTTAACTGCAGCAATTCCAGCCTTTTGAGCCTCATAAACCAGCATGTATAGCGCGCGTTGTGCGGGAGTGAACTTTCCATTAATTGGCAAAGTTCTAGTGATATCTGCCGTGTAATACGAATCAACTTCTACACCAGCATCAAGCAGCAATAGCTCCCCATTTTTTACATCGCCATCGTTGCGATTCCAGTGCAATACACAAGCATGTGAACCAGAAGCTGCAATGGTGTTGTATCCAAGATCGTTGCCTTCAATACGTGCTCGGCCAAAGAATGCAGCTTCAACAACGCGCTCACCACGTGGTGTTGCAACCGCGGCAGGCAGTGCGCGAATTACATCGCTAAAGCCACGATGGGTTGCATCGACAGCCTTTTGCATTTCATTAACTTCGTATTGATCTTTAATAAGTCGAGCAACTGAAACAAATTCAACAAATTCAGCATCGCGTGCATGTTCTTTAACAGTTGCATCAACAATACCGTCAAAGCCACGAAGCGCTGCCGCTTTCTTACCCTTCAAAAACTTTTCAAGCTCAGCAATTTCGCGAACTTCAATTCCGTAACGCTCTGAAGCCTCACCAGTTGTGAAGCGACGGCCAACCCATAGTTCACCATTTTTTGCATCGGTATAAAAAGCAGATGTGTCACGAGTAGAACGTGGATTGATAAACAAAATTGGATTATGACCATCATCGGTTGGATCCATGACTAACACCGAATCAGGATTAGCTTCAACGCCTTGGACACCGGTGTAGTAAGCAAAAGCGGTATGTGGGCGATATAAATAATCGGTGTCATTGCTGCGTTGCTTTGGACCACCACTTGGAAGAACTAAACGAAGACCAGTAAATGCTGCCGATAACTCTGCGCGACGTGCAACACAAAAAGCAATTACCTCATCTTGGGTAATTCCAGTTAAAGGTGTTGGTGCCCATCCGGTTTTCATAAACTCGGCAAACATTTCAGATGGCGCTACGTCATAAACGCGCTTAGCGCCGGTATCTAAAGCTTTATCTGAATTCTCCATATATCTAGCCTACAAGTGCGGGGCTGGCGGGGCCAAAGGGTTGCGCTAAACTAGTGCTGCAACAAGGAGACGTCGCATAGCCCGGTCGAGTGCGCCTCACTGCTAACGAGGTAAGGGGTTAAACCCTTCAGGAGTTCAAATCTCCTCGTCTCCGCACAGATGTACCGCAGATTTCCTGGGGGATCAACGAGAACTTCGTGTGAATTTGTCACTTCACCTTAGTGTTGCATTCGATTAATTTTTCTAGTTGTACTTTGGAAAAATGAATAAACCCAATTTTCTTATCATTGGTGCTCAGAAATCGGGAACATCAAGTTTGCGGAAATTCATGGAACGAAATCCAAATCATTTTTTCACTCCGCGCCAAGAATTACATTTCTGGAACCGCGATCGAGAATATCGTGATGGTGAGGGAGTAGCCGAGTACTATGAAAACTTTAAAGAGGCCGCCCACAATCAGATAGTCGGTGAGAAATCACCGAGCTATCTCCCAAGCAGTTCAGCCGCAGAAAGAATTGCACACCACTTACCTCAAGTAAAGATTGTGGCAGTCCTTCGAGATCCCGTAGATAGAGCTCATTCGGCATATTTGCATGGGTTACGGGTTGGAGCAATTCCACGAAGTCGAACTTTTAGTCAGGCTATTCGGAATTACCAAGACTTTCAAGGAGTTCCATACGGTGATGTGGTGTCACAAGGATTCTATTTTGAAAACCTAGAGCGATACTTTAAATTTTTCCACGCAAAACAGATTCATGTCATGAGTTTTAGTCAACTCACTCAAACTCCGAATCTGATTCTGCCAAAGCTGATGAATTTCCTCATAACACCGGAATTCGACTATGAGCCGGCAAAGATCGACTACAGCATGCCGCGTGTAAACGTTGCCAGAACTTCTCGCTTTCCTCAACTAGTACGTCGGGTCAGAGCAAGTAAGAAACTTTCAATAGAACAAAAGAATTATCTATCTGGATTAACATTTAAGAAGTTGCCTGAAGCACCGATACTCCCTGAAGATAGAACATTCCTGGATGAAATCTATGCTGAGTCAAATTCTAATTTACAGAAACGCTTAGGCCCCAATTTCATTTTCTAACTCAAGGTCAAACCTTTCAGGAATTCAAACCGCTGGCCTCGGCACACCTTTATCTCAGTGTTATTGAACGGTGAACTTTTTGTCATCTATCGCAAAAAGTGAACCATCTTCGGCTGAATATTCGAGCACCTGGATTGTGTACTCGCCTGATTTCAATTCATCAAGGGAGATACTCCAATCCCCACGAGTTGGACATCCAGCACTAGCGGTCGTGAAGCCCTCCTTAATAACTGTGCCATCTTGCAGCAATTTCCACACAACATTCGCTTCAAAGGTGCAGGCCTGGCCCGAAATAGTTACCGGTGAAGCAAGTTCAGCTCCTTGATTAACAGAGCTGATCTGAAGTGGGTTTAAAACTTCATAATCAATAGCCCTTGCAAAGGTAGCGGTTGTATCAACGTGACCAGCAAAGGATTCAACAACTTCACCATTTACAGTAAATGCAACAGTTGTAACTTCGGGTGCAAACTCGGTAAGGGTCCACACGATTTGATCAATAGCCCGCTGTTCACCTTCAGCTCCGACATTCAAAGAGATCTCGCCCAGATCAACGGTTGCTACTGAATCATTTACATTGACTGAATTAACGGTATTTGTACTACCCCAGAGATTTACATATTCGGGATCAAGTGGGACCACATTTCCTGACACTAGATCTGAAACTACCTGCAGATTCAAATCTCCTTCTCTTGCCAACTGGTTTTGTACTTCAGAGAAAAGTTTGAACCCACGAGCGGTATCTGAGACGAAGTAAAACTTTATCGGGATCCCATCTTCAAACACTTTTTCAGTTGTAGTTTGAGAACATCCAGTAAGAATAAACAGGGAGACCATAAGTAAGGCGATTCTCTTCATAAATTCACCATAACACGCGTGCCTGAGAGGACGAGATAGACTTCTCTCATAACTCAGGTGTTTGAAGGAGCAGTTTTGTTGAACTTTAAGGTGGCAATTGTTGGCGCAGGCCCGGCGGGTTACTTCGCTGCACAAGCTCTGCAAAACCTTGCCAACGATGATCGCGCATTTGAAATCGATATGATTGAACGGCTACCAACACCATGGGGTTTAGTTCGAAGCGGTGTTGCACCAGATCACCCAAAGATTAAAACTGTTTCAAAGGTCTTTGAAAAGATCGCAGCACAAGAAACCTTTAGATTATTTGCCAATGTCGAAGTCGGTGACGACATTACTGTTGCCCAACTGCAGGAAAAGTACGACGCGGTCATTATCGCAACAGGCTCTTCACTCGGAAAGAAGCTTGGAATACCAGGTGAAGACCTGCGTGGATCTTTATCTGCTGCAGTCTTTGTACCTTGGTACAACGCCCACCCTGATTTTGTTGGGGTTGATACACCATTAGATGCAGACACAGCAGTTGTGATTGGCGCAGGTAATGTTGCGATGGATGTTGCCCGCATGTTGGCCTTAGAACCAAGCGAGCTCGATCCAACCGATACTGCAGATCACGCAATTGATGCCTTTAAGAAAAGCAATATTCGCAAGGTTTACATCAGTGCGCGCCGCGGGCCAGAGCATGCAGCTTTTACTTCGCCAGAATTGCGCGAGCTTCCAAAGTTAGAACACACAAATGTGATTATGAACAAAGCCGACATTGAAGCAGCGGTTGTGCGTGCGGGTGATGCACCTGAAAAAGATGTGAAGAGCAACCTGGATGCGATGCTTTTGATTGCAGAAAACCCTAAAACCGAGCATGAACGCACAATGCAATTTTTGTTTCAACACACGCCAAAAGAGATTCTTGGGTCAGATCGTGTTGAAGGTGTTGTTTATACAACGCCAAATGGTGATGTAACCATTAAATGTGGGCTAGTTATTACTGCAATTGGCTATCAAGCCGAAGGAATTAATGGCGTTCCATATGAAAATGGAAAAGTTGCAAACACTGATGGTCGGGTAGCGGGCAACATGTACGTTGTGGGTTGGGCAAAACGCGGTCCTTCAGGAGTAATTGGTACTAATAAGTCAGATGCTGCAGCGGTTATTGAGCTATTAGTGTCAGATTTAAAAACCCCAAAAAATACTGGCGATATTTCAGAACTTTTAACCCACCAAGTTGTTGTTACCCAAGAACATTGGCAAAAGATCAATGAAGCCGAAGTTGTAGCGGGTGAGGTAAAGGGTAAACCTCGGGTTAAGAGTGTGGACCGTGCAGAATTACTTAAGTACGCTGGAATGTAACAACATTCACTACGACGCAACCATTTCGTAACCTGAAAGTGTGCAAGGTGAATTCCTTGGTTGATTAGGATGCGGGTATGAACAAAACCCTCTCATCCCGCAAAATCTTTAGCTGGGGCTCACTTGCCCTTGCTACATCGCTACTAGTTTCATTACTAGTTCCATCAGCACAGGCAAACACATTTTCAGCGCCTAACGCTCCAACAAAAGTTACCTCTTACATCGGCGCTAGTGGCGTCGTCGTTCGCTGGGTAGCAGGTGCAGATGTTGCACCAGGTGTAATCGGACACGTTGTTTCAGCAGGTGCGGGTTCATGCCCAATCTTTGTTCCGATTAGAAACAACTCTGTTGTAACAATGCCAGTTGTTGAAGGACAACCAGCAGGAACTCCTGTTGTACAAGCAGTTAATGCATATGGTTTCTCAAAGCCAACCGCGTCTAACAAGAGCTACACAGCTGCTGAACTTGCAACAGTTGCAAGTTCAAGAAATAAGGCTGTTCAGGTTCTACAACTCAGCGACCTACACGGTGCGATTGAAGGAACTTCCTTCGGTGCCGCACTGCTAACAAGTAACTGGGCTGCAGATCGTAAAGCAAATGCTGCAACCGTTGCTATTTCAGCCGGTGACAATATTGGTGCAGCTCCACCAATCTCAACCGAGTTTGAAGAGCTTCCAACAATTGAAGCGTTAAACCTTGCAAAACTAGATGTATCCATCTTTGGAAATCACGAGCACGATCGCAATATCGATCACCTTAACAAGATGATCGGTGCATCTGATTTCCAGTGGGTAGTTTCTAACTACAGCGAAGGCGCACTAGATGCCCTTAAGTCAGGGGACAAGCAAGCCAAGAACTACACAATCATTAATCGTGGTGGCGTAAAGATTGGTGTTGTCGGTTCAAATACCCCTGAAACAATTGAGCAGGTATTCCCAGGAAACCTTGATTACAAGGATGCATCAGGTGCGAAGAAGACCATTGTTATCAACCCAGGCGTTGCTGGCGTAAATGCAGCGATCGTTGAGGCCAAGGCAGCGGGTGCGGACATCGTTATCGCAGCCCTTCACCAAGGTTGGTTGGAAAACGCAGATGGTGTTGCAAAGGGTCTATTTAACGAACTCGCATCACAGATCAAGGGTGCAGCAGCAATCTACGGTGGTCACAGCCACCAGACATATGCTTCTGTAATCCCTGGCAGCCCACGCGTTGCACCAACTGTTCTTGGACAGACTCGTAACGCAGGTGTTGAGTACACACGCACACAGATCTGTATGCGTAGTGGAAAGGTTGTTGGTCAATCAATTCAGCACGTATTGCGATCAGTATCAGCTTCAATTAATACAAGTGTTGCTGCCACAACTACAACAGCAGATGTAGCAACTGCTGCAATGGTTAAGAAGTACAAGGATCAACTATCTGCAAAGCTTGATGTCAAGATCGGTCAAGTTTCAGGAACATTCCCACGTGGTGGATCACCAGCTGTAGAGCGTTCAGGTGAAACTCCAATGGGTAACTACATTGCAGATGTTATGCGCGCTAAGTACAAGACTGATTTTGCAATTCAGAATGGTGGCGGTATCCGCGACACATTCCCTGCAAGAACATATATTCCAGCAGCTACAGGTCTTGTTCGCACAGGTACTGGTCCACTAGATGTAACACTTGGTGATGCGTTCACTGTGTTCCCATTTGGTAACCAGATTGCAACAACAGTGATTACTGGTGCAAACCTTTGGAAGGCGCTTGAAAACGGTGTCGGTGGTAACTATCCAGGAGATGGACGTTTCCCACAGATTTCCGGCTTCAAGTTCTCATTTGATGCATCAAAGCCAGTTGGTTCACGTATCGTCGAAGTTACAAAGCTTGACGGAACTGCAATCGCAAAGGATTCAAAGGAGTACACACTTACTACTCTTGACTTCCTAATCTACGGTGGAGATGGATACGTCAACGTATTCTCACCATCAAAGGCCAAGGTTCAAGGCGCGCTACTAGATGTATTTGTAGAAGCGTTGCGAGCAGACATGGCTGCTAAGAAGGTAACTCAGGTTCCTGCAGCAGATGGCCGCATTAAGAAAGTTGGCTAATAGTTAACTAAGTAAACAAAGGGCGTCCGTTAATTCGGGCGCCCTTTGTTATGCCTCCAAATACGCTTGATTTATAAGGGTTTTAGAGCATTTGGGCGATGAATAAAAAGCGGGTACTATTGCACTTCACAAATAAATAAGCGTGCGTAGCTCAACGGATAGAGCATCTGACTACGGATCAGAAGGTTAGGGGTTCGAATCCCTTCGCGCGCACAAGTTAAGCTCTCGGTGCCTTTCACACCGGGGGCTTTTCTTCTTTTAGTAAGGTTGGTAAATGACCAAAGTATTACTGACAGGCTTTGAGCCTTTCGGGACAGCAACATCAAATCCTTCGGGTGAGATTGTTAAGCAGATTAGCGGTGACAATATTGTCACCGCTATTTTGCCTGTTGCCTACACACAATCTGCCGAACGTTTATTGGAATTGATTGCAGACCACAATCCAGATGTAGTTATTTGTTTGGGCCAAGCCGAAGGACGTACCCAGATAACACCTGAAAAGGTTGCAATCAATCTAGATGATGCACGTCTTGCAGATAACGAAGGTGTCCTTCGAAATGATATGAAGATCATTGATGCAGGTCCAGATGGTTACTTTTCAACTCTTCCAGTAAATGAAATTGTTGAAGCAATCAAAGCCAAGGGAGTTCCGGCTACTGTTTCTTTAAGTGCGGGCGCTTTCTTGTGCAATCACGTTTTCTATGTTGCGCAGGACAAGTTTGCTGGCACCAAGGTGCGTAGCGGATTTGTTCACGTGCCATTGATGGATTCGCAGGCACCTGAATTTCCAGGGTTGCCTACGATGCCCTTAGATCAAATGGTTACTGCAGTGCGAGTTATATTGGAGATAGTTACTTAAGGATACAAACCGCGAAGTTTGTGGGCTTGTGCAACACGTCCAACACCAATCATATGTGCAGCTTCGCGCCATGAAACCTTTTTTGAAGTTGCAGTCTCTTCAACTTCTTTGAATGAGCGCATCATTATTTGATTTAGGTTAGATTTAACTTCTTCTGCGGACCAGAAGTAATTTTGTTTGTCCTGCACCCATTCAAAATATGAAACGATCACTCCGCCAGAGTTTGCGAGGATATCCGGCACTGTAAGAATTCCCTTGTCATTAAGGACGCGGTCTCCTGCAGGAGTAGTTGGAGCGTTTGCGCCTTCAACAACAATCTTTGCTTTAATGCCTGGTGCAGACTTTTCAGTGATTGCATCGGACAACGCGGCAGGAATCAAAACATCAACCTCTAAATGAAGAAGTTCTTCCTGAGTTAGCTTTTCCGTACCTGGCATATTTAATGAGTGATTTTCAGTAAAATACTTCCAAAGCTCTGCGACGCTTTTAAATCCGGTTACAGCACCATTTACATCACTTACCGCAACGACTTTAAGCCCTAAGTTTTCAAGTCCTATAGCGGTCCAGTAACCAACTTTTCCAAAGCCCTGAATTGCAACTGTTGCACCATTAGGATTTATTCCACGTGTTTTCAAAGCCTCAACCGTAGAGATCACAACACCATCACCAGTTGCTGAAGTTCGCCCTAAGGAGCCTCCTAGAACGATTGGTTTTCCTGTAACAACACCCGGTACTGAAAATCCAGCGTTGACCGAATATGTATCCATCATCCAGGCCATGTTACGTTCATCTGTTCCTACGTCAGGTGCGGGAATGTCTCTCTCTGGCCCAATGATTGGAAGAATTTCAGAGGTATATCTACGAGTTAATCTTTCGTTTTCGCGTTCAGATAAATTTTTAACATCTACCGCTATTCCACCTTTAGCACCACCGTAAGGAAGATTAGTAAGGGCACACTTCCAAGTCATCAACATTGCAAGAGCAACAGTTTCATCCATGTCAATTGATGGGTGGAATCGAACGCCACCTTTAGATGGTCCACGAGTTGTTGAATATTGAACGCGAAAACCTTTATACATTTCTACATCGCCATTATCACGTCGCAGAGGAACTGCGACTTCAAGTATTCGACGAGGGGTTGATAATGTCTGCCAGTCATTATCAGAAAGCTCAAGCAGTTGAACCGCTCGTTGTAATTGCTGCCTAGCAGTGTCGAGCGCTGACTCCATTGTCAATTAATTTACCCTATTCTTTTATGCGCGAAGTGCTTTTGCAAACTCCAAGAAATCATCAACTAATAAATCAATTTCCTTCTGCCCATGTGCCAAAGAGATCAACCATTGTTCATCTAGCCCCGGAGGTGTGATGATCCCTCGATTGAGTGCAAACAACCAGTGTGCTTCTGCAACGGTGAAATCAGTTGCTTTGTAGTCACGATAGTTGCGAACAGGCTGTGTAGACCAAGTAACACATCCTTTAACACCAAATCCAACTGTGTGTGCCGGAAGTTGGTACTCATCAATGATTGCACTGATGCGATCTAGAGCTTGCTGGTTAAGAGTTTCTGCTGCAGCAAGAGCTTCGTCAGTACAAATACGATCAATCGCCCGAACACCAGCCATCGCAAGAGGATTACCGTTAAATGTTCCGAAGTGAGCCATCTTGCCGTTAGTAACAAAGTCCATGAACTTCTTCTTGCCACCAAATGCGGCCAAAGGAAGTCCACCACCAATTGATTTAGCAAGGGTGATCAAATCTGGCTTCACACCTAAGCGGGCAGATGCACCATGTGCACCAGCTGTAAGGCCTGTCTTAACTTCATCAAAGATCAAAACAACGTTGTATTCGTCGCATAGTTCGCGAACACGCTCTAGGTAGCCCTCATCTGGTAAAACAATTGCAAGGTTTTCTAGAACTGGTTCAACGATGTAGCAAGCAATCTTGTTTGCATTCTTTTCAAACATTCTTTCAAGCGCGGGAATGTTGTTGAAAGGAACAACGTAGATATCTCCTGGAACCAAGTTTGAATCAATTGCTGGAATTGGTTCTTCAGGGTCACCAATCTTGTCTAAGGCTGGCTTACTAGAAACTACAAATGGGTCGTAGCTTCCGTGGTAGCCACCTTCGACCTTAAGAATTCCCATTTTTTCAGTCGCAGAGCGTGCAACACGTACGGCATACATTGTTGATTCTGTACCACTGTTTGTGAAACGAACTTGGTCAATTCCAAAGCGCTTACAGATTCGTTCTGCAGCATCGGTTGAAATTGGCGATGGTGTCACAAACAGCATTCCATGTGACAACGATGCTTCAATTTCTTCTACAACAATTGGATTTAGGTGACCGGCCAGCATTGCGCCAAAGCCCATTGAAAGATCAAGTAACTGACGACCATCGACATCAGTCATGTACGCACCCTTGGCGGACTTGATCGAAATTGGGTATGGATCCCAGTGCTGGAAGCTAGATGTAACACCTAAAGGCAGCGCCTTGAATGAACGGCGGCTCTCTTCGGCGCTCTTGCCGGTTCCTTTTGTAAATAGTTCCCACTCTTGCTTGAGAATTTCCTCGACACGCTTTGGGTCAATCGGAACTGAAGTGGACGGGACAAATCGAAATGTTTGCTTGTGGTTACTCTGTGTCAGCATTTGTAAAACTTGTACGGCAAAGGTTTCAGCTTTTGAAACTCGTTTGAGAAGTACTCTCCCGGTTCGTTTTTAGTTATTTCTAACTAAGCCCCAATTCTCCCACGGTTTATTTAAAAAGCAACCCCGCTAGACTGACGCCATGCGGAAAACCAGGGTTTTTATAGCCTTTTTATTGGTTTTTTCACTATTTAATGAGGTTTCTCACGCATCGGACACGATTCCTGTGCAATGTATGAATAAAAAAACATACCTTTTACGTATTTCTAATGTAATAAAGGGATGTGAAAAAACTGAAGTTTCTCTAGGCGCTGGCGCTATTCCGCGTTCTATGGTCCGCCCCTATGAATTAGATAAACAGCTTGTCTATCGATTTAAGGCAGCTCAAGCTGCAGCAAAAAAAGATGGACAAATCATTTATATTGTTTCTGGTTATAGAACTTTAGACCGTCAAAAAACTTTATTTGCAAACGCGATTAGAAAGTATGGCTCCGCAGCAGAGGCAAGTAAATGGGTTGCACCGCCATTAATTTCACATCATCCTTGGGGAACAGCAATTGATGTTAATTATCCGGATGAACCAATTGGTGCAGGTTGGTTAGAAGTAAACGGCTATAAGTTCGGATTATGTCGAGTCTTCGAAAACGAATGGTGGCATTTTGAACCAACTATTGCACCGGGATGGAAATGTCCTGCATTAGTGCCGGATGCAACGTACAGCTTGAATTAACGAAGGAACAATGCACGCAGTCTGCGAGAAGTTACAAAAAGTCCTATAGCGATCATCACTATGAAGTAACCAATATGAATTAAAACACCAGAGGTTAGATTTCCAAACCAGAACGCACGAACCATTTCAATTGCATGCCACAGTGGCAAAGCCATGATGATCTTTTCTAGCCAGTCTGGGTAAACCGAGATTGGGTAGAGCGAGCCCGAGAACAGGGTCATTGGAAGGAGCACGAAGTTAATGAAGCCCATCTGCTGGTAGGTCTTGAAATACGAGGTAATTGCCATTCCAAATGAGGCGAAGCCAAATGCCACCAAGGACGCTGCAGGAATTGCCAAGATCGCCCAGAAGCTCGGTGTTAAGCCAAGTGCGGTAACCACCGTTAGGAAGCCAAGTGAGTACACCAAGCCACGAATTAAGGCCCAGGTGATTTCACCCAGTGCGATATCAAGAGGTCCAAGTGGAGTTGAGAGCATGGTCTTATACAACTTGGATTCATTGAGTTTCCAGAAAACATTCCAGGTTGAATCATAAATTGCACCATTCATCGCACTATTTGCAAGCAAACCAGGAGCGATAAAGAGTGTGTAATCCATGGTTGTGTTACCTGTAGTTACATCTCCAACAAGACTTCCCATTCCGTAACCAAAAGCCAACAAGAAAAGAACCGGTTCAACAAAACCGGTAACAACTGGAATCCAATTGGTAGATCTAAATGCAATCCAACCGCGCTCTAGCAATACCCATGGACGTCCAGCGTACATAGCGCTGGATTTTCTGCTCTCTGCGATTTCAACGGCGGTCTTCACTTTGCCAACCTCTTTTCAAATTGGCGAGTCGCAAGGACTAGACCAATTACAAGCAAGGTAACAAGGAATACAAGATGAACAACAACCATTGTGGAGCTGATTCCGTAATCAAAAGCAGATTCACGGCCTAACTCAGTTGCATGCCATAACGGTGAAACCCATCCAATAGGTTGCAAGTAAATTGGCATTGATGACAAAGGAAAGAATGTGCCAGAGAACAAGAACATCGGCATGATCACCAAGCGACCCAAGATGTTGAAGAATTGATCTTCTTTTTCAATCTTTGCGGCGGCGAACAACATCAATGCACCAAAGGCGCCGCCACCAAGAACGGCAATCGGTACTAGCAAGATACTGATTCCAAAGTTAACAACATCAAAGGCAAGCAAGAGAATGTAATACATACATACTGAAAAGAGTGCACGGCAAAGGGCGGCTAGATAAACACCAATTGCAATCTGTTGACCAGTAATTGGTGTTGAATTTTGCGCAAAGAAAAGTTTGCGCCATTTGAAACCTTCAATAGTTGGAAAGACGGTTTCATCCATGATGCCTGTGATGGCGGTGTTCGCCAACAAGGCAGGGGCGATAAAAGCTATGTATTTAATGCCATTTGTACCGCTGGTTCCCGATCCTTGTTCAACCAGGACGCCAATACCAATGCCTACTGCGATTAAGTAAAACAAAGGATTTCCGATATCGACCGCAGCGATAATAGTTCGCCACTTAGACATCGACTTCAAACGTGCCGAAGCTATATACAAAGCTCCAAAACGTTGAATCTGCGGAACATCAATACCTGCGTTCATTCAATCAAAGTTCTTCCAGTTAAGCGCAAGAAGACATCTTCGAGCGAACTGCGACGTACAAGTGAAGTAGTTGCATGCATTCCTGCATGTGTAATTTCTTCAAGAAGCTTCTCGCCATCTTCGGTGTACATCAAGATGCGATCTGGCAGGGTCTCCATGCGCTCACACATTTGTGCAAGTTGTGGAGCGACCTCTGCGTTGCGGTCACTACCGAAACGAACTTCCAGAACTTCTTTACTTGAATACTTCTTAATCAAAGCTGCTGGTGATCCCTCGGCCATGATTGAACCTTTGTCCATCACAACTAGGCGATCACATAATTGTTCGGCTTCATCCATAAAGTGTGTTGTTAAGACAAGGGTTACACCTTGTTCTTTCAGGCGGAATAAGCGATCCCACAAAATGTGACGTGCTTGTGGATCTAAACCAGTTGTTGGTTCATCAAGTAACAAAATGTCTGGCTCGCTAACAAGGCCGCGGGCAATTGTTAAACGACGCTTCATGCCACCACTGAGCGCTTCAACCTTTACATCACGCTTTTCTTCTAATTGTGCAAATTCCAGCAGCTCTTCGATCTTGTTCTTAATAAATTTCTTTGACAAACCAAAGTAACGACCGTAAATGTACAAGTTCTCGCTAACCGTTAATTCACCATCAAGATTGTCTTGTTGTGGAACAACACCTAAATGTGCACGAACAAGTGGGCCAAATTGCTCTGGGTCTTTTTCAAGAATTTCGACCGTGCCAGATGTGCGTGTGGAGGTCGCGGCCAAAATACGCATAGTGGTGGACTTGCCAGCGCCGTTTGGGCCAAGTAATCCAAAAGATTCACCCTTAGCCACATCGAAGTCGATGCCGTTTACAGCGGTGAAATCCCCGAAAACCTTGGTTAAACCACGTACAGAAATGAGTGGATTAGACATCTTTCTATTCTACCTGAGTATTGTTAACCCACGTGCGATTCATAAATGAACCTACCCACGACCTCACCTATGACGATGTTTTCATGGTGCCAAGCCGTTCCGAACTTTCTTCCAGAATGGATGTTGATCTTTCTGCGATAGATGGAACTGGAACAACGATTCCGCTAGTTGTCGCAAACATGACAGCAATTGCAGGGCGTCGAATGGCCGAAACAATGGCTCGCCGCGGTGGATTAACTGTGATTCCGCAAGATATTCCACACGCTGTTGTTGATGATGTCATCAAATGGGTTAAACAACGTCACCCCTTCTTTGATACACCTATCACCCTGTCACCACAATCAACAGTTGCAGATGCAATTAGCTTGTTGCACAAAAGAGCGCATGGCGCAGTTGTTGTAGTTGAGAACGATAAGCCAGTTGGAATCATTACTGAAGAGGATTGCAAGAGCGTAGATCGCTTTACACAACTTGGTCAGGTGATGAGTAAGAATTTAACAACGATGCCAGATTCACTTGATGCCCGTGCGGCTTTTGATTTCTTAAATCAACATCGCCACAAGTTAGCTCCAGTAGTTTCAAGCAATGGTGACCTAGTGGGAATCATGACTCGTATTGGTGCACTCCGTGGAACCTTGTATTCACCTGCCGTAGATGCGCATGGACGTTTACGAATTGCGGCAGCAGTTGGAATCAATGGGGATGTGGCAGCAAAGGCTGCAGCACTTATTGAATCTGGCGCAGATGTGTTGGTTGTAGACACCGCGCATGGTCATCAAAAGAAGATGCTTGAAGCCTTGGCTGCAATTCGCGCAATTAATCCAAAGGTTCCAATCGTTGCTGGCAATGTTGTTACGGCACAAGGAACACATGATTTAGTAGAAGCCGGCGCTAACATTATTAAGGTTGGCGTGGGACCTGGCGCGATGTGTACTACCCGCATGCAAACTGGTGTAGGACGCCCACAATTTTCAGCTGTTCTTGAATGCGCAACCGAGGCGAAGAAGTTGGGCGCACATGTCTGGGCCGATGGTGGAGTTCGCCATCCGCGCGATGTTGCGTTGGCGTTAGCTGCAGGTGCTTCACAAGTCATGATCGGTTCATGGTTTGCCGGAACATATGAATCACCCGGAGATCTACAAAGTGATGCAAATGGTCGTTTGTACAAAGAGTCTTTCGGAATGGCATCAGCAAGAGCTGTAGCCGCGCGTACATCCAAGGAAGATGCATTTGATCGCGCTCGCAAGGCGCTATTTGAAGAAGGAATTTCTACTTCACGTATGTTCTTAAACCCAGCACGACCTGGCGTTGAAGATCTCCTAGATGAAATCATTGCTGGCGTTCGTTCTTCATTTACTTATGCCGGTGCAAAAAATATTGAAGAGTTTGCAGAGCGTGCAACTGTTGGCGTGCAATCCTCAGCAGGCTACGCCGAAGGACGCCCATTACATTCTTCTTGGAGTAACTAAAGCGATTTAAAGGTCGTATGCCTTACTAGCAATTTGATGGCGGACATCACTGTAACTTTTTGATGCTCCCTCGATTAAATGTTCAAATCTTTGACTACCCACGATCTGCGAACGTAAGTATTCTGCTTTAGTTTCTTGACTAAAGACAATCGTTTTTTCCGCTAAAGGTGCGACCTTTTTGTAAGGGCGAATTAAGCGAAAAAGATAGGTAGCTTTATGAATAGCTTGAGTAGCAACAAACCTGAGAACTCTTTTGCTTGGCTTCTTTGACGTAGCATTAGCTAAATCAAGCAAAATTCCAGCAATTTGCTTTCCACCTTCTGTATTTGAAAGTGCTGCACACTTAGTGCGTAGATTCTCACGTAAAACTGGATTATTTAATTTTTTCACCGTTGCAGTTATGTCAGTCAGACTGGCGTGATCGGCACGCAATGCGTAGCCATTGTCATGACACCACTGTGCTCGCGCATCTTGATCATCAGTTCCACGTATGTTTGAAATGAAAACGGTCGGAATCTGTGCCGGCAGCAGTTCGTGAACACTGTTGTATCCAGTTGCTGCAATTGCACCATCAAAGGCCGCCAGTAAATTTGCAAGCGGGAAATAACGTTGGATTGTGATATCTAGACCAGCCGGGACAAGAGTGTTTCCTTGTGCGTCCTGAGGATTTTTTGTCAGTACAACTTGTAATCCTTGCCAATCAAGTAATCCAGTGAGCGCCGCGCGCATCTTTTCATTCATATCAGCATCACCAGTGCCAAGTTGAACTAATACGGTGGGACGATCGAGGTCGAGACCTAAAATTTTGCGTGCATCATTGCGCGAGTATGCGCGATCCTTGGAATAGAGAGATACAGGAGAAGTCAATATGGCATCTTTACGTTTTGAAGTTGGCCCGTTGTCATAAGGGCGTGCAATATCACCAGGTTCGATGATGGCATCTACCAAGCGAGATTGAAGCGGAAGCGCAAAGCGAAGAATGTTTTTCTGCCAGAGGCCTCTTCGAACCCAAACAATTGTGAGATTTGGGCGCTTTAGTTTGGTCGCAATAAATCCTGAGTAAGGGACAACTCCATCGAAAGAAATAACAGATGCACCAGTTTCATCAGCGATTGCAATTAAGCGATCTCTGAAATAGCGGTCCCAACGCTGTGCAGGCATCCAACGTCGGCTTTTTCCAGGAATGTATTCGCAAGGTATTCCCATAACTGCTGGGACTTCTGCAATTCCTCCAGCTACAGAGACAATAATCGGATGCGCTGAACTCTTAAGCTCTTCTGCAACGGCAGTAGCTCGAGCCAAATGACCCATACCTATTCCATTGCTAGTGGCAAGAATGATCGTTGGCTTACCCACGACGCAGTGCTTTTCTTAGAAATAAAGAAGTAACTTTTCGCACAAAGATGAAAAGTTGTTTTAAAGAGTTGATCTTCTTGCCTTCACGCTTTAGGTAGCGAAGAAAACGCCTAAACCGATTGTGTTTTCCTTGATTTAGGGCGGCAAATTGATCATCACTCATCCATCGGATACCCCACTGTCGTTCAATCGAACTGTAAAGCGGAGCATTCACGGTTAAGGAACGTGCAAGGGCTGGGGCAAAGACAGCAAAGGCCCTTTGGTCTTTCTTAGTTACAACGCCCACCAAGCCATTTTCGCTTGCTAGAAGATGATCAACAAGGTCTTTCAGGTCGAACTGACCACTAGCTTCGGCGAAGATGTAATAAGGAGTAGGGCCATGTACGAATTCCTGAATGATTTCTTCAATCGTCAACTCTGAATCAATATCTATTTCTTTAAATGAATAGTTTGCATCACCCTTTACCCAATTGCGAATCTCGCGGAGATCACTATGAGAATCAGCTAGCGTTGAATACCGACTGTTTAACACTTTCCAAGATGCTAAAAGAGTGAAGTGTGCGTTAGTGCCCGGTAGCTTTAGAAGTTTGGTGCCAAGTTCTACTAATTGATCAAGGGTTGAATCACGAACATCTACATAGACTTGATAAGTTGGAACGGACCAGCCAAAACTGCTCTTTGCGCGCACACTATGCATCTGCGGAATGACTTGCGCAAGCATTGGATCATTATGACGATGAATCAAATCTTTATTTGATTCAATAGTGCTATAGCCCAGATGCCATGACTTGGCTTGACGATCCACAACAGTGCGCAAACCGTTGATAAATAATCGCCAACCTAATTCAGTATCTTCACCAGTGATTAAGTTTCGGTTATATCCACCGAGACTGCGCCATTGTTGATTACGAATAGAAAATGTTGCACCAACAAAAGCGCGGTAACCATCAAGCCCAGGTTTTTCTAAATCTTGTGTGCGAGAAATACGATCTTCCCAAAGATCTTTACCCCAACTCTCAACGTGTAACTGATCAAAAGCGCCGGCACCCAGTGAAGCCACAAGTGAATCTGGGGTGTAATTCCAGCTTTTCACAAAACGCTTCCAACCTAGAACCGCGTAATCATCATTATCGTGATGCCATTTCATGTGGTGCGCCAAGTGATCTGGTTCGAAAATCATGTCAGCATCGATAAACCAAAGTACATCCTCGCGCAGCTTCGCGACACAATCATTTGTTGCAGATGTTTTTCCCCACTTACCAGGTGCGTTTTTATATGAGATCAACTTGGTTTTCTTAGGCTTGATCTTGGGAAGCACTAGCGGTTTTGAACTAGCGTCATCAATTACATAGACAGAAATTAAGGCTGATGGATAATTTTGAGCCGAGAGAGAAGCTAAAACCAGATCAAGTTTTTCTTGGCCATCACGACAGGCAATCACGACTGCAACAGAGAGTTTGGGGCTAGACACAAGGGGAAGATCATGAGGGCGGCTAAAACGATATGGCTCGTATCTCATCGCTTGCCCCCAAAGATTGGGTGATCCCAGATCCCAACCTTTTGTTCATTTGCACCTTGTAGATACTTAGAATAATTCGTAACGTAGGTGTGAAAAGTAAACGTTCGACGATAAATGTATCCGGCACCAAAAGTTCGCCAGATTTTTCCACCATTATTTGTAACGTTGGTCAACAAGTATCTATCAACGGCGGTGTTACCGTCTCCAAACCATCCGGCAGCTTTTGCGACATTCAACTTTGCAAGAATTGTTCCTCCACAAACCCAATCACTCCACAGCTCAACTGCCTGTGTTCCATGCGGTGCAAATCTACGAACCGTCAATTGCAATGGTTCCAGGTAGACATAGTTCATAGCCTTTCCCACGACATCCGCACCTGTATCAAGTGCAGCATCAACTAAATCACGAAGATGCTCGGGCCCGTAATAATCATCATCATCCATTTTTGCGATGAAATCACTTTGTGATTGGGATGCCAATGAAGTAAGAATCATTCCTAAAGTCTTATCACCTGTGAATTTTTCGACAATCACATTCACTCTACGACGCTTAAGAGAAGCAATTTGTTTCTTGTGCGATTGTGATAACTCAATAGTGTGTAATCCTAGAATCAAATCAAATGTTTTAAGAGTTTGCTCAAGTAGCTGGTCGAGCAAATTTGTCAGATCATCTGCTCGAAGCGTAGAAACAACAACACTGACTGATGGATATTTTTTTATCGTCGATCTGCGAGATTTGCGGAGAGCGGTTAAAGCCTCTATTTCCTGTGAAAAAGTCGTGAATCGATCCATAGCCTTATGTGGATGCGATGACATGTGCCAAGACTACCAACAATCAAATAATGCAATGATAAGATCGGAAAATGTCCAGCAAGCGCATAAGTGCCAAAAAGCCTGCTAAATCTGAGTTTATTGTGACCCTCAAAAAGGCACTTCTAAATTTTAGGGCTCTTCCACGGTATTTCTACAAACGCTATATAAAAAAATCGCAACCAGTTGAATCAAAGGTTGTCTTTATTGTTTCATTTCCACGTTCTGGAACTCATGCAATGGGTAGTTTGCTTTCAAATGAGGAAGTTGGATTTAGATACTACGGGGAATTCTTCATATTCAATGCATGGAATAAAGCAATAGAACGAGTTAATCACTTTTATCCATTTTTCTCCTTACGGTACTCAATAAACTTACGCCAGCAACGCAAGTCTTGGGAATACTTAAAGTTTGAAAAAACTTCCTTAGATTCTCACCGCGTAGTCTCTGCGATTAAACATATCCCAGGTGTACATATCATCAAAGTTTTCCCTAAACATCTTTCAGACCCACTTCTTCAGTCGATCATCGCAGAGTTTAAACCGCATATTATTTTTCTACGTAGAAATCATCTTGATCGTTTTGTTTCTCATAAGAAGGCTAATGCATCTGGAAAGTGGCACACAGCAAATACCTCAGATGTAGTTATTGATTTAGATTTGAGAGAGTTCGAAACATTTATCTCTGATTACACAAAGTTCTACACTGATTACTATCACTTTGCCAAGGCACAAGGATGCCCAATTCTTGATGTTGATTTTGCCGATCTGAACAAGCCTGAAAAGGTTCGCGAGATCCAAAAGTTTGCCCAGTTCGAAGATTTCAAGGACTGGAACAAATTGACCCTTGCTCCCGCTACGGTGAAACAAGATCGATCAAACAAGACGCAAGAAGATTTCTTGGAAAAGATAGGAAAGAGTTATCAGGATTATGAATTCAAGGCTGTGACGTTATGAGCAAGATCCCCGCAATCCTTAAAGAGCTAGAGAATGAATCGATAGAGATTCTTCGGGAAACCGCCGCTGGTTTTAAGAAGCCAGTGATGATGTATTCAATTGGCAAGGATTCCTCCGTCTTGCTGCACCTTGCACTCAAAGCTTTCTACCCATCTCCAATTCCGTTTCCTCTTTTACACATTGACACAACATGGAAGTTCAAGGAGATGATCTCCTTCCGGGACAAAATTGCTGCTGAAACTAAATCACAATTAATTGTTCATACCAATCAAGAAGGTGTGCGATCCGGAATTAACCCCTTTAATACGAACGCTTCTGAATACACACGTGTCATGAAGACTGTCGCTCTGCGTGAAGCACTTGATATGCATGGCTTTGATGCAGCTATCGGTGGGTCTCGCCGTGATGAAGAAAAGAGTCGCGCAAAGGAGCGCATTTTTAGTGTGCGCGACCCCGGACATCGCTGGAATCCACGTGAGCAGCGTCCAGAGTTGTGGCGTACCTACAACACTCGTCTTGCACCAGAACAAACAATGCGCGTTTTTCCAATCTCCGACTGGACTGAAGCCGATATCTGGCATTACATATTGCAGGAAAGAATTAATGTGAATCCTCTTTATTTTGCGAAAGAGCGACCAATGGTTCAGCGTGGTGACCAGTTGATTATGGTCGATGATGAGCGCTTCCAACTTCGAGATGGCGAAACTCCCTTTATGAAGATGGTTCGCTTTCGCACACTTGGTTGCTACCCGCTTACTGCTGCAGTTGAATCTACCTCAACAACAATGGAAGAAGTGGTTGAAGAAGTACTGCAAGTCAAACTTAGTGAGCGTGCGACTCGTTTGATTGATGGCGAGAATGAAGATTCGATGGAGAAGAAAAAGACAGAAGGTTACTTTTAATGTCTGGCGCAATTGTTCGTTTACTTACTTGTGGAAGTGTTGATGATGGAAAGAGCACACTGATCGGACGTCTGCTTGTTGAAACAGATAGCGTTCCACACGACACAATCGGTGCAGCCCGAAAAGTAAGGCGGACTGGTTCAACTATTGCAGCTGGTGAAATTGACTTTAGTTTGTTTACAGATGGGCTTGAGGCAGAACGTGAACAGGGAATCACAATCGATGTTGCTTATCGGTCGATGACTTTGCTGGATGGAAAGCGCTTAATTATTAGCGATGCTCCCGGGCACGAGCAGTACACCCGCAACATGGTGGTAGCGGCGTCACGAGCCGACATTGGTTTAGTTTTAATCGACGCAATCAAAGGTGTGCGGACTCAAACTTTGCGCCACTTAACCATTTGTTCGCTTATGGGCGTTTCTCGGATCATCATTGCAATAAACAAGCTCGATGCCATGGATTACAAACAAGAGGTTTTTGATGCTATCTCTGCTGATATACAACGTGCAGTTGAACGGCTTGATGTTAAAGATGTCGAGATTATTCCTATAAGCGCTCTTGTCGGCGATAATGTTGTGTTTCCCAGCCAGAATATGCCTTGGTATAAAGGTCAAACTTTGCAAGATGCGATTCAAAGTTGGAAAAAACCTAAGGATCTTTCTGCCAACGGACTAATGCGAATTCAAATGATTGCTCGTGCGGACAACTTCCGTGGAGTTTCTGGAACCGTTCGTCGCGGTTCTTTCACACAAGGTGAAGAAGTCACAATCTTTCCAAGTAATCAAAAAGCGACAATAACTTCGATCGTAACTTTTGATGGTGAAATCAAAAAAGCAGAAACAGATATTGCGGTAACCCTAGTTCTTGCTCCAGAAGTTGATGCCACTCGGGGCGATGTAATCGCAGCCTCTAAAGATGACCTTACAGCGGCAGATCGTTTCGGTGCACATCTTGTTTGGCTTCACGAAGAGCCTTTGATCCATAGTCGTTCATATTTGATGGTTAGCGGAGCTTCTACTACGCCAGCAATTATTACCAAGATTCGACACAAGATCGATGTGAATACCGGTGAGCATATTTCTTCAGATGCCTTAAAGATGAATGAAATTGGTGATGTTGAAATTGCTTCAGATATTCCTTTGGTGATGCGTCCTTATACCGATGATCGCGAATTTGGAAACTTTATTCTCGTAGATCGTTTATCCCTTAAAACTGTTGGTGCAGGAATGATTCGTCACTCCTTGCGTCGAGCTACAAACATAACTCACCAAGAGTATGAAGTTGATAAAGCCCAACGTAGCGCTCAAAAGAACCAAAAGCCTAGTGTTGTCTGGCTTACTGGGTTATCTGGATCGGGAAAGTCAACAATCGCAAATGCTCTTGAAAAGCGTTTATTTGCGCAAGGAGCTCATGCATATGTTTTGGATGGCGATAACTTACGACTTGGCCTCAATATGGATCTTGGCTTTACAACTGAAGATCGAGCAGAAAATGTTAGACGCGTATCTGAAGTCGCAAAGTTGATGGTAGATGCAGGCCTAATTGTTATTACAGCGCTCGTCAGTCCCTTTGAAGTTGATCGTCAAAGAGCAAAAAGTAATTTTGAAGCGGGCGAGTTTCTAGAAATCTTCGTTGACACTCCTGTTGAGGTGTGCCGAGAACGTGATCCGAAGGGTCTGTACAAGAAATCTAGTGCGGGTGAAATACCAAACTTCACTGGAGTTGGGCAGGAATACGAGCGCCCAATGCACCCTGATTTAGTAGTTGATGGAACTGCGCCGATCGAAGAAACCGTAGAAAAAATCATCAGGATTCTTTTGTGAACTGGATAATCTTTGCATTTGTAGGAAGTATAGCCCAGCTCATAGATGGTGCACTTGGCATGGGCTTTGGCCTTACAAGTTCAACCCTGCTTGTCACTTTAGGTGCATCTGCTGCAGTGGCATCTGCTGCAGTGCATTTTGCTGAAATTGGAACAACCTTGGCTTCAGGAGCATCCCACTGGCACGCAGAGAATATTGATAAGAAATTTTTAGTGCGCCTAGCAATCCCTGGCGGCATAGGTGCATTTCTTGGTGCAACCTTCTTATCCTTCATTGATCTTTCTAGCTCAAAGATTTTTATCTCAACCCTTCTACTATTTCTTGGTTTTCTTTTGCTTTATCGGAATGTATTCAAATCAGAGGGTGATGTGAATATGGTCGAGATAAAGAACCCTAGATTTATAAGTTATCTGGGTTTTACTGGCGGATTTATTGATGCCTCAGGAGGTGGAGGTTGGGGTCCTATTGTTACTCCAACGCTAATTTCAACCACATCGATGCAACCTCGCAAGATCATTGGCACAGTTAGTGCCGCCGAGTTTGTAGTTGCAGTTGCAGCATCAGTGGGTTTCTTAGCTCAGATTGGGCGAATAGATATCGACTGGTCAATCGTCGGGGGGTTGGCACTCGGCGGGGTTATAGCTGCGCCCATAGCCGCACGACTCGTTGGAAAACTTCCTGCAAAACAACTTGGTATTTTCGTGGCAATTGCAATCATTATACTTAATGCGGTTGCCATTCTTCGAGCCTAGTTAGGAGTCAAAAACGAAATGAACTTTCGCACTTGGATAAGAAAAACTCCAGCCGGTCGCTTGGCATGGCGCTTAGTCATTGGAATAATCGGTGGTGGTGTTGCAGTGTTTGGAGCAATCTTGTTGGTTGCACCAGGCCCGGGTGTCTTAGTTTTGCTAGCGGGCTTAGGAATACTTGCAACAGAGTTTGCATGGGCTGGTCGCATCATGATGGAGACAAAGCGAATGGCTTCTCGTGCCGCAGAACGAACAGGTATGAAACCTTGGGTTAAGTACTTTTTAGTCGCAGGTGGTGCCGTTTTTTCAATCGTAGCAATCCTTATTTACTACTACAGTTAAAAACTAGAACGGATTTCCCACAAATCAGGGAAAGTTGGATTAAAGAGCGTGGTTGAAAGATAACCAACACCGCTTGATCCGCCAGTTCCCATCTTGTGTCCAATAGTTCTTTCAACCATTTTTACATGGCGGTAGCGCCATTCCTGCAATCCTTCATCAATATCTACCAGACGTTCGCAGACCATTGCAGATTCTGGATCTTTGCGATGGACTTCAAGTAATACATCTTGCACACCTTTGTGTGCAGCGTATGGCGCGCTCTTGTCTCGATTAAGCACATCGGTCGGAATCTTGTGCCCACGCTTATCGATATACGCAAGAGCTGAATCCCACACAGAATTCTTTGAAGTTATCTCTTTGATCTGTTCCTGAATATCTGGCGGTAAATGTCCCGCCATCTTGGAATCTCGACGACCTAGCAAAGCTTCAACCATTCTAAATTGTGCTGATTGAAAACCACTAGAAGATGAAAGATAAGAGCGGAAAGAATTAAATTGCAGCGGCGTCATTGTTTCCAAGATATCGATCTGCGTAACGCATACCTTCAAAATTGTTCTTATGCGACCCAAAATTGCTAGCGAATAATGTGAATCGCCAGATTCCAGAGCACGTTGGGCTTCTCGGAACTCATGAATTAATTGCTTAAACCATAATTCATAGGTCTGGTGAATAATAATGAATAACATCTCGTCATGTTCGGGACCTGTCGATAAAGGGCGTTGCAGCTTTAACAGTTCATCAACGGCCAAGTAAGAGGTATATGTAATTGCTGGATCAAAGTTTTCGCTCATGTGACTCGTGAACCGCCTTCTTTAACCTCTTTATAGCGACCAGATGCCACTAAATCACGCATACGTTCAAACCCGTCCCAAATTTCTACATAAGAAGTTGGAAGGGGAGAGATCGCCAAACGAATTGAATTAGGCGTGCGGTAATCAGGAATTACATTGCTCATTGTGCGCATTGCAACACAAATTTGAGCTGCATCTGGATGTACCAACGAAATATGTCCACCACGCTGCTTTGGGTCGCGGGATGTGTTGAGTTCGATACCAAGTGGTGCCAGCCATTCATCATATAAATCAATCATCATCTGCGTACCAATGGCAGCCTTGTGCGCAATTGCATCAATTCCTGCTTCTTTGATCATTGCAAAAGCGGTTTGCACGCAACGAATTCCCATCAATGATGGGCTTGCGATTTGGAAGCCTCTAATTGTTTGAGAGCGTTCAAAGACTGGACCCATTTCAAACTGTGCCTCTTGCGCAAACCAGCCCTGAATAGGAACCTGTAACTCTTTTTGAACTCGCTTTGAAACGTATAACCAAGCAGGTGAACCTGGCCCGGAGTTTCCATACTTGTATGTGCACCCAACGCAGAGATCAACACCATTTGCATCAAGATTCAGTTCGATTGCACCAACTGCGTGACTTGCATCCCAAACAACTAAACCACCAATTGCGCGAATTTGATCCGTAATTGATTTAAGGTCGGTACGAGCACCAGATCGGTATTGAATGACTTCTAGCGTCACCATTGCAACATCATCATTTAAATAGGGGGCAAGGACTTCGGTGGTAATTCGTTCATGCGTAGCAACTGCTGGGTCTTCGTTATCAATGATGACTAGATTCAAACCAAATTGTTTAGCAATTCCATCCAAGATGTAGCGATCTGTTGGAAAGTTTGCTGCATCAGTAATAATTGTTTTACGACCTGGGCGTGCATGTATTGCAGCAAGGCACAGTTGGTAGAAATTAACTGAAGTTGTGTCACAGACTAGAACTTGGCCTGCCGCAGCTCCCAGCGCTGCTTCGCCCAATAAATCACCCGTTGGCTGCGCCTCATCAACCCAGTGGCTCCAACCAGTTACAACTTCTGGACCCCATTCCTTGGTCATAAAGTCATTGATTGCTGTGATCGTTGCTTTTGGTAAACGACCCAGAGAATTTCCATCGAGATAACACATGGTGGGGTCGCCTACGACAAATTGGGATTTGAAATGAGCCAGCGGATCTTTTTTATCGAGCTCTTCAGCGTATTGGCGGTCAGTTACCTTCATGAGGGAAAGGTACGCTCTCCTACCGTGGCGCGCAATGTTGTAAACATAGAAGATGTCTCTAAAGCCTTTGATATCAAAGAGCTATTAGTAGGCGTCTCACTTGGCGTCTCTGAAGGCGATCGAATCGGAATTGTTGGCCGCAATGGCTCGGGCAAAAGTACTTTGATGAAAATTATGGCGGGAATTGAATCGCCAGATTCAGGACGTGTAACAAAATCAAATACCGCAAAGATCGGTTTGTTATCGCAGGTAGATCTTGCAAATCCTGAAAGCACAGTTGGTGAAGTTGTTTTAGGTGATGCAGCAAAACATGAATGGGCAAGTGATCCAAATATCCGTGAAGTGTTTACTGGATTGTTCGGAAGTTTTGATGACCACATTTTTGATCGCAAATTTGGTCAACTCTCTGGTGGAGAACGCAGACGAGTTGGTTTAGCAAAGCTACTAATTAACGAACTAGATCTTATTTTGCTGGATGAACCCACAAACCACTTAGATGTCGAAGGCGTTGCTTGGCTTGCAACCTATTTAAACAATCGTCGCGGCCTTGCGGTAGTTGTTGTTACGCACGATCGCTGGTTTTTAGATGCGGTTACAGATCGAACATGGGAAGTAGTAGAAGGAAAAGTTGAAGAGTATGACGGCGGATACAGCGCCTTTGTTTTGTCTAAAGCCGAACGTTCTCGCCAAGCATCAGTGATGGATCAAAGACGAAATATGTTGATCAAAAAAGAACTTGCTTGGCTGCGTCGTGGTGCACCTGCTCGTACTACTAAACCAAAGTTTCGAGTCGATGCCGCAAATGTTTTGATCGCAGATGAACCAGCACCGCGCGATCAAGGTGAATTGCTTAAATTTGCACTGAACCGTCTTGGTAAAACAGTGTATGAAGCACATCATGTTCAGGTAAAACTTGGCGATAAGGAACTTATCGATGATCTGTACTGGAATGTTGGCCCAGGGGATCGAATCGGCATTGTTGGTGTAAATGGCGCAGGAAAAACAACGTTGATGAAAACTTTAACTGGCGAGATTGCACCCACAGCCGGAAAGCTCGTAACTGGTGTAACGGTTAAAGCAGCGTTTTTAACCCAGCATCTAGATGAACTTGATCCAACTTGGCGGGTACTTGAAGCGGTTGAAAAGGTGGCTAATCGAGTTGAAATCGGTGGTGGACGTGAACTTTCGGCTTCTCAGTTGTGTGAGCGCTTAGGTTTTGATCGCGAATCTCAATGGACTCCAGTAGGAGATTTATCCGGTGGAGAGAAACGACGCTTGCAATTAACTCGATTGTTGATGGATAGTCCAAATGTTTTATTGCTTGATGAGCCAACAAATGACTTTGATATTGAAACTCTTACCGAACTAGAAGATCTTCTAGATAGCTACGGCGGAACTTTGATCGTTATCTCACACGATAGATATTTCTTAGAACGAGTTTGCGATCGCTTTGTTGGTTTGTTGGGTGACAAGAAAGTTCGCGATCTACCTAGAGGCGTGGATGAATATCTAGAACAACGTGCAGAAGCATTGTCGTCGGCAACAACGACCATCAAGGAAAAGAAGAGTTCAAATGCTGCAGAACAACGACAGTTAAAGAAAGATTTAGTTCGACTTGAACGCCAGATGGAAAAATGTAGTTCTGCGATTGCAGCATTAACTGCGGAACAGGAAGGTGCTGCCTTTGATGCTGATCGTTTGGTAGCAATTGCTTCAGAGCTTGCCGCTTTGGGTACGGAAGCTGCCAAATTAGAAGAAGAATGGCTCCACGTCACCCTTTCACTGGAAGCCTAAGTTAGGATTTTCTATGCGCTTAGATTTACTGGCCGCTCTTTCTGGGGCAATGATTGCTCTGCAAGCACGCGCAAATGGTGAACTTTCGCACCGCCTGGATAATGGCTTACAGGCTGCACTTGTTTCTTTTGGTTCAGGCTTATTGATCATCTTTGTCATCACGCTTTTTAATTCGAAGATCAAAGAAGGAATCAAAAACCTTCGCCAGTCCGTAGCCAATAAAGAAATCGCACGTTGGAAGTTATTTGCTGGGGCTCTCGGTGGCAGTTTTGTTGCAATTCAAACCCAGATCGTTCCGCTAATTGGTGTCGCTATTTATTCAGTTGCATCCATCGCAGGACAAACTGCAATGTCACTGATTGTTGATCGCATTGGTTTAACTGGTGGCGGCAAAAAACTGATTTCCCCACGACGCGTGTTAGCGGCCTTTTTGACCGTTCTAGCTGTTCTTGTTTCGGTGTGGGATCGCATCGATGCCAATGATTTATCAATGCTTGCAGTGACCGCTGGTGGTATTGCCGGGGCTGTTGTAGGTGTGCAACGCGCACTAAACGGCCAAATCAACGAACATTCACAACAGAGTTTTACTACCTCACTTTTAAACTTTATGACTGGTACCGCATTCCTATTGATTTTGATAATCATTGGGATGATTCTGGGTAGGAATCAACTTTCTCCATTACCAAGCGGTCCTTGGTGGATATATACCGGTGGCGTAATTGGCGTTATCTATATTGCTTTTACTTCAACAATTGTTCAACATCTAGGTGTTCTAACTTTTACTTTGTTTAGCGTGGGCGGACAACTTGTTGGCTCACTGATTATTGATCTTGTCTCACCGACAGATGGCGTAAGCGTCAGCGCTTACTTAGTTACAGGAATTATTATGACTTACGCTGGCGTTGTGGCCGGTGGCGTAAGTAATCAACGAGTGCGTAAGTAATCGAAGCAATAATGGTGAAAGCGGCAATCGAATAAGTCCACGTTTCTACCCAAGGCAATGTCGCTGTGTAATAGCCAGCCAAAGTAATTCCAACTCCCCACACCAAAGCACCAAGTAAGTTTGCAGATGAGAAGCTGTAGTAATTCATCTTAGAAGCACCAGCGATTGTTGGAACAAAAGTTCGCACCCACGGAATAAATCGTGCGGCGAAAACTGCCCACCAACCATTTCGTTTATAAAATGTTTCAGAGCGAGCAACTATTTTTTGAACCTTTAAATCCTTGTACTTATCCAGTAAAGGTCGTCCGATCTTTCGGCCAAGTGCGAAGCCAACCTGATTGCCAATGGCTGCGGCCATAAAAATCACCAATGCAACGTTGAAAATGCTTACATCTTTACCAGTTGAAGCAACTAAGCCTGCACTGAAAGGAATCGAGCTTCCGGGCAGGAAAAATGCCGGCAAAAAAGCGGTTTGAGCAAAAATGATTCCACCGGCAAGGAGATAGACAAAAATAGGCGCGATGCTGGCAAATTGTTGATCAAATGTTGCGGCGAGCTCGATCACACTGACTTCTTAACCGCCGCTGCCACAGCCTTAACAACATTGGGATCAAAGACACTTGGCACAATAAATGATGTGTTGAGCTGTTCAGGTGAAACACATTCTGAAATCGCTGCAGCAGCTGCAAGAAGCATCTGATCTGAAATCTTATGCGCGTTTGCATCTAGCAACCCACGGAAGATTCCTGGGAAGGCTAAAACGTTGTTAATTTGATTTGGTTGATCGCTGCGTCCAGTTGCGACAACAGTTGCATACTTTCTTGCAATCACGGGATCAATCTCAGGATCTGGGTTTGCAAGTGCGAAAACAATTGAACCCTTAGCCATCGATGCAACATCAGCTTCAGTTAATACATTAGGAGCGCTTACACCAATGAATATATCTGCACCGATCATGGCTTCAGAGATCTTGCCTGTAAAATTAGTTGGATTACTGTTGTTTATAAACCATTGCTGCATGGAATCATCAGATTTCATATCGTTGTGAATTACACCGTGATGATTAAAGCCGATGATGTTGCTTGCGCCATCTAAAGTTAACAAACGCGCAATTGCATTGCCTGCTGCGCCAACACCACTTAGAACAATCTTTGCGGATTTCAAATCTTTTTTAACCAATTTAAGGGCATTACGAAGCGCAGCTAGAACCACAATCGCAGTACCGTGTTGGTCGTCGTGGAAAACCGGGATATCTAACAGCTCGCGCAGACGCGCTTCAACTTCAAAACAACGGGGAGCAGAAATATCTTCAAGATTGATGCCGCCATAGACAGGTGCAATCAACTGGACCGTGCGAACGATTTCATCAACATCTTGGGTATCCAAACAAACAGGCCATGCATCAACATCGGCAAAGCGCTTAAATAAGGCGGCCTTACCTTCCATCACAGGTAGTGCCGCTGCTGGGCCAATATTTCCAAGGCCTAAAACGGCTGATCCATCGGTTACGACGGCCACGGTATTGCGCTTAATAGTAAGGCGACGGGCATCTGATGGGTCAGCAACGATCGCTTGGCAAATACGAGCAACACCTGGTGTGTAGGCACGGGATAAATCATCACGGGTTTTTAGTGGAACCTTTGATGCGATTTCGATTTTTCCACCAAGGTGAAGCAAGAATGTTCGATCACTTACCTTGCGAACAGTTAAATCAGAATTTAGAGAGATAGCTGCAGTAATTTGCTCTGCATGTTCAGCGTCAATAGTGTCGCATGTTATATCGATGACAACTTTTTCAAGAAGAGATTCAACAACGTCAAGTGCAGTAATTGTTGCACCAGCTCCAGTAATAACTGTTGTTGCTAGCGCTACCGGGTTTGCATCAGGTGAGCCTTCGACACGGATCGTAATTCCGTATCCAGGTGATGTAGATGCCATTTACACAACACCGTAAAGACGATCGCCAGCATCGCCTAAACCAGGGACGATGTACCCGTGCTCATTTAATTTCTCATCCAGTGCGCCAGTTACAATTGTGATTGGAACCTTGCTGTTTGCAAACTCTTTTTCAACTGCCGCAATTCCTTCAGGGGCAGACAAGATGCAGACAGCGGTGATGTCTGTTGCGCCAAGATCGATTAAATAATGAAACGCCATGATCAAAGTTCCACCCGTTGCAAGCATTGGATCCAAAACGAAAACTTGGCGACCTGAAAGATCATCAGGAAGACGATTTGCATAGGTGCTTGCTTCTAAAGTTTTTTCATCTCGAACCATCCCGAGGAAACCAACTTCTGCTGTTGGTACTAATTTGCTCATTCCTTCAAGCATTCCCAAACCTGCCCGAAGAATTGGCACCACAACCGGACGCGGCTCAGCTAATTTCTGGCCCTTTGTCTTTGTGACAGGAGTTGTAATCTCAACTTCATGTGTTCGAACATCGCGGGTAGCTTCGTATGCCAGAAGCGTTACGAGTTCTTCGACTAGACGTCGGAAGGTTGGTGAATCGGTGCGTTCGTCGCGCAAAACCGTCAGTTTGTGATTGATAAGCGGGTGATTGGCGACGTGTACTTTCATAGGTAATACCTTACAGGGGTTTTATTCCCTGCAAATGAGTGAAAGTATGGCCCCATGTCCGAATTCGAAGATGGCCTCAACGATGAGACCGAGGAGATTGAATCCTTCGATGACATACGCGATGAAGTGCGCGACCTCACAAGTGAAATGGATTTTGCTGTAGCGGCTTGGCATGAAGATGGCCGCTGGACCTTGGCAACATTGCCTGACCCATATGACATTGCACAAATTATTACCAGGCTGAAATCTCAACAAACCAATGGTGGCTCGATTGCACTAATTGCAATAGATGAAGAATTCTTTATTTTGATACGCGTACTTGGTGCACATATTTCTTTGTTCCTCAGCGATGCAACCGCAGCTTTAGATTATCCAGTAGCTGAAGAGTTAATGGAAATTGCTGATCTTCCTATTCCAGAAGATGATGAAGAATCTGGTCCTGTTGGACACCTAGAGATTTTGGCAGACCTTGGTCTAAATGGCATGGAAATTTCTGCTCTGTGTGATGATGAAGAATTATTCCCTGATGAACAACTAGAAGCAATTGCAGCTCGACTTGGTTTTGGAGAAGAGTTCTCGGAGCTTTTGGATCTGTGAACGATATTGAAATGATGCGCGTTGCTTTAGATGCAGCACGCAGTGCAATTGCAAGTGGTGATATTCCAGTCGGAGCTGCGATATTTAATAGCAACGGAGAAGTTGTTTCAATTGGTCACAATGAAAGAGAACTTCACAACGATCCAACTGCACATGCTGAAATCGTTGCGATTCGGCGTGCTGCAGAAAAGTTAGGTGATTGGCACTTAACCGAACACACACTTGTTGTAACTTTAGAACCATGTGCAATGTGTGCAGGTGCTATCGCGCAATCTCGTTTGCAAACCGTTGTCTTTGGGGCGTGGGATGAAAAAGCTGGCGCAGTTGGTTCTGTGTGGGACTTATTGCGAGATCCACGCAGCACATTTAGAACTGAAGTTCGTGCGGGTGTCATGGCCGATGAATGCGGTGCGTTAATTAAGAGTTTTATACAAGAAGTTCGTAAGAAGGATTAAGAATCACCATAGATCCTTCTACTTCACCAACCATGCCTTCGGCGCGCAATTGAGAACCAACTTCAAGTCCTGCAATGTCACGGCGACCCAAGAACTGCAGCGCAACTCCGCCGGTTTCATCCCAAATCTCAACCTCTAACACCGGTGCAGATCCACGCGGAGCCGCTTTAATCGATGTAACTCGACCTTGAACTTGAGCACGTTTGCGCCATTCAATATTGCCAATTGGAGTCAAGTTTTCTGCGTAGTGGCTTACTGGTTCGACATCTACTGGAACAACTTTCTGCATAGGCTTTGGGGCCACAACAGGTGCCGTAGGTTTAACAGAAACAAATGATGTTTTTCCAGAAGCGATGCGGTCAACATCGAATGGAACGATCGTTGCAACAACTCGTGGAAGTTGTGAAATTGGTGCAGCAATTTCTTCGGCAGTTTGATCATGCAGTAAACGTCCTAAGAATCCAGAATACGCACGGCGTGGAAGCAAGAGTGTTAGTTCGACATCTGGTTTTTCAGTCATTCGGATTGAATAATCCAAAGCAGCATTAGCAAGTCTGCGATCAGGGCAATCGATTAATTCCAGAGTCACATCATCTAGTGCATCTGATGCAGCCCAAGCCTTCTGAATCTGTTCTGCACGACGATCATCAATGACAAAGTGAACGGCCGACAAGTTACGCGGTTTTAAGCTTCGCGCATATCGAACGGCGCCAACTGTTGCAATGTCAACATTGTCTACAAGAACTGTTACATCATGGCGTGCAATTGATGTTGCGCGCTCTTGATGTTGCTTAACCTCTAACGCTTCTTGCTCACGGGTGTATTGCCGACGTAAGCGCAAAAATGTCATCACTAAAATTGGCGCCGTGATCAGTACTAACCATGCACCTTGCGTAAACTTAACTACAGAGAAAATAATTACAACTAGCAGTGAAATCGATCCTGCAAGTCCGTTAATAAACACTTTTGCTCGCCAGTGACCGGTTTTATTTCGCAAGGCATGACGAGTCATTCCAAACCCAGCCAATGCAAAGCCCGTAAATACACCCAGTGCATAAAAAGCAACTAAGTGCTCAACTGATCCACCAGTAATTAAAACTAAGAAAATTCCACCGCCAGCTAGAAACAAGATTCCGTTAGAGAATGCAAGGCGATGGCCGCGCTTGGTCAATTGACGAGGCAAGTAGCCATCCGTTGCAACAAAGTTCACGAGCAACGGGAAAGCGCTGTAAGTGGTATTTGCACCAGCGAACAAGATAAGCATTGTTGCTAGCTGAACCATTACGAACATCACTTGGCCAACAACACCATCACCCATGATCGTCTTAGCGATTTGAGAAATAACTGTTGGGGTACCAGATTCATATGGAACTGCGTGAATTTTATGAGCAAACCAAGAAACACCCAGAACTAGCGTTCCAAGCAGTGTGCTCATAATGTACAAAGTTCTGCGTGCGTTTACATGTTCTGGCGTCTTAAATAGTGCAACACCATCTGAAATCGCTTCAAGGCCAGTCAGCGATGATCCACCATTTGCAAAAGCACGAAGCAGAATAAATATTGCTGCAAAAGTCAACAACCCTTGTTCTTGCCCGATTTCAATTGCACCAGGTTGATCAACACTCAGCTTTATCAATGTTCCGTTGAACTGCTTATACAGCCCAACTGAGAAAACAATAAACATGCAACCAACGAAGAAATAGGTTGGCAAGGCAAAGGCTTTTCCAGCTTCTTTAACACCTCGTAGATTTCCATACGTTAACAAAGTAATTACAACTAAAATCATTGGAATCTTGTAGGGACCTAGTGATGGGAAAGTTGAAATAATCGCGGCAACTCCTGCTGCAGATTGAATTGCAATTGTCACGATGTAATCAAGCATCAGCGCAACTGCTGCAATTTGGGCAACTACTGGTCCAAAGTTATCGCGCGAGACAATGTATGCACCACCAACTTTTGTATAAACGTTGATGACATCTCGATATGACAAAGTGATGATTAGCAGAATCACCAAAACAACAGCAGTCATTGGCATCAAAATTGCAAAAGCAGCTAAACCAAATGCTGGCAGTAATGCAATCAAAATCTGTTCTGAACCATATGCAGATGATGAAATACAGTCAGAAGAAAGGATTCCTAATCCATAGCGCTTGCTCAGGCGCTGATGGCTTAGTGTGTGGCGATTAAGCGGATTACCTAATAGACGTCGTTTAATCGTATAGAAGGTGGAGTCTTTTAGATGTGCGTGATCCTTTAAAACTTCTGGGACAGGCGCATCATCGGTCCACGACTTAGGCACTTAAAACTCCTCTTTTAATTGCAATCAATGCAACTTAATAAGCATCACTCTACCTCAGCCCGCACAATCTTCACTGTTTTACGCCTAAAGCGTATGCTTCCACCATGCATACACAGTTATATATCGACGGCCAATGGGTAGATGGAATCGGAAAGCTACCTGTTTATGATCCCAGCGATGGCTCAGTAATCGCCGAGGTTTCACTTGCCGGAGATGCACAATGTGATGCCGCAATCGCTGCAGCAGATGCAGCTGCAAAGGCGTGGGCAAAGACTGCGCCACGTTATCGTTCTGAAATTTTGCGTAAAGCATTTGAATTAATGACAGCAGAAAATGAAGCAATCGCAACTTTGATCTCTCGCGAAAATGGCAAGGCAATGCCAGATGCACGCGGTGAAGCAACATATGCCGCCGAATTTTTCCGTTGGTTTGCTGAAGAAACAGTTCGCACACCTGGAGATTTCCGTAAATCACCATCAGGGGATAAGCGAATTCTTGTTTCACATGAACCAATCGGTGTCTCAATTCTGATTACTCCGTGGAACTTTCCAGCAGGCATGGCAACACGCAAGATCGGACCAGCAGTTGCGGCTGGTTGCACAATGATTTTGAAGCCAGCAGGTGAAACACCATTAACCGCGATGTACATTGTTGATTTGATGGAGCGCGCAGGTTTGCCAAAGGGTGTTCTCAATTTAGTTCTCCCAGAAAAAACAGGACCAGCGATTTCAAAGATGCTGCATGACCCACGTGTAAAAAACCTTTCGTTTACAGGATCAACAGAAGTTGGTCGCATCTTGTTAAAGGAAGCTGCAGACCGCGTTATTCGTTGCTCAATGGAACTTGGTGGAAATGCACAAGTTGTTATCCACGATGATGCAGATTTAGCAGTAACTATTCCGCAGCTTTCACTTGCAAAGATGCGCAATGGTGGCGCTGCATGTACTTCAGCAAACCGGATCTTTGTTCAACGTGGAATCGCAGAAAAGTTCATCGCAGAAATGACTAAGTCCATGAGTTCATACGTTATGGGCCGTGGAGTAGATGCGGGAACAACTCTTGGTGCTTATGTTTCTATGAAGGAACGCAACAAGATTGCTGACATTGTTGATGAATCAATTGCAGCTGGCGCTAAGGTCGAAGTTGGTGGAGTCAAGCCAGCAGGCGATGGAGCTTTCTACCCAGCAACAGTTTTGGTTGTTGAAAAAGATAACCCAATTTTGCTTCATGAAATCTTCGGACCTGTTGCACCGATTGTTATTTTTGATACCGATGAAGAAGGAATCGAACTGGCTAATGACACCGAATTCGGTCTGATTAGTTATGTCTTCTCTTCAAACCTGACTCGTGCTTTGCGCACAGCAGAGGCGATGGAATCCGGAATGGTTGCCATCAATAAGGGTGTTATTTCAGATCCGGCGGCACCGTTTGGCGGCGTAAAGCAATCAGGCTTGGGCCGCGAAGGTGGCTTCGATGGAATTCACGAGTTCTTGCAGACCAAGTTCATTGGCGTCGAGATTTAACCTACCTACAGAGCACGTAGTTTTGTAAGGATTTCTTTGTCATTGGTTTTCATTTTATTCATCAGACCTACGATTCGACCTCTGCCGTTAGAAAAATATCTCAAGTCAAAGTAGGGGTAGGAAAGGATGCAATAACTACCCTCTTCTTGAGGATTTCTTCCTTGAAGAGGGTAATTCCAAATCACATCAACTTCAGTTTGGGCGAAGAACTTGATCAGTTTGTTAATCCGAAGTTTTGAAAAATGACTAAGTTCTACTTGGCGGAGATCATGCTGGTATGCAGAAGTTCCACTTTTCCGGGCAGAGTAACTAACGACATTTTCCTTGAGAGAGTAGAAAATCTCACCATTTGCAATTGAGTTTCTTAATTCACCCGAATTCAAAAGTTGAAGGGCATTAGACTTGTAGGTGTTGTCCTTTGTCTTTAAAAGAAATTTATACAATGCCAAACGTTCATGTTCATGCAGGTGCTGTCCAAGAGTGAGAAGTTCTTCATAAAAACTCATAACCCTATTTTGCACTAATTCGGCAGATTAAGGGCATGGGTTTATCGGATTCGCCTGAGACAGGAACTGTTCGATTATCTTTCAGATGTATCTGCCCAAATGCCTTGCCAATGTATTCAGCCTGTCCTTTGCCATTGCAAGGAGCTGTCAAATTCTCGATGAGGACATAGTTTTCGCGTTCAGGTTTGGGTCGAGCGACAATGTTTCGAACTGTTTTCACTACATTGTTACCGCCATTAGGTAAAACCTCTTCAAACTTAACGGTGAGTGATGTGTACGCTTGGGGCACGTCACAGAGAGTGCTTATTTTGAGTTTTGCCTCACTCAAATTTTTGAATTCGAGCGAGTAAGTTGATTGATGAACTCTTTGGACATTCATTCTGCAGTTGGGCTCTATCGACTGACTCGCACTATTGATTGCATACTGAGCAGCCAGTGCGCCTACCAAAAGCCAAACTGGGACCCTTGCCTTGATTAAAGTCGGAATTAAAGTCTTCGGAATTGGTTGAAACATTTCATCAAGTTAATGAGTATCGCCGTAGGCGTGAATCGGGTTACCCCCAGCCACAACAAGCCGCAGTAATGTGTATCTGGCGGAGGATGAGGGATTTGAACCCTCGATAGGTTGCCCTATACACGCTTTCCAAGCGTGCGCACTCGGCCGCTATGCGAATCCTCCCGAGGGGGAGAACTCTATCGGTGGGTATAACTATGATTACACCAGATCCCTCGTACGGCGTTACCGTACTGAACTCCCCCAGGGCAGGAATGCAGCAAGGGTAGGTCCGCTCTGGCGGGTGTGCGAGGGGTCCTATTTTTAGTTTAATAAGCGCAGCGCGACGAACAGTAGAGGAGCACGGCGATGTCATTAGCTTTGTATCGTAAATATCGTCCCTCTGTTTTTGCAGATGTCATCGGACAAGAACATGTAACTGTTCCACTTTCAAATGCTTTGGAATCAGGTCGCACACACCACGCATATTTGTTTAGCGGCCCACGTGGTTGCGGAAAAACATCTAGCGCCCGAATCATGGCGCGCTCGCTCAATTGTGAAAAAGGTCCAACACCAAATCCATGTGGGCAATGTCAGTCATGTAAAGATTTAGTTGCCAACGGTCCAGGTTCATTAGATGTTATTGAATTAGATGCTGCGACCCACGGTTTAGTAGATGATGCGCGCGATCTTCGCGATAAAGCATTTTTTGCTCCAGTACAAAGTCGTTACAAGATTTACATTATTGATGAAGCGCATCAGCTTGGACCAGGAGCTGCAAACGCGTTATTGAAAGTTGTTGAAGAGCCACCCGCTCACGTAATTTTTATCTTTGCTACAACTGAACCAGATAAGTTGATTGCAACTATTCGTTCACGTACCCACCACTATCCATTCCGTTTAGTTCCACCAGGAACGCTGGCGGCGCACCTAGAAAAGGTTTGCAACGCCGAAGGTGTAAAAGTAGACAAGGGTGTTATTCCGCTAGTCGTTCGTGCCTCTGGGGGTTCTGTGCGTGACGCGCTTTCTGTGTTGGGTCAGCTCTTAGCTGGTGCAGGTAAAGATGGCGTTAGCTACGAGATTGCAATTCAATTACTTGGATTCACAGACGGTGCATTGCTCGATGATGCAATTGATGCGATCGCAGCCCACGATGGTGCAACTTTGTTTAAGACCATTGATCGCGTAATTGAATCAGGACATGATCCGCGTCGATTTACCAGCGATATGTTGGAACGTATTCGCGATTTGATGATTGTTGATGCGCTCAAGGATTCAACCGCTAATTCAATTTTGCGCGATATGCCTGATGATCAAATGGAGCGCATGCGCAATCAAGCAAACAGAATTGGTACCGCAAATCTTTCACGTGCTGCAGATATTGCAGCCGAAGGTTTGACTCAAATGCGTGGAGCTACTGCGCCACGTTTAATCCTTGAACTCATTTGTGGGCGCATATTGCTGCCAATTGGTGATAACACTGATGCGGGAATGCTCTCTCGCATTGAACGTTTGGAACGTGCAGAAAACATCGCACCTCTTACAACAGCTTCCGCTGCTTCCGCTCCAGCTCGAACCGTGGAGGCAAAAGAAAAAGCAGCCTCCACTCATTCGACTGAAGCACTCAGCAGCTCTAAGGCAACCGAAGAAAAACCTGCTGTTAAAGAAAAGGACTCCACTGCAAAGCACGTACCTGGCAATTTTGATATTGCCGCGCTACGCAGAGCGTGGCCGGATGTAATTGAGGATGTAAAGAAGCGTCGCAGACTGACATGGTCGCTGTTATCGGCAAGTGCGCAGGTGCTTAGCGTTGATGAAGATGCAATCACAATCGGCATTGTGAATGCTGGAGCTAAGGAAAGTTTTGAACGTTCTGAATCTGATGTAATTCTACGCAACGCATTTATCGATGTAGTTGGGTTAGATCGAAAGATTGCAGTAGTTGTTGATCCATCGATTGATACAAATACCCCAGCTGCGCGCGAGACACGGACATCAGAGGCACCAACAGATAAGACTCTGCTTACGGGTGCCGCTTTGCTTGCTCAAGAACTTGGCGCAAAAGTTATTGAAGGTAAGTAATACATGTCAGGTATGTATGAAGGTGCGATTCAAGATCTGATCGATGCTTTAGGTCGCTTGCCAGGTATTGGACCAAAGAGTGCCCAACGTATTGCCTTCCATATTTTGCAATCAGATTCCGAAGTTGCATCAGCCTTGGTTGATTCAATCCGCGTTGTAAAAGAGCGCGTGAAGTTCTGTGTGCAGTGCGGAAATGTTTCAGAAGAAGATGAATGCCGAATCTGCCGTGATCCGCGCCGTGACAACACGATCATCTGTGTTGTTGAAGAAAGTAAAGATGTAATTGCAATTGAACGAACTCGCGAATTTCGCGGTAAGTACCATGTGCTTGGCGGTGCGATTAGCCCAATTGATGGCATCGGCCCAGAACAACTTCGTATTCGTGAATTAATGGTTCGTTTGGCAGATGCTGGAATTGTTGAAGTTATCTTGGCGACCGATCCAAATCTTGAAGGTGAAGCAACAGCTACCTATCTATCTCGTCTGATTAAGCCGATGGAGATCAAAGTTTCACGTCTTGCTAGCGGTCTGCCCGTCGGCGGAGATTTGGAATATGCCGATGAGGTCACGCTTGGTCGTGCCTTTGAAGGCCGCAGGGATGTTTAATCTCATTATTTGAAACGCCTCTTGTCTCATTATTTGGGAAAACCGCGAAATTGAGTAGCCCCAGCCTGATATCTAGTTCATGATTGAGCCATGGGACTCATTGTTCAGAAATATGGTGGCTCTTCGGTAGCCGATGCTGAGGGCATGAAGCGCGTTGCCAACAGGATTGTGGCGGCAAAGCGGGACGGTAATCAGGTTGTCGTGGTGGTTTCGGCTATGGGCGACACAACCGATGAACTTATTGATTTAGCAGAACAGATCACGCCAATTCCACAGGGGCGCGAACTAGATATGTTGTTAACAGCTGGTGAGCGAATTTCAATGGCCTTGCTCGCAATGGCAATTAATAACTTAGGTCATGAAGCTTTGTCATTTACCGGAAGCCAAGCAGGTGTGATTACAACTTCTGCACATGGTCGCGCTCGCATCATCGATGTGACACCAGGTCGAATTAAGGAAGCGCTAGATAGTGGCGCAATTGCAATTGTTGCCGGCTTCCAAGGAATTTCGCAAGACACCAAGGATGTAACAACTCTTGGTCGCGGAGGCAGTGACACAACTGCAGTTGCTTTAGCTGCAGCACTTGATGCAGATGTCTGCGAAATTTACACCGACGTCGACGGCGTATTTAGCGCGGACCCTCGCACAGTTCCGGCAGCAAGAAAGTTAAAGACAGTTACATATGAAGAGATGTTGGAACTAGCTGCAAGCGGAGCAAAGGTTCTGCATTTGCGTTGTGTTGAATATGCACGCCGCTACAACTTACCAATTCACGTACGTTCATCTTTTTCTACCAATGAAGGAACATGGGTGGTCAAAGATCATCCAGAAGGAGGAGCAATGGAGCAAGCAATTATCTCGGGTATCGCACACGATAAGTCGGAAGCGAAGATCACAATCGTTGGCGTACCTGACCGAACCGGTGTTGCTGCACGCATCTTCCAAGCAATTGCAGATTCTGACATCAACATCGACATGATTGTGCAAAATGTTTCTGCTGCTGCAACTGGCCTAACAGATATTTCCTTCACATTACCAAAGGCAGAAGGCGCATCAGCAACTGCGATCTTGCAGAAGCTGCAGGGCGAAGTTGGTTTTGCTTCTATTCAATACGATGACCAAATCGGTAAATTGTCGTTAGTTGGCGCTGGTATGCGCTCACACCCAGGTGTGACTGCAACTTTCTTCGGAGCAATGTCTGATGCAGGCGTCAATATCGAAATGATTTCAACATCTGAAATTCGTATTTCAATTATTTGCCGTCAAGCAGATCTAGAGCGCGGTGCCAAGGCGGCACATACAGCTTTTGAGCTAGATGCCGATCAGGTCGAAGCCGTTGTATATGGAGGAAGTGGACGATGAGCAAAAAAGCTAAGAAAGTCACAAAGAAGCCAACCCTTGCAGTAGTTGGTGCAACCGGCGCCGTTGGCACGGTAATGCTTAGCATTTTGTCAGAACGCAAAGATGTGTGGGGAGAAATCCGTCTGATTGCTTCGGCGCGCAGTGCAGGAAAGAAATTGATGTGTCGTGGGGAAGAGTTAACAGTTGTAGCACTTTCACCTGAAGCTTTTGATGGCATCGATGTTGCAATGTTTGATGTGCCAGATGAGGTTTCTGCAGAGTGGGCACCTATTGCCGCCGCACGTGGCGCAGTTGTTGTCGACAACTCTGGAGCATTTCGCATGGATCCAAAAGTGCCTTTGGTTGTTCCAGAAGTTAATCCAAAGGATATCAAGAAGCGACCAAAGGGAATTATTTCAAATCCAAACTGCACAACGCTTTCGATGATTGTTGCAATGGGTGCATTGAATAAGAAATTTGGTTTGAAGGAACTTGTTGTTGCTTCGTATCAAGCTGCATCTGGTGCAGGTCAGCCCGGTATCGATGCATTGCGTGAACAGATTTCAGCAGTTGCTGGTACAAATGCTGGTGAAGCAACAGGTGACGTACGCAAGCATGTAAAGGATTCAGGACCATTTCCGGCACCGCTTGCACTTAACGTTGTGCCTTGGGCCGGTTCGCTAAAAGAAGCAGGGTATTCATCTGAGGAGATCAAGGTTCGCAATGAGTCTCGCAAGATTCTGGGAATGCCAAAGCTTAAGGTTTCAGCAACATGTGTTCGCGTTCCTGTTTTAACAACTCACTCCTTAGCGGTTCATGCAACTTTCAAGACTGAAATCTCACGTAAAGCAGCGCAAAAAGTTCTTGAAAAAGCTGCTGGTGTGATTTTGTTTGATGATCCAGAGAATAAGAAGTTCCCAACACCTAATGATGTTGTCGGAACAGATGAAACCTGGGTTGGTCGCGTTCGCCAGTCGCTAGATGACAAGAAATCTATTGATTTGTTCCTATGTGGAGACAATCTACGCAAGGGAGCAGCGTTAAATACTGCCCAGATCGCTGAATTATTGGCGGTAGAGTTCACAGCATGAGCATTAAAGAAACCTTACGCACCGACTTAACTGAAGCAATTCGTGGTCGCAATGAAATCACATCAAGCACTATCCGCATGGTTCTAACTGCAATCACCAATGAAGAGGTTGCAGGAAAGGAAGCACGCGTTTTAAGTGATGATGAAGTAATTGTTGTTTTGTCACGCGAGGCAAAGAAGCGCCGTGAAGCAGCAGAAGCTTTCGAAGGTGCCGGTCATGCAGAAAAAGCTGCTTTAGAAAAAGCAGAAGGCGAAGTTATTGCCAAGTATTTGCCAGCGCAGTTAAGTGCTGATGAAATCAAGGCGATGATTGCTGAAGCAATTGCGGCAACAGGTGCTGCCGGACCTGCAGATATGGGCAAGGTAATGGGCGCGATTAAGGCAAAGATTGCAGGAAAGGCTGATGGAGCACTTGTTTCATCACTAGTGAAAGAGAGCCTCAACAAATGACTAAGTATGAATACGCAACTGTTCCACTTCTTTCTCATGCAACAAAGCAGATTCTTGATACATGGGGTTCAGATGGTTGGGAACTAGTACAAGTTATCCCGGCACCAGGAACTGGCGAGCAGCTAGTTGCGTACATGAAGCGACCACTTGCATGAATAAAGTAGATGTCCGCGCAAAGCTCGCAGAACTCGGATTAGAACTTCCGGTTGCTGCAAAGCCAGTTGCTGCTTATGTTCCAGCAATTCGTACTGGGAATTTAGTTTTCACTGCAGGGCAACTTCCATTAGCTAATGGCGAAATGGCTGGCGTTGGAAAAGTTAACGGAGAGATAACTCCTGAGCGTGCAAAGGAGCTTGCACAGATTTGTGCACTCAATTGTTTAGCTGCTGTTGAAACTGTTGCAGATGTAAACAAGATTACAAAGATTGTTCGTGTAGTTGGTTACGTCAATGGTGTTCCTGGCTTCATCGGTCACCCAGGTGTAGTAAACGGAGCTTCTGAACTATTTATCTCTATCTGGGGCGATGGTGCAAAACATGCACGGAGCGCTGTTGGTATTGCAGAGCTTCCTCTGAATTCACCTGTAGAGATTGAATTAACAGTCGAAATTACCGACTAACAGCAGCGTTTATTTACCACGCTTTGAAAGACGTTCGAAATCGGTAATAAGAACTGCGCGACCATCTAGCTTGAGCCAGTTGCGTCCTGCGAAATCAGCAAGAGCTTTGTTAACGGTTTCGCGGGATGCGCCAACTAGTTGAGCTAACTCTTCTTGAGTTAAGTCGTGGTGAACAAACAAACCTTCTGCTGTCTGCTTTCCGAAACGCTCGCCCAGGTCAATAAGTGCTTTAGCAACACGTCCCGGTACATCTGAAAAGACTAGATCTCCAACCGCTTCATTTGTACGGCGTAAGCGCTGTGCTAAACGAGCGAGAAGCTGAAGTGAAACTTCTGGATTTGTTGCAAGCCAAGGAATTAATTTTTCTTGACCAAGGCTTAGTAATTTTGCATCAGTTACAGCAGTTGCTGTTGATGTACGGGGACCTGGATCAAACAGGCTTAGCTCACCAAACATTTCACCTGGTCCAAGAATAGACAACAGGTTTTCGCGACCATCACCACTAGAAGTTCCCAGCTTTAGCTTTCCTTCTGCAATTACATATAGGTGATCGCCTTCATCACCTTCGGCGAACAAAACCGTGCCCTTTGAAATCTTTACTGAATCCATGTTCGCCAGCAAAGAAGCGGCAGCCGCGTCGTCCAAGGCGGTGAACAGTGGCGCTTTGCGAATAACTTCTTGATCTATAGGCACGAGGGGTACTTTACTACCCATGGCGGTCGATGGCGAAACCCGAAAAGGGGCAAAGGCGGTTTATCGCATCCTTACAAAGACCTACCCCAATATTCGCTGTGAATTAGATTTTACAAACCCGTTGGAATTAATTATCGCTACGGTGTTAAGCGCCCAGTGCACAGATAAGAGAGTTAACACTGTCACCCCAGCGCTATTTAAAAAGTATAAGAACCCAAAGGCTTACGCAAAAGCAGACATTCACCAGATTGAAGAGCTGGTCCATTCCACCGGTTTTTATCGAGCAAAAGCTCGAAATATAAAAGCGCTCAACATTAAATTACTAGAAGATTTTGAGGGAGAAGTTCCAAGAACTCTTGAAGAGTTAATTACCTTGCCAGGTGTTGGTCGCAAAACTGCAAATGTTGTTTTAGGACATGCCTTCGATACTCCGGGTATAACCGTTGATACTCACTTCGGACGTTTATCACGCAGATTTGGCTGGACCAAGGAAACTGATCCAGTAAAAGTAGAAATGATTGTTCAGCAATTGATTCCACAACCTGAATGGACAAATCTTTCACAACGCATGATTTGGCATGGACGCAGAATTTGTCATTCGCGTAAACCAGCCTGCGGTGCATGCCCAGTAGCAAAAATCTGTCCAAGTGTTGGAATTGGTGAGATGGATATAGAGAAAGCATTACTGTTAGTTAAGACCGATAAGGATTTCAGATGAAGAGAGTTATGTTTGCAGCGGCTTTACTTTTGTTGACCGCATGTTCTTCTTCAGCACCCTTTGTTCAAGGCGAAGTTGTTTCTTGCGAAACTATTACTCAAGCTGCAAACTTTGCTGACGGTGTCGCAATGGATTGCCTTGATGGTTCAGAAGGTGCTCGATTGGGTGGCTTGCGTGGGCCAATGGTGATTAATGTTTGGGGTTCATGGTGTGGTCCGTGTAAAGAAGAAATGCCCGTTCTTCGTGCGTTTCACGAAAGAGCTAAAGATAAAGTTCAATTAGTCGGTGTTGATGTTGAAGAAGCAAGCCTTGAAGATGGCCGCACTTTTGTAGAGCAAAATGGAATTACTTGGCCCAATTTGTATGACCCAGATGGCCGTTCACGCCAGTACTTTGGTTTAGGCGTGCCTGTTACATGGTTTATCGCCGCTGATGGAAGCGTTGCTCACAAGCACATTGGAATCATCAATGACTTAGATGAAATTCTTACCCTTACTGAAAAACATTTAGGTGTGAAACTTTAATCTTCATCCTTTGAAGTATGTAAGCCTTCGGAGATCAGCTTCATTACATTGGGATCAGCAAGGGTTGTGGCATCTCCAACCTGGCGGTTTTCAGCCACATCCTTAAGCAATCGACGCATAATTTTGCCGCTTCGAGTCTTTGGTAATTCAGCAACTACCAAAATTTGACGAGGTTTTGCAATTGCACCGATTTCTTTGGCAACATGATTACGTAATTCGGTAACTAATTTTTCCCCGCTGGCGTGGACAATTCCGCCACGCAAGATAACAAAGGCAACAATTCCTTGCCCTGTCATTGCATCTTGTGCACCAACGACGGCAGCTTCTGCAACAGATTCATGGGAAACAAGTGCTGATTCAACTTCGGTCGTTGAAATGCGGTGACCTGATACATTCATTACATCGTCAACGCGACCGAGTAACCAAATCGCTCCATCTTTATCTAGCTTTGCGCCATCTCCTGCAAAGTAAATTCCCTTAAATCGCGACCAATACGTTTCTTTGTACCGCTCATCTTCGCCCCAAACACCACGCAACATTCCGGGCCATGGTTTATCAAGAATTAAAAAGCCACCATGACCTTTTGCAACGGGGTTTGCATCATCATCAACTACTACCGCGCTGATGCCAGGAATCGCTGTCATTGCAGAGCCAGGTTTAGTTGCGGTTACACCAGGCAAAGGTGAAATCATGATTCCACCTGTTTCTGTTTGCCACCAGGTATCAACAATTGGGCAGCGATTTCCACCGATCACGTCTCGGTACCACATCCAAGCTTCAGGATTAATTGGTTCGCCAACTGAACCCAGCAAACGAAGTGATGACAAGTTAAATTTATTTGGAAATTCATCTCCCCACTTCATCCAAGTACGGATCAAAGTCGGCGCCGTATACAAAATAGTTACGCCGTATTTTTCGATTAACTCAAAGATTCGTCCCTTATGAGGCGTATCTGGAGTTCCTTCGTACATGACTTGTGTCGCACCATTAATCAGTGGGCCATAAACAATATAACTGTGGCCGGTAATCCAACCAACATCTGCGGTGCACCAGTACACATCGGTTTCAGGCTTGATATCAAAGACGATTCGATGCGTGTAGGCGGCTTGCGTTAAATAACCGCCAGTTGTGTGAAAAATTCCCTTTGGTTTTGCAGTAGTTCCTGATGTGTACAAAATGAATAGCGGGTGCTCAGAATCAAAGCCCACAGCGGTGTGCTCTGCCGATTGGCGATCGACAATGTCATGCCACCAGATATCAGTTGCAGAATTCCATGCAGTTTCTTGTTGAGTGCGTTGAACAACTAAAACCTTTTGAACATTGTGCTTACCTTTAAGCGCTTCATCGACCGCAGGCTTTAACGCAAAAGCTGCACCTTTTCTAAAGCCACCGTCTGCGGTGATAACTAATTTTGCATCCGCATCCTGAATTCGTGACAACAACGCTTCTGCAGAAAATCCACCAAAGACAACAGAATGAGCTGCGCCAATGCGTGCACAAGCCAACATAGCAATTACAGCTTCCGGAATCATCGGCATATAAATTGCAACTCGATCTTTCGCTTCGACACCTAATTCGATAAGTGCATTTGCGGTTTTCTTAACTTCAATTAACAGCTGTGCATACGTGATGGTTCGAGTGTCACCTGGTTCACCTTCAAAATGAAAAGCCACTCGGTCTCCGCGACCTTCAATGACATGTCTGTCCAGTGCATTAAATGCTGCATTAATTTTTCCGCCCACGAACCATTGTGCATAAGGTGCATCCCATTGAAGAGTTTGCGTCCATGGTGTTTCCCACGACAAAGCTCCAGCTTGTTGATCCCAAAAAGCTAATCGATCTTTTTCGGCCAGTTCGTATAAATCCGCAGTGGCATTGGCCTGAGCTGCAAACTCTGCAGTTGGCGCAAATTCGCGTTCCTCGCTGAGCAGGTTCTCTAAAGATTCGTGGTCTTGACTCATAACGCTAGAGGTTACTCCCTGAACATTGTTATCAACAGCGAATTGGTGATTGATTTTTTATTTGTGCGCTGCCCTGAAGATGTCCCGACAGAAAGGAGATGCAATGTTAACCGCATTTATTTTGGCTTTGATAAAGCTATTGAGTAACCCAGTGCTACTGGCGGCCCTTGCTAAGTTCTTGGCCAACGCCTTGAAATCGGTGAGTTAGCGGGTAAATCCCACACACGAAGACCCTCCCAGCCCAGTGTGCGGAGGGTCTTTTTGTGCCATTGGGGCCAAGGTGAGAGGATTGGTCGTAAGCCTCTAGACGACTCAACGAAGCGCTCAGTCTAAAGATTTACAACGAGCCATAGGAGTCACCGTGCCAATTGCAACCCCAGAAATTTATGCCGACATGTTGGATCGCGCCAAGAAAGGCGCTTTTGCATATCCTGCAATTAACGTTTCATCGTCACAAACCCTAACTGCTGCTATTCGTGGTTTCGCCGAAGCAGAGTCAGATGGAATCATTCAATTTTCTTGGGGCGGTGCTGAATACGCATCTGGTTCAACAGTTAAGAACATGGTTGATGGCGCAGTTGCGCTCGCAGAGTATGCCCATGTTGTTGCAAAGAATTACAAAGTAAACATTGGAATTCACACAGATCATTGCCCGGCGGAAAAGTTGGACGGCTTTATGCGTCCTCTTCTTGCATTTGGTGCAGATCGCATTAAGTCAGGCAAGGCTCCTTTGTTTAACTCACACATGTGGGATGGATCAGCTGTAGACATGACAGAAAACATGAAGATTGCTAAGGAAATGTTAGCCATGTCTGTTGCGGCAAAGACAATTCTTGAAATTGAAATTGGTGTTGTTGGTGGAGAAGAAGATGGTATTGAGGCTAAGCATGATGCGAAGCTTTACTCAACTCCAGAAGATGCACTTATGACTATTGAAACTCTTGGAACTGATGTAAATGCGCGCTACATGGTGGCAGCAACATTCGGAAACGTTCACGGTGTTTACAAGCCAGGAAACGTTGTTTTGCAACCAAAGATTCTTGCAACTTTGCAAGAAGCGGTTTCGGTAAAGCTTGGTCTTCCCGCAGGTAGCAAGCCAATGGACTTGGTATTCCACGGTGGTTCTGGCTCACTTCTTTCAGAGATCCGCGAATCACTTGATTACGGTGTTATCAAGATGAACGTAGATACAGATACTCAGTACGCATTTACTCGTCCAGTTGTAGAGCACATGCTCAAGAACTATGACGGCGTTCTCAAGATTGATGGAGAAGTTGGAAACAAGAAGGCGTACGATCCACGTGCATGGGGTAAGGCGGCTGAAGCAGGAATGGCAGCTCGCGTTGTCCGTGCTTGTGAAGATCTTCGCTCTAACGGAACTTCATCACTTAAGTAATTAACTACTAGTCGGAGAGGCTTTACCTATGCCTGCATTAGTACTGCTCGGAGCTCAGTGGGGCGACGAAGGCAAGGGTAAAGCCACAGACTTATTAGGCGATCGTGTTGATTATGTTGTTCGCTATCAAGGTGGAAACAATGCTGGTCACACAGTTGTAATTGGCGATCAAAAGTACGCACTTCACTTGTTGCCATCAGGAATTCTTTCCCCCAACGTAATTCCTGTTATTGGTAATGGCGTTGTTATCGATCCAAGTGTTTTACTGGAAGAAATTCGTGGCCTCAATGAACGTGGCATCGACACCAGCAAACTTCTGATTTCAACTAACGCACATTTGATTACGCCTTATCACCGGACAATTGACAAGGTTTCTGAACGATTCTTGGGCAAGTCAAAAATTGGTACAACGGGTCGCGGAATCGGGCCTGCCTATGCAGACAAAATCAACCGCATCGGTATTCGTGTTCAAGATTTATTTGATCCATCAATCTTGCGTCAAAAGCTGGAAGGCGCACTGCGCGATAAGAACCAGATTCTTATCAAGGTGTTTAATCGCAAGAACATCGAAGTTGATGAAGTGCTAGATGAGTATTTAAAGTATGCAGATATCTTGCGTCCGTATGTTGCAGATACTGTTTTAATTTTGGATGAAGCGTTAAAGGCCGGAAAGCGCGTTCTGCTAGAAGGATCACAAGGAACTTTGCTGGATGTCGATCACGGTACCTACCCGTTTGTTACTTCAAGTAATCCAACTGCGGGTGGAGCCTGTACAGGTTCGGGAATTGGACCTACAAAGATCGAACGTGTAATTGGCATCGTCAAGGCGTACACAACGCGTGTTGGTAGCGGACCTTTCCCAACTGAATTATTTGATGAAGATGGCGAAGCACTTCGTCGCATTGGCGGAGAAATCGGTGTAACAACTGGTCGTGCACGCCGATGTGGTTGGTACGACGCACCTATCGCTCGCTATGCAGTACGTGTCAACGGCTTAACAGATTTCTTCTTAACTAAGCTAGATGTTCTAACTGGCTGGGAAAAGATTCCAGTATGCGTTGCTTATGAAATTGATGGAAAGCGCGTTGAAGAACTTCCCGCTTCACAATCAGATTTCCACCACGCAAAGCCAATCTATGAATACTTAGCTGGCTGGACCGAAGATATTTCAGGTGCGCGCAAGATGTCTGATCTGCCAAAGAACGCGCAAGATTATGTTGCTTTCCTAGAAAAGATTTCAGGTGCTCCGATGAGCGCAATTGGTGTGGGACCCGGACGCGATCAAACAATCGTCGTAAAGGATTTCATCTAAGAATGAAAATCCTCCTAGTCGGAAGCGGCGGACGCGAACACGCGCTAGGAGTAGGGCTACAGGCAGATCCAGTATGTACCGAGCTTCATGCTGCACCAGGAAATCCGGGCATTGCAGAGTTTGCGCAATGTCATCCACTCGCTGTCACAGATAATCAAGCAATTGTTGATTTAGCAAAGCGTTTAGAGATTGATTTAGTTGTTGTGGGGCCCGAAGTTCCACTTGTTAATGGTGTTGGCGATCTTCTACGAGCAGCAAATATCGCTGTCTTTGGGCCATCCAAGGCTGCTGCTCAATTAGAGGGTTCTAAAAACTTTGCTAAAGAAGTTATGCGTGATGCTGGCGTACCAACTGCACATAGCTTTACTTGCATAAGTAAAGATGAGATTGAAAAAGCATTAGATACTTTTGGCCCGCCATATGTTGTTAAGGATGACGGCTTGGCTGCAGGTAAGGGTGTTGTTGTCACTAATGATCGACAAGAAGCATTAGCGCATGCACTTAGTTGTAAGCGAGTTGTAATTGAAGAGTATTTAAATGGACCAGAAGTTTCTCTTTTTGGCATTAGTGATGGAACAACTATTTTGCCAATGCAACCAGCCCAGGATTTTAAGCGCGCATACGATGGCGATGAAGGTCCAAATACTGGAGGAATGGGTGCATATTCTCCTTTGCCATGGGCGCCATCTGACATAGTTGAAGACACACACAAACAAGTCTTAGCGCCAATGATTGCTGAAATGGCTGCACGGGGAACACCTTTTGTGGGTTTACTCTATGCAGGCCTTGCATTAACAGACCACGGAACTCGCGTTATCGAGTTTAATGCACGCTTTGGCGATCCTGAAACTCAAGTTCTAATTCCTCGACTAAAAACCCCTCTTGCAACTTTGCTCTACAAAGCAGCAACAGGAAACTTAGCCGGCATAACTTTGGACTGGAAGGATGATTCAGCTGTAACAGTTGTGTTGGCCGCTCAGGGATACCCAACAGCACCAATAAGTGGATCGATCATTAGCGGATTTACACATTTTGATAATGTTCAGATTTATCATGCAGGTACCTTAAGTACAGAACAAGGGTTAGCTTCTTCGGGCGGCCGGGTGCTGACTTTGACTGGAATTGGCGAAGACCTGACGGAGGCCCGAAACCGTGCATACCGAGCAATCAGTCAAATCTCATTAACTGGATCCTTTTACCGTTCCGACATCGCACTTAATGCGTCGGTCGCAGAGAAGGGCAATTAAATGGCAGATAATGCACCAATGAGCCTGCTTGCTAGCCGATATGCATCAGCAGCGATGTGCGAAATCTTTGCGCCAGAGGCCAAAATTATCGCAGAACGTAAGTTGTGGATCGCAGTTATGCGGGCTCAATCAACACTGGGCCACGCAATTTCCAAGAATGTAATTACAGATTACGAAAATGTAGTTACACGTGTAGATATTGCATCAATAGATGCGCGCGAAAAGCAAACCCGTCACGATGTTAAGGCTCGTATTGAAGAGTTCAACGCACTTGCGGGTCACGAAGCGATTCATGCAGGTATGACCAGCCGCGACTTAACTGAAAATATTGAAGCGCTCCAGATTCGAAATGGTTTAGAAATTGTCCATAACAAGGTCGTAACGCTTCTCGCCCGTCTCGCCGAACGGGCAACACAGTACATTGACCAACCAATAGCTGGACGTTCACATAATGTGCCCGCACAAGTTACAACTTTAGGAAAGCGCTTTGCATCAGCTGCTGAAGAGTTGTTGTTCGCATACGAACGTCTAATTGCATTACAAGATCGCTATCCAATGCGTGGCATCAAGGGTCCAGTAGGTACCGCGCAAGATTCAATTGATCTCTTGGGTTCAACTGATGCGCACTTGAAGTTAGAAGGTGCGATTGCAAAAGAACTTGGGTTTAACAAAGTTCTAGATTCAACAGGCCAGATTTATCCACGTTCTTTTGATTATGATGTTGTGACAACTTTGGTACAGATTGCCGCATCACCATCATCTCTTGCTACGTCAATTAGATTAATGGCTGGTGCTGAACTAGTAACCGAAGGCTTTAAGGCTGGGCAGGTTGGCAGTAGCGCAATGCCTCACAAGATGAATACACGTTCATGTGAGCGCGTAAATGGATTTTCAGTTGTTTTACGTGGATATGCATCAATGGTGAGTGAGCTCTCTGGTGATCAATGGAATGAAGGCGATGTTTCATGCAGTGTTGTTCGTCGCGTTGCTTTGCCAGATGCCTTTTATGCAATCGATGGATTGCTCGAAACAATGCTCACAGTCCTTGATGAGTTTGGTGCATTCCCAGCGGTAATCAGCGCTGAATTAGAGCGTTATTTACCTTTCTTGGCGACTACAAAGATTCTAATGGCTGCGGTTAAAGTGGGCGTTGGGCGCGAAGTTGCTCATGAAGTAATCAAAGAGCACGCAGTAAAGGCTGCTCTCGGAATGCGCGAAGGCAAAAAGAATACTCTTCTTGATGATCTTGCAGCTGATAGCCGATTACCTCTAGACCGTGCCGCACTTGATGTCTTAATTAGTGATCCCATCGAATTTACTGGCGAAGCTCGCCAACAAGTAGCTCGAGTTGTTAGTCGCATTGGTGCGATTACTTCCGCGCATCCTGCCGCAGCGCAGTACAAGCCCGGCTCTATTCGGTGAGCGGCTTTGGCCTAGCTGGCCCACCGCCAGCGCCTGAAATAACTGGGTGGAAACATCTGCGCACCGGAAAAGTAAGAGATCTTTATACAAATGATAAAAATGAGATTTTACTTGTTGCATCAGATCGCATTTCAGCTTATGACTGGGTTATGCCAACTGTGATCCCAGGTAAAGGTGCAGTACTAACTCAGCTGTCATTGTTTTGGTTTGAATTACTTGAAGACATAATTGGCAACCACATTATCTCAACAGATGTTCCTGCTGCAGTTGAAGATCGTGCGATCATCGCACAGCCACTGACTATGTTTAATGTTGAATGTGTTGCTCGTGGCTACTTAACAGGTAGTGGTTGGAGCGAGTACCAGAACAACAAAGCGGTTTGTGGAAATACCTTGCCAGATGGTTTGCTTGATGGATCACAGTTGCCTAACAGCATCTTCACCCCAGCGACTAAAGCTGAAATTGGTGATCACGACATTAATATTGATTTTGATGGCGCGGCAGCAATTGTTGGCGTAGCTGATGCCGCCGAACTTCGGGATATCACAATTAAGTTATATGAAACGGCAACAGAGTTTGCAGCTAGCCGCGGAATTATCGTGGCAGATACAAAGTTTGAATTCGGTCGAAATAACAAGGGAGAAATACTCCTTGGTGATGAGGCGCTAACCCCTGATTCTTCAAGGTTTTGGGAGGCTTCGGCCTGGAAGCCAGGCGGGGCTCAGCCTTCTTACGACAAACAATTTCTACGTGACTACCTAGTAGCAAGTGGATGGGATAGAAATAGCCCACCCCCTGAACTGCCTAGTGAGATCGTAGAGAAGACAGCACAACGTTATCAAGAAGCATTTTTTCGAATCACTGGCAGTAAGTTCTAAAAGGGAGAAAATAAATGGCAAAGATCGTGGTTGATGTGATGTTGAAGCCCGAAATTCTTGACCCTCAAGGAAATGCTGTTGCAGCTGCACTGCCACGATTAGGATTTACCTTTGCTAAATCTGTTCGTCAAGGAAAGCGCTTTGAAATTGAAATCGATGGCGAACCAACAGCTGCGCAGCTTGCTGAGGTTGAAAAAGCTGCTGAAGTTTTGCTCTCAAACCCTGTCATTGAAAATTACGTTGTAAGAGTTGAGAAGTAATGCGTATAGGAGTTATTACATTTCCAGGCACTCTGGATGATCGAGACGCTGCCCGCGCAGTCGTTGCAGGTGGTGCTGAATCTGTCCCATTGTGGCATGCAGATGCAGATTTGAAGGGCGTAGATGCAGTTGTTCTACCCGGTGGGTTTTCCTACGGCGATTATTTGCGCTGTGGTGCTATTTCTCGTTTTGCGCCAGTTATGCAACTAGTTATTGAAGCAGGAAATAAAGGAATGCCAGTTCTTGGCATTTGTAATGGTTTTCAGGTTTTGTGTGAATCGCATTTATTACCAGGTGCACTAACTCGTAACGCTGATCTGCACTTTCTTTGCCGTGATCAAGAGATTGAAATTGTTAATATTCAAACACCCTGGACAAATTCCTTTAAAAAAGGTGAGCAAATTGTTATTCCATTGAAAAATGGCGAGGGCTCTTTCCAATGCGATGATCAAACCCTTGCGATGCTTGAAGCTGAAGGTCGTGTAATTGCCCGCTATGTGGGTGAAAATCCGAATGGATCTCGTAATTTAATCGCTGGTATTACAAATACAAAGGGCAATGTCGTGGGCCTCATGCCCCACCCAGAGCATGCGATAAATGAGTTAACTGGTCCATCAGCGCAAGGTCTTGGATTCTTCACATCGATCTTGAATGCAATGGTGAAGTAATGGCGCTAGATACTGTCGCAATCGCACAAAGCACTCCTGATAACTCACAACCTTTTGCAGAACTGGGTCTCAAGTCTGATGAATATGCACGCATCAAGGAAATTCTGGGTCGCCGCCCGACTTCATCTGAGCTAGCCATGTATTCGGTAATGTGGTCAGAACACTGTTCTTACAAATCATCAAAGGTTCACCTTAAGCAGTTTGGGGAAAAGGCACCAAAGTCTGATGCGCTGTTGGTAGGTATTGGTGAAAATGCTGGTGTTGTTGATGTGGGTCAGGGCTATGCCGTCACCTTTAAAATTGAATCGCACAATCACCCATCATTTGTTGAGCCATATCAAGGAGCAGCAACGGGTATTGGTGGAATTGTCCGAGACATTTTGACTATGGGTGCTCGCCCAATTGCTGTAATGGATCCACTGCGCTTTGGTCCGGCAGAGGCACCAGATACTCGTCGCGTACTACCAGGAATCGTTGCTGGTGTTGGTGGATATGGAAACTGTTTAGGACTTCCAAACATTGGTGGTGAAATCACATTTGATGAAACGTATGCTGGTAATCCACTTGTTAATGCATTGTGTGTTGGCGTAATGAAGCACAGCGACATTAAGCTGGCAAAAGCAGCAGGTGCTGGCAATTTAGTTGTCCTGTATGGCGCAAAAACAGGTGGCGATGGAATTGGCGGAGTGTCAGTACTTGCATCAGAGACATTTGGAGCTGGTGGGTCTACAAAACGTCCAAGCGTTCAGGTCGGTGATCCATTTGTTGAAAAGGTTTTAATTGAATGTTCCCTAGAAATCTTTGCTGAAGATTTAGTTGTAGGTATCCAAGACCTTGGCGGGGCAGGCCTATCGTGTGCCACAAGCGAGCTGGCTTCTGGTGGTTCTGGTGGCATGAAGGTGCAGTTAGATAAGGTTCCACTGCGTGACCCGTCACTTTCTCCTGAAGAAATCTTGATGTCTGAATCACAAGAGCGTATGTGCGCAATCGTAGAACCAAACAAGATTGCCCGATTCTTAGAAATCTGTAAGAAATGGGATGTAACTGTCACGGTTATTGGTGAAGTAACAAATGGAAAGCATCTTGAAATCACCTGGAATGGTGAATTAATTGTTGATGTTCCACCTCGCACCGTTGCCCATGATGGCCCTGTATATAACCGACCATTGGCACAACCTGCATATATCGATCAAGTAAATATCCAAAAGGTTAATGTTCCAATTCCAGTAACTGCTGCCGAGATCAAAGCGACCGTTCTAAAATTAGCCGCAGCACCAAACCTTGCAGACAAATCCTGGGTTACTTCTCAATACGATAAGTATGTACAAGGAAACACAATTCAGTCTCAACCTGATGATTCAGGAATGATTCGCATCGATGAAAAGACAAACTTAGGTGTTGCAATCTCAACAGATGCAAATGCAAACTGGTCATATTTAAATCCTTATCAAGGAGCGAAGTTGGCTTTAGCTGAAGCTGCGCGAAACATTGCAACCGCAGGCGCTCGCCCATTAGCTGTCACAAACTGTCTAAACTTTGGTTCTCCTGAAGATCCAGGTGTTATGTGGCAGTTTGCCGAATCAGTACGTGGCTTAGCTGATGGTTGTCTTGAAATGGGCCTACCGGTAACTGGTGGCAACGTTTCCTTCTATAACCAGACAGGATCTGTCGCTATTTTGCCAACACCAGTTATTGGTGTGCTTGGTGTAATTCAAGATGTCCGCACACGAACTCCCATGAGTTTTACTAAAGCTGGATTAGATCTGTACCTACTAGGTGAAACCAATGAAGATCTTGCGGGTAGTGAATGGGCTTTCTTGCACAACCAACGCATCGGACAAGCTCCCACTGCTGACTTACAGCGTGAATTACGCCTTATTGAACTACTTCTTGAAGGTAACTCATTCTTTGCTGCAGCCCATGATCTAAGTCAGGGAGGACTAGCTGCAGGGTTGACCGAAATGGTTTTACGGTACAAAGTCGGCGCAACAATTCTGCTAGAAAATGCAGGAATCGCTTTAATCAGTGAAACTCCAGGGCGGGTAATTGTCGCAATTGATCCGGCGCATACTTCGACGCTGGCAGGATTAGCGGTTAAGAATTTAATTGCAATTACAAAAATTGGAACAACTGGAGGAAAATCATTGACTATTAATGATGCAGTTATTCCACTGACAGAACTATCGGACGCACACACAGCAACATTTCCACGGTTGTTTGGTTAGAACGATGCGTGATCCTCAGATTCTGGAACAGGTCAAGCGCACTCTTGTGCTTTTAACCATCAAGGCTCCTGGACGCGCAATCGAAGTTCGCGTGCCACCTTATGCTGCAGTGCAATGTGGTGAAGGGCCAACGCATACTCGAGGTACACCTCCTAATACAATTGAGATGGATGCTGATACTTGGCTATCACTTGCATCAGGAAAAATCAGTTGGAGTGCGGCCGTGAACAGTGGCGCGATTACAGCATCTGGGGTGCGTGCAGATTTAACTCAATACCTACCGTTAGGATCAGATGCATGAGACGCCCTGATGGTTTACTCAATCACGACGTTCTTGGCGAGGACAAAGGTCCACAAGATGCATGTGGTGTTTTTGGTGTGTGGGCCCCAGGCGAAGAGGTAGCAAAGTTAGCTTTTTATGGTTTGTATGCCTTGCAACACCGTGGGACCGAATCAGCAGGTATCGCTACAAGTGATGGTGAAAGAATTCTTGTCTACAAAGACATGGGCCTTGTTTCTCAAGTTTTTACTGAAGGTGATCTTGCAACGCTCAAGGGAAATCTTGCAATCGGACACTGTCGATACAGCACAACAGGATCAAGCACCTGGGTAAATGCTCAGCCAACATTGCGCCCAACTAAGTACGGAACACTGGCTTTAGCCCACAACGGAAACCTCACCAACACCGGAGATTTGGCAGAGCTGGTCCAAAAACTTGAAGCCACATATACCCGTGGGGCAACGACCGATACCGAAATCATGACTGCACTTATTGCGTTGCAAGATTCAAAAAATGTAGAAGCAAGTGCACTGGCCGTCTTGCCACAGTTAGAAGGTGCATTTTCATTGATATTTATGGATGAGCACACCTTGTATGCAGCACGCGATCGACACGGAGTTAGGCCACTAGTTCTTGGAAAATTAGAAACAGGTTGGGTAGTTGCATCTGAAAGTGCTGGATTAGATATTGTTGGAGCAGCTTTTGTTCGTGAAATCGAACCTGGAGAATTAATTTCCGTCGACGCACAAGGAGTTTGCTCTCAGCGTTGGGCAGATGCTCAACCTAAGGGTTGCTTATTTGAATACGTTTATCTAGCCCGACCAGATACAACTATCGCTGGTAGCGGTATCCACAAAACTCGTGTAGCCATAGGCGCACAACTTGCAATAGAACAACCAGCAGTTGCAGATCTAGTTATTCCTGTCCCAGAGTCTGGAACACCAGCTGCAATTGGCTATGCCAAAGAGTCAGGAATTCCATTTGGAATGGGATTAGTTAAAAACTCTTATGTCGGACGAACCTTTATTCAGCCTTCGCAGACGATTCGCCAATTAGGCATACGATTAAAACTCAATCCATTGCGAGAAATTATCGAGGGCAAGAGAATCGTTGTTGTTGATGATTCGATTGTTCGTGGCAATACTCAACGAGCAATTGTTCGAATGCTTCGTGAAGCTGGGGCCCGCGAAATACATGTTCGTATTTCTTCGCCACCAGTTAAATGGCCTTGCTATTACGGTATCGACTTTGCCTCACGTGCTGAACTGATAGCCAATGGTCTGGATGTGGAAGAAATCCGTAGGTCTATCGGAGCAGACTCGCTGGGGTACGTTTCACTAGAAGGTCTTATTTCTTCAACAGAAGTACCCTCAGAAAAGCTATGTTCTGCTTGTTTTACAGGCGAATATCCAATCCGCATTCCAGAAGACCTATCTGAGGGAAAGATGCGCCTAGAAATCACAGAAGTGTTCGGTGCCTAGTGGCTACGTATAAAGATGCTGGCGTTGATATCGATGCAGGTGATCGCGCTGTTGAATTGATGAAGGCTTCAATTGCAAAAGCTTCACGCCCAGAGGTAATCGGTGGCATCGGGGGATTTGCTGGTTTATTTGATGCAAGCAAATTAAAAAGTATGAAGCAACCCTTGCTTGCAACATCCACAGATGGAGTTGGCACAAAGACTGAAATCGCTCGCGTGCTAGGTAAGTTCGACACTATTGGTGAAGATCTTGTCGCTATGGTGGTAGATGACCTTGTTGTATGTGGCGCAGAGCCGCTCTTCATGACTGATTACATTGCCGTGGGCAAAGTTATTCCAGAAAACATTGCAGATATAGTTGCCGGAATTGCACGTGGTTGCGCAAAAGCAAATACTGCTTTGATCGGTGGCGAAACAGCAGAGCATCCAGGTTTACTTGAAGATGATGAGTTTGATATTGCAGGTGCTGCAACAGGTGTTGTTGATGCAGATCACCAATTGGGTGCCCATCGTGTTAAGCCTGGTGATTTAATTATCGCCATGCCATCTAGTGGTTTTCATGCAAATGGATTTTCGCTTGTACGACATATTATTAAGTCTTCAGGAATAGACTTAAATGCGAATGTTATTGAATATGGAAAAACAATCGGTGAAGTTTTCTTAACACCAACTGAAATTTACACGCTAGATTGTTTGGCGTTAATTAAAGCTATGCCAGAACATCTTCATGCCTTTTCTCACATTACTGGTGGTGGGATTGCAGAAAATACTGCGCGAGTAATTCCAGATCACTTGACTGCTACGTATGATCGTTCAACATGGTCCTTACCTGTGGAGATGGAGCTCACGGCAAAAACAGGTGGAGTTCCGCAACCCGACATGGAGCGCACATGGAACTGCGGCATCGGGATGAGCGCTTTTGTAGACCCATCAGTTGCCGATTTAGCCCTAAGCTCCTTGGCTGCTCGGGGCATGAAAGCCTGGGTTGCAGGGGTGGTTTCTGAGCGTGAAGGCTCAAATCCACGTTCATCTTTGGAAGGGGCGTACAAGGCGCGATAACCTACCCCCCTGACGCACAGCAATTAGTGAAGGAGGTCGCCCATGGGTCGCGGCCGCGCAAAAGCAAAGCAAACAAAAGTTGCACGTGATTTGAAATATAACGCGCAAGATATGGATTTAGATCGTTTAGCCAAGGAACTTCATGGCGAGATCGATACAACCTCACGCAAGGATGATGATGATCCATTTGCCGAGGGCAACTACATTCCACGTGCGTGAGACCTACACCGTACGTCGCTTCACTTCGTATCTACGAACCGCTGTCGGCATTTGAACCTGCTGATCGTTTGCGATGGCAGAGTATAGAAATTGATCCCTTCTCTTTCAATAAAGAAGAAGAACTAGCATTACATCGCGTTGTGCAACCAGAACCACCAGCAGGTCGACCAGATGGTGTGCACATCTTTGATCGTGATGGAATCCGATACGTGGCACCTTGGGCAACTGCGATGCGTTGCTGGGGTGCACTAGATAATTTTAAAGAATCTCTTCCAAGTACCGTTGTGCCATATTTTATTTCTCCTGCCATGGAGGATGTAATAACAGCTGGTGTCGACTTGCTCGAAGATAAAGTTCCTCACATTTTAAATGAGACTTGGATAATTCCTCCACGTTGGTTTATTTTGTTTTCACCAGAAGAGCGAACTCGCGGCAAAAATGCAGATGGCTTGTATTCACGTGCTTTAACAAGCATTGCAAATGCAAAACAACGTTGTGGCGGCGCACATGATGCTGTCCTTGGCGCATTTGGCGACGGTCCGGTCGAACAAGAGCTAGAAAATCTTTTGGCTTGGCTTGAAATGTTTCATCCAGAATCAATAGTTGAACTTGATTACGGTGGTCTGGCAAATTACATGGATCGTGCGTTACGTGATTCAGGTGAAGATGGCCTGGAATCGGATGCATCGATTGAAGATGTCACACATTCTGTTGCTGGCCTTGCTGCCGCAGATGGAATGATGGCTGGCGTTGGATATCAGCGATTGATGTCCCGTTGGCGCTTAGTTCAGGCATACGAACAAGCCTCGTAGGTATTGCTTCACGCTGATTTAATGGCAATACTTCACCCCAATACGGTCCAAAACGGACAGCCCACACTAGCCAGAACACGATTGAAGGAGTCACCATGAACCGCATCCCCGATGCCGAAGTTCTTTTGACCCCTAAAGAGGTTGCACAACGTTTTCACGTCAATCCAAAAACTGTTACCCGCTGGGCAAAAGCTGGAAAGTTAACCGCTATCCGCACATTAGGTGGGCATCGTCGCTATCGCGAATCAGAGGTTTTGGAACGTTTACGCGAATATAAAGAGTCAAGCTCTTAACAAGTAAGGCGGTAGACTCAACCCATGGCCGATAAGAATGATGACATGAAAGCAAGAATGCTTGCTGCCCTTGAAGCTAAGAAAAATAAGCCAGGTGCACCAGGAACTCAAAACCATTCTGAAGGCGGATCAAAGATTCGTGGTGGACAACGCAGTGGCGGTGCACCACAGGTGCAACGCAAAGCTGGTCCATCAGGATCTGGTTCTGCCGGCTAAACCTTTACAGCAAACCTCTGCGTTTTAACAGTGGTTCGATTTTTGAATCACGCCCACGGAAATTGCGGAACATCTGCATTGAATCAATTGATCCACCGCGTCCAAGAAGTGTGTTCTTAAAGTGTTCCCCATTTTCACGCTTTAACCCACCGTTTTCTTTAAACCAATCAACGGTATCTGCATCTAAAACTTCAGACCAGATGTATCCGTAATAACCAGATGAGTAACCGCCAGCGAAAATGTGACTGAAATATGTTGAGCGATAACGAGTTGGAACTGGCGCAAAATCCAATCCGTAATCCTTAATCGCTTGTGCTTCAAATTCAACAACATCGGTGACTTGAGCTGCCTGCTCAACGTTAAGTGAATGCCAAGCAAGATCAAGGGTTGCAGCCGCTAAATAACTAGTAGTTGCGTGACCTTCATTAAAGGTGCGCGCAGCGTTTAAGTTGTCGATCCATTCCTGCGGCAACTTTTCGCCAGTTTCATGGTGGCGGGCATAGTTTTCAACTACTTCTGGCCACAAAATCCACATCTCATTAACTTGTGACGGAAATTCCACGAAGTCGCGCTGGACACTTGTTCCGGAAACACGTGGGTACTTCACCTGAGACAAGAAGCCGTGAATTGCATGCCCAAATTCGTGGAACAAGGTTGTTGTCTCGTCATAAGTCAACAGCGTTGGCTTGCCTGCAGGTGGTTTTGGAATATTCAAGTTGTTTACAACGACAGGAAGTTGGTTGAACAAAAAGTTCTGATCAACCAGGTTGTTCATCCATGCTCCACCACGCTTTGAATCACGGGTGTAGAAGTCACCGATAAACAAACCAACTTTGCTTCCATCCTCATTGTTAATTTCAAATGCACGAGCTTCTGGATGGTAGGTAACAAGATCGGGACGCTCTTTGAAAGTAACGCCAAACAACTTGTTTGCGGCAAAGAAAACACCATCATGTAGAACACGTTCTAATTCAAAGTATGGACGCATCTTTGAGGTATCAATGTTGTATTTTTCTAAACGAACTTTTTCGGTGTAAAAGCCCCAGTCCCAACTTTCGATCTCTGATCCAGCAGCTTTCTTAAGATCAGCTGCTTCGGCTTGTGCATTGCGTACTGCAGCCGGTGCGATCTTGCGCAACATGGCATGCACGTTGTCTGGGTGTTCGGCGGTTTGAACTGCAATTACATGTTCAGCATGGGTTTCTTTACCAAACAATCTCGCACGTTCTGCGCGAAGCTTCACCATTTTCAGCAGAACTGGTTTGTTGTCATTGTCATTGGTGCGGTTTGCCTTAAGCAATGACGCCTGCATGATCTTCTTGCGTAGTTCACGATTAGTCAGTGAATCTAGAACCGGATTACCAGTGAAGTTGACCATTCCAATGAGCCATTTGCCTTCATGCCCGCGGTCTTTTGCGGCTGTAGCTGCGGCTGCGATTTCATTCTCGCTTAGCCCAGCTAGCTCTTCAATTGAATCAACCAGAACAGCCAAATCATTGGTATCTGCTAGAACATTTTTGGAAAAGAGAGTTTCAAGGGATGAAAGCTCTTCATTGAGCTCTTTTAGTCGTGCACGTTGTGCATCTGTTAAGTGCGCACCTGCGTGAATCAAATCCTTAAAGTAACGCTCCAAGAGCCAAGCATCTTCGCTATTTAGACCAAGTGATTCACGAGCATCGTAGAGATCTTTGATCCGCTTAAACAGCGCTGGATTTAAGTTAATTGAATCCTGGTGTGCAGCAAGCTTTGGTGCGATCTCTTCTTCAATTGCATCCAATGCATCGTTGGTATCACTGGAAGACTTGTTGTAGAAAACCAACAACATGCGCATCAAGTACTGCCCACTTTTTTCAAGAGCCACGATTGTGTTCTCAAAAGTTGCAGCACCCGGAGTATCAAGAATTGCCTGTGCTTCAGCTAACTGTTCCGTGCAGCCTTCATAGAATGCGGGCAGGTAGTGCTCCTCTTTAATTTGAGCAAATGGAGGCAGCTCATATTCAAGGGTGCTTCTTTGGGCAAATGGATTCGCGTTTGTCATAACGGGAAACCTATCAATTAAAGGTTGCTTTAACGAGGGCGACGGCGACGTTGGCTTGAGTTAGGACGTGGACGCTTTCCGCCGCTACGTACTGACTTTTCAACGATCGGAACGATGTAAGGAATACCTGATGGCTCCTGTGCTCCCGTAATCTTCATTAGCTCAGTGCTAAGTGGTGTAACTCCAACGAACTTAGGGGTGACACCCGCGCGCTGTGTAAGTCCACCGATCGACTTTTGCTGACGTGTAGTCGCAAGAGTTACAACAGTTCCGGCCTCACCCGCACGTGCAGTACGACCCGCACGGTGTAGGTAATCCTTGTGATCTGTTGGTGCATCAACATGCACAACAAGTGAAATTCCATCAACGTGAATACCGCGAGCTGCAACATCTGTTGCAACTAGTGCAGCATTTGCAGTTTCCTTGAAAAGTGCCAAAGTACGCGTACGTACAGCTTGTGACTTTCCACCGTGCAATGCACCTACTGGAACTCCAGCATGAGCAAGCTTGTCAGCCAAACGATCTGCACCGCGCTGAGTCTTTACGAACAAGATCGTCTTACCGTTACGAGCTGCAACCTGGTTTGTAATGTCATCTTTATCGGTTGGATTCATTACTAATACGTAGTGCTCCATAGTTGAAACAGATGCACGGTCATTTTGTAATGAGTGAGTCTTTGGATTCTTCAAGTACTGACGAACCAAGGAATCAACACCACGATCAAGAGTTGCAGAGAAAAGTAAACGCTGACCATCTAGCTTTGCCTGATCTAGAATTTCCTTAACAACCGGCAAGAAGCCCATGTCCGCCATCTGATCTGCTTCATCAAGAACTGTAATTTGTAATTGATCGAGTTGAACTTCACCCTTGTTAAGTAGATCGATCAAACGACCAGGTGTAGCAACCAAGATTGCAGTTCCGCGACGCATCGCCGTGATCTGCTTCGAATAAGACATTCCACCAGCAACTACAACTGATTCGTGACCAATTGATCGTGCAAGTGGCATCAAAACTTCATCAATCTGCTGCGCAAGTTCACGCGTTGGAGTCAAAACAAGCGCCAATGGCTTATGTGGCTTGGCAACCTTGCCATTGAGATTGTTAAGAAGTGCTAAACCAAATGCAAGAGTCTTTCCAGAACCAGTTTGTCCGCGACCCAAGATGTCATGACCTGCAAGCGCATCTGGAAGAGTTGCGATCTGAATTGGGAACGGATGCATGATTCCTTGCTTGCTTAGCGCGTTTACAAGCGGCGCTGCAATTCCAAGATCAGCAAAAGTTGTTGTGATTTCAGTTAGGGGAGTTGCATCAACAAGGTTTGCATCTGCAAGATTTGCTGAAATGTAATTGTCATCTGCACCGAAATCTACAGCGGCATTTGAATGAGATTTAGCGTGCTTCTTGAAATCATCACGAGCATAAGCTGGTGAATCATTGCGGCGATCGCGAACTGGACGTTCTGCACGGAAGTTAGCTGCGCGAGTATCAGGTGCAACACTGCTCTTCTTTGGACGTGTTGGATCAAACTTTTCACGCTTACGTGGCTCAAAGTTTGGGCGACCATCATCGGTGCGTGCAATCTTTGCTTTCACTGCATCGCGACGGTTTGTCGGACGAGTATCTGAATCCTTCTTAAATCCTGGACGTGAATCTTCACGCTTGAAAGCTGGACGCTCTGGTCGTTCTGCTTTCTTGTATGTCTTCTTAAATTCTGGACGAGTTGTTGGACGCTCTGATCGTTCAGTGCGCTCTGCACGTGGTGCAGATTCACGAACTTCGCGTTCTTTAACAAACTTCTTTGCACGAGAATCTGGACGCTGTGAACGCTCAATACGTGCCTTGCGTTCTTCAGGTGCTTCAGTCGGACGTGGCTTTGATGCCGTTTGCTCTTGGTAACGCTTTGCGCGCAACTTTGAACGTTCGACTAAACGAACTTCCTTCTTTGATGTTGCCGTTGGATCAGCATCTGAATAGCGACGAGTTGAAGCCGGCTTCGCTGATGCGCCTTTGCGAGCTGCTTTTTGTGCAGTCGTGTGACGTGCCTTAGGTGCTGCTTCTTTAAAAGCGACAGCCTTCTTTGCGCGCTTAGGCTTTCCTGCTGATGCTGCGCGACGAGCTTTTCCGGGCGCGCTAGTACGTGGCTGTAGAGACATAGAAATGCATACCAATCGAGACGACAAGCGCGTCTCGGGTATAGCTCGCACTTTTGGCGGCTAGGGCGAAAATAAGACTCGCATGTAGTGCTGCATTTGCAGCACTTGGGGGAAGTGCTTTGGTGCGGTCGCACCAACGGGTTAATTCTACCGTGGATTATTGAATGGAAAAACCAACAGGTAATTCAAGTCGATTAGCTGCTAATAACGCCGAATTTGTAAGGATTTCATGCGTAGAACCATCGGCAACGATGATGCCGCCCTTAAGGATTACAGAGCGAGGACATAGTTCATATGCATATGGAAGATCATGCGTCACCATCACCATTGTGATGTCCAGCGATCGCAAAATATCGGCTAACTCACGACGGCTTGCAGGATCTAGGTTTGAAGATGGCTCATCAAGCACAAGAATTTCAGGCTTCATGGCTAGCACGGTTGCAACAGCTACACGTCGGCGTTGGCCAAATGAAAGGTGATGCGGCGGGCGATCTTTAAATTCGCTCATTCCAACAAGTTGTAGCGCTTCATCAACTATCGCATCAAGTTCAGCGCCTCTTTTACCCATGTTGTATGGGCCAAAGGCAATATCTTCACCAACTGTTGGCATAAATAGCTGATCATCAGGATCTTGAAAAACAATTCCGACCTTTGAGCGAATCTCTTTTAGAGATGTCTTATCTTTTGCATCTACAAGTTGGCCCGCTACATGCACCGAACCATGCGATGTTGGGTGGATTCCATTCATGTGCATGACAAGAGTTGTCTTACCGGCACCATTTGGACCAAGCAGTGCAACGCGCTCGCCCTTTTGCACTGACAGATTTACACCAAATAGAGCTTGATTGCCATCGGGATATGCGAAGGCGAGCTCTTTGATTTCAAGGCTTGGTGTACTCATATTCAGAATCCTAACGCCAAAGTAGTAGTGAAAATTATTAAAGCGGTGATTGGAAGAGTCAGAGAGCGCAACCACAAAGAAAGCGGAATGCGTGGTGGTTCATCATGGGGCAAAACACCTTCGTAACCGCGAGAAAGCATTGCGAGATGAACTCGTTCGCCACGTTCGTATGATCGAATAAACAAAGCACCCGCTGCAGTTGCAACAACTTTCCAGTGCTGGATTCCGGTTGCTTCAAAGCCTCGTGATTCACGGGCAATCTTCATGCGCTCCATTTCATCATTAACAACATTTACATATCGCAACATAAAGGAAGCGATCTGGACCATCAATGTTGGAAGCTTTAGACGTTCTAGACCTCGTAGAATTTCACGAGCGGTAGTGCTTGTAGAAAGAATGATTGCGGTGATTACACCCAAAGTACCCTTGATAAAAATACCGGCACCAGCAAGCAAACCTTCTCGATAGAGATTAAGTGGACCAACTTCGAATCTCTCGCCAGTTCCAAAAAATGGCATAAGTAGGGCAAAGAAGATGAAGGGAATTTCAATTAATGCACGCTTGAACATCAGCGTGAAAGGAATTTTTGCCGCAGCCACAGTAATGAAAAGAGCTACGAAGTAGCCCACAAAGGCTTGCCAGCGATGAATAGGGGTTAAAACACCAACCAAAATAAACAGCAACGCCGCAACGATTTTTGCATGCGAAGGCAGTGAATGGATTACAGAGTGACGGTGAAGGTAAAGGCGTTCACCCACATCATGGCCGTGATGGTGACCATGTTTATGGGATTTAAGCTCTATTTGTTTACCTTTTTTGGCTTACGCGCGATGAATGTAAACATTGCACCAGCAACGACAGCGGTACCAATAACACCAATAACACCTGCTACACCAACAGATGCGCGCTCATTCTCAATTCCTTTGACACCGTAATCAGCTAATGCACCATCGGCATATGTGTGATCTTTTGCAGTTTCAATAAACCCGATGTCCCCTGCCACTTTTTCTAATCCATCTGGATCAGATGATGCGTAGAAGGAAACGACGCCAGCTAAGAAGATTGAAACTAGAAATCCAGCAGCTAAAAACTTTTTATTCTTATCCATGGCGAATCTCCAATTGTGTTTTGTTACCTTTCCAGCCATAGACAAGATCACTACGGCTTGCAATAACGGCGCTCACCGTCAGACCAGTAATGAGCGCTTCTCCGATTCCAATCAACACATGTGTACCAACCATTGCTCCCAGTACTGTTGTTACAGAAAACGTTCCTGTCGCACCGATTGCGTATTGAAGCGTGAAACCAAGTGCAGCTGCAGGAACTGAAACAAGTGCTCCAATTCCGGATGCAACAACAATCGAAGATTTGGTTTTTGGAAGAATCTTTTTAACAAGCAGGAATACGCCGTAACCAACCCAAACCGAGATTATGCTCATATTGAATGTACTTAGACCCAGTGCTGTAAGCCCACCGTCGGCAAAAAGAAATGCTTGCATAATGAGCACCACAGTTAGTGCAAGAGTTGCAGCCCAGGGGCCAACAAGAACTGCGGCGAGTGCGGCACCAATTAAGTGACCACTTGTTCCTGCAACAACAGGGAAGTTGAGCATTTGAACTGCGAAGATAAAGACTGCAGTTAGTCCGGCCAGCGGAGCGCTTTTTTCATCGAGTTGCGCGCGCGCACCCTTGAGCGAGACCGCGATGCCTGCCGCAGCTAAGCCAGCAAATGCGGCTGAGGTTGGAATATCAATGAAACCATCAGGAATATGCATGGGAAAAGGTTAATGCAAACCATTTGCATCTGCCACTTATAGGCAGAAGGCTGAGAATTCATGTCTCTGGAGCCTAATCCTGAGCCCTGGCTCACCTAGTAAAGATAAGGTCACGCACATGAGTGAAGACGAAGGCATGGAAGAGCTCGTCACCGAGGAAATGTTGTGGGATCGAATCCCCGAAGTTGAAGGTGAAGAACGTGCCAGTACTTACTACGAATTAAGTGCACGAATTTATGCTCGTGGTCAATATGACGAAGCGCTCGCACTTGCAGAAACTGCTCGAGATATCTATTCACAACTTGGCGAAACAGTTTCTTCAGAGGGATTAGCACAAGCATATTCGGCGATCGGTTATAACTTAAACCAGCTTAAGCGCATGGATGAGGCAGCTAATGCAATGAGCAAAGCTGTTGAGATTTTGCGCGAAAACAAATCTCCAATTGCTTTAGAGCTTGCTTGCACGCTTGGTGAATGGTGGTATTCATCAAAGAACTACGACAAAGTAGTAGAAACGATGAACGAATGCGCACAAGAGCACCTAGTCGATGGAAACGAAATTGGCGCAGCAAATGATTTGCATTTGATTGGCTGCGCAGAGCGCGAGTTAAAGAATTACGAGAAAGCAATCGAGGCTTTTAAAGAAGCTCGATCTTTGTTCAAGCGCAACAAAGAAGTAATTCATGTAGCCAGATGCGATCAGAAAATGGCATCGTGTCTTATCGAATTAGGTGAAGGTGAACTTGCGCTAGAAACTGCGCGCAAAGCAGTTGATGTATTTGAAACCGGTCATGATCACCGCCGTGAAACTTTTGCTTCCTTTGAATTCGGCAAAGCTCAAATCTTGCTTGAAAAATATGATGAAGGATTGGCAACTTTAGAAAATGTTTTGGCGATTGTTAGTGAAGATGAGCCTAAGGATTTCGAATTCATTGTTGATATTGAATCAAGAATCGCCAAGATCTTGCGCATGCAAGGTCGGGTAGAAGAGGCTGATGAAATTGAACGCCGCTTGAAATCTGTTCAAGAAGCGTTAGAAGATGAACCCGAGCGTGATCTCCTCAATTAAATCTCGGGACCAAATCAGTATCACCATGGTCTGTTTGGGCAATATTTGTCGCTCACCCATGGCAGCAGCGGTATTGGCTAATAAAATGAAGGCAATTCAATCGCCAGTTATCACTGTTGATAGTGCAGGCACTGGCCCTTGGCACATTGGGCAAGGCCCACATCCGTCATCAAAGAAGATCTGGGAAAAAGCTGGCTATAAGCATGAGCACACAGCGAAGCAGTTCACAGTTAATGATTTTTATGTCCATGACTTAATCCTTGTGATGGATTCTAGTAATTATCACAACGTTGTTTCTTTGGCCGAAAGTGAAGAACATCGCTCAAAAGTCTTCTACTTAAGAAGTTTTGATCCAGCGCTTAAGGGAATTGATCCAACTTCTGCAGACTATTTCAAACTAGAAGTTCCAGATCCATATAATCAAAGTGATGAAGCGTACGAAGCTACGTTAGCTATGGTTGAACGTGCAGTAGATGGATTGCTTGCCGAATTAAAAGCTTAACGAGGTAAATGCTGCAAGGCCCAGTGATACATTGCAATTGCACCGGCAGCAGATGCGTTCATAGATCTAGTTGAACCATATTGATTAATTTCATACAAAACTTCGCACACGGCAATTCCTTCATCAGACATTCCAGCGCCCTCTTGACCAAATAAAAGAACACAGCTTTCGGGCAAATCTGCAGGTTCTAATTGCTTAGAACCCGGGACGTTATCAATACCAATAATTGGTAAACCTTGTTCTTTGCAGTATTTTGCGAAATCTTCAATTGTTGGGTGATGCAGAACAGTCAAGTATCGATCAGTCACCATTGCTCCGCGCTTGTTCCAATCGCGTTTTCCGACGATATGTACTGCTGAAACATTAAATGCATTTGCAGTTCTTACGATTGATCCAATATTTAGATCGTGTTGCCAATTTTCAATTGCAATCTGCAATTTATGTCGCTTAGTGTTTAAATCCGCAACAATTGCTTCTACAGTCCAATATCGATAGTGATCTAGGACATTCCTGCGATCACCATTCAGTAATAATTCAGGGTCGTATTGATCCCCTTCAGGCCAAGGCTTCTCATGGGGACCAACGCCGACAACAGGGAAAAATTCACCTGGGCCAATACTGGCGGGGGTTGTTGGAGAAGACATGTAGGCACTCTAAACTGAATGCATGTCAGCTATCAACACAGTCGCGTATGTAATCCACCTACTCTCTGTAATCGGGATATTAGTTCTGCTTTTTCTTCAATGGAACAAGTCTCCACGTAAGTTAAATCCAGGGGTACTTCATGCTGGGCTAACTGCGCTAGTTGCCGGAATAGTGCTGGTTGGTCTGCACAACAATGTAAAGCCAGATGAAGAACTGAATCACATAAAAGTCGGAATTAAGTTTATTTTCCTTCTTATCATTCTGGTTTTGGGCTACACAAATGTTAAGAAGCCGGAACTTCCAAAGAATGTTTGGTTAACGATGCTCGGGTTAACAGTCGCCAACATTATTATCGCCTCCTGGCGCTAGAAAGTAACTATGACTTTCCTGTACCGCTTTTTTGCAATTGTGCTTGCAACAATATTTTCGGTACTTCCAGCGCAGGCAGTGCTAGGACCAGATTCGATTCCAGCAGTCTTTGATCAACTCCTAAAGAACAAGAATCTTTCTAACCCAGCCATGATTGTGATTGATGGTAGTACCGGTGCGATTGTGTACAAAAAGAATGCTTACCAGCAGCGCAAACCTGCATCGGTCATGAAGATTTTGACTGGTGCAGTGATGCTTGAGCACCTTGATCCATTGGCAACATTTAGCACTACGGTAGGCATCAATCCCGAGTTAGGCACTGTGGTTATAAAAGGTTCTTATGATCCCTGGATGAGTCCAAATCACACCATTGCACGAAAGATGAATCGAGCATCTCTTCCTCACATCGGAACTCGAACAATGAATTCTGTAAAGGAATTCAATGGCGGATCACTTCAGAATTACAAAGTTATCTATACCGGACTTCACTCAGATGATGTTACAAACCTGAAAGCATTCTGGGCTCAGCGTAATTTCAAACCGGTGATGAAAGCAGTCAGTGGTGATGAAGCACTATTGTCTTTTGGGCAGCAGATAGTTGCAGAGAATTCGCCAACTGTGGCTGCTATGTTGGAATGGATCATGCTTTGGAGTGATAACCAAATGTCTGAGCGATTAGCGCGATTGTCAGCCAAAGCAGCTGGATTCACGAAGGATGCAAAAGGTGTGGAAGCAGTTTTTAGAGATATTTTGTTCAAGCTTGAAGTAGATGACACGCAGTTGGTTGTTGCTGATGCCAGTGGGTTGTCTAGAAAGAACAAGATCACTGCAAAACTAATGGGCGAATTACTCTACAAACTTCGAAAAGATGAAAAGTATGCCTTGATTTATTCAGGCTTACCGGTGGGAGGAGTTTCTGGAACACTTGAAACACGTTTCCTAACTACTGCACCAACTGCAGTCGGTTTAGTTAAAGCTAAAACTGGAACACTTAACGGAACTGCAACTCTTGCTGGATATGTGCAATCTACTGATCGCGAATATGTCTTTGTAACTTTGGCTGATGAGATTCCCGGTGGAAATACTGCACTGGATAAAGCTCGAGCAGCGATAGATCGGGTACTTGGGCGAATTGCTGCTCCAAATATTCCAGCTGAAATTTCTCCTGCGCCTTAATTATTAGAATATATTTTTATCTGACCTTTATAGCAAGCGACCCATGTGTTTGATGTTTCAACATCGTAAGTAATTCCAATTGGCTCGTTACAAACTTTAATGTTTTGAGTTACTTTCATGTCACTTGTCCGCACTCTGGACATTGTGTCACTCTTGTAATTAACAACGTATAAAGCTGAACCATCTTTTGAAATTGCAAGACTGCGAGCAGCATTTCCGGTCTTTACAGATTTACCAAGGATGTTGGTAACAAGATTCCAAGAAGCAACTCGACCTGACAAATTCATGGTCACGTACATGGTGGAGTTATCGGGGGACAGCACTATTGCGCGCGGATTACTACCAATAGGTATGAAGGAAGTTGAGAAATCTTCAAGATTAATCACATGAATTCGATTTCCACCCATTTCAGCTACATATGCTTTTGTTGAATCGTTGTTAACCGCTATTCCGCGTGGGTATCGTCCAATTTTGATGGTCTTTACGATCTTGTTTTTCTCTACTGAAATAACAGAAACTGTGTATGAGCACCAATTGGCGACTAAGACATATTGATTGTCCGGAGTAACCTCAACTACCTTTGGTACGGATCCAACTGGGTACACCGAATCAATTTGGTAGTTACTTCGATTAATTCTGTAGACAAAACTCTTGTCATATCCATCTGCTGGTGAGCAAGTGTCAGTTCCTTCTTTGTTGAACCCTTTTCCATACATGGCGTAATTGCTCACATACAGATACTTGCCATCGGGCGAAAAAGTTCCTTCAACAGGTGAGCCTTTGTAATTGCCAACTGTTTTTGAAAAACCAAAATCTTTTAGGGAAACCGAATCAGAAACTGTGTGCAGTAATTCAAAGGATTTAGCGTCATAAACCGTAACTGAATGTCGGTACATCATGTTGTGCGCGCTCACCACTTCATCGCCCGAAGAACGAACTGATTTAGGAGCAATTGACCCGTTGATAGTGTGGATCAACTTCATGGATGGAGTTACGACTTCACTCTGCGCCGGTACTACAAAAGCACAGAGTAAAAAGATTGAGGTTAAGAGAACAAATCTTGAGCGCATTACCTAACTGTACTAGTTAGTGGTCATCGTCCTCATCGTCATCGTCATCGTCCTCATCGTCCTCGTCGTCATCATCGTCATCTCCGCCACCAGTTGGCAACTGTGCAATCGATGGATTTGCCAACTTGTTCGTGGCTGCGACGCCTGCGACAACCACTACAGCTGTAGTAGTTGGATCTGCGACCACTGACTTAACTGCAGAAACTGTTTGTGTAGTTGGATTACTTTCAACTGAAGAGGACAGAGCTGAAGAAGCTACAACAGCAGAGGTAGGCGTCTCACTCTGGGTTTGGGCGACCACTACGCCAGCTCCAAGAATCAGCGCAGCAACCATCACAGCGCTTACTGGTAGTGACTTTGATACTTTGCGAAGCTCTGGCTTCTCATCTGCATCAGTAATCTCAAACCATTCGGGCTTGTTGTTCTGAGTCATAGTTCTACCTTTTCTTCTTCGTCTGCGACCTTCGTTGAGAGCAAGGTAACTATTTCCCCTGTGAGAGGTCTGGGAGGCGTACTTCCAAAGGCTGAGTAATCTTGGCGCGTGAGCAGCGCTATGCGGGGATACCTGGATCTAATGAAGTTAAGAGTGGTAGAACTCTTACTCGTTTCAACTTTACCGGCGATGGTTTTAGCTGCCAAAGGTTTACCGAGTTTTGGATTAGCTCTGGCAACAATTTTTGCAGGAACTCTTGCCGCTGGAAGTGCCAATGCTTTCAATATGGTTATTGAAAGTGATCTTGATAAGTTGATGGCACGAACTTCAAAGCGACCGGTTGTTACTGGGCAGATTTCAAAAAAGAACGCAACTGTTTTTGCAACACTTATTGGAGTTCTTTCACTTGCCCTCTTCTGGATTTTCACAACACCACTAGCAACTCTTTTAGCCTTAATCGCAATTGTTTTTTATGTCGTTGTATACACAATGTCTCTGAAGCAACGAACAGCGCAAAATATTGTTTGGGGTGGAGCCGCAGGCTGTATGCCAGTACTTATTGGTTGGGCAGCGGTTACTAATTCATTATCAGTCACAGCTTGGGCTTTCTTCTTTGTCATTTTCTTTTGGACTCCACCGCATTTCTGGGCACTAGCAATTAAGTACAAAGATGATTACGCGGCCGCTGGAACACCGATGCTTCCTGTTGTTGCAACAAAGGGTCGAGTTCTGAAGGAAATGTGGTTCCACACAACATTGATGATTGCATCATCGGTGTGGTTGATTCTTGCCGCTGAATTACCAATGTGGTCACTTACAGTAACTGTTGCACTTGGCCTTGTATTTGCGCGTCAACTAATTGCACTCAAAGAGGGTTCACCAGAATACACAAAAGTAGCTGGCAAGATTTTCCAATGGTCAATTACTTATTTAAGCTTGCTATCTGTTTTGCTGGTTGTTGCTCAGCTACTTAGCTAAAGCTTGCTGCAAATCCTTAATCAAGTCGCTGGAATGTTCTAAGCCAACCGATAAACGCAATACCGATGGGGTAATGCCCATTTCAGCTTGAACTTCGGGCGCTAAACGACGATGTGTTGTCGAAGATGGATGAGTGATTAGTGATTTGCTGTCGCCTAAATTGTTGGAAATATCAATGACGCACAGCTTATTCATGAAGGCAAAAACTTCTTCTTGAGAAGCCTTGAATTCAATACCAATCGTTGATCCGCCGCCATTACTCATTTGCTTCATGGCTAATTCATGACCTGGGTGAGACTTCAATCCTGGGTAACGTACAGATTTGATTGCAGGTTGCTTTTCCAAGAATTCCGCAACTGCTTGTGCATTTGAAACCATACTTTCAACGCGCATATGCATAGTCTCAAGAGACTTAACCAATACCCAAGCATTAAATGGGCTTAGTGCAGGACCTGTATGACGCACGAAAGGTAAGAGTTTTTCTTGAATATATGAAGCCGAACCTAACAAGGCACCGGCAAGCACTCGGCCTTGTCCATCGATGTGCTTTGTTGCTGAATACATAACCACATCTGCGCCAAGTGCTAAAGGCTTCTGCAAAACCGGTGATGCCATTACGTTGTCAACAATTACTGTCGCACCAACCTTGTGTGCAAGATCGCTCACCATTTTGATGTCAACAATCTCTAACAAAGGGTTACTTGGCGTTTCGATAAACACAGCCTTGGTGGTTTTGCTTAAAGCTTTTGCCCACACAGCCGGATCATTCCCCTTTACTAATTCAAAGGTCACGCCCCACTTAGGCAAGAATTCGGTAATAACAACATGGCAAGAAGAAAACATTGCAGCTGATGCAACGATGTGGTCGCCTTGTTCTACTAGGCATGCAAGAGATGCAAACATCGCCGACATTCCAGAACCAGTTGCTACGCACATTTCAGCACCTTCAATTGCGGCTAAACGTTTTTCAAACATCGCAATCGTTGGGTTATGGAAACGGCTATATAGATAGTGATCAGTCTCTTCAGCAAAAGAATCAAAAGCCTCTTCGGCCGATGTGTAAGTAAAGCCACTATTTAGAAATAAAGCCTCAGATGTCTCACCAAAACCTGTACGAGCAAGACCAGCACGGACTGAATGTGTTTGCGGATGTAATTCCCAGTCGGGTCCCAGAGTTTCTGGGCGAGGCTGATAACCCCAAGGTCGTTTACTCATGGCTTAATTGTGGCAGAGTAAGACCATGACTAATACTGCTATTTCAGTCTCAGATCTTTCGAAAAAGTATGAAGATCGCTTAGCCGTCTCTCATATCAACTTCGAAGTACCGCTCGGCACCGTATGTGGCTTTGTTGGACCCAATGGTTCTGGCAAAACAACCACAATGCGCATGCTTCTTGGCTTGATTACCCCAACAACGGGGCAAGGACACATCCTTGGCGAACCAATAGAACATCCCGAAAAGTACTTAAGCCGAGTTGGCGCGATGATTGAAGGACCCGCTTTTTATCCAGCTCTATCAGGTCACGAAAATTTAATGGTGCTGGCACGTCTTGGTGGATTCCCTGTCGAACGAGTTCAAACTCTTTTAGAAAAAGTTGGACTTGGGGAACGCGGAAAATCAAAGTACAAAACTTATTCATTAGGTATGAAGCAACGTCTGGGTATTGCTGCGGCTCTATTGCCTGAACCTAAGTTACTTATGCTGGATGAACCTACAAATGGTTTAGACCCCGAAGGTATTCAAGAAGTTCGTGCTTTGCTACGTGATCTGGCAAACGATGGAACCACGGTGTTTGTTTCTTCACACTTGCTTTCCGAACTTGAAATTATTAGCGATTACATTGTGATGCTTCGCAAGGGCGAAGTTGTGTTTGCCGGTCCAATTGGTGAATTAATGGCTCAGCAGCAACCAACAATCATCGCAAGATCACTCAAGAAATCTGACCTAGCGCGCATTGTTAAAATCGCAAAGGATGCAGGGCATCATGCCGTAATTCGGGATGATTCAGTGCATGTGTTAGCCGATATGAAGTGGGCCCCAGTGCTAAATGAAGCAGCATTTGATGCAGGAATAGTTTTGGCCCAACTTGCACCACAACTGCCAAATCTTGAAGAAACATTTTTTGAAATGACGGGGGACAAGTAATGCTTAATGTAGTCAGAGCTGAACTGCGCAAGCTTCGCCGTCCCACATTGTTTCTGGGCACCATGGGTGCGGTCGTATTTTTTAGTGGACTTTTTTCCGCTTTGCTATATCTATTGATTGATTCACCACAAGGAAATGCTGACCGTGGACGGGTCATCAGTCGTGAAGTATTAGCTTTAGCAAGCGGCGGAGTTCAAGGTTTTGCAAATGTCGGTGGCTTCTTAGGAATTATTGCCTTGTGCGTTTTCGCCGCTCAGACTGCCCAGGAATACACATATGGAACACTTCGCAATTTGTTGGTACGTCAACCAAGCCGAATGAAAATTTTGGCCGGTAAGTTGATATCAATGGTTATCTTTGCGTTAGCGATGATCACCATATCTGCAATTGTCAGTATTGGAATTTCGACGATTTTGGCACCGACCATTGATGTGTCAACGGAAATGTGGTTTTCAAGTGCGGGTATTGAGTTCATTTACACAACTTTTGTAAATGTAGTTATCTCGGTGGTTGGCTACGGAATCATTGGGATGGTTCTAGGGCTGCTTCTGCGCTCTCCCATTAGTGCCATTTCATTCGGAGTTCTTTGGTTATTAATTGTTGAGACCTTGCTGATAGCGGTGAAGAATTCTCTGCAATCTTGGATGCCTGGTTATCAATTAAGCACGATCGCTTCAGGTGGAAGTGCTGATGTCACCTATACACATGCACTTACTGTTGGTGGGCTTTATGTGGGGGTAGGAGCGATCATCGCCTCAATACTCTTTGTCCGTCGTGATGTAGCTAATTAAGGACACTCACACTTAAAAACACGGTTTTCCAAGGTTGGGCATTTATTCTTGAACCCTTCCCTTCCGAAAGGTAATTGTGAAAAAGAGCTTTAGGGCGATTTCCCTTGCTGTAATTCTGGGGCTGGCGATTTCGTCAGTACCGGCATTTGCAGCCCCTAAACCAACCGTGGCTGAAATTGAAGCTGCAAAGAAAGTTGAAGCAGCAAGGAAAAAAGCTGCAGATGCACAGGCAAAGAAATTAGCAGCCGCCAACCAAAGTTTAAGAACACTAACCGCGAAGGCAAATGCAGCGACTGCGTTGTATCGAAAAGCGCAAGCGGAGTTAGCGGTTGCGACTACTGCAGCAAACATTGCGGCAAAACATGCAGCCGAAACCGCGGCAGCAGTTTCCGAAGCACATAAAACAATTGGAAAACTTGCAGCTAACGCTTACATAATGGGTGGCAGCCTTACGGACGTTCAATCACTATTAAGTGCAAATGGTCCACAGGATTTAATTGATCAACTTTCAACCCTTGGAACACTCGGTTCGCAAAATTCTGTAGCACTTGATCGATTCAAGGTCGCAGAAGAAGAAGCGCGCAAGGCTAAGAAGATTGCCGATGATGCAAAGGCTGTGCAGCAAGTTGCAACTGAAAAAGTTGCATCAGCGAAAGAAGTTGCTGATGATGCAAAAGCAGAGCAAGCAAAAGAAGTAGCAAAGCTGCAAAAAGTTCAAGATGAATTAATGCGCCAATTAATGAGTGCACGTAAAGTAAGAACAACGCTCGAACAACAAAGACAGCTCGCCTTACTTGAAGAAAGCCAAGCAAGCACTGCAACGCAGACACCGGGGCAAAAAAGTGTGTGGCCAGATCGCGGATTTAAAGGTAGATCTACAATTAGAACTACCCAAGCACAGCGAGACAAGGCGGTTGCATTTGCTAAGACTCAGGTTCTTGCACGTAAGCCGTACATCTGGGGTTCAGAGGGACCTAATTCATTTGACTGTTCTGGACTTGTTTATGCTGCATATCGTGCAGCTGGCTTAGGTTGGCCTAACTGGGATCGACTCAATTCAGCGCTTTATTCAGGCTACACAATGCATGTTTCGCTTAAGGAACTAGTCCCAGGGGACTTACTTTTCTACTCGTACAAGGGAGATATTTCAACCATTCACCACATCACGATTTACGCCGGAAACGGAATGATGTGGGAGGCTAATTCAAAGGGTAAGGGATTGCTGTATTCAAATATGTACAGCATCAAGGGCTTGATGCCATTTGGTGGCCGCGTCTAAATCAGCACTACGCTTAGGCTATGACTACAGCGGTCCCAGCAGTTCGAAATGCTGTGCGCACCTGGCTTGAAAATTACGAAGCCGGCGACACCATTCTTGTTGCAGTTTCTGGCGGTGCAGATTCTTTAGCACTAGCCCATGCTTTATCAATTGAATCAAAAGAGTATGTAATTTCCGTTATTGGGGTGACGATTGATCATCAACTACAAGAACAATCTGGTGCTCAAGCTGAAAAAGTAAAGTTGCAATTAAAGGAATTTGGCCTGGACTGCATCATTAAGAAAGTTACAGTTGATATTAAAGATGGCCTGGAAGCGTCTGCTCGTACAGCTCGATATGAAGCGTTACAAGAGGTTGCTAAGGAAAAAAATGCGGTTGCGGTATTTCTAGGACATACACGAGATGATCAAGCGGAAACTGTTTTACTTGGGTTAGCTCGTGGATCCGGAACACGTTCACTTTCCGGAATGGCACATCACAACGGTCTCTATGTTCGACCGCTACTTGAAATTACCCGAATTCAGAATGAACTGTATTGCGAAGAGTTAAAGTTGCAGTACTGGAATGACCCACACAATCAGAATCCAGAATTCTCAAGAGTTCGAGTTCGAAACGATGCGTTGCCAGCTCTGGAAAAAAGTATTGGTCCGGGAATTGCAGAAGCATTAGCGCGCAGCGCACATCTTTTACGTGATGATGCTGATGCGCTAGATCATTGGGCTAAGCGCGAAGAGATTCATTTAGATCTGGCGGATTTGGATTGCTCCCATTTGGAAGCATTACCTCGCGCCATCCGGACCCGAATTATTCGAGCGGCGATCTATGCCTCCGGTGCCCCTGCCGGCATGGTCACTTTGGAGCATGTGAGCGCGGTAGAGGCCCTAATTTCTGCCTGGAGCGGCCAAGGTGCGCTCAATTTGCCGGGCGGTGTGAAGGTTGAGCGGATTTCGGGCAGACTTTCGCTCTTACAGCACCGACCTTAGGGAGAACCGTGGACTTAGAAGCAGTCAAGGGCGATATTGAACGCGTAGTCGTAACCGAAGCACAGTTGCAAGCACGACTAAAAGAGCTTGCAGCTCAGGTCGAAAAAGATTACGAGGGCAAAGATTTGCTTCTTGTCGGAGTTCTTAAGGGCGCAGTAATGGCGGTTGCGGATTTTTCACGCGCATTACAACGCCATATCGATATGGATTGGATGGCGGTTTCTTCATACGGGTCCGGAACAAAGTCCAGCGGAGTTGTTCGAATCCTGAAAGATCTTGATCGCGATATCACTGGGCGAAATGTTTTGATTATCGAAGACATCGTTGATTCAGGTTTAACTCTTTCCTGGCTTAAGGCGAACCTGGAATCCCGCGGAGTTGGATCAGTGGAGATTCTTTCAATTCTACGAAAGCCAGAAGCTGCAAAGGTTGAAGTTGATGTGAAATATGTTGGCTTTGATATTCCAAAGGATTTTGTAATTGGTTACGGACTTGATTTTGATGAAAAGTATCGCAACCTTCCCTTTATCGCTGTGCTTGCTAAGCACATGTACGAATAGTTTCTGGAGTCCCCATAGATGTCACAAGTTCAAAAGCCGAAGAAGCAAGTTAAGAAGAGTTTTTCAGGTAAGCAACCTGCAAAAAAGGCGCCAACAAAAAGTCAAAAACTTTTCCGAGGGCCACTTTTCTGGATTGTTGCCGCAATCTTTGCTGTGACTGTTTTTGGGCAGATATCTTCTGCGGGCAATAGCTACACAAAGATTGAAACTTCACAAGCTTTGGATGCAATTTCAAAGGCTCAGGTTCAATCCGCAGAGCTTGTTGATAGAGATCAAAAGATTCGCTTGATACTCAACCCTGGCACAACAATTAAGGGCTCATCAAAGGTTGAAGCTTTTTATGTTGCCCGACAAGAACCAACAATTGTCGATGCTTTAACTGGTAATCCGCCTCCAAAGGGTTGGAATGTAAAGGTTCCTTCTCAATCAATTCTTGTTTCTTTCCTATTTTCCATAGTTCCATTCCTATTAATTGGCCTCTTGTTCTTCTGGTTCATGAGCCAAGCACAAGGTGGCAATAAAGTTTTCCAATTTGGAAAGTCACGTGCCAAACTTCAAGATCCTGACGTACCTAAGACAACTTTCAAAGATGTAGCAGGCGCAGATGAAGCTCTTGCAGAGCTGGATGAAATTAAAGATTTCTTAGCTAAGCCAGAAAAGTACGCACCGCTTGGCGCAAAGATTCCTAAGGGAGTTTTGTTGTTTGGCCCTCCGGGAACCGGAAAAACTCTGCTTGCTCGTGCGGTAGCTGGCGAAGCCGGAGTTCCTTTCTATTCAATTTCTGGATCTGATTTCGTGGAAATGTTTGTTGGTGTTGGTGCAGCACGCGTGCGCGATCTTTTCAATCAAGCTAAAGAGAATGCTCCTGCAATTGTTTTCATCGACGAAATTGATGCTGTTGGTCGCCAACGTGGTGCCGGTATGGGTGGCGGTCACGATGAGCGCGAGCAAACCCTTAACCAACTTCTTGTTGAGATGGATGGCTTTGAAGAGAATTCAAAGGTTATTTTGATTGCTGCTACAAATCGTCCGGATGTTTTGGATCCTGCATTGCTACGACCAGGTCGTTTTGATCGTCAGATTGCAGTTGATCGTCCAGACCTAAAGGGACGCGAAGCTATCTTGCAAGTCCACGCAAAGGGCAAACCACTAAGTGATGAAGTAAAGCTAGTTGATTACGCACGTCGTACCCCTGGTTTTACGGGCGCAGACCTGGCAAATGTTCTCAACGAGGCTGCACTTCTTTCGGCCAGAACTGACAAGGCAACAATTGGAAATATCGAATTAGATGAAGCAATCGATCGCGTGATGGCTGGACCACAACGTAAATCTCGCTTGATGAATGATGATGAACGTCGCGTTACCGCTTACCACGAAGCTGGTCATGCACTAGTTGCACATGCTTTGCCACACACTGATCCAGTTCACAAAGTAACGATCATGCCTCGTGGACGCGCACTTGGTTACACAATGGTTCTACCTGATGAAGATAAGTATTCAACCACTCGCAATCAATTGCTTGATCAATTGGCGTATTCGCTTGGTGGTCGCGCGGCTGAAGAGTTAATTTTCCATGACCCATCAACGGGTGCATCAAATGATATTGAAAAAGCAACTGCGCTTGCTCGTGCAATGGTTACCCAATATGGAATGACAGAATCAATTGGCGCTATCAAACTTGGGGGTGGTTCTACTGAACCATTCTTAGGCCGAGATTATGGTCATCAACGCGATTACAGTGAAAACATTGCAGCAGTGGTAGATCGTGAGATTCGCACCTTGATCGAAAACGCACACCAAGAAGCTTTTGATATTTTGGTTGCCAATCGCAAGATTCTCGATGAAATGGTTATTCAACTTCTTGAAAAAGAAACTCTCAATAAAGAAGAGATTGCTCAGATATTTAAGAAGGTAAAGTTAGTTACGAAGCGTCCAGCTTGGACAGGTTCAGCAAATCGCATTCCTTCAGAACAACCACCGGTTGATATTCCTGAACGCCTAGTTGTAGAGCCGCCGGTAGAGGAAAAGAAGAAGCCGACCCGACGCAAGAAGGCCGCAAGTGACGGTAAATAAAGTCACCGTAACCGATGGCCGCGCTTCTGGTCCTTATGACCAGGAACGCGCGGAAAAGGCGGTCCGTGAACTGCTTTTTGCACTTGGAGAAGATCCAGATCGCGAAGGCTTAAAGGAAACTCCTGCACGAGTTGCTCGCGCAATGAAGGAAAACTTTGAAGGTCTGTGGCAATCACCCGAAGATGTTTTAACGACAACTTTTGACATCGGACATGAAGAACTAGTGATTGTTCGTGACATTGAAGTATTTTCACATTGCGAACACCACTTAACGCCTTTCCATGGTGTTGCACATATTGGCTACATTCCTCGTGGAAAGATCACCGGATTATCAAAGCTAGCGCGTTTGGTTGATTTGTATGCAAAGCGTCCACAGGTGCAGGAACGTTTAACAACTCAAATTGCAGATGCTATGGTCAATATTCTTGATCCACTTGGAGTAATTGTAATTATTGATTGTGAACACTTGTGTATGTCGATGCGTGGGGTCAAGAAATCACATGCGCGCACAACTACATCTGCAGTTCGTGGAGCCCTAACAAATCCTGCTACACGAGCAGAAGCAATTTCCCTAATCACTAAGAGCTAATCACATGTTAGTGATGGGCATTTTGAATGTAACGCCAGATTCATTTGCCGACGGTGGAAGACATAATGAATTTGATACCGCGGTTGAACGTGGCTTAGAAATGATCGCAGAAGGCGTCGACATCATTGACATAGGTGGCGAATCAACTCGACCAGGTGCTGAACGAGTAAGCGAAGAAGAGGAATTGAAAAGAACAATTCCAGTAATTGCTGAATTAGCTAAACATGGCGTCACAATAAGTATTGACACAATGCGAGCAAGCACAGCTGAGGCTGCAGTTAATGCCGGTGCATCGATAATCAATGATGTCAGTGGGGGATTAGCCGATTCGCAGATGTTACAAACTGCGGCACGGTTACAGGTTCCTTACATTGCTATGCATTGGCGTGGGCAGTCAAAAGATATGAATTCCAAGGCTATTTACACTGATGTAGTCAATGATGTGATCGCTGAGCTAAATGAGCGCATCGAAGCCGCATTAGATGCAGGAATTGATAAAGATAATTTGATCATTGACCCAGGTATAGGTTTTGCAAAAGATGCCGAACATAACTGGGCGATTATTGATTCAATTGAACGCTTTGTGGCGATGGGTTATCCAGTCCTTGTTGGCGCATCCCGCAAAAGATTTTTAGGCGGGGATTCACCCGATGAAAGAGAAGCAGCCACGATCGAACTTACTAAACGCCTTGGCACAACTGGTGTTTGGGCGGTTAGAGTTCACAGCGTGAAACCACATAAGGAGGTGCTTAGTTCATGAAGGATCAGATTGTTTTGACCGGAATTCATGGTTTTGGGTACCACGGCGTCTTTGATCACGAAAGAAAAGATGGACAGGATTTTTTCGTGGATTTAACTCTAAGTGTTGATCTAACGCTGCCTTCTAATTCAGATGCCATTGAAGACACCGTCAACTATGCAGAGATTACTGATTTAGTAGTTGAAGAAATTACTAGCAATCCGGTAAATCTGATTGAGAAACTAGGTGGACGAATTGCAGAGCGAGTTCTAAATCAACACCTTAAGGTGCAGGCGGTAACTGTGACAGTTCATAAGCCACAAGCACCTGTTGCAGCGCAATTAAAAGATATCGCAGTGGTTGTAACTCGAAGTCGATGAAAGCTGTAATTGCATTAGGTGCCAATATTGGCAACCCGAAAGAGAATCTAGATTTAGCTATTGCGCTATTGCGCGAAGCAACTGATGTTAAGGAAGTTTCTACTTACTTTTCAACCGCGCCAATAGGTGGGCCAGAACAACCTGATTACTTAAACGCAGTGTGCATAATTGATAGTGATTTGCCAGCTATGGATTTACTTTCCTTGCTCCACGGAATCGAAAAGAGTTTGGGTCGTGAACGAATCGTGCATTGGGGTCCGCGGACGATAGACCTAGACCTGATTCAATATGGCGGACTTTTGAGCAAAGCAGATGAATTACAACTGCCGCACCCTCGTGCGCACCAACGCCGCTTTGTTTTGGAGCCTTGGTTTGAAATTGAGCCTGATGCAATCTTGCTTACACATGGGCCAATCAAGGAACTTTTGGAGCAATTGCCCGCTTAGCGGTAAACTTTGGAACATCTCGCCCGGTACCTGGAAGGACTGGAGCAACTGTTATGACTGTATTAGTGCCGACTATGGGTGCCTTGCATAAAGGCCACCAAGCGTTGATTAAACGTGCGCGCACATTGGATAAAGATGTGATTGTGAGTATTTTTGTTAATCCACTGCAGTTTGAAAACAAAGAAGACCTCGAAAAGTATCCAAGAACTCCGCAACGAGATATTGAAATCGCAACAATTGCTGGAGCTAACGAAGTTTGGTTTCCCGAATACGAAGATCTGTACCCAGAAGGTTTCACAACCTTGAGCTCTGGTGAACTAGGAAATAAATTTGAAGGCGCTTCTCGACCTGGTCACTTTGATGGCGTAGTAACCGTTGTTGATCGACTATTTGCAATCGCTAAGCCCGATAAAGCAGTTTTTGGTGAAAAAGATTTTCAGCAATTAACAATTATTAAAGCAATGAAGAGCAAGGTAGAAATTGTGGCCGTGCCAACAGTTCGTGAATTTGATGGCTTAGCCCTGTCTTCGCGCAATGTTCGTTTAAGTGAATCTGGACGAGTTGCAGCGCTGGTTATTCACCGTGCACTGGCTGCCGCAAAGCTTGCTCCAACTGTAGAAATTGCCCAAGAGGTGCTTAATTCGACTTTAATGACCGAGCCAGCTTTTGAAAAAGATTACGCAACGATTATTGATGAGAAGGATTTTTCAATCGCACATGACGGCACCGAAAACCGCAGAGCGATTATTGCAGGCTGGGTTGAAGGAGTTCGTTTAATAGACAATATGCCAATGGTGGGGAGATAACGATGTTACTAACTGTTGATGTCGGAAACACAAATACAGTACTTGGAATCTTTGATGACAAGGAAATGATTAGATCGTGGCGTGTAAAGACGGATCCCCGAAGTACCGCCGATGAATTGTGGCTGCAGTTTCGAGCTTTAGTAGATGACTACAACTTAACCGGACTAGCTGTTTGTTCTACGGTCCCAGCAACTTTGCGCGAGCTGCGGACAATGATTGCCGATTATTTTTCTGATGTTCGCGTAACAATTGTTGAACCTGGGATCAAAACGGGAGTTCCTCTACTAGTTGACAATCCAAAGGAAATTGGTGCTGATCGAATTGTGAACACGTTGGCAGCCCACACATTGTTTGGTGGACCTGCAATTGTTGTAGATTTTGGAACATCAACTAACCTTGATGTGGTTTCACCAAAGGGTGAATTCCTTGGTGGGGCGCTTGCACCCGGAATTGAAATTTCAGTAGATGCACTGGCATCACGCGCAGCTCAGCTTCGTAAAGTTGAACTGATTAAACCTAAAAATGTAATTGGTAAAAACACTGTTGAAGCGCTTCAATCTGGAACCATCTATGGTTTTGCTGGCCAGGTTGATGGCTTAGTGGATCGAATTACAGCCGAACTTCTAGAGTCTTATTCTGAAAAGCCAACTGTGATTGCTACCGGCGGATTGGCCCCACTAATAATTGGCGTTTCAGAAACAATCGACCATCATGAGCCAGATTTGACGCTCATTGGCCTTCGATTAATTCACGAACGAAATGCCTAACTCGGTAGACTTCGCGTCCTATGAGTACAGAGAATTTACCCACTGAAGAGGATCTGCCTGAGCAGCTCCGAATTCGACGTGAAAAGCGTGCATCGTTACTAGAGCGCAACGTCGAGCCATATCCAGTATCTGTGCCTCGCACCAAATCATTAAAAGAGATCCGTGAGAAATACCTTGGTTTAGAAATCGATGTCGCAACAGGTGATGTTGAATCGCTAACAGGTCGAATTATTTTTAAGCGCGATACGGGCAAGCTGTGCTTTGCAACTTTGCGCGAAGGTGATGGAACCGAACTTCAGGCGATGTTGTCACTAGATAAAGTTGGACAAGAGACCCTTGATTCATGGAAGTCAGATATTGATTTAGGTGACATCGTTTCAATTACTGGTGAAATCATCACATCAAAGCGCGGCGAACTTTCCATTTTGGCAACATCATGGACCTTGGCTTCAAAATCTTTACGTCCACTACCAAATGATCACAAGCCAATGTCTGAAGAGACACGCGTTCGTATGCGTTATGTAGATTTAATTGTTCGCCCCGAAGCGCGCAGCAATGCACGTTTGCGTCCTGCGGTGATGAAATCTCTGCGCGATACTTTCGATAAAGCAAACTTTATTGAAGTTGAAACCCCAATGCTTCAGGTGATGCATGGTGGAGCCGCGGCACGTCCGTTCAAATCTTTCTCCAATGCATATGACATGGATCTATACCTACGAATTGCGCCAGAACTATTCTTAAAGCGGTGCGTAGTTGGTGGAATTGAGCGCGTTTTCGAAATCAACCGTAACTTCCGCAATGAAGGTGCTGACTCATCTCACTCTCCAGAGTTTGCAATGATTGAAAGTTATATGGCCTACGGGGATTGGATGTCGATCGCTGATCTAACTCGCACCCTTGTTCAAAATGCTGCAATGGCAGTTGCTGGTTCTCATATTGTGACCCATCACGATGGTCGTCAATCGGATCTGGGCGGGCAGTGGAAACAAATCTCTTTATATGACGCCATTTCTAACAGTGTTGGCCAAAGCGTCACAGCCCTTACCCCGTATGCAGAATTGAAGACGATCGCTGAAAAGCTAGGGATGAAAATTGATCCAAAGTGGATCACAGGAAAGCTGGCAGAAGAGATTTTTGAGCATGTAGCTCGTCACGAATTAGTTGAGCCAACATTTGTCATGGGATTCCCAGTCGATACATCTCCACTTGTTCGTGCACATCGTGCACTTCCAGGAGTTGCTGAAAAGTGGGATCTATATATTGATGGATTTGAATTAGCAACAGGTTATTCAGAACTTATTGATCCAGTTGTACAACGTGATCGCTTAGTTGAACAAGCAACTTTGGGATCTAAGGGCGATCTAGAAGCGATGCAAGTTGATGAAGATTTCTTACGTGCAATGGAGTTTGCAATGCCCCCAACTGGTGGCATGGGAATGGGTGTTGATCGTTTGCTGATGGCACTAACAGGCCTTGGTATTCGGGAAACTATTTTGTTCCCACTTGTTAAACCTGAAATTGATTAACAATGCAGATTCGTCCAGCTCGCACTAGTGACATTAAAGGTATTCGCCAATTAATTGATTCATATGCACCACAAGGCCGATTGCTTTCCAAAGAGACAGTTACTTTGTACGAAAGCGTTCAGGAATTCACCGTTGCAGTCGAAGGCGATGAAGTTGTTGGCTGCGGAGCACTGCACGTATTGTGGGAAGACTTAGCTGAAGTTCGCACCGTTGCAGTTGCAGAAAGCTTGCGTGGCAAAGGTGTGGGTCATCAAATTTTGGATTCGATCATTGAGCGCGCCCAAGTGATCGGCGTTAAGAGAATTTTCTGCTTAACTTTTGAAACAAAGTTTTTTGGAAGCCATGGCTTTGAAGTAATTGAAGGAACACCAGTTGAACCCGAGATTTATAAGGAGCTCCTGCGCTCCTACGATGCCGGTGTGGCCGAATTCTTAGATCTCGAGTCGGTAAAGCCCAACACCCTGGGAAATACCCGAATGCTTAAGAAGCTCTAGAGCCCCAGATTTAGTCCATTTTCGGGCATAACCCCGCCACATTTGGGGTTATAGAAGACAGCAGCAATCCGCCTCGCGGGCCTGCCCATGCAGGTATTAGGCTTAACGAAAGAACGATCCAAAGGAGCACCGCCCATGTTTGAGCGCTTTACAGACCGAGCCCGTCGCGTTGTCGTGCTGGCCCAAGAAGAAGCACGCATGCTCAACCACAACTACATCGGCACCGAGCACATTCTTCTGGGTTTGATCCACGAAGGTGAAGGCGTTGCTGCAAAAGGTCTAGAAGCACTGGGCATTTCACTTGAAGGCGTCCGCGCTCAAGTTGAAGAAATTATCGGTCAAGGTCAGCAGGCTCCAAGTGGTCACATTCCATTTACTCCGCGCGCAAAGAAGGTCCTTGAACTTTCACTTCGCGAAGCGTTGCAGTTAGGACACAACTACATTGGAACCGAACACATCCTTCTTGGATTAATTCGTGAAGGTGAAGGCGTTGCTGCACAGGTTCTTGTAAAGCTTGGTGCAGATCTCAATCGTGTTCGTCAACAAGTTATTCAACTTCTTTCTGGTTACCAAGGAAAAGAAGCCGTACAAACAGGTGGGCCAGCCGAAGGAACACCATCTACATCATTAGTACTTGATCAATTTGGGCGTAACCTGACACAAGCAGCACGTGAAGGAAAGCTAGATCCTGTTATTGGTCGCGAAAATGAAATTGAACGCGTGATGCAGGTTCTTTCACGTCGCACAAAGAACAACCCAGTTCTAATCGGAGAACCGGGTGTTGGTAAGACTGCAGTTGTCGAAGGTCTTGCACAAGCGATTTATAAGAATGATGTTCCAGAAACTTTGAAGGATAAGCAGTTGTACTCACTAGATTTGGGCGCACTTGTTGCAGGTAGCCGTTACCGCGGCGATTTCGAAGAGCGCTTAAAGAAGGTGCTAAAGGAAATCAAAACTCGTGGTGACATCATTCTTTTCATCGATGAAATTCATACACTTGTAGGTGCAGGTGCAGCAGAAGGTGCAATTGATGCAGCTAGCATTCTGAAGCCAATGCTTGCACGTGGCGAACTACAGACAATTGGTGCAACAACACTTGATGAATATCGTAAGCACGTTGAAAAAGATGCAGCGCTAGAGCGTCGCTTCCAACCAATTCAGGTGAAAGAGCCATCAGTTGCTCACACCATTGAAATCTTGAAGGGTCTTCGCGATCGCTACGAAACTCATCACCGAGTATCAATTACAGATGGTGCACTCGCAGCGGCAGCAAACATGGCTGATCGCTATGTTTCAGATCGTTTCTTGCCAGATAAGGCAATTGACCTAATTGATGAAGCAGGATCACGCCTTCGCATTAAGCGCATGACTGCGCCAGCAGAGCTTCGCGAATTCGATGACAAAATCGCAAGTGCTCGTAAGGAAAAAGAGTCTGCGATCGATGGTCAAGATTTTGAATTAGCAGCAACACTTCGCGATAAGGAAAAGAATTTAATCGCAGAAAAGGTTGAAGCTGAAAAGAATTGGAAGGCTACAGATCTAGATAAGGTCACTGAAGTTGATGAAGAACTCATCGCGCAGGTGCTTTCTCTGTCAACTGGAATTCCAGTGTTCAAACTGACAGAAGAAGAGACTGCACGTCTGCTTCGCATGGAAGATGAACTTCACAACCGTGTTATCGGACAGGATCAAGCGATCAAGGCGTTGTCACAAGCAATCCGTCGTACTCGGGCAGGCCTAAAGGATCCACGTCGTCCTGGTGGATCATTTATCTTCGCTGGTCCTTCCGGTGTTGGTAAGACCGAACTTTCTCGCACACTTGCTTCATTCTTGTTTGGTGATCAAGATGCGTTGATTCAACTTGATATGTCTGAATACTCAGAGCGTCACACCGCTTCACGTTTGTTCGGTGCACCTCCAGGGTATGTTGGATATGACGAAGGTGGACAGCTAACTGAAAAGGTTCGCCGTCGTCCATTCTCAGTTGTTCTCTTCGATGAAATCGAAAAGGCACACCCGGATATCTTCAACTCACTGTTACAGGTACTTGAAGAAGGTCACCTAACAGATTCACAAGGCCGACGCGTAGATTTCAAGAACACTGTCATCATCATGACAACAAACCTTGGTACTCGTGACATCTCTAAGTCACTTGGACTTGGCTTTGCAAATAGCGATGATGATTTAACCAATTACGAGCGTATGAAGGCCAAGGTTGGCGACGAACTTAAGTCACACTTCCGTCCGGAATTCCTCAACCGTATCGATGACATCATCGTCTTCCACCAGTTAACTAAGCCACAGATCATTCAGATCGTTGATTTGATGCTTAAGAATCTGGATGATCGTTTGCACGCCAAGGACATGGGCATTGAGCTCACTCCGGCTGCGAAGGATCTCCTTGCAGAGCGTGGTTACGATCCGTTGCTAGGTGCGCGTCCGTTGCGTCGCGTAATTCAGCGCGAGATCGAAGACGGATTGTCAGAGCGCATTCTGTTTGGTGAACTAAAGCCAGGCGAGATCATCGTTGTAGATGTTGAAGGAGAAGGCGCTGAAGCAGCCTTTACTTTCAAGGGAGCACCAAAGGCAACTTTGCCTGATACTCCTGAAGATCTTGCAGAAGCACCAACTGCTTAAGTTTGAGCACAAAGGCCCCGTTTAGTTATTCACTAAGCGGGGTTTTTGCTTTACCTTTGCTCAATGCGCAAACTGCGAGTTGGTCTTGTTATCGTTCTATTCTTTTCATTGATCTCTACTCAAGTTTCAGTTGCGTCCGTAGCTCCAGGATCAAAGTGCTCTAAAGCCGGATTAACTTCAACTTTCAAAGGTAAGAAGTACACCTGTATAAAGAGCGGTAAGAAGTTAGTGTGGAATAAGGGAGTTTCTCTTCCTAAACCTGTTGCCACACCAACGCCAACACCTACGCCAACACCAACACCAACACCAACACCAACACCAACGCCAACGCCAACGCCAACAGTTGACTCTGTCGCTGAATGCAAGTTACCCGTTGCAGATGGTCGTGGGGATGTATCCATTGGTGGATGGCCACGGATCAATGAACGCTCAAAGGTTTTAGGGGATGTAACAGCAACAGTAATCATGGTTGATTTTCCAGATGCGCCTGCGACTATGACTCCATCTGAAGCTCTGGCACGAATTTCACCTGCACAAGATGTCTTCAAAGAGATGTCGTATGGGAAATTGAGCTACAACCTTAAACCGCAACTGAAGTGGTACCGAATGAGCAAGAACTCAAGCGAGTATGTAGCTGGTGGTTGGACATTTTTTAAACACAGAGATTACATAAGCGAGGCTGCAAAACTTGCAGATTCTGAAGTTGATTTTAGTAGTACCGATAATTTGATTATTCTGGCCAATCCCGATGCGAAGGGGATGGGATATTCAGGTCCAGCTTTTGCAGCAGTAAGAAACAGTGGAATAACGCTGGATGGGAAGTACATTTCTAATGGAGCAACTTCGGCTTACGATTTAAACAATTGGAAATCTATTTGGCTTAATCACGAAATTTCTCACAGTATGGGCCTTGTCGATTTGTATGCATTCACTTCTAGCAATTCAACAAATAGATATGACGGTCTTCGATTTACAGGCGAGTTTAGCTATATGGGCTTGAGTAGTTATGAGAGTAATTCCCCAAGCTTATTAGCATTTGAAAGATGGAATCTTGGATGGATTGAAGATTCCCAAATCGAATGTACGAAGAGTTCTAAGTTAACAAAATTGATTTCGCCAGTTCAGGTGAGCGGTGGAACAAAAGCTATAATTATTCCGATATCAAAAACAAAAGCAGTAGTGGTTGAAAGTAGGAGAGCTCTTGGGATTGATAAGGCACTAAGTAAATCTGGTGCCCTGGTGTATGTAGTTGATTCTTCCATTCAGTCTGGCTTAGGTCCTATAAAGGTATTCCCATCCGACTTAGTCAATGACCCACGATACTTAAATGCACCACGGACTACCGGAGAGTCGGTTACCGTTGAAGGTGTAACAATTAAAGTTGTTCAGTCGGATGCAACAGGTGACACAGTAGAGATTACTAAGTAGTAGACCCTAATTTTTTAAGTGCATCTCCGCTAACGCGATAGACCGTCCACTCATCCATGGGCACTGCCCCTAGGGATTTGTAGAAGTCGATGCTTGGTTGGTTCCAATCCAGAACCCACCATTGCAATCTTTCATACTCGCGTTCTACGCAGATCTTTCCTAACTCTTTTAGGAAAGCTAAGCCGTAACCCTTGCCGCGGTATGCAGGATCAACGTAGAGATCTTCCAGATAGATACCTGGCTTGCCAACCCATGTTGAGTAGTTAAGAAACCAGATAGAGATTCCAACTACCTGACCGTTATCTTCTGCAACGTGGCAATAAGCAACTGGGTTGTCTCCAAAAATTGTTTCTTCGATTTGTTCGAGCGTTGCCTTGGCCTCGAGCGGCGCTTTTTCGTATTCGGCAAGATCTTTTATCAGCTGATGGATACGTGGGATATCAGCTTTAGTGGCGTAACGAATCCCAGACTGTGTCATTGCGGCAGTCTATATCTGCGCCGGGGAAGTGCCTGAATCAATTGGTCTTCAAGCAGTGTTTTCAGGGCTTTTTCAACCTGCGATTCTTCAGGCCACAGTTTCTTTATGGCAGATTCAGTGAGTGATTCATTGTCACGAAGTGCCTGAACAATTGTTCCGCGGCACTTGCGATCTGTGCCATGCCAATCCTGTGATTTTCTAACCAGCCCTGTTTTTGGATAACCATTTTTGCGCCAATTACATTGACCAATGATTGGACACAGTTCGCATGCTGGATTCTTTGATGTGCAAACAAGTGCGCCAAGTTCCATGGTTGCAGCAGCCCACACATGTGCATTCTTAGTTGGCAAAATTGCCAAGTGCCTAGCTTTTTCTCTAGCAGTTGGTGCTGGCTTTGGATGCTCTTGCCCGTCTATTGCACGCACAAGTAAACGTCTTATGTTTACATCCATGACTAATGAACGATGCTCAAAAGCAAAAGCTGCAATTGCTGCTGCGGTGTATTCGCCAATACCGGGTAGCAATCGCAAAGTTTCTTGATCTTCCGGAACTTTGTTGTTGAAATCTTCAGCGATGATTTGTGCGGCTGCATGTAAACGAAGTGCCCGCCGTGGATATCCCAGTCTGCCCCAAGCTGTGATTACCTGTGCTGGTGTTGCCTTAGCTAAATCTTTAGGAGTTGGCCAGCGCTCCATCCATTCTTGCCATTTGGGAAGAACGCGGTTAACTGGAGTTTGTTGCAACATATATTCACTGACCATTACACCCCAAGGGGTTGTATTTCTCCACGGAAGGTCGCGCTTGTTTTTCTTAAACCAATTAACAATTGGTTTTTCTAACGAACTCATTCGCCGTTAATTTTTACCCGTTTTAGCGCGGCATCAAGTCGTGAGACTTCTACGATTTCCATGCCATCAATCTTTGTATCTGATCCCGTTGGAACTAGTGCGCGCTTAAAGCCAAGTCGGTAGGCCTCTTGAAGTCTGCGGTTAACGCCACTTACCTTGCGGATTTCTCCGGCTAATCCAACTTCGCCAATTGCTACTAAATCCGCTGGTAGGGCTAAACCTTTTGCAGCCGATGCAACAGCTAGTGCCAGTGCTAAATCAGCTGCAGGTTCGGTCATTTTCATGCCGCCAACTGTTGCCGCGTACACATCACGTCCGCCTACACGCACATTTGCACGTAGTTCAAGGACTGCAAGAGTCATTGATGTGCGAGCAGAGTCCAAACCAGAGACAACTCGACGTGCATTTCCATAATCATTTTCACGTCCTGCAGAAACGAGTGCCTGAATTTCTGCCAGCAAAGGGCGGCGTCCTTCAAGAGTAACGGTGACACATGTTCCAGGAACTGGTTCGGTGTGACGAGATGTAAACAAACCTGTTGGGTCTAGTACAGATTCAATTCCAGTATCACTTAAATCAAAACATCCAACTTCATCAGATGCACCAAAGCGATTTTTGATTGCTCGAATTAAACGAAGACGTGAATGGCGCTCACCTTCAAACTGCAAAACAACATCAACGATGTGTTCTAGTAAGCGGGGGCCCGCAATTGATCCATCTTTAGTCACATGCCCAACCAATAGCAAGGTGATGTCACGATCTTTGCAAATACGAATCAACGCACCGGCAACTTCGCGAACTTGGGTAACTCCACCAGGTGCACCATCTGCTGCAGAACTTCCGATAGTTTGGACAGAGTCAATGATTAGTAACTGTGGCTTAACAGAATCAATGTGTGCAATTACTGCGCCTAGATCTGTTTCGGATGCAAGGAATAATTGCGGATCAATCGCGTTGATTCGCTCGGCGCGAAGTCGCACTTGGGATGCGGATTCTTCACCACTTATGTATAGCGCTGGAATTCCCTTTGCTGCAGTTTGTGCTGCAACTGAAAGCAAAAGCGTTGACTTACCAACACCGGGTTCACCAGCAAGCAAAATCGCAGCTCCTGGTACTAAACCACCACCAAGTACGCGGTCTAATTCTGTGACACCTGTTGGACGAGCATGAGCCGCGGATAGATCTACATCGCCAATAGGTGTTGCTTTAGCGGTTACATTTCCTGCAACGAGCGAAAGTTTTTTAGGTGCAGCAATCTCTTCAACAGATCCCCACGCCTGGCATTCACCGCAACGACCTACCCATTTTTGGGATGTCCAACCGCACTCGGTGCAGCGGAACGGTTCTTTTTCTACCTTGGCCATGAGGTAACCCTATGACAAGGGGCTGACTATTTCTTCTGGGCAGCCAATGTTGCTGGATGCTGGATGATAAATAGTGGAAGCGAGCGGGCAGCAGCATCTCGAATGTGTTCCATTCGGACATCGCACAAACGAGCTAATTCAGCGTAGGCGTCCTTGCCCATCAAGAGTTCTAGTTCATACTTGTTGGAGACATAAACAGGTTGTGTGCCAACGTGTGCATCGCTGTTACTTGTGCAGTACCAATCAAAGTCATCGCCACCATCGCCCCATGCAAGACGCTCATATTCACCAATTACGGTAACTGAATATTCACGTTCACCGTATTCGCGAGTTTCAAAGCTACGTCGCAATGGCAACTGCCAGCAAACATCTGGCTTGGTATCGGCGAAGTGTTTTCCATCGCGTTGTGCAACATGGTGAAGTACGCAACCAAATGTTCCGGTAAAACCTTCTGCTTCATAACCTTTACGGTTTAAGAAAATACATCCATCTTCAACGCGACGAGTCTTTCGTTCGCCATCTTCATCTTTTTCTGAAATTCGTAATGGCCCACCAGGCTTCTTTGGACGAGCCTCTCCGTAGAACTGCCACATTTCTGGAGTTAAATAAGCAGCAGCTTTGACTGTGCGCGCCTCATCATCTTCATCGCTGTACATCGCACCTTCGGTGCAACACCCCGAATTAGGCTGATTCTTAAAGACACCTTGGCAACCATCGCCATAAATACAAGTCCAGTAGGAAGTTAACCAAGTGAGATCGCACTTAAAGATTGTCTCTTCATCATTAGGGTCAAAAAATTCAACCCAATCACGCGCAAATCCTGCTTTAACTTCTGACATAGTCGCAGAGCCTACAGGCATAAAGGATAGACTTCATACATGAATCAGCAATCAAAGGTTGCCGTTATCGGTGCCGGTGTAATGGGCGAGGCCCTTATTGCCGCTTTGATTTCATCTGGTGTTAAGCCAGATCACATTACAATCTCTGAAAAGCGCGAAGATCGTGCACAAGAGCTGATATTGAAGTATTCAATCAAGGTTGCATCTCTTACCGCCAATGTTGCAGATGCAGATGCACTGTTGTTGGTTGTGAAACCACAAGATATGGCAGCAGTCCTTGAAGAAGTAAAGGGTGCGATTAACCCAAAAGCAGTGGTAATCACCTTTGCTGCTGGCAAGACAATTTCTTTTATAAGCAATGGGCTTGGCACCGGTAACCCTGTGGTTCGGGTAATGCCAAACACCCCAACATTGGTTGGAAAAGGTATGGCCGCTGCTTCAATTGGCGCGGGGGTCACCGATGCACAGCGTGATTTTGTTCTTGGTTTTCTAGCAGCAACAGGCAAAGTGATTGAAGTTTCTGAAGATTTACAAGATGCGGTAACTGCCACCAGTGGTTCGGGGCCCGCTTACTTCTTTGCTTTTGTTGAAGCGATGGTTGCTGGTGCACAAGAGCTGGGGCTCTCTGAAAAAGATGCAACGACTCTTACTGTTCAAACAATGCTTGGGGCTGCACAGTTGCTTGAAGAATCTGGAAAAAGTGCAAAAACTTTGCGCGAAAATGTAACTAGTCCTAATGGCACAACCGCTGCCGCCCTTGCATCGTTTGGTAATGACAATTTGAATTCTATGGTCGCTAAAGCTATGAAGGCGGCTCGCGATCGTTCGCAGGAATTAGCGTGAAACGCTTACTTTCCTTTGTATTAATTGTTGCTTTTCTTGTGGCTCCCGCGGCGCACGCAGCTCCAAAAAAGATTGCTGTTAAACCACTTCAATTACTGACAACTGTAGGTACACCTGAAGAAGTAAGCGGAGTTGTGGCTTCTGGAAAAACCTTGATTGTCTATGGAAGTAAGGCAGCTAAAGCGTACGCACGCGCAGTTGATACTACGGGTAAAGAGTTGTGGAACCTACCTTTAGATCAATCTGCAGCATCAATTGCAACTGCAGCAGCAGTTGATTCGGCAGGAGACATTTGGATCGTTGGTGCTACACCTTTAGCGTTGGGTTTGACGCCCCCAAGTCCTGCAGTGACTCCTGCTAATCCAGACAATGCAACCGTTCCAACAAATACTGCTATCGGTAATTTGCAAGCGATCACACTGTGGAAAGTTACCGTTGTGGGGCTACTTACCGCTACAAGTTCTTTGCCAACAAGTTCAGTTGTATTACCAACTTCTATCTCGGTTGATCGAAATGGTGTATCGATTGTTGGAATTGTTGGAACTGAGAAAGGCAGTGCAGGATTCTTTGTAAACACTGATAAAGCTGGATTATTTGGCAAGCTTCTACAAATTGGTGCCGTATCGACAACTGCAGATGCGGTTGTTCGTCATTTAGATGGAAGCTTTACTGTTGTTGGTTCAAGCAGTGAAATCTTAGCTGGTAAGAAAGTCGCCGGAATAACCGATGGTGTACTGATTAAGATTTCTAAAGCGCTAAAGATTACTAATGTGGTCCGAAGTTCAGCGGCTAAAGGAAAGCGAATCTGGAACAGCGCAACTTCTACTTTGCTACTAGGTGGCGAAGTTGTTGCTGGTGGAAAAACAGAAACTGCCGTAACTAAATTTTCATCATCCTTTGCACCTTCTTGGACCTATCGTTTTCCATCTACTGGTCCGGCTTTAACTATTGGATCAACCTATGCGCTCTTTGTTTCGACTGGTTCAACAGCTCAACTGAACTGGAATCCTAAGGTTGCAACTCCATTGCTTGTGACTTTTGATGCAAAAGGAACAGTAGTAGCGGCCGATAGGGGGCCAGTAGGGCAGATAGAAGTACTTGGAGCGCTACTTTCAAAGGAGTTAGGGGTTTTGGTGGTCACATCAAGCGCAGATACGGTTTCGATTTTTACCCTCATTCCGCGGTAACCTAAACCCCCGCACACACAGTGCGTACATTAGAAATGAGAGCGTGACATATGGGTTCCGTAATTAAGAAGCGACGCAAGCGCATGGCGAAGAAGAAGCATAAGAAGCTTCTGAAGAAGACTCGCATTCAGCGCCGTAACGCTAAGTAATAAATTACGGTTTAAGAAGTGCAAGCTTTCCATTTATAGTGGCAAGCAAATACTTGATTTTATTTACAGTCACCCAAGCGCTCTGAGTAGGTTCAGGGCCTTGGGTGCTGCTAACTAAGCGGATAGCAGATTGGCCAAGATCCTTCTTGCTTGTATCTAGAGCACACAATCTTTCTTGGCAGTTGAAAATAATTGTTTTTCCATCTGTGGCCAAATACTTATCTGGTGTTCCAAAGTTTTCGGTAGTCAATTTATAAATCTTTGTGGAATCTTTGAGCCAGGTCCAGCGAATTTGATCAGGCTTTGGAGTTGATGCAGCAGATGCCGCCAACCAGGTTGCAAATACACCCGCAGAAGTTCTAGCTAAGGCAACATCAAAGCCAAATACCAACGCGTCCTCAGTTGAAATATCAAGTGTTTGATATTGCCATGCTGTTGGTTCAGTTGAACTTCGAGTTGCAATTCGAATAGCACCCGATGTTATTTCTTTCTTTTGATTCATTGAAACAACTGAATCATAAGCAACATATGTTGTGTTGCCATCAAAAATTGCCTGAATGTGGAAGCCAACATCTCCAGTTGTTCGACCATCGCTCTTGCGATCGCCATCTACTAATTCATATCGCCAGGAACTTCCTCGGGATTTAACTGCACCCAGCAAAACACCTTGTGATTCATCACGATAAAAGACTTGGATGGCGCTAGCTGAAGCAACGCAGGCGTTAGCAACACTGACATCACTGGACGTACGGACTCTAACTGGGTCTTCATAATCATTCACAGAAGGACCATTTCCATCAACAGTTTCAAAGGTAAAGCTTCGGCCATTAAATGTTGAGTAACGAAGATCTTTTTCAGTGGCATCGGTATAAAAAATGTGCAAAGTTTGCTTTAGACCACTGCCATTAACGCACATACTTATTGCACCCGAGAGATTGTGGGATGTTCTACCACTGCTGCCACCGGCACCATCAACAGTTATCTTTTTCCAACTCTTGCCATCAAATGTTGCAAGCTTTAGGTCACCGCTTTTGGTATCTGTGTATGCGATGGCTGGCTTTCCATTAAAGGTAGTGCTTGCGACAGTTTTTCCATCAGCGGTGCTATCTAAAACAGAGCTGCTCCAGGCAGGCTGAGGTGTCACTGGCTTTGTAATCGCTGGTTCAGAATTGCCTAGAGAATTTCGAGCAGTGACGTTAAATGTGTAAGAAGTTCCATTTTTTAAGCCGGTCATTAGCACAGGACTTGATAGTGACTTCTTTTCTACACCAGTCTTTAAATTCTTTACAAGGTATTCAGTAACTTGTGAAGTACGTAGATTTGCTGGTGGATCAAAGGCAATTAAGGCCGATGCATTGGCTGTGAAAGCTTGTGCGTTACGGGGTGACGATGGGAGTTCAATTGCGATTCCAGCAGGCGGCTTACTTCGCATATCTTCCATCATTGCAAGCAATAGCGGTCCCGGCTCTTTAAATATTTCACCTGGATCAAGGTTTGGAGTCATTACCGAATCAGGTCCAGCTTTTGAGAAAGTTGCTTCATCAAGGTGAGAAGTTGATGACCCTGCTTCATATCGCTCAGGTGTGTACATCTTTGGCTTTACGCCACCGTTGGCTTTTATTCCTTGGGCACCGTTCCACACCAAAGAAGTTGTTAATGCAGTTCCAAGTTCTTTGGATGGGGTTGGAAGATCGGGTAATCGACGGCCATCACTTGTCTGAAGATAAGCATCAAAGGGAGTTGGCTGATCCAAACTTCCTAAACCAAAGAAAGGGTCATATGCATCATTAGAGAGAAAACCAAGACCGTGACCAAGTTCGTGCAAGAAAACAGATTGCAAGTCATACTCATTACCTGATGGAACGCCATCTCCTCTGGAATTCCACGGCGCTGCAGAGTTAACTTGAATCACAATTTCTGGATTCTTCTTATCTAAATCTCTTCCAGCCAAAGCATTTGCAAGTGCTGAGGGATACCAAAGAGAGGGATCTGGAGCGCCAGAAAAAGCTGAAAAGAAACTTCCTGGCCGCGCACTACCTAACACACCCCATGAACTTGAACGCCCCCACGAAGCATCAACGGAGATAACAACTGAAGATTTAAAGTTTGCAGACCAAACATCGATAGCGGTCTGAACTTCTTTCTTTGCCCACTCTGGAAAATTGTTGTACTTAACTTGGAAGGTAGATTTAACTTCCAGATTTTTACTTCTTGTGGGGCTTGGTTTTGTAGTTGTTGGTTCAGTGCCTGCATAAATATGTCCCCAGTTTGTCGCTGGAATCTGTTTGAAGGAAAGTGCAGGCGCGGCTGGAGCGGTTAATAATCCAAGAATTAATGCGCCAGCAAGGGCAAAAGGCCCCATTCTCTTTAAGCGCATCATGGTCACACGCTATCAGGGCTCTTAGCGTGGTTTAAGGTCAGGGGTAGGAATTACCAATTCTCTATGCAAATTAGCAGGGTCGAAGGGGCGAATTAATGACCATCGTGACAATTTATGGCCGAACTGGTTGCCATCTTTGTGAAGATGCATTAAAGGTTTTACAGTCACTTAAAGATGAATTGAATTTTGAGATTAAAGAGATTTTGATAGATGGAAATGAAGAGTTACAAAGTTTGTACGGGGAACAAATCCCAGTTACACATATTGATGGAATTCACCATGATTATTGGCGAGTAGATCCAGAAAGATTTAGATCTTCCCTTGAAAAACATCGTCAGCGTCAATGATCTTGTAGCTATAACCCTGCTCAGCTAAGAAGCGCTGACGGTTCTGTGCGAAGTCTTGATCAATAGTGTCCCGTGAAATAACAGAGTAAAACTTAGCTCCGCGACCATCAGACTTTGGGCGCAAGATTCGACCTAAGCGTTGTGCTTCCTCTTGGCGGCTACCAAATGCGCCAGAGACCTGAATTGCAATTGTTGCGTCAGGTAAATCAATAGAAAAATTAGCAACTTTAGAAACTACTAAACACTTAATCTCTCCGGACCTAAACTTATTAAAGAGAATCTCTCGCTCTTTGATTGGAGTTTCGCCTTTGATGAGCGGGGCTCCTAAAACTTCGGACAGTTCATCAAGTTGATCAATGTATTGACCAATAACTAAAACTTGATCATCAACATGTTTTTCTACCAAAGCTTCAACAACATCACGCTTAGTACGAGTAGTGGCACAGTTTCTGTAGCGATTTTCGGGTTCGGCAGTTGCATACGCTAAACGTTCAGTTTCGGTCAGATTAACTCGAACCTCTATACATTCAGCTGGCGCAATGTATCCCTGTGCTTCAATCTCTTTCCAAGGAACATCGAATCTCTTAGGTCCAATAAGAGAGAAAACTTCACCTTCCATGCCATCTTCTCTTACCAAAGTCGCGGTTAGCCCTAGACGACGACGAGATTGAATATCTGCAGTAAAGCGGAAGATCGGTGCTGGCAGCAAGTGAACTTCATCGTAAATAATCAAACCCCAGTCATATGAATCAAAGAGATCTAAGTGGGCATAAACCCCATTCTTCTTCTTTGTCATAACTTGGTAAGTGGCAATAGTTACAGGGCGAATCTCTTTCTTTGATCCTGAATACTCACCGATTTCATCCTCGTTCAAAGTTGTGCGCTTTAACAGTTCATCACGCCATTGGCGAGCTGCAACTGTGTTGGTTACCAATATCAATGTTGTTGCTTTGGCATGAGCCATGGCGGCTGCGCCCACAATAGTTTTTCCGGCACCACATGGAAGAACAACTACACCTGAGCCACCATGCCAAAAACCTTCAGCCGCTAATTCTTGATAAGGGCGGATCTTCCAATCCTTTTGAACCAAACTAATGTCATGGGCTTGCCCATCTACATAACCAGCGAAATCTTCTGCTGGCCAACCTAATCGCAACAGTGATTGCTTAATCTGGCCGCGTTGACTTGGAAGAACGGTAATTGTTTCGGCATCAATACGCGCACCAAGCAAAGGAGCAATTTTCTTTGCGCGAATAACTTCTTCAAGAACTGCGGTATCGGTTGTAATCAAAATCAATCCATGAACTGGATCCATTTCAAGTCGCAAACGTCCGTACCTAGACATTGTTTCGGCAACATCTATAAGAATTGAATGAGGTACTGCGTAACGTGAATACTTGATGAGAGTGTCGATAACCTGTTCTGCATCATGTCCTGCAGCGCGGGCATTCCACAACCCAAGTGGGGTCAAACGATATGTGTGAATATGTTCGGGGGAGCGCTCTAGTTCAGCAAAAGGAGCAATTGCTCGTCGACACTCAACTGACATTGGATGGTCGATATCGAGCAGAAGCGTCTTGTCGCTCTGAACAATTAGTGGACCATCACTCATTAAGTAAATCCTTTATTAGCGCATTCAATAGTTTGCTGCGATCTTCAAGGGTACTGATGTCCACCCATTCGTGCGCGGCGTGAGCACCAGCTCCAACTGCCCCAAGACCATCTAGAACTTGTGCACCTGCTGCGGCAGCAAAGTTTCCATCACTTGCACCGCCTACAGATGCGTGACCTAGGGGTGGCATTCCAAGTGATTGCGCAACTTTTTCCGCGCGCTCGTACAGAGCCATAGTTGATGAAGTTTCAAGTGGCGGACGGTTGAAACCACCAGTGACTTCATAACGTGTATTTGAGTTAACTGGCTTTAAACCTTTGATTGCAGCATCTACGCGTTGCAGATCTGCCATCGAATATGAGCGGATATCAATATCAAGAACCGCCAAATCAGGAACGGTATTTGTTGTGTTGCCGGCATGCAATGTTGTTGGAACAACTGTTGTTCCGTGCTCTGCACTTTCCATTGCTGCAATTGCTAAAACAGCATGCGCAATTTCAGTTGTTGCGTTAACACCCTTTTCTGGTTCAAGACCTGCATGTGAAGCCTTGCCATGAATCTTCACCTGATACATCGCTGTACCTTTTCTGCCAGTCTTTACTTTTCCATCCAATGTAGCTTCTAAAACTAAAACTGCTTTAGCTTTTGCTGAAATCTCTTTGATGAACTCTTTGCTAGTTGCACTGCCAGTTTCTTCATCAGTGGTTGCAATCAGCGCTGCATTACCTGTGATTCCCTTCATCGCATACAAAGCTTGAATGAATCCAGCTTTCATGTCGAAAACTCCGGGACCGCGTGCTGCTGTGCCTTCTACTTGCCACAAAGGTTGGAATGAACCTTTTGGCCACACGGTGTCTAAATGTGCAAGCACAACAACTTCAGGAGTTGCAGAACCCCACCAAAAAACTGGACGACCATTTACTTCACGGATCTCGGCAGCTTTTCCTAAAACACGGGTGGCTATTTCATTTGCTAAAGCGATGACATCGCGGCATGCCTGAAGATCTTGCGTTGGTGATTCCAACTTAACTAACGCTTCGAGGTCGGCCAACATGGGATAAGTCTATAGCGGGGCTACGCCGGTGATACGGGGAATTCTGAAGGATTGGACCTCGCCCGTTGCATGGTCTTTGGCAATTAAGGCTCCAGCGCTTATTCGGATGGGATCGATTATTCGATGCGTAACTCCACCGTTGTTATCGGCATAGCCAATAGAGAGCGTTTTTTCATCAGCGATATATTGATTCAGAATTTCCATTGTCTCATTGGCGGTCGTTCGTGGAAGTTGGCCTAATGCTTCACTTGCAACTTGGCGAAGTTTAGATTGACGATGTGTTGATTTTTCCCCAGTACGTAACACTCTTATTGCAGCACTAACTACATCTGGCGTTGGTGTTTCAATTTCACCAATAATGCGTGGAGGTCTTGGTTTAGCCATTGAACGGTTTGATTTAGGTCCAGTTAACATCATTCCGTTGGCTGACTCTCCGGCAGGTAGATAGCCCGCTTCTCTTAAGACTCGCATTGCATCAGTTGCATCCATGTCGCAAATGACAACTTCGGGTGCAATTCGTCGCAAAGACAAAAGTTCTAGCTTTTTGTCATTCATGATTTGGGAAATCAATGCAGTATCTTCGCAACGTATAAATGAAGATGTATTTCCAACTCGAAGTTTTCCATGCTTCTTTGCTACATCAGCAATCAGATATTCAAGAGGCTGCGGCATCGGTGTTTTTGAAGTTTTGGTAAGAAAACTCTTAATCTCATCACCTGTTTTACCGTGATCTAAAGCTCGGCGAATGGTTGCCGCAGTAAAGCGATAAACAGTTGCACCGCCGCGACTTTCGATTTCAGCCATCATTGCTAGTGCTTGCGAAATTTCGTGTTCCAACGGGCCAGGTGCAATTGCAGTGTTATCACTTTGAATCAAAATATGATCAACTGTCTTTGGTAGATCCTCATTAATTGAACTGAGATCATCACCATTTAAAAATTCCATACCAAACTTGGAAATCGCTCCTTGTCCGGTGATTCCAAGCCATTCAGCTTCCCGCAGCGTCCATTCAGCTAGTTCCTCTTGTAATGAAGAGTTTCTACGCACGGGTGCTCGCCACGAAATGACATCCTTGAAGCTCTTCCATTCTGGCGCGAGACCAGCGTTTTCACGCAATAGATCTAGAGTTAAAGCGCGCACACGTGCTGCATTAACTCTGTCCAGTTCTGGGCCAAGTGCAGCAACATTTTTAGCCTCTACGCGACCTACTAATCCGCTTACGCGCGAAGTAATTAACCATTGAGAAGCCAGCATTTGCCAACGATCGGCCGGGGTTTGCATCAACCAGATATCAAACTTATTGCTTGGCAGAATTCTTTCATCACCATCAATACTGACAAGAGATGCCAGGTAAGCAAGTTCAGCAATAAATGCCGTACACGATTCATCTACACCTAAATGAGTTGAGATTATTTTTAAATCTCTAACGCCAAGACCACCGGCCCTTAATGCATCTGCAGGTTCATCTGCCCAAAAGTTAAGCAACTCTTCAACCCAACGAAGAACCGTTGATACATTTGCAATTGCTGCAAGATTAACTTGTTTCTCATCGCGCTTGCTACCTTTTAATTGAGGCTGATTAATAAATCGCTCTTTGTGAATTTTTCCTCCGCGAAGATGTATACCAACTTCGCGCGTCAAGATCACTGTTCGTTGATCAAGCGGAACAAGAAACTTCTTGTCCAGAAGCCAAGCAACTCCAGGACCTGGATTTTTAATGTCTCCAACGCTTCCTCGTGGAGGTCCCCACGTTAAACGCTCTAAAACTTTCTTAGCATCAGCAGGTGCATCATCCAGTTCATTTAACTTCAGTTTGGCTAAGGATGCTGGCCCTAGACCAGCTGGTTCAGCGCCCATCACTTCGCGCAATTGAGTTGGCAAGCGCATTCCATCTTCTGATGGATAGATCAAACCAATCATGACTAAATGCACCAAAGCTGATTTAGCTTCCTTTTCTGTTAAAGCAATAACTTGTTTGTCCGAGAAAGGCTCGTTTATTGATGCAGCAGCTTCCAATACTTGGTACTGCCATTGGTTCAGTGAATCAATTGCGCGGGCAAGGCTTGGCGCAGAACAGGCACGAACTGCAAGTGATGCGATGTCTGAAGGCACTGGAGTAATCAGATCTGGGCGAGCGTTAAAAAGATTTAAGAAGGCAGCATCATCAACACTACGTAGGTAGTCTGAAAAGGAGCGCATTTCCATAACTTGCCTACATTACTGGCAAATCAGGTGTTCTTGTTAATCAGCCTCGACGTTTACGCGGGGTAAGCCAGGTGGCAAGAGCAGCTAGCCGAACAACTAGTGGCGAGATTGCTTTACCTATAAAACGTGCTTTACGAAAATCATGAATTGGCCAACCTTCTGCCATCGCACGCAAACCAAGTAAGGCATCCGGATTAATTGCAGATGGATGTCCAACACATAGCAAGAGCGGAAGATCATTATTACTATCTGAAAAAGCCAGACACTCTTTTAAGTCGAAGCCTTTTTCTTTTGCAAGCTGGGTAACTGCTACAGCTTTTTCTTTTCCATGTAACAAGGGACCATTCATTTGGCCCGTATATGTGCCATCGCTGATTTCGGCCTTACTGCCAAGAGCGCCGGTTAAACCTAATCGCTGCGCAATCAAAACTGCCATGTCTTCGGGTGCTGCGGTTACTAAATAAACTTCTATACCTTCAGCAACTAATGTTTGAGCAATATCAATTGTTCCTTGCCACATTGCAGGCGAAACATATTCATCATAAATTTCTTGAGCAATTGCTTCGATATCTTTAACGTTGTGGCCACCAATAAAATCTGTGGCCGCATCCTGAAATCTTTGTATCTCTTCCTTGTTTTCTTTACCCGTTAAGCGAAATCTCAGGTTGGCTAAAACAAAACGGGAGATATCCTTCTTGGTGAAGTAACCACGCTGATACATACCTCGGCCCAAGAAGTAAATTACTGAACCGCGAATAAGCGTGTTATCGACATCGAAGAAGGCAGCCCGTTTGCTCGTGAGTGCCATGTCACTACCTTAGCGAGAGAAGTGCTTTAGGGACGCTTTATGCTTTACCAATGAGTTCAACGGTGCATGTAGTTCGTCATGGAGAAGTCCATAACCCTGACAAGATTTTGTATGGACGCCAGCCAGGTTGGAGATTGTCTGAGCGCGGACAAGAGATGGCACAGACAATTGGTCAATGGTCTAAAGCACTAGATCTTGGTGCGCTTCATGTCTCACCCCTACAGCGTGCTCAAGAAACCGCTGCACCTATTGCCGCGGCACACAATATTTCAATCACAACTGACGAACGCTTGATTGAAGCGGCAAACATTTTTGAAGGTAAACCATTTGGTGTTGGTGATGGAGTTTTGCGTCATCCAGCAGCGTGGAAACATTTGTGGAATCCATGGAAACCTTCCTGGGGCGAGCCTTATGAAGAACAAATTAGCCGAATGCTTGCTGCAATCTTTGCAGCACACAAAGCTGCAAATGGTAAAGATGCGATTTGTGTTTCACACCAGCTACCAATTTGGATTTTAAGAAGTGCAATTGAAAATCGTCGACTACTTCATGATCCTCGCAAACGAGAGTGCACATTGGCATCTGTGACAAGTGTTCACTTTGATGATGAAGGAATGATCTCGGGTCTTACATATTCAGAGCCAGCTCGCCACTTATTGCCAGAGAAGAAGTAATGAAAAGAATCGCTGCATTTATTGTCCTTGCTTTTGCATTGACGGCATGTGGCGGTGGAGGCAATTCAGCCTCTGAAGAAAGTTTTGTTTCAGGTGATGGGTCTACGACATTCATAAAGATTGCAGATCGAAAGATAGCGCCGGCAATTACAGGAATGACCTTGTCAGGGGAAAATTACACTTACCAAAAAGATAAAGTTGCAGTAGTAAATGTTTGGGCTTCATGGTGTTCTCCTTGCCGCGCCGAAGCTCCAACACTTGTTGCGTTGGCAAACAAATACACAGATGTCGCTTTCATTGGAATTTTGACGCGCGACAATCCAGCTAACGCTGAAGCCTTTGAACGCAGATTCAAAATTCCTTATCCAACGGTCATTGATGACTCAATTCTGCTTGGTTTTAAAGGCTCTTTACCAGCTAATGCAATTCCTACAACAGTTATTCTGGATAAATCAGGGTATGTAGCCGCCAGAATTTCTGGCGTTGTTACTGTCGCATCCCTTTCTAAACTTATTGAGAAAGTCTCGGCAGAATGAGAGAAATCTTCGTTGAGCAGATCTTTTCGGGATTTTTAGTAACCGCTTTCCCCTTTGCTTTTATTGCTGGTGTGATTTCATTTCTTTCTCCTTGTGTTCTGCCACTTGTTCCGGGCTATTTATCCTTTGCGGCAGGCTTTTCAGTCAGCCGTGGCAAGGTACTGCTTGGTTCAGTCTTGTTTGTTCTGGGTTTTAGTTTAGTTTTTGTTTCCTACGGCGCAGTTTTTGGCGGCCTTGGAAATCAACTTTCAGCAAATGAAGAATTGATTTCACGCATCCTAGGAATTCTGACCATATTTTTAGGTTTTGTTTTTTATGGTCGCTTTCCCTTTTCTCCAACCATTCGCCCAAAGATGCGAACTACCGGCGGCTTACTAGGTGCACCAATGCTTGGCATTCTGTTTGGAATTGGTTGGACTCCTTGTATTGGTCCAGCACTTGCCGCAGTTCAAACTTTGGCGTTTCAAGAATCAAGTGCGGTTCGTGGCGCGGTTCTATCCTTTGGCTACTGCTTAGGTTTAGGTTTGCCATTTATTTTGTCTGGATTATCTTTAGATAAATCAGCAAAACTTCGTTCACTGATTTACCGTCGCGGCGATGTCATCTCAAAAATTGGTGGAGTCTTCCTGATCACTCTTGGCTTGTTACAAGTCTTGGGTTTTTGGAGTCAGATAATGAACTCAATGCGTTCTCTAATCTCTGACTTTATTCCGGTGATCTGATGAGCCAGCAAACTCAAATTCCTGAACTAGATAACGTTGGCTTACTGCGCTTTGCGTGGAGACAGCTAACCAGTATGCGTACGGCATTGATTCTGCTTTTATTGGTGGGAATTGCAGCTATTCCGGGATCTTTGGTCCCACAGAGAACTCAAAATCCACTTCAGGTAGGCCAATACTTTAAGGATTCACCAGAACAGGCCCGCTGGATGGATCGCTTCTATTTGTTTGATGTCTACGGATCACCATGGTTTAGTGCGATTTACATCCTGTTGTTTATTTCTTTAATTGGCTGCGTGCTTCCACGCACCGTAGAACACTTTAAGGCGGCACGAGCCTTGCCACCCGCAACACCAAAGAATTTATCTCGCTTAGAACATCATGAAACGTGGAGCGCACAAGGCAACGAGCTCGAACTTGCTCGAAACTGGTTTAAATCAAAGCGATTTAGAGTTTTGGAATCTGATGGCGCTATATCAGCTGAAAAGGGTTTTACTCGCGAAACTGGAAATTTATTCTTTCACTTAGCACTTATTTTGATCCTTTTAGGAATTAGTTTTAGTTCGCTTTTTGGAATGCGCGGTGAAGCGATTATTAACGTTGGTGAACGGTTTGTTAATACTTCAACTAGTTACGACACATTGATGCGTGGAAAGTTGTATCAAGATTCAAGCATTCCTGCATTTATGTTGACAGCAGATAAATTCGTTGCACAGTACAACCTTGAAACCAGTGCACCTGAAGATTACACACTCGATGTTTCTTTACTTCGAGATGGTTCTACGACAATAGAAAAGAAAACGATCAAAGTTAATAGCCCCATGACTATTGGTATGACCCGCATCTACTTACAAGCCAATGGTTATGCACCTGTTGTAACAGTTCGGGATTCCAAAGGTGATGTTGCCTTCCAGGGACCCGTAACTTTTCTTCCGCAAGATGCAAACCTTCGATCGATTGGTGCAATTAAAGTTCCAGATGCCATTCCACAAGTTGGGTTCTTGGGAACTTTCCTTCCGACATATGTTCGCGATGGCGCCAATGGAGGACAAAGTGCTTTTCCTAAAGCCTTAAATCCACGTTTGTTACTTTCGGTGTGGAGCGGTGATTTGGGTCTGGACTCAGGAATCCCACAATCTGTCTACCGACTTGATACATCAGAAATGACGCAGATTGGGTTAAAGGGCTTAAAGCCAGGTGAAAGCTTTAGTTATGAAGGTGGATCAATAACTTTTGAAGGTTATCTGCAGTGGGTGAACCTTAACTTTGTTGCAGATCCTGGAAAGCACCTTGCATTACTTGGAGGTATTGTTGCCATCCTCGGGTTATTAGCATCTTTGTTTACACGTAGACGACGAATTTGGATTCGAGTAGGTGACCAAGTCGAAGTTGCGGGATTGGCAAAGAATGCAGCCCCAGGCTTAGAAGTTGAAATGCAAGGTTTTGTGAAAATGTTAAAGGGAGAGAAGTAGATGTCACGTTCGTGGGCTTTTGCATCAAATTATTTGGTGTATTCAGCGATGGCTGTCTATGCCTTCTCATTCCTGGCACACCTTGTAGAAACTGCCTGGGCGGTAAAAGTACCGACTGATAAAAATGCGGTTTTGGACTACAAGCGCACTGAAAAAGTTGCACGAATTGCAACCGCGCTGATGATTTTAGGTTTTGTTCTTCTTTTTGCCGGAGTTATTGCACGAGGTATTTCTGCTGGAAGAGTTCCTTGGGGAAACATGTATGAGTTTTCTATTACTGGAGCTTTAACTTTCTCTGGTGCATATCTTGTGGCACTGAGAAAGTACGACCTTCGTTGGCTAGGGCTCTTGATTTCTTTTTCTGTTCTTTTAACTCTTGGAACTGCAATCACAGTCTTGTATGTACCAAGTGCACCACTGGTACCTGCGCTTAAGTCCGAGTGGCTTGTTATTCACGTTTCAACTGCAATTATTTCTGGTGGCGTCTTCTTACTTTCAAATGTCATCGCCTCTGCATACCTGTACTTAGATCGAATGGAAAAAAAGGGTGAGCGCGCACCTTGGGCTAAGCGTTTGCCGGATTTAGAAACATTAGATCTGTTGTCTTACCGTCTTGTGGCTTTTGTATTTCCGTTATGGACATTTTCTGTCATATCGGGTGCTATTTGGGCCGAGAGCGCATGGGGACGTTACTGGGGCTGGGATCCAAAAGAGACCTGGGCATTTATTACCTGGGTTGCATATGCGGCATATCTTCACGCCCGCGTAACTATTGGTTGGCGCGGTCGAAGAGCAGCGTGGTTGTGTTTATTTGCGGGCTCAACATTCTTGTTTAACTATGTTTACATAAACATTTGGGGAACTGGAAAGCACACGTATTCGGGGCTCTAGAGCTTCCTTAAAAAATCTGGATCATCATCTGGTGGAACTATGCGGCGCTTAGGCCCCTTACCTCTTTTTGGTTTGTTTCTACCGGCAATTAGATAAGAAACAGGACCAATAGCAAAAAGAGCTGGCCCCAAGAGAATAATAATTAACAGCCAGCCCCACTTCGGCAAGTTTTTAATCTGTGATTCATCCGCGCGGGCACAATCAATCAGTGCATAGATTGTTACTCCAAAAACTAGGACTAACAGGATGACTCTTGACATGTGATTATTGTATCCCTAACCCGATAGCAAACAAGATGGCAAAAAACATTTGAAGTTTTCCGGTCCTGCCCAGGACTGGAATCAGGTCCTTACCTGAAATACCACTTAGAACCTGCCTTGAAATTGAGAAGCTCATAGGCAGTGCTAGCAAGGTAAGCAAGGTAGTCGGAATCAATGTAGCAACGGCAGCGACATGAGCAAAAACCAGAAGCCCCACATACAAAAGTCGAGCTTTGCGATCACCGATACGCACGGCAACAGTTTGCTTTCCAACTAACTGGTCCTTAGGTCTATCGCGAAGATTGTTGATTGAAAGAATTGCGCAAGAAAGTGCGCCCATCGGAATAGAGACAATAAAACTTAAGAGAGTTAGCTCTTCAGTTTGTGCGTAATAAGTACCCATGGTTGCAATAACACCGAAGAACAAAAATACAGAAAGTTCACCGAGACCTCTGTAGCCGTAAGGATTCTTGCCTCCGGTGTATCCCCATGCTGCCGCAATAGAGAAAATTCCGACAAGGATAAGTAGAGGTGAGGTTAAAAGTGCGAGCCAAGTTCCCGCCATGCTTGCGATTGCAAAAGAGATAAAAGCTGCGAACTTAACTGACCTGGCCGTTGCAATTCCGCTGGCAACTAAACGAATTGGACCAACTCGATCAGCATCTGTTCCCTTAACGCCATCGCTATAGTCGTTGGCAAAGTTCACGCCAATCTGTAGCCAGACTGCAACCTTTAATGCCAGAACCGCACGGAGCCAATTAATGTCATTTCCAACTAATGCAACTGCTACCAGGACAGGGGCAATAGCAGCAGGAAGTGTGCGGGGTCTGGCACCCAAAATCCACTTATTCATGGGTTACTCCTTGTGCCAACTTTTTACGGTCCACTTTTCCAATACCGAGCAAAGGTAGCGAATTCATGAAATGAATTCCTTTTGGTTTTGCAAAAGCGCCAATCTTGCTTTCAAGTATTGATGTGATGCTGCTTTTATCTACGTCCCCAACAACTGCAAGGTGAAGAGTTTGTCCCCACTGAGAATCATTAATGGTGAATGCAGCAGATTGGATAGCTGGGAAATACTCATTCAAAATACTTTCGACATTATTAAGGGAAAGATTTTCCCCGCCAGTAATAATTACATCATCTGACCTGCCAATAACAATCAACTTTTCATCGATGAATTCGCCTAAATCACTAGTCTCAAACCAGCCATTGTTTAATTCAAGGTTAAGCGCCAGCACTTCTCCTTGGATAAAAATAATTCCGCCACGAACGTCAACTGCCACACCATCTAGAATCTGACCGTTGTACACACAACCTCCGGATGTTTCACTCATTCCATATGTTGTAACAATATTGATTCCTGCAGCAACTGCTTGGTTGCGCATACTGGCAGATAGTGGTGCACCACCAACAAGAACTTTTTGTGCACTTTGTAAATGCTTCAGCAAATCTTCGTCGCCATTTAGTGCTTTAAAAAGTTGAGTTGGAACAATTGCGGTGAAATCAACGCGTGGATATTGACCAACATGATTGCGAAGATCTACGGGGATTGTTCCTAATTCGATTGCACGGATAAAGACATTAACTGCAGCCACATGAGTTAAAGGTAAAAGTAATGACCAGGTGTCACCGGGTTTTGCTCCAATAAATTTATTGGACGCTCGAGCAGAGGCCAACAAAGCACGAGCTGAAAGCGAAACTTCCTTTGGAGTACCAGTTGTTCCAGATGTTCCAATAACTACGGCGGCCTGAGGATTGGCGAATTCGGAGGCGGTTTGACCAAATCCAAGGGTGGGTCCAACGCCTGCGAGAGCCGCTGTGATGTCCCTCGCTAATTGAGGAGTTTCGCATGCAGGGCTGACCCACAGAATTTTTCGTTGTGACGAGTTATCCATTGCCGTCGTAGGCTATCGCTAGCAACGACGATGGGGGAAATGTGAGCAAGCCGATCAAGCGCGAATTTGGTAGCCGTGAGATTCCACAATGGGTGACCGCACCCGGCGGAGAAGATTTCGTAGATATCAGATATCAAATGGGTGATGGAATTGCCAAAATCACGATTAACCGACCTCAAGTCCGTAACGCGTTTCGCCCACAAACCATTATTGAATTAATCGAAGCATTTAATTTGGCGCGCGACAATGAAGAAGTTGGCGTGATTATCTTTACCGGTGAAGGTACCGAAGCATTCTGTTCCGGTGGAGACATCAGCGTTCGTGGTGATGACGGGTACTTAGGCGAAGACAAGTTGGCGAAAAAAGGTATTGGACGCCTTAATGTTTTAGATCTTCAAGTTCAGATTCGTCGCACTCCGAAACCAATTGTTGCAATGGTTGCAGGGTGGGCAATTGGTGGTGGACACGTACTACACGTGGTGTGCGACTTAACGATTGCTGCAGACAATGCAAAGTTTGGCCAAACAGGTCCCATGGTGGGTTCATTTGATGGTGGTTATGGCGCAGGATTGTTAGCAGAACATGTTGGACAAAAGAAAGCGCGTGAGATTTGGTTTATGACCCGTGAATACAGTGCGCAAGAAGCACTTGATATGGGATTAGTAAACACTGTTGTGCCGGTTGCCGAACTAGAAGCAGAAACAGTTTCATGGTGTCGCGAAATGCTTCGCAACTCACCGATGGCATTGCGTTTGCTAAAGGCTAGTTTGAACGCTGCAACCGATGGATTAGCTGGCGTTCAGCAATTAGCTGGCGATGCAACTCTTTTGTTTTACATGACAGAAGAAGGTCAAGAAGGTCGCGATGCGTATCAAGAGAAGCGAAAGCCTGATTTCGGGAAATTCCCAAAGCGTCCTTAATTTATGGATCAACAACTCCTGAACACTCTGCGCGTAATTGCGCTGCCAATGAAAACTAATTTTCGTGGCATCTCTGTTCGTGAAGTTGCACTGATAAAAGGCTCACATGGATGGGGGGAGTTTTCCCCATTTCTTGAATATGACGATGCTGAATCAGCCCCATGGTTAGCCAGTGCCATTGAAGCTGCAACAACACCACAACCACAGCTATATCGTTCATCGGTAGCGGTCAATGGAACTATTCCAGCGCTCAATGACCCAGCAGATCTAGCCAGAATGGTTGACTCTTTTCCAGGTGTAAATACTTTTAAAGTAAAAGTGGGCAATGACCTAGCCGAAGATTTGGCTCGAGTTAATGTAATCCGGCAGCTACAACCACAAGCGAAAATACGAATTGATGTCAATGGACTTTGGAGCGTTGATCAAGCTGAAGAGTTTTTAACTTTAGTTGGTCAGATCGAATATGTAGAGCAACCATGTGCAACTATTGAAGAACTACGTGAATTAAAAAGTAGAACATCAGTAAGAATTGTGGGAGATGAAATTCTTCGCAAAGCACCGAACCCTTTTGAGATTGATTTAACAGGTGCAATTGATTATTTGATGCTTAAGGTTCAACCACTGGGTGGCATTAAACGTGCCCACGCTCTTGCAGAGCATCACAAATTGCCAGTTATTGTTTCAAGCGCACTAGAAAGTGCGGTGGGAATCAATCACGGACTAATGCTCGCTGCATCTTTCAAGGAAATGAACTTTGATTGTGGCCTTGGTACTGGTTCATTGCTTGCCGCTGATGTCGCTCATTTGCCAATCGTTGATGGAAAGATCGAAATTTCCCAGTTTGAACCAAAGTTAGACGGATTAGATGTGGCACCAGACCGCTTCGATTGGTGGAAGAATCGGATTATGAGAACCGCGGAGCTTTTGAAGTGAATAACTCAACCTCACTGGCTCGCGTTGTCGTACGCCAAATAATTGAATCAGGAATTACAGATGTTGTGGTCTCACCTGGTTCACGCAATGCGCCTTTATCACTGGCATTTTTTGCTGCTGCCGAACAAAAGTTGATCAAAATTCATGTGCGCATTGATGAGCGCACGGCAGCCTTCTTTGCTTTAGGAATTATCAAAGCAACTGGTCGACCTGTTGCAGTTGTCTGCACGAGCGGCACAGCGGTCGCCAACTATCACCCAGCAGTTCTTGAAGCCCACCACACAAATACTCCGCTGCTTGTTTTAACTGCAGATCGCCCAGCGATGTTGCGTAGAACAGGTGCGAACCAAACTACAGAACAAGCTCGAATCTTTGGTAAAGCGGTTCGATATTTTGCAGATGTTGATGGCCCGGTTTACCCAATGGAATTACCGCTAGATAGTTTGCGCTTAGGACCTGTTCACTTAAATTTGCAATTTGATGAACCCTTGCTTCCAGATGATTCAACCGACTGGCTCTCTGAGATTGTGGTTGCTCCAAAGAGCTTTGAGAATCGAAGCAAAGCAGGCACCTTGCGCTTAGTCGGCGCGCGTGGAGTTGTTGTCATCGGCCACGATCGCGCAGGATTATCAGTTGAAGAAATCACCAAGTTTACAAAAGCCATTGGCTGGCCGGTTATTGCCGAAGATCCTTTGTCATTTCCTGATGCAATCGCCCATGCCTCAATTTTCTTAACCTCTCAAGAAATCAGAAGCACTTTGATTCCGCAATCGGTTCTGGTTATTGGTCGAACCACTCTTTCACGTTCAATTAACGCCTTTATTAAATTAAGTCCAATTGAATATGTTGTGGATCCTCGCACGGCAACTGTTGATACCGACCGCCAGGCTGAACGTGTTTTTACTGCGCTTCCAGAATTGCAAGGTGTCATCCAATCTGATGAATGGATCGCTACCTGGAACAAAGTTTCAGAGCGAACTAAGAAACTGATTGCAGCACTTGATGGTTGGAATGAAGCGGTCATTGCACGAACAATTGCCGCAGCAATTCCGGATGAAACGGCTTTGTTTGTTTCATCCTCTCGGCCAATTCGAGACCTTGAAGGTTTTGCGGTCCCACGCGGCGGTATTCAAACTTATGCCAACCGAGGTTTAGCTGGCATCGATGGCAATATTTCTACCGCGCTCGGTATTGCTTATTCACACAAAGCAACTATTGCAATTTTGGGCGACCTTTCATTCTTGTTTGACTTAACTGGTTTGATTAACAAAGAGCCGATCAATTGCCGATTCATTGTGATTAACAATGATGGTGGCGGTATTTTTTCAACCTTGCCGCAACGAGGTTCAGAAGGCTTCGAAACAGTCTTTGGAACTCCGCATGGACTTAACCCCGCAGAGATTGCTAACTCAATGGGAATATCTGCAAAAGTTATTTCTAGTGTTAAAGATTTAGAAACTGAAGTTAAAGTGCCAGTTTCCGGAATCAGTGTTGTTGTTTGTGATGTACCAAATCGTGAAAGCAATGCAGATAACTTAAAAGCAATTTATGAATCTTTGAACTCTATGTAAGCGCGCTCCGCATTGGAGCAAACTTTGCATACGTTTCAGCTAGCTCAATTTCAGGATCTGAACCATCGACAATTCCGCATCCAGCAAAAATTCGAATTGAATCTCCATTAATCTGCCCGCAGCGCAAAGCAATACCAAGTTCGCCGTCTCCGGCAGCGTCAATCCAACCAACCGGTCCGGCATAGCGACCTCGTGGCATTCCCTCTATTTCAGCGATCAACTTGGCGGCTTGTGGACGTGGAGTTCCGCACACAGCTGCAGATGGATGAAGTTGTTCCAAGATTGTAAAAGCATCAACCTGTGAAAGCGTTTCAACTAAAGCACCAGTTACATCTGTTGCAAGGTGCATGACATTTGCCAGGTGCAACACAAATGGTGATTCAGGAACATTTGTAGAAGAACAAAATGGTTCGATGGCATCTGCAACAGAGCGCACTGCATATTCGTGCTCTGCAAGGTCTTTTGAAGAGCGGGCGAGCGAGCCTGCCAGAGCAAGATCTTTTGCATCATCGCCGGTCTTGCTAATTGTTCCCGCAAGAACACGTGAAGTAATCATGCCCCTTGAAAGGCGTAGCAATAGTTCTGGAGTTGCTCCAACTAATCCCGAGATCGCAAACTTCCAGGTTGTGGGGTATTCCAGCGCAAGCTTGTTTAAAATAGAACGTGGATCAATAGCTTTGCTTGATGTAACAGTTATGTCGCGCGCCAGAACTACTTTGTCTAAGTCGCCCTTTTGAATTCGAGAAACCGCAGTTGCCACTCTTTCTTTCCATAATTCGTTGGCTTGTGGTTGTTCATCCCATTTCATTTCTCCATTTGAAAAATGATCTGGTGTAGTTTTCAAATCAGGTTGTGAATCTGAACCGATCCAGGTAATCCAGGATTTTCCACTCTTTGTTCCAACAACTACTTCAGGAATTACAAGAACAGAAACATCATCAGGTGCAAAAGAGAAAGAGGCAAACAAAACTGGACCCGTTCCACTTCCATGCACTGTGTTGTTTACGGTTAATTTTTCTAATTGCTTTTGCCACCAATGACGTGCATCAGCAAATCTATGTGGGCCACTAACTGTTGTTGTCGCATACGTTCCCCAACCAACTAAACCTTCGCCACTTCGAACCCATGCAAGTGGCTGGGTGTCTGGAAGTAAATCCAACAACGGCAAATGCTCGCCCAGGCGGGCCGTCGTGACTGGAACCAGTTGAACCATTGGGGAAAAGCTCTCCTCTAAATCATGCCGCTGTTGATGTGGCGTTGAGTTGTGGATGAGCCTACTTCAAGGGAGAATATGCGCATGTCCCGCGCTAATCTGAATAAAGATCCCGATGAAGTTGCGGCAATGTTTGATGGAGTCGCCAAGCGGTATGACTTGGTAAATGATCTATTGAGTTTGGGTCGAACCAAGGCTTGGCGCAAGGCGGCAACCAAGATCATTGCTCCTGCACCTGGAATGGTGATTCTGGATTTGGCGGCAGGACCTGGATCTTCATCAGAACCCCTGTTTAAGGCTGGGGCCACCGTTTTTGCCACAGATTTCAGCGAGGGAATGCTGGCCCAGGGCCGCAAAGCCCGCCCGTATCTGAACTTTTCCAAGGCTGATGCCCTCAATCTGCCCTTCGAGGCGGACCGTTTTGATGTTGTCACCATCTCGTATGGTCTGCGAAACACGGCAGATTTCGACAAAGCGCTCGCCGAAGCCCGCCGGGTAACAAAGCCAGGGGGTCGAATGGTGGTCGTTGAATTCAGCCACCCAACCTGGCGCCCATTCCGGACCATATATACCGAGTATTTGATGCGGCTGCTGCCGATGATTGCCAAGCGAACCGCTTCCAACCCTGACGCCTATGTCTATTTGGCCGAATCCATCCGGGCCTGGCCAGATCAGGCTGGCCTTGCCGCCCATATGCAGAAGGCGGGCTGGACCCAGGTCAGCTGGAAAAACCTAACTTTTGGTGTTGTTGCAGTTCACAGCGGGATTAAGGGCTAGCGGTCGAGGGCATACGCCTTTCCACCTTAGGATTTCGACCGTGATATCCACATCCAATCCATACATCCCAATCCTGGTGATAGGGGCGATCGGCTTTGGCTTCGCAGTTTTCTCAGTTGTTGCAGGCGCGCTGACAGGTCCAAAGCGTTACAACCGAGCAAAGTTAGATGCATACGAATGTGGAATCGAACCTTCGCCGCAAGCTGCCGAAGGTGGAAGATTTCCGGTTAAGTACTTCTTAACTGCGATGCTCTTCATCATCTTTGATATTGAAATTGTCTTTTTATATCCATGGGCAGTTGCTTTTGATTCTCTTGGTGTGTTTGGTTTGGTTGAAATGGCAATCTTTATTGGAACAGTTTTTGTTGCATTTGCGTACGTTTGGCGCCGCGGCGGATTGGAATGGGACTAAACCATGGGTCTTGAAGAGAAAATCCCAAGTGGGTTTGTTTTAACCACTGTTGAAAAACTTGCAGGTTATATGCGCAAAAACTCGCTATGGCCAGCAACATTTGGCCTTGCATGCTGTGCAATTGAAATGATGGCTGTTGGTTCGGCAGCCAAGTACGACATCGCTCGATTTGGTGGCGAAGTTTTCCGTGCATCCCCACGCCAAGCAGATCTAATGATTGTTGCTGGCCGTGTTTCAAACAAAATGGCACCTGTTTTGCGTCAGATTTACGATCAAATGTCTGCACCAAAGTGGGTTCTTGCAATGGGTGCATGTGCATCATCGGGTGGAATGTTTAACAACTATGCAATTGTCCAAGGCGTTGACCACGTAGTTCCAGTTGATATTTATCTTCCGGGCTGTCCACCACGTCCAGAAATGTTGCTTGATGCGATCTTGAAGTTGCATGAACAAATCAGCGATACAAAGCTTGGTGCAAACCGCGCTCAGGTCATCAAAGAAGTTGAACTTGCTGCAATGAATGCAAAGCCAACTCATGAGATGAAGGGCTTACTCGCGTAATGAGTTTTAATGATCAAGCAGATGGCATGTTTGGTGCAAAGGGCACCGGAGATACATCCGGATATGGTGGATTAGTTCGCCAAGCCGCTAATTTTGGCTCTTCTGAGCGTCCATACGGTTCTTATTTTGATGAAGTAGCCGATGACCTAGAGCGCGCTTATCCAGAGTTTTCAGAAGCAATCGAACGCGTTGTTGTAGATCGTGGCGAATTAACTCTTCATGTAAAGCGTGAAAAGTTAGTTGAAGTTTCCATGATCCTTCGCGACAAGTTGAAGTTTGAAATGTGCATGGGCGTTAATGGTGTTCATTACCCAGAGCAAACCGGTCGCGAAATGCACGCTGTGTACCCACTGCTTTCAATGACAAAGAATCAGCGAATTCGTTTAGAAGTTTCTGTTCCAGATGCAGATGCACATATTCCATCTGTCGTAGAAGTTTGGGCTGGCAATAACTGGCATGAGCGCGAAACTTTCGACATGTTTGGAATTATTTTTGATGGCCACCCAGGTTTAACTCGCATCTTGATGCCAGATGATTGGGAAGGTCACCCACAACGCAAGGATTACTCACTTGGCGGAATCGCAGTTGAGTACAAGGGCGCAACGACGCCACCTCCTAGTGAAAGAAGGAGTTACAAGTGACAACTTTTGATCCATATGCACCATCACGTGAAACCACCGAAGGAAAAGTTTTCTCCGTTACAGGTGGCGACTGGGATGCATTAGTCCAAGATATTGGCGCAACCAAAGAAGAGCGCGTAGTAGTCAACATGGGTCCTCAACACCCATCAACTCACGGCGTGCTTCGTTTAGTTCTAGAACTTGAAGGCGAAACAATTACCGAAGCTCGTTGCGGAATTGGGTATCTGCACACAGGTATTGAAAAGAACATGGAATACCGCAGCTGGACTCAGGGAACAACATTTGTAACTCGAATGGATTACCTAGGACCTTTGCATAATGAAACCGCTTACTGCCTTGCAGTAGAAAAGCTTTTGGGAATTACAGATGATGTTCCAGAGCGCGCAAGTGTTATCCGCGTAATGATGATGGAACTCAACCGTATTTCTTCACACATGGTTGCTTTGGGAACAGGTGCGCTAGAACTAGGCGCTATGGGCCCTATGTTCTTTGCTTTCCGTGACCGCGAAACAGTCCTAGAAATCTTCGAAATGATTACTGGGCTTCGCATGAACATGGCTTACATCCGCCCAGGTGGAGTTCAGCAAGATCTTCCAGAAGGTGCGTTAACCAAGATTCGTGATGGCGTTAAGTTGATGCGCAAAAACTTTAAAGACAACGCAACGCTTCTGATTGGTAACTCAATTTGGATGAAGCGCACACAAGGAATTGGTTACTTAGATCTAGCAGGTTGCACAACGCTAGGAATCACTGGACCGGTACTTAGATCAACTGGAATGCCATGGGATTTACGCAAGCTTCAACCGTACTGCGGTTACGAAAACTACAACTTCGACGTTGTTACTGCTGATACTTGTGATGTGTATGGTCGCTTCTTGATTCGTATGAACGAACTAGAACAATCACTTCGCATCATCGAACAATGCGTAAACAAACTAGAAAAGCTTGAAGGTGCACCAGTAATGGTTGCAGACAAAAAGATTGCATGGCCTGCACAACTTGCACTCGGTGGTGACGGACTTGGTAATTCACTAGATCACATCCGCCAGATCATGGGCACATCAATGGAATCTTTGATTCACCACTTCAAACTAGTCACCGAAGGCTTCCATGTTCCAGCTGGTCAGGCATACGTTGCAATCGAATCTCCTCGCGGAGAACTCGGCGCTTCAGTTGTTTCAGATGGTGGAACAAAGCCGTACCGCGTTCACTTCCGTGAACCATCTTTCAATAATTTGCAAGCAACAGCTGCGATGAGTGAAGGCGGAATGGTTGCCGACATCATTGGCGCAGTGGCTTCGATCGATCCAGTTATGGGAGGCGTTGATCGCTAATGGCATTTTCATCTGAAGATCTACAAATCATGGATTCGATCATCAAGCGTTATCCACGCTCTCGTTCTGCAATCATGCCTTTGCTTCATTACGTGCAATCAAAGGCTGGTTATGTAACCAATGAAGGAATTGAGGTTATTGCAAAGCTGCTAGATCTAGAGAGCGCTGAAGTTACTGCTGTGTCTACCTTTTATACCCAGTACAAGCCAACGCCAGTTGGTGAATACCACGTGGGTGTTTGCACAAATACTTTGTGCGCGATTATGGGTGGAGATGCAATCTTTGCTTCCCTCAAGGATCATCTAGGAATTGGCAATGATGAAGTTACGGCTGATGGAAAAGTATCTTTAGAACATATCGAATGTAACGCTGCATGCGATTACGCACCCGTTGTTATGGCCAACTGGGAATTTTACGACAACCAGACAGTTGAATCTGCAAAAGATTTAGTTGATTCAATGCGTGCTGGTAATCCAAAGCCACCAACTCGTGGACCAAATCGTTTAGTTACTTACAAAGAGGCATCCGCGGTTCTTGCTGGTTTAAATGACGGACTTGCACACGAAGGTGTTCAAGCCGGAGAGCCAACATTGCTTGGCCTAAAACTTTCGAAAGAGGGCAAGTAATGACAAAGCTAGCTCCAGTTTTATCTGCGCATTGGGATGAGAAAGATTCATTCACACTTGAAGGTTACAAGCGTCATGGTGGATACAAGGCTGCTGAAAAAGCATTAGCAATGGATCCAGATGCTGTTATTCAACTTGTAAAGGATTCTGGATTACGCGGTCGTGGTGGTGCAGGTTTCCCAACAGGTATGAAGTGGGGATTTATCCCGCAAGGCGATAACAAAGATCACTACTTGGTTGTAAACGCAGATGAGTCAGAGCCAGGAACTTGCAAAGATACGCCTTTGCTCATGGCTAACCCACACGTTTTAATCGAAGGTTGCATTATCGCTTGCCACGCAATTCGCGCAAAGCATGCATTCATTTACATTCGTGGTGAAATCACGCATGTTGCTCGTCGCGTTAATCAAGCAATTGCAGATGCATATGCAGCAGGAATTCTTGGAAATGGAATTGATGTTGTTCTACACGTAGGTGCCGGCGCCTACATCTGCGGTGAAGAAACAGCGCTGCTTGATTCACTAGAAGGCTTCCGCGGACAGCCTCGTTTACGCCCACCTTTCCCAGCTATTGCTGGACTTTATGCACGTCCAACAGTTGTAAACAACGTCGAATCCATCGCATCAGTTCCAGCAATCGTGATGAATGGTGCCGAGTGGTACCAATCAATGGGAACTGAAAAGAGCAAAGGAACAACGCTTTACTCATTGTCAGGTCACGTTGTTAATCCAGGACAATTCGAAGCACCTCTTGGAATCACACTTCGTGAAATTTTAGATCTTGCAGGGGGAGTTCGCCCAGGACATAAGTTGAAGTTCTGGACACCAGGTGGATCTTCAACACCATTGTTTACTGATGCACATCTAGATGTTCCTTTGGATTATGAAGGTGTAGCAGCAGCTGGTTCCATGCTTGGAACTAAAGCACTTCAAATCTTTGATGAAACTACATGTGTAGTTCGCGCCGTTCTTCGTTGGACCGAGTTCTACAAGCACGAGTCATGTGGAAAGTGCACACCTTGCCGCGAAGGTACTTGGTGGTTAGTACAGATTCTTCGTGATCTCGAAGAAGGCAAGGGAACAGAAGCAGATCTTGCTAAGTTGCTAGACCTTTGCGACAACATCATGGGCCGTTCATTCTGCGCACTTGGAGATGGTGCAACAAGTCCGATTACATCTTCAATTAAGTATTTCCGTGAAGAATATATTGCACACGTAACAAATGGTTCATGCCCATTTGATCCAGTTGCATCAACACTATTTGTTGGGGCAGGTGCATAAGTTGAGTACTGAAGTTTCAGAGATGATTACCGTTGTAATTGACGGTTTCGAAGTTACAGTTCCAAAGGGAACGCTTGTAATTCGTGCTGCAGAACAATTAGGAATTCAAATTCCACGTTTCTGCGATCACCCATTGCTAGATCCAGTTGGTGCTTGCCGTCAGTGTTTGGTTGATATTGAAATTAATGGTCGTGCATTTCCAAAGCCTCAAGCTTCTTGCACAATTCCTGTAGAAACCGGAATGATTGTTAAGACCCAATTAACTTCATCAGTGGCTGAAAAAGCACAGCGTGGAGTGATGGAACTTTTGCTTGTAAACCACCCACTTGATTGTCCAGTGTGTGACAAGGGTGGCGAGTGCCCACTTCAGAATCAGGCAATGAGCAATGGTCAAGGCGCATCCCGTTTCGAAGGCGTTAAGCGTACTTTTGAAAAGCCAATCAATATTTCTTCACAAGTACTTCTTGATCGTGAACGCTGTGTTTTGTGCGCACGCTGTACTCGCTTTTCAGAACAAATTGCCAGCGATCCGTTCATTACTTTGAATGAGCGCGGTGCATTGCAGCAAGTTGGTATTTACGAGAACCAACCATTCGAGTCTTACTTTTCTGGAAACACAGTTCAGATCTGTCCAGTAGGAGCACTTACTGGCGCTGCATACCGTTTCCGTGCACGTCCATTTGATTTAGTGTCAACGCCATCTGCGTGCGAGCACTGTGCATCTGGTTGTGACATGCGCACAGATGTTCGTCGTGGAAAGACTTTGCGTCGTTTAGCTGGCGAAGATGCATCAGTTAACGAAGAGTGGAACTGCGATAAGGGTCGTTGGGCATTTAAGTATGTAACAGCTGTTGATCGCCTAAAGGTTCCAATGATTCGTAATGCCGCAGGTGAATTAATTGAAGCATCATGGCCAGAAGCCCTAGCAGTTGCTGCCGAAGGTCTTAAGTCTGCGAAAGCTGCAGTCCTTGTTGGTGGACGTGCAACACATGAAGATGCGTACGGATATAGCAAGTTTGCGCGCGTTGCCTTGGGAACAAATGACATTGATTTCCGTGCCCGTCTTTCATCAGATGAAGAACGCGAATTCATTGCCGCACGTGTAGTTGGTTCAGCTACAACTTACCGTGACATCGATAAGGCTGATCAAATTCTGCTCGTTGGTTTTGAGCCAGAAGAAGAGTCACCAATTGTTTTCTTGCGTATTAATAAGCAGTTCCGCAAGCGTGCGTTAAAGGTAGTTTCAATCGGTACCAAGGAATCTATCGCGGTAGACAAACTAAAGGCAGAGTTTGTAAAGGTTGCCCCAGGACAAGAAGCAGTAGCAATTGCAGCCCAGAAGTTAACTGATAAATCAGTGATTCTGGTTGGAGAACGCGCAGCGGAAAGTGCTGGTGCTTTGAGCGCAGTTGCAGCACTTGCAGATGCAACTGGTGCAAAGCTTGCCTGGATTCCACGTCGCGCAGGCGAACGTGGTGCAATCGAAGCTGGCGCAATTGGAAATCTTTTGCCAGGCGGACGTCCGATTACTGATGCAGCAGCTCGCGTTGATATCGCAGCTGCATGGAACACAAAAACTATTCCAGCTGAAATTGGTCGTTCAACTTCACAAATCATTGATGCAGTTAACGCGGGTCAGATCGGTGCGTTGCTTGTCGGTGGAGTAGATCCACTGGATAGCGATAACAGTCAAGCAACACTTTCTGCGCTAGATAAAGCATTTGTTGTATCACTAGAAATCGCACCAAGTGCGGTTACCGCCCGAGCAAATGTTGTACTTCCAGTAGCGGCAGTGACTGAAAAGTCTGGTTCTTTCCTTAACTGGGAAGGCCGTGCTCGCTCTTTTGATGCAGCAGTTGCTGATTCACTCAATCGCAGTGACTTGAGAATTCTTTCGATGATTGCCGAAGAGATGGGAATCTCGCTCAATCTCGGAACAGTAACTGCAGCAGCTAAGGAAATTGCAGCTCTTGGAAAATGGGATGGTGCACGCGCAACCCTGAATTCCGTTTCTGCACAGGCACAACCTGCACTTAACGCGGATCAGGCATTAATCACTTCATGGCGTCGCCTGTTAGATCTGGGAACCTTACAAGAAGGCGAAGAGCACTTAGCAGGAACTGCTCGCAGAACCGTTGCGGTTATTTCTCCAAAGCGTGCTCAAGCAATGGGTGTAGTTGATGGGGATCAAGTAAAGATTTCAACTGCGCAAGGTTCAGTAACACTTTCAGCGCTTGTTGAAAATATTCATGACGATGCTGTTTGGGCGCCACGTAACTCACGTGGTTCTCAATTATTGGTAAACCTAGGCGTCGCACATGGCGCAGTAGTTACGGTGGTGAAGGCATGACAAATGCAGAACTAATTGCAGGAGATCCAGGTTGGCTGATTGCAGTCAAAGCCCTGATTGTTTTCGCGATCTGCGTATTACTAACCTTGATGTCTGTCTGGGGAGAGCGTCGCATCGTTGGACGCATGCAGCAACGTCCCGGGCCAAACCGTGTAGGTCCATTTGGTTTGATTCAATCTCTAGCTGATGGCGTAAAGCTTGCGCTTAAGGAAGACATTATTCCTACAGCTGCTGACAAAATTGTCTTTGTTATCGCACCAATCATTAGCGTAACTGCAGCCTTTATGGCCTTTGCTGTTATCCCAATTACTGGTGAAGTTAATTTGTTTGGTCGTCAAACAGCTATGCAGTTAACAGATTTGTCAGTTGGAGTTCTTTACATCTTGGCAGTTGCATCAGTCGGTGTTTATGGAATTGTTTTGGCTGGTTGGTCTTCAGGCTCGACATACCCACTTCTTGGTGGTCTTCGTTCAAGTGCTCAAGTAATTTCCTATGAAATTGCGATGGGCCTTTCACTTGTAGCGGTGTTTATTTACGCAGGTTCAATGTCAACATCTGAAATTGTTGCTGCTCAATCTTCCTGGTGGTTTGCAGTCGTTCTCTTCCCATCCTTTGCTATCTATGCGATCTCAATGGTTGGCGAAACTAACCGTGCTCCATTTGACCTAGCAGAAGCAGAAGGTGAACTCGTTGGCGGATTCCACACTGAATACTCATCATTAAAGTTTGCGCTCTTCTTCTTGGCCGAATATGTAAATATTGTGGCTGTTTCTGCACTTGCAACCACCTTGTTCCTTGGTGGCTACAAAGCGCCTCCAGGGCTTGGCTTTACTGAAGCTTGGCTTGGTGGCTGGTTTACCGCGGTGTGGTTCTTTGCCAAGGTGATTACATTCTTCTTTGTATTCGTTTGGCTACGCGGAACACTTCCACGCCTTCGTTATGACCAGTTCATGCAGTTTGGTTGGAAAGTTTTAATTCCTATTTCGATCCTTTGGATCTTGGTAGTTGCAACCTTGCGTGTTCTTTCACTTCAGGGTGCACCTAGATCAGTTGTTATCGCCTTTGCAAGCACTGTTGTTGTTCTGATCATGGCGGCAAATATTGGCTTTGAGAATTCAAAGAAGAGAAAAGAAGCAGCTGTACCCGATGGCGACAATAAAGAGGCGCCATCGTTTGCTGTGCCTTCATTACCTATGGAGGTTTCAACTATTAATGTCTCAAAAAACACAGGAGGCGACCGTGGCTGAAAACCTCGAACCGTTAAAGCCAAAAGATCTTGGAATTAACGATGTTGAATTTTATGAAGTCGAACAAACTCCGCCCGTGGGCTTTTTGGGTGCCATGAAGGGATTTTGGGTTACTTTCTCAACGATGTTCAAGAAGCCTTTGACCGTTGAATACCCTGAAGTTAAAGCACCAACTGAAGAGCGTTTCCATGGTCGCCACCAGTTAAATCGTCACCCAGATGGTTTAGAAAAGTGCATTGGTTGCGAACTGTGTGCATGGGCATGTCCAGCAGATGCGATTTACGTCGAAGGTGAAAGCAATACTGAAGAGAATCGTATGTCTCCGGGTGAGCGCTACGGCAAGGTTTATCAAATTAACTACCTGCGCTGCGTTTTCTGCGGATTGTGTATCGAAGCGTGCCCAACACGTGCATTAACAATGACAAATGAGTACGAGCTTGCCGATGACACTCGAGCAAAGTTGATCTTTGAAAAGCAAGATCTATTGGCTCCATTGCGCCAGGGAATGCTTATGCCGCCGCATCCAATGTACCCAGATATGAACGATACAAACTATTACAACGGTGATGTGAAGGGTGCACACCCATCACAGGCTAAAAATCCGGGGGATATTCAGTCATGATGCAGTTAGCTTTAGAAGTCGGCCAAACAGCTAAACCCGAAGCGGTTATGTTTTGGATTCTTGGACCGATGGCTGTTGTTGCAGCTCTTGGAATGCTCCTTGTTAAGAAAGCTGTTCATTCAGCAATCTTGATGGCATTTGTAATGGTTGTTTTGGCAATTTTTTATATTGCACAAGATGCGGTCTTCCTTGGAATTGTCCAGATTGTTGTTTACACCGGCGCGGTAATGATGCTCTTCCTCTTCATTTTGATGCTGGTTGGTGTTGATTCATCAGATTCACTCACTGAAACAATTGCAGGTCTTCGACCAATAGCGATCACAGCCGCAGTTGGTTTTGGTGGATTGATGGTCGCACTATTGGGACGCGCAACTTTAGGCCGCGATGCCATTGGATTATCTGGAGCAAATACCAACGGCAATGTTGAAGGAATCGCGATGGAGCTTTTCTCAACTTACGTTTTTCCATTTGAAGTTGTCTCAGCCTTGCTGATCACAGCAGCGATGGGTGCGATGGTGCTTGCGCATACGCAACGCACTACGGCCCGCCCAACTCAGCGTCAGCTTTCAATTAATCGTTTCCGCGGAAAGTCATTAGCAAGTGCAGCCGGACTTCCAGGTCCTGGTGTTTACGCTCGTCACAACGCGGTAGATGTACCAGCACTTCTTCCAGATGGAACTCCCGCACCAACATCTGTAAACGCAAGCCTTGAAGCTCGCGGAGATATGTTGGATTACAAGAAATTTGATCTCTCTGAAGTAAACACCCAGATTGAGGAGGAGAAGTAATGGACGCCTCCAATTATCTTTATATTTCAGCACTTCTCTTCACTATCGGAGCTGTCGGTGTTGTAGTACGTCGCAATGCAATCGTAGTTTTCATGTGCATTGAACTGATGCTCAACGCAGCAAACCTTTCATTAGTAACGTTCTCACGAATCAACGGCAACCTAGATGGCCAGGTTATGGCTTTCTTTACAATGGTTGTTGCGGCTTGCGAAGTAGTAGTTGGTCTAGCAATCATCGTGGCCATTTACCGATCACGCCAATCAGCATCTGTTGATGATGCAAGTTTGTTGAAGCGATAACCATGACTACTTCAACCTCATTGATTTATTTGATTGCTCTGCCATTGGCAGGTGCAGCACTACTTCTTCTAGGAGGACGTCGCACTGACAAGTGGGGACACCTACTTGGAACTGCGATGTCGGCTTCAGCATTTGGAGTCGGTCTTTATCAATTGATGTTGATGCTGGACCGCCCAACGGAGCAACGCCCTGTTTCGCAAAAGCTTTTTGAGTGGATCAACGTTGGAGATTTCAAAGTTGATGCAGGCTTGCTGCTTGATCAGCTTTCAATCTGTTTCGTGCTTTTGATTACTGGCGTTGGAACTTTGATCCACATTTATTCAATCTCATACATGTCACACGACAAGGATCGTCGTCGTTTCTTTGCTTACCTAAACCTGTTTATTGCAGCGATGTTGGTTTTGGTGCTTGGCGATAGTTACCTCAGTCTTTATGTGGGTTGGGAAGGCGTTGGTCTTGCCTCGTACCTATTAATTGGTTTCTGGAACCAGAAGCCTGCATATGCAACCGCTTCTAAAAAAGCTTTTGTTATGAACCGCGTTGGCGATATGGGATTGTCCTTTGCGATCATGATCGCTTTTGCGACTATGGGCACAGTTTCTTTTGCTGGAGTTCAAGAGCAGGTAAGTAACACTTCTGAAGCAGCGTTGACAGGTATGGGAATCATGCTTCTGGTTGCTGCAGCAGGTAAGTCTGCTCAGTTCCCATTGCAGGCATGGTTGGGCGATGCGATGGCTGGACCAACACCAGTTTCAGCCCTTATTCACGCTGCAACAATGGTTACAGCAGGCGTTTACTTAATTACTCGTTCAAACTTTGTATTTGATGCCGCTCCAACTGCGCAGCTACTGGTTGTGATTGTTGGAGCAATAACTTTGATGTTCGGTGCAGTAATCGGTACCGCTAAAGACGACATTAAGAAAGCGCTGGCAGCTTCAACAATGTCACAGATTGGCTACATGACCTTGGCTGCTGGATTAGGTCCAGTTGGATATGCATTTGCAATCATGCACTTGCTGACACATGGTTTCTTTAAAGCTGGAATGTTCTTGGGTGCAGGTTCTGTAATGCATGGAATGAATGACGAAGTAAATATGCGCAAATACGGTGCACTTCGTAAATTCATGCCAATTACTTTTGTAACTTTCGGTCTTGGATATCTGGCAATTTTGGGTGTTCCACCATTTGCTGGTTTCTATTCCAAAGACATGATCATTGAAACTGCATTTGATGCAGGTGGAGCCAAGGGAATTATTCTTGGAATCACCACTTTGATTGGTGCAGCAATTACCGCTTTCTATATGACTCGCGTAATGATTCTTACCTTTACCGGAACAAAGCGCTGGGACGAAGATGCTCACCCACACGAATCTCCATGGCTAATGTGGCTTCCAATGGCAATTCTTGCAATTGGTTCAGTTTCATCTGGATACCTATTACATCGCGGCGATGCTTTAGAAAACTGGCTACATCCGTTGTTTAATCACAGCGAGGAATACCAGAAGCACCTACTAGAGCCAATTGTGGTTTCTGCACTTGCCTTAACAATGGTGTCCATCGGAGTAGCGATCGCTTACTTTAAGTATGCGCGCAGTGAAGTTGCGTCAACGGCGCCAGAAGATGTTTCAGTCTTTACCAAGATTGCTCGTCAAGACTTGCTGCAGGACCGATTCAATGAAGCGGTCTTCATGCGCCCAGGACAAGCCTTGACAACTACATTGGTTGCAACTGATGAAGCCGTTGTTGATGGCGCAGTTCGTGGCGTTGGACAGGTAGCCATGAGTTCAGGTTCAGCCCTGCGAGGTCTTCAAAATGGTTACGTTCGAAGCTATGCAGCAATGATTTTGGTGGGCGCAATTGCGCTTATCGCAGCTATTTGGGTGGTGGTTTAGTAATGAAGTGGTTATCGCTGTTAATGCTTTTGCCTTTGGCGGGAGCGGCAATTATTGCTGCGCTTCCAAAGAGCAATGAGAAAGCTGCCAAGCAAGCTGCTTTAGGAACGACTCTTGTTGTTATGGCTGTAACGATCGCGATGGCGGTTGGTTTCCAGCGTGACAATGTTGGTCTGCAGTTTGTCGAAAAGTACGAATGGATTCCAAGTTTTGGAATTAACTTTGCACTAGGTGTAGATGCAATTGCACTTGTCTTGATTTTGATGTCAACAATTCTTGCGCCAATCGTTGTGCTTGCTGGCTGGGATGAAGCCCATGGTGGTCGTTGGAGGGTCAAAACTTTCTACATTTTAATTCTTGTCCTTGAGACAATGATGATCGGTGTATTTGCAGCAACCGATCTTTTCTTGTTCTATGTAATCTTCGAAGCAATGTTGATTCCGGTCTACTTCCTGATTGGTGGATACGGCACTGCAGAGCGTTCGGCCGCAGCAGTTAAGTTCTTGCTGTACTCACTATTCGGTGGATTGCTGATGCTTGCTTCGATAATTGCCCTCTATGTCATGTCAGGTGCGCAAGGTGGACACACATTTGATTTGGATAAGTTGTCACAACTTGAGATGAGTTCTACAACTCAGAATTTACTATTCCTTGGCTTCTTCATCGCCTTTGCGATCAAGGCTCCGTTATGGCCGTTCCATACCTGGTTGCCAGATGCTGCCAAATCTGCGACTCCCGGAACATCAGTTCTTTTGCTTGGCGTACTAGATAAAGTTGGTACTTTCGGAATGATCCGTTACTGCCTCACTTTGTTCCCTGATGCAAGCAAAACATTTACACCGGTGATTATGATTTTGGCCGTTATATCCATTATTTACGGCGCTTTCTTAGCAATTGGTGCAAAAGACATTAAGCGCTTGATTGCTTACACATCGATCTCTCACTTCGGTTTCATCACTATGGGTATCTTTGCGATGACGAGCCAAGCTCAAAGTGGGGCTATTTTGTACATGTTTAACCATGGATTCTCCACTGCAGCGCTATTCCTAGTTGCTGGCTGGATGATTGCCCGCCGTGGATCTTCAACGATCGCAGATTTTGGTGGCTTACAAAGAATCACTCCAGTAATGGCGTGGAGCTTCTTTATTGCAGGTTTGTCATCGCTGGCGTTACCAGGACTTTCCAGTTTTGTTAGTGAATTCCTAGTTCTAGTTGGAACATTTACGCGCTACCCAATTCACGCAATCGTTGCAACCTTCGGAATTGTTTTGGCTGCTTTGTACATCTTGATTCCAGTGCAAAAGGCTTTACACGGCCCTACAACTGCTGGAAATGAGAATCTCAAAGATCTCAATCTTCGTGAGAAGTTAGCAATCGCCCCGGTCGTCGCAATCATTGTTGTGTTGGGCTTCTACCCATCGCCACTGTTGAATGTAATTAATCCGGCAGCTAAAAATGTGGTTTCACAAATGGGATTCACCGATCCTGTACCAAGTAATGGGAGCAAGTAATGACATTTACATCACCAGTTCTTAATTACACACTGCTATCACCAATCTTGATTGTGCTTGGTGGAGCACTTATCGGCGTTCTTGTAGAGGCCTTCGTCTCGAGAGCACTTCGCCCAGTTGTTCAGTTAACTCTTTCTCTTGGCACATTTATGCTGGCATTGATGCAGGTCTGGCGAATTCGGGGAGAAGAATCGTTAACTCCTGCAATGGGTTCATTAGTAATTGATGGCTCTGCAGTTTTGCTTCAAGGCACAATTTTAATAATTGCAATCATTTCAATTTTCTTGATCGCAGATGTCGAACATTTCACACCGCTTGCAGCTGCACTACCTGGTTCAGATGAAGAGCGAGAAGCAGCCCAAGCTGGAAATCAGGTAACTGAGGTCTATCCACTAACTACCTTTGCTGTTGCCGGAATGATGATCTTCCCAATCGCAAGTGATTTGATCATGCTCTTTGTTGCCCTAGAAGTGTTGTCACTACCTCTGTACTTAATGGCAGGACTCTCTCGCAGACGCCGATTGGCCTCGCAAGAATCAGCGCTTAAGTACTTTTTGCTTGGTTCGTTTGCATCCGCCTTTTTCCTCTTCGGAGCAGCGTATTTGTATGGTTATTCAGGCTCACTTACCTTCGCGGGAATTCGTGAATCCGTAGTTGGCGGCAGTGGAAATGATGTTCTATTGCTAATTGGCATGGCTTTCCTAACTGTTGGTTTGCTCTTTAAGGTTGGCGCGGTTCCATTCCATTCTTGGTCACCCGATGTTTACCAAGGCGCACCTACTCCAATCACAGCGTTCATGGCTGCGGCAACCAAGGTCGCAGCATTTGGTGCCATGCTTCGAATTTATTACACAGTTTTTGCAAATGCAGAATGGTCCTGGAATCCAGTTATCTCTGCGATCGCAATCACCAGCATGCTCTTGGGTTCACTTGTTGCGATTTCACAGCGCGATGTAAAGCGTATGTTGGCTTATTCATCAATTGCTCATGCGGGCTTCTTGCTATCTGGAATCATCGCCCTTAACAAAGCTGGACTAGATGCCACAATCTTCTATTTGTTTGCCTACGGTGTAGCAACAGTCGGTGGATTTGCAGTTGTGACATTGGTTCGCGATTCATCAGGTGAAGTTACAGATTTGAATCGTTGGAAAGGTCTTGGAAAACGTTCGCCATTTGCTGCATCTGCTTTCGCGCTCTTCTTACTTACCTTTGCTGGAATTCCGCTTACAAGTGGTTTCATCGGAAAGTTTTCCATCTTTTCAGCTGCATATGAGAATGGTGCAACCGCAGTAGTTATCACTGGTGTGCTTTCAAGTGCGATTGCGGCATTCTTCTATATCCGCGTTATTGTCTTGATGTTCTTTACAGATGCAGTCGAAGATGGAACTGCAGTTGAAATTCCATCAATTCTTACCCGCGCAACAATTGTTATCGCGGCGGTAATCACGTTGGTATTGGGTGTTTATCCAGCGCCAGTACTTGATTTCATTACCGAACTAGCTATCTTCATTCGCTAATGTCCACATTTGGCATTCCCAATGTTGCGCCAGCTTTAGAGACGCAGTTAATAAGCCAAATGGCACAAGTGGAATCACTTCTGCGAAGCCACACACGTAGTGAGTATCCATTTGTAGATGAAACCGCCCACCATCTTGTTGCAGCTGGCGGCAAGCGTTTACGCCCGTTATTGACCCTTTTAACTGCGCAATATGGTGATCCAGATACTGAAGGCGTTATAGCTGCCGCGGTTGCCTGCGAAATCACACACCTGGCAACTTTGTATCACGATGATGTTATGGATGAAGCACCACTTCGTCGCGGAGTCGAAAGTGCCAACATGCGTTGGGGAAACACAATTGCGATTTTGACTGGAGATTTTCTCTTTGCGAAATCATCAGATCTATTAGCCGATCTTGGTCCTGCAGCAGTTCGCTTACAAGCCCGAACATTTGAGCGTTTGGTGATTGGCCAGATCATGGAAACCCAGGGTCCAAACCCTGGACAAGATCCTTTAGAACATTACCTAAAGGTTGTTGCAGATAAGACAGGTTCCCTAATTGCAGCTTCTGCACGTTACGGCGGAATGATTTCTGGAGCACCTGCTGCCATTACCGACACAGTTACTGTATTTGGTGAAAAAATTGGTGTTGCTTTCCAACTAGCAGATGATGTTATTGATATTGCAAGTGAATCAAATCAGTCTGGTAAAACTCCAGGAACAGATTTGCGTGAAGGTGTTCCAACATTAGTAACTCTTAATGTCATGAGATCTACTGATTCTTCAGATGCCGAACTCAAGCGATTACTGAGCGCTCCAATTGAAGATGAAACAACGGTTCAGGAAGTATTGGTTGCGCTTCGCAATCACAAAGCGCTAGATGAATCTCGTCAGCAATTGATTCAAGTTGCAAAAGAAGCTCGTGGTGCGCTGGGTCCATTGCCAATCAATGATGCAACCGGTGCTTTGATGTCGCTATGCGACGCTGTTATCGACCGTTCTGCTTGATCTGATTAAATCAATAGCTAAAGTCACCAGCGCTGCCCAAATAATCAAGAAACCAATCCAACGTGCTGTTGGCATATCCTCATTTAAAACCCACACACCTATAGAAAATTGAAGCGTTGGGGTTATGTATTGCAGTAAACCAATCGTTGTAAAGGGAAGTCTGTTAGTTGAGCCATTAAACAATAGAAGCGGAATTGCAGTTACCGCTCCAGCGCTAATAAGTAGAACTGTTAAGCCCCAACTCTGGCCAAACTGACCGGTGCCTTGATTACCTATGTAAACCAGGTACGCCAGGTAGAAAAAGCTAGAAATGAAGGTTTCAATTGCTAATCCTTCAAGAGCTCCCAGACCTAGCTGCTTCTTTATCAATCCATAGCTGCCCCATGAAACGGCTAGCGCTAGTGCGATCCATGGCAAGCGACCGTAATCAAAAGTTAAAACCAAGACTCCAAGGGTTGCAATTGAAACCGCCGCCCACTGTAGTGGCCGCATCTTTTCCTTTAGGAAGATAACTCCAAAACCAATAATAATCAGAGGGTTGATGTAGTACCCCAGCGAAGCTTCTACTACGTGCTCATTATTTGTAGCCCAGATGTAGACCAGCCAGTTAATGGAAATCAAAAGGGAAGAAAGAAAGAGTTTGATCGCAACTGTTGGACGTTTCAAAGTTACAAGAGTTGACTTCAGCGCTTTAGTGGCAGCCAGCACAATGAAGCAAAAAACTAATGTCCAAACAGCACGGTGAGAAACAATCTCTAGAGGACTGGCTGGTTCAAGCAGCGGCCAGTACAAAGGAAATGCGCCCCATAAAGAGTATGCACTTACTCCGAATAAAAGTCCGAGCTTATTTTTACTCAATTATCTAAAGTTCGTAAACTGAACCGCAAAATCCCAGCCACCATCTTTAATCATGGCCATTGTTTCTTGCAGATCATCGCGGCTCTTTGAAGTAACACGAAGTTCATCGCCTTGGATCTGTGTCTTTACAGATTTTGGACCTTCATCACGAATCATCTTTGCAATCTTCTTGGCATTCTCAGTTGAAATGCCTTCCTTCAAAGGTGCAGCAATTTTGTAAATCTTTCCTGATAGTTGTGGCGCACCGGCATCTAAATGCTTCAGTGAAACTCCACGCTTAATCATCTTGTCTTTCACAACATCTAAAGCCGCCTTTGCGCGCTCTTCAGTATCTGCTTCAATCAAAACCTTTTCGCCTTCAAGTTCAATCTTTGAACCTGTGTTTTTGAAATCAAAGCGGGTCTCAATCTCGCGGACCGCCTGATTAATGGCGTTATCGAGCTCCATGCGGTCGATCTTGGAGGTTACGTCAAAACTTGCATCTGCTGCCATGGTGGTGGCTCCTTCACTCTAAAAACGCATTTTGTGCGTGTACCTACCTAAGGTATCCTTTCCCCTCGCACTATCCATAATTGCCGCACTACTTGTTCGACCTTGGCGGGTTGCCCGAGCGGCCAATGGGAGGGGACTGTAAATCCCCCGGCTCTGCCTTCGAAGGTTCAAATCCTTCACCCGCCACCAGCTTCTTTGTTGCATCTAATTTGCAAGTCGACAACTGGCATACCCACCAATAATATTTGCAGTGGTCACGAGTTCCAGCATTAAGCCCCGGCTAACTGGACGGCAACCCTCCACCGCGGCGGGGTGCTCCGGGTGAAGACCAGGCCGATAGCCACCATCATCGGCAAGCGTGGGTCTAACTAACTGTTCTGATCTAGTTAGTTTAGTTAGTGATGATCCCCTGACACTTTAGGAGATTACGTTGAACAAGCGTTTCGGAATATTTACAGCTGTTGTAATTGCAGCAGCGTTAACACTTTCAGGATGTTCATCTTCAGATTCAGCAACATCTGAATCAGCATCATGTGAAAAGGCAGATCTTGCAACAGTTACTGAAGGCAAGCTAACAATTGCAACAGGCGAGCCTGCTTACTACCCATGGGTTATTGATGATGCACCACAAACCGGAAATGGTTTTGAAGGTGCAGTTGCATACGCAGTTGCTACGCAACTCGGATTTGATGCAGCAGATGTCACATGGGTTCGTACAACATTTGATTCAGCTGTGACACCAGGAGAAAAGAACTTCGACTTCAACTTGCAGCAATTCTCAATCACAGAAGAGCGCAAGAATGCTGTTGATTTCTCATCTCCTTACTACACGGCACCACAGGCAATCGTTTCATTCAAGGGAAGCAAGATCGAAGGAAAGACAACTCTTGCAGAACTCAAGGGAGCAAAGCTTGGCGCAGCAGTTGGAACAACTTCACTTGATGCAATTGAAAACCAGATCGGTTCAACACCTCAGGTATTCAATGACAACGCAGCGGGTGTTTCAGCACTGAAGAACAAGCAGATCGATGGTCTAGTAGTAGATCTACCAACTGCTTTCTACCTATCAGGAGTTGAAGTTCCAAACGGAATTATCGTAGGACAGTTGCCATCAACAGGTTCAGGAGACCAGTTCGGTCTCTTGCTAACTAAGGGCAGCAAGCTAACTTCATGCGTGTCTGGCGCAGTTGATGCAATCACTGCAGATGGCACTTTGGCAGCAATTACAGAGAAGTGGCTAGCAACTGATGCTGGCGCTCCTGTATTGAAGCCTTAATAGGAACTAAGAAGTAAAGACGGTAGTTTGGCGACCATGTCAGAGAAGCAAAGCTCTGCGTGGTCGCCAAGCTCACGTGAATTAGAACGCCGCAAGTCTCGGCGCGCGATAAGCCGCAAGCAAGCAAGTATTGCTGCGGCTTCTTCCATTTTTGTACTTGGCACATTGTTTTTAATTCTTGTAACAAGCCCAGGTTGGGAAACAGTTAAAACAACTTTCTTTGATATTGAATACGGCAAAGAGGTTTTTCCAACAGTCATAAAGGGTTTATGGATTAACTTGCAACTCACCTTCATCGGGGGAGCAGCAATTGGAGTTATTGCTTTAGGTCTAGCGCTGATGCGCACAACGAAATCCCCAGCGCTTACTCCATTTAGATTTTTAGCTACCGCCTACGTGGACATCTTCCGTGGTGCACCACTTATCTTGATCATTTTGTTAGTTGGTTTTGGCGTTCCGGCACTTGGTCTGACCGGCATTTCAAGCAACGTAATCTTCTTGGGCACAGTTGCAGTAGTACTTACTTACTCTGCCTACGTCGCCGAAGTTATTCGAAGTGGAATTTTATCTATCCACCCAAGTCAACGCGCAGCTGCACGTTCGCTAGGTTTGACTTCAGGGCAGACCATGCGCTTTGTAGTTTTGCCGCAAGCAATTCGCCGGGTAGTTCCACCACTTCTTAATGATTTTGTCTCGCTGTTAAAAGACACCGGTCTTGTTTCCATCTTAGGCGTGACAGATGCGGTTCGAGCAGCCCAAATCAATGCCAGCCGTACCTTTAATTACACCCCATATGTTGTAGCAGCAATCTTGTTCTTGCTTATAACAATTCCTTTGACTCGTTACACAGATAGAGTAATTAGACAACGCACCAGTGCTCAGAACTCTGAAGGTGCGATTTAATGAGTAATGTCCTAGAGCTAGTAAATATTCGTAAATCTTTTGGGGCCGAGCTTGTTCTAAAGGATTTATCCCTGACAGTTCCAGAGCACACAGCAACTGTTTTGATTGGCGCATCAGGGTCAGGTAAATCAACATTGCTTCGTTGCATTAACTTGCTGGAATCAATCGATGATGGACAAATCTTTCTTGATGGAAAAGAAATTTCAGATCCTCTTATAAATGCAGATGAAGTTCGCCGCCGACTGGGAATGGTTTTTCAATCATTTAATCTATTTCCGCACAAAACCGTTTTAGAAAACATCGCCTTGTCGCCGATCAAAGTTCATGGCAAGAGTAAGGATGAAGCAAATACCCACGCGATGCATCTGCTGAAGCGCTTTGATCTAGCTGATAAAGCAGATCAATATCCCGATCGCCTTAGTGGGGGACAGCAGCAACGTGTCGCAATTATCCGTTCGTTGGCGGTAAGCCCTCGCTTACTACTGCTTGATGAAATCACATCTGCGCTAGACCCTGTTTTGGTTAATGAGGTACTAAGTGCCGTTCGTGATTTAAAGAGCGATGGAATGACAATGGTTCTTGCAACCCACGAGATGGGATTTGCTACTCAAGTTGCGGATGAGGTTTGCTTCCTTGAATCAGGCAATATTGTCGAACGTGGAACTGCCGAACAGGTACTGCATAACCCTCAGAATCCAAAGACGCAAGAGTTTCTAAAGCGGGTACATCAAGCCGGACGCCTGTAGTGAGAGAATTTCCTAAGATTGCTACGCCGCTATTGGCCTATGCAGCAGGTGATGCCTTCGGAGTTTTCTACGAATTCATGGAAGATACTCCAGAAGTTATTCCTCAGAAATTGTTACCGAAAGAGGGATGGCCACTAGGCGGGGTAAGCGATGACACTTTGCTCTCTGTCTTAACAATTCAGTCACTAAAAAAATCTTCACCAGAAGAAGCTGCCGAAAATTTCTTAATCCAGTTGCACAAGGCTGTTCCTAGACTGCGTGGACTTGGTCCAACAACACGTACTGCACTTGGGTTAGAGGTTAAATCAGGAGAGCGTGGTGTCATTGGTGAGACCAATGGCGCAATCATGCGAACCGCACTTTGCGGTTTGTACTTGAATCAAAATCGCGATGAGTGGATTAAGGCCCTAGTGGAAGTAACTCATAAATCTCCAAAAGCGATTGAGTGCGCACAAATTGCAGCAGGTTTATTTGCTGGTGAAGATCTCCCTGATTACGCAAATTGGACTCCACCAGCATCTGGTATCTCTTTGGATCCACTTGAGACTTTGCAAGCAGTTGTTTGGGTTGTGAATAAGGCGAATAATTGTGCTGAAGCTTTTGCACTAGCGTGTTCATTAGGTGGAGACACAGATACTGTCGCAGCTCTATCTGGGGCACTGTTTGCCGCTAGATGGCCGGAGAAAGCAGATTTCTATTCAATCCCGTGGATTAAGGATGTTGCTTGGGATGAAGTTGAGGAAGATTTAATGGCTTGTGCAGAAATGTTGGTAAAAATTCATGAGTAAAAGAGTTTGGGTTCAAGGACCGATAGCAATTGACACCGTTGTGTATGTTGAAAAGTTCCCAACACCAGGAACTTTTATGAACTCAATTAGAACTGTAGAAAGAACAGGTGGTACTTCTGCCAATGTTGCATTAGGGCTGTGTACCACCGGAGTAGAAACAAACTTTGTTGGCTACCTGGGTAATGACGACAATGGAAAGAAATTACGTAAAGTCTTGGATAAGAGCGAGATTAAGTATTCAATCATCACAGAAATAGATGGACCAACCTCGAACGCTCTTATTTTGATCGATGACAAAGCTGAGCGCACAATCATTTCGATGACAAAGCCATACTTGCGCGAATTACGAATGGACAATGTGCCATTTTCAGAAGGCGACGTAGTTGCCATTATTTTGTGGAGAGAAGAATTTTTAAATGACCTTCTGCGAGCAGGGACATCAGGTTGTTTAACAGTGGTTGGAGCAGCAGCATTAGTGGATGCAAATGTTAGCCATGCACATTTGGCTATTGGTTCGGTCTCAGACATTCCAAGTGGCGTGAATCCAGAAGATCACTTAGATCGTTTTGATGAGATTGTTTTAACCGATGGCCTCAATGGTGCTCGATACTATTCAAAGAAACAGAAGCTTGAACAGTCAGCCTTGAAAGTCGATGCAATCGATGTAACTGGCGCGGGGGATGCATTCATTTCTGGCTATTTGGCAGCCTTAGCAAACGAATTAGATCCCTCACAATGCTTATTGATGGCGACCCGATGGGCAGCCTCTGCAGTTCAAGTGAATTCTTCTATCCCACCGGCCTTTGACCTTGTTCGCAAGGAGTGGGGAATAGAATTGCCACTATGAGCGACTTTAATCAACGCCTTCAGCCACTTCGCGAACTGATGACGGAAAAAGGACTAGATAGCTTTGTTCTGCGCCGTAATCCAAACCTTGCCTGGGCTATTGCAGGTCGTGCTCATGTGCCAACGACCATCGATATGGCTTGCTTTGATTTAATCATCACGCAGGATTCTGCGACAGCAATTACAAATGTTGTTGAAGCACCTCGATTAATTGCCGAAGAATTACCTAGCGAGGTAACGGTAAAAACAATTAAGTGGACTGAAGGCCGAGATCCACTTCTTCCAACAGGGCCAAAAGTTGGAAGTGATCAACCAGGTGCTGACCGAATTGATTTGGGTATCGAAGTTGAAATGATTCGGGCATCTCTAATTGATTCAGATCTTGCTCGATTCAAAGAAATATGTGTCGATGCTGCAGTTGCTTTAGGAAATGCAATGAAGCAGGTAGAAAGTTCAGACCGCGAAATTGATGTTGCAGGATTAATTACTCATTCCTTATGGCAGGCAGATTTAGAAATCGCTTTCTTAGGTGTTGCAGGCCAAGAACGTGTGCACGCATTTAGGCACCCATTGCCAACTGATGCAGTTGTTGGCAATCGAGTAGCAGCCTCAATTTGTGCAAAGCGCAAAGGTTTAATCGCATCAGTTACGCGCATTGTTACTTTCGGCGAAGTAACAGATCAGATGGTTTCTGATTACACAGCAATCTATAAAGTCGAAGCAGCTTTGCTAGATGCAACTGTTGTAGGTGCGCCATTTTCAGATCCAATCAATGCAGCTATTGCGGCATATCCTGCCAATGGCTTTGATGCCGATGAATGGACAAAGCATCACCAGGGCGGTCCAACAGGCTTTCTGCCTCGCGATTGGCCAGCCAACCAAGGCTCCACACGCTTGATTGCCGACAACCAACCCATTGCCTGGAACCCAACCGGTAAGGGTTGGAAGGCCGAAGACACCATTGTCGCCACCGATTCAGGCGTAAAAATGCTCTCGGTTGACCCTGATTGGCCCACATTTCAGGTCAATGGTCGGACCAGAGCATTTCTTCTCAGTAAATAATCACCCATCACAGTCTTATAACAACGCGTAAAAATGCCCTTTCAGCATTGACTCGCGCCTTATCCAGTGGCACGCTCTGCCAAGAGGTCTTACCACTGGAGGTTTAATGAGCACCGTTGCTCTCGTTGCATTAGCGCGCCCTACCTTCGACCTCGTCTGCGCCCAAGCCAACTTTGATTCTGCTCGTGCATTGCTTACCGAGCTTGGCGCAACAGTTGTTGGCCCCGCTGATCTAGTGATGACAGTTGATGATGTTGCAGCAGTAACTCTTCCAGAAGCTGATCTACATATTTTGTTTATGGCCTCATTTTCCGATGCTTCTCCAGCGGTTGAACTTTTAGGAAAAGTTAAAGGACCTGTACTTGGTTGGTCAATGCGTGAACTTGGTCAAGTCGGCGAACGTTTGAAACTGAATTCAATGTGCGGAGTGAACCTTGCTGCGCATGCATTAATGAATGTTGGACAATCAATTCGCCATATTCATGGAAATGCAGATGAACCGCAAGTGCGTACTGCAATCAAGGATGCGCTCGCAGGAAAACTTCCAGCTGCATCAACTCCAGAAAATATTGTTGGCGAACTCGGATCAGAAGCCGATGCACAAAAAGCATTTGATTGGATGAAGGGTAAAAAGATAGGCGCGGTTGGCGATGCACCAATTGGTTTTACTCCTTGTGTTTACGATGCACAACAAATTCGTTCTTTATTTGGTTTAGATATCCGCCAAATAACTATCGATGATGCTTTTGGGAAAATTTCAGAAGTTAAGGAAGAAACCCGCGAACTTGCATATGCAGGCGCACTTGCTGCGCAGCCTTCGCTTGCATCAGTAAATGTTGATGAAGCAAAGAAGGTTTACGGAGTCGAAGTAGCGCTAGATAAATGGCGTGAAGATGAGCTACTAGATGCAATTGCAATTCGTTGCTGGCCAGAGTTCCCAACTGAAATGGGAGCCTGCATTTGTTCATCGCTTGGACGTCTTGCAGATCGTGGCACAGTAACTACTTGTGAGCGAGATGTTCTGGGCGCAGTAACAATGATGATGTGCGAAGCACTTGGTTCAGATGAAAATTATTTGGTCGACATTGTTGATCTTGATGCTTCACAAGGTTTAGTACGTTTGTGGCACTGCGGATCTGCAGCAACAAAACTTGCAGCTGATCCAACAAATGCCACGCAATCAACCCACTGCAATCGCAAACTTGGCGTTGCAGGTAATTTTCCGCTCAAGACCGGACCAGTAACCCTGTTCCGCATTGATCGGGATGTAGATCCGAGCAATCGCACGGGTTTACGAATGGTTGTGAGCCGAGGGGAATCGATCCCAGCTCCCAATCACTTCCAAGGCAATACAGCAACGGTGATCACTCAACCTGATGCCGCTGCGTTAGTGAATGGAATAGTCACTGGCGGATATCCGCACCACTTGGTCATTTCATGGATCGATGTGCGACCAGGTATTCGCCAAATGGCAAAGATGTTAGGGATACCCCTCACAGAATGGTAAACAACAACAACCAACCCTCGAAAGCAAGGATAAAAATGAAAACTAAAGGACACAAAGCCTTTGCTTCACTCCGTGCTGGTGTAGTTGCAACAGTTGCTGCGGCACTTGTTATCACTCCACTTGCAGTTGTAAACGCAGCCGAAGTTCCAACATTCGGTAAGCGTTGTACAACAGAAGGCGTAAGCACAGGACAAAAGACAACCTCACTCATTTGTGCCGAAAACTCTGCTGGAAAGTTAACATGGCAGCGCGTGCGCCTAGGTTCATCAAAGGCAGCACCAGTTGCAGCACTTACTCCGCCAAAGGGAACAATTGAGTTCCACCACTGGCGCGGAGAAGATAAGGCTGTTCTTCAGAGCATTATCGACAAGTACGAAGCACGTTATCCAGGAACAAAGGTCAACCAAGTCATCATGACTTCAGGTGACTATGGAAACCTTGCACTCACAAAGATCAGCGCAAATCCAAAGGCTGCAGTATTTGTGACAATGCGTGGCGGACAATTCGATAACTTCTACAAGGCTGGCCTGCTGAAGGATCTTTCTACTCAGCGTTACGCACAGCAAAACTTCATCCAGAGTGCGTTACAGCCAGGAACTGTTGATGGCAAGGTCTTTGGTCTTCCATATCAGTCACTATTCAACAACCCAATTTACAACGCAGAACTATTCCAGAAGCAGGGTTGGAAGGTTCCAACAACTTGGAGCCAGACACTTGCATTCTGTAAGACTGCCAAGGCTGCTGGATTTATTCCATTTGCATGGCCAGGCGGAACCCGCGGTAACGCAGGTCAGATCCTCAATGCTTTCATGATGAACTCTGCTCCATATGCAACAGTTTTGAAGAACGCAACTGACATCGATAAGGGTCGCGCTGATCTAACAGGTGATTGGTTTACTGGAATTGCAAAGCAGTACAAGCAAATGGCTGACGCTGGATGCTTCCCTGCAAATGCAACTGGTTACACCGACACTGTTGCACCTGCAGATTTTGCAGCAGGTAAGGCAGCTATTTATCCAACTGGAACATTCGGTATGAGCTCAGTTACAAAGCTCAATCCAGCAATGGCCGGAAAGATGAAGATCATGGGTCTCATCACAACTGATGCAAAGCCTTACTATGAAGGAATTACAAACAACACCTTCATCTTGAGCGTGAATGCTAAAGCGAATTCAACAGATCAGAAGATTGCTAACTCGTTCATCTCATTCTTGGCTACAGCACCAATTGCACAGGAATACGCAGTTGGAACTTCTCAGCACGTATCAGTGATCAACGTGGATTACTCCGCAAACGTTGATCTATTGAATACATCAGACATCATGGGTAAGAAGCTACTTCTAGCTCCACGCTTCTTGTTCCTAAATCAAGGTGTAGTACGTGACAAGCTAGAAGATGCATTGATCGCAATTGTTGGCGGTGCCGATATCACAAAGACACTGGCTGACACTTCTAAGATCATCAAGCAAGGACTAGGTGCCTAATTAGCACAGTAGTTAATAACCAGGCCAGCCCTACCGCACCTAGCGGTAGGGCTGGAACTGGCCTACCGAAAAAGAAAAAGCCAAAATTCTTTGATTCCAAAGTTTTGGTTCTTATGGCTCTACCAGCTTTCGCTATTTACTCATTTTTGTATCTATACCCATCGGTTTCAAATCTTTGGAATTCAACAAAGCGTTGGGATGGTGTTCTTCCGCCTGAATTTATTGGTGCTAGAAATTTCACTTATCTGGCAACAAATGATGATCTTTTTCTTAAAGTATTAGGTAACAACTTTCGCTTTGCATTAGTTGTCGTAGTTCTACAGACTTCATTCTCACTCTTGTTCGCCACATTCTTATTGAAGAACACAAAAACAACAATTTTCCTTCGAGTTGTTTATTTCTTCCCTACTATTTTGTCCTCTGTATCGGTCGGACTAATTTGGCTTTTCTTATATAACCCAAACTATGGATTAATCAACGCGACCGCAAAGAGGATCGGAATCATGAACGATCCCGGGGTCAATTGGCTCGGTGATGGGCGATATGCGCTTTATGCCATCGCTATAACCCAAGTGTGGTTTCACACCGGACAAATGGTTGTAATTTACGTCGCTGGTTTGCAACAAATCCCTGCAGAGCTATATGAGGCGGCAGAAGTTGATGGTGCATCTCGCTGGCAACAGTTCAAGAGCATTACTTGGCCAATGGCCCTTCCAACCACAGCCGTCGTTGTTGCCTATACGACAATTCAAAGTTTTAGAGCATTTGATCTGGTGTATGCAATGACCCAAGGTGGTCCTAATAACGCCTCCGATGTTCTTGTTACCCTGATTTACAACACCGCTTTTGCAAGTTACAAATTTGGATATGCATCAGCGCAATCAGTTTTACTTGTAATTATGGTTCTACTTATTACATGGCTTCAGAGGCGCACTTTGCGAGTGAATTATGGGGATAAATAATGGTTTATAAATCCACAAAGAATTTCTTACTAACAGCCTTCGCTTTCATCGTTCTGATCCCATGTTCTATCGTTGTTTTAGGATCATTTAAAACTGATGCTGAGATTTATTCGACACCTTTGGCACTGCCAAAGACTTGGACTTTAGATAATTTCCGTACGCTCTTTGATTCTGGAGGATTATTCATCCCCTTTAAGAACAGCGTTATCGTGTCAGTTTCTTCAGTATTCATCACATTGATCTTGGCCAGCATGGCAGCCTATGCAATCGCAAGATCGGTAACTATTTCAGGCAAGGTGTTGTTCTTCTTGTTTACCCTTGGACTTGCAATCCCTGGTCAAGTAAACATCATTCCAATCTATGTACTTTTTGTGAAGTTGCACTTAAACAATTCACTCATTGGGTTAGTTCTGGTAAATATCGCTTTAACTCTGCCTATTTCAATATTTATTTTGAGCGCATTCTTTAAAGATCTGTCAAAGGAAATGTTCGAAGCAGCCAGTATCGATGGAGCCGGACACTGGAGAATCTTTAGATCTGTTGCACTTCCACTCTGTCGACCAGCCATGGGAGCAACAGGAATCTTCCTGTTTGTTATTTGTTGGAACGACTTGCTATATCCACTGATGCTCATCAGCGAGCTAAGCAAGAAAACACTTCCATTGATTTTGATTGACTATAGAGGTGAGTATTTCTCTAGCTTCAGTATGTTGTTCACGGCAATCTTTGTGGCATCAATACCGATGGTTATTATGTATTTGTTCTTCCAGAAGTCATTTATTGCTGGAATTACTGCTGGCGCAGTAAAGGGCTAATGATGAGTGCAGTTACACCGTTAGCTCCACAAAGGGCTGCTCGCATCGCAACTCAGTTGATGGAGTTAATAGAACTTCAGAAGTTGATGCCAGGGGATAAGTTGCCACCAGAGCGTCAACTTGCAGATTTACTCGAAGTAAGTCGTCCGAGTTTGCGGGAAGCGCTTCATATTTTGCAGGCACAGGGATTAGTACAGATAAAGCATGGTCAAGGAACTTTTGTGCAAGAACCTGTCGTAGCTCAAGAGCTTCGCGCTTCAGTTATGACCAAGACTCATGGACTCAATGAGCTCTTTGATGCCCGCGAAGTTCTTGAAGTACCAGCCTCTAGGTGGGCGGCAGAAAAAGCAACAAAAGAGGATATTCGTCTTCTGCGCGCTACTTTAAATCAGATAGATACGATTACCGCTATCAAGCCAGTTGATTTTGACCAGCTGCAAGCGTTGGATGCAAAGTTTCACTTAACAATTGTTGGCATTGCAGGCAACCGATTCATCAATCAAACATTAAACGTGCTGCAAGATGTAATGAAGATGTCTATGGAAACAACTCTGCGCCTTCCTGGACGATCAGATATTTCCCGCAGTGAACACAATGAAATTTTGGCAGCAATTGAAAGTGGCGATGGAGAGCGAGCCTCAAAGTTAACATTTCAACACATTACTGGTGCTCGTGCGACTGCTTTGGCAGATGCAAAGAAGAAAGATAACAATTGAGTTCTGTTCAAGCCGTATGTGTTGGTGTCATTACTATCGACACAATCGCACTTGTAGATAAATACCCTGGCGAAGATGAACGAGTTTTAGCAGAAGAAATTATTCGTGCTGGCGGTGGACCCGCTGCAGTTGCTGCCGTTGCACTAAGTCGCTTAGGAATAAAGAGTGCAATTGTTGGAACAATTGGCGATGATGCAGATGGCAAAGAAGTTTTACGTATTTTTGCGCAAGAAGGTGTGGATACCTCAGGTATTTCAATTGGGACAACGCCTACGGCAGGAAGCGTCATAGTTGCTTCAAAAGAACACAGTGCACGTGCGATTAGTACTCGCCAACCTGTAACACAGGCAGCCATGAATGATGCAGCGAAAAAGTTAATCGCATCTGCGCAGTGGGTGCATGTGGATCATGTCGGCGTGAAGCGGTTAGATGAAGCGGGGATTTCTCGAGGCAAGGGACCACAGATTTCATTTGATGCGGGATACGGAGTCGAAACTTTTGATCCAATAGTTGTGGACTTATTTGTTCCAACTGATCGCCAGATGGCACTTCGTTATCCAGGTGTTGATCTTGCTGTTGCTCTAGAAAATGATTCTATGAAGGCTGGAAACACAGTTGTTGCTACTCAAGGATCAGCTGGCAGCGCAGGTTTTTCACCTGAAACTGGGCTTGTTACAGCACCTGGTTTCAAGGTCGATGTAACAAGCACGCTGGGTGCTGGGGATGTTTTTCATGGAGCTTTAGTAGCTCAACTGATTCAAGGACATCCTTTACAGGAAGCTATGCGTAGAGCAAATGCTGTAGCCGCACTTTCATGTCGCGGCCTAGACGGTCAATCAAAGATTCCAACTACTTCTGAACTGAACGCTTACCTGGAGGCACACTGATGAGAAAACTACTAACTAATTTGGCAAGACCATCAGGTGCTTTAGCAATGGTTGCTGTAGATCAAAGAGAAGCGCTACGCGGAATGTTTGCTCCACATCAAAGCACCCCAGTTCCTGATTCACAACTAACTCAATTTAAAGTCGATGTTGCACGCGAGCTTTCACCATTTGCATCAGCACTATTAGTAGACCAAGAGTTTGGCATCGATGCGATTATCGATCAGAAAGCGCTCAACAGTGGATGTGGATTAATTGCTGCCGCAGATTTGTTAGTAGGTCCTGCAGGTGGCGCAGCAACTGATACGGCAATAGATCCAGATGTTGATCCAATTCGTATGCGCGATATCGGCAGCGTTGGACTTAAGTTTCTAGTCTTATGGCGCAATGATGAATCACCAGATGTGCGAGCGAAGTTAGTTGAAGATTTCAACAAACTATGTGAAATATCTGGTCTTCCATCAATTATCGAAATTATCGTTAAGCCACCAACAGATTCTTCTCGCAGTTTTAATCGTGAGGAGGAGTTGATTATCGCTGCACGTGAAGCCGCAGCCTGGAAGCCAGATCTTTACAAAGCAGAGGTTCCGTTCCATGGTGAAGGAGATTTGAATCTTGTTACCAAAAATGCTGACAGAATTTCAGAGGCAATCGGTTCACCATGGGTTGTTCTTTCAAATGGTGTCAAGCAACCATTCTTTAATGAAGCAGTTAAGGCTTGTGCAATGGGTGGAGCCAGTGGCTTCCTTGCAGGACGTGCGGTGTGGGCGGACATTGTCAGTTCGCCAGATATTCCAAAAGCACTGCGTGAAATCTCTATTCCGCGCTTAGAACAGTTAGCAGAGATTGTTGACACCCATGCAAAGCCTTGGACTAGTTGGTAATTAGTTCAATCATTCTCTGAATTGCCAACTCTGGCTGAACTGGATTTAAGAGCACCACATTTCCTGTTGGTGATTCGTTCCAAAAACTCATACCTTCAGGATCGATTGTTACATTTCCGGCAGGTGAAGTTTCAAAAAACTCGGGTGAAATTAAAGCTAAAGCTGCGATGGGATCATGGGGAATCGTCCAGTCTTGATTTCTAGGCTCAATCCAACTCATGATTTCTGAGTAAAGAAGTGCTCCGAACACGGGAGCATTTCTGATCTGCTCGATTTCCTCCATTCGAATGATGGTTTTCTGAGAGCTAGGTAAGTCTAAGATCGAAATTGGAATACTTGATTCTAGAACTATTCTGGCCGCATCAACATCACACTTAAAGTTATGTTCCACTCTAGATTGAGTGAAGTCGCCCCCCATAATCCAAACTCGTTTGACCTTCTTTTCAAAATCTTGATTACTCTGAATTGCTCGTGCAATATTTGTCAGTGGTCCAATCGCAATTACATCAGTAGCTTCAGGTTGGGTAACAACTGTGTTTACAAGAAAATCAACCGCTGACGTAGGTTGAGGCGTAAATGAATCTAAGTCCTTGAAGTTCTCTCCTTCTGATCCCGACATCCAAACTTCACGACCAGAAATGGGATTATTCTCGCCATTAAATGTTGGGATTGTTCTATTCTGTAAAGAACACAAATGCATCGCTATCGTGGAACGTAGGTTGGCATCACCATAAACAGTCGTTATTCCGATTAAATCAACATCTTTTGAGCCCAACAGAACTGCCAAAGCCAGTGCATCATCGACATCGGTACCTATATCGGTATCGAGGATGATTTTATGCATTAGCCCCAGAGCTCTTTGATTTCGACTACTCGGCCTTCATTGATGCTCTTGTGAGCGGCAAGGCCAGTTACAACGCTAGTTACGCCATCTTTTAGGGAAACCTCTGCTGGAGTTGAGTTCAAGATTGCATCGCGAAATTTTGTGTGCTCGATGTACGAAGCACCGTAATGGTGGCCCATGTACTTGACATCGAAGTTATGAACAATCTTTTGTTCACTACCAGGGGTACGTGATGCACCAGTCTTCCATCCTGAAAGCTTGCCTATTGATTCGCGACGAGAAGCGCGCAAAACTTGTGAAGGCAAGAAGGATTCGATCTTTCCTTCATCACCAACGATTGTCAGAATCTCTTTATCAAAAGTTCCTTCACCAAACATGCACAGATCCAACATTCCGCGGGCCCCGTTTGCGTATTCAAGAATTACAAAAGCGTTATCCAACATATCTGCTTGCTTGCCATCGTACTTTTCATCTAAGTGATTAACGCTTTGACCACCTGATGCAAAAACGCAAACAGGAGTTTCTCCAACGACGATGTCCATTAAGTTGAAATAGTGGCAACACTTTTCAACCAAAGTTCCACCCGTGCGCTCTGCAAAACGATTCCAGTTATCAACCTTTGGATAAAAAGGCTCGCGATGTTCACGAATAGAAACTTGGTGAATCTTTCCTGCTTCGCCTTCTTTTGCCCGAGCGATTGCTTCAGCAACAGGTGGCATGAAACGGTACTCAAGACCCATCCATGTCATTGCACTTCGCTTGTCATCCCAGGCAAGAATTGATTTCAAATCTTCAACGGTTGTTGCAAGCGGCTTTTCAACAAAGACAGCTAAATCTGTTTCGAGCGCATCCTTCAAAACTGCAGCATGTGTGTCATTCGGAGTAGCGATAACAACGGCATCGATTAATCCAGAATCCAGCATTGCGCGATGGTCAGAGAAAACGGTGGCCCCAGGCGCCATGGCCAGGGCGGCATCTTGAGATGGCTTATGGGGATCGCTGATCGCAGTTACAGCCGCTCCACCCATGACTTTGATGTTCTCAATATGCTCGCGGCCCATGCTGCCCGCACCGATAATCCCGTACCGAAGCTCTGTTTTCATGGCAACAGGTTAGACCACTGAGAGAATTTTGGGCAGGGGGGTAGACGAAACACGCTCAACTGTCCTAGACTCCCGCAAGAGGTCAGACCACTACCCATTTATATGCGAAGAGAGGCATGTGTAGATATGGCAATAACTCCGCCGCAGTATCTGCTTCATCATGATGGCGACAATGTTGCTGTTGCGATGGAAGATCTGCAACCAGGAACTCTTAAAGGCCGTTCCGTAAAAGAAGGAACCGAGGGCACTGCAGTGCTTAATCACGCGATTCCGCTAGGTCATAAATTTGCACTCACAGATCTTGCTGAGGGCGACGCAATTATTAAGTACGGCATCAAAGTCGGACTTGCATCAGCTGCCATTAAAAAGGGCGATTACATTCACACACACAACATGAGGAGTTATCGATGGGAAGCAAGCCGCGCTTAACTGGATACCGTCGCGAAAACGGCACTATGGGTATCCGCAATCACGTAATTATCTTGCCTCTCGATGATCTTTCGAATGCAGCTGCAGAAGCGGTCGCAAAAGTTATTCCGGGCACAATGGCACTACCTCACGCTTTTGGTCGTCTGCAGTTTGGTGATGATCTACAACTAACTTTCGACACACTTATTGGAACTGGCGTTAACGCTAACGTTGCAGCAGTTGTTGTTATTGGTATCGAACCAAAGTGGACACAACGTGTTGCAGATGGAATTGCAAAGACTGGAAAACCAGTTGCAGCATTTTCAATCGAAGGTAAGGGCGATCTACAAGTTATTCAAGAAGCTAGCCGCGTAGCAGCAATGTTCTTACAAGATGCATCAGGTCTTGTTCGCACTGAAGCTGAAATGGGCGACATGATTATGTCGATCAAGTGTGGAGAATCAGATACAACATCTGGTCTTGGCTCTTGCCCAACAACTTCTGAAGCAGTTGACCGTTGGGTTGAAGCTGGTGGAACTGTTTTCTTTGGAGAAACTTCAGAGCTAACTGGCGGAGAACACCTGATTGCAGAGCGTTGCATCGATGCAGCTACTCGCGATTTGTTCCAGCTGACATATGACAACTACATAAAGGTTATTGAAGCAACTGGTGCGAACCTACTTGGCTCACAGCCAACACAAGGAAACATCGCTGGTGGCTTAACAACTATCGAAGAAAAGGCACTTGGAAACATTGCAAAGACTGGCTCCGTCCCTGTTGTTGGTGTTTTAACACCTGCACAAATGCCAGATCCTGCAAAGCCTGGCTTGTACTTCATGGATTCATCATCAGCAGCAGCAGAGTGCGTAACTCTGATGGCAGCTGGTGGAGCTGTCATTCACTTGTTCCCAACAGGTCAAGGCAACGTTATTGGTAACCCAATCGTTCCTGTTCTGAAGTTAACGGCAAACATCAAGACTGCTAAGTCAATGACTGAGCACATCGATCTAGATGTTTCAGGTTTGCTTCGTTACGAATACGACCTAACCAAAGCTGGTGACATGATGATGGATGTCATTTATGACACTGTAAATGGTCGTCTCTGCAAGGCTGAAGTCATGGGTCACCGTGAATTCACATTCACAAAGTTGTACATCTCTGCATAATGATTCTGATTTCTGAAGATGTATGGGGAACTCCCTTCCAAACACTGGAAGGGAGTTTTCCCATTACGCGTAATGATGATTTATGGAATAACCCTGAAGAGCTTAAAACTGCACTGAAGGATGTAAGGGCACTTGTTGTTCGCAACCGTACAAAGGTAACTGCTGATGTAATCGCAGCGGCGCCTAATCTGAAAGTTATAGCGCGCGCAGGTGTTGGCTTAGACAATATTGATATCAAGGCTGCAGATGCAGCAGGTGTTGTAGTTGTTGCAGGACTTGGAGCTAACGCAGTTAGCGTTGGTGAATTAACTCTTGGTCTTGCACTTTCGCTCCTTCGCAATGTTCCAGGCCATGATGTTGCTACGCGTGATGGCGGTTGGGTGCGCACTCCTGGTCGCGAACTATCTGGATTAACGTGGGGCCTCTTGGGTTGTGGTGCAACCGGTGTTGCAACAGCTAAATTGATTCAAGGTTTCAACTGTTCAGTGTTGGGTTATGACCCATATGCAAAGAATGTTTCAGGAGTTGAGCTAACTACTTTTGAAGATGTCTTAAAGCGAAGTGATGTTGTCAGTATTCATATGCCATCAACACCTGAAACAAATGGAAGCATTAATGCAGCAACGCTTGCTTTGATGAAGAAGGATGCCATCATCGTCAATGTTGGTCGTGGAGAAGTCATCAATGAGGCCGATCTAATTGCAGCGCTAAAGGCTAAAACCATTGCCGGAGCAGCACTTGATGTTCGAGCGCAAGAGCCGCCGACAACAGGTGAAATGGAAACAATTCTAAATTTGATCCTAACCCCACACGTTGCTGGCATTACAAAGGAAAGCCAACTACGTATCAATCAAATTTTGACCGCAAACATTGAATTAGTTTTGAACTCAAAGCCTGCCACACACGCAGTTGGCGCATTAAAGGAAAGTAATAATTAAATGCCACAGCTAACGATTGGAACAGCGATAGCTAAAGCGCAGCAACTTTTGCAAGCGGCAGGCGTTCCCACAGAGCAAGCAACAACAACGGCAAGATGCATCGTTGCAAGTGATCGCTGGGGAATCGGAAGCCATGGTTTGATGCGCCTCCCTTTTTATCTCTCTCGCTTAAATGCTGGTGGAATCAATCCGAATGCAGAACTAAAAACTGTTACTGATTTACCAAGTCTTGTTGTCTTTGATGGCAATGATGGTCTTGGACATTGGCAGCTACAAAAAGCTGCAGAGATTGCATCAGAGCGTGCCTTAGTTAATGGCGTTGCAGCTGTAGGTGTTGGACGTTCTAATCACTGCGGTGCGTTAGGTATTTATGTGTGGCCCATGATTAATCGTGGCTTAGTAGGAATTGCGTTTAGTACGGGCCCTGCAGTGATGCCTCCTTGGGGTGGAAACAAAGCATTGCTTTCGACTTCGCCAATTGCGGCAGGTATTCCGACGAATCCTCCAACTGTTGTTGATCTTGCAACCAGCGCAGTAGCACGTGGAAAGATTCAAGCAAAGGCACAAGCAGGAGCAGAACTTGAACCAGGGTGGGCATTTACAAAAGACGGTGCACCAACAACAGATGCAAAGGAAGCACTGGCAGGAATGCTTGCTCCGCTTGGTGGAGTTAAGGGATATGCCGTTGCAGTCTTAGTTGAATCTCTTACCGGAATGCTAATTGGGCCGACACTTGCAAAAAACATTCCAGATATGTTTGCCGCTAGTCAAGATGCGCTTCCGCAACAGATTTCTCACTTCATCATTGCCATAGATGCTGCCAAGCTGTCAGTTGATGGAAATACTGGCCGAACAACTGAATTTGCCTCAGAAGTAAGTGCTGCAGGCGGGCGCTTGCCAGGCTCGAACCGAGTTAACCCAGAGAAGTTAAATCTTGATGATGAAATCACAATCACTGATCAAGTATTTGGGCAGTTAGGTTTCTAAGTGGTTAAAACTTATGTGCCAGGTTTTGCATTAATCGGCGCACTTGTTGCTGTTGCATTTCAGATAAATCAGTTTCAATCTGCAATTAGCCCACTTGCTTTATGCGTAGCTTTTGGATTTATTGTTGCAAATCTTGCTAAATGGCCAGAATTTGCAAACCCCGCAACTAAGTTATCAAGCAAGACCATCATGCGAATTGGTGTTGCACTACTTGGTGCCCAGGTAAGCGTTGTATCACTGAAAGAAATTGGTTTGAAAGGCGTGATCACAGTAGTCATCGTGGTCACCCTTACTATCTTTGGGATTTTAGGTTTAGCTAAACTATTTAAAATGTCTGGCGAACTTGGGCTTCTTATTGGAGTTGGCTTTGGAGTCTGCGGCGCAACGGCAGTTGCTGCCATACGTCCTCAGACACGAGCGACCGAAGAAGAAACTTCCTATGCGATTGGTTTGATCGCACTGTGCGGAACGTTATCTATTTTCATGCTTCCACTCATTGGACATGTGATCGGATTAGATACCCGCGAATTTGGAGCATGGGCTGGAGCTGCAGTTCATGATGTTGGTCAAGTGGTGGCAACAGCATCTGTGTGGGGAGATGATGCAGATAAATATGCGATCGTAATCAAGCTTTCGCGGGTTTGTTTACTTGCACCCATTGTTTTGATGCTTTCAATTCGCCATCGCCGTTGGTTAACTTCGCAGGGCAAGCAAGAGGTTGAATCTGCAAAGGTTCCACTTATTCCATTCTTCGTACTTGGCTTCATTGCAGTTGCAGTTCTAAATAATCTTGTTGATATCAATGATGGCTTGCATGGCAACATTGTTTTGCTCAGCAAGTTAATGCTTGGAGCTGGCCTAGTTGCCCTGGGTTCTGGGGTCCGCTGGAAGGCAATTCGCGCCATAGGGCCGCGCCCAATGGCTATGGGAATGGTGGCCTGGGTGCTTGTTGCAGGCGTAGCCCTCGCCGCGGTCAAGATCACGGGTCTTTGACAGATACCCCCGGGGGTATGGTACTTTTTCCTTAGTCAAAACAACTAAGGAGTTAAACCATGTGTTCAAGAGTTACATGTCATGTTTGCAAGAAAGCCACTTGGTCAGGGTGCGGAGAGCACATCGAGCAGGCATTAGCTGGTGTAGCTGAAGCAGATCGCTGTTCCTGCTAATAATGGCTACCAAAAAAATTACGCATGTTCTTTCAGATGAAGAACAAATCATCGCAATTGCAAAAAGAATCAAGCGAGCTCAAGGCCAACTTGGCGCTGTAGCCCGCATGCTTGAAGAAGGCAGAAACTGCGATGAGATTGTGACTCAAATGTCAGCGGTTTCAAAAGCTGTCAATACCGCAGCTTTTACTTTGATTTCGGCAAGTTTAAAAGAGTGTATCGTCGAGGGTAAGAACAACTCAGATGCTGTAACTGCACAATTGCAAAAACTATTTCTAAGTCTGGCATAGGGGAAACTAATGAAAAAATTCATCGCATTAATTGCTTCAGCGCTGCTACTAGCTGGATGTTCATCAAGCTCTAGCGCAATTGATCTAAGTGTCACCGAGTTTTCAGCCAAGGTTGCAGAAGCTGGTGTTATTACTTTGGATGTGCGAACACCTGGCGAGTTTGCAGAAGGCTATATCCAAGGTGCGCGTTTGATTGATTTCCAAAGCGGCAACTTTGAAAATGAGATTGCAACACTAGATAAGAATGCAACGTACGCGGTCTATTGCCGCAGTGGAAACCGTTCCGGTCAAGCTGTGAAAGTCATGCAAGATGCCGGATTTACCAATGTCTTCAATATGAACGGTGGAGTTATCGATTGGGCTAATGCCGGATTACCACTGGTGAATAACTAATGAGAATTGTTGTTATCGGAGGTGTTGCAGGCGGCATGTCTGCAGCTACTCGACTGCGCCGCTTAAATGAAAAAGCAGAGATTATTGTGCTTGAAAAAAGCGGCCATGTTTCATATGCAAACTGTGGCTTGCCGTACTACGTGGGCGGCGTAATTGAGAATGAAAAAGATTTACTTTTACAGACTCCAGCTTCGCTTCATGCTCGCTTTCGCCTAGACGTTCGAGTCAATACCGAAGTACTAGCGATCAACCCTGCCAAGAAGGTTGTTGCAATCAAGAATCTTGTAAATGGGGAAACCTCTGAACTTGATTATGACAAGTTGATCTTGAGCCCAGGCGCATCACCTGTTGTTCCACCAATTCCTGGCATCGAACGAGGAATGACACTTCGCACCGTTGAAGATGTTGAAAAGATCGCAACCAGTGTTGGAAAGAATCCAGCTAGTGCTGTTGTAATCGGTGGTGGATTCATTGGTGTTGAAATCGCAGAAAATTTGATTCATCGCAAGATTCCTACCGCATTGGTTGAAGCAACTCATCAAGTATTAATGCCACTGGACCCAGAGCTAGCAACCTTGGTTGCCAAAGAGATGCGCACGCACGGTGTGGATCTTCACCTTGGTGCAAGTGTTGTAAAGATCAATTCAGATTCAGTTGAACTTTCAAATGGTGCGGTGTTACCAGCAGAAATGGTTATTTTGGCAATCGGAGTTCGCCCCGAAATCGGATTAGCAAAGGCTGCCGGCCTTGAAATCGGTACGCGCAATGGAATCAAGGTTGATGAGTTCAATCGCACTAGTAACCCAGATATATATGCCGTGGGAGATGCTGCCGAAAAGACCGATGCACTTGATGGCAGCGCGACATTAGTTCCGCTTGCAAATTTGGCAAATAGACATGGTCGGGTTGTTTCTGATCACATAAGTGGCTTAACAGTTCGACCTGTCAAAACAATTGGCACAGCAATCGTAAAAGTATTTGATTTAATGATTGCTACAACCGGTTGGAATGAAAAGCGATTGAAGGCTGCAGAACGCCCTCATCAGGCAATTCATATTCATCCAAATTCACATGCTGGTTACTACCCAGATGCAAAGCAAATGACTTTGAAATTAATCTTTGATCCAAAGACAGGTGAAATCCTTGGGGCACAAGGTGTTGGAATCGAAGGCGTTGACAAGCGTATTGATGTAATTGCAACTGCAATGCGCGGAGGAATTACAGCTCCAGAACTTGCTGATCTAGAACTGGCATATGCGCCACCATTTGGTTCAGCAAAGGATCCAGTAAACATGCTCGGCTATGTGGCGGAAAATGTTGTTTCAGGTTTAAGCAAAGTAGCTCAATGGCATGAGATCGATGAGTATCGCGAAAATGGTTACGAACTTCTGGATGTTCGATCAGTAGAAGAGTGTGGCCGCGGCATCATCCCAGGAGCAATCAATATTCCTGTAGATGAAATTCGCGCTCGATATTCAGAATTGACCAACAAAAATCTATTGGTGAATTGCCAAGTTGGATTACGAGGTCACACAGGGTCAATGCTCTTGAAAGAGCTAGGTTTTAATGCAGTAAATCTTGATGGTGGATACCTCACCTGGAGCAACTCTCCAGCAATGAGCAAATAAGAGAAAAGAGAGAACGATGTGTAGCAGAACAACATGCCGTAAATGTGGAAAGCCAACCTGGTCAGGTTGCGGACAACATGTAGAAATAGCGCTTAAGGGCGTTGCAAAGAAAGATCGTTGCCAAGGTCATGCCAATGACCCAAAGGAGCCAAGTTTCTTCAGCAAGATGTTTGGTAAGAAGTAACTATTAAAGCAAAAGCGCTCGTTGCGCTCCAGTTTGGCCTCCTAGGAGTTCTTTTCCTAAAGCCAGCTGGGGCAATACTTGTTGAATCAGATATCTTTACTTGGATTTCTGCAGCACTTTATGTTGGAGCAATAACTATTTTTGCTTTTGCCTATATTGCCCTACGTCCCTCTTTACGAGTTTCGCCAATACCAAAGCCAGGCGCTCCATTGATCACTGTCGGTATATACAAGCGGTTTCGGCATCCAATGTACCTAGGGGTCCTTATGTTTGGGCTAGGAATGCTACTTAATAATTTCAATCTCATCTCTGTTGCTACCTATGTAGTTTTAGGAGCGAACATGGTTGTTAAAGCTAATTACGAGGACCAGTTGTTAAGGGCACGCCATTCCAATGCACTTGAGTATCAGCAAAGAGTTTTCGGCTTATTGGGGAGAAAAAGTGCCTAACTGTTTTACCTCACTACTTACATGGAGTGCCAAGAGATGGATAGTTGCTATAAGTGTTGGCCTACTTACCTTCTTTGTAATTGCAATTCCAACAGCAGTAGTTCAAAACCCGGTCTTTGGTAGAGAAATTGGTGTAACAAGTTGGTCTGTGACCGTGATTGTTGTTTCATCCATTCTTACCGGATTGCTGACTGCAACCTATGTAAAAAATGAGTATTCATGTTCACTTCCTTTTCAAAGTACAAATAAAGCGATCGGAGAAAAAGATGGCAGCAATTAATGTGACCGAGGCACAGTTTGAGGAGTTAATCCTTAAGAAAGGCATCGTTCTAGTTGATTTTTGGGCTGCATGGTGTGGACCTTGTCGCTCATTTGCACCTGTCTACGAGGCGGCATCAGAAAAGTATCCAGATCTGACTTTTGCAAAGGTTGATACAGAAGCGGAGCAGTCACTTGCTGCAGCTGCAGCAATCACATCTATTCCAACGTTAATGATTTTTAGAGATGGCATTTTGTTGTTTAGCCAACCAGGTGCGCTTCCAGGATCTGCTCTTGATGATCTAATTTCACAGGTTTCAGCTCTGGATATGGATGAGATTCGTAAGGAAATTGCCGCAGATCCGGCTAAACCTTCCAGCATCTGAGATAGGCCCATTGGCGACGATTTGGTGGGACTTATAACCCTTTTTGCGCACATCTATGCTTAAACGTGACCTTTTTGTTACCTGAACTTCCTATCTATTGAGCCTACCCAGGCGTAGATTTCCCAGTGTCCAAGGGATTTGACCCCTCAAACCCAATGACCTTCGAAGGCTCAATTAACAGAAAAGGACGATGATGTCAGATCTAAATAATGGCATTTCCCGCCGCTCAGTACTTAAGGGTGCTGCAGTCGGTGGTTTAGGAATCGCAGCAGGTGGATCACTACTTGCAGGTTGCGGTTCAGGTGCAACAGGACCTCTTGCATACGGAGCTCGCTCTGTTGATGCAGGTCCAACAGCACAAAACGAAGCACTGCTTGCTGCGTACACAGCAAAGACAGGCAACGAAGTTAAGTACAACGCAACTGAGTCAAATGCATTCCAGAACAACCTCTCACAGTATCTACAGGGAACACCTGATGATGCATTTGAGTGGATGGCTGGATATCGCATGCAGTTCTTCGCAGAGCAGGGTCTGCTTGCAGATCTAACTGGCGTATGGGACACAATTGGCGATCAGTATGACGAAAGCTACAAGATCGCTTCAACAGGTCTTGATGGAAAGCAATACTTCGTACCACGTTCATGGTACCCATGGGGTCTCCACTTCCGTAAGTCAATGTTCCAAGATCTTGGTCTAAATGCTGACAACGTAACTAACTGGGATGAATTCCTAAAGATGCTTGATGGCATGAAGAAGAAGGGTCTTGTTGGTTTCGCTGCCGGAGATAAGGGCGGCTGGGAAGCAATGGGAACTTTCGACATTCTTAACGCACGTATCAACGGTTACCAGTTCCACGTTGACCTACTTGCTGGCCGCGAAAAGTGGACAGATGCAAAGGTCACAGAAGTATTTAAGTACTGGGAGCAATTGATTCCTTACATGAATCCAAACGTTCTAGACCTCGAGTGGGATGGAGCTATGCAGCTTCTTCTACAGAAGAAGGCTGGATCAATGCTTATGGGTTCATGGTTCGGTGGAAACTTCAAGGAGCAGTCAGAAGCTGACTACCTAGATCTTTCAATCATTCCTTTCCCAGAAATCAATCCAGAGCACGGTCGCGACACAATCGATGCACCAATTGATGGCTACTGCGTAGCTGCAAACGGTACAAACAACGAAGGTGGCGTTGACTTCTTGAAGTACGCTGGAGATATCGAAGGTGTAAACGCAATTCTTGGTGCCAAGGATGCAAACGGAGCAAGTATTCCGATGACATCTGCGAACAAGGGTCAAGACACATCTTCATACGATCCATTCCAGAAGGAACAGCTTGCTGTTATGGCAGAAGCCAAGTACATCACTCAGTTCCTTGATCGCGATACTCGTCCAGACTTTGCAGGTCCAGTTGTTGGTCCAGCAATCCAGTCATGGTTCAAGAATCCAAAGGATGTAGCAAAGATCCAAGAGACTTTGCAGACACAGTGGGATGCACTACCTCCTCTAGCTTAATTAGTTGTTAATTTTTTAATTAACAATAAAGATTGAATTAGAGATAGGGTTATAAGTATGAGCTCGACGGCGAAAGACATCACTAAAGTCTCTCGCCGTCGAGCCTTTTCCAAGGCAGATCGCACAACACTCGCCGCATTTGTTGGCATTCCGCTTTTCTTTCACTTACTGCTCGTGTGGATTCCAGCAGTTTTAACAATTCTTCTTTCATTTACATATTGGTCAGGTATTTCAATCAGCCGAATCAAATGGGCTGGACTTGCAAACTATAAAAATATTTTCTTTGACACTCCTGCATTTTGGGAAGGTTTACAAAACAACACCATTTGGCTTTTGTGGTTTGCGGGTATCGCTACACCACTAGGAATTTTGCTTGCCTACCAAATCGATCGACAGATTCGTGGTCACAAGTTTTACGAAACCGCTTACTACTTGCCTGTAGTACTTTCATTAGCGGTTACCGGAATCATTTGGAACTTCTTACTTCGCCCAGATGGCTTTGTTAATGGCCTCTTTGGTCGCGATATTGATAATGCAATTTCATTCTTTGGTAATTACGACATCAATATTTATGTCATTTTAACTATCGCTTCGTGGCGGCATATTGGCTACATCATGCTTTTGTATTTAGCTGGCTTGAAATCAGTCGATTTAGCCCTTCGTGAAGCTGCATCCCTTGATGGAGCGACTGAATGGCAGACCTTCAAGAAGGTTGTTTTTCCATCTATGAAGCCTGTAAACATCATCGTTATCGTTATTACAATCATCGAATCTCTGCGTGCATTCGACATTGTTTACATTATCTATGGGTCATCAGCAGGGTTCCCTATTCTGGGTACCTTGGTTTTCCAAAATATCGCAGGAGAAGGCGCATCTATGAAGGGTGCTGCCTATGCGGTTATTCTCTTTGTTTTCTCTATCGGTCCGATTATTGCCTACCTACGCGCCACCTTTAAGAGTGATGTCCAATGACCATTGACCTAGATCTACAAAAGGCTGCTAAAAAGTACAAGAACAAGCAGAAGGTAAAAGATCGCTTTATCTCTGGCTTCATCGGCATCTTTGCAATTGTCTGGATCTTTCCAATTGCATGGACGATCTGGACCTCATTGCGCCCTTACAAAGATGTGCGAGCTAATGGACTGTTTTCTATTCCTAAGACACTGAATCTTGATAATTACAGCCAAGCAATTTCGCGCATGGATTTACCTTTGTATTTTTGGAATACAGCGCTAATCACAATTCCTGCGGTGTTTCTGACACTTTTCTTTGGCTCACTTATTGCATTCGTAGTTAGTCGCTACTCATTCAGATGGAATGTTTCGCTGCTTCTTCTATTTACAGCGGGAAATCTGCTTCCAGCACAGCTTGTATTTATTCCAGTATTCAAGATGTACATCACTTTTGGTAAAGCGATCGGAATGCCACGTATTTTGTATGACTCTCCATGGGGCGTTGTTTTGATTCACGTTGCATTCCAGATGGGTTTTGCAACCTTCGTTCTTTCAAGTTATATGAAAACAGTTCCAAAAGAGATTAGCGAATCAGCCATGGTTGATGGCGCAAGCGTGTTTACTCACTACACAAAGGTGATGCTGCCATTACTACGTCCAGCACTTGCTTCACTAGGTGTACTAATGACGACCTGGATTTACAACGACTTCTTCTGGGCACTTGTGCTTATGTCTTCGGATTCAAAACGACCGATTACATCGGCCCTGGGTCGACTGCAGGGAGAATTCGTAACGGATTACAACCTCTTGGCCGCCGGTGCCACTATTGCGGCTTTGCCTACTTTAATTGTGTTCTTCTTGCTGCGTAAGCAGTTTGTTTCAGGCTTAACACTCGGCTCAACAAAGGGCTAATTTAAGAAAGTTGGAGGCAATGAAAGCAATTCAGATCACCGAATTTGGTGGTCCAGATGTCATGCACCTCGTAGAGCTAGAAGATCCAAAACCTGCAGAAGGTTTAGAACTAATCAATGTTTCTGCAATCGGAATCAACTATGCCGATACTCACCAAACCGAAAACTCTTACCTTTCTCCTCAAAAGCTCCCAATGATCCCAGGCGGCGAAGTTGTTGGTACAACTTCAAAAGGTATTCGTGTTTTAGCACCCACAGATGGTGGGGGATACGCGCAAAAAGCTGTGGCACATCCAGCAGCGATGATTCCAATTCCTGATGGTGTCTCTGATGAACAAGCATTGTGCATGTTGATTCAAGGATCAACTGCTTGGCATATCTTGAAAACCGTTGGCCACTTACAACCTGGTGAAACAGTCGTTATTCATGCGGCTGCCGGTGGCGTAGGAACAATTGCAATTCAGTTGGCAAAGATGTGGGGCGCAAAGGTTATTGCCGTTGCTTCATCAGAAAGTAAGCGTGCACTTGCAACATCTTTGGGTGCGGATGCGGTTGTAGAAGCAACACATGAAAATTTAGGAGATGCAATTCGTGCAGCTAACGGTGGTAAGCGCGTAAACCTGATTCTTGAAATGGTTGGCGGAAAAACATTTGATGACAGTTTAGAAATCCTGGCACCCTTTGGTCGCTTGGTTACTTACGGAATGGCATCACGAGTTGCCCCAACAATGATTCAACCTGCCACACTTATGGGCGGAAGCAAGACAATTGTTGGATTTTGGTTGTTACATTGTTTTGGAAAGAAAGAGTTAATGAACGATGTAATCGAAAAACTCTTCGCGCTAGTTGTTGAAGGAAAGCTCAAGCCAGTTATCGGTGCGACGTATCCACTGAGCGAAGCCAGCAAAGCCCACAAAGCGATGCTTAGTCGCGAAACATCCGGCAAGATCACGCTAAATCCAGCGCTATAAATAGGCCATTTTTCCAAAGTGGAAGTTAGAAGGTAGGCTCAGCACTCGACTAAACACCGAGCGATCGGTGCCCCCCTAGCTCAGTCGGTAGAGTGTTTCCATGGTAAGGAAAAGGTCACCGGTTCGATTCCGGTGGGGGGCTCGAAAGAGGTTCTTCACCAAGAAGCACCGATCTTTTTAAACGCACAACCCTTGGCGGGGTAGCTCAGCTTGGTAGAGCAAGCGGCTCATAATCGCTGTGTCGTGGGTTCAAATCCCGCCTCCGCTACTA
>NZ_DAIMYR010000002.1:0-172533 GCF_036734405.1 Candidatus Planktophila sp.
AACGGCTAAGCCAAAGATCACAAACGATAAGAAGATAAAGCAGCGTACAACTGCCTACACAGGTACCACCCTGGTACTTGCTCCGGGAGTAGCGGCAACAATCGCATCAGTCTTAGGTTTGCCAGCAGGTTCATTGCCAGATGGTTTGGCTTTTGGAACAGCTGATGTAACTCTCTACAGCAAGCTGAAATAAGGTCTAAAAATGGAACCAATCTCCCGTCGTTCTTTCATTACAGGCGTTTGCGCAGTTGTCGCATTAGGTGGAAGTGAAATTCCTGCTTCGGCAAACACAGCGGTGAAGAAACTTCCTGGAGGCCGCATATCGGTTAATCTGAAAGCGGTCCCCGCATTAGCAAAAGTTGGTGGGGCAGCAAAGATTGGATCTGTAAAGGGGGTGCCAGTTGCGATTGCTCGCACTGGCACCTCTAAATACATTGCCTTCAACCTTTTGTGCCCGCACCAAGGGGTACCTGTCGTCCGAAATGAGAGTGGATGGATTTGCAACGCACACTCATCAGAGTTTGAGGCTGATGGTGATTTGGTGTTGGGACCAGCAACGACAGGGCTTGCTCGGGTGCCTATGAAGGTCTCAAAAAATGTAGCAACAATTGGGTAATTAAGATTTTTCTTAATTTACTTGAATGAATGAATTGGGCCTGAGAGATTTGAACCCAGGCCCAATTCATTCTAAGGAACCGCATGAAGGCTTAAATTTCCAGTTAGGACGGTGATCAATGCGAAAGTTTTTTACAGTTTCATTTATTTCAGCTCTCACGATTGGTATTGCTTACTTCCTGCCAAGTAGCGTTTGGGCCGAATTTGGAGGATTACCTGCGCACCCGCTAATCATTCATGGTGTGATAGTTCTGTTACCGCTAATTGCAATTTTTCTACTTGCGGGACTTTTTTGGAAAAATCTTCTTAGGAAGTTACATCTTGCCCTTATAGGCGCACTTGCATTTTCTGTCGTCGGAGTTCTAGCTGCTAAGTCTTCTGGATATTCCCTATCGACCGTAGTCGGTCTTCCAAAGTCTCATGCGCAATGGGGTAATTACCTAGTCTTAATCGCTATTGCACTCTTTTCCTCATTTGTGCTTTTCTCTTTTTTTACCTTTCACAAGAAAAGCAAGATTGCATCACTAAGTCTTAGAGTTTTAATGGCTCTTTTAGCTGTTAGTACGATTGGAATGACCTATGTAGTTGGCCATTCAGGTGCAGAAAGTGTTTGGAAATATAGATACGAGATTGGAAAGGAGCAGCAGGGATTACCTTAGGCAGTACTCTCTTCACAGAACTGCTCAACTTTTTGGGGGCAATAACGAGGGCAATTTCATTTCTTGAGCGTGACCTCACGCATAACAATGTCGTCTCCGGCTTATAGGGCGACTCTTCTTCACAATTAGTTACTCTGAGTAACCTCAGCTTGTGTAATGATTCTTTCACGACGGTTTGGTGGTAATTGGGACTTGGTTAATCACCATGTCCCTTTTGCTATGAAATGCTTATATTTTCTGCCATAATGAAGTTGCAGATGCTTGGTAGTAATCGGGGCTTGGTTTTTTCCAAGTCCCTTTTGCTTTTCCTTTTGAGATTTTATCCACAGATACCTACGCCAAATATTTTCGTTTGCTCGCAAAGCCGTAACTTCGTTCTCGTGTTGGGGGTGTGTTGTAATTGGCAGCCTAGTTGTTTACCAAGCATCTGGAGCGGGTTCAAATCCCGTCGCCTCCACCACAGTCTTAACTGTTTCAGCTCGATCTATTGGTAATGGTCAAAAGGGCTGTATCAGCTTTGCATGGGAGGGCCTCGAGAGATCGGGGCCTTTTCCAATTCTTATGATTTATTGGGCGACTCTTCTTAAATCCTATAGTTTTAATTCAGCAACGATTTCGTTGTCGATTTTCTCTCCAGTTTCAACGAACCCAAACTTCTTGTAGAAGTCGCCGGCGTTACCTGGTCCAGGGTGCCAAGCAGTTAGAACTCGTTGCATTCCTAATTCACGGTAGCGTTGGATTACAGCGGTCAGCGCAAATGTGCCAACGCCAACGCCTTGATGAGATTTATCAACTAATAATCGCCAAAGCCAAGGATCTTTCTGCTGTTCAGTCTGATCTGCGCACATAACAAATCCAGCCGGTTGCGAGTTTCGAAGTACGCCTCTAATCCAAACTAGCGGTGGACCATTTGTATCCTCAGGAGGAAAAAGCGCATCTGAATAACTCTGTGCTACAGATGCAACTAGTCCACGTTGATCCTCACGTACATCAAGGTATAGGAATTCACGAGCTCGTACAGTGAGTTCAATCAGTTCAAATTCATCTTCATGTGAAGGCATTGGCTAAGCATGCCAATTCTTAAGGCTCAAATCAATCAACTCTGGTTTCCTAGACAATGCCTTAAATGGATAGTTATGCTCATCTACATTGTTGAATCTATGGAGGCACAAGTGACCAATTTTCTGACTGAAGCAAGTGAAATCCAAATTGAGTTAGCGTCAATTCGCCGAAGGATTCATCAAGAGCCAGAAATCGGTTTAGATTTACCAAAGACGCAAGCAAAGATTGTTGCCGCACTTGATGGACTCGGCCTTGAAGTTACAACTGGTAAAGGACTTAGCTCGGTCACTGCTGTTCTGCGAGGCGCTAAATCAGAAAAGACAGTGTTGTTGCGCGCCGACATGGATGCGCTACCTGTAACCGAACTTGCTGATCTTCCTTACAAAAGTCAGATTGATGGCGCTATGCATGCCTGTGGCCATGACTTGCATGTTTCCATGCTGATTGGCGCAGCCAAGTTGCTTTCCAAGAACAAAGCAAAACTCAATGGTGATGTGGTCTTCATGTTTCAACCAGGAGAAGAAGGCTTTGATGGCGCGGGGCACATGATCAAAGAAGGAGTTTTGTCAGCAAGTGGAAGAAAAGCTGATGCAACTTATGGAATTCATGTGATGTCATCTTCAATCCCAACAGGATTATTTACGACTAAGCCTGGAACCATGATGGCATCTGCCGATGAAATACATGTAACTGTTGTCGGTATGGGTGGACACGGTTCACAGCCTCACACTGCAAAAGACCCAATTCCAGTTGCTGCAGAAATGGTGAGTGCTTTGCAATTGATGATTACTCGCTCCTTTGATGCCTTCGATCCTGTAGTAATTACCGTTGGACAATTCCACGCTGGTACTAAAGCAAACATCATTCCTGATACAGCCGAATTCCAAGCAACAATTCGAACTTTCTCACCAGAAAATAGAAGTCGGATCAAGACCGAAGCAGTTCGATTGTGTGAATCAATTGCACAGGGTTTCGGACTAAAAGCCGATGTTAAAGTTGTTGAGCAGTATCCCGTCACAGTAAATAACGATGCCCATGCACAATATGTGGGCAAAGTTGCTAGCGAAATGTTCGGCGCAGAGGGATACATGGATATGCCACATCCAATTGCCGGTGCTGAAGATTATTCACGAGTCCTAGAAGCGGTCCCAGGTTCTTATATTTTCTTAGGTGCATCTGTTGATCAAGACTTCACTAAATCTGAAGTAAATCATTCACCTCGCGCGATGTTTGACGATTCGGTTCTGTATCGAGGAACCGCACTGCTCAGTGAGTTGGCAGTGCGTTCACTGAACGAAATGGTTTGATCCCTTTAGCGTTTATCGCATTGCTGAGCATCGTAAGTAGATCCTAATCCTTAGAATTGCCTATGAATCTTTAGATTCTGGCGTTTTCGGCGGGCGTTGGAATTGGGAATAGTTAAAGATTTACGAATGAGAATTCGAATCGCAATTGCTGTCTTGGCCTTGTCTGCCACATTAACTGGTTGTGGAGTTACGGATTTAGCTAAACAGGCAGCAGATGCAACTGCATGCAAAGCATTAGATTCAACAATCAAGACGATCACTGATTCATACCAATCTGGAGTTATCGATTCTGGATTGATTACACAGATTGATGCCCTGGTAGGGGAGCAAGCGCGCTCACTTCTTTCAACCGGTTTGGCAGATGATTTGAAGCTCTTAACTGGAGCCCTAGGTCAAACTAATTCAGCAGAAAGTTCTAGAGAACAAATTAAAGAGTTAACCGACTCAATCTCCAAACGTTGCGCTGATGCAGGGGTTAACAGTATTGGCAAGTAGTCGCGCCCCAAAGTGCTCCAAACTCTGCGTTGTGTTTATTTACAGTTCAGGAGTGAGCCAATTACAATTTAATCATGCGTTTTCTGATCTCAGTAATTGATACTCAAACTCGTGCGCCACATACGCCTGAAGAAATGAAGTCGATCGATGATTTCAACGACAAGATCGAAGCCGCGGGACAACGTCTGTTTGCCTGTGGCATGGATGCACCGTCAACCGCACAAGTTTTTGATAGCCGCGATGGTGCCAACCACAGTGTTGCAGGCTCACATCACAACGGTCAGGAATACTTCAGTGGTTTCTGGATTGTGAAAGTAGATTCACTTGAAACTGCTCAACAATTAGCCGCCGAAGGTTCTAGAGCATGTAACCGAAAGGTTGAGCTTCGCCCTTTGTTTGGTTAGCTCTTGTGTAATCGCAGCTTTAAGCCGACCCAGACTCCAAGGAAAGCAAAGATAAAGAAAACCCACCCTGAAATCGCAAAGGCTTGAGTACCTGAAAGCAAGACTCCAATTGTGCAGCCAAGTGAAATCATTGAGCCCCAACCCAACAGGATTCCACCTAGAAGTGCAGTAAATGTATTGCGCGGGGTCAACTTCGAAAGTTTAAATCGGTTTCCTGACAATGCTGCAGCAAAAGAGGCAACAACTATTCCTAAGATCAACCATCCATTATTTGTAATTGCATCGCTTACGACTGCAATACAACCAGCCATGCGATCAATTCCATTGATCACTTCTGGACCAACCCCACGGTTTTCCATGGTTGTTCGGGTTGTCGTACTTATCTGACGAGTCACGCCGAGCGGTTCAATGCGCAAATAAGCAATAACACCAATGATTCCTACCATTGCGCCCGTTGCTACTGGGCTCCAACGGTCAGTAGTCAATCGCTTGAGCGTTGAAGCTAATGAAAAATCAGTTGAAGGCGCGGTGCGGAAGGCTTCTGAATTCGTGCCCTTCTTCAATGCGATCAAACCAATGGCTAGCAACACTAGAAGAGTTAAAGCCAGTGAACCGGAATACCCAACGTAGTGAGGTAACCAAATAGTTGGTGCATCCGAAATTGCGTTGAGATAAAACCAATTCCAAGACAAGAAGCCAAGTGCAATACCGAAGAAGGAACCTATCAATGCAGGGATCGCACGAAGATAACCCTGGCCCAGGCGGTACAAGTGACCACTGATGCAAGCACCCGAAAGTGTCATACCGATTCCAAAAGCAAAAGCAGCTAAAGCCAGTGGCCAGCTGACCGGGGAAATATGTGCTCCAGGTGGCAGCGAGTCTGAAGATGTATCAGGCAGGAACTGACCGAACACGATGCTGTATCCAATGGCACCTGTTGCAATCGCAATCAAGACTGAGATGAAAGGTGTGGAATTTTTCTCTTCTATTCCTTCACGGAAGATACAAAAGAAGCAGAAACGTCCACGCTCAAAGAGAATTCCGAGCGCAGTTCCCATCAGTAATGAAATTGGCGCAGTGTTTGCTTGTTCTCCCGAAGAAAGAACATAGGCAAGACCAAGAAGAATAAGTATTAAGAGTCCTGCGATTGCAGTTCTAATCTTTTCTGCATTGCTCCATAGCGGAGCAACGGTCCCGGATGAACCGAGACCGTTGCTCTGTAATTGATTGCTATTAATTACGAGTTACCCCAGATAGTTCCAGCTGGGTTGTTAATTGGAACTCCAACAGAGTTTCCATACTCAGTCCATGAACCGTCGTAGTTCTTGACGTTGTATCCAAGGATTTCACTGAGAACGAACCATGTAAGTGATGAACGCTCACCAATACGGCAGTAAGTAATGATGTTTTGCTTTCCGTCAACACCCTTGTCTGCGTATAGCTTCTTCAATTCTGCAACGGTCTTGAAAGTTCCGTCAGCATTTACATTCTGACCCCAAGGCACATTGATTGCACCCGGAATGTGACCGGCACGAACTGCTAGTTCCTGGAAACCAGGTGCGGCAAAGATCTTTCCGCTGAATTCGTCTGCTCCGCGGATGTCGATTAAGTCTGCCTTAACGCGCTTCTTTGCAACTGGTAGAACATCCTGAAGCAATGTTGCACGAAGAGTCTTATCTGCAACACGTGTTGTGAAGTTTCCAGTCTTAAATGTAGGAACCGCAGTCGTTAGAGCACGACCATCTTTTTCCCACTTTACGCGTCCACCATCAAGGATACGAACATCTTTTGCGCCGTAGATATTGAATAACCAAGCACCCCATGCAGCAAACCAATTGTTCTTATCGCCGTATAGAACGATAGTTGAGTCTTGGTTGATTCCGATATTTTGAGCTAGCTTCTGGAAGTTCTTAGCTGAAGCAATATCGCGGTTAACAGTGTCAACCAGATCAGTGTGCCAAACAATCTTTGCAGCGTTTTTAATGTGACCGCGCTCGTAGATACCTGGCTCTGTGCTTACTTCAATAATGCGTACCTTTGGGTTATCAACGTTTTGCTCTAGCCAATCTGCCTGAACCACTGCACGCGCTTGATTCTTTGGAGCAGCTGTTGATGATTGAATACCTGTTGTTGCCAATAAAGCAAGTGCAATTGCACCCACTAATACATTCTTTGTTTTAAACATAATTGTCCTTTGTTTGATGTGAAATTTGGGTTGAAAGAAAAGCTAAGAAATAAATGCAAAAATGAAAATCAGCAACTGGTGCTGTTGATACGACAGAAGTCAATTACGCGGCGCTTAGTAAATAGCACGTTGACCTCCTCGTTAGTAATTAGCAATGTGCGAATTTACAAGGCAGAAAGTACTTAGGTTAAGGAATCAATGCAACATGCGAAAAGCTTGCAGTTGCCGATTTAAACTATTTACTTTCAATCAGCCATTTCTTACGCTCACGTTCGGACAATTTTTCTATTGAATATCTCAGCATTGTGCGAGGCATTTGATGCGAATGATTTGCAAGAAAACTTCGGAGCAACATGACATCTCTTTTACCGAGTTCACGAAGCATCCAGCCCACCGCTTTATGAATTAAATCTTCTTTATCTTTCAGTAGTGATTCCGAAATGATGATGGTTGGCTCCAAGTCGCCTGCGCGAATCAAGCCAAAGGTAAGGATGATCGAAACGCGTCGCTGCCACAGAGATTTTGACTTGGAAAGTTTGATTAAAAGTGGCATTGGATCTTCAACTTCAGTCAGGTAAACACCCATCCACGGCGCAGAAACATCAACAATGTCCCAGTTATTGATTCGTTCAGCACGCACCTGTTTCAAGTAAAACTCAAATATCTTCTTACGATCTTGAAGTGATTTCGCAGCCTTGAATTGTAAATTAAGAATTATCGCTGCACATAAACGTGCTTCATGAAACGGCGAGTTAAATAGTTTTTGAACTTCTGTAAGCTCCATTTTCTTGTATGAGCTTGCAACAGATCGTGTCTGAGGAACTGTTCCACCAAGAAATAGATCACCTTCAGCGTATTCACCAGGGCCAGTTTTATAGAAACGCGCAAGGTCGCTGACTCTGCTTCTCTTGCCGTAGCCCTTTAGTTCTTCAAGTGCGAGGCTGGCTTTCATGCCTCAAATATACCTTTCGATGATTAATGCCACTTTGCTCGTTACTATTGGACTCTACGTGTGGATTGGGGGATCAGATGATTGAAGCAATTATTCTTGGAATCATTCAAGGTCTTACCGAATTCCTTCCAATTTCATCAAGCGCCCACATCCGTATTTTCGGTGAATTCATGGATGGCGCAAATGATCCGGGCGCGCGCTTTACTGCGATTACTCAGATAGGTACGGAACTAGCTGTTCTGATCTACTTTAGAAAAGATATTGCTGCAATCCTTCGCTCGTGGTTTGCACAAGTGGTGCAGCGTCAAGAATTAGTCGGTGAAGCCAAGTCACAAGCCCGAATCGGTTGGCTGATCGTCATTGGAACCGTTCCAATTGTTGTACTTGGATATCTGGGTAGCGACATCATTGAGAACAATCTTCGGTCACTATGGTTAATTGCAACAACCTTGATCGTCTTTGGTGTGATTCTTGGTTTGGCAGATACATATGGAAAACGTGAGCGAACTTTGGATCAACTGAGCAATCGTCACGGAATTATGTATGGCTTGGCCCAAGCTTTGGCATTGATGCCGGGTGTATCGCGTTCTGGTGCCACGATTGCAATGGGTCGATTCCTTGGCTACAAACGCGAAGCTGCTCTGCGTTACTCATTCCTTTTAGCATTGCCCGCGGTATTTGGCAGTGGTTTTTACCAACTTCAAGGTGCGATTTCATCTGAAGAAAGCAATGTTTTCTCCTTGGCTGAAACCGCTGCCGCAACCGGTATTGCTTTTGTTGTGGGATACCTAGTTATTGCCTGGTTGCTCAAGTTTGTTTCAACCAAGAGCTTCATGCCATTTATTGTTTACAGAATCGCCTTGGGAACACTACTTCTGATTCTTTTGGGAACAGGTTTCATTTCAGCATGACCAAAGCTTTAGTTGATAAGCATTTGAAAAAGTTTGAGTTCGGACAGCGCCAGATTCTTAATGACTTGCGGGGAATGATTGCACAAGAACTTCCAACTGCAACAGAAGTAATCAAGTACGGGATTCCTACCTTCATGATCGAAGGTGTGGCAATTATTGGTTTTGATGGTTATAAGGCACACAACAGCCTTTTTCCATACAGCGGATCGACCAATCTACTTCTGGCTAAGGAGCTAGCTGGTTACGAGCAAACCAAGGGTTCAATTCATTTTGCATTAGACAAGAGATTTCCAAAGCCACTTTTGAAGAAGATAATCAAAGCTCGAATTAGCCAAATCAACGCAAGTTATCCAAAGCGAACAGGTGAGTTTCTAGAATTTTATGGAAATGGAGTTCTAAAGGCTGCGGGCAAAATGAAGGCTGACAAACTTCATGGTGATTGGAAATGGTTTAGAAAAGATGGCGTGATTATGCGCTCAGGATCTTTTAAAAATGGCCAACAAATTGGCGTTTGGATCACTTACGATCAAAAGGGAAAGCCATACAAGAAGACTAATTTCGGCGCATAAACTCGATTGGCGAAGTTTTAATATCACTTCTACGATTACGCCGTGTTTGAATTTCACAAGTTCCCACTGACGAAGCCATTAGCTGACAAGTTTCGCGAAAACGTCTCTGGCTCGAAAGATGGTCGGCCTGATTGGGTGAATTCAATTGCACTCGGTTCTGGTCCCGGACTGTTCGGACCAGATAGTGCGGTCTGGCAAGTGCATGGAACTATTGCAACATTAGTTGGGGGAGTTCGCGCGCTTTTGTTACAGGCTGCCCATCCTGCACCTTTGGCCGGAGTCGCAGAACATTCACGGTATGAGACTGATCCTCTTGGACGACTTGCTGGAACAACACGGTGGCTAACGGTTACAACTTTTGCCGCAACTGAAGTAATTGAACGTGAAGCAGCGCGCGTTAACGCTATGCACGATCATGTGAAAGGTGATTTCACAAACAAGCAAGGTGGACACCAAAGTTATATAGCAAAGGACCCGCGCTTCTTGTTATGGGTTCACTGTGCATTTACCGATTCATTCTTGAAGGCCCACCTTGCACTTGGTTATCCAATCGATCAAGGAGCAGATGCCTACGTTGCCCAATGGAGCAAGAGTGCAATTCCATTAGGTTTAACGAATGCTCCAATGTCTGTTGCAGAATTAGAAGCAACCCTTGATGACTTTAGAACTAATGATTTGGCGCGTGTGGAGCGGACAGAAGAAGTAGTTCGTTTCATTATGTATCCACCCTTTGGCGGTGCGGGCAAGTTTTTCTACAAAATTATTGCAAATGCGGCAATAGCAACCCTTGACCCGCGTGAATTAGATTTATTGGGATTGAAAACTCGTTCAAAAATTTGGCTTCGAATTTCACGAATTAGCCTTGATATCTTCCTTGCAATTCTTGGACCAGAACCACCTGCAATGAAGGTAGCTCGAGAGCGCATTGTAAATGGCACAATAGGTTCATGAGCAGGGATGTAGTCGTAGAACAATTAGCGCCAGATGAATGGCAGCGCCTGCGTTCTATTCGACTTGAAGCTTTAACTGATAGTGGACATGCCTTCGGTGGAACTTATGAGGCAGAGAGTGCTGAAGATGAGAGTACGTGGCGCTTAAAGTTTGAAAAGAATGATTTTCTTATTGCTTCAGTCAATGGTAAAGATGCGGCCATGTTGTACATCGAAATTCTTAAAGGAGACTTTGGCGCAACCTGTTGGATCGGTGGATGCTGGAGCAACCCTAAGTTTCGTGGAAAAGGTTTGATGCGTGCATTGTTTACGTACATCGATCGACAAGATAAAGACTGGAAAATTCAGGGCTTAGGTGTGTGGACAGATAATTTCAGCGCAATAGCTGCATATGAAAAGCTGGGCTTTGTGAAGATGGGTGATGACACTGCAAGCACGCGCCAACCCGGCAAGTTTTTTCAGCGAATGATTAGAAAGAGCGTGGTTTAAGCGTTTTCGAGTTTGTAGCCAAGGCCACGGATGGTCTGAATCAATATTGGATTGGCAGGATCTGCTTCAACCTTTGCCCGTAAACGTTTGATGTGAACATCGAGGGTCTTGGTATCTCCGTAATAATCCCCACCCCACACACGATCGATTAACTGCGAGCGAGTTAGTACACGCCCTGAATTACGCATTAAGAATTCCAGCAATTCAAATTCTTTTAAGGGCAGTGCAACTGGGTTTCCGCTTACAAAAACTTGGTGCTTGCCAATGTTTAAGCGGATAGGACCAACTTCAAGAAGATCTTGATCTTGATTGGAGCCATCTTCACCCTGTCCACGCCGCAATACCGCTTTAATTCGTGCGATTAATTCTCGTGATGAGTATGGCTTTGTCACATAATCATCGGCACCTAATTCAAGGCCTACCACCTTGTCTATTTCAGCATCTTTTGCGGTCAACATAATGATTGGAACCTGAGATTGAGTACGAATTGTGCGACAGACTTCGACACCTGACACTTCAGGAATCATTAAATCTAGAAGAATCAAATCAGCTCCATCAGCATTAAACATATTGATTGCTTGTCGGCCATCTTCTGCAATTGCGGTTTCAAATCCCTCTTTTGTGAGCAAGAAAGCCAAGGCCTCGGAAAAAGATGCTTCATCTTCAACAATTAGAATTCTGGTCATTCTTTATCCCCCAAAGAGCCACTGTATTCTGGCAACATTAATGTGAATGTACTTCCGACATTTTCGGCGCTCCACACCTTTACATCTCCTCCGTGTTTAGCAGCTACGTGTTTGACTATTGATAAACCCAATCCAGTGCCTCCCGTTTGTCGGGACCGTGCAGGATCAACACGATAAAAGCGTTCAAAAATTCGAACTAAATCTGCTTCAGGAATACCAATTCCTTGATCGGTGATTGATATTTCTACAATGTGATCTTTGACCCGACTGATAACTGCAACTTTGGTATTTTCTGGCGAATAATTGATTGCATTATCAATAAGATTTTGCAAAGCCATGATCAGTTGGTCTCTATCACCCAAGATCGCTGCTTCTGATTCATCAAGGAAGGTAACAGTTACGCCGCGATTTTCTGCATTGATCTGAGATTGATCAATTGCTTCCTTTACCAAATACGCAACTGAAACCTCGGTTGGCTCTTGCAAAGGATCAGAATCTTGTAACCGTGAAAGGTTGATAATCTCCTGAACTAAATCAGTTAATCGCTTTGCCTCAGATTGCATGCGTGTTGCAAATTTAACGACTGATTCAGGCTCATCTTTTGCTCCAAGAACTGCCTCGCTAAGCAGCGATAAAGCACCAATAGGAGTCTTTAATTCATGAGAAATGTTGGCGACAAAATCTCGACGAACATCATGAATTCTTTGTGCTTCACTTTCATCTGAAATTAACACCAAGACATACTGGTTTTCGGTTAGCGGTAGAACGTTGACCGTTAATTCATGTTTGCCTTCACCGATTGGCCCTCGGGGCAAATCAATACGCCCAGTTTGTTTTACATTTGATCGTCGTACAACTCTTACTGTTGCAAGTAGCTCTGGATTCTCAAGTCTTCCGTCTCGCAAAATTCCCAGTTTTTCAACACCAGGAGTTTTGAAGGTAGCCACATCACCCGGGGCAAGAATTAGTGAGTCTCCATCAAGATTTTCTAGGGTTTGAAGCAGTAATTCGGGCAAAGCGACTGTGGTAGAGGGTTCGACCACCTGTCGCTTGAATAGCATGCCGAAACTGTATCGGTACAAAACCCGAGTTAACCGTCCGTTTACCCTTTAGATTGCGTATGTTCAGCATGTAGCCCTATCTTTGCCCCATGGCTCTTATCCGCTCGGCATACCAAGATGAATTAGATGGTGTTTCTCAGTCATTAGTTGACCTGACAAATATGGTGACCGCTTCGATGGTTAAGGCCTCAAAAGCAGTTCAATCTGCCGACTTAACTTTAGCTGAAGAAGTCATCGCCTCAGATTTCAAGATTGATGATTTTCAGCATGAACTAGATGCCCGAATCATCGACATCATTGCCCGCCAGCAGCCAGTGGCCACAGATTTGCGTGCGCTCGTAACTGCCATGCGTATGAGTGCAGATTTAGAGCGCATGGGCGATTTGGCTCACCACATTGCAAAGGTCGCCAGACTGCGACATCCAGATTGTGCGATCCCAGCTCCACTAATGCTGCCCTTTACTGAAATGGGCCATGTGGCTGAAAAGCTATCGATTATGGTGGCGGCGGTAATTACTACTCGGGATACCGAGATGGCTTTGCAGGTCGAAAAAGATGACGACGAGATGGATGACCTTCACAAAAAGGTGATCGCAACCATCATTAAAGATGAGACTGGTTTGAGCCTTGAGTCAGCTATTGATTTGACCCTACTGGGCCGCTACTACGAGCGATATGCAGATCATGCAGTTTCAGTTGCCCGCCGCGTTTACTTCTTGGTTACAGGAACCTTCGCCTAATTAAATAACCCGCACAACTCACCCCACTTGGGGTGATGTCGCCTTGCCTGGCGCTCCCAAAGGCCTCACCCTAAAGGCATGAGCGCAAAGGACGTTATCACCCCATCCATTGATCGCTCACGCATCGTCGCACCTGCTGTTCCAGGTAACTTCATTACAAGAAAACACCTTTTTCATCTTTTTGAAACTGGCCTACCCGGAGTAACTGTTGTGGCAGCTCCTGCTGGATTTGGAAAGAGCTCACTGGTTTCTCAGTGGGTTGAAAGTTCGCCACTGCCAACAGTGTGGCTCAGCGTTCATGCAACGGATTCAACACAAACTTTCTTTGCTCACGTTTTGGCAGCTATCAGAGTTAGGTTTCCTGATTTTGGATCTGATTTTGAAAACGAGCCAAGTGCCAATCCTTTGTTAAATGTGCAGAAACTAACTGAGGCTGCGAGGCAGCTAAAGCAGCCCTTCAACTTTGTACTTAACAATGGAGCTGCAGATAGTCAAGATGTATCTGATCTTGCTCAAACTTTTATCGATTTTCTTCCAGACAATGTTCATCTCATAATTGTCCGCAGAACCACTCCCGCTACATCACTTGCTCGATATGCAAGCCTGGGAAACCTCAGTCTAATCACTAGTCAAGATTTGAAATTTTCACCTGAAGAAGTTTCTCGAATATCAGATCTTAATGGCGCTGACATTGATAATGATTACTCACGCAAAATGCTCATGCGTTGTGATGGCTGGCCAGCAGCGGTACAGATGTTTACTCGCTCTTTTGCAAGAGGACACCAAAATTCACAATTGGAAATTGAATCAGATGCAAGCCCACTTGCGGTACTGGCCCTTGAAACTATCAACACCCTTAACGCAGAAAATAAATCGAAAATTTTCAGATTAGTTATACTGCAAGAGTTTGATCTAGAAACAGCAGCGATCGTGCTAGGTGAGGATTTCTCTGAAAGCTACATCAACAAGTTAGCTACAGATGGTCTGTTCATGAGTGTTTCTTCGGGGCCAAGTCGAATCTATAGATTCAATGACATTGTGTATCAAGTCTTGTCTCAGCAGAATTTTGGCGATCCTACACAAAACCAAAAAATCCATGAAAAACTCGCGACTTATTTCTGGGAAAAAAATGATTACGGAAATGCGCTTGATCATGTGTTTAAGTCTGGAAACAAAGAAAAGTTCCAAGTTTATTTGGACACAAGTATTCGACACATGGCAGTTATAGGTCGCGGAGACCAGTTAATAAAATGGTCTGAATACTCGGGTGATTCATCCCCAACTGGTGAAGTAATGAAAAAGACCATAAAGGTAATTGGTCATCTAGTAAATCTTGAATTTGCCCGAGCTGAAGCTTTGGCAACAGAGCTTGAAATCATCTCTGAGCAAAGCAAAGAACTTGAATTCCTGACCCAACTTACTTCCATGGCTTTTGCCCATATCTATTTTGCCCGGGGAGAGTTCACACGTTCACTTGCGATGATTGATAGAGCTCTTAAGACGGATTCTCCATTTGAGTCCATCGAAAATACTGATCGCATTGCCTTGCTGAGATTAAAGGCTGGAATTCATTTTCTTTATGATCAACCAGAAGAGATCTATGAATGCCTTAAGCAAGCCCGTTCGCTTATGAATACTGGCAACGTCATCAACGCTCCTTATTACATTACCTGCATTACCTCCATGTCATTGTGGTGTGAAGGTCGCTTTTTTGAAGCAGCAGAGCATGCATCAATTGCAATAAATCAAGCAGCGATTTCAGGGTACGGCTCAATCAGCGCGCCACTTGATGCTTACATGGTTTTGGCGCGTTGCCAATTAGAGCTTTCTGAATTAGAACAAGCGGTCGAAACTTCGACATTAATTGTTGAGAAATCAACTGATTCAAATATTTGGCCCTGGGCACTTATGGCCGAAGGTACACGTGCGCGAATTAACATCACAATGGGCCAAGTTCCTCAGATGATGGAGATAGTCAAACAACAGCGAGAAAGATTGGCCACATTAAAGTCGCCACATGAACTTAGCTGGCTAATTGACGTCACTGAGCTCTTCTTGCGTTTTGTGCTTGATGATTGGGAAAGAGCCGAAGAGCTGCTGCGTCGAATGCCTAAGATTGAAATGGTTCGACAAATAGATTTGAACGTTAAGTTTCAAGCTGACCCAAAGAAAATTCCTGCCTTGGTTGAAGCTTTTCCTGAAAATAACCCTCGCGAAAAGGTCAATAAGTTTCTCTATCAAGCAACTATCAATATTGATAGTGAGAATGTCGCTTTGGGATACCTCAATAAAGCACTTGATGTAGGGGCAGAAGTTGGGTATCACGAATATTTTGTAAGGCAACACCGTCTGTACTCCATCATGGTGAAGGCAGCTGCCGCCCAACCAACTGTATTCAGAGAAAGCGTGGTTAATGAAATGACAGAAAGAATTCAAGCAATGAATTCAGATACTGGAACTCTGGAAGAAAAGCTAACCACAAGAGAGCTAGAGATCTTGAAGCACCTGACGACAGGTGTTCCATTAAGTACTATCGCAAAGCAGCTCCATATTTCACAAAACACTATGAAGACACATTTGCGCAATGTCTACAGAAAATTAGATGTGGATGGCCGCCATACAGCGGTAGAAAAGGCCAAGAAACTGCTGCTCATTTAACTAGATGCAACTGCTTTTTAAGTCGATGGGCTAGGGTTCTAGATATGGGTCCAGCATTTAATCGTTTGTGGGCTGGAAGCATTGTTTCTAACTTAGCTGACGGCGTTTTAATTGCCGCAGCGCCATTATTGGCGATCACTTTGACTGATAGCACCGTGCTCATTTCGATTATTGGGGCAATGGTGATGTTGCCCTGGTTGCTATTTGCTATTCCTATCGGTGCCATGGTGGATCGGGTGGATCGCAGATTCATTTTGGCAGGCTCCAACGCTATCCGCAGTGCGGTGATTGGAGTGATGGCCCTTGGTATCGCAACCGGGCATGTGACTATTTATTGGTTGATTTTTTCAGCCTTTGTAATTGGAGTATGTGAAGTTGCAACCGATACAACTGCCCAATCTTTGATTCCACAAATTCTGGATGAAGAGCACTATGAAAAGGGCAATTCAAGACTTCAGATTTCAGAGACAGTTATTCAAGGCTTCATCGGGTCACCTCTTAGCGGCTTTCTTTATGCCCTGGCTATTTGGCTCCCATTTTTCATCAACAGTATTGGTTATGCAGTTGCCACTATTTTAGCTCTTTCGATTCCGATCCAATATTTGCAAGATGTCCGAACTGAAAGTGCTAAAGAGAATAAGCCACACTTTATTGAAGACATCAAGTTCGGAATCAGATACCTGTACAACCACAAAGTTTTAAGACGTCTAGTGCTAACTACCGCAACCATTGGTGTTTGCTATTCAATGGGAACCGCGACCATAGTTTTGTTTATCATCAAAGAGTTAGAACTTGAACCCAAATACTTTGGTGTCATTCTTACTATTCAAGGAATAGGCGCACTAGTTGGCGCAATTGTTGCTCCAAAGGCGTCCAAGAGATTTGGCCGAAGCATCATGATGACTATAGGAATAACGGGCAGTTCAGTAATTCTTTTGGCGCAAGGATTTTCCCCAAACATCTATGTTTTTGTAGGACTTGCGACTTTAGGCGGCTTTGCAATTGCGCAATGGAACATTTTGTTGATGGCTACCTATCAGGGCATCATTCCTAATGAACTGTACGGAAGAATTCATGGCACTCGTCGAACATTGGTGTGGGGCATGATGCCAATCGGTTCAGTTCTGGGCGGCGTACTTGCGCACTTTAGTTTGCGTTTACCTATGTACGTCGGCGGGATTATTGCCTCTGTCATTGCCATCAGTTCGATCCAGTTTTTCATGGGAATTGCCGGTCGGGTAGAGGCGGCTAAGTAGCCCATTTCTCACCCCTTGGATAGCCACGACTGGCGGATTACTCAGCCAAGGGTTACAAAGTTGTTATCAAAACAGGCTCATACCTATTGTTTACTTCTTGCTCATTTGCCGTTCATTAGGGCAGACTTCACCCACCAAAAGCGCCTTCGGGGTTGGTCGACTCTCCGCAGACGCTTTTCTTTAACCCTCAAGGAGGAACTATGAAGTTCACACGTAGCGCAAAGCTTGCGCTCGCAACTGCAGCTTCAGCAGCGTTGGCAGTTTCACTGCTAACACCTGCTCAAGCAAACACACGTTCAACGGTGGTTATTCACCACACGAACGTACAGACTGGTCTTAACTGCGGTCTTTCAACTACAAACAGCACTGTTTGTACTGACCAAGCAGCATTGACTGGAATGGGCTTTAACTATTACAACGATAAGAAAGAACTAATCAAGAACACTGTTTTTGGTAACTACCGTATTACTAAGAACTCAAAGACTGATTTCCGTGTTCAGTACACAGTTAACCCAGGTCGCGTATGGTCAGATGGCACACCAATTACTGGTGTAGACCTTCTTCTATCGCACATCCTTGGTAGCGATGATTACTCAAAGGCTGCAGGCCTTGGTGATCCAGCAAGCAAGACTGAAAAGCCTGCTTTCAACGGTCAAGGTTACGGAAGCACTTACCACAAGAACATTGTGGGAGAGCCAGTACTTTCTGCAGATGAAATGACAGTTACATTGCGCTACAAGAGCCCAATTGCAAACTGGGATCTATATGGTCCAGGACCAGCACCAGTTCACGCAATGGTTTTGATGGCAGAAGGTAAGACAGAACTTCAGTCAGCATCAGCTAACCTTGCAGCTAAGGATCGCTTCCTAGCAGCATTTAAGTCAAAGGACACAGCTCTTCTTAAGAAGATGGGTAAGGTTTGGTCTGAGGACTACACAATTACTACAGTCAACAAGGACACTAACCCATTGCTACTAATTAGCAACGGTGGATTCATGGTTGACAGTGCAGTTCCAAAGACATCAATGACAATGAAGTTGAACCCTAAGTACAACTCAGGTCCAAAGATGACTGGTTCAATTGACACAATCGTGTTCAAGGTGATCACTGATGGAACTGCTGCAGTACAGGCACTTGCAAACGGCGAACTTGATGTTTATGCAGGACAGGCAACAGCTGATGCTGTAGCTGCTCTGAAGAAGATCACAAACATCAATGTCACAGGTGGCGAGCAGGCTGTTTATGAGCACTGGGATCTCCACTACGACAGCGTCGAAGGTGAGCCTCCATACTCAGGTCTCTTCTCAGTAAAGGATGGCGCACGTTCAAAGGCTCTTCGTCAAGCATTCTTGCTAGCACTTCCTCGCAACGAAATCATGGAAAAGCTGATTGCTCCAATCAACGGAGTATCAACGCCTCTATGTACTGCTTGGGTTGCACCAGGATCTGCCGCATACGACAAGATCTGTGCTGTTAACGGTTCAGCGTTCTACACACGTGGAACACAAGAATCACGTAATAAGTCAGCACTTGCATTGGTACAGAAGTTCTATCCAGATGCTCTAAAGAAGCCTCTGACCGTGAACGTTCTTGTTCCAGGTGGAAACACACGCCGTGCAGCACAGTTCGCACTTGCAAAGGCAAACATGGCAAAGGTCGGCTTTAACCTAGTTGGCGATGTCCAATCAGGTTGGGGAGCACTTCTTGGAAATGGCAAGTACGACGCATTCTTCTTCGCTTGGGTTTCAAGCTCAGTGTTGCAGAAGCAGTCTTGTTCAGTTCTAGAGACAACAGGTGGTTCAAACTACGTAATGGGTTACTCCAACAAGATAGTTGACCGTGTCTGTGAAGAACTAGACGTTGCAATGAAGCCTGAACAACTAGTACAGAAGTACATTACAGCTGACCGTGCGCTATTTGCCGATGCTGTAACACTTCCTGTATTCGTTCACCCTGGTGTTAATGCAATTAACAAGAACCTTAAGGGTCTAAAGCCAGCTCCATTGTCACCACAGTTGACATGGAACTACTGGGAGTGGACATACTAAGGATTAATTTCCTTAGTTAGCTCTATACATTCAGTCCAAGGGACGCTCGGAGATCAAACTCCGAGCGTCCTTTGACTGTATAGTCAGGCAGTAATTTAAATTTTTAATCGAGGGGAATGCACATAACATGACAGCGTTTGTTCTTAGACGACTTGGAGTCTTAGGTGTCATCCTCTTCGGATCGAGTTTTATTCTTTATAACCTGGCGGCCATTTCAGCCGATCCTCTTGAAGATCTGCGTTTAAGTACAGATCCAAATAGAGACACTCAAATCTTGGTGTTAACGCGAGAGCTCCAGTTGGATGTTCCGCCACCACTGCGCTACTTCTTATGGTTAAGAGGCGTGTTTGGGGTATTTGTTGGGCAAGCAAACTTTGGAACTGGCCGCGATGGCGCCGCAGTTATTGATTCTTTGGCCTTAGCGATTCCCGTAACTCTTCGACTTGTTGCCGCTGCGACAGTATTGGCCGCAGTACTCGGCATCATGATCGGAATCGTTACCGCCCTTCGCCAGTACAGCCGTTTTGATTACTCAATGACCTTTATTGCATTCCTTTTGTTCTCACTTCCAATTTTTTGGGTAGCAGTTCTTCTCAAGGAATATCTTGCGATCTCATTTAACAATTTCTTAGTTGATCCACAAATTCCATTTAATTGGATTATAGGAATTGGGCTGGTTAGTGGTTTGTTCTGGGCAGCTGTCATTGGAGGAACTAGAAAGACATATTGGGTTACCTATGGCGTGGCATTTGCAATCTCAAGCACCTTAGTTGCAGTCATTGGTGCTACTGGATGGCTGCTAGACCCATCATTTGGGCCGATTGTGATTTTGCTGCTATCCATCGGAATCGCTTATGGAGTTACGCAACTTTCAGTTGGTGTCACAAACAAGGCAGCGCTTCGGGCATCGCTTGTGATGGCTGGCCTATCAATTGTTGCTTATTACCCAGCAAACTGGGTCTTTGATAAGTACCCTGGAAACTTCACTATTTTCCTCATGATCTGCGTTTTGATTACTACTGCAGTTTTTGTTGGTTTAGCATTTTCAAAAATCGACCGTGCTCCAATTGTGCGTACTGCAATAATCACGGGAGTCCTTTCTGGTGGACTTGTTTTCGTAGACAAGTTGATGCAGACCTGGAAGCCATACATGGAAACAGATGCGGTTAATTATCGCCCAGTTCCAACGGTTGGTGAAAGAAGCGACCTTATGGATGACAGCGATTTTTGGATTACCAGTTTGGACATTGTTACGCACTTATTCTTGCCAACACTTGCGTTAACTTTGATCGGTTTTGCGGGATATATTCGCTTTGCTCGTGGAACACTGCTAGAAGTTCTTAATCAAGATTACATTCGTACCGCTCGTGCTAAAGGCTTGACCGAACGTACTGTGATCATGCGCCACGCTTTCCGCAACACCATGATCCCAATGGCAACAATCTTGGTAGCAGATTTTGCAGGTGTTATTGGCGGCGCCTTTATTACTGAGAGCGTCTTTGCTTGGTCTGGAATGGGCACCTTGGCACTTACAGCGATTCGAGCCCAAGATCTGAACTTGCTAATGGGTGTTTTCTTTGTAACTGCAACCATGGCTGTCCTAGCTAACTTTGTCGCGGATTTGTTGTACTCAGCCTTAGACCCACGTATTCGAGTAGGAAGTGGTGCATAACCATGGCGCGCAAATCAAAAGCTAGTGTTGAATCAACCGAGGTCTTGAGCGGTGAAAATGCAATCCAAAACAAAGAGATCGAAGGCTTAAGTCAAGGTCAAATTGTTCGCAAGCGATTCTTTCGCCACCGCGCCGCGGTTGCATCTCTTGTCACCATTATTTCAATTGTTGCGCTTGCATTCACCGCGTTGGATTGGAAACTCTTTGGTGTTGTTAAGGTGCCAGGTTGGTGGAAATGGACACCAGAGGATCTTCCAGAGCTTCGTTTTGGTGACTGCCCAAATGACACAATTGGTTGTCCAACCATTTCTCTTCGCCCAAAATTCCTTGGTGGCGAAGGTATTGGATTAGGAACACACCCATTTGGTCAGGATGACATTGGTCGCGATTACTTCGCGCTAGTAATGAAAGGAACGCAACGTTCACTTTCTGTCATGGTTATCATCGGCAGCATTGCGGCAACACTTGGAGTAGTTGTTGGCTCAATCGCAGGTTTCTACCGCGGTCGCATCGATGCAATTTTGATGCGCTTTGTAGATTTCATGATCACAATCCCAGTAATCATTATTGGTTCTGTAGTTGGTTACCGTTACGGAAACCTAGGAGCTACTTTCTTAGCATTGTTGCTCGGTTTGTTTGCGTGGACCGGACTTTCGCGTCTTGTTCGTGGCGAGTTCTTATCGCTTCGCGAACGTGAATTCGTAGATGCTGCCCGCGTTGCAGGTGCAACCAATAAGCGCATCATTTTCAAGCACATCCTGCCAAATGCAGTCGGTGTCATTATTGTTTCGGTGACATTGTTGTTATCTGGTGCGATTTTGCTTGAAACCGCACTGAGCTACATTGGTTTCGGAGTTGTTCCACCAGATGTTTCATTAGGACTTTTGATTAGCCAGTACCAGGACTCGTTTACTACACGTCCTTGGCTTTTCTGGTACCCAGGTCTATTCATTATCTCTATCGCTTTGAGCATTAACTTTATTGGTGATGGCTTGCGTGATGCCTTTGATCCGCGTCAACGCCGCCGAATCTCCAAAAAGGAGCGTCAAGAATCAGCTACCGCTAAAAAGTTAGCGCAGGCCAATGATTAATTCGCTAAATGAAAGCCGCTGCTGCCCCGAGCAAGAGCAATGCTGCAATGACAAACAATCCTCGGTTATCTCGCAGGATCTCAAACTCGCTGGCAGCACCAGCAACGAAGTTTTTCTTTCGAATCTTGGCCATGTAGGCACAGATTCCAGAGTCACTCTTAAGCGAGTCACCCACTCGTCGCGGATCATCCGCGCCGGGAAGCAGATCGGTCTTGTGCATTCTTCGACTGTGACGACCACTCGGAGCTGGAGCAGCCCACGCGTGGAAACTCTCGCCTCTGATCTGGATGGACATGCTGTACTTGGTTTCGATCTCCTCAACCAGGTCCCACGTAGCGGTGATCTCTTTGGTTGGGTTAACGATCTTGATACCTTCATCAAAGAGAAGAACGTAGGGCTTCAGGAAGAGCAGGTACGCACCAATAGCGCCAGCTCCACAGATGCCAATGTTCGTAACAATGTCGCCACCGTAGAAAAAGCTTTGCACAATGAATCCGATAAAGAAGGCGATAAGAATCCAGCCACTGGCAATCGCGCTTCCGGGTCTGAACTTTTCACTATTCGTCATTCCGCAAGTTTCTCACAGATAGGGTCAACCAAATGAGTAAGCCAGTCTTAGAGATCAAGGATTTTAATGTTGATTTCTGGGTAGATGGAGTCTGGTACCCAGCAGTTATTGGTATGAACCTTTCTCTCGAGCCAGGAAAAGTTACAGCGATCGTTGGAGAATCAGGTTCAGGTAAGTCAACAACAGCACTTGGTTTGATGTCTTTGTTGGCATCAAATGCGCGCATGTCTGGATCAGTAAAGGTTAAGGATCAAGAGATGCTTAACGCCAAGGCGGTTACTTTGCGAAAGTTCCGCGGCAAAGAGGTTGCTTACATTTTCCAGGAGCCAATGACTGCGCTCAATCCAATTTACACAATCGGTTTCCAGATCATGGAAACTCTTCGCAATCACTTTGATATGGGTCCAAAAGAAGCACATGCTCGCGCACTTGAACTGATCACAATGGTTGATATTCCAGATCCTGAAAAATCAATTGAAAAGTACCCACACCAACTTTCAGGTGGACAGCGCCAGCGCGCAATGATCGCGCAAGCCCTTGCTTGTGACCCAGGTTTGCTTGTGGCAGATGAGCCAACGACAGCGCTGGATGTAACTGTTCAAGCTGAAATTCTTGACTTAATGCGTGGCCTGAAGGACAAGCTAAATTCTGCAATCCTTTTGATCACACATGACATGGGTGTAGTTGCAGATATGGCTGATGAAATCCTTGTAATGAAGGATGGAATCACCGTTGAATCAGGAACTGCAGATCAGATCTTTAATAAGCCAGTACATCCATACACTCAACAACTTCTTGGATCTGTGCCAAAGCTTGGATCTAGTAAGAAGCGCGAACTTCCATACAAGGAAAGTGCAAAGCCAGCACCAGTATTGAAGTTAGACAATGTCACTATTGAGTATCCAAAGCGTGGACGAATTCCAGCTTTCGTTGCGGTTAAGAACTTTAGTCTTGAGATCTACCCAGGTGAGATTGTTGGCCTAGTAGGTGAATCAGGTTCTGGAAAGACCACGGTTGGTCGCGCATCAATTGGTTTGCTTCCAATCAAAGAAGGAAAACTAGAAATTGTTGGCAAAGACATTAGCCATGCAACTCAAAAGGAGTTGTTTACAATTCGCCGTCACACCGGAATTGTTTTCCAGGATCCAGCCTCATCTTTGAACCCACGTCTTCCAATTGGTGAATCAATTGGCGAGCCATTGTTCTTGGCAGGTTTGGCAAAGGGCGCCGATCTAGCTCACAAGGTAGAAGAGTTGTTGGATCAAGTTGAACTTCCACGTAGCTATCGCAACCGTTACCCACATGAGCTTTCAGGTGGACAGCGACAGCGCGTAGGTATCGCACGTGCCTTGGCGCTGACACCGGATCTATTGATTGCCGATGAACCAACATCTGCACTAGATGTGTCTGTACAGGCTCGCTTCCTTGAACTGTTGCAAGAGCTTCAGGGCAAGTTGAACTTTGCGTGTTTGTTTATCTCTCACGACTTAGCAGTTGTTGACATCTTGTCGCACCGAATTGCAGTTATGCAAAATGGTTTGCTTGTCGAAGTTGGCGACCGTGATCAGATTCTGAAGAACCCTAAGAATGATTACACCAAGCGTCTAATTTCAGCTGTTCCTGTTCCAGATCCAAAGGAACAAAAGATTCGTCGCGAGGCTCGTTTAGCTCTTAAGAAGTAATCCACCATGGATCTAGACCTTTTAGTCTTTGGTCTTGACTTAGTTTCAACCTTTGCCTTTGCATTAGTTGGGGCAAGAGTTGCAGCCAGCAAAGGTTTAGATTACGGCGGCATTCTTTTCATCGCAGCAGTTGCATCAATTTCTGGCGGCACCCTGCGCAATTTGTTTATGGGCCAACAACCGCCATGGATTCAGTACCCATGGTTGTTCGCACCAATCATCGCTGCATTTTTGATCACCATTTCAATGGGAAAGACGCAAGATGTTGGTCGCTTCGCGCTTTCTCTTGATACCTTGGGGCTAGCTGTTGCTACGGTTTCAAGTGTTCAGTTCGCACTTTTATACGATGCACCGCTCGTAGTGGCTGCAGTTCTTGGATTAATCGGTGCGGTCTCTGGCGGCTTGTTCCGAGACATCATGTGCCAGATAAAACCTGTCCTGCTTCACCGCGAAACTATTGGTACCGCATCTCTTTCGGGCGCAGTTGTTTACTTAGCCCTTGATGCCATAGACCTTAATGAGGCGTTAGTTGTGGCAGTGGCCGGCTTGGTTGTGGTTCTGGTCCGCGAACTATCGATTAAGTACAACTGGAATCTGCCTAAGGTTGTAAAAAACCCTTAGTCGCGCGACTGCCCACTTCGGTGGGTGTATCGGCCTAAGAAATCGGCCTTCATGTCAGCAAAGTTTCCATCAAGAAGTGCCTGACGCATCTGATCTACCAAGCGAACAATAAATCTTTCATTATGAATCGTTGCCAAGGTCGCACTAATGATTTCCTTACCGCGGAATACATGGTGCATATAAGCCCGTGTGTAGTGCGTACAGGTGTAACAGTCGCATTGGCTGTCTATGGGCGTGAAATCCCGCTTAAAACGGCTGTTAGACAGGTTAAAACGCCCCTCCATCGTGTACACAGCACTTGTGCGTGCAATTCTGCTCGCCAATACGCAATCAAAGGTGTCACAACCGTTTTCTACACCGACAAATAGATCTTCTGGGGCGCCGATTCCCAACAAGTGACGGGGTTTATCTTCGGGCAAAATTTCATTGACCCAAGAAACAATTGTTCCCAGTTGACCCTTGTCCAAGGCCCCACCGATTCCAAAACCATCAAAGGATTGGCCACTAGATTCCAAAGAACCCAGATCAGTTGCCGCCTTCTTTCGAAGATCTTCATATTGGGCCCCTTGGATTACCCCGAACAAGGCTTGATAGGGCTTATCGATTCGTTGCTCGGTCAGGCGTTTGTGTTCATCCAGGCAACGGATGGCCCAGGCATAGGTGCGATCCATCGCTAGTTCTTGATAGGGGCGGGTGTTATGCAAGGTCGTGCACTCATCAAATGCGAACATGATGTCGGCACCGATTTGATGTTGAACCTGCATTGATACTTCTGGAGTAAATCGATGCATCGATCCGTCAAGGTGGGATTTAAAAGTTACACCTTCATCATCGACATGGGCTAAGCGATCCTTGTTTCCGGCAATGACATCATCTCGACGAAATGTTTGCGCATCCATCGCTAAGACTTTTTTGAAACCAACCCCCAATGACAAAACTTGAAAACCACCAGAGTCAGTAAAGGTTGGCCCAGGCCAGTTCATAAATTTGGCTAGCCCACCAGCCTCATCTAATACATCTGATCCTGGTTGTAAATACAAGTGATAGGCGTTTGAAAGTAAAGCTTGTGAACCCAGATCCTTCATCGCTTCTGGCAGCACCGATTTAACGGTGGCTTTGGTGCCTACCGGAATAAATGCTGGCGTCTGAATTGGTCCGTGCGGAGTGTTGATAGTTCCAACACGTGCCAATGAGTCGCTTTGCGCATGCTTGATATCAAATGAAAAACTCAATGCATTACCAAATCTGAACTCGAGCTTGTTCCTCTAACCACAGTGCATCTTTATCGGTAACCCCAAACTCTTCATAGAAAGGCGTAAAGTTCTTAAGGATTTGATTGCATCGAAATTCAGCAGGCGAGTGTGGATCGGTCGCAATTCGACGGCGCATCTCTTCTGGACGAACCTTGGCCCGCCAAATTTGAGCCCAAGAAAGCATTAATCGTTTTTCACCGCTCATACCGTCTATGACTGGAGATGGTTTTCCGGCTAGTGAAATCTGGTAAGCCTTGTAAGCGATAGTTAGTCCACCCAGGTCACCAATGTTTTCACCAATCGTTAAAGCGCCATTGACATTTACATCGGGTGCTTCTTCAGGAATCAACGCGTCATACTGAGCGATCAGGGCCTTGGTACGTTCTTCAAAAGCTGCACGATCTGCATCAGTCCACCAGTTGTTAAGCGCTCCATCGCCATCATATTTGGAGCCTTGATCATCAAAACCGTGTCCGATTTCGTGGCCAATAACTGCGCCAATGCCACCGTAGTTAACGGCGTCATCATGATCTAAACCAAAGAACGGTGCCTGCAAGATAGCTGCAGGAAAAACGATCTCATTCATGACTGGGTTGTAATAGGCGTTAACAGTTTGCGGAGCCATAAACCATTCATCGCGGTCAACCGGCTTACCAATCTTTGAAAGTTCATGATCTCGCTGAAACTTAACTACGCGGCCCACATTTCCGTATAGGTCATCGGGGGTTGTCTGCAAAGCGCTGTAATCACGCCACTTATCTGGGTAGCCAATCTTGGGGCGGAACTTGCCCAGTTTCTCCAAAGCTTTGACCTTGGTCTCAGGGCTCATCCATGCCAGTTCGTTAATGCTGCCGCGATAGGCCTCGATCAGATTTGCAACCAGTTTTTCCATGCGGGCTTTGGCTTCGGCCGGGAAGTACTTTTGCACATAAACCTTTCCAACAGCTTCGCCCAATGAACCTTCAATCATGGAAACAGCGCGCTTCCAGCGCTCGCGAAGTTCAGGAGTTCCAGAAAGAGTCTTGCCAAAGAATGCAAAGTTTTCATTTGAGAATTCATCCGACAAGTAAGGAGCTGATCCACTAACGATGTGCCACTTGAGCCAAGCCTTCCAAGCATCAGCATCAAAGTTAGCCAAGATGGCACCTAGCCCTTCAAAAAATGAGGGCTGCTGAACGATGACAGAATCCAAAACAATTGCTGGAATTTCGCCAGCTGCCAAGTAATGCTCCCAGTCAAAAGCAGGCATCAAAGCCTTAACTTCTGTGCGGTTCATCTTGTTATAGGTCAGCGTCGCATCGCGATTTTTCACCTGGTCCCAATGATGGCCAGCGATACTGGTTTCAAGGGCCATCACCTTCGCTGCATTTTCAGCTGGGTTTGAAACCTTAGCTAAGGTGAACATCGCAGTTATGTGGGCAAGGTATGCGGTTCTTATCTCGGCATACTTTTCTTCTCGGTAGTACGCCTCGTCTGGCAATGAAATTCCACCCTGTGCCAGGTACAAGATATTTGTTGAGGCATCCTTCATGTCGGCATAGATAAAGGTGCCAAAAATTCCAGAGGTTCCGCGAGCTTCTAACTGAGAAAATGTCGAAATGAAATCGGCTATTGTTGAAATTGAATCAACCAGGGCCAGCTCTGCGGCAATAGGGGAGCAACCTTTAGCGTTGACTGCAGCTGAATCCATAAATGATTTATAGATATGTGCAATCTTGGTCGCCTCATCAGAGCCACTGGCACCTTCAATGATTTCGCGAACTCTAGCTTCGGATTGAACACGCAGCGCCATAAATGCTCCATCAGTGGCACGATCTGCGGGGATAACGGCGGTCTTGAGCCACCCACCATTAAAGTGGCGATACAAATCATCTTGTGGTCGCACCGTTTGATCCTGGTGGGAAAAATCTAAACCTGCAGCTGACAAGCCATCTTTACTAGAACGCACGCTATTCCCCTTCAATTAAAAGTAGTTGAAGCTTCAACCTTTGCCGTAGACTGCACTCATGGCACGTGAAAACGCTACCGCACCAAGGTGGCTCAACCCCACCGAAATGAAGGCTTGGCGACGTTACATAATCGCTAGCCGACGGTTGCTCGAAGCCTTGGATTCGGATTTAGATGCGCACGATTTATCAATGCCAGATTATGAAATCCTGGTTCAACTCAGTGACGCCCCAGATCGCAGTATGAGAATGAGTGATTTAGCCGCTAGTGCTTTGTTGTCCAGGTCGCGGTTATCGCACCGCATGAAGGTTATGGAAAAAGAGGGTTGGGTTCGCCGCGAGCCTTGCCCAGGTGACAAACGAGGCTACTTTGCAGTGATGACTCCCAAGGGCTGGAAAGCAATTGTTGCTGCTGCCCCTGATCATGTGGAAAGTGTTCGAACTCGATTTATGGATCACCTATCAAAAAGTGATCAGCAAACCTTGGCAGAAATATTTGAACGCATTGAAGAATCACTTCGTAAAGATGCACAGGAAGATTAGAAAACTTCTTTGTCATTTATGACATAAAAAAACCCGCCACATAGAGTGGCGGGTTTTTTTAATATGCTTGAGGGCTTTACTTAGCCTTCTTTGCTGCCTTCTTGCGACGCTTCTTTGGAGCTGCTGCTGGAGCTGCTGCCTTCTTGCGACGCTTTGGAGCTGCCTTCTTAGCTGCTGCCTTCTTGCGCTTCTTTGGAGCTGCCTTCTTAGCTGCTGCCTTCTTGCGGCGCTTTGGAGCTGCCTTCTTAGCTGCTGCCTTCTTGCGACGCTTTGGAGCAGCCTTCTTTGCTGCTGCCTTCTTGCGGCGCTTCTTTGGTGCTGCTGCTACTGCAGCTGCCTTCTTACGACGCTTCTTTGGAGCAGCTGGTGCTGCTGCCTTCTTGCGACGCTTCTTTGGTGCTGCTTTCTTTGCTGCGGCCACGTACTTCTCCTATCGGAATGGTTCGGATCCGTCACCCAAACCTGTTCATGGATAAGCGTGACATCAATTGGACAAAAATGCCAACATTTTGTGACAAATAATTTAGCGCGTGTCGCAAATTTATATTTTTATTTTTGTATGCATCTTCGGAAATTTCATTACTTTTTATTTTCGATTTTTATTAATTTCGTGAAAATTTGTAAAAATCCCTCAAAATTGTGTCAAGTTAGGAATTCTCGTCCTCTGATTGAGGGTTTACGCGTAATTTTTCCGCCATTTTCTGATTTTCGAGGGCATATTTGTTGGTTCTGATGTCGAATTTTCTAAAATCTGGCAAAAAACTGGCCAGTAACACGACCGCAATTACACAAATGATTCCGCCACTTGTTACCGAAATACTTAACGTAGTAGCCGCCGCCATTCCAGCTGCACGCATCTGGCCCGCAAGTGGGCCCACCGAATATGACAACAACTCGATTCCAGCCAGACGTCCTCGAAGATTGTCGGGAATAGTTTGGTTCCACATTGCTGATCTAAAGAGGGCGCTGATCATGTCCGATGCCCCCGCCAAGGTCAGAAAGAGAAGTACCAGCCACAGATAATTTGTTGCACCTGACAATGCGATGGCAACACCCCAACCGATTGCTGCCCACATAATCGCCCGACCATAGAAGTGCACATTTTTTGCCCACCCACTTGTCAGAACAATTGCGACAGAGCCAACAGTTCCGGCGGCATAGAGCAATCCCAAGGCCCATGGTGCACCTAATTGATCTGCCCAAAATGGAATCAACGCCGTTGGCATAGCAAAGAACATCGCCGCTAAATCAATCAGGTAGGTACCTAATAAATCTTTCCTACTGAATGCATATTTCACACCATCGATTAACGCTGACAGGGATGGGGCTTCGGCCTCGTGGCTGGGTGGGATGTTTTTCATAAACGCAATCAACGCAAGAGAAATAATGAAGGTTGCGATATCGGCGGCGTAGCCAACCGATATCGAATACGTTGAAATCAAAACACCACCAATAGCTGGCCCCACGATGACACCGATCTGCCAACGCAAACTCATCAGGGCTGCAGCCGCTGTCATATCTTCGTGATCGACAAGGCGCGGCAGCGCGGCCTGCATTGCTGGCTGTCGCAAACCACTAGTGGCAGCAAATAGTCCGGACACGATGTAAATCAGCAGCAGGCTAGGAGAATCCATCATCGAATTAATCAGCAAAATTGCGGTAAAAAGCAGTGATAGCAATTCGGTGATCCAAATTAGTTTTTTACGATCTAAGGCATCGGCCAGGACTCCGCCATATAGGCCAAAGATGATCAGCGGAACAATCTCAACCAAACCACTAATGGCAACTGCAATATAAGAGCCCGTCAACTCTTTAACTTGGAAGGGCACTGCCACGTAAGTGATCATTGACCCGAAGTAAGAAATCAATCCGGCAGCCCACAGCAAGGAAAAGTCCTTGGACTTTCGCAAGGGGGCTAGATCAATAACGAAATTGGCCACGCGCCAACCCTAGTTCAAAGCGGTCTTAATTAAAGGTTTGGGCCTGGGTAGGAAAGTTGCCAGCACGAACATCATCGGCAAATTCGGTTGTGGCCGCCAACATTTCTGCGCGCAGATTTCGATAGGCCTTGGCCAACTTTGGGGCTTTCTTGGTGATGCCCATTAAATCCGTCCAGACCAATACTTGTGAATCGCAGTTAACACCAGCGCCGATTCCAACTGTTGGGATTTGAAGAGCGGCGGTAATTCTTGTGGCCAGTTCTGCCGGAACTAATTCAAGAACAATTGCAAAAGCACCTGCAGCTTCTAAGGCAAGGGCAGCTTCCATAATCGCATCCCCATCGGTGCGACCTTGGACACGGTATCCGCCCAATTGATGCATTGATTGTGGCGTTAGCCCTAAGTGGCCCATCACTGGAATTCCGCTGCTCACTAACTTTTTAACAGTTTCAATGTGCGCACCTTCTAGCTTTACCGCCATCACACCAGACTCTTTGAAAAATCGAATAGATGTTGCAAGTGCTAATTCAGGTGATGCTTCGTATGAACCAAATGGCAGATCAGCCACAACCATTGCCCTTTTAGATCCGCGAACAACTGCGCGGGTCAGGGGGATTAATTCATCGACGGTTACTGGGATGGTGTTCTCTTCGCCTAAGAAATTGTTGCCGGCGCTGTCGCCAACTAGAAGTACGGGAATGCCCGCCTCATCAAAAATTTCTGCCGTCATTGATTCGTAGGCGGTCAGCATTGCCCATTTTTCGCCACGCTTTTTTGCCGCAGCTAAATCAACAATTGTCACGCGTCGGTGCAGGGCGCCGCCATATAGAGATTCCATTGCTTCCTCTCCTCGAAGCCACCTATGTGGTCCCCGGGTACGCAACAAATGCTACCCCCGTTACACTTGAAAAATGAAGTTGCGCGTGGCGCTAGCCCAAATCAACCCGACGGTTGGTGACCTTGTGGGCAATGCCGGGCTGATCGCAGATTCAGTTAAAAGCGCACAGGCACACGGTGCCAATTTGATTGTCTTTCCCGAAATGATTGTGACTGGATATCCAGTGGAAGATTTAGCGCTGCGTCCATCCTTTCAAGCCGCCAGCATCCGCGCAGTTCAAGAGATTGCCGCATCCATTACCGGCGACATCGTTGCCGTTGTGGGCTATCTGGACCAAGGTCCAAAAAACGCGGTTGCAGTTATTCATGACGGAAAAATCAAAGCCGTCTATGTAAAACGCCACTTGCCTAATTACGGCGTCTTTGATGAGTTCCGAAACTTTGTACCGGGGGATCAAAGCCTTGTCGTGCGAATCCACGGCGTCGATGTTGCAGTAGCTATCTGTGAAGATATTTGGCACTCACTGGATTCCATTTCAGCTCGTACTCCGGGATTGCTAGTGGTTCCTAATGGTTCACCTTTTGAACGCAACAAAGATGATGTGCGTTTGGCCCTTGTCCAAAAGCGGGCCAAGGAAATTGCAGCCCCTGTTGCTTACGTCAATATGACAGGTGGCCAGGATGATCTGGTCTTTGATGGCGACACCATTGTTGTCTCCAAAGATGGTGCGGTCCTTGCGCGCACGCCTCAGTTTGATGATCAATTAATTGTTGTAGACATTGATTGCACCGAAGGCAGTTCACGACCTGATGTAGTTATTTCAGAGGAACCAACTTCTCACGGCAACTCTGCAGCACCTGCAGTTGCAACACGATTGTCCAATGAAGCCGAAATGTGGCAGGCACTTGTCATGGGGCTTCGTGATTATGTTGGCAAGAATGGTTTTAGATCTGTAGTCCTTGGATTATCTGGTGGAATTGATTCGGCATTAGTGGCTGCAATTGCAATTGATGCACTGGGTGCAAAGCGCGTCAATGGTGTGGCACTGCCCAGCAAGTATTCATCGACCCATTCAGTAGAAGATGCCCAAGGGATGGCTGATGCAACAGGTATTCACTTTAGAGTCACGCCAATCGCCCCAATGGTTGATGCCTTCATGAGCAATGTTGTTCTTAAGGGTTTGGCCGAAGAGAATTTGCAGGCACGAGTCCGCGGAACAACCTTGATGGGTATTTCAAATCAAGAGGGCCATTTGGTTTTAGCAACCGGTAACAAGAGCGAACTAGCTGTTGGGTATTCCACTTTGTATGGTGATGCGGTCGGCGGATTTGCACCGATTAAAGATATTTACAAAACCGATGTGTGGGCCTTGGCTCGATATCGCAATGCACTAGCGCTGGAACGTGGGGAAGTTGCGCCAATTCCAGAGCGTTCAATTACTAAAGAGCCAAGTGCCGAACTGCGCCCCGACCAAAAGGATTCTGATTCATTGCCAGACTATCCATTGTTAGATCAAGTGCTGCGGGCATATGTCGATGAAGATCAAGGGTATGAAGCGTTGCTAGCCCAGGGCTTTGACGCCGAACTGGTGCGCCGAGTTATTTCGCTAGTGGATAAGGCCGAATTCAAGCGCCGCCAATATCCACCTGGCACCAAGGTTTCTGCACGCGCCTTCGGAAAAGACCGTCGCTTGCCAATGACTTCACGCTGGAATGAGCGCTAGTTGCAAACGATTAGCAACTCGCATAATTCATGCATTTGCGTAGAATTTGGGCATGCGTTCGATCATCAACTGGTTATTTACACGAAACCGTGTTGTTGACTTCTGCCTTTCTACATCTTGCAGTTGCTGATTTTTGATTCACCTCAGCCGCTCAGTTAATTAATCAGCTCCATCCTCAATAAATTTTTTAGTAACTAACTAGGGAGAATTATGAAGGTCTACAACAGCATCACAGATATTTTTGGAAATACACCATTGCTTCGCATCAATAAGATCACCGATGGTGCGGCAGGAAATGTTTATGCCAAGCTTGAATTTTATAACCCAACATCATCGGTTAAGGATCGTCTGGGAGTTGCCATGATTGATGCTGCCGAAGCAAGTGGTGAACTAAAGCCTGGCGGAACAATTGTTGAAGCAACATCTGGAAATACAGGAATTGCAGTGGCAATGGTTGCCGCAGCCCGTGGTTACAAGGCGATTATGACAATGCCTGAATCTGTTTCAAAAGAGCGCCGCAAGCTAATCCGCGCATACGGAGCAGAGTTAGTACTTACTCCAGCTGGTGAAGGAATGAAAGGCGCAGTTGCTGCGGCCGAAAAACTTGCCGAATCAGGTGCAGTTTTGGTTCGTCAGTTTGAAAACGAAGCGGGTCCATTTATTCACCGCACCACAACTGGTCCAGAAATCTGGCGCGATCTAGATGGCAAGGTAGATGCATTTGTTTCAGGTATTGGAACCGGCGGAACAATCACCGGAACCGGTCAATACTTAAAGGAAAAGAATCCCGCGATCAAGGTGTTTGGTGTTGAGCCAGCTGCATCACCAATTTTGAATGGTGGAGAGCCAGGACCACACCCAATTCAGGGAATTGGTCCAAACTTTATTCCTAACGTTTTGGATCGCACTGTTTACGACGAAATCTTGGATGCAACTGCAGCCGATGCAATCAAGTATGCACGCAGAGCAGGAGCAGAAGAAGGCTTCCTTGCAGGAATTTCATCTGGTGCAACTTTGTGGGCAGCAACAGAGATTGCAAAGCGTCCAGAGTTTGCCGGCAAAAACATTGTTGTAATTTGTGCTTCTAATGGTGAGCGTTATCTATCAACAGTTCTGTATGAGGATTTGGTTGATTAATTAATGCCAATCCTAAGTCGCATCATTGAAGACCTGGACAATGCGTTAAGCCACGATCCGGCTGCACGCAATCGTTTAGAGGTCGCTTTGGCATACCCAGGTGTGCATGCGATTTGGGGGCATCGAATCTCTCACTTTTTATGGAAATGTGGATTAAAGCTAATTGCAAGAATTCACTCAAACCTTGTTCGTTCAACAACCGGAATAGAAATTCATCCAGCGGCAACAATTGGGCGACGTTTCTTTATTGACCATGGCATGGGCGTAGTAATTGGTGCGACTGCAATTGTTGGAGACGATGTGATGATGTATCACGATGTCACCCTAGGTGCTCGTGGAATTGAACATGGAAAGCGCCATCCCACCATCGGTAACGATGTAATCATCGGTGCCGGTGCACGGGTACTGGGGAATGTCACCATTGGGGATGGCTCTCGCATCAGCGCAAATGCGGTTATTACAACTAGTTTGGCCCCAAAGACTCTGTTGGATAAGGCTGATTTCTTCGTCATTTAGGCCTTAATTGGTGATTTAACATAGCCGTAACCTGCATTTGTAAGAATGCTTCCTATGTCAGCAGATACAAATAAGCAGCAGGAGTTCGTTCTTAGAACGCTAGAAGAACGCAACATTCGTTTTGTGCGTTTATGGTTTACAGATGTTCTTGGCTTTCTAAAGTCTGTAGCAATTGCACCAGCTGAACTTGAAAATGCATTTGCCGAAGGTATTGGATTCGATGGTTCAGCAATCGAAGGCTTTGCTCGAATAACTGAATCTGACATGTTGGCCAAACCAGATCCAGCAACATTTTCGATTCTGCCATGGCGCACAGAGGCACCAGGTGCTGCACGAATGTTTTGCGATATTGCAATGCCTGATGGTTCTGCATCCCCTGCCGACCCACGAAATGTTTTGCGTCGCACATTAGAAAAAGCCGCAACGATGGGATACACCTGTTACACCCACCCTGAAATCGAATTTTTCTTGTTTAAGAATCCTCCAGAGACAGGTGTTTCACCAGTTCCTGTTGATCAAGGTGGATATTTCGATCACACACCTGCCGTAGTTGGACATGACTTCCGTCGCCAAGCAATTACTTTGCTGGAAGCGATGGGAATTAGCGTGGAATTTTCACACCATGAAGGTGGCCCGGGCCAGCAAGAAATCGACTTACGTGATGCAGATGCTTTAACAACTGCAGATAACATCATGACTTTCCGTCATGTGATTAAAGAAGTTGCTATGGATCAAGGCTTCCACGCTTCATTTATGCCAAAGCCCTTCACTGATCATCCGGGTAGCGGAATGCACACCCACGTTTCATTGTTCAAAGGCGAAGAAAACGCTTTCTATGATGCAAAAGCAGAGTTCAGCCTTTCAGCGGTTGGGCGTAGTTTTGTTGCAGGTTTAATTAAACATGCCCCAGAAATTACTGCGATTACAAATCAGTGGGTTAATTCTTACAAGCGTTTACATGGTGGTGGAGAAGCACCAGCCCTAGCTAATTGGGGCCCAAGTAATCGTGGTGCGTTAGTGCGACTGCCTATGTATAAGCCAGGCAAAGAGAATTCAACACGAATTGAATTTCGCTCTCCAGATACTGCCTGCAATCCATATCTTGCATATGCAGTAATGCTTGCTGCAGGTCTTAAGGGCGTTGAAGAAAAGTATGTCTTAAGCGATTCAAGCAATCCTGTAGCTCTTCCATCAAATCTCAATGAAGCCATTATTGAAATGGAAAAAAGCGCGTTAGTTCGCGAGACCTTGGGCGAGCATGTTTTTGAGTATGTATTGCGCAATAAGCGCGCAGAGTGGCTTGATTACAGTCGACAAGTTAGCGCCTTCGAACTAGATCGTTACTTGCCAGTCCTTTAACTCACGCGTTACCCTTAACAAGTGAACTTCCCTAACCAATTGCCGTCAAAGATGCCTGTGCATCGTTATGCGCCCATTCACCCTGTAGATCTTGCAGATCGCACTTGGCCTAACAAGAAAATTACAAAAGCCCCTAAGTGGTGCTCAGTGGATCTTCGTGATGGAAATCAAGCACTTATTGATCCTATGGATACCCCCCGTAAGTTAGCCATGTTCAAGCTTCTAGTTTCCATGGGTTACAAGGAAATTGAAGTTGGATTTCCAAGTGCTAGTCAGACAGATTTTGATTTTGTTCGAAAGATTATTGATGAGAACTTGATTCCTGATGATGTTGTTATTCAAGTTTTGACTCAGGCTCGCGAATCACTCATCATCCGCACCTTTGAAGCAATTAAGGGTTCCAAGCAGGCAATTGTTCATTTATACAATTCGACCTCAACTTTGCAGCGCCGAGTTGTTTTTGGCCTGGATAAAGATGGCATCAAAAAGATTGCAACCGATGCAGCTCAGATCTGTCTAGATTTGATGGCAACTGTTCCTGAAACTAAGGTTTCATTCGAGTACTCGCCCGAGTCTTACACCGGAACTGAGCTTGAATTTGCGGTAGAAGTTTGTAATGCAGTTAATGATGTTTGGAAGCCAACCCCGCAGTGGAAGACGATCATGAACCTTCCAGCAACTGTCGAATTAGCGATGCCAAATGTTTATGCTGATTCAATCGAGTGGATGTGCCGCAACTTAAACAATCGCGAAAACGTGATTGTTTCTCTTCACCCTCACAATGACCGTGGCACAGGTGTTGCCGCGGCCGAACTCGGCTACTTAGCGGGCGCAGATCGCATCGAAGGAACCTTGTTTGGAAATGGTGAGCGCACCGGAAATGTATGCCTGGTAACCCTTGGCATCAATTTGGTTACACATGGCATTGACCCACACATTGATTTCTCTAATATCGATGAAGTTCGACGTACCGTTGAATACGCCAATCAATTACGTGTTCCTGAGCGCCATCCTTACGGCGGCGACCTGGTGTTTACTGCATTTTCAGGTTCACACCAAGATGCCATCAAGAAAGGTTTTGATCACTTAGCCCGTGATGCAAAAGCTGCTGGCAAGGAAGTACGTGATCACACCTGGGCAATTCCTTACTTACCAATTGACCCACTAGATATTGGTCGTTCATACGAAGCGGTAATTCGCGTTAATTCACAATCAGGCAAGGGTGGCGTTGCGTACTTGATGAAGAACGAACACCACCTTGATTTACCTCGACGTTTACAAATTGAATTTTCAAAAAATGTTCAGGCAAAAACTGATGCCGAAGGTGGCGAAGTAAGTCCTGAAGATCTGTGGAATATCTTTGAAGATGAGTACTTGCCAACTGATGGCGCACCGTGGGGACGTTTCCGTCTTAAGGGCTTGTCACAAAGCTCAGTTCTTGGTGAAGATGTTTACTTGAGCGTTTCATTGACAGATCGTGGTCAATTACATGAACTTAAGGGACAGGGCAACGGTCCAATCGCTGCTTTCTGTAACATCTTGCAGGCATACGGTGTTGATGTCCGAGTACTTGATTACTTCGAGCATGCATTGTCAGCAGGTGGAGATGCATCTGCTGCGGCCTATCTTGAATGCGCAATCGAAGGCGATGTCTTCTGGGGTGTCGGAATTGATCCAAACACCACAACGGCAGCATTAAAAGCTGTCGTGTCTGCGATAAACCGCGCAATTCGCTAGTCATCTGATGCCAGTTTTGGCACTACCTTTACCCGTATGAGTTTGTACCGGGATGAGGCAATTGTCCTGCGCACCCAAAAACTAGGCGAAGCCGATCGCATCATCACGATGCTCACCCGCGACCATGGTCGCATCCGCGGAGTTGCCAAAGGTGTACGACGAACAAAATCAAAGTTTGGCGCCCGTCTTGAACCCGGAAGCCATGTTGATATTCAGTTGTATACCGGTAAAACCTTTGACACCGTTACTCAAGTTGAAGCCTTAATGAATTACGGCGAAGCGCTCACAGAGGATTACCAACGCTGGACAATTGCGGCAGCAATACTGGAAGCGGCAGAGCGATTTACAAGTCAAGAAAATGAACCGGCGCTGCAAGAGTTTCAGTTAGTTGTTGGCGGCATGAAAGCTTTAGCTGAAAATCGCTACGAGCCACTGTTGATTCTGGATGCATTTTTATTGCGATCATTAGCTGTTGCTGGGTATGCACCATCGATGTCGATTTGTTCCAAATGTGAAAAGCCAGGACCCCACCGATACTTTTCATTAGTTGGCGGGGGATCAGTATGTGCAGATTGCCGCCCATCGGCATGTGCAACTCCAGCCCCTGAGACTTTAGAACTGATGGGCGCGCTATTGAGCAGTGATTGGGATGTAGCCAGTGCAAGTGAGGCAAAGTTTCGCCGAGAGGCTAGTGGTTTGATTGCCGCTTATTTACAATGGCACCTAGAGCGTGGTTTGCGTTCTTTACCAATGGTGGAGCGGGTATGACAATCAAGATTCCTCATCATGTTGCGATCGTTATGGATGGCAATGGTCGCTGGGCGCAACAACGTGGGTTGCCACGCACCGCAGGACACGAAGCAGGAGAAGCTGCGCTATTTGATGTTGTTGAAGGTGCCATTGAATACGGCGTTAAAGAAATAAGTGCGTACGCGTTTTCAACTGAAAATTGGCGACGCTCACCCGATGAAGTAAAATTTTTGATGGGCTTTAATCGCGATGTGATCCGCAGGCGTCGTGATCAAATGAATGAAATGGGTGTCAAAATCCGTTGGGTTGGTCGCCCTAAGCGTTTATGGAGCACCGTAATCAAAGAACTGGAAGAAGCCGAAGAGTTAACCAAGAAGAACAAAACCTTGACATTGAATATGTGCGTTAACTATGGCGGACGTTCCGAGATCGTTGATGCTGCAACCGAGCTTGCACGAGATGTTAAGCGCGGCAAAATCAAGGCCGATGCAATTACCGAAAAAGTATTTGCTAAGTATTTAGATTCTCCACAGATGAGCGATGTCGATCTATTTCTTCGCTCATCGGGGGAGCAGCGCACCAGTAATTTCTTGCCTTGGCAAAGTGTTTATGCCGAATTTGTCTTCATGGATGTGCTGTGGCCGGATGTCACACGAAAAACTTTGTGGAAAGCGATCGAAGAGTATTCCGCTAGAGATCGCAGATTTGGCAAAGCTTAACTTCTAGCACTTAGAGCAGATTCCGAAGATTTCGGCGGTATGGCCAACATCTCTGAACCCATGTTCATCAGCCATCGTTTTTGCCCATTTTTCAATTGCGCCGCCTTCGATTTCAACGGTGTCACCGCAACTCTTACACACTAAATGGTGATGATGGGTGTCACCACAAAGACGATAGATAGCCTCCCCATCTTCACGGCGCAGAAGGTCGACGATCTTGTCATCAACTAATGACTGCAATGCGCGATAGACCGTTGTTAAACCGATGCCATCGCCTTCGCGGCGCAGGATTTGATGCAGCTCTTGAGCGCTGGCAAAACCACCAGTTCGCTCAAGAACTGCAATCAGTTTGATGTCAGATTTATTCATTGTCTGAGTGCTGGTGCCCATCTTCTTCAGTATGACCTTCTTCAGCATGACCTTCTTCGTGGCCGTGCTCATCCTCTTGGTGGATTTCTTGCCCACTTCCATGAGCATGTGCATCACCTGAATGTAGATAAGCAACTAGGCCCCACATAATCAAGACACCTGAAATAGTTGCAACCATTGTCCATCGTCCATCATGACGAGAGTGTGCTTCAGGCAAGATATGCGATGTGGCAAGATAGATAACAATTCCTGAAAATGCTGCTAAATAGATTGCAATAAAATTATCGCTCAGAACAAGTGTGCTACCAAGAGCTGCGCCACCAATACGAGCAAGTGCATCTACGCCAAGTAATCCGAAACTTTTCTTTCCCCAAAGACCTGATTTGATCATGAAGGAAACCGTGTTGAGTCCATCGCTAAATGCGTGGACAAGCAGAGCGACAAAAACTACAAGCCCTAAATCGGAGCTGACTTTGAATGCAACACCCAAGGCCAAGCCATCTAGGAATACGTGACCACCCATTGCGATCGCACCAAAAGCTCCTGCGAAATTATGTGAGTGTTCGTGATCATGACCGTAATCTGATTCTGCGGGTTCATGAGAACCGAAGATTCGCTCGTAGAAATGCAGCAGTAAGAAACCACCGATCAGAGCAATCGAAACAACTGGGGCGTGAAGAAATTCTTGACTCCCAAGTTCAAAGACTTCAGGCAGTAGATCAAAAGCAACAAGGCCAAGCAAAAGTCCCGCCGATAACCCAAGGACAAGGTGCAAGCGATCTTTTGCTTTCAGGGCTAATGCCCCGCCTGCAAAAGTTGATAGGGCGGTAAGGCCTGCGAGGATGATGGCTATGTTCATATCAGGACAGTAGCACAGAAATGGAAATGGTTTTCATTTCCAAATTCAAGCCGATACGCTCAGCCCATGCTCGCAATAGCTCGATTTTCAACCCCATTGGCTGAGGCCTCCCACTTTGAGGCTCAGTTAGCTACCGCACTTGAGGCCTTTTCAGCGTGCGCAGGATTTGTAAGCGGAGAATTTGGACAGAATCTTGATGATCCATCGTTGTGGTCACTGGTAACCCATTGGGAAAATGTTGGCTCCTACCGCAGAGCGTTAAGCAATCTGAATGTAAAAATGAATGCAATTCCACTTCTTGCACAGGCAATCGATGAGCCAGGTGCATATGAACGCTCGTACACAGAGTAAAATTCACGTACGGAGGTAACACCAGTTGCTGACCGCCGACAGCCAGCCGGATGGAGATTATTGTGGCAACGGACCGTTTAGAAAATATCGTAGGACTAGCAAAGCGTCGTGGGTTTGTTTACCCATCATCTGAAATTTATGGCGGACTTCGCGCATCATGGGATTACGGCCCACTTGGTGTTGAACTTAAGAACAATGTAAAGCGCCAATGGTGGAAGTCCATGGTCATGGGCCGCGAAGATGTTGTCGGCCTTGATTCATGTGTGATCTTGGCGAAGGAAGTGTGGGAAGCATCAGGACACGTTGCAACATTTAGCGATCCATTAACTGAATGCACCGCTTGCCACAAGCGTTACCGCGCCGATCATCTAGAAGAGGCATACGAGGCAAAGCATAAGAAGAAGCCAGAATCTTTAACTGACATCAACTGCCCAGCTTGTGGAAACAAGGGTCAGTTCACAGTTCCAAAGCAATTCAGTGGATTACTAAAAACATTTCTAGGACCGGTTGAAGATGAATCAGGTCTTGCATATTTGCGTCCAGAAACTGCGCAAGGAATCTTTATTAACTTTGATCAGGTAATGACAACTTCTCGAAAGAAGCCACCATTTGGTATCGGCCAAATTGGAAAGTCTTTCCGCAATGAAATTACTCCTGGAAACTTCATTTTCCGTACGCGCGAATTTGAGCAGATGGAAATGGAGTTCTTCGTTGTTCCAGGAAGCGATGAAGAGTGGCACCAGTACTGGATTGATACACGCATGGCTTGGTATGTGGACCTTGGAATTAACCCAGAGCGCCTGCGTGTTTACGATCATCCAAAAGAAAAGTTGTCACATTATTCAAAGCGCACAGCAGATATTGAATACAAGTTCGAATTCGCCGGAACCGAATGGGGCGAGCTTGAAGGTATTGCTAACCGCACAGATTTCGATCTGAAGGCACACTCAGCAGCATCAGGTAAAGATCTTTCTTACTTTGATCAAGAAAAGGGAGAGCGCTGGACTCCGTTTGTAATCGAACCAGCAGCAGGCGTGGATCGTTGCACCCTTACATTCTTAATGGATGCTTTCACTGAAGATGAAGCACCAAACAGCAAGGGAGAAATGGAAAAGCGTGCAGTACTAAAGCTTGATCATCGCCTTGCACCAATTAAGGCAGCGGTTCTGCCACTGTCACGTAATGCTGATTTGTCACCTAAGGCGCGCGATCTTGCAGCACAGCTTCGCAAGAATTGGAACATTGATTTTGATGACGCAGGTGCGATTGGTCGTCGTTACCGTCGTCAAGATGAAATCGGAACTCCATACTGCATCACCGTTGACTTCGAAACTCTTGAAGATAATGCGGTAACAATTCGCGATCGCGACACAATGGCGCAAGAGCGCATCGGCCTGGATCAGGTCGAGGCATGGTTAGCACCGCGTTTACTAGGTTGCTAAAGCCTCTCTTACTCCCACTAGCAAGCGGTGATCACTACATTGATCCGCCGGTTGTTCTGGCTCCTATGGCCGGAATTACCAACGCTCCATTTCGAACGCTATGTCGCGAACAAGGTGCAGGTTTATTTGTTTCCGAAATGGTTACCGCGCGAGCTTTAATTGAACGACGCCCAGAAACCTTGCGAATGATTGTTCCTGGAAAAGATGAGTGGCCACGATCAGTTCAGTTGTATAGCGTAGATCCAACAACGATGCGTGCGGCGGTAACAATGCTCGGTAAGGAAAATCTTGCTGACCACATTGATATGAACTTTGGTTGCCCTGTTCCCAAGGTAACTCGCAAAGGCGGGGGAGCTGCCCTTCCTTTCAAGCGCAAACTCTTTACCAGCATTGTTGGCGCAGCCGTTGAAGCTGCAAAGCCGTTTGGTATTCCGGTTACCGTAAAGATGCGCATTGGAATTGATAGCGATCACGAAACTTATTTAGAGGCAGCACAATCAGCAGCACACCTAGGTGTTGCTTGGGTTGCATTACATGCTCGCACAGCGGCGCAGATGTATGAAGGAAAAGCAGATTGGTCTGCAATTGCGCGATTAGTAGAGCATTTAAAGCCAACCGGAGTACCTGTTTTGGGTAACGGTGATATTTGGTCTGGCAGCGACGCGGTATCCATGGTCAAAGAAAGTGGATGCGCCGGTGTTGTTGTTGGACGTGGATGCTTAGGGCGACCTTGGTTGTTTACAGATCTTGTATCTGCGCTCAAGGGAGAAGGCAAGCAGATAACGCCTACGTTGCATGAAGTACGCGAAGTGATGTTCCGTCATGCAAATCTGATTGTCGAATACTTAGAATCTGAAGATCGCGGAATGCGCGACATGCGAAAGCACATGGCTTGGTATTTAAAGGGTTTCCGTGTTCCGCGCGAGATTCGCCATGACCTAGGAATGGTTTCTTCTCTGCAAGAGATGCGTAATCTTTTAGACCAATTAGAGGATCAGCCATATCCAACAGAAGTTGGTGAAAAGCCACGTGGTCGAACCAGCCATGGCCGTCCTCCAACATTGCCTGATGGCTGGCTCAATGATCCAGACGAACTAGTTCATGTTGAACTAGAGGATGCATTTTCAGGCGGATAGATGTTTCTTTTTAGATGGATTCGTCGCACAATTACTGTCATTGTGATTCTTGCATTGATAGGCCCTGCCTATGGAATCTCTCAAGTTTGGAGAGCGGCAAATAATCCAGTCGTACGCCAAGCAGATGTCATAGTTGTTTTGGGAGCTGCGCAATTAGATGGTCGGCCAGGAGAAGCGCTAGAAGGTCGCTTAGTTGAAGCAAAACGAATTTTTGATCTTGGCTATGCACCATCAATTATTACTGTTGGCGCAGGCGCACCAGGGGATCGCACAACGGAAGCAGCTTCCGGAAAGTATTGGTTGCGCACTAATGGAATTTCAGCTAAAAACATCACTGCAGTTGAAGAAGGCCGCGATACTTTGGCAAGTACTAAGGCGTATGCCAAGGTCATGAAAAAACGATATGTCAGTGATGTAATTATTGTTACTGATCCTTTTCACTGCGCACGATCAATAAAGATGGCAAATGATCAAGGTGTATTGGCGACATGTTCACCTGTCCAAACTGGGCCAAATACTCTGGATAACAGTGGTTATCGCTACCTCTTTCGGGAAGCGGCCGCATATTTGGCGTATATAACAGTCGGTCGCCGCGGCATTCATGTAAGTGATCACTTACCAGGTGCAGACATTGTTACTAAGGTACTTCCGTGACATATAGCGCCCACGATCAAGAACGATTCCTGGATGAACCTGCAAAGCGTCCAGGCCGTACCGAATTCATGCGCGATCGGGCACGAGTTATTCATTCAGCATCGCTTCGACGTTTAGCTGCCAAAACTCAAGTAGCAGTTCCTTGGGAAAATGATTTTCAACGAACCCGCCTTTCGCATTCACTCGAGTGTGCACAAATTGGTCGCGAACTTGGTGAATCACTAGGTGCTGATCCAGATTTGCAAGACACCGCTTGTCTTTCACATGATTTAGGACACCCACCTTTCGGTCACAATGGTGAAGAAGCCCTGGCTGAGATCGCAAAAGATTTTGGTGGTTTTGAAGGAAATGCTCAGAGTTTTCGATTGCTGGTGCGACTTGAAGCAAAGACAGTTGATAGCAATGGGAAAAGTATTGGGCTTAACTTAACTCGTGCCTCTTTAGATGGTGCAACTAAGTATCCATGGCCACGAGCTGAAAACCCACGCAAGTTTGGCGTGTATGACGATGATGTCGAAATTTTCACTTGGATGAGAGAAGATGCACCAGTTGGAAAGAAGTGCATTGAAGCGCAGATCATGGATTGGTCAGATGATTGCGCATACTCGGTTCATGACCTAGAAGATGCAATTTTTGCAGGTCAAGTATCTGTAAAGAATTTTGTCAGTGATTTCGCCGATCTCTACAAGGTAATGACCACTGATTACAAGAGTGATGCAACTGAACAAGAAGCCCTTGATGCACATGCTCGCTTGTCAGCATTGTCGGCCTGGCCGCATTACTACGATGGAAGTCACCGAAGTCTGGCTCGCCTGAAGGATTCAACAAGCCAATTAATTGGCCGCTTTGTTTTAGCCGCGGAAATAGAAACTAGAAAAGTACATGGCGATGGCCCTTTATCGCGCTACAGCGCAGATTTAGAGATTCCTCGCGAACAAAAGATCGAAGTTGATTTTCTGAAAGCAATTGCTGGCCATTACTTGATCAATGCTGCGCATTCGCAGGATCGTTATGCCAAGCAACATGTAATCATCAAAGAGCTAGTTGAAATGCTGCTGAAGTACCCTCACGAGATGGACTCTTTTTTTCAAAAGCCTTGGAATGAAGCAACCGATGAGATCGCCAAAATGCGCGTGATTATTGACCAAGTAGCCGCACTGACCGATCCTGGCGCATACGCGCTTCATGCGCGCTTACTTGTGAATCGGTAAGGTGTGGGTATGAGCGGTCGCATTAAAGATGAGGATGTTGCATACATCCGCGATCGCGCGCCAATTGATGAAGTTGTTGCAGATTACGTTCAGCTAAAAAATGCCGGTGGTGGGCAGAAAAAAGGGTTGTGTCCATTCCATGATGAAAAGTCTCCCTCTTTCCATGTGACACCAAGCAAGGGTTACTTTCATTGCTTTGGCTGCCAAACTGGCGGAGATGTCATTGCATTTTTAATGAAGATAGATCACTTGACCTTTACCGAAACTATCGAACGTCTGGCAGATCGCATCGGTTACACATTGCGATATGAAGAAAGTAATTCACCTTCAGCTGGTCCCGTTGTTACATCAGGTACCCGCAATCGATTGATTGCAGCACATGCCGAAGCAGTTAAGTTTTATCAAGAACAACTCAATACTTCACCAACGGCTGCGCATGGTCGTGAGCTTTTAACTAAGCGTGGTTTTGATAGAGCGGCCTGCGAACAATTTGGAGTTGGGTATTCACCCGATGAATGGGATGGCTTAACTAAACATCTTCGTGGACTTGGTTATTCAATTGATGAACTTGAATTAGCTGGGCTATCAAAGATGGGCCAGCGCGGACCAATCGACAAGTTTCGCAATCGCTTGATGTGGCCGATTAAAGATATTTCAGGTGACATTGTTGGATTTGGCGCTAGAAAACTGGCAAGTGATGAAGAAGATCAAGGGCCTAAGTATCTCAATACTTCAGAAACCCCGATTTACAAGAAGAGTCAGGTCCTTTATGGCTTAGATGTTGCGAAGAAAGAGATTGCAAAGAAGCGCCAAGCTGTGATCGTCGAAGGTTACACCGATGTTATGGCGGCGCATCTGGCTGGCATAACAACTGCGGTTGCAACATGTGGAACTGCGTTCGGCGCAGACCACATCAGAATTTTGCGTAGATTGTTAATGGATGATGATGCTTTTCGCGGAGAAGTAATTTTCACTTTCGATGGTGACGCAGCTGGTCAAAAAGCAGCACTACGTGCTTTTAGCGAAGATCAAAAATTTGTAACTCAAACTTTTGTGGCGGTCGAACCCGATGGCTTAGATCCATGTGAACTGCGACAGGAAAAAGGCGATCTAGCTTTGCGTGATTTGATTGCGCGCCGTGTTCCACTTTTCGAGTTTGCAATCCGTGCTGAGCTTGCACATCACAAGTTGGACACTGCAGAAGGACGAGTCAATGCATTAAATGCTGCCGCCCCTTTGGTTGCGCAGATTCGTGATAAGTCTTTGCGACCTGAATACACACGTTTGCTAGCAGGTTGGCTAGGTGTTGAAGTTGAATTAGTTACACGAGCCGTGGCACAAGGTGCAAAAGCTCTTCCACGACAAGCACCAGTAGTTGCAGATGAAGAAGTGGCGCAACCTAATTTTAGGCCAGATCCTAATGAGGCACGTTTAATTCTAGAACGTGAAGTACTTAAATCTCGCTTGCAGGAAGCGCAACTTTTTGCTGGTGAATTGTGGAGTTCAATTGAACCAGGTGCATTCACGCATCCGGCATATAGTGCGATGCGTACTGCAATTGATTCAGCGGAAAAACTTTCGCCAGATTTAATTGCTGATGAAAACCTTAAAGCTCTCTTCATGGAGCTCTCGGTTGAACCAATTCGCGCAGATGGAAAACCAACCCAGATTTATGTTGCAAGTATCGTTGCCCGACTTCGTGAAGTTGCAATCTCGCGCTCAATTGCAGATCTCAAATCATCATTGCAGCGCCTTAACCCGGTCGAAAATGAGATCGAATACAACGCAGCATTTGCCCAGTTAGTAGCCCTGGAATCAGCCCGCCGATCTCTGCATGATTTAGCGCTCGGCTCTCTTTAGTCTGGCCAGCCGCTAATTTTTGCCCTTACGCTCGGGTGCGCTAGAGTTTGCGCTTGCACCGTTAATCCCTGATAGCTCAACGGCAGAGCAGTCGACTGTTAATCGACAGGTTCTTGGTTCGAATCCAAGTCAGGGAGCGTGAAGTTCACACGTCGCTCCGCATTGCGCATGGCCCTGGCCAGCGTCGCGGCCTCTTTTGTCGGAACTCGGGCCGAAGCCAACAGCAAGCAAATTGTTCGCTTAAGCAGGATCAAAGTTGGCGCAACTTTTCCTTTTCAATTAGCAAATGGAGCACCAGCACTCCTGTTTCGCACCAAGACCGGCGTTTTTGCATATCAAACTATTTGCACTCACCAAGGTGGATTAACCAAGTACTTCAGCGCTAAAAAAGTACTGGTGTGCCCCGTGCACAATGCAAGTTTTGATCCATTTAAAAAAGGCGCAGTTGTATCAGGGCCTGCAACTACTGCACTGCCAACCGTCAAAGTTACGATCAAGAGCGGTTGGGTAGTGCTCGCATAAGTTGCACCAAATAGTAAGTCGTTTCTAAACTTTTTCTCAGGTTAAAGTGAAAACTTGTTTTTGACTATGGAAGAGGTTGAGATGAAGAGAACATCCACGAAGGTCATTGCAGGTTTCCTACTAGGTGCGACATTGGTCGGCGGTGTCGCAACTGCGTCCGTCTCAGAACCACTTGGCGTCAAAGTATGCGTCGATAAGCGAACACAAGCTATTTTCTTAGCTGGATCAAATGGTTGCACGGCTTCGCGAACAGCGTTGACACTCGGTGCGCCAACAATTGATGTAAAAAGTATTGCAGCTGTTGTTACACCTTCAGTTGTTTCCGTCAAAGTGGTAGCAGCTGCAGGTAGCGGAAGTGGAAGTGGCTGGGTTTATAAGTCAGACAGCACATCCTCATTTATTGTGACCAATAACCATGTAATCGAAGCAGCCGCAACAAGCGGCACAATCACCGTTGAACTGCTCAATGGCGATGTTGTTCCGGCACAAATTGTTGGTCGAGATATCGCTTATGACTTAGCGGTTCTCAAGATCAATCGAGGCAACCTTCCAGCCGTAACTGTGGGAGACTCTTCAAAGATAAGTGTTGGAGAATCAGTTGTAGCAATTGGGTCCCCATTGGGATTAGCAAGTACAGTGACAAGTGGAATTATTTCAGCCTTGAATCGCCCTGTTACAACTGGAACTCTTGGCTCTGAATCCTTCGTTAACGCAATTCAAACTGACGCAGCTATCAACCCTGGTAATTCAGGTGGCGCACTTCTTGATTCAAGGGGTCGGATAGTAGGCGTTAACTCTGCGATCGCGACTTTGTCATCAGGTGGGACCAGCGGCAGCATTGGACTTGGATTTGCCATTCCAATCAACGAGGCAAAGCGTGTTGTAAATGAGTTAATCGCAACCGGAAAATCCACGCGACCAGTCCTGGGCATTTTCTTTGATTCAACCTTCACTGGAACTGGAGCAAAGATTTCACGTTTAAGTCCTAATGAGGGTGCCGAAAAGGCAGGAATTCCTGCCGGTTCAGTAATCACTGCTATTGATGGAGTCAAGATTGCCGATCAGGTTGGAGCAATTGTGAAGATCCGTTCATATGCACCCGGATCCACGATCACTGTGACCGTGACTCTGCCAACTGGGGGCTCACAAAGTTTTAGAGTCACTTTAGGAAGCGCGCCTTCTAATTAACCAAATCAAGTAATTACTTGGACGAGGTTGAAATAGTGTCAGGGTATTGTTAAGCCATGGCACTATTTCAACTTAACGTAGCTCTTCCAGATCGTCCAGGTTCTTTGGGGCTATTGGCTTCAGCTATTGGCGCAGCAGGTGGGGACATTCGCGCGCTTGCAGTTGTGAAATCTGAAGATGGTCGTGGCTACGACGACATCACTGTTGCGGTGCCAGGAAATGATCCAACTGATCTGCTCAATGTCTTAGGTGCAATCGGTGGGGTAGAAGTTCTTTCAATTACCCCTTTGTAATCAACGACGCGAAAGAAGCTCTGCGCCTTGACTTGGCAAAGAGGTAAAAAAGCGCGGTGCTTTAAATCCTTTACTTGAAAATCCTTTTTCAATTGCCTTTATCGTTTCAGTTGTTTTGCTTGCCTGAATAAGCGCGATTGCGCTTCCACCAAAACCACCACCCACCATCCGAGAGCCCAATGCACCTGCAGCTAAAGCCGCATCAACTGCGGTGTCTAGTTCTGGGCAAGAAACGGTGTAGTCATCTCGCAAAGAAGCATGAGATTGATTGATTAATTCTCCAACTTTTGCAAAATTTGAATCACTCAGGGCCTGGACGCAATCAAGAACTCGCTTCATTTCAGTTACTGCGTGGTGGGCACGGACAAACTCTGTTTCTGTAAGTGATCCTCGTGAATTCTCGAGCTGTTCCATTGTTAATTCGCGCAAGGATCTAATCCCAAGTTTTCCAACAACGGATTCACATGATGCACGGCGCTCGGCATAACCACCATCAGTTAATGCGTGATGTGCTTGAGTATCAATGATCAATAGCTCTAAACTGCTGGATGCAACATCAAAAGGAATATTTTTGGTGGATAAATCCCGGCAATCCAACAACAAGGCCGAACCTTGAGTCGCCATTAAAGAAACCGATTGATCCATGATTCCACATGGAACGCCCACATATTGATTTTCAGCTTTTTGAGTCAGCCGTGCTAACTCTTCAAGGTTAAATCCCAAATCAAAAAGGTGATTCATCGCTGTTGCAACCGAACATTCAAGTGCTGCAGATGAAGAAAGACCTGCACCAAGTGGTACATGGCCATCAATTAATAAATCAACACCATCTTTTACTCCCAGTGCCCAAAGAACTCCAAGGGCATAGCGCTCCCATTCACCCTTTAAGCCTGGTTTCACCTTGCTGATATCAACGTTCACAATCTTGTTTCGGCGTTGGGCAGATGCAATGCGAACCGTTGAATCATTACGTTTTCTAGCAGCTACAAAAGTTCGATCCTTGATAGCAAATGGCAAAACAAAACCATCGCTGTAATCAATGTGCTCACCGATTAGATTTACTCGACCAGGTGCGGCAGCTACTAAATCTGGTTCGACGCCAAAGGTTTCTAGAAATTTCTTTTCAATCTGGCTCATTGTTACGCCATTGAATTTAAGGTATCGGCAACCATGGCTGTGATGTCACGAGTTGGAGCCCAATCCAGCAGTTTTTTTGCTTTAGAAATATCAGCAATCAGGACAGCAGGATCACCAGCTCGTCGAGGCGAATCGACAAAAGGAATTTGATGCCCAATTGCATCACTAGCAGCCTTTACGACTTCACGAACTGAATAACCCGAACCGCTTCCCAAGTTGTAAATCTCATGACCCGGCTTTCCTAAAGAGTTCAAAGCTTTAATATGAGCATCAATTAAATCAATAACATGAACGTAATCGCGGATGCAAGTGCCGTCTGGCGTTGGCCAATCAGTTCCAAAAATTTTGACTGGGTTGGCATCGGAACTGCGCAAAACATTGGGGATCAAATGGGTCTCTGGATTATGACGCTCAGCAAGCCAACCGCGTTCTGCCTTAAGTGCCCCGGCTACATTGAAGTAACGAAGAGATGCCGCAGAGATTGCATGCTTAGCCGCTTCTTCAGTGATCATGTGATCAATCGCTAACTTGGTTGCACCATATGGATTAGTCGGTTCAGTAGGTGCAGTTTCTAGAATTGGAACAACTTTTGGTTCTCCGTACGTTGCGGCGGATGAAGAAAAGACAATCTTGTTAATTGACTGCTTACGCATTTCATCGAGCAGAATACGAGTTCCATCAACATTTACTGATTGATACAGGTCAGGCTTTTCAACTGATTCACCAACAAGAGATTTACCAGCAAAGTGCATAACTGCCCCGCAGCCAGTCAGTGCATCAGCCACCTGTGTTGCACTTAAAAGCGAACCTTCAATGAAACGTACGCCCGCTGGCACAGTGTCGGCATGCCCCATGCTGCAATCATCCAAGATTGAGATTTCAAATCCCTGCTTGAGTAAAATCTCAACTGCAGTAGAACCGATATATCCAGTTCCGCCTGTGACCAGAATGCGCATTACAAAACTACTTCACGAAGCTGTGCGGCAGATTGCTCTGGACGCATGTCCATAATAAAAGCACCCATTGCAGATTCAGATCCAGCAAGGTACTTCAACTTTCCAGGTGCTCGCCTGACACTTGTTATCTGCCAATGCAGTCGCAGCAGATCTCGTCCAACGCGAACAGGCGCCTGATGCCAGGCTGCGATATATGCCATTTCAATTCCAAAGACACCATCTAACCGTCTGGTTACTTCAAGTGCGATTTCAGGGAATGCATCTCGGTCTTCATCGGTCAGTTCAGTTAAATCTGCTACGGGGTTTAAAGGAGTTACATGAATTTCAAATGGATAGCGAGCCGCATATGGAACATAAGCAATCCATCGTTCATTGCGAGCAACAATTCGCACTTCATCAAGAATTTCACGCGCTACAACTTCGTCAAAGAGAACCTTGCCATTTTGCTGCTTGTACTTGCTTGCCGCAGCCAACATCTTTTCCACGCGTGGCGGTAGATATGAATACGCATAAATTTGTCCATGTGGATGAGAAAGAGTTACACCAATTTCCTCACCTCGATTTTCAAATGGTGCAATGTGCTGAATAAAACTTTCCTTTGAAAGCTCTGCCGTTCTATCAATCCACGCTTCCAGCAAAACTCGAACTCGTTGAGCAGATAAATCCTTAAAGGCATTGCCGTGTTCGGCGGTGAAACAAATTACTTCACATTTTCCTGCAGCTGTTCCCAAATCTGTATCTGGACCAACAATGTCTGGCAGAGCCCAGTCTCCAACTGGCGGACGCAATGACGGAGAACGGTTATCAAAAACGACTACTTCAAAATCTGATTCTGGAATCTCGGTTAGAAGTTCACCAGTTGTCGGGCATAAAGGACATAACTCTTTGGGCGGAAGAAAAATTCTTCCTTGACGGTGCGCTGCCATGGCAATCCACTCATTAACCAGTGGATCAAGTCGAAGTTCACCAATTCCTGGCTGTTCTTCTTGAGGGCGAGAATCCTGAGCATTGCGCGCTTGGCCGGCGGTGTCGTAGTAACGAATTGTTCGCCCATCGGCCATTTGGCGATCATTTCTTGTGACGCCGGCGTTAAGTTTTTTACTCTCGCTCATAGTGTCGTTACTCTACCTTTGTGAGCAAGCAATCTGCACTATTGAGCGTCCCTACATCTTCCTTGTTACTCGAAGTTGTGGACGGAGCCCTCATTATTCAACATTGGGGAGCACCGCTGCAGGGAGAGCTTGCATCGGTACAAACTGCAATTCGCCCATCGATTGCAAACAGTTCATGGGATTTTCCGCAGTTCCCAGGAATCATGCGCGAAAGTTCCCGAGGTTTTCTGGGGCGTCCCACCTTGTCAGGTCATCGATCAGGAAAAGCATGGTCGACAAAGTTTGAAGTAACTGATTTTCATCACAACGCAAATCACGTCGCAGTTACTTTCCGAGATTTCCATGCCGAACTAGAAGTTATCGTTACTTTTGATTTAGATAAATACGGAGTCTTGTCACAAAAGAGTTCAGTTAAAAACATTGGTTCAACTGATTACACCCTCAACGAATATATTCATTGGCTGCCGCTGCCTAAAGAGGCAACTCAAACTCTAGATTTTGCAGGACGTTGGTCAAATGAGAGAAACCCTCAAAGAAAAGATATTGCAACTGGAACATGGGTTCGCGAATCTCGCGAAGGTCGAAGTGGCCATAATTTTTCAATCGCAGATATCGCACTTACTCCGCAGACTTCATTTCAATCTGGAAATGCATGGGCCACAAGTATTGCCTGGAGCGGAAATTCTCACTACTTAGTTGAGAAACTCTTTGATGGTTCAGTTTCAATTGGTGCTGGAGAACTATTGCTTCCAGGTGAATTAACTCTGACAGCTGGCGAAAGTTACGACGCTCCCGCTTTGATTTCAGTTTTCTCCGCTGAAGGTTTAGATGGCATTAGCGCTGCCTACCATTCACACTTACGTGCTCGCCCAGTGCATCCAAAGCGCCCACGTCCATTGACGCTTAACATGTGGGAAGCGTTGTATTTCGACCATAATGAAGAAAAGATCAAAGCGCTCATCGATGTGGCAGCCGAAATTGGTATCGAGCGCGTTGTTTTAGATGATGGCTGGTTCCATTCACGCCGAGATGATCGCGCCGGACTTGGCGATTGGGTGATAGATCCAGCGGTCTGGCCTAATGGTTTGTCACCCATCATTAAATACATCAATGACAAGGGAATCGAATTTGGTCTTTGGTTTGAAGGCGAAATGGTTAATCCAGATTCTGATCTCTACCGAGCACACCCTGAATGGATTTTGCATGAAGGCGAACGTGTTCCACCGCTATGGAGACATCAGTTGGTTTTGGATATTGGTCATGAAGGCGCGTTTAACCATGTGCTTGAGCAAACATCTGCAGTACTTTCTGCGCACAACATTGCCTACATTAAATGGGATCACAATCGCGTTCTGGTAGATGCGGGCCACCTTGGTCAAGCTGGAGTACACCGCCAAACGCAAGCAATTTATCGCTTGTTTGCTGAACTAAAAAAGCGTCACCCAGGTTTGGAGATTGAATCCTGCGCATCTGGCGGAGCACGTATTGATCTTGGAGTAATTGATCTTGTTGATCGCTTCTGGACAAGTGATAACAACGATGCTTTGGAACGCCAAACAATTCAGCGCTGGACTTCGCAAGTTATTGCCCCTGAACTTCTTGGAACTCACATCGGCCCAACCCACGGGCATCAAACTGGCCGCACTCTTGAACTATCAATGCGCGCTACTACCGCGCTGTTTGGCCATGCTGGAATTGAATGGAACATCACTGAAGCAACTGCACAAGAGCGCAAATATTTAGCGACGTGGGCTCAGTACTACAAGGACAATCGTGCGCACTTGCATTCAGGAAAGATGGTTCGCGTTGATTATCCTGAATCTCATGCCTATCTACATGGTGTTACATCACATGATCATTCACGAGCAATCTTCGCCTACGTTCAATTAACGCCAACAGTTTCGATTCATCCATCACCACTAAAATTTCCCGGCTTGGATCAAGCTGCAAGTTACACAATCAAAGCGGTTTTCCCTGCAGGTAAACCACGATTTATGTTGATTACTCCACCTGATTGGATGAATGGATTAACTCTTTCAGGATCTGCCCTTGTAGCAATTGGTGTTACTGCGCCAATTCTGGCTCCTGCAAATGCTTTCTTAATTGAAATTACAAAGGCTTAATCAATCCAATTCAAGGTGCGTTCGACCGCTTTCTTCCATGCCGCATAGCCAGCAGTTCGCTGTTGTTCAGTGCTTGTCGCACTCCAGCGCCTTGATTGTTGCCATTGCTTTCTCACTTCATCGGTAGATGACCAGAAACCAACCGCAAGTCCGGCTGCATATGCTGCACCGAGGGCAGTTGTTTCACCGATAAGAGGACGGGTGATGTCAATTCCCATGACATCTGCCTGCATCTGCATACATAAGGAGTTTGCAGTGATTCCGCCATCTACACGCATCTCTTTCATGGGCACTCCGCTATCTGCAACCATCGCATCCATTACGTCGCGAGTTTGATAGCAAATGGCTTCTAGCGCGGCTCGTGCAAGGTGAGCTTTAGTGGCTGCACGCGTCAGACCAACAATTACACCGCGTGCATCGCTGCGCCAATAGGGAGCAAAGAGTCCAGAAAAAGCTGGCACAAAGTACACGCCAGCAGTATCTGTAACCGAAGATGCCAAGTTTTCAGTTTCTGCTGCGTTTGTAATTATTCCTAGTTGATCCCGCAACCATTGAATCGCAGAACCTGTAACAGCAACTGAACCCTCGAGCGCGTAATGAGCAGGCTGATCACCCAATTTGAAGCATACAGTTGTTAACAGGCCATTTTTTGATCGAACAATTTCAGTTCCGGTATTTAACAGAGCAAAGTTTCCGGTGCCATAAGTTGTCTTTGATTCACCGCGTTCAAAACAAACTTGTCCCACCATTGCCGCTTGTTGATCACCCAATATTCCGGCAATTGGAATTGAGGTACCAAATGGTCCATGAGGATCAGTCATGGCATAGATTTCTGATGATGATTTAATCTCAGGAAGAGCTGTACGTGAAACTCCAAAAATTGATAGTAGTTCCTGATCCCAATCAAGAGTTTCTAGGTTCATCAAAAGTGTGCGACTTGCATTGGTGACATCGGTTGCATGTACTCCGCCGCGAACACCACCGGACAAATTCCAGAGCAACCATGAATCAATAGTTCCAAATCGTGCATTCTCACTCTTTGCTGCTGGAACGTTGCTAAGGAACCAATTCATCTTGCTTCCAGCAAAGTACGGGGCGATTGTTAACCCAGTCTTATGGCGAATTGAGCTCTGTTGTTCTTGGGTCAGGGTTGATAAGAAATCAGTTGTTCGGGTGTCCTGCCACACAATGGCATTGCTTAAAGGTTGGCCAGTTGTTACATCCCAGACCACAGTTGTTTCTCGCTGATTAGTTAAGCCAATAGCTGCAAGATCTGAGCCCAATATGTTGGCTTGTTTGAGCGCTCCAGCAATAACCTCTTGCACCCGCTCCCAAATTTCAGCGGCATCATGTTCAACCCATCCAGCCTGCGGCAATATCTGGCGATGTTCCATTTGATGCTGTCCAACTACTTGGCCCGAATGATCAAAAATCATAAATCGAGTACTACTGGTTCCTTGATCCAAGCTGCCGATGTAAGCCACGATGCGCAAAACCTCTCGCTGTAAGTTAGTCTTAGCGTACTCAGTCGTAACGGAGATTCAACGCATATGTTCTTGTCGCAACTTGGCCCAGACCAGCGCGAATCTGCCGTCTCACAATTAGCCACAGAGCAATTCGACATCCTGGTTATTGGCGGGGGAGTTACCGGCGTTGGAGCAGCCCTTGACGCTGCTTCTCGGGGACTCAAAGTTGCCCTGATCGATTCACAAGATATTGCAGCTGGAACTTCAAGCAGATCCAGCAAGTTAATCCATGGCGGACTGCGCTATTTGGAACAGTATGACTTCAAACTTGTTCGTGAAGCTTTGCATGAACGTGAATTAATGGTCGCAACACTGTGTCCACATCTAGTAAAGCCAGTTGGATTTTTATTTCCATTGACTGAAAAGTTTAAAGAGCGCACCTACGTTGGTGCAGGTCTTGCTTTGTATGACGCGCTTCGTGGATTTCAGCGAGCCTTACCTTGGCACAAGCACTTAAGCCAAAAACAAATTAATGAAATTGCGCCTTCACTGCGCCATGACATTGTTACCGGTGCAATTAAGTACTTTGATGCCCAGGTTGATGATGCAAGGCACACCATGTCGGTAGCACGTACTGCCGCACGTCACGGCGCAATCATCGCAACTCGCGTTGCAGCTGAATCATTGATTCGTGAAGGTAAGCGAGTTGTTGGAGTAAATGCTCGTGATCTAGAAACTGGAAAGAAGATTGCAATCAAGGCCGGAGCCACAATTATGTGTGCGGGTATCTGGAGCGATGAGCTGCATGAAAAATTTGATCTTAAGCCGGGATACGGCGTAACCATGAGCAAAGGTGTGCACATTGTGTTGCCAGGCTCAGCGATTAAATCTGACGCTGGAATTATTTTAAAAACTGCGGTTTCGGTTCTTTTCTTGATTCCATGGGGAGATAAGTGGATCGTTGGAACAACAGATACTCCTTACGATGGCGATCGCGCCGAACCGTATGCATCACGCGAAGATGTTCAATACATTCTTGATCAAGCTAACCGAGTTTTAAAGCCAAAGTTAAAGGCTGAAGAAATCATTGGCGTGTACGCAGGATTGCGCCCATTGGTTGCAAACATTAAGAGCGCGACAACAACAAAACTTTCACGCGAACACACTGTTGATCGACCTGCAGCCGGATTTGTTTCGATCGCAGGTGGAAAATACACAACCTACCGAGTTATGGGTAAAGATGCTGTTGATCGCGCAGTTATTGAGCTTCGTCGCATCACACAAGATTCAGTTACTGAAAAGCTTCCATTAGTCGGAGCAGATGGATACTTCGCGTTAGAACAGCAAAGAGAGCGTATTGCGCAAGAAGCCGGACTTGATGTTGAAACTGTGACTCATCTGCTTAATCGTTACGGTTCTTTGATTAGTGAAATTCTTGAAATCATTGACGAGCAACCAAAACTGGCCAAGAAACTAGATGCAGATCTTCCGTATATCAAGGCAGAAATCGTTTATGCCGCCTCTCATGAAGGCGCACGAACAGTAGATGATGTCATTTCACGCCGCACACGTTTGGCCTTTGAAGCCGAAGGCCATGGTGTCCACTTGGCCGATGAAGTCAGTGCATTGATTGCACCAATTTTGGGTTGGAGCACGAAGGAACGCAAAGAATCAGTTGCAGCGTATGAACAACTTGTAGATCGCGAACTAGCCGCTCTAGATGAGCTTTTAGAGGCTAATTCTTAATCTGACCTCGGCAACTATCTGTGACTGGTTTCTTGGTTGCAGTTGGTGATGGTGTTGGTTTTGGAGTCGGTGTCGGTCCCTGCACAATATCAAAACTTACATCCACACTTGAGACTGCATGCGTTCCAGAAACATCCTCGAGCAAAATCTTTCCCTTAAAACTTCCGGCAGGCATGCCTCTTAGTTCAAGGGTCCAGACACCACTTGTTTCACGCAAAATACGTTGAGTCGGTTTTATCTCCGGTGTCGTTGATTGATCAAATTCAAATTTCACAGTTCCTGTTACAACTGGCAAACCAGTTGGCCGTGTGACATTAACTCTAAAAATTGCCGGCTTGTTGGTAGTACTTGAGCTTTGATTAGTAAGGATCATGGTTGTAGGTTCTTGTTGAGGCATCAAATCAACCAAAGTTGGTTTCCATACACCCTTAACTAATTCCAAAAATGACGATGGCGTTCCTCGAAACACATTCAGATCTAGTCTGTTTCCGGGGACTCCATACTTTGGTGCAATCCCACATGATGAATATTGCCAAACGGTCCACTGCGAATCACAGTTTGCACCTGTCCATGAGTGTACAAAGCAACCTCCAGGCTTCACGCCTGGCTGATTAATTGGATTTGCCGGATCGATTCCATATTGAGCAAGCCATAATGGGTATTGAGCTAACTCTTTCGAGCGAATCATTGAACTCTCAAGAAAACTTGGATACGAGTATAAGAATGGAGTTCGGCCTGTTTTCTCCTTTAAGGATGCAAGAAATGTAAGTGCCCACAAAGTTACGTGACTTCTCGATGCATTTTTCAGACATGCACCACTAGATGAATAACGTACACATTTATTTTCCAGGTCTAATGCATATGGCAAATCTCGATCTGAGTATCCGCCCATAGAAGCTAGTCGCCACACAACTTTTTGGGCTTGGGCTAATGCGTCTTGCTTAATTTCCTCACGGGTTGTTACATCAGGTAGAGAGGCGTAGTGATAAAAACCTGTATACAGCCCTGCAGCTTGTGCAGCATGATGGTCCATGGCTGCATATTTAACTGCAAGACGATCTGATAACTCTCGAGTGTCTGATGCTTTGATGAATACAAATCGCATACCCGCTTCATACTTCTTTACAAAATCAATTGGCTTGTCATTAGGGTGTTGCCAACGGCTTACATCGGTGCCATGAATTCGACCACCAGGGCCCTTGAGATCTATAAATTGTGCTGGGTCAGCATTTGATATCTCTGGCTGCTGCTTTACGGTAATTCCACGAATAGGTGAGTACACACTCATTCCATTTATTTCGGTAACTGCGCGATATCGAACCTTTGCATTAAGTGCGGTAGCCAGGGCTGTAACTCGCCACGTTCCTACCCTTGTAACTTTTGTTGCAAACCGAGTTGTTGTCCACTTTCCATCTGTATCAACTTGAATCTTTACAGTAGCACCTGACTTGTTGGGCTTCAGATTGCCATACATGGTCAATAGAGTTTCAGTAGCACTTGGTGTCTGCCGAACCTGCATACTTAAAACTGATGTTGCACCTACTGATTGAGGGGCTCCGACCAATCCAACTATGAGAGCTGTAGCTAAAAGTAATATCTTTATCTTCATTGTTCCCTTATATCTACTGTTAAGCCAAGAACCTGATGAATAGATGAGGTTAGTGCGGCCTTAAGGTTTGGACGGGTTTCTGCGTACTCATGAGATGCTGCAAATTTGCGGCTATCTGAAAAGTCCAGAGTCAATAGGTTGTCTTCAAAACTGATCAGGCGAGCATCGAAGTAAGCGATCCAAGCGATTCTGTTCTGAGACTCTAAATTATCGAGCACATCGTTCCAGCGACTACGAATCTGCTCGATCTCCATAGAGGCGAACTTTACCCGTGTAGGTGAACAGAAGCTTTCCCTTAGTGAGTAGGCGCGCCAATCCATTTATGGAATTCATTAACCAACTGGACTCTCATATTTTTTCTGTGATCTGGCTGAATATTCAAAGCAATCGCGACTCGAGACAAGACCTGCTCTATAGCTTTTTCGCTAACAAAGCGTAAGCGCCCGATTTCGGCATTGGTAAGTCCATCGGCAGCAAAACGAAGTGTTTGTATTTGTATATCTGACAGTGAAGACATCAGGGAATGTGACTCTTTGTCGTGCAAAGTTATTCCACCATTTACCCAAGCAACTGTGTCATCTTGATTAAAAACGCGAGAAGCGGAAATGACATCACACAGCCCAGCCAAGCTGCTCAAGGAATCCTTCAGAACAAGTAACGCTCCTGTCGGCATTTGTGAAAGTTCTTCACCGATCAATCTCATATCTGCGCACGGAACCAGAATTACTACTCCAATACCAGATGCTTCTTTACGAATTGCGTGAGCGATATCGACAGAATGCTCATGGCTTTTGTGCATATCAATCAAAAGGACATTGGGCTGCAAACTTCTGAACAAATTAATTGCCGTACTTTTCTTACGAGCTTCTCCCACAACATCAACACCATGAAGCTTTAGGGCTGCACCTACACTTGATAGCTCAAAGGAATCATCAATGATAACTAATACGCGATCGCTCATACCTGCAAGGTTACGCGGAGTAACTTTTATTTGGGGAGTTTCTGTGCCAATTGAGAGTTAGCACTAGTTGGGCTGATTCCTAATGAACTAGTTCTTGAGTAACTTCGCCAAAGTTTCAGGTATTGCATCGATGATTGCCTCTGCATTAATCGGAGCACCACTTGAGGCACGAACTGCGGCTTGATTCTGGACAAAAGCTGCAGTTGCAGCGACATAGGCCAGGTGGTTGTAATCATTGAGAATCTCAATTGCATTAGTAGCGACCAGTGCACCCATAATTCCAGCCAATACATCGCCGCTGCCGGCAGTTGCAAGCCATGGCGTTGCAACCGGTAGTTGAATCAAAATCTCATCATTTGCAACATACGTTGTAGAACCCTTGAGCAAAACAGTTACTCCTAAGGTATCTGCAGCATTTTGAACCCACTTCTTGGGATCTCCCTCAATAGCTTCGGCGCTTACTTTTAATCCACGCTCAGACAACAGTTTTGCAAGTTCGCCGCTATGAGGAGTAATAACCGTGGGCTGCTCTAATGATCCTGCTAAGTAAAGTGCTCCGGCATCCAAAATAGTTGGAACCGATTGCAACCTGACTAACTTGAACCAGCGATGGCGTAACCAGGTTGTGAATTCAGAAAATTGCTTTGCATTAATTCCACTACCTACAACCCAAGCGGCAACTTTGCCAGGTTGAACAACGGCTGATGGGGTTGAATGCAAAACTAAATGTGCAAGACCAGATGAGCTGTGAAAACGAACCATTCCAACTCCGGTTGCAGATGCTGCAGCGGTTGTTAAAACTGCAGCCCCAGGAAACTGCGCAGAACCAGTAATGAGACCCAGCACTCCGCGACTGTATTTATGGTCAAGATCGGACGGGGTGATGATGCAATTAGTTGCATCTTTAGCGCTCCACTTTTTCACAACTCTTGTCATGGGGTTGAGTCTATCTCTCTTAATTTGCGGGGCTTTGCTGCTACATCCATACTTAACCCACTCAAAGGTATTAACAGGAGGAATCATGGACGGAAAGTGCCCAGTAGCTCACGGTGCAAACACTCAAACAAGTGAGTCAAACACATATTTGTGGCCCAATGCTCTAAACCTGGACATCCTGCACCAACATGATCGCAAGACAAATCCTTTGGGTGAAGATTTTGATTATCGCGAAGAAGTTAAAACTTTAGATTTCGCTTCATTGAAAAGCGACCTGCATCAATTCATGACACAGACACAAGAGTGGTGGCCAGCTGACTGGGGTCACTACGGCGGATTGATGATTCGTATGGCGTGGCACTCTGCGGGTACTTATCGCGTTGCCGATGGTCGTGGCGGCGCAGGCACAGGCAGCTTTAGATTTGCTCCACTTAATTCATGGCCAGATAACGGCAACCTAGATAAGGCACGTCGCTTACTGTGGCCAATTAAGCAAAAGTATGGAAACAAACTTTCTTGGGCTGATTTATTTATTCTTGCCGGAACAATTGCTTACGAGAGCATGGGATTAAAGACTTTTGGTTTTGCTTTTGGACGCGAAGATGTGTGGCACCCAGAGAAAGATATTTACTGGGGTTCTGAATCTGAACTGATGAAGCCAAGTGATGAGCGCTATGCAGACACAACTGATGCAAGCTCTTTGGAAAACCCACTAGCTGCGGTGCAAATGGGATTAATTTATGTGAACCCAGAAGGTATTAACGGAGTTTCAAATCCATTACTAACCGCACAACATGTTCGTGAAACTTTTGCACGCATGGCAATGAATGATGAAGAAACAGTTGCATTAACCGCTGGTGGTCACACGGTAGGTAAGGCCCACGGAAATGGCGATGCATCTCTATTGGGTCCAGCACCAGAGGCTGCAGACATTTTTGAGCAAGGATTAGGGTGGAACAACCACACAAAGCGCGGCATTGGTCGCAACACTGTAACCAGTGGAATCGAAGGTGCTTGGACAACAGAGCCAACTAAATGGGATGCTGGCTATTTTGAAATGCTTTTCAAGCACGAATGGGAACTTGTAAAGTCACCAGCGGGTGCGCATCAGTGGGAGCCAAAGAACATTGCTGAAGTTGATAAGCCGGTAGATGTTGAAGATTCATCAATTCGCTACAACCCAATGATGACTGATGCGGACATGGCAATGATCATTGATCCGATCTATTTGGAAATTTCGAAGAAGTACCATGAAAATCCAGCGCTACTAGATGATGCATTTGCTCGAGCGTGGTTCAAGCTAACCCACCGCGACATGGGTCCAAAAATTCGCTACATCGGTCCAGATGTTCCACAAGAAGATTTGATTTGGCAGGATCCAATTGCTGCAGGAACAACTGCTTATGATGTTGCAGCGGTTAAGGCAAAGATTGAGGCCGCAGGACTTTCTGTTTCAGAACTAGTTTCTACAGCCTGGGATAGCGCACGTACTTTCCGTGGGTCTGATCTTCGTGGTGGTGCAAATGGATCTCGAATTCGTTTAGAGCCTGCTCGTAAGTGGGAAGGCAACGAACCTGCTCGCTTAAATAAAGTTCTGGCAGTACTTGAACCAATTGCAACAGCAACCGGCGCAAGCATTGCTGATGTAATTGTTTTGGCAGGAAACATAGGTGTCGAAAAGGCGGCAGCAGCTGCTGGTGTCAAGATCTCTGTTCCATTTGCTCCAGGTCGCGGAGATGCAACGCAAGCTCAAACTGATGTTGCAAGCTATGCGGTTCTAGAACCGATTCATGATGGTTTCCGTAACTGGGTAAAGAAGGAATATGCAGTTACTCCAGAAGAGTTGTTACTGGACAGAGCACAGTTGATGGGCCTAACAGCTCCAGAAATGACGGTACTTCTTGGCGGTATGCGAGTACTTGGTACAAACCATGGTGGATCATCACATGGTGTATTTACTAAGAATGTTGGCGCACTTACAACTGACTTCTTTGTAAACCTGACAGACATGAAGTACACATGGGAACCAGCGGGTGAAAACTTGTACAACATCCGTGATCGCAAGAGCGGTGCTATTGATTGGACTGCAACTCGCGTTGATCTGGTCTTTGGTTCAAATTCGATTCTTCGCTCATATTCTGAAGTCTATGCACAAAACGATAACAAGGAAAAGTTTGTTAAAGATTTTGTTGCTGCATGGACCAAGGTGATGAACGCTGATCGCTTTGATCTTAAGTAATTTTCACGAACTGAAGTGGGGCGGGTCGGGCTCGAACCGACGACGACGGAATTATGAGTTCCGGGCTCTAACCAACTGAGCTACCGCCCCTAAGGAACGGAACTTTACCGCGAATTTTTCTCGCGCTGGAATCCTCTGCGTCCCCAGAACTCCCAAAGTCCCATTACAGACAGTATGAGCGCAAAACCAAAGAGCAGGTCCTCGATGGGAGCAGCTGCGATTCGGTAACCTGTTATCGAATCTGGGTCATACATGACAATTCCTTTTCCATCATCACGAATGTGAGTCAGCCACCAGTTAGTCAATAACTGGAAAGGAAGAATGATCATGTATGAAAGCCAAAAAGCTAAACGAGTTAGTAAAGAATTCTTGAAAACGAAAAGGTCTACACACACCGCAACAAAAACTGCGGCAACAGCGATATCGCTATAGATCATTTCTTATCGTCCTTACCGAACTCTTTTTCACGCAGGTGTGGCTTGACTGTCGTCACACCTTCGATGGTAAGAATCGCTGCCATTGGAACGATGATGAAGAAGAGAAACTCTTCTAGTGGAATATCAAATGGTCCGTAGATACCAAGCATGCGATCTCGGTTGAAGAACCAATGTCCTTGAGCGATTGCATATGCATCCCAAATCAAGAACAGGGTGCTGATTGGAAGGATGCTCAACAGCGCACGCTTCCAGCGGCGCAGAACGCTGGTTTTCAAAACTACTTCTAACCAAAAAGAGCCACAAACAGTGAAGGCGAGCATCGCCATGTAACCAAATTTTTCCACGCCAGATCTTCTCACACCACCTTTGGTAGGGTTGTCGAAAAGGGGGCAGACATGCTGGAAAACGCAGTTGTACTCTTTAATCGAGTTCGCCTTTTCTCAACTATTTCTGTGATTCTTGGAATCCTCCTGTCGCTTCTTTTCTCTGATCTTTTGGGTGAAGGTTCAATGGGATGGCAGGTAGTAATCGCTGTTATCGCTCTGGCAATTGGTATTCCTCATGGAGCCCTGGATCACCTAGTCACCCTGCCCAAAGCACAACCGAAGAAGATGGCAATTTTTATTGTTGTCTATGTAGCTGTTGCAGTTGTTGCCGTGATTGGCATTCTGCAGTTCAACACCGTTGGCTTCATCATTGTTTTATTCATGAGCGCTATTCACTTTGGTATTGGAGATGCTGCCTTTATCAATGAGATTGATAAGAGAAGTAATACTGAGAGAAAACTTAATCGTTGGCTATATATTCCAGCCGCTGGATTTACCCCAGTGTTTATTCCACTAGTTAACTCGGCAAGCACCCAAGCTTTGGCATCGGTTAACCCCGACTTAATCAATTGGCACCAAGGGTTTGATTCAGAAATCTTGCTGGCTGTTAGTGGATTTGCTGTATTGGCAATTGTCGCAATGGGGTTTACAAAAAGATACAGAGAAGCTTTGGATTTAACTCTTCTACTGATGCTGGCTCATTTTGCACCGCCACTGATTGCATTTGCCGTCTATTTTGGATGTTGGCACGCGATGCGCCACACAGCACGGCTCACTCTCTCGCTTCCTCGAAGTATTGAGAACCTCAATCGAGGTTCGCTCAGGAAAGCATTTTCACAGGCAGTTATCCCAGGATTGCCTGCGCTGATCGGAACCTTTGTTGTCGCAGGATTGATGGCATTAAGTGGCCAAGATTTCTCAGATGAGTTCTTCTGGATGGCCCTCGTTGTTGTGTGGGCGCTCACTGTTCCTCACATGCTAGTTACCGCTAAATTGGATCGTGCAGCATTAACCTAGGGTCATGAAGTTAAAAGCATCTGCAATCGTTCTCTTGCTTATGGCGACCTCGTTTTCACCAGCCCAAGCCGCACCTAATTATGCATTTCCAATTGCGGGCTGTGAATACTCATATCCAAAGGCGCACCATAGCTATCCAGCAACAGATATTTTTACCAAGGTTGGATGTCGTTATGTCGCAGTTACTTCAGGTGTAATTGATGAAGTCAATCGTGTTGACTCATGGTCAGGCAAAACGAACCTTGGAATCGATCGCGGTGGTCTTTATGTTTCATTTATTGGTGATGATGGTGTTCGTTACTACGCATCTCACCTTCGCTCAATTCATCCAAGTATTCAACCAGGTGTTGCAGTTTCAGTAGGTCGCGTACTAGGAACAGTAGGAACAACGGGAAGTGCGCGCGGAACAAAACCTCACATTCATTTTGGTCTTTCCTGGAGCACGCCACCCCAAACGTGGTGGGTGCGTCGTGGAATGGTGTGGCCGTGGAAGTATCTAGATGCATGGAAAGCTGGGAAAGATCTTTCACCTGCAAAAGAGGTTGAAGCCAAACGTTTAAAGATTGGTGATCTTCCACCAGAACCAGTTAACGAAAAAAGGAAGTAAATAAAAAAACCCCGCCAGTTACCCGGCGGGGTTTTTTAATAGTTAGTGTTGATTAGGCAGGGTTTACTGCATCAGCCTGAGGACCCTTTGGACCCTGTACGACCTCAAATGAAACTGCCTGACCCTCTTCAAGGGACTTGTAACCGTTTCCTTGGATTGCTGAGTAGTGAACGAAAACATCTTGTCCGCCACCATCAACTGCAATGAAACCGAAACCCTTTTCAGAGTTGAACCACTTAACTGTGCCTGTTGCCATGTATTTATTTTCCTTCGATATGTGGGTGATCCGAGAAATCCTCGGTTCACGGTCTTCCTCTTGCTCCAGCGATACCGATTATGCAAAACATGAAACGGGTACTGATTAAGCGTCCGACTGAGGTGAACTCTACCGCCTGTCGCCCGGTATGCCTAAAGGGGGAGTAGACAGTTTTAGGCTCAGTGGTGTCTAATTGAGGTGTTCACGACGCAAGTTTGAGCCAAAAATGCTGCTGGGGAAGGTCGCATTTGGGCAACCTTGCAAGGAGAACCATGGAACGTTTAACCCCGCCATCAAACCGCCAGCAGGTGCGAGGCTTCTTAACTATTCATTCGGCGCCATCTGCGTTGCGCCACCATATTGATTGGGCGATTCAAGCCGTCCTTGGAACATGGGTGAAACCAACATGGACTGTGCAACCGCTTATCCCGGGTTCATACCGCATGCAATTAGAGTTTCGAGATCGCCAAGGCGCAGCTGCTGAATTAGCGAGTTCACTACATAGTTGGCATTACTTAAACTTTGAAATCATTGAAAGCACTGACAACGGTGGTGAACTCTTTAGGTGCACACCCGAACTAGGTATTCATCGCGCCGTGGTTGATCAATCAGGTGCAGTCATCCTTAGTGAAAACCAACTGAGCGCTGCGCTGAAAAATACCATGGACGAAGAAAGCATTCGTGAAGCCATTGCAACTCTTGTGGGAAATTCTTGGGAATCCGAACTAGATCGTTTCAGGAGTGTTGACCTTCAAGAGATCGCCCATCTGCGCGCAATCTAGCCAGTAAGATATGGACATGACTCAACTTAATGAAAGCCCAATCATCACTGTAGAACGCCGCAAAGCTGTAACAATTATTGTTGCAGCAGTAATCATGTCACTTGCAATTGGTGGCGGATTAATGCAGGTTGGTTCTGGTTTTGCATCACGCAGTAGCGACGGAATTACAGTTACTGGATCTGCAAAAACAACTGCAACTGCAGATAACGCGGTTTGGGTTCTTAATGTCAGTCTTTCATCACCAACAGTTGCAACTGCAGTGAAAAAGGTCGATGCCGACGTTGCCGCACTTTCGAAGTACTTAACTGAAGGTGGAATTCCAGCAGATGGGCTAACTCTTGGAGCAATAGGAACATATGCAAATGAGGAATACAGCAACGGAAATGCGACCGGAAGAATTCTTTCCTACCGTGCTACTCGTGAAGTAACTGTGCGTTCAACTGACGTGCAGTTAGTTTCAAAGCTAAGTCAAGGAATTGGAACGCTGCTTGCGACAGGAATCAATGCTAATAACTATGGTCCCCAGTATTACATTTCAAATCTTCCAGAGCTTCGCCCACAGTTGATGGCAGAGGCAATGAAGGATGCAAAGGTGCGTGCTGAAGCGCTAACTAAGGCTGTTGGCGGAAATATCGGATCACTTGTTAATGTAAAAGCGGGTCCAATTCAGATCACAACACCAGATTCAACAATGACTGCAGATTACGGCGCTTACGACACATCGACAATTGAAAAGACTGTCACTGCAACAGTTTCTGTAACCTTTAAGAGTTAATTGGGAGTCCGGCCGTGCGATACGCGGCCGGAAACTAACCACACAAGAACACTGTGCGCCGGAACCTGAACCTTTGCCGATGGCGCAGCAATAACTGGTTCGTACGTTTCCATCTTTTGTGATGCATCAAAAATACATCTAAAGGTTTCGCCCCAGCTTGTATCTGGCAAAGTAAATGATGTCTCTTCACTAGAAGAGTTGAGCATCAACAGAAGCGCTTTACTTGGGTCTGCCTCAACAAAAACAGTGATGCTTCGCTTTTCTTCATCCCGCCAGTGGTCATCGCTCATTTCATTGCCACCTAAGGAAAACCAGGCAATGTCTTTTCTGTTAGTGCCTTTATCGACTGCGCCAGTAAAGAACTCTGATGCAACATCTGCCAGATAGGTATCTCTAATCTCGGCAAGGGCTTTAACGGTATTCAAAATGTCTTGCTGTTCTGCATTTAGATTCCAGGGCAACGCCCAACCACCATTGAATGCCGCGTCGCCATCTTGGGTGTCATCAAGAGGCAGTGAGTAAGCGTTGTTGGAACCATTTTGTGTTCTGCTTACCTCATCACCCATATTGAGCATTGGAACACCGGAAGAAAGCATCAAGGTAGCTAGTAAAGATTTCTTAAGGCGATGACGAATTTCTTGAATGCGCGGATCATCGCTTTCGCCTTCATGGCCCACGTTCCACGAGCGGTTGGAGTCATTTCCATCAGCATTGTTTTCTAAGTTAGGCAGATTGTGCTTTTCGTTATAGGTGACCATGTCATGGATTGTGAAACCATCGTGGGCTGCAACAAAGTTAATTGATGAAGTTGGGCCACGGTAGTGAAAGATATTGCTAGAGCCACTGATGCTTGATGCAATATCTGAGACACCTTCACCGAATCCACGAGCTAAGTCGCCCAACCAGAATTGGCGCACGGAATCACGGTAAGCGTCATTCCATTCGCGCCATGGATGAGGGAAATCGCCTAATGAATACCTTGATATATCCCAAGGCTCGGCGATCATTTTAAAGTTTCGAAGCACGGAATCTGCACCGATTGCCGCCATTAGGGATGAATTAAAGGCGCTATCACTTGTGTATAAAGCGGTGGTCAGATCAAAACGGAAACCATCAACACCAATTACTTCAATCCACCAACGCAAAGAATCAATAATTTGGCGCACCGAATGCGGCTTGCTTGCGGCAAAAGTGTTTCCGCATCCTGTTACATCTACATAATTGCCATACGAATCTTGTCGGTAATAAGCATGTCCATCAATACCTTTGTAAGAAAGTGTGGGCCCAGCAACTCCGCCTTCTGCAGTGTGGTTGTAGACAACATCTAAAATCACTTCGATACCAGCAGCATGCAATTGATCAACCGACCACTGCAGTTCTGAAATCGGATCAGATGTCGCTGCGTACTCTTTGTGGGGAGCACTGAAAAGCAATGAGTTATATCCCCAATGATTCTTGCGACCACGGCTATAAATAGTTGGCTCAGTAATTGATTGCGCAATTGGCAAAAGTTCTAGCGCAGTAATTCCTATTGATTTCAAGTGCGCAATCGTGCTGGCGTGACCAAGGGCTTTATAGCATCCACGTTCATTCTCAGGAATTTCTTGGTTGAATGCGGTTAAGCCCTTTACATGTGCTTCGTAAACAATTGTCTTAGCCCAAGGAACTAGTGGACGATTGATCTGGCGAACCGTGTGATCTGTTACAACCGAAAATGGAACTTTTCCTGAGCTGTCACGAGAATCTTTTTCCTTCACATCACCATTGCCTTGAGCATCTAATGCAACATGACTATAAATTTCTGGCGAGTAAACGACATCACCATCAATTACATGCGCGTAAGGATCTAGCAATAACTTTGCTTCGTTAAAGCGCATGCCGTATTCAGGAATCCATGGTCCATAGACGCGGTACCCATACCGTTGGCCTGGTCGAACACCGGCAAGGTAGCCATGCCAAATTGGTCCATTTCGATGAGACATGGCATAGCGGGTCTCTACAAACTTTCCGTTGACCTCATTAAACAGACAGAGCTCAACAGCATCGGCGGCGTTGCTCCAGATCGCAAAGTTGGTCCCACCATCGGTGACGGTTGCACCAAGGGTTCGCGGATCTGCAGGAAGCATGGTGGGTATCTTGCCCTATGGCAGGGGCATTATGAAGTTACGAGACTCGCTCCTCGTAAACTTCTTGTAATTTTAGTTCAGATTGAATCGCAAAATCTGGATAATAAATATCGGCTTGTGTTTTAGAAAAGCGATTGAGGCTCATTTTTACAATTTCAGCGACCATCAAAAACAGCGCCGCCGGCAGTAAATCAACGGATCGTTTCAAGAACCATGGTGTCCCATTTCTTAACATCCACTTTATAGAGGTGGCTTTTGAAGCAACTTCAACCTTATCTATCTGGATTGGAGCTATCTGCCAGTTTCGCTTGAGCAGCAACTCTCTAAAGTGAGCTGCCATTAATTGATGCCCATATCTGCTTGGGTGCATTCGATCAATATGCCAAACTTTTCGGTCATAAATTCCAGATATACGTCGCGTGTACAAAACTTCAACATCAAATTCGCGTGAAAGTTTATGTATCACTTCATTAACTGCATTAATCCTTCGAAGCAGAATCTGGCCGAGAAGTTTCGGCAACTTAACGATCTTTGTGGGATCGTGTAGCTGTAGCAAAAGAATTTGTGTTCCAGATTCCTGCAGTTGAAAAAGGGTCTTCCTCAGATTTTGTCGGTACTTTTCTGGATCAAATCCATTACGCAATGCATCATTGCCACCAACTATGACCGCGCAGATATCTGGTTGCAATTGAAGCGCTAGCGGAAGTTGATGTTCTAAAACTTCAGCCGACTGAGCACCAGGGCGAGACAAGTTTGAAAAGACTATTGGATGTGAAAAGGATTGGGTCAAGTAATAAGCCCAGCCACGGGTAACTCCGTTTGCATCAGAATCTCCCACGCCAGATGCCGCGCTATCACCCAAAACAGCAAAAGTGACTACGCGCTCCATTTACGCTGCCTTTAGATTTCTGCGCAGAGCAGTAACTTCATGACCTGCGCCATGTAGTCGAAGCATCATCATGAGCGTTGAACTCCATGGATAATTCTCAGCTTGATGGTGGCAACTTTGGCTAAAGTCCAAGTTTTCATTTCTTAGAAGCAACACTTTTTGGATGGCATCTGCAAATGACTCTGGCTTGTTGTCGGCAATTGCCCCAACAGGTAACTTCGAATCCAGCATAAGAAATTCCCCAACTGCGCTGGTAGCTGATGCAACAACTGGTGTTCCAGAAGCCAAAGACTCTAGGGCAGCCAAACAGAATGTCTCAATTGGACCTGGTGCAATCGATACATCAGCACTGGCCATTATTTCAGCTAATTTATTGCGATCGACTATGTAGCCTAAAAATGTAACCGGATGACCAGCCGCCATTTGCTTTAGCTTTGCAAACATGGGACCCATGCCAACATAAACAAGTCGTGCATTCACTCCACGCTTTCGAAGTTCAATAAGAGTCAGAATTGAATTCTGAGGATTCTTCTCGGGAGACATTCGCCCAAGGTGGATAATTAGAACTTCCTGTTCTTTTAAAAGGTCACGACGCAGTTGTGCGTTTCGTAATTTAGGAGAAAAGGTTTCAAGATCAACACCTAGCGGGATATTTACTAGATTATCTGTGTGAATTTCTTCAAATTCTCTTGAAGCAAAAGCTGTCGTTGCAATAACATGATTGAACCTAGAAGCCAGGCGGGCGTTATGCCAGTTGACAAACTTTTTGAAACTGAATCGAAGATGTGATTTGACAAGGCCAGTTAGGGTTTCATGACTAAAGACAACGGTATGAATGTTTCGCTTCTTAGCCCATTGACCAACGCCAGACAAGGTAAAGCGATCCGATATTTCAAGTGCATCTGGTTTCAGCGTGATCAGAAGTTTCTTAACATCTTTATTGTTACGAATGATTCGATACCCGCCGCTAAAGGGTAGAACGATTGACGGCACAGTAATTTTCTTGCCGTAAATTGATTCTTCACAAAAGAACCCATTCCCCGGCACTAAGTATGTAAATTCATGGCCACGTGCCTTGTAACCCTTCCCTAGTTCATGCAAAGTTGTACGTATTCCGCCAGACTTTGGACCGTAGAAATTAGCGACGTGAACTATCTTCATGCGACCTTTACTCCCGCTTCTTGTGACTTTAGAGCAACTAGCTCTGTGTAATGCGAAATTAGCTGCGCATTAACTGATTCCCAAGTGCGCTCAATAACTGATTCACGAGCTCGAGCACCCATCAGTGCAGGTTCGGCTAGTTGAATGATTTGGTTTATCGCGTGATTGAGGCTGTAAGTGTTTTCAGTATCAATCAAATAACCAGTCCAGCCGTGCTTAACAAGGTCTGTCGGTCCACCAAAATTTGGGGCAATTACTGGCACACCGCTTGCAAAGGCTTCCTGAACACTTTGACAAAAAGTTTCATGTTTTCCGGTGTGAACAAAGATATCGAGTGAAGCGTAATGGCGGGCAAGGTCCTCTCCGCTTTGGTACCCAACAAATTTGGCATTCTTCAAAACTCTTTCAAGACGCGATCTTGCAGGCCCCTCTCCAACAATTACTAGTTGAATATCATCTCGCGCATCAAGAGTTGCTAAATCATCAATTCTTTTTTCATTTGCCAAACGACCGACATACCCAACAAGTTTGCGATCTGGCCGATTTCCAAGAAGTTCGCATCGTAAATTGATATCGCGCTTTTCGGGATTGAACTTTTCGGAATCGACACCGCGTGGCCACAAATGAACATTAGATACCCCTGTGGTTTTTAAATCTTCACAGGACCACTGCGATGGAGCCAAAGTCCGTGTGGTGCGATTGTGAATTTTGGCGACCCATTTCTTCAACGAGTCATGTGCAACCGTTAAACCGTAATGACGCGCAAACCCCGCGATGTCAGTTTGATAAACCGAGAGAGTTGGAATGTTTAATCGCTCGGCAACCCTTGATGCATAGTTACCAAGAAAGAATGGTGATGCCAGGTGAATAACATCGGGATTGAATCCATCGATTAGGGGCTCAATAGCTTTTTGTGGAAACCCAACAGGAAGCAAACCTTTCATTTCTAAACTAGGAACTCGCTTGACTCGAAACCCTGCATACTCAGTAATGCCACCAGCGCTTTCAGGGGCGATCACAAGGGCTTGATGTCCTTCGGCGCGTAGATGTTCTAGAACCCGCAGCACTGAATTAGTGACCCCGTTGACCTGAGGCAAAAATGACTCGGTGACCACAACAACCCTTAGCGATCGCTTCATGTGAGCAGATTGAGGTGACTCTCAGACTTAAAGTAGAAGTTGAGGTTACGAGTCGGCGAACCATGCGTGAAATCTGGGCGCCATGTAGAAATAATGGTTACTCACCAGTAACCTTTGGGTATGAAAATCGCCGTTTGCGTAAAGCAGGTCCCGGATTCATGGGCTGAAAAGAAGATGGTCAATGGAATTCTCGACCGTGAAAATGTAGATGCAGTTCTAAATGATCTTGATGAATACGCCGTTGAAGAAGCGCTGCGCATTGCAGAGGCACATGGCGGAAATGAAGAAGGCGGTCCAAACACTGTAACCGTCATTTCTATGGGACCAGAGCGAGCAACTGAGGCGGTTCGTAAAGCGCTCTCAATGGGTGCAAATGATGCAATTTTGATTACCGATTCAAAACTTGCAGGAGCTGATGCGCTCGCAACCTCAGCTGTGCTTGCTGCGGTTATTGAAAAAGGCGGATTCGATCTTGTTGTTTGCGGAACAGAATCAACTGATGCCCGCATGAGCGTTGTCCCTGCAATGCTTGCAGAACGTCTAAACGCGGCGCAGTTAACTTTTGCTTCAAAGGTCGAAGTTGATCCAGCTGCACAGAAAGTTTCAATTACCCGCGTAACCGAAGCCGGTGTAGATGAAATGCATGCGCAGTTCCCATGTGTAATTTCGGTGGTGGAAAAGATTAACGAACCACGGTACCCATCATTTAAGGGAATCATGGCCGCTAAGAAAAAAGTAATTGACAGTAAGGATTTGGCTGCAGTGGGTATCTCGGTTGATTCGGCTTGGTCACTAGTGGCAGATTCTTCTCCACGTCCAGCGCGCGCAGCAGGAATCAAAGTAACTGATGACAACGCGGCAGATCAAATGGTTTCATTTCTAGCAGAAAAGAAGTTGATATGAGCAATGTATTGATTTTGGCTGACTTCATTAGTTCAAAAGCCACAAAGACCAATGCAGAGTTAGCAACCGCTGGTGCACGTATCGGTGAAGTCACAGCAGTTGTTCTGGCCCCTGCTGGAAAAGGTGCAGCAATGGCTGCTGACATCAACAAAGGACCAGTAAGTAAAGTCGTTGTTGTTGAATCCGATGCATTTGTAAGTAATGGTGTGGCCGCAGTTGCAGATGTGCTTGCTCAGATTATCGCTGCGCAATCACCAGCAGCTGTTTTGATTGCATCTCACGCTTTTGGCAAAGAGGTAGCGGCTCGTACTGCAATCAAGAGCGGCTCAGGAATCATCACGGATGCCGTTGATGTTTCAGCAGATGTAACTGCTACGCAGCTAGTTTTTGGTGGATCGACAACGGTTCACTCGAAGGTTTCGCACGGAACTCCAATCATTACGGTGCGTCCTAATTCTGTTGATGCGAATGTTGCTGCAGCAACACCTTCCGTAGAAACTCTTTCGCTTCAAGTTTCAGATTCATCTAAGAAAGCAACGGTCACATCAACACAGCCTCCAGTTCAGGGTGGCCGTCCAGAACTGACTGAAGCAAATATCGTTGTTTCAGGTGGTCGCGGAACCAACGGGGATTTCTCAGCAGTTGAAGGTTTTGCAGATTCGCTAGGAGCTGCAGTTGGTGCATCGCGCGCGGCAACTGATGCGGGCTGGTATCCACATTCATACCAAGTGGGACAAACAGGTAAAACCGTTAGCCCTCAGCTTTATGTCGCGTGTGGAATTTCAGGTGCGATCCAGCATCGCGCAGGAATGCAGACAAGTAAGACGATCGTTGTCATCAATAAAGATCCTGAAGCGCCATTGTTTGAAATCGCAGATTTCGGCGTAGTCGGGGACTTGTTTGCCGTTCTACCTAAGGCAACGGAAGGCGTTAAAGCCCACAAGTCATAGACTTAGGCCCGTGCCTTCAATCTATGTAGACCATGCCGCAACGACGCCACTATCGCCTGCCGCATTTAAGGCAATTACTGCGCAACTTCAAGAACTAGGTAATCCTTCAAGTTTGCACACCCATGGACGCGCTACCCGCAAATCTCTAGAAGATGCGCGCGAATCTATTGCCCGCGAAGTTGGGTCCCTAGCATCTGAAGTAATTTTTACCGCATCCGGGACTGAAGCTAACAACATTGCGCTTAAGGGTTTGTGGTGGAATGGAAAAGCACACGGCAAGAAAGTAGTCGTGATTTCTGCCATTGAACACCACGCCATTTTGGATCCTGCACATTGGCTTGAAACACATGAAGGCGCCGAAGTAATCCTTGTTCCAGTTGATGTTAATGGAGTTATCGATCTTGAATTTCTGCGTGATCTGATTTCTAAACGTTCAGCTGAAATCGCGGTAATTTCGATTATGCATTCAAATAATGAAACCGGCGTTATTCAACCAATTCGTGAAGTTGTGGACATGGCCGGAAATATTCCAGTACATACCGATGCGGTGCAAAGTTTCAAAAAAGTGTCGTTGTCATACAAGGAACTTGGAGTAACTGCCTTAACTTTAAGTGCGCACAAAGTTGGGGGACCACTTGGAATTGGCGCCTTGATTTTGCGTCGTGCGTATGAAATTCCGGCTTTGCTTCATGGCGGTGGACAAGAGCGCGAAATACGAAGCGGTACTTTAAACGCACCAAGCATTGTTGCTTTTTCTGCAGCATCGTCAGAGACCTATCCAAGTGCTGCCGTTGAAACTCTTCGTGACAATTTTATTCAAGCACTTGGTAAAGCAATCCCCGATGCCTACATCAATGGGGGAGCAAGTAAGCGCTTGCCAGGAATAGTCAATGTGACTTTTCCGGGGACACAGAGCGACACCTTGTTATTGCTTTTAGATAACGCACATGTTTCAGCCTCAACTGGCTCGGCATGTAGCGCAGGTGTGCATGAAGCAAGTCATGTTCTTCTGGCCATGGGACACAATGAAACAACCGCTCAGTCATCCTTACGCTTTTCATTCGGGGCCGGTTCTACGCAAGCAGATGTGGATTTTGTAATGTCAGTGCTGCCCGATGTAATTGTCAGAGGACGGGCGGCGAACAACATATGAAATTAATCGCAGCAATGAGCGGTGGAGTTGATTCAGCAGTCGCCGCTGCCCGCGCAGTAGAAGCCGGTCATGATGTTATTGGAGTTCACTTAGCGCTGGCTGCAAACCCACAAAAGTATCGATCAGGTGCGCGTGGGTGTTGCACTATCGAAGATTCACATGATGCGCGCAGAGCCGCAGACGTCATTGGTATCCCTTTCTACATTTGGGATATGGCTGAAGAGTTTCATGATGGTGTTGTTGAAGATTTCCTAGCTGAATATTCTGCTGGCAGAACTCCAAATCCATGTTTGCGTTGTAATGAAAAGATTAAGTTTGCAGCGGTTTTAGATCGTGCACGTGCGATGGGCTTTGATGGTGTTGTCACTGGCCACTATGCGCGCACCGAAATTGGTCCAAGCGGAAAAACTTTGCATAGAGCAGTCGATCATTCAAAGGATCAGTCCTATGTTTTGTCGGTACTTACGATCGAACAAATTAATGGTGCAATCTTTCCTTTGGGGGACACAACAAAAGTAGACATCCGTGCCGAAGCAGAACGCCGAGGATTAGCTGTTGCACAAAAGCCCGATAGTCACGACATTTGCTTTGTGCCATCAGGTGATAACGCTGGTTGGCTGCGCGATCGACTGGGCAGTGAAGTAGGGCCAATCGTTGATCAAGATGGAAATAAAATTGGCGAACACAAAGGTGCATACACCTACACAATTGGTCAGCGAAAAGGTTTAGGCCTGACGGTTCCAACAGCAGATGGTTCACCGCGCTTTGTATTAAAGATCGAACCGGTAACAAACACTGTTGTGGTGGGAGCTCGCGAAGATTTAGCAATTACAACAATGCGTGGCGAACGCCCAGTGTGGTGTGGACCTGCAGTCACTGCTGAACCGCAGCAAGGTTTTGTCCAAGTGCGTGCGCATGGCGCTGCTTTGCCCTGTACCTATTTCTTCGACGGAACTCTTCTTGTAGCCACTCTGGTTGAGCCATTACTGGGACTTGCGACGGGGCAAGCGATGGTTATTTATGATGGTGATCGCGTCGTGGGGTCGGCAACAATTTGTGAGACAGAATGACTAGCAAAGCCCGTCACCGTATGACCGAGCTGATCAATGAAATCCGTGATCACCAATTTAAGTATTACGTTTTAGATCAACCAACAATTACAGATGCACAGTTTGATGAATTACTCCGCGAATTACAGATATTAGAAGATAAGAATCCAGAGCTGCGCGAACCAGATTCACCTACACAGCATGTGGGCGGGGGATTTTCTACCCAATTTGAACAGCGTGACCATATCGAAAAGATGATGAGCCTGGATAATGTTTTTGATTCAGATGAGTTATCACAATGGTTTGATCGGGTCGAAAAAGAGATTTCAACGCCGCAGTATCTTTGCGAGGTAAAAGTCGATGGCCTGGCTATTAACTTAACCTACGAAAACGGCGTGCTGGTTCGCGGTTTGACTAGAGGTAATGGTGTTACTGGCGAAGATGTAACCCTTAATGTGAAAACGATTAAGAATTTGCCACATCAATTAAAGGGTGATTCTGCGCCAACTTTGATAGAAGTCCGCGGTGAAGTTTTCTTTCCGATAGCTGCATTTAATGAACTCAATGACTCATTAGAAGAAGCCGGCAAGCAGCTATTTGCTAATCCACGAAATGGTGCCGCGGGTTCACTTCGTCAAAAAGATCCACGAGTTACTGCCTCCAGACCACTTTCTGTTGTTGTACATGGCGTTGGCGCGCGCGATGGCATTTCATTTGAGTCTCAAAGTGGTGCCTACCAAGTGCTAAAGAGTTTAGGTTTACCAACCAGTGATCGCTTTAAAGTCTGTGGTTCGCGCACAGATGTTCAAAAATTTATTCAATTTTATGCAGACCATCGCCATGACGTGGAACACGAAATTGATGGCGTCGTCATTAAGGTTGATTCTTTGTCTCAACAAGCTCAGCTCGGCTTTACTTCACGAGCTCCAAAATGGGCAATTGCATATAAGTACCCACCAGAAGAAGTAACAACGGTATTACTAGACATTAGAGTCAGCGTCGGAAGAACCGGCAGAGTTACACCTTTTGCATATATGGAACCTGTAAAAGTTGCTGGATCTACAGTTACAAATGCAACCTTGCATAACGCCGAAGAGATTGTTCGTAAAGGCGTCTTAATTGGGGACACCATCGTTATTCGTAAAGCTGGGGATGTAATTCCAGAAGTACTCGGTCCTGTACTTGATAAGCGCAAAGGAACTGAGCGCGCATTTGTTATGCCAACACACTGTCCAGAATGTGGCGATGAACTTCGTGCCATGAGCCAAGGCGATGTTGATATTCGTTGCCCAAATACTCAAAGCTGCCCGGCACAACTTCGAGAGCGAATTTATTACATAGGTTCGCGCGCTGCGCTAGATATTGATGTTCTAGGGTATGAAGCCGCAATTGCCTTGCTAGATGCAAAGATAATTAAAGATGAGTCAGATCTTTTTGATCTGACTGCAGAAAAACTTGTTACTTCAACTTTTTTTACAAAAAAAGATGGAACACCTGCGGCAAATGTAGATAAGTTATTGGCAGCGCTAGAAGAAGCAAAGAATCGTCCATTGTGGCGGACATTAGTTGCGCTCTCTATCCGCCACGTTGGCCCAACCGCTGCGCAAGGTTTAGCAACTGCCCTTGGTTCAATCAAATCGATTTCAGAAGCTAGCGCTCAAGAACTAGCAGATATCGATGGAGTAGGGCAGATCATCGCCGAATCTATTGTCGAATGGTTTGGTGTGAAGTGGCACAAAGAGATTATTTCCAAGTGGGAAAAAGCTGGCGTGTGCATGGTTGTACAAGTCACTGAACAATTGCCGCAAACACTGGCCGGGCTGACCTTTGTTGTCACCGGCGGTCTTGAATCATTCTCTCGAGATGGGATTTCAGAAACTATCTCAGCCCATGGCGGTAAACCATCCTCATCGGTTTCAAAGAAAACCGACTATGTATTGGTTGGAAGTGACCCGGGTTCAAAGCTGGCAAAAGCACAGGAATTAGGTGTGCCAGTAATCGATGAAGCAAGATTTAAAGAGCTATTGGCAGGTAAGTAGTAGTATTCCAACCATGATGATTCTTGCCAGCGAGGTTACTCGCGAACTTCCAGCCTCACCACTCTTTTTTGGAGTCTTCACATTTGTTGTGATGTCAGTTTTTCTGTATTTAGTACTTCGCCTAGACCGAGACTAATTTGTCCCGAGTAGGTATTTACGGAGGTACTTTTGATCCGATTCATCTGGGCCACCTGCACGTAATTACCCAATTGTTTGAAAAAGATTTAGTAGATCAGTTATTGGTTATTCCGGCAGGCGTTCCGCTTCTTCGAGAAAATGCTCCAATTGCAACTGGGCAACAAAGACGCACCATGTGCCAATTAGCTTTAGCTGATTTGCCGGCAGAAATTGCATCCAAGGTTCAGGTCAATCCCATTGAAATACTTCGAACCGGTCCCAGCTATGCAATCGATACCGTTGAAGCGGTTGCCCAAAATTATCCAGATGACACCATCGTTTTAGTTATTGGCCAAGATGCCGCAGAAAAATTGAATCAATGGCACCGCATTGACGAATTACGGGAAATGGTTGAATTCTTAATCATCGCAAGACCTGGATTTACAGGCGATGGGGTTGATATCGGAGCTTTAAATGTTGCGGCAACCACAATTCGCCAAGGTTTGAGCGCAGATGTTTCGTCATCAGTGGCCACATTTATACGAGAGAATAATCTCTATGACAATTAGCAGCAGAACTTTAGAGATTACCCAAGTGGCCGCCAAGGCAGCGATCGACAAGATTGCAGTAGATGTGGTGGCGCTAGATCTTTCAGATCAATTAGTTCTGAGCGAAGTTTTCTTAATCGCAACGGGTCAAAATGAAGCACAGGTTGATTCGATTGCAGATGAAGTAGAACGCCAACTTGCAGCAATTGGTGACAAGCCGATTCGTCGCGAACACGGTGCTGAATGGATTTTGCTTGATTATTCAGATTTAGTAGTTCATGTACAAAGCGCTGAACTTCGCAAGTACTACATGTTGGATCGCTTGTGGAATGACTGCCCAACAATTGATTTAGAAGCAGTGAGGGCCTCGCTTGGCCGCTAATCGCGTTCTTTTGTGGCGTCACGGCCAAACTGACTGGAATGTTGTTAACCGTTTTCAAGGTCATTCAGATATTGACCTTAATCAAGTAGGCCGTTTCCAAGCACAACATGCAGCTCAAATTCTTGCAGGTATGAAGCCAACGATGATTATTTCAAGTGACTTAGGCCGTGCACGCGATACTGCGCAAGCATTAGCTGATCTGACTGGGCTTAGCGTTGCAATCGATGAAGATCTTCGCGAAACCAATGGTGGTTTGTGGGAAGGAAAAACTGGTGCTGAAAATCGCGCCGAAGATTTCCATAATTTTATTCGTTGGATCGATGGCGAAGATAATCCCGCAGGTACAACGGGTGAACGACGCAGCGAAGTTGCAGACCGCGCGATTCGTGCCATCAAGAAAGCTTTAGGGGAAAAGACAGATCAGTTGTTGGTTGTTACAACCCACGGTGGAACTGCTCGATGTATTTTGGGTTCCCTACTTGAACTTCCAATGTCTAAATGGGGAGTCATTGGTGGATTGTCTAATGCGTCATGGTCGATTTTGGAACGGAATCCGCGACAGTGGAATTTGATTGAACATAATGCTGGCTCAATTCCAGAGCCTGTATATGGTGAAGAAAGTGGTGCAACTCCTGCATAAAGGCGCCCCGCAGTAAATGCGGTAAGGTCTGCACTCGCACAAAAATTGGGGCTATAGCGCAGCTGGTAGCGCACCTGCATGGCATGCAGGGGGTCAGGGGTTCAAATCCCCTTAGCTCCACGTATGAATAACAACGTGAATGACGAGCGCGAGCACGCGGCATACGACTTTGCCTACGTGCAGGAAAAGTGGCTGCCTATTTGGGATCAGCTACAACCATTTAAATCAGGTCGCGCAGATGACGCCCGTGAAAAGAAATATGTCTTGGACATGTTCCCTTATCCATCGGGAGATCTTCATATGGGCCATGCCGAGGCTTATGCACTCGGCGATGTAATCGCTCGTTATTGGGCGCAAAAGGGTTTCAATGTCATGCACCCGATTGGTTGGGATGCTTTTGGTTTGCCCGCAGAAAACGCAGCAATCAAGCGCAATTCAGACCCAAGAATTTGGACGTATGAAAACATTGCGGTGCAGAAAGCATCGATGCGACGTTATGCATGTTCATTTGATTGGGATCGCGTTTTCAATACCTGCGACCCGGAATACTACAAATGGAATCAATGGTTATTCCTAAAGTTTTACGAACGTGGTTTGGCTTACCGCAAAGATTCGGCGGTTAACTGGTGTCCAGGTTGCCAAACCGTTCTTGCAAATGAGCAAGTAGTTGCAGGGCTGTGCGAGCGTTGTGATTCAACTGTCACCAAGAAGAAGTTGAATCAGTGGTATTTCAAGATCACTGATTATGCCGATCGTTTACTTGATGACATGGCTCAACTTGAAGGTAAGTGGCCTGACAAAGTTCTAACGATGCAGCGCAACTGGATCGGGCGCTCAACTGGTGCAAATGTTAACTTTGACATCGAAGGTCGCACTGAACCCGTAACGATTTATACAACCCGACCAGACACATTGTTTGGCGCAACCTTTATGGTTGTTGCAGTCGATAGCGAATTAGCCGCCGAACTTGTTCAAGGAACCGGCGTTGAAGCAGATTTTGCGAAGTATTTGGAAACCATTAAAGCTGCAAGTGATATTGATCGTCTTGCAACTGATCGCCCAAAGAGTGGTGTATTCCTTAATCGTTTTGCAATCAACCCAGTAAACGGTGAAAAGTTACCTATTTGGGCCAGTGATTATGTTTTAGCTGATTATGGAACCGGTGCAATCATGGCCGTTCCTGCTCATGATCAACGTGACTTGGATTTTGCTCGTGCCATGAAACTTCCAGTTCGCGTAGTTGTTGAAACTGGAGAAGAAGATCCCAACGAAACAGGCGTTGCAACAGTAGGAGATGGAAAGTTAGTTAATTCAGAGCTCTTAAATGGCCTGAATAAAGCCGATGCAATTGCTGCGATTAACAAAAAGCTGGAATCAGATGGCAAGGGAAAAGCTGCCCGCAACTATCGTTTGCGTGATTGGCTAGTTTCACGCCAGCGCTACTGGGGAACTCCAATACCAATTATTCACTGTCCATCATGTGGTGAAGTGCCAGTACCTGCAGATCAACTTCCATTAACTTTGCCAGACGCAGAAGGTCTTGATTTAAAGCCAAAGGGAACTTCGCCATTGGGTGCTGCAACAGAATGGGTAAACGTGAAGTGCCCGAAGTGTTCAGCTGATGCAAAGCGCGACACAGACACGATGGACACTTTTGTGGATTCTTCTTGGTACTACCTGCGTTATGCCGATCCAACAAATGCAACTGAACCATTTTCAAAGAAAGATATAGATACGTGGTTGCCTGTAGATCAATATGTTGGCGGAGTGACTCATGCGATCTTGCACCTTCTGTACAGCCGTTTCTTTACTAAGGTGCTAAACGATATGGGAATGGTCGATTTCAATGAACCATTTACCCGTTTGCTCAATCAAGGAATGGTTGTCATGGATGGCTCTGCGATGTCTAAGAGTCGTGGCAACTTAGTCCGACTTTCAGACGAGTTAGAAAACCATGGTGTAGATGCGATTCGTTTGTCCATGGTTTTTGCTGGACCTCCAGAAGATGATGTGGATTGGTCAGACGTGTCACCATCTGGCTCGGTTAAATTCTTGACCCGTGCTTGGAGATTATCGGGAGATGTAACAAGTCCTGCAGGTGTTGATTTTGGTTCGGGCGATCTTGCTTTACGTAAAGCAACTCACAAGGCATTACATGATGCTGGATTTGCCGTTGAATCTTTCCGCTTTAACGTTGCCGTTGCACGCGTAATGGAACTAGTAAATGCAACACGTAAGGCTATTGACTCTGGTTGTGGCGCCGCAGACCCTGCAGTTCGCGAAGCAGTAGAAGCGATTGCAATCATGTTGTCACTAGTTGCACCATTTACCGCTGAAGAAATGTGGGAGCGACTAGGCCACAAACCATGTGTAGCACTTGCTGGCTGGCCTGCTGTTGATGAGAAATTACTTGTGGCTGATGCAGTCACTGTTGTTGTGCAAATTAACGGCAAGATTAAAGACCGCATTGATGTTGCACCAACGATTACTGACGCCGAACTTGAGGCAGCCGCACTTGCTTTACCTAGCATTGTCGATGCATTAGCTGGAGCAACAATCAACAAGATCATTACCCGCGCTCCAAAGCTTGTAAATATCGTTATCAACAACTAAAGGCTAGTTAACACCGTGGCGCTTGTGCCAAGTTCACACTTGCTTAATGGAACAACTTCGAACTGCATTTGAATCTCTATCCCAATGGTGGTTTGACTTACATTATTCGCGGCATCAGAAAATAGCCCTTGGAATAGTTGCTGCAATAGTTTTGATCTTTTCAGTATTTATTGTCCTTCGAGGAAACACCCAGATAAACGCGGCTCCAGAAATCACCCCTATAACAATTTCGGAGCCAGAGATATTTGTAGATGTGACAGGTGCGGTAAACAGGCCTGGGGTTTATAGCCTTACCGGAAGATCTCGAGTAATAGATGCCATCAAAGCAGCTGGCGACAGCGCACCCGGTGCAGATCTGAGCACCATCAATTTGGCGCGCGTGCTCAACGATGGTGAGCAGATTTATGTTGATTCAACAGTTGTAACCAGTTCCGGGCAACGAGTAAGTAAGAAGATTGCATCAGGACCTATCAATATTAATCGTGCAACGCTCAGGCAACTAGATGGCCTTGATGGAATTGGACCTGTAATTGCTGGCCGAATAATTGATTATCGAAATAAGAATGGCTCTTTCTTGACTATTGAGGATCTCCAAAAAGTAAGCGGAATTGGTGTTGCAAAATTCGCACAGATCAAATCAAAAATCAGAATTTAATTGATTACCGAGCCCTTGCACTAGGAGGAGCGCTTTGGGCTGGAGCATTGCTACAAAGCGCAGTCTCGCCCTGGCGAATATTTGCGTGCGCTTTAGTATTGGTAGCGGTAGCCATTGTCAAGAGCAAAAAGAGATTAACTCTGATTGTGCTGACAATTATGGTCGGAGCCGCCGCGATGTCTATGCGACAGGCATCGCTTGAAAATTCGGCGATCACCGAATATTTCAATCAAGAAGTTGAGTTCTCAGCTCAAGTAAAAACTGACCCTAGTAAAACAGCTACTGGAAATTTCTCCTTTACTGTTCGATTATTGCAATTTACTGCAAACGATAAAGTTTTCTCACTACGTACTCCGATTCGAATTCTTACAAAAAAGCAGATTGAACTGCTTCCAGGCCAAACAATCTCTGGGACAGCGACTGTTTTGAAAAGCAAAGAATCAAGGGTGGCGGCATTATTTATTGTCAATGGTGCAATCACTGTTCAGACTGAGCCTTCTTCTTGGGCAACTGGATTGGGTGCAATCCGTCAGGGGTTACGCGATAATTCTGGTGATGGCGATGCTGGTGCATTGATTCCTGGAATGGTGCTGGGGGATACCTCCAAACAGTCAGATGAGTTCAAAGATGCCATGAAGCGTTCAGGTTTAACCCACTTAGTTGCGGTAAGCGGTGCAAACTTTGCAATTGTTTCAACCTTTGTTTTGTGGTGCATGCAATTTGTAATTCGCCAAAAGAATGTACGAATAATTGCAACGGCTATCGCTCTTATTTGCTTTATAGCTCTAGTAAGGCCATCACCGTCGGTGTTGCGCGCTGCAGCCATGGCGGCTGTTCTTTTGTCAGCACAACTTGGCAAGCGGGGTTCGGACTCTTTACCGGCTCTAGGTTTTGCAATCTGCGCAGTTGTTCTTGGAGATCCATGGCAAGCACGCGATGCAGGTTTTGCACTTTCTGTTTTAGCAACGGCGGGATTACTTCTGCTTGCCCCGCGTATTGTGGAAAAGCTACCAACTCATAAGAAGTTGGCTGGGGCTCTGGCACCACCTATTGCAGCGATAGTTTTTTGCTCACCTATTCTTGTTTCGCTTTCCGGATATTTGTCACCTATGAGCATTATTGCAAACTTATTAGCAGCACCTGCGGTTGCGATAATTACCGTACTTGGATTTATTGCAGCCCTACTTTCTCCCTTTGCACCATGGTTAACCCAGTTCATTATCTTCTTTATTCGTTTTCCCGCAGGCTTTATAACTGGGGTAGCTCACTGGGTCGCAGCTTTTCCGGTGCTAACAATTCATAACGGCGTACTTGGCTTTGGCCTAATGGCATTAATTCTTGCCATTCTTTTCCTTTTTAAAAAGAATTGGAAAAAAAGTGCCGCAGTGCTTCTAATAGTTATTCTTTCCCTGGGTTGGATTCAACGATGGCCCGTTGGTGATTGGCAAGTTGCACAATGTGATGTGGGCCAAGGTGACTCTCTTGTAATAAATCTTGGCTCACATCGCGCAATAGTTATTGATGTTGGCCCCGAATCTATGGCCGAAGACAAGTGCCTCAGGGATTTGGGTATTAAAGAGATTCCATTGCTCATCCTTTCTCATTTTCACGCCGATCACGTTGGCGGTTTACCGGGACTTCTGAAAGGAAGAGAAGTGCATCAGGTTTGGATCAGCAATAATTTAGAACCTGAACTTCAAAGCAGGCTGGCGTTAAACTCCTTAAAGAAATCAAAGATTGTCACGGTACAAAAGGGGCTTACTGCACAAGTGGGTGATGTCAGGTTAGAAGTTCTTTGGCCAGAGTCAACAACAAGAGTTTTTGAAGAACTACCCGGCGAGGGCTCAGCGATTAACAACTCAAGTATTGCCGTGATTGCACAAACTTCTGATTGGAGTCTTTTCTCAGCCGGTGATCTTGAACCACCAGCACAACATGAACTGATTAACTTAGTTAGACCGATAGATATTTATAAGTTCTCTCATCACGGATCTAAATATCAGGATGAGGGATTGATCAAGGCCTTGGCCCCACAAATTGCGCTAATCAGCGTGGGGGCTAAGAATCCATATGGTCATCCGGCCAAAGAAAGTATTGACTCCCTGACTAGACTTGGAACACAGGTTTTTCGGACAGATACAGATGGCGCGATTTCAGTGACGGCAAGTGGTCACCATCTTCGAGTCCGGAAAAGCAAAGGTAGGATTAAATTGTTTTACTGGAGCTAGGGAGGCAGGGATGAACGCTTTTTACTTGATCCTTGGCTCAGAATCCGCACTTGCAGATCGCGCACTGACTAAGCTCAATGCCCAACTTAAAGAGGAAAAGTGTGAAGTCACCACTTTGTTTGCCGCAGACACAATCGTTGGCGATATTGCTGATGCTTTAGCGCCTTCACTTTTTTCTGATAAACGCGCTCTGATTATTCGTGACCTTCAGGATTTACCTGAAGATAATCGAGATGAGATAACTAGGTATCTAGAACAACCTGATGCATCAACCACTGTAATTTTTGTTCACAAAGGTGGAGTCAAAGGTAAAGCCCTGCTTGATGCAATTAAAAAGGCGAAGCCCGAATTAATCCCGTGTGATCCACTAAAGAAGGAAGCAGAGAAGGAAGAGTTTGTTAGATCTCTTTTTCTAGATCTTGGTCGTAAAGCTTCAACTGGCGCAGTTGCAGCATTGGTGGGCGCGCTCGGTAATGATCTTCGTGAATTACAAGGTGCGGTTGGACAAATTGCCGCGGATGCACCTTCGGGTTTAATTGATGAAGCAATGGTTGATAAGTATCACCAAGGTCGAATCGAAACAACCGGCTTTGATGTGGCTGATGCAACCCTTGATGGCAATCTTTCTGCAGCACTAATTTCTTTGCGCAGTGCACTGGAAACTGGCACCGATCCAGTAATGATTACTAGTGCGATCGCATCCTCATTGCGTTCCCTGGCAAAGGTGTCAGGTGCTAATCGCAATCAGAAATCCTTTGAGCTTGCAGGTCAATTGGGAATGGCTCCATGGCAGATTGATAAGGCCCGCAGACAGCTGGCCCGCTGGAGTCCGGCTCAAATTGCTGATGCCGTTGGGGCAATCGCCCAGGCAGATGCCGAAGTTAAGGGTGCGGCCAGCGACCCCGTATATGCGCTCGAAAAGGCTGTGACCAGGATCGTTCAATCGTAATTTGACCGCTACGCACACGCTTGCGTACGCTTACCCTCTGCCCACGGACCTCAATTAGGTCAAGGCTTAGAAGATGAACTGGAGTAACACGTGTACGCAATCGTTAAAGCTGGCGGACGCCAGGAAAAGGTCGCAGTTGGCGACACAGTAATCGTTGATCGTATCGACGCTGCTGCTGGTGCAACTGTCTCATTTCCTGCCTTGCTCGTAGTAGATGGTGCAGCTGTTACAACAGATCCAAAGGTTTTGTCTGGCGTGAAGGTAACTGGCGAAGTTCTTGAAGAACTTAAGGGACCAAAGATCGATATCTTGCGTTACAAGAACAAGACAGGTCACCGTCGTCGCCAGGGATTCCGTGCGCAACTGACTCGTGTAAAAATTACCGCCATCAACGGCGCGAAGTAAGGGAGACGAAGTAAATGGCAAGTAAGAAGGGTGTCTCCTCGACACGAAACGGTCGCGATTCCAATCCACAGTACCTTGGTATCAAGCGTTTCGGCGGACAAGAAGTTAATGCAGGCGAAATTCTAGTTCGCCAGCGCGGAACACATTTTCACCCAGGCAAGAACGTAGGTCGCGGTAAGGATGACACCTTGTTTGCACTAGCTGCAGGCGTTGTTGAATTCGGTCGCGCTCGCGGACGCCGTGTAGTGAATGTGGCTCCGGTAGCTTAATTTTAGGTTTCTTGTAAAAGAGCGAGCCGTAATGATGCGGCTCGCTTTTTTCATTCAGTACGGTTTTTAGTGGAAGCACATAGGAAGGGAGTCACAAAGTGACAACATTTGTTGATCGCGTAACTCTCTATGCCATTGCCGGAAAAGGTGGCGATGGTTGTGTTTCAGTTAAACGCGAAAAATTCAAACCACTTGGTGGCCCTGATGGCGGCAATGGTGGACGCGGCGGAGATGTAATTTTAGTTGTTGATCCAAGTGTTACGACTTTGCTTGATTTCCATCATTCTCCTCACCGCAGAGCGACTTCAGGACATCAAGGATACGGTGATCGCAAAGATGGACACCAAGGTGAAGATTTAATTCTTGGAGTTCCCAACGGAACTGTTGTCTACGATTCCAATGGCGAACAAATTGCAGATTTAATTGGTACTGGAACCACATTTAGTGCCGCTGCTGGTGGCTTTGGTGGACTTGGAAACATGGCGCTGTCATCATCTAAACGTCGTGCACCAGGTTTTGCCTTACTTGGCGAACCAGGTGAAGAGCGCACATTAATTCTGGAACTAAAAAGCGTTGCAGACATCGCACTTGTTGGATTCCCAAGTGCCGGAAAATCATCATTAATTGCTGCCGTATCTGCAGCTCGTCCAAAGATCGCGGATTATCCATTTACAACCTTGGTTCCAAACTTAGGTGTTGTTCAAGCAGGAGAAACACGTTTCACCGTTGCAGATGTTCCAGGACTTATTCCAGGTGCATCACAAGGTAAGGGATTAGGTCTTGAATTCCTTCGTCACGTAGAGCGATGTGTAGCACTTGTGCATGTGCTTGATTGCGGAACCTTAGAAACTGACCGAAACCCAGTTTCAGATCTTGAAGCAATTGAAAATGAATTAGCTTTGTACGGCGGACTCGAAGATCGCGTTCGCATTGTTGCCTTGAACAAAATTGATTTACCTGACGGTCAAGCTATGTCAGATATGGTTGAACAAGAGCTACGCGACAAGGGATACGACGTTTATCCAGTGTCAGCAGCTTCACGCGCAGGATTACAAGATCTTATTTATGCCATGGGACGTTTGGTGGCGAAAAACCGTGCTGATGCAGGTGTTCAAGAGCGAACTCGCATCATCTTGCGTCCAGTCGCAGTTGATGATTCTGGCTTCTTGGTACATGCAAATGCAGATGGCTCATTCACGATTCGTGGCAAGAAAGTCGAACGTTGGGTTCGCCAAACTAACTTTAAGAATGCCGAAGCAATCGGCTATCTTGCAGATCGCCTTGCACAACTTGGAGTAGAAAAAGAGTTGTACAAGAAGGGCGCAGTTGCCGGAAGCGAAGTTCGTATTGGCGATGGCGATACTGAAGTTATCTTTGATTGGGAGCCAACCATCGAAGCCGGCGCTGAACAATTGGCGGGCCACCTACATCGCCGCGGTGAGGATTCACGTCTTGAATCAACCTGGAATATGCCTGAGCGTATTGAAGATGTTTTAACTGAAGATGAAATCGCCAAGCAGTGGGAATACAACGTTGTTGACCCTCACACACCTAAACTTTCAGCACCGATAATTACTGATGAAGATCTAAAGGATGGAGATGACAAGTGAGCCGAGCGCAGATTTCCTCTGCAAAACGCATCGTCATCAAGATTGGTTCCTCCTCTCTTACCGGTAAAGCCGGATCGGCACTTGATGCCACGGCCGTTAACAAACTTGTGGATGTTGTTGCTGCCTGTAAAAAACGTGGCGCAGAAGTAGTCGTAGTTTCTTCAGGTGCTATTGCTGCTGGTTTGGCTCCACTGGGATTAACAACTCGCCCTAAAGATCTTGCAACACAGCAAGCCGCCGCATCAGTTGGCCAAGGTTTGTTAGTTGCTCAATACACACAAAGTTTTGCTCGCCATGCAATTACCGCTTCACAGGTTTTGCTTACTACCGAAGATGTGGTCCGACGTTCACATTATCAAAATGCACAGCGAACTTTGTACAAACTTCTCCAGCTTGGTGTTGTTCCAATCATTAATGAGAATGACTCTGTTGGAACTCAAGAAATTCGCTTTGGCGATAATGATCGTCTGGCAGCTTTAGTTGCCTTGTTGATTGGTGCAGACTTACTGGTTTTAGTTTCCGATATCGATGCTTTATATGATGCTCCTCCGACACAAGCAGGAGCGCAAAGAATTCATGAAGTTTCATCTGTTGCAGATATTGATGGCGAAACATTAGGTGGAGCAGGATCGGCCGGAGTAGGTAGCGGGGGAATGGTTACCAAGGTTGAAGCGGCTCGAATTGCCACATCTGCCGGTATCCCAATGCTGCTTACTTCACTTGAAGATTCCGATAAAACTCTCGCTGGCGAAAAATTTGGAACACATTTTCATGCGCACGCTAGTAAAACGACATCTCGTTTATTGTGGCTTGCTCATGCAACAAAGTCGCAAGGAAAGTTGATTCTGGATGCAGGCGCAGTAACTGCGATTTTAGAGCGTGGAGTTTCCTTGCTACCTGCTGGAGTCACTGCAGTTCAAGGCGATTTCATTGCAGGTGACGCAGTTGAACTTGTCGGACCAGATGGCGCAGTAATTGCACGCGGCCTTGTCGCTTTTGATTCAGCTGATCTGCCGCAGATGTTAGGTCGTTCAACAAAAGAGCTTGCTGCAGCATTAGGTGCAGAGTACGAACGCGAACTTGTTCATCGCGACGACCTAGTTCTTCTCTAACTAGTTCTTTTCTGCTATTTCCCGCAAGACCGGTGCGATCTTTGCGCTAATTCCATCTGAACTTGTCGGGATATCAGAGAGTTTTACAATCACGGTGTCATTGAGTGCATCCATATAGATGTATTGGCCATGCAAGCCCATCATTAAGTTGACCCCTGGGAATGGATGCCACATCTGTGCGCCATAACCCCAGCCATAATCCAAGGTAACTGCAGAAGTTGAAAGTCGGGCTTTCCAAGAAGTGCTTGCAATCTTTGGATCACCACTCATTAAGGCTTGACCCACACGTGCGTAATCACGAGCGGTTGCATTGAAGCAACAAAATGCTTTTTCATGTCCACCAACCTGATCGACATTCCACGTGGCATTGAAATCTGCACCAACCTTTTGCCATACACGTTCGCTGAAAGCATCGGCCAATTTTTGACCGGTAATCTTTTGCACAATTAAACCTAACATCTGTGTATTTACTGATCGGTACTCTGGGAAACTACCTGGCTCTTCTCTCATCTTTCGATTGTTTTTTAAGAACCAATTGACATCTGTTGAGGCATACATTTGTGCGATAGCAACTCCCCAACCTGACGGACCAGATGGATAGTTATCGGAAACACCAATCCCTGAGTTCATGTCAAGAAGATTCTTGATTGTCACCTTGTCAAAGGAAGTTCCGGCTTTAAACTCCGGCAGAATCTCTACAAAGCTGTCGCTTTCTTTAATCTTTCCTTCGTCAATTAACTGACCGATTACTAACGATGTCATTGTTTTTGCAACCGAATACGAAGGAAGGACGGTTGATTGCTTCTTGCCATTTAAGTACGACTCGTAAGTGATTTTTCCTTTGCGAATAACTAAAAATACATTTGTGTCGGTTTCCTTTAGGAATTGTTCAAATGGGACAGGCTTTCCATTCCAATTCACTGTTGTAATCACTTCGGCAGTGCCTTGAATCCAAGGGGATCCTGGTACGGCTTTGATTGGGTGCGACGGCATTAAATCTGGGGTCTTAGATGCCGGCGCTAGACCAAGTCGAATTGCGGCAATCGGTTCCGGGTAATGAATGATTTTTGTAAGGCCAAACAATGCGGCGTAGACAACGACGAGAATGATTGCGACTCTGCGGATTAATTTGAACACGGCATCAGGGTAACTCCCGATAGGCTTAAACCTATGGACGCCAAGGGATTGATTTCGCAGCTTGCAGATTCTGCGCGTCGTGCCGGCAAAACATTGAGTGTTTCCACGGGTGCTCAACGAAAAGAAGCACTACGGGTAATTGCAGATGCCATTGAGGCAAGAAGCGCCGAAATCCTGGCCGCCAATGAAAAAGATATGCAGGCAGGTCGTGCATCAGGATTGAACTCATCGCTTTTAGATCGACTTTTACTCACCCCTGAACGAATCACAGGGATTGCTGGGGGAGCGCGTCAAGTAAGTGAACTTGAAGATCCTCTTGGTAAAACTCTGCGCAAATCTACTTTGCCTAACGGAATTGAACTAGAACAAATCTCCGTTCCATTTGGTGTTATTGGAATGGTCTATGAAGCACGTCCAAATGTGACCGTTGACGCTGCAGTTATCTTGTTGATGTCTGGAAATGCTGCACTGCTTCGGGGCTCATCTAGTGCGGCACATAGCAATGAGATTTTGGTTCGCGTAATGCGCGATGCTTTAGCGACTACTTTGATTTCTCCAGATGTGATTCAACTTGTCCCATCCGAAGATCGTGAAACAGTTAAAGCTCTTCTAAACGCCCGTGGAAAAGTAGATTTAGTTATTCCTCGCGGAAGTGCTGCTTTGATTCGCATGGTGGTTGATGAGTCATCGGTGCCAACTATCGAAACTGGTGCTGGTGTCTGTCATGTCTACATCGATGAGTTTGCTGATTTAGCTAAAGCGGTCCCAATCATCATTAATTCAAAGGTGCAGCGTCCAAGTGTGTGTAACGCCGCTGAAACCTTGCTAGTACATACAGCTATTGCAGATCAATTCTTGCCAATTGCTCTAAAAGCACTTCACGAAGCCGGAGTAATTATGCATTGTGACGTGGCTTCTTTAGCAGTGGCAAAGAGTGCAAACATCCCAGCTTCCTTGGCAACGGATGAGAATTTTTGTACCGAATACGGGACCCTAGAGATGAACGTTGCAATTGTGGATTCAGTTGATGCTGCCAGTGCGCATATTGCTAGGTACGGAACACAGCACACCGAAGCCATAATTTCTGAGAACAAAGATAATGTGAAGAGATTTATTGCACTTGCTGATTGTGCGGCGGTAATGGTCAATACATCCACGCGCTTTACCGACGGCGAGCAAATGGGATTTGGCGCTGAAATTGGTATTTCAAATCAAAAATTGCATGCCCGAGGACCAATGGGGCTAGAAGCGATGACGACCACCACTTGGATTGTTACTGGAAATGGGCAAATTCGCAGTTAGGCTGCAATTTAATTAGACTCAACCCTATGAGCAGCCTTTCACGCGATGATGTCGCCAAACTTGCAGGCCTAGCCCGCATCGAAATGAGCGAAGAAGAGTTAGTCAGTCTGTCCAACGAGTTCACCGTTATTTTGGATGCTGTCGCTCGCGTGCAGGAAGTTGCCGGCGCAGATGTTGAGCCAACCTCACACCCATTGCCATTGCGCAATGTGTTTCGTGCAGATGTAGTTGTTCCAAGTCTTACTCCAGAACAAGCTCTTTCAGGTTCACCAGCGCAAGAAGATCAGCGCTTCCGCGTTCCGCAGATCTTGGGTGAAGAATGATTCGTAATTCAGCAACTGAAATGGCAGCAAAGCTTGCCTCTGGTGAAACTACTTCTGTTGCATTAACTCAGGCACACTTAGATCGTATTGCTGCAGTTGATGCCGATGTTCATGCATTTTTGTATGTCGATACAGAGGGTGCTTTGGCGCAAGCCGCAGCAGTTGATGCAAAGCGCGCAAAGGGTGAAAAGTTGTCACCACTTGCAGGTGTACCACTTGCGCTTAAAGATGTAATGGCGCAAAAGGGTGTTCCAACTACTTGTGGATCAAAAATTCTCGAAGGTTGGCGCCCTCCTTATGATTCAACTGTTGTTACAAACTTAAAAAAGAATGACATCGTAATTTTGGGTAAGACCAATATGGATGAGTTTGCAATGGGTTCTTCAACTGAAAACTCTGCCTATGGTCCAACACATAACCCATGGGATTTAACTCGCATTCCTGGTGGATCCGGTGGCGGTTCATCTGCGGCCCTTGCTGCGTTCGAAGCACCATTAGCAATTGGCACAGACACCGGTGGATCAATTCGCCAACCTGCAGCGGTCACCGGAACTGTTGGAGTTAAACCAACATATGGTGGAGTTTCACGTTTTGGTTTAGTTGCTTTTTCATCTTCACTTGATCAAGCCGGTCCGTGTGCACGCACAGTGTTAGATACCGCACTACTTCACGAAGCAATTGCAGGACATGACCCAAAGGATGCAACAAGTATTAATGCCCCAGTTCCTCAAGTAGTTGCAGCAGCCAAATCAGGCGATGTTAAGGGAATGAAGATTGGTGTTGTTAAGGAACTAAATGGCGATGGATATCAGCCAGGAGTTCGCGCACGTTTTGAAGAATCTCTAGAGTTATTAGCAAAAGCTGGGGCTGAAATTGTTGAAGTTTCTGCCCCTAACTTCGAATACGCACTAGCTGCGTATTACTTAATCGCACCCTCTGAATGTTCATCTAATTTAGCTCGCTTTGATGCAATGCGATATGGCTTGCGCGTGGGTGATGTAGATGGTGCATCTGCTGAAGCTGTAATGAATTTGACCCGTCAAGTTGGCTTTGGCAAAGAAGTAAAGCGCCGCATTATTTTGGGAACCTATGCGCTGTCATCTGGTTACTACGATGCTTATTACGGAAGCGCGCAGAAGGTCCGCACGCTAATTACACAAGATTTCACCAATGCATTTGAAAAAGCCGATGTTCTAGTTTCACCAACATGTCCGACAACAGCCTTTAAAATTGGTGAGAAAGCTAATGATCCGCTGGCCATGTATTTAAATGACATTGCAACGATTCCGGTAAACATGGCTGGAATTGGTGGAATGTCGCTGCCTTCAGGTTTGGCCGATGAAGATGGCTTACCAGTTGGCTTCCAGATCATGTCTCCTGTCATGAAGGATGAGCGCATGTATTCAGTTGGCGCAGCTCTTGAAGCGGCGCTGCTTTCCAAATGGGGTGCTCCATTACTGGATAAGGCACCGACTTTGGCAGGTGCACGATGACACTTTCATATGATGATGTAGTTGCTAAGTACGAACCAGTTTTGGGTCTTGAAGTTCACGTCGAACTGAATACAAATTCTAAGATGTTTTGTGGTTGCAGCACGATTTTTGGTGCAGAGCCAAATACTCAGACTTGCCCTGTCTGTTTGGCTTTGCCGGGCGCCATGCCGGTTGTCAACGAAAAGGCGATTGAATCAACAATTAAAATCGGCCTAGCGCTTAACTGTTCAATTGCTCCATTTTCTCGCTTTGCTCGCAAAAATTATTTCTATCCTGATATGCCAAAGAACTTTCAGATTTCTCAATATGACGAACCAATCTGTGTAGACGGTTATGTGGATGTTGAGATTGAAACTGATGAAGGGCCAAAGACCTTCCGCGTTGAAGTTGAACGTGTCCACATGGAAGAGGACACAGGTAAGTCGCTACACGTTGGTGGAGCAACAGGACGAATTCATGGCGCCGAATACTCGTTATTGGATTACAACCGAGCTGGAATTCCTTTGGTTGAAATTGTTACCAGAATTGTTCCAGGAACAGGCAAGTACGCACCAGAAGTAGCCAAAGCTTATGTTGCAGAGCTACGTGACATTCTTCGCTCCCTTGGCGTTAGCGATGTAAAGATGGAACAAGGCTCATTACGATGTGACGCAAATGTTTCCTTGCGCTTAATTGGTGCTGAAAAACTTGGCACCCGAAGTGAAACTAAGAATGTGAATTCATTGCGCTCAGTAGAACGCGCAGTGCGTGGTGAAATGATCCGTCATGCAGAGCTATTAAATGCAGGAGGCCGCGTTGTTCAAGAGACACGTCACTTCCAGGAAGACACAGGATTAACGCGTTCTGGTCGTTCAAAGGAGCAAGCCGAGGATTACCGTTACTTCCCAGAGCCAGATCTAGTGCCAGTTGCACCAGATGCCGCCTGGATTGAAACTTTGCGTGCTGGGTTGCCAGAGCGACCATCAATTCGTCGTAAGCGTTTGCAAGAAGCGTGGGCAGTTCCTGAAAAGGAAATGGCGGCCATGATTAACGCAGATGTTCTAGATATTGTTGAAGCAACAGTGTTGCTGGGTGCAGATCCAACTAAGGCACGCAGCTGGTGGCTTGGTGAAATTTCACGAATTGCAAATGACAAAGATGTTGCAATTGCCGAACTTTCAATCACACCATCAGATGTTGCAGAAATTGTGGCACTTGTTAACGCAGGTGAACTTACAGACAAGCTTGCTCGCCAAGTTGTAGAAGGCGTTATTGCTGGAGAAGGTAAGCCTGCCGACGTAGTTGCAAAGCGCGGGATCAAGGTAGTCAATGATGATGGCGCACTAATGGCAGCAATTGAAAAGGTTTGTGCTGAACAACCAGAAACTGCAGACAAAATTCGTGCTGGTCACGTACCTGCCGCAGGAGCATTAATTGGCGCTGTCATGAAAGAGACAAAGGGCCAAGCAGATGCTGCTCGCGTACGAGAGCTTCTACTTGGCCACTTAGGTCAAGCTTCGAATTAATTAATGAAGGCCAGCGCCTTCTGTTTCAACCAAAGAATCTTTACCAACATTGATAAAGAAGAACAGCACGATTGCGCCAATAAAGAGCAAAAGTGCACTGAACTTAAATGCCACAGTAAAGCCATGAGTCATAGCAAATGGCATTAACTTCTCACCCAATTGAGCATTTGCTGCGGCATATGTCGTTGTTGCAGTTGCTGCCACAGTGTTAAGAAGTGCCACACCCAGCGAACCGCCTACTTGCTGGCTTGTGTTAAGCATGGCGCTTGCAACACCAGTGTCATGAGATGAAACAGCGTGAAGAGCCGTTGAAGTCAATGGGATAAAGACCAACGCCATTCCGCTAGACATGATCAAAAGTGCAGGCAATACATGTGTTGTGTAAGAAGTTTCTGGGGTAATTCGAGAAATCATCAACATTCCCGCACTCGCAGCAATTAATCCAGGAACCATTAATGCTCTTGGACCAAACTTTGGTAGTAATTGAGAGGCAACTCCGGCGAAGATGATGATTCCAAAAGTAAATGGTAGGAACGCAAAGCCAGAACGCAATGGCGTGTAACCGAGAACTACTTGTAGGTAAAGACCTAAGAATAGAAACATTGAAAACAATCCGGCACCAACAACCAGGGATCCAAGGTAAGAACCACCACGGTTTCGATCTGTAACTACGCGAAGTGGCATTAATGGATTCTTAACACGCTTCTCGATAAGTACAAAAGTTGTAAGTAGTAATACAGATGCCATCAAGAAGCCAATAGTTAAGGTGTCACTCCATCCGCTAACAGCCGCCTCATGGAATCCATAAGTTAATGCGAATAATCCAGCTGTTGCGGTGAGTACACCAGGGATGTCATAAGAATTATCACCTTGAGCTTTTGATTCCTTTACAAACTTAACGGCAAGTACTGCAGCAAAGATTGCAATAGGTGTGTTTACACCTAGGCACCAACGCCATGAGAAATACTCAGTTAAAGCTCCACCCAGAATTAAACCGATTGCTGCGCCGCCACCAGAAATCGCACCGATTACACCAAAAGCTTTTGCGCGTTCCTTTGGAACAGTAAAAGTAACTGAGATAATTGCTAACGCAGCCGGTGCAAGTAGTGCTGCAAAAACTCCCTGAAGTGCACGTGATGCATAAAGCATGCCTTCATTGGAAGCGACTCCACCAAGTGCCGATGCCGCAGCAAATCCTGCTAAGCCAATCAGAAAAATCTTCTTGCGTCCCATGTAGTCACCAATGCGGCCACCCAATAGCAGTAGGGAGCCAAATGCCAATGTATATGCGGTGATTACCCATTGCTGATTGGCGTCTGAGATTCCAAGTTCCACCTTTGCGCTTGGAATCGCGATATTCATAATTGAACTATCAAGAACAATCATCAATTGAGCGATAGCAACGACAAATAAGGTGCGCCATCTTGTTGGATCTAGGGTTTGCTGGGATGCAGGTTGTGACACGTTAAAGCTCCAATTATTCGACTGATAAATGAGTTATCAAGAGGGTAGAATTCTCTCATGCCTAACATGAAGCCGCGTTCCCATGTCGTTACTGATGGAATGGAAAGAGCTCCTCAACGAGGAATGCTGAGAGCTGTTGGAATGGGTGATGAAGATTGGGTGAAGCCGCAAATCGGAATTGCGTCTTCATGGAATGAAATCACGCCATGCAACATGTCACTCGATCGTTTAGCTAAGGCTTCTAAAGAAGGTGTGCTTGCTGCTGGGGGTTTCCCTATGCAGTTTGGAACTATTTCAGTCTCTGATGGAATTTCAATGGGCCACGAAGGAATGCACTTCTCTTTGGTCTCGCGCGAGATCATCGCTGATTCAGTTGAAACAGTCATGAACGCAGAACGTTTTGATGGCATGGTCACTTTTGCAGGGTGTGATAAATCACTTCCAGGAATGATGATGGCAGCTGCACGTTTAGATGTAGCAAGTGTTTTTGTATATGCGGGTTCAATTTTGCCAGGTCAAGTAGATGGCAAAGATGTCACGATCATCGATGCTTTTGAAGCAGTAGGTGCGTGTGCTCGAGGCTTGATTACAAAAGAGCGCGTAGATCAGATTGAACGAGCGATTTGTCCGGGAGAAGGCGCATGCGGCGGAATGTATACCGCAAACACCATGGCAGCCATTGGTGAAGCGCTAGGACTTTCATTGCCAGGATCTGCAGCACCTCCTGCTGTTGATCGTCGTCGCGATGCGTACGCAATCAAGTCAGGAGAAGCTGTTGTTAATTTAATTCGCCTTGGAATCACTACGCGAATGATTTTGACGAAGAAAGCTTTTGAAAACGCAATCACAATTTTAATGGCGCTAGGTGGCTCTACAAATGCAGTCCTTCACCTATTGGCCATTGCACATGAAGCTGAAGTTGATTTAACTCTAGAAGATTTCAATCGAATTGGCGCAAAAGTTCCATTGCTAGGCGATCTAAAGCCCTTTGGAAAGTTTGTTATGACTGATTTAGATCGAGTGGGTGGAATTCCAGTAGTACTTAAGATTTTGTTGGATGCTGGCTACCTTCACGGGGATGTATTGACTGTGACTGGAAAGACGATGGCGGAAAACTTAGCCGACATCAATCCACCTTTTCCAGATGGTGTTGTTGTTCATCCCGCTGAACGTCCATTGTCAAAGGATGTTGGAATCACAATTCTTGGGGGATCACTTGCTCCAGAAGGTGCGGTCTGCAAAACCGCCGGAATTGGAATTGATTCCTTTGAAGGTCCTGCACGCGTCTTTGATCGCGAACAATTGGCAATGGATGCAGTTGAAAATGGAACAGTTAAAGCTGGCGATGTAGTTGTGATTCGCTATGAAGGGCCAAAGGGTGGACCAGGAATGCGCGAGATGCTCATGGTTACCGGAGCAATTAAAGGTGCAGGTCTTGGTAAATCAACTTTGCTTTTAACTGATGGACGTTTCTCTGGTGGTTCAACTGGATTATGCGTCGGACACATTTCGCCAGAAGCCGTTGATGGTGGACCAATTGCCTTCATTAAAGATGGCGACATTGTTCGAATCGATACAGTGAAGCGAACCCTTGATTTATTGGTAGATCCTGCTGAACTTGAGGCCCGCAAAATCGGTTGGGAACCTTTGAAACATAAGTACACCCGTGGTGTTCTTGCTAAGTTCTCTAAACTTGTGGGCTCAGCATCTAAAGGTGCGGTCTGCGAGTAGTCCTCTCACCTCCAGTCCAACATTCCAGAATATGAGATCTGCATCTCAACCCTTGACGTTGAGCCTGCTTCATTGGAGAATAAGCGCATGAGCACAACATTTGTGGTGGTGATTTAAAGGCGCGTGATCGGTTTTTGATCATGCGCCACCCTCAGTTATCTGGGGGTTTTTTCATTTAGATAATTGAAAGGAGATGGATATGAGCAAGAAGATGAGTGGAGCTAAATCACTCGTGCAATCTTTGGAGTCTGCCGGCGTCGATGTGATGTTTGGAATTCCAGGTGGTGCAATTCTTCCTGCATACGATCCAATCTTTGACAGCAGCATCCGCCACATCTTGGTGCGCCACGAACAAGGTGCAGGCCATGCTGCCACTGGTTATGCCCAAGTCACTGGCCGTGTTGGCGTTTGTATTGCCACATCTGGTCCCGGTGCGACAAATCTTGTTACACCACTTGCAGATGCTGCAATGGATTCAGTTCCGATGGTTGCGATCACTGGACAAGTTCCTTCAGCGGCAATTGGAACAGATGCTTTCCAAGAGGCAGACATTCGCGGCATCACAATGCCATTTACAAAGCACAATTATTTAATTACTGATCCACAAGATATTCCACGAGCGATAGCTGAAGCTTTTTACATTGCTTCATCTGGTCGACCAGGACCAGTTCTTGTTGATATCGCAAAAGATGCCTTGCAAAAGGAAACCGATTTTGTCTGGCCTAAGGATTTGTCCTTGCCTGGTTACCATCCGCAGATAGAACCTGAAAATCAGGCAATCAAAGATGCTGCAGCATTAATCGCTTCATCATCAAAGCCAGTTTTCTATGTTGGCGGCGGCGTTATTAAATCAAATGCTTCCAAGGAGTTAATGCAGCTTGCTGAATTAGTTGGAGCACCTGTTGTTACAACGTTGATGGCGCTTGGCTCATTTCCAGATAGTCACCCTCAACACTTTGGTATGCCTGGTATGCATGGAACTGTTGGCGCTGTTACCGCGCTACAAAAAGCAGATTTACTTATTACTTTGGGTGCACGCTTTGATGACCGAGTAACCGGAAAACTTTCAACATTTGCCGTTAATGCAAAAGTTATTCACGCTGATATTGATCCTGCTGAAATTGGCAAGAATCGTTACGCAGATGTTCCTGTTGTTGGGGATCTCAAGCACACCATTGCCGCCCTTGTCCCTGCAGTAAAGGCTGAATTTGCTAAGGGGCGCGCAGATTTAGCTCCATGGCTAGCTGCAATGAATAAGTTGCGAGCTACTTATCCACTTGGCTATGACACACCTAAAGATGGTTCTTTATCTCCACAATATGTAATTGAACGCATCAGCGCGCTAACTGGACCAGAGGCAATTTATGTTGCTGGAGTAGGTCAACACCAAATGTGGGCTGCACAATTTGTTAAGTATGAGAATCCTCGTACATGGCTTAACTCTGGCGGCCTAGGAACAATGGGATATGCGGTTCCTGCTGCGATGGGTGCAAAAGTTGGTGCACCTGACACAACTGTGTGGGCAATTGATGGTGATGGATGTTTCCAGATGACAAATCAAGAACTAGTGACCTGCGCACTAAACAATATTCCGATCAAGGTTGCAATCATCAATAACGAATCTCTTGGAATGGTTCGCCAATGGCAAACACTGTTCTACGAAGGTCGATATTCAAATACCAATTTGGAATCAAAGAGAGTTCCAGATTTCGTGAAACTTGCCGATGCAATGGGTTGCGTTGGATTAACGTGTGAGCGACCAGAAGATGTTGATGCAGTTATCAAGCTTGCCAACTCGATAAATGATCAACCTGTCGTTGTAGATTTCAGAGTATTTCGCGATGCAATGGTGTGGCCAATGGTTGCTGCAGGTACTTCAAATGATGACATTAAGATCGCGCGTGAAATGGCGCCCGACTGGGATTCACAGGAGCTGTAATGAGTACACATACACTTTCAGTTCTTGTTGAAAACTCACCAGGTGTGCTTGCGCGTGTGGCCGGTCTGTTCTCGCGCCGTGCGTACAACATCGATTCGTTAGCAGTGGGCCCTACTGAAAATCCTGATATTTCTCGAATGACTATTGTCATCAACGTTGAAAGTCACTCACTAGAGCAAGTGATTCGTCAGCTAGATAAGTTAGTAAATGTCATTCACATTGCTGAGCTAAAACTCAATGATTCGGTCCAAGCTGAACTGCTGTTGGTAAAGATTTCAGCAACATCCAAAAATCGATTTGATGTTGATGCCGTATTGGAAACTTATGGAGCAGTAATCGTAGATGAAGATGCCGAGTCCTTGACCCTTGAGGCAACCGGGGATGCGGCGAAAATCAGTGACCTACTTAACGCTTTAGAGCGTTTTGGCATTCGCGAACTGGCTCAATCAGGCTTAGTAGCGATCGAACGTGGCAGCGGTTCGCTGGCAGACCGTACCCTTAGCACTCAAAGTATTCCTACCGCTGATAGCGGTCAGGCTGATTACCAAAACTAAAAACCAACCAAGGCACACACTACAAAGGACGATGAGGAGAAATACCGTGGCAGCAACGATGTATCACGAAGAGGATGCTGATCTATCGATCATCCAAGGTCGCAAAGTCGCGATCATCGGTTACGGCTCACAAGGACATGCACACGCACTTAACTTGCGTGACAGTGGTGTCGATGTTCGTGTTGGTTTAAAGGATGGTTCACCTTCTCGCGCCAAGGCAGAAGCTGAAGGCCTTCGCGTTACTAGTGTTGCTGAAGCAGTTAAGGAATCAACGGTCATCATGATCTTGGCGCCAGATCACTTGCAGCGCCACATCTACACAGATTCAATTTTGCCAAACCTTAAAGATGGCGATGCATTGTTCTTCGGGCATGGATTTAACATCCGTTTTGGATACATCAAGCCATCAGCATCAGTTGATGTGTGCATGGTTGCACCAAAGGGTCCAGGCCACTTGGTTCGTCGTGAATATACAGCCGGTCGCGGAGTTCCAGTAATTGTTGCGGTTGAACAAGATTCAACAGGAAATGCTTGGCCACTGACACTTTCATATGCAAAGGCAATTGGCGGACTTCGCGCAGGCGGAATTCTGACAACATTTACTGAAGAGACAGAAACAGATCTATTCGGTGAGCAATCAGTTCTTTGTGGTGGAGCATCACAGCTAGTTATGTACGGCTTTGAAGTACTTACTGAAGCTGGATACCAGCCAGAAGTTGCATACTTTGAGTGCTTGCACGAACTTAAGTTGATTGTTGACCTTATGTACGAAGGTGGAATTGCAAAGCAGCGCTGGTCAGTTTCTGACACAGCTGAATTCGGTGACTACGTATCAGGTCCACGTGTTATTGATCCACACGTTAAGGAGAACATGAAGGCAGTTCTTGCAGACATCCAGAGTGGTGTTTTTGCAAAGCGCTTCATTGATGATCAAGAAGCTGGCGGAACTGAATTTAAGACGCTTCGCGCTAAGGGTGAAACACACCCAATCGAGGCTGTTGGCCGCGAACTTCGCAAGATGTTCTCTTGGATGAAGCAGTCAAAGGGCGACGATTACAAAGAAGGCAGCGCAGCGCGTGGCTAAACCTATTGTTTTAATCGCTGAAGAACTCAGCCCTGCAACACTTGAAGCGCTAGGTCCTGATTTTGAAGTTGTTAACTGCGATGGTGCAAACCGTGCAGAACTTCTAGCAGCCCTTGCTAAAGGAGTCGATGCTGTATTGATTCGCTCTGCTACCAAAATGGATGCAGAAGCGATTGCTGCAGCAAAGGGATTGAAGGTAATTGCACGAGCAGGTGTTGGTCTTGATAACGTTGATATTCCTGCAGCAACAGCTGCGGGTGTAATGGTTGTTAATGCACCAACATCAAATATCGTGTCAGCTGCCGAGTTAGCAATTGCATTGCTAATGGCTTCAGCACGTTTTGTATCACCGGCACATGCAGCTTTGCGTAATGGAAAGTGGGCACGTTCAAAGTACACCGGTGCCGAAATCTTCGAGAAAACTCTGGGAATCGTTGGCTTCGGACGTATTGGCCAATTAGTTGCACACCGCATGCAAGCTTTTGGAATGGATGTAGTTGCATACGATCCATATCTACAGCCAGCACGTGCGGCTCAGCTCGGTGTTCGTTTAGTCGAATTAGATGAGCTGCTTAAGATTTCAGATTTCATCACAATTCACCTTCCAAAGACCAAGGAAACTGCAAATCTAATTGGCGTAGATGCCTTGAAGAAGGTTAAGCCAACCGTTCGAATCATCAATGCTGCTCGTGGTGGAGTTCTTGATGAGGCTGCACTGTTTGATGCAATTACCGAAGGTCGCGTAGCAGGTGCAGGACTTGATGTGTTCTCAACTGAGCCTTGTACTGATTCGCCACTATTTACTTTGGATCAAGTAGTTGCCACACCACACTTGGGTGCATCTACTGATGAAGCGCAAGAGCGTGCAGGTATTGCTGTGGCGGTTTCAGTGCGTAAAGCACTTGCTGGAGAACTTGTTCCTGATGCAGTCAACGTAAAGGGTGGAGCTATCCACGAAGAGATTCGCCCAAGCTTGCCTTTGGTTGAAAAGATGGCACAGATTGCAACGGCAATCGCAGGTGAAGCGCCAGTAAGTATGGACTTAACTGTTAAAGGTGACATTTCTGAACATGATTCATCAATCCTTGCCACTAGCGCACTTAAGGGAGCGTTACTTGGTTGCGGACTTTCAGATGTGACATATGTAAATGCACCAGCACTTGCGGCTGAACGCGGACTGACATCATCTGTAACAACAGATCCCGAAAGCCCTGAATTCCGCAGCATGATTTCACTTCGCGCAGCGCTTGCCGATGGAAAAATTGTTACCGTTGACGGAACTTTGATGGGTATTCGCAAAGTTGAAAAGATCATTGCAATCGATGGATTTGATCTTGATCTTCCTCCTACCGAAAATCTTTTGTTCCTTCGTTACTCTGATAAACCAGGTGTTGTTGGCGCAGTGGGTAATGCACTTGGTAAGGCTGGAATCAACATCGCAGGTATGCAGGTTGCACGTAATGCAGCCGGCGGTGATGCATTGATGGCACTTACCGTGGACTCACAAATTAGCGATGATCTAATTTCATCAGTTAAGAAGGAAACTGGAGCAGAATTAGTTCGCTCCGTAACTTTGGTGGGGTAATGAAAACTATTAATTTAGCGGTAATTGCCGGCGATGGAATCGGTCCTGAGGTTGTAGGGGAAGGCCTGAAGGTTCTAGATGTTGTGGCAAAGAAGTATTCAGTGGAGTTTAAAAAAACTTCCTATGATCTTGGCGCAGCATTTTGGCATCGCACAGGAGAAGTTTTGCCAGATGAAACCTTGGCTGATTTAGCAAAGGCAGATGTGATTTTGTTAGGTGCAGTGGGAGATCCAACTGTTCCTAGCGGCGTTTTGGAACGCGGTCTATTGCTAAAGCTTCGCTTTGCATTTGATCACTACATTAACTTGCGTCCTGCACGTTTAATGCCGGGGGTTGTTGGTCCACTTGCAACTAAAGCTCCAATTGATTTTGTAGTTGTTCGCGAAGGTACAGAGGGTCCATATGTTGGTGCCGGTGGCGTCCTTGCTGAAGGAACTGATGCGGAAATTGCCACTGAAGAAAGCCTTAATACTCGTCGCGGCGCAGAGCGAGTAATTCGTGATGCATTTGAACGCGCTTCGAAGCGGGAACGCAAGAAGTTGACCCTTGTTCACAAGAACAATGTTTTAACTCGTGCTGGTGGATTGTGGACTCGAACCTTTAATGAAGTCGCAAAAGAATACCCAGCAATCACAACTGATTACCTACATGTTGATGCTGCATCGATGTTTTTCGTAACAAACCCAGATCGATTTGATGTTGTTGTAACTGACAATTTATTTGGAGATATCTTGACCGATATCGCAGCTGCAATTTGTGGTGGAATCGGTTTGGCGGCTTCTGGAAACATTAATCCAACTGGAAAATTCCCATCGATGTTTGAGCCAGTCCATGGTTCAGCACCAGATATTGCTGGCAAGAACTTAGCTGACCCAACTGCAACAGTTACCTCAGTTGCAATGATGCTTGATCACCTAGGACTTGCCGAAGCTGCTCGCGATGTAGAACGAGTCGTAGCTGCTGATCTCGCCGTTCGTGGGGATAAGAAACGAAGCACAACTGAAATTGGAGACGCGCTGGCTGGCGCACTGTAATTATGAAAATCACTCTCAATCCACATGCAAAAGATGCTGCAACGCGCGATGCGTTAGTTGCTGAAGGTGGATTTGGTAAGTACTACACCGATCACATGGTGATGTGCGAATGGAGTGAGAAAGATGGTTGGGGAGAACCTCATTTAATGCCTTACGGGCCAATCTCATTGGATCCAGCAACGGCGGTTTTTCATTACGGACAAGAGATCTTTGAAGGCATGAAGGCTTATCGCCAACCAGATGGAACAGTTGCTTTGTTTCGCCCGACGGCAAATGCAAACCGTTTTATAAATTCTGCCAAGCGCTTAGCGTTGCCAGAAATGCCAGTTGAATTGTTTATGGAAACCGTTGAAGCACTTGTTAAACAAGATGCAGGATGGGTTCCAAGCAAAGTAGGCGAGTCCCTGTACATCCGCCCATTTATGATCGCAACCGAGGTTGGTTTAGGCGTACGCCCATCAAATAGAGCCACATACCTTCTTATAGCAACACCAGCTGGTGCTTACTTTGATCCATCCAAGGCGGTATCGGTTTGGATTTCTACTGAATATGTACGTGCTGCGCAGGGCGGAACAGGTGAAGCAAAGTGTGGTGGAAACTATGCAGCATCACTAGTTGCACAAAAAGCTGCAGCTAAAGAGGGTTGCGATCAAGTTGTTTGGATTGATGCCAAAGAACGCAAATGGATTGAAGAAATGGGTGGAATGAACCTTTACTTTGTAAAGGGGAAAGGTGCAGATGCAACAGTAATCACACCTAAGCTCACCGGAACTTTGTTGCCCGGAATCACACGCGATTCGATTTTGTCCGTTGCTGTTGATCTTGGTTACAAGGTAGATGAGGTAATGCTGTCCGTAGATGATTGGCGAGATGGCGTTACATCAGGGGAAATTTCTGAAATCTTTGCGTGCGGAACCGCGGCGGTTGTTTCTCCTGTTGGACAGGCTAAGAGCACGATGGGTACATGGGTAACTGGCGATGGTCAGCCTGGCACGATCACCATGCAGATTCGTAATCACTTGTTAGGAATTCAGCACGGCACAATCGCAGATAAGCACAACTGGATGAGTGCGGTTAAGTAATGCCAGTAAATGATGCATTCCACATTTATGACACAACTCTGCGTGATGGTGCTCAACAAGAAGGTTTAAATCTATCTGTTCATGACAAGATGAACATCGCCCGTCACTTAGATGATTTAGGTGTTGGTTTTATCGAAGGTGGATGGCCAGGTGCAAATCCAAAAGATACAGAGTTCTTCGCACTTGCTAAGAAGGAATTAAAGTTAAAGAACGCAACTTTTGTTGCTTTTGGTGCAACTCGTCGCCCAAACGCAAAAGCGGCTGATGATGTTTTACTTGGAGCGCTTCGAGATAGCGGTGCACCTGCGGTAACTCTTGTTGCAAAAGCCTTTGATCGCCATGTTGATCTTGCACTAAAGACCACTTTGGATGAGAACCTTGCGATGATTCGTGATTCCGTTACTCACTTAATCCAAGAAGGACAGCGTGTTTTTCTTGATGCAGAACACTTTTTTGATGGTTATCGCAGCAATCGTGCCTACGCCCTAGAAGTTGTTCGGGTTGCAGCAGAAGCAGGTGCGGATGTAATTGCATTGTGTGACACAAATGGCGGAATGTTGCCTGATGAGTTGTCACAAGTTGTGCATGATGTTCTTACAGCAAGCTCTGCGCGCTTAGGTATTCACTGCCACAACGACACAGGTTGTGCGGTAGCAAACTCAATGGCAGCAGTAGCCGCCGGTGCAACTCATGTTCAGGGAACGCTTAACGGCTACGGAGAGCGCACAGGTAATGCAGATTTAGTAACAATTATTGCCAACTTAGAGCTTAAGAAGAAGCAGTTGGTTCTTCCGCCAAATGCATTGCAAGAAGCATTTAGAATTTCACATGCCGTTGCTGAAGTTACAAATGTAACTCCAAGTTCACGCCAGCCATATGTTGGTGTTTCTGCATTTGCGCACAAGGCGGGCTTGCACGCTAGCGCGATCAAGGTCGATCCATCGCTGTATCAACATGAAGACCCATCATCTGTTGGAAACGATATGCGAATGTTGGTTTCAGATATGGCCGGACGTGCCTCAATCGAACTTAAGTCACAAGAACTTGGCGTCGATTTGGGTGGCGATAAGGAACTTATTGGTCGAATTGTTGACCGAGTTAAAGAAATGGAATCCCGCGGCTTTACCTTCGAAGCAGCTGATGCCTCCTTTGAATTACTGGTTCATGAAGAAATGTCTGGCAAACGTCCATCATTTTTCACAATCAATCATTGGGTTACATCTGTTGAACGTGCAGCTGATCAAACAATCACCACAAAAGCTGAAGTAACTGTGACCGCAAAGGGGCAAGAAATCACTTGCAGTGGCGAAGGTAATGGTCCCGTCAATGCATTTGATAATGCACTTCGGACCGGATTGACTTCTTTGTACCCAGAACTATCAACGCTGGAACTGACCGATTACAAGGTTCGCATTCTTGAAGGTCGTCTTGGAACAGGTGCTGTTACGCGCGTGCTTGTCGAAACTAGTGATGGCAAGGGCGAATGGAACACGGTGGGTGTTCATGAAAACGTCATCGCCGCATCGGCCATGGCATTAGAAGATGCCGTTACCTTCGGCCTTATGCGTCAGGGACGTAAGCCCGAGTAAACTGCTGGCGTGAGCGAAAATTATGAAAAGCTAATTGCAGCTTTTACTCGCCACTTACAAGTCGAACGTGCCTTATCTATTCACACGATTCGCGCGTATCTAGGAGATCTTGAATCATTAATTGTGCACCTTGAAGCAATTGGCGTTTCAGACATTTCTCAATTAGAACTTATTCATCTACGTTCTTGGCTCGCCAATCAGCAAGTTAAAGGCGGTGCACGAACCACCCTTTCTCGCAGAGCGGTATCGGTCAGGTTGTTCATTAAATGGGCGGTAAAGAACAAGTATTTGGCCAAAGATGTTGCCGCAACCCTTGCAACGCCTAAAGGACATCGAACCTTGCCTGATGTCCTGGAAATTGCCGATGCCCAGGTTGCTATGGATTCCCTTGCAACCAGAGCCGCTGAAGAGCAAACGCCTATCTCTTTGCGTGATGTTGCAATGGTTGAAGTGTTGTATGCATCTGGTGCACGTGTTGCCGAGCTGTGTGGGTTGGATCTTTCTGACATTGATTACAACCGACAAACTATTCGAGTATTAGGTAAGGGAAATAAAGAACGCACAATTCCGTTGGGTAACCCGGCGGTAAAAGCCCTAAGGGTGTGGCTAGAAAGTGGCCGCGATCAGTTGAAGAATTCTGAATCTAAGTCGGCGGTATTTCTTGGTGCTCGAGGAAAACGAATTGATCAACGTACGGTGCGCACCGTTGTATACAACGCATTGCAAGCTATTGAAGGTATTGATCGAATGGGACCCCATGCATTGCGACATTCTGCGGCAACACATTTGCTAGAAGGTGGAGCAGACCTGCGCACTGTCCAAGAGATCTTGGGACATGCATCTTTGGCTACAACTCAGATCTACACCCACGTATCAACTGAACGTTTGCAGAAAGCGTTCAAGCAGGCGCATCCACGAGCATGAGAGCATCATTAGTTGTTATTCCTACTTATAACGAAGCTGAAAGTATTGGCAGCATTCTTGAAGCCTTGAAATCGCTGGACTGTGATGTTCTAGTCATTGATGACGGATCTCCTGATGGAACTGCTCACTTAGTTCGACAATTGGGGATAGAAGTTATTGAACGTGAAGGTAAGCAAGGTCTAGGAAGTGCTTATCGAGCCGGTTTTTCTATCGCATTAGATCGTGGATATACATATGTAATTCAAATGGATGCGGATGGATCCCATCAGATTAAAGATCTTGAAAAAATGATGGAATGGATTGGAAGTGCGGATTTATTAATTGGCTCTAGATGGGTCAAGGATGGCCAGATTGCCAATTGGAGCAAATTCCGCGAGTACCTTTCTAAATCAGCTAATAGATATGCAAATGCAGTGCTCTCATTGGACGTGAAAGACACAACTTCTGGATTTAGAATCTATACATCAGCGCTTTTGCGTAAAATGGAAATCTCAACAATTCGAAGCGAGGGTTATTGCTTTCAAATCGAAATGACTCGGCGCGCGTTATCGCGTGGGGGATCGGTGGCCGAAGTCCCCATTACCTTTATCGAGCGAAGCCAGGGCCAGAGCAAAATGTCTGCGGCCATCGCCCTTGAAGCCGTTGTTCGCATCACCGCTTGGGGAGCATTACGCCTAATCGGGCGGTAATTTCCACGCCCCGCGCTCAGGTAGGATTTGCCTCGCACCTCTTCGAAAGAAAGGTGACATCTCAGCACTCACTGGCCCAGTTGGTTTTAACTAATTGGATCGGCATAACCACCTCGGTCCACAAGAAATTGTGGTCGGTGATTTTGAGTGCGACGGGCCTAACAAATTGTTTGGCCATAAACCGAGCAGGTTTATTGCGCACTGCGCGAAAAACCTAAGAAGGAGTATGCCGTCATGGCAGTTGTAACAATGCGAGAGCTCCTCGACAGCGGAGTCCACTTCGGACACCAGACTCGTCGATGGAACCCAAAGATGAAGCGCTTTATTTTCACAGAGCGCAATGGCATCTACATCATCGACATCCAGCAATCACTAGCACTTATCGATTCAGCATATGAATTTGTTAAGGACACTGTTGCAAAGGGTGGCCACGTTTTGTTCGTTGGAACAAAGAAGCAAGCACACATGCCAATCATCAATCACGCAGCACGCGTTGGAATGCCAACAGTGACTGAGCGTTGGTTGGGCGGAATGCTTACTAACTTCCCAACTGTGTACAAGCGTATTCAGCGCCTCAAGGAGCTAGAAGCTCTAGAAGAGAAGAACGATCTACTTCTAACTAAGAAGGAACTGCTTGTTCTACGTCGCGAACGCGAAAAACTATTTAAGAACCTTGACGGTATCCGCAACATGACTAAGTTGCCTTCAGCAATTTGGGTTGTAGATACAAAGAAGGAGCACCTAGCGGTTCAGGAAGCTAAGAAGCTTGGTATTCCTGTTATCGCAATCTTGGATACAAACTGCGATCCAGATGAGGTTGATTACAAGATTCCTGGTAACGATGATGCAATCCGTTCAATCGACTTGCTTACACGTGTTATCACCGATGCAATTGCAGCTGGCCTTAAGGCACGTTCTGCAAATGTAAAGGAAGAAGCAAAGTCAGATGCACCAGCAGCTGTTGCTGCAGGAGAGCCATTGGCTGATTGGGAGAAAGAAATTCTTGATGCGCCTGCTGTAACTGAGGCACCAACAACTCCGGAGGCATAAATTGGCTAACTACACAGCTGAAGATGTAAAGAAGCTTCGCGAAGCAACTGCTGCGGGAATGCTTGATTGCAAGAAGGCGCTAGATGAAGCAGAAGGCGATTACAACAAAGCCCTTGACTTGATTCGCGTTAAGGGCCTTAAGGGCATTACAAAGCGTGAGGGTCGTCTGACCTCAAATGGCGCAGTTGTTGCAAAGGTCGAGGGCAACCTTGGTGTAATGCTAGAACTGAACTGTGAAACAGATTTCGTTGCAAAGGGTGAGCGATTTGTCGCACTTGCAGATGAACTACTTGCTCATCTTCAAAATGCACAATCTGATTCTCTAGAAGCATTCTTGGCATCAACAATGGGTAACGGCACCACCGTTCAAGCAACTATTGATGAAGCCAATGCAACTATGGGCGAGAAGATTGAAGTTCGTCGTATTGCAGTAATTAAGGATTCACCAGTTGGAATTTACTTGCACCGTACAAGCCCGGATCTACCACCACAGGTTGGTGTTTTGGTTGAGCTTGTTAAGGATGCAGCTGAAGTTGGCAAGGACATCGCACAACACATTGCAGCTTTTGCGCCGCAGTTTGTTAATCGCGAACAAGTTCCTGCTGAGTTGATTGAAAACGAGCGCCGTATTGCAGAAGACACAGCGCGCGAAGAGGGCAAGCCAGAGGCTGCACTTTCAAAGATCATCGAAGGCCGCGTGGCAGGTTTCGTCAAGGAAGTTTCCTTGATCGAACAGTCATTCGCTAAGGATGCAAAGAAGACTGTAAAGCAGATCCTCGATGAGGCCGGAACAGCTGTTAAGGCTTTCCATCGCTTCCGCGTGGGTCAATAAGGACAAGGTCTGATCGCTTAGACTTAGGATAACTACCAGAAGTCGTAGCTATTGGTTTATAGATTAAGGAGCACTCATGCCCGGTACAAGAGGAACGTATCGGAGAGTGCTCCTTAAACTTTCTGGAGAAGTTTTTGGTGGAGAAAAAGGCATCGGTGTTGATCCCGATGTTGTGCAAGATATTGCCAAGCAAATAGCAGATGTAGCTCGCAGCGGCGTTCAGGTTGCAATCGTTGTGGGCGGAGGAAATTACTTCCGCGGCGCTGAACTTTCACAGCGCGGCATGGATCGCTCCCGAGCTGACTACATGGGAATGCTTGGAACAGTAATGAATTGTTTAGCCCTTCAAGATTTCTTGGAAAAAGAGGGCATTGGAACTCGCGTTCAAACTGCGATCACAATGGGGCAAGTTGCAGAGCCTTATATTCCGTTGCGCGCAATTCGTCACTTGGAAAAGGGTCGCGTTGTAATTTTTGGTGCGGGTGCAGGAATGCCATTTTTTACAACAGATACCGTTTCGGCCCAGCGCGCACTTGAAATTGGTGCAGAAGCTTTGCTTCTTGCCAAGAGCGGTGTCGATGGCGTGTACAGCGCAGATCCCAAGAAGGATCCCACTGCAACTAAGTACGACACAATCACGTACAACGAGGTTTTATCAAAATCACTTGCTGTCGCAGATGCAGCAGCTTTCGCATTGTGCCGCGAAAACAAGTTACCAATTGTGGTCTTTGACTTAATGAAAAATGGAAATATCGGCCGCGCAGTACGTGGCGAAGTAATCGGAACCCTCGTCGCATAAGCGATGAGTTGGATGTAAGAAGCGGTAAGAGGAGCTAAGAAATGGCAGATGTAGCAAGCGCCCTAAAGGACGCTGAAACCAAGATGAACAAAGCGGTTGAGGTTGCTAAGGATGATTTTGCAACGATCCGCACAGGTCGAGCTCATCCATCGCTGTTTAATAAAGTTATGGTTGATTACTACGGCACCTATACCGCCCTTTCACAATTAGCAACGATTCAAGTTCCAGAAGCACGTATGGCGTTAATTTCTCCATTTGATAAGGGTGCAATGGCATCAATCGAAAAAGCTATCCGAGAATCAGATTTGGGCGTAAACCCAGGTAATGACGGATCAGTAATTCGCGTTAATTTTCCACAACTTACTGAAGAGCGCCGCAAGGAGTTCATCAAGGTTGTAAAGAGTAAAGCTGAAGATTCAAAAATTTCCATGCGAAACATTCGTCGCGCAGCTAAAGAAGCGATGGAAAAAATGGAAAAAGATGGCGATATCGGAAAAGATGATTTAGCTCGCGGCGAAAAAGAGCTTGAGAAAATCACATCTGAGCACGTCGCAAAAATTGATGAGTTACTCAAGCACAAAGAGGTAGAACTCCTAGAAGTTTAGGGGCTTACTTATGTCAGATCTGCACTCGATCAACGAAGCGATCAATAAAAAGGCTGGGCGAAAGCTGCTGCCTTCTATCGCCGTTGGTTTATCTTTGATCGCTTTGGTCTGGTTCACACTTTCCTACCAACGTGAAATTTTTGCGATCGTTGTTGCTGTAGCTGTCATTCTGGGTTTGCGTGAATTAGTGCGTGCATTTGCTGCCCGTGGAATTGTAATTTCATTTAACTCCCTGACACTGGCAGCTATTGGTCTGTCATATGCAGCGTGGGTCGGAGGAGTTGCAGGCCTTGCGATCGCTACAGCAATAGCCTTTCCGTTATTACTTATTCGTGCACTCGTGCAAGGTCCCGAAGGTTTTGTTGCTAAAGCGACAGCAACAACCTTTGGACTTTTGTATTTGCCATTTTTAGCAGGATTTTTGATTTTACTTGCTCGACCAAGTACAGGCTTTCAGCGCGTTATGACCTTTATGGTGTTGGTCGGTTGCAATGACACATTTGGTTACATCGTTGGTGTTTTGCTGGGCAAGCATCCGCTCGTACCAAAAATTTCCCCTAAGAAAACTTGGGAAGGCCTTGCAGGATCGCTGGTCTTTACAATCATTGGTGGATGCCTTGCTTTCAAATACATCATGGATATGGATTGGTGGATCGGGATAATCGTTGGTCTGATGATTGTCTTTACAGCTACATGTGGAGACCTGATTGAAAGTGCCATGAAACGAGATTTGAGTTTGAAGGATATGGGCACATTGTTGCCTGGACATGGCGGAATGCTGGATCGCTTGGATTCCGTTGTTTTGTCGGCACCTGCACTGTGGCTTGCCCTTGAACTTGTAAAGCATTTCCTATGAGTAGCAAAGTGCCAGAGATAAATCTCGTCTTTGATGAGCCGGTTCAGCGCAAGAAAGCTCCTAAGCATTTGGCCGATTTTGCACCCGCTGATCGAAAGGCTTTTGCAAAAGAGTTAGGTTTTCAACCTTTCCGTGCCAGCCAAATAGCAAATCATTACTTCTCACATCTTTCTGCAAACCCAGAAGACTGGACTGACATTCCGGCGGCCGAACGTCAGGCTATAGCCGATGCCTTGATTCCTAAGATGACCGAACTTGTAACCACGCGTACAACCGATAATGGAATGACGCGCAAAGACTTGTGGAAATTACATGATGGCGTGTTAGTTGAAAGCGTTTTGATGCGTTACACAGATCGAGTAACGGTTTGTATTTCTTCCCAAGCCGGATGTGGAATGAATTGTCCATTTTGCGCAACGGGCCAAGCTGGCCTAACTAGAAATCTTTCTGCCGCCGAAATTACCGATCAAATTGTGGCTGCCGCACGAGCTTGTGCCAATGGAGAATTACCGGGCGGACCAACTCGTCTGTCAAACATTGTGTTTATGGGAATGGGCGAGCCGTTAGCTAATTACAACGCGGTTGTTCGAACGCTTCGAAATATTACAGACCCAAATCCAGATGGCTTAGGTATCAGTGCACGTTCAGTAACGGTTTCAACTGTTGGCTTGGTTAACGGAATTGAAAAGCTGACAGAAGAAGGCATCAGTTGCACTTTGGCGGTGTCACTTCATACCCCTGATGATGAGCTTCGCGACACTTTGGTCCCCATCAATAATCGCTATAACGTGCGAGAAGTACTTGCCGCAGCTGATGCCTATGAAAAGAGGACGGGTCGACGTTATTCGATTGAGTATGCATTGATCAGAGATATCAACGATCAATCGTGGAGATCAGACTTGTTGGGCCGCCTGTTAAAAAATCGCAATGCGCATGTGAATTTGATTCCGCTCAACCCAACCCCAGGTTCAAAGTGGACCGCCTCCCGCCGCGAAGATGAAGCAGAATTTGTTCGAATTCTGGAAAGTTATGGAGTCCCAGTAACTGTCCGTGATACTCGCGGACGTGAAATCGACGGCGCCTGTGGCCAATTGGCAGCAGCAGAAAAAGGCAAGCCCGTCGCTTAAATCATGACTAGTTACTTCTAGCCCTAATTGCTAGGCTTTAGAACATGAAAAAGCTCAATAACTTTATTAACGGAAAATCTGTCGAATCAACTTCGGGAGAGACAACAACGCTGGTTAACCCTGCTACAGGACAACCTTTTGCGACTGCGCCTAAATCAAATGCTGCAGATATTGATGCCGCATTTAAAGCAGCAAGTGATGCATTTGTAGATTGGCGTGATTCAACACCTTCGCAGCGCCAGCGCGCATTGTTGAAAATTGCAGATGCCATTGAATCTCGCGCAGATGAAGTTATTGCTATTGAATGTGAAAACACCGGTAAGCCAGTGTCACTAACGACATCTGAAGAAGTTCCACCAATGGTGGATCAAATTAGATTCTTTGCGGGTGCTGCGCGAAATCTTGAAGGTAAATCTGCTGGTGAATACATGCCAGGCATGACATCAATGATTCGCCGCGAACCAGTTGGTGTTATCGGCCAAGTAACTCCCTGGAATTACCCAATGATGATGGCGGTATGGAAGTGGGCACCAGCAATTGCTGCAGGAAACACTGTTGTACTAAAGCCAAGTGATACGACTCCGGCATCAACTGTCTGGATGGCAAATTTGATGGCAGAGTTTTTACCTGCAGGAGTTTTAAATGTTGTATGCGGCGAGCGCGAAACAGGTGCATCACTTGTTAATCACAAACGCCCTGACATGGTTTCAATTACAGGATCAGTCGGTGCCGGTATTCAAGTTGCCGAATCCGCTGCTAAGCAAGTAAAACGCGTTCATCTTGAACTGGGCGGAAAGGCACCTGTAGTCGTATTTGCCGATGCTGATTTAGCTGCAGCGGCAGAAGCAATTGCAATCGCAGGTTATTTCAATGCAGGTCAAGATTGCACCGCAGCTACTCGAGTGATTGTTCAAGAATCTGTTTATCAAGAATTTGTCGCTCTATTAACTGAGCAGGCCAAGGGCATTGCCATCGGAGCACCACACGATGATGATGTTTTCTTGGGTCCAGTTAACAACAGCAACCAATTGGCGCGAGTAAGTGATCTGTTATCACGAGTCCCCGCCCATGCTCAGGTTATGACCGGCGGGGCAGCACTTGATCGCCCAGGCTTCTTCTTCCCGGCAACTGTGGTCGCAGGTCTTGCTCAAGATGATGAGCTGATTCAGAAGGAGATCTTTGGGCCTGTTATTACCGTTCAGAAGTTCAGTGATGAGGCCCAGGCTGTTTCTATGGCCAATGGGGTCGAATATGGATTGGCTTCTAGTGTCTGGACCGCCAATCACGGAACCGCGATGCGGATGGCAAAGGCCTTTGATTTTGGTTGTGTCTGGATCAACACCCATATTCCATTGGTTGCTGAGATGCCACATGGTGGCTTCAAGCGCTCCGGATATGGCAAAGATCTCTCAGCATATGGATTTGAGGATTACACGCGGATTAAGCATGTGATGACCAATCTGGGGGCGTAGTATTTCCCACTGCTAGAACCTCTAGCAGCTTCTCCATCCATCAACCCACAACCCACAGAAAGCTTGAGGCTCGGTAATCCGACAACTAGCTTGTGCTTAATCCTTAAGGAGTAAATCAGTATGTCAAAAGAAAGTTCACTCTCACCGGAAGCTCGATCAATAATCGGTGCCATGGTTTCGCGTCGTGCAGTCCTTGCAGGCGCTGGCGGTTTAGGTGCAGCAGGATTACTTGCTGCATGTGGCGGATCAGATTCTGCCGATAGTGCAAACAGTGTTCGATGGGGCAACTGGCCTTTGTACCTTGATTACGATGAGGACACAAAGAAATACCCAACTCTTGAAAAATTTATTGAGCAAACTGGAATCGCAGCTACCTACTTTGAAGATTACAACGACAATGATGAGTTCTACGGAAAAGTTCAAGCGCAACTCAAGCTTGGCGAAGACATTGGTTATGACGTTGTAACTCCTACTGACTGGATGGCAGCTCGCTGGATCCGTCTTGGTTACACACAAAAGTTTGATACTGCAAACATTCCAAACAAGTCAAACATTCTGGATTCACTAGCATCACCTTCATTTGATGCAAACCGTGAGCAGACCTTGACTTGGCAAGGAATCATGGGCGGATTTGGTTGGAATGTTGAAAAGAATCCAAAGGGAATTCGCACAATTGATGAGCTATTTGCGCCACAGAACAAGGGCAAGATTGTTGTTCTTTCTGAAATGCGCGACACTATCGGAATCATCTTGCTTTCTCAGGGCGTAAATCTTCAGACAGTCACCGAAGATCAGTTCATGAACGCAGTCGATTTCATGGCTAAGAAGATTGCTGATGGCTGGATCCGTGGCGTTAAGGGTAATGAGTACGCAGAAGACCTCACATCAGGTGATGCAACAGCTGTTATTGGCTGGTCTGGCGACATGTTTATCTTGAAGGCTGAAAATGAAGGAAAGTTTGACTTCGCTCTTCCTGATTCAGGTGGAACAATCTCAGGTGATAACTTCATCATTCCTTCAACTGCATCTGCAGAAGGTAAGGCAAGTGCTGAGAAGCTCATTAACTTCTACTATGACCCAGCAATTGCGGCAGAAGTTGCGGCATATGTTAACTACGTATGCCCAGTTAAGGGTGCGCAAGCTGAGATGGAAAAGATTGATCCAGCTCTCGCTGCAAGCCCATTCATCTTCCCTGATGCAGCTATGTCAGCAAAGCTCAACGTCTTCCGTTCACTAACTCCAGCTGAAGAAACAACTTGGAGCGAAGCATTCCAGAAGGCCGCCGGCAACTAGTGGTTGACGTTTCATCTGCGACTCGAGGAGATTTACGTCTTACTCGGATCACAAAGTCGTACGGAGATTTCACCGCAGTTAATGATTTGTCATTAACAATTCCTGAAGGCTCATTCTTTGCATTACTTGGGCCTTCAGGATGCGGCAAGACAACAACTCTGCGAATGATCGCTGGGTTGGAAGAGCCAACTGTTGGCAGTATTCATTTAGGGTCAACTGATATCACGACTAAGCGTCCATATCAGCGCCCAATTAATACTGTTTTTCAGAACTATGCATTGTTTCCTCACTTAACTATTTTTGAGAACATTGCATTTGGTCTTCGCCGTCGCGGAATCAAAAGTGTCGATGCAGATGTAAACAAGGTATTAGAACTCGTTGAACTTCCACATCTTGCGCAGCGCAAACCAACACAATTATCAGGTGGTCAACAGCAGCGCATCGCTCTAGCGCGCGCGATCGTTAACCGTCCTGCACTTCTTTTGTTGGATGAGCCATTGGGTGCACTTGATCTCAAACTTCGTCGTCAGATGCAGATTGAGCTCAAGTGGATCCAGCGCGAGGTTGGACTTACTTTCGTTCACGTAACTCACGATCAGGAAGAAGCCATGACCATGGCTGACACCATCGCAGTTATGAACGAGGGCGAAATCGAGCAGATGGGATCTCCAGCAGATCTCTATGACAATCCAGAGACTGCATTTGTGGCGAACTTCTTAGGCCAATCCAACTTAATTAAGGGTCGTATCGAAGGCACAGACGGTGACAACTTAGTTGTTGATCTATTCGGCCAAAAGATATCGATGCCAAAGAAGCGTTCTCATGCCGTTGATAACTCAATCTATGCAGGTATTCGCCCAGAAAAATTCCGCATCTCACTTGTCGGAACACCAACTCGTGGAAATACGTTAACTGGCGGTCGCATCGAAGATGTCTCTTACATCGGCGTTTCAACTCAGTATCAGGTAATGATGCCGTGGGGACAAGAGGTCATGGTCTTTGAGCAAAATGATGACGGAGTCGCACCATTTGATAAAGGCGATGAAGTAGTTATTTCTTGGGAGCCTAGTTTCACTTTTGCACTTCGTGGAGATGAAGATGTCGAAGCCGGACTTGAAGTAAATCCTGAGGAACTTGAAGAAGAATGAGCAACGCCTTTTCTAAGGTGAAGTTGCCTTATTTATTATTACTACCAGGTTTTCTTTTTCTCTTTACCTTCTTTATTTTGCCGATTGTTAACCTGGCACAAACATCTACCCAGACACCAATAGCTGGGGGAGACACAGGTCAGAACGAGCAGACTTTACGTTTTTCAAACTATGTTGATGCATTTACTGAAAACCAAGAACAATTTGCGCGCTCTTTTATCTTTGCTTTGTGTGCAACAGTCTTGGCGTTAGCAATTGCTTACCCACTGGCGTATGCAATTGCCTTTAAGGCGGGCAGATTAAAGAACTTCTTATTAGTCCTGGTTGTTGCACCATTTTTTGTTTCCTTTTTGCTCAGAACCGTAGCCTGGAAGCAGATTCTTGGCGAAGAAGGTTTTATCGTTCCAACCCTTCGCACCGTTGGGCTCATCAGTGAAAGCACAACTCTGACCTCTACATCATTTGCAGTTGTTATGGGTATGACCTATAACTTCCTGCCATTTATGACATTACCTTTATACGCCTCACTGGAGCGAATAGATCCACGCACCATGGAAGCATCGGGTGATCTCTACGCAAATGGAATTACTACTTTCCGTAAGGTGACACTTCCACTTTCAATGCCAGGTGTTGTTGCCGGAACACTTTTAACCTTTATTCCTGCGGCTGGTGATTACGTCAATGCTGCAATTTTGGGCTCCCCAAATACAAAGATGATCGGAAACGTCATCGAATCGCGGTATTTCAGGATTGTTGATTATCCAACTGCGGCCGCGCTCTCCTTTACCTTAATGGCTGCGATTTTGATTCTGGTGACGCTCTACATTCGTAAAGCTGGAACGGAAGAGTTGGTATGACCGTCCACGCTAAGCAAAAGGATGCATCAATCCCAACGATCCCCATCAATGCGCGGCTGTCTCGTTGGTTTGGCCGAAACCTAATCCGCATTTATGCAGTTTTTGGTTTCACCTATCTCTTTATTCCAGTTGCTTACACCTTCGTCTTTTCATTTAATGACTCGGGTAAATCCAATCTGGTCTGGAAGGGCTTCACTTTAGATAATTGGAAAAATCCATGTGGTGCCCCAGAAGTCTGTACCGCTTTAGGAAACTCAATAAAGATAGGTTTGCTGGCAACCATCTTTTCTACAATTCTAGGAACTATGATCGCTTTTGCTATTGGACGTTACGCCTTTAAAGGTCGTTCATCATCAAACTTGCTGATTTTCTTGCCTATGGCGACACCTGAAATTGTCTTGGGTGCATCATTGCTTTCACTTTTACTTGTTTTCCAGATTAACCCAGGATTTTGGCCAACAGTTATTGCTCACGTAGTTTTCTGTATCTCATTTGTCGTAGTTACGGTTAAGGCACGTATTGCATCTCTTGATCCGCGCCTGGAACAAGCAGCTATGGATTTATACGCAAACGAGTTAGAAACATTTAGAAAAGTGACTCTTCCGTTGGTTGCTCCAGGTATTGCAGGTGCTGCGCTTTTGGCATTTAGCTTGTCTTTTGATGACTTCATTATTACTAATTTCAATTCAGGAACTCTCAAAACTTTCCCTGAGTTCGTTTACACATCTGCCGCTCGTGGAATCCCTGCACAAGCCAATGTGATTGGCTCAGCCATGTTCATTTTGGCATTACTGATTGTTATTGCCGGTCAGTTTGTCGGCAAGAGAGTGAAGGTTTCTAAGTGACAAATCATGGCAACATGTACGGGCCAAACTTTACATTTCTAGGAATTCCCGCATGTGATCTAGATGTACCAAGCAGTTACCAAGGTGCCGATGTAATCATTCTGGGCGCACCAATTGATAGCGGCACTTCACATCGTTCTGGTGCCAAGTTTGGGCCACAAGCAATTCGTGGGGGAGATTACTTGCCGCATGATGGTTCTAGGCCTCACCTTGCACTGCGAACAGATGGCTTGAAGGATCTAAAGGTTTTTGATGCTGGTGATTTGCTGATGCCTGGCGGAGATCTTGTGGCTTCTTTGGCTGTTCTAAAAGCGGCAACTGAAAAGATTTCTCGAGCCGGCATAATCCCAGTTGTACTTGGCGGAGATCACTCAATCGCATCTGCTGATGTCGCAGGAATTGCAACCCATCGCGGCATGGGCAAGATTTCGATTATTCACTTTGATGCCCATGCTGATACTGGCGAAGATCAATTCGGAGCATTAGTGGGCCATGGAACTCCCATGCGAAATTTAATTAACAATGGTTATGTTCGCGGAGATCGTTTCTTACAGTTAGGACTTCGTGGTTACTGGCCAGAAGATGCAACCCTTAATTGGATGCGCGATCAAGGAATGCGTTCTTACGAGATGACAGAGATTCAACATCGTGGATTAAAGGAAGTGCTAGATGAATCATTTGCAACATTGGTAGATGGGTGCGATGGAGTTTTCTTATCAGTAGATATCGATGTTGTAGATCCTGGGATGGCTCCCGGAACTGGTACTCCTGAACCGGGTGGAATGACCAGCCGTGAATTACTAGAAGCGGTTCGTAGAATTTGTCTTGAATTGCCAATTGTTGGTATCGATGTAGTTGAAGTTGCGCCACCATTTGATTCTGCCGACATCACCGCAATTTTGGCTAATCGAGTTGTTCTGGAAGCCCTGAGCGCAATAGCTAAGCGTCGTAGCGGAAGTACATACTCGCCCACACAGAACCTTCTCGATCGATAATTGAGCTTTTCCAAGATGTCAGCGGTATCGTGCATACTTCGAGACAACTTCTCATGTTAGGTGTGCAATGGAACTTCTAGGAATTCTGGCCTTTGTATTTGCGCTCCTACTTTCCGTAATGGTTCACGAATTTGGACATTACATAACTGCACGCAAATATGGCATGTGGGTTTCAGAGTTTTTTGTAGGTTTTGGAAAGCGAATCTGGTCTGTTCAGCGCGGAGAAACCGAGTTTGGGGTTAAGGCGATTCCAGCTGGCGGTTACTGCAAAATCGAAGGCATGTCACCAAATGATGAAATGCCTGAAGGTCAAGAGGACCGTGCTTTTTACAAAGCTTCATCTGTCAAGAAGCTAGTGGTTTTAGGGGCGGGTTCATTCCTTCACTTTGTTTTAGGTTTTGTTCTACTGCTAACACTCTTTGCAGGAATTGGCACTAATCAAGTTCTTCCTGTCATTAATGAAGTTGTTCCCAATTCAGCGGCTCAAGCTGCAGGAATTTTGCCGGGTGATGAAATTGTTTCAATTAACGGTAAGAAAGTTACAGAGTGGTACAAAGATGTCGAAGTTATTCGCCAATCAAAGGGTTCAGAACTCACCCTTGTCCTAAGCCGAAATGGTGAAGAAATCACCGTAAATACATCTGCCAGACTGACAGATTTGGATGGCACCAAGAGATATGTCTTAGGTATTGTTAACGATGTTGGATTAAAGCGTTCCGGATTACTTGTTTCTATTAAGAATTCAGCAACCGTCACCAAGGATTTTCTAGTAGAAAGCGTCAAGTCGCTGGGTAAATTGCCGGAAAAAATTCCTGCGCTGTGGGGTGCAACGGTTCGCGGAGAAGAGCGCGATGCCAATGGACTTGTTGGGGTTGTCGGTGTTGCTCGTGTGTCAGGTGAAGCTGTTGGTAGCGACAAGCTGACGCCAATGGAGCGATTGGCAACATTTGTTTTAATCGTTGCAAGCCTGAATATCTTTGTCGGAGTCTTTAACCTGTTACCAATTTTGCCGCTTGATGGTGGGCACATGGCAGTTGCAATTGCTGATTCAATCCGAGCATTCTTTGCTCGCTTGCGTGGTCGACCACGTCCGGCACCGATTGATGTGACAGTACTAACTCCAATAACAATGGTGGTTTTTGTTGTTTTGGCGACATTGACTCTCTTACTTTTGGTGGCCGATGTGATTAATCCGGTGACGCTCAACCTCTAATTCGGCAGAATTTGCTCTTGTAGTGCAGAATAAAGCCATGGTTGATCTCGGAATTCCAAGCGCACCACCTCCAACGCTGCACCCTCGTCGCAAGACCCGTCAGTTAAAAGTTGGATCAGTCGGTGTTGGAAGTGATTCACCGGTATCAGTTCAATCAATGTGTACAACGCTGACCGCTGATGTCAACGCAACTTTGCAGCAAATCGCAGAGCTAACAGCATCGGGTTGCCAGATCGTTCGTGTTGCAGTTCCTAGCCAGGATGATGCTGATGCCTTAGCGCAGATCGCCAAGAAATCTCAGATCCCTGTTATTGCAGATATCCACTTTCAACCCAAATACATTTTTGCTGCAATTGATGCAGGCTGTGCTGCGGTTCGCGTAAATCCTGGCAACATTAAACAATTTGATGACAAAGTTAAAGAGGTAGCAAAAGCTGCAGGCGATGCTGGTATTCCAATTCGCATCGGCGTCAATGCTGGTTCGCTTGATCCGCGCTTGCTTGCAAAGTATGGAAAAGCAACACCAGAAGCTTTGGCTGAATCTGCGCTTTGGGAAGCATCTTTGTTTGAAGAGCATGGTTTTTCAGATATCAAAATTTCAGTGAAGCATCATGACCCAGTAACGATGGTAAACGCATATCGAATTTTGGCGGCTAAATGTGATTATCCATTGCACTTAGGAGTAACTGAAGCTGGTCCACTTTTCCAAGGAACAATTAAATCTGCAACAGCCTTTGGTATTTTATTGGCCGAAGGTATTGGCGACACGATTCGTGTTTCTTTATCTGCGCCCCCTGTTGAAGAGGTAAAGGTGGGAATCTCCATCTTGGAATCTCTCAACCTTCGTCAACGTAAACTTGAAATCGTTTCTTGCCCATCATGTGGACGCGCACAAGTCGATGTCTATACCTTGGCTGAAAAGGTACAAGCCGGATTAGAAGGAATGACTGTTCCCTTACGTGTAGCTGTAATGGGATGTGTTGTAAATGGTCCGGGTGAAGCACGTGAAGCAGATCTAGGTGTTGCATCCGGAAATGGCAAGGGGCAGATATTTGTGAAGGGTCAGGTCATCAAGACCGTGCCAGAAGCACAAATTGTGGAAACACTTATTGAAGAAGCGATGCGTTTAGCTGAAGAAATGGAAGCCGCCGGAGTTGCTTCAGGGCAACCGTCAGTTGATGTTCGATAGGCTTGTCGCATGTTGAAAATGTCTACGCTATTTTTGCGTACTCTTCGCGATGACCCAGCAGATGCCGAGGTCGCAAGCCATAAGTTATTAGTTCGAGCTGGTTATGTACGCCGAATAGCCGCAGGAATTTATTCATGGCTTCCTTTAGGTGTCATCACGCTTCGAAATGTTGAGCGAGTGATTCGCGAAGAAATGGATAACGCAGGTTTTCAAGAGGTTAATTTTCCTGCGCTGCTTCCGCGCGAAGCGTACGAAACCACAAATCGCTGGGAAGAGTACGGTCCTTCACTATTTCGCTTACAGGATCGCAAAGGTGGGGATTACCTCTTAGGTCCAACTCATGAGGAAATGTTTACGCTGATGGTTAAGGGCGAATACTCCTCGTACAAAGATCTTCCTTTAAGCATTTATCAAATCCAAACAAAGTTTCGCGATGAAGCGCGTCCACGTAGTGGAATCATCCGTGGTCGCGAATTTGTTATGAAGGACTCTTACTCCTTTGATGTCGATGAAGCAGGCCTAGAAGTTTCCTATCAAAACCACCGTAATGCTTATGTGAAGACTTTTGATCGACTAGGTATGAAGTACAACATTGTTAAAGCGGTATCAGGTGCCATGGGTGGATCTAAATCTGAAGAGTTCCTTGCGCCTTGCCCAACAGGTGAAGACACCTATGTGTTGTGTCCAAAATGTGGCTTTGCTGCAAATGTCGAAGCGATGGTTACCAAAGTAGATGCAGAAGATTCTTCCAAGGTTCCCGCAATTGAAGCTTTTGACTCACCTAATACGCCAACAATCGACACACTTGTGGAGCTGCTTAACACCAAGTTCGGTGGCGGATACACAGGTGCTCACACCCTTAAAAATGTGATGTTAATGGCCGATGGAAAAGCTGTGTGTGTACTAGTACCAGGAGATCGTGAAGTAGATCTAAAGCGCTTCCAGGAAAATCTTGGTGGAATTCACGAACTTCGAGTTTTTGAAGATGCAGATTTTGAAAAATTCCCATCACTTGTTAAGGGCTACATCGGGCCCCAAGATGCAAAGAAATCTGGAATTACTGTGTATGCAGATCCACGTATTGCACCAGGGACATCATGGGTGACGGGTGCTAATGCCAAGGATCGCCATGCGCGAAATGTTGTTAATGGTCGTGACTTCACACCGGATTCATATGTAGAAGCTGCCGAAGTCCGTGCCGGAGATGCATGTCCAGAGTGTGCAACATCTGTTGTTATTGATCGGGCAATTGAAATTGGCCATATCTTCCAACTTGGTCGAAAGTATGCAGAAGCGCTTAACCTGACTGTTTTGGATCAAAACGGAAAGTCTCAAGTAGTAACAATGGGCTCTTACGGAATTGGTGTTACGCGCGCAGTTGCTGCAATTGCAGAACAAACACATGACGAAATCGGTCTTAATTGGCCTGCTGAATTAGCTCCAGCAAAGGTACATATTGTGGCCGCTGGTAAGGATGATCTTCTCTTTGAAACTGCGCTCAAGCTTGGCACTGATCTTGAAGCTCAAGGAATTTCGGTGATGCTAGATGATCGTCGCGATGCAAGTCCTGGCGTTAAGTTTAAGGATGCCGAATTAATTGGTAATCCAGTCATCGTTGTTGTCGGAAAGGCTTTGGCTGAAGGCAATGTCGAAGTTCGTCTTCGCAAAACTGGAGATAAAAAGGAAGTTGCACTTACCTCTGCAGTTTCTGCCATTGCAGATCTGCTGAAGTAATTGCAGTGTACGAACTCACCCTTGCCACCGGCTTATTTCTTCTAGCTGCCTCATTTTTTGCGGGCTTTGTAGATTCAATTGCTGGCGGTGGTGGTTTGATCCAGTTACCTGCATTGTTGATTGGTTTACCTAATTCGGGAACTGCTGAAGTTTTAGGTACAAATAAGTTGTCTGCGGTTTTTGGTACAACAACTGCAGCCGCGTTATATCGCAAACAAATCAAACCAGATCCAAAAATCTTGCTTGGCATGGGGGTTCCTGCCTTTATAGGTTCTGCAGGGGGAGCGGTACTAGCTTCAAGAATCCCAACGAGCAGCATGAGACCCATGGTGTTGGTTCTTCTTATTGTTGTAACGATCTATACCTGGTTTAAACCTGACCTAGGAAAGTTTGAAAACCTTCGCCACTTACCAAAACAAAGAATTCAGATTGCTGCTTTCGCTGGCGCGGTTATTGGTTTCTATGATGGAATTTTTGGACCGGGGACTGGCTCTTTCCTGATGCTCATACTGGTGGCATCACTTGGATACGCCTTCATCACTGCAAGTGCAATTGCAAAGGTGGTCAATGTAGCCACTAACGTTGGTGCAATTTTGGTCTTCGGATTAAATGGCGCAGTTATATGGCAAATTGGAATCATTCTGGGCGTTGCCAATATTTCAGGAGCAATTGTGGGCTCTCGCCTTGCTATTAAGGGTGGTTCAACCTTGGTCCGTAAAGTTTTCTTGGTTGTAACCCTTGCACTGATCATCAAGGTAGGAATTGAAACCTTCTAATCACTTGCGTTACACTTGCGCCACAACTTAATAGAAAGAAGAGAACTGTGGCCCTTAAAGATTCAATAGCCGATTTGATTCGCCCTGCTGTAGAAAACGCGGGCTTCTTTCTTGAAGATGTCTTCACAAGCAATCCCGGAAATCACCGAATCGTCACCTGCATGGTTGATGGTTTAAAGCCTTTAAGCCTTGATGAAGTAACCCTTGTAAGCCGCGAAATTTCTGCGATTCTGGATGATTCACCACTTCTTACGGAAGCTTTTACTTTAGAAGTTACCTCACCAGGAATTGAACGCCCACTAACTTTGCCTCGGCACTGGACGAAAAACATCACTCGAATTATTAAAGTTACCTTAAATGACGATTCCGAAGTTTCAGGCCGCCTAACTGAGTTCGATGAAGTTCGGGCAATTCTGATAGAAAATATTAAGGGCCGCATGAAGACCCACGAAGTTAACTTTGCAGATGTTAAGAAAGCCACAGTTGAGATCGAATTCAATCGTAAGGATGAGATCTAATGCATGTAGAGATGTCAGCATTGGCTGCCCTTACAACTGAAAAAGATATTGCCTTAGACGAACTTATCTATGCCATCGAAGTTGCAGTATTGGGTGCCTACAACCAAACAGACACTGCTAAACGACATGCTAGAGCCCACCTAGATCGCGAGACTGGTGAAATTTCAATCCTTGTTCCTATTTTTGGCGAGGACGGAACTCGTACAGGTGAAGAAGTTGATTCACCGGATGGTTTTTCCAGAATGGCTACATCAACAGCTCGCCAAATCATTAAGTTGAAAATGCGCGAAACCAATGATGCTGAAATCGTTGGAGAGTTCACAACTACAGTCGGCGATGTGATTTCTGGTGTAGTCCAGCAAGGTCGCGATCCAAAAATGATTAACGTTAATCTTGGCCGCGTCGAAGGTCGAATTCCACCGCAAGAGCAAGTTCCAGGTGAAATTTACAATCACGGTGATCGCATTAAGTGCTTTGTAGTTGAAGTAAAGCAAGGTTTAAAGGGTCCAGAGATTATGTTGTCCCGTTCTCATCCAGCTCTTGTAATACAACTCTTTGCATTTGAAGTTCCAGAAATCAATGATCGAATTGTTGAAATAATGGCCGTTGCCAGAGAAGCAGGGCACCGCACAAAACTTGCAGTGAAAAGTCATCGCGCAGGAGTAAGTCCTAAAGGTTCTCTCATCGGTCCAATGGGATCTCGTGCACGCGCAGTTATGGATGAACTTCACGGAGAGAAGATAGATATTGTGGATTGGTCTGAAGATCCTGCAGAGTTTGTTGCAGCAGCACTTGCACCTGCAAAGGTAAGCAAAGTTGAAATAACAGATCTTGCATCAAGAAGTGCAAAGGTCACAGTTCCCGATTACCAACTTTCCTTGGCGATTGGAAAGGATGGCCAAAACGCCCGGCTGGCTGCACGACTAACGGGATGGCGAATTGATATTCACCCAGATACCGTTGAAAGCGCGCCCATAGACTCAGCGCGCTAATCATGAGCGTAATTAGGAGACGAGGGGAGTCATTGGATACCATGAGCCAGTTGGATTCCTCCCTTCCTGTTCGTAGCTGCATTAGCTGCCGCAAGCGGGCAAATCCTTCAGTACTAATTCGTGTGGTCTTGGTTGATGGAAAAGTGATTCCAGATCTCAAGGGTGGCTCAGCAGGTCGAGGCGCTTGGCTCCACAAGAATTGTGCAGAAGTTGCGATAGCTCGGAACGCTTTTCGTTTTGCCTTCAAGCAAGAGAAAGCGGTCGATGTATCAGAACTTCTGAAATTTCTTCAGCAGTACTAACTAACAAACGAATGGATATGAAAGTTATGAAACTCAAATGAGCTCGTTAGAACTATGAGGTCGTTCAACTAAGGCTTGCATTTGAGAAATGCGGGCCAAGACAGGAGAAATGTGTCAAAGGTCCGCGTACATGAGTTGGCAAAACAACTCGGTATGGAGAGCAAGGTTGTTCTTGCAAAACTCCAAGAAATGGGCGAGTTTGTTCGCTCCGCATCATCAACAGTAGAAGCGCCAGTAGTGCGCAAGCTGATCGAAATGTATCCCGATGCAAAACCGGTCGAGGAAAAAAAGCCTGTCAAAAAGGCGGCGGCTAAGAAAGCTGCAGCAAAGCCAAAGGGTGAAGTTAGCGCTGAACAAGCTGCAGAACTTGCAGCAGAGCTCGGCGTAGATATTGAAGCGCTTAAACTTGAGCAAGCTAAGGCGATTGCAAATAAGGAAGAAGCGGCCAAGCATGAAGCTGCCAAAACTGAAGCAACTCAGCGTGCGGCAGAAAATGGTGTAACTCCACCTGCTGCTTCAGCAACAAAGCCGGCTGCACCAGCACCGCGACCTGGAAACAATCCATTTTCAACTGGTGGCGCTGTTCCGCGTCCACCACGTCCAGGAAATAATCCATTTTCAACAGGTGGCGCAGTTCCACGTCCACCGCAACGACCAGCTGGTTCACAAGGAACTGGTGCACCACGTCCAGGAATGGCGGGATCGCGTCCAGGTTCTGTGCGCCCAGGTTTTGCTGCACGTCCAGGTGCACCACGTCCTGCATCAGGTGGTCCAGGTTTTGCACCACGTCCAGGAAGTTCGCCCGCCTCAACTTCTCCGTATAAATCAAATACGCCAGGAGCTGGAGCACCAAGTGGTGGTCCTCAACGTCCTGGTGGCGGTCGTCCACCACAACGCGGTGGCGCAGGTGGTGCATTTGGTAAGAATGCAAGCAAGAAGTCAGGACGTAAACAAAAATCACGTAAGGCTTTGCGCGATGAATTCGACAATATGCAGGCACCACAACTTGGTGGCGCAGTTGTTCCTCACGGTGATGGCAAGACTCCAATTCGCATGCGTCGTGGAGCATCACTTGCAGACTTTGCAGACAAGATTGGTGCAGATCCAGCAGCATTAGTTGCCGCGCTATTCCACTTAGGTGAAATGGTGACAGCTACACAATCAGTTGATGCAGATACCTTTGAAATTCTTGGTGTTCAACTGGGTTATAGCATTGAAATTGTTAGCCCTGAAGATGAAGACCGCGAACTACTTCAAGACTTTGATATCGATCTTGCAGGTGAGATTTCTGATCTTGATCCAGAATCATTGGTGGCGCGTCCACCTGTTGTAACTGTTATGGGTCACGTCGATCACGGTAAGACATCGTTGCTTGATGCGATTCGTAAGTCAGAGGTTATGAAGGGTGAAGCTGGCGGAATCACGCAGCACATTGGTGCATACCAAATTCACCATGATCATGATGGCGTTAATCGTGCAATTACATTTATCGATACACCAGGTCACGAAGCGTTTACAGCGATGCGTGCCCGCGGTGCCAAGGTAACTGACATTGCCGTTCTTGTAGTGGCAGCAGATGACGGAATCATGCCTCAGACGATTGAAGCGCTTAACCACGCTCAAGCCGCTGAAGTTCCAATTGTTGTAGCAGTTAATAAGGTTGATAAAGAAGGCGCAAACCCAGACAAGGTTCGTCAGCAATTGACCGAATACAACTTGATCGCTGAAGAGTACGGTGGCGAGACAATTTTCGTAAATGTTTCCGCCAAGTCAGGAATCGGTATCGATCAACTGATTGATTCAATTCTTCTAACAGCAGATGCAGCAATTGATCTTCGCGCAATCGCTGAAGATGACGCTCGCGGTGTTGCTATTGAAGCCCACCTCGATCGTGGTCGTGGACCAGTTGCAACCGTTCTTGTGCAGCGTGGAACTCTAAAGATCGGTGATGCGATTGTTGCTGGTAGCGCATTTGGTCGTGTTCGTGCGATGTTGGATGAAAATGGTGACAATGTAGAAACTGCTGGACCATCTCGTCCGGTTCAGGTTCTAGGTTTCACATCTGTTCCAAGTGCGGGTGACACCTTCCTTGTTGCAGATGAAGACCGTACCGCGCGTCAGATTGCTGAAAAGCGTCAAGCCGCAGAACGAAATGCTCAATTGGCAAAAGCTCGCAAGAAGGTATCGCTGGAAGACTTCATGGAGCAATCCAAGATCTCTACGCTCAACCTTATTCTTAAGGGTGACGTAAGTGGATCTGTAGAAGCTCTAGAAGATGCATTGATGCAGTTGGATGTTGGCGCAGAAGTAGATCTTCGCGTTATTCACCGCGGCGTAGGTGCGATTACCAAGAGCGACATCACTTTGGCATCTGCATCAACTGCTGTTGTGATCGGCTTTAACGTTAAGCCTGAGCCACAAACTGCAATCTTTGCTGATCAAGAAGGCGTTGAAGTTCGCTTCTACTCTGTTATCTACAATGCAATTGAAGAGATTGAACTATCTCTGAAGGGCTTGCTAAAGCCAGAGTACGAAGAAGCAATTATCGGTTCCGCCGAAGTTCGCGAAATCTTCAAATCTTCAAAGGCTGGAAACATTGCTGGATCTGTCGTTAAGGATGGAATCATCCGTCGTAACGCTAAGGCCCGAATTTTGCGTGATGGAGCAGTTTTGGTTGATAACTTAACGATTGATTCACTCAAGCGCTTTAAGGATGATGCCACCGAAGTCCGTGAAGGATTTGAGTGCGGTATTGGCCTTGGAAACATGAAGGAGATCGCACCTGGCGATATCGTTCAGTGTTTCGAGATGCGCGAGAAAAAGCGAGCATAAGAAATGGGTCAATCACACCGCACACTTAAGGTTGCCGACCGCATCAAAGTGGTAGTAGCAAACTTGCTTGAGACGAAGATCAAAGATCCACGTCTGGGTTTTGTGACTGTCACGGATGCGCGTGTTACCGGCGATCTACAACAAGCGTCAATCTTTTATACCGTTCTTGGTGATCTCGATGAGCGCGCTGCAACTGCAGCGGCTCTCGAGAGCGCTAAGGGCGCAATTAGATCGGCACTTGGTCGCGAGCTTGGCCTTCGCATTACACCGAGCATTGAATTCTTTGAAGATGGATTACCAGAGAGCGCAAAAGCCCTTGATTCATTGCTTGAAAAAGTCCATGAGCAAGACGCTCAAGTTGCTGCGCTTCGCAAGAATGCTCAGTATGCAGGGGGAGAAGATCCTTACAAAGCTCCACGTGTTATTGAAGATTAATTGTGACCCACATAATCTACGAGCACGGGTTTTTGGTTGTAGATAAAGAACCAGGCATGACAAGTCACGATGTTGTGGCAATTGGGCGAAGAGCTTTAAACACTCGAAAAGTTGGTCATGCCGGAACTCTTGACCCTATGGCTACGGGAATTTTGGTTCTTGGCTTTAATAATGGAACCCGACTTTTGCAATACATCACCGATGGTGACAAGAGTTACCAAGCAACAATAGTTTTAGGTATATCCACAATCACAGATGATTTTGAAGGTGAAGTGATTGCAACCTTTGATGCGTCTAATATTACCGACGAACAGATTCATGCAGAGTTGAACATAATGCGTGGAACATTTATGCAGCGACCTAGTTCAGTATCTGCCGTGAAAGTAGCGGGCGAACGTGCTTACGATCGAGTTCGTGCTGGCGAAGTTGTAGTCCTTGCTTCCCGTGAAGTGACAATTTCACAATTAGATGTTTTGGCTATTAGACACATTGGCACACAGGTTGAGGTTGATATAGAAGTTACTTGCTCTGCTGGAACATACATCCGCTCTATCGCCAGAGATTGTGGTGATGCGCTAAAGGTTGGTGGACACCTGTCTGCCTTGCGACGTACGCGGGTTGCTGGATTTGGTCTAGATGGCGCAGTTTCTCTTGCTGAATTAAAGGCTGGTGAATTTTCTACTTTGGATTTATCTGATGTTGCGCGAGCTACTTTTCCTGTCCGAGATATCTCACTAGATGAAAAGCTAGAGCTTTCATTTGGCAGAAATCTTTCGCCAAACCCGACAGAAGGCATTCATGCAGGTATATCTACGGCCAATGAGTTAATTGCATTGCTCAATAATGTAGCTGGCAAAGCAAAGCCGATTGCTGTATTCGCGGCAGCGCATTGATTCTGAGATAATGAGCAGATGAGCATCGTTGTAATAGGAAATTTTGATGGAGTCCATAAAGGACACCAGCAGATCCTCAACCGTGCAAAGGTACTTGCCGGTGATGAGAAAATCATTGCACTTACTTTTGATCCACATCCGGTGTCTATTTTTGCACCTGAAAGAGCTCCCACACTTTTAACTATTTTGAGTGACAAAATCGAACTGCTCAAAATCCATAACGCGGATCAGGTTGCGGTTATCAAGTTCACTAAAGAGTTTGCAGCAATGGCTCCAGAAGATTTCGTCAATAAGGTTTTAGTGGAGCAACTGAAGGCATCGACTGTAATTGTCGGAGCAAATTTCACGTATGGCTTTAAAGCTGCTGGCAACGTTGAATCACTAAAAAAGCACCCAGAGTTTGAAACGGTTGTTTTAGATTTGCAGGCAGAAAATGATGAAAACATTTCATCGACTCGAATCCGAAAAGCAATTGTTGATGGCCAGGTAGAAGCTGCGCGCGATATGTTGACTCGTCCACACCGACTTGATGGAATTGTTGTTCACGGCGAAAAACGTGGTCGTGAAATCGGATATCCGACGGCAAACCTTGGCAACATCGATGGCCAAACGATTCCCTCAGATGGTGTTTATGCCGGTTGGCTAACTGTCGGAATCGATCGCTGGCCTGCTGCAATTTCGATAGGTACAAACCCAACTTTTGAAGGCGTTCGTGGACGACAAGTTGAAGCCTATGCATTGGATCAAGTTGATTTAGATCTGTATACAAAATCAGCAACCATTGAATTTGGCTGGCGATTACGTGACACCTTGAAATTTGAAGGCCTTGAACCATTGCTAGAACAAATGGCTAAGGATTGCGCCGAAGCCCGTCGATTGACCGAGCTCTAAGCGGGGGATTTACCTCGATTTCATGGATAACGAGCCTGACTGTTACCCTTGCCCTTCAATCGAGTTAGCGAGTTTCTCGTGAATCAAACCGAGAAGCCCTCGTGCTCAGTACATAAGGAGAACAAGAAATGGCATTAACACCAGAAGTAAAGAAGGAAATCATTGCTCAGTACGGTTCTACTCCTACTGACACTGGATCACCTGAAGCTCAGGTAGCGCTACTTTCAAAGAGAATTGATCAGATCACTGATCACTTGAAGGCTAACCCACATGATCACCACAACCGTCGTGGTCTTTTGTTGTTAGTTGGTCGTCGTCGTCGCATCCTTCAATACCTAGCGAAGACAGATATCAACCGTTACCGCGCAATTATCGAGAAGCTCGGTATTCGCCGCTAATTAAGTAAAACCAATCTGCCGCAGAGCGATGGTCCTCGGTAGTGGTTTCCGCGCAAACTTTCTCTAAAGAGAAATAGTGCGCGTGAACTTCGATCGAAGATTCATTCTCTCGGCAGATTACAAAGTGCAACAAATGTGTCGCGCTTTTCAATCTAAAAAGAGGAGGACCCATGGAGGGTCAAGAGGTTCAGTCAGCCGTTGCAGTAATTGATAACGGAAAGTTCGGAAAACGAGAGATTCGTTTTGAAACAGGTCGCCTAGCGCGCCAGGCAGCAGGAGCTGCAGCAGTTTACTTAGATGATCAAACAATGATCTTCTCGGCAACAACTGCATCAAAGACACCTAAGGATCAATTTGATTTCTTCCCTTTGACAGTAGATGTTGAAGAGAAGATGTATGCAGTTGGTCGTATCCCAGGATCATTCTTCCGTCGTGAAGGTCGTCCATCAGAGGATGCAATTCTTACCTGTCGTTTGATCGATCGTCCGCTACGCCCATCATTTGTTAAGGGACTTCGTAATGAAGTTCAGATCGTTGTGACAGTAATGGCACTAGATCCAGATCATATGTATGACGTTATTGCAATCAACGCAGCATCTATGTCTACTCAACTTGCAGGACTTCCTTTCTCTGGTCCAATCGGTGGCGTTCGCGTTGCTTTGATTGATGGTCAGTGGGTTGCATTCCCTAACCACTCACAGGTTGCTAACGCAGTCTTTGACATGGTTGTTGCAGGTCGCGTAACTAAGGATGATGTTGCAATCATGATGGTTGAAGCAGAAGCTACAGAGCGCACTATTGAATTAATCAAGGGTGGCGCACCAACTCCAACTGAAGAAGTTGTTTCACAAGGACTAGATGCAGCAAAGCCATTCATCAAGATTCTTTGTGATGCTCAGGCAAAGCTTGCAAAGGTTGCCGCAAAGCCAACTGCAGAGTTCCCAGTGTTCTTGGATTACCAGGATGATGTCTTCGCAGCCGTTGAAAAGGCAGCTAAGGATGACCTTGCCAAGGCGCTAACAATTGTTGGAAAGCAAGAGCGCGAAACAAAGATCGATGAGATCTCTGTTTCAGTTAAGGAATCTGTAAGTGCTCAATTTGAAGGACGTGAAAAGGAAGTTCCTGCAGCGTTCCGTTCATTGACCAAGAAGCTTGTACGTCAGCGCGTATTGCGCGACAAGATTCGTATCGATGGTCGCGGTCTTCGCGATATTCGTGCGCTTTCTGCAGAGGTAGAAGTTATTCCTCGCGTACACGGTTCGGCAATCTTCGAGCGCGGAGAGACTCAGATTCTTGGAATCACAACGCTTAACATGCTTAAGATGGAGCAACAGCTCGATACTTTGAATCCAGAGAATCACAAGCGTTACATGCACAACTACAACTTCCCACCATATTCAACTGGTGAAACAGGTCGTGTTGGTACACCAAAGCGCCGCGAGATCGGTCACGGTGCATTAGCTGAGCGCGCATTGATTCCTGTACTTCCAAGCCGCGAAGAATTCCCTTACGCAATCCGTCAGGTTTCTGAAGCGCTTGGTTCAAATGGTTCAACATCTATGGGTTCTGTATGTGCATCAACGCTTGCACTATTTAACGCAGGTGTTCCACTACGCGCACCAGTTGCAGGTATTGCAATGGGTCTAATTTCAGATGATGTTGATGGCAAGGTTGAATACGTTGCTTTGACAGATATCTTGGGTGCAGAAGATGCATTCGGAGACATGGACTTTAAGGTAGCCGGAACTAAAGATTTCGTTACAGCTTTGCAGTTAGATACAAAGCTTGATGGAATTCCAGCATCAGTTCTTGCTGGCGCACTTTTACAGGCTAAGGAAGCGCGTCTTGCGATTCTAGATGTCATGAATGAAGCAATCGATGCACCAGATGAGATGAGCCAATACGCTCCTCGAATCATCTCTGTAAAGATTCCAGTTGATCAGATTGGTGCGGTAATCGGGCCTAAGGGCAAGATCATCAACCAAATCCAAGATGAAACTGGCGCAGATATTTCAATTGAAGATGATGGAACAATTTACATCGGCGCAACCGATGGTCCATCAGCTGAAGCTGCTCGCGCACAAATCAATGCAATTGCAAACCCACAGATGCCAGAAGTTGGCGAGCGATACCTAGGTACCGTTGTGAAGCTTGCCGCATTTGGTGCATTCATTTCATTGATGCCAGGTAAAGATGGCTTGCTCCACGTATCTCAGATTCGCAAGATGCATGGTGGAAAGCGCATTGAAAACCTAGAAGAGGTCATGAAGGTTGGCGACAAGATTCAGGTAGAAATCGGCGAGATTGATCCAAAGGGCAAGTTGTCTTTGGTTCCCGTGCTTGAAGATGGAACTACAGGTTCTGCTGAATAAATGAGCGTTCGTCGTTCAGTTTTGCCTAGCGGTCTGCGTATCGTTACTGAAGAAGTTCCTTCGGTACGCAGCGCCGCGATCGGTATCTGGGTAAATATTGGTTCGCGTGATGAAACCCCGGCAGTTGCTGGGGCTTCTCACTTTCTAGAGCATTTACTTTTTAAAGGAACGAAACGACGTAATGCTTTAGAAATTTCATCATCGATTGAATCAGTCGGTGGCGAGATGAACGCCTTTACCAGCAAGGAATACACCTGCTTCTATGCTCGTGTAATTGATACTGATTTACCCATGGCAATCGATGTTGTTTCAGACTTGATTACATCTTCTATTGTCACAGCCCTTGATGTAGATGCAGAGCGCAAAGTAGTTCTAGAAGAAATCGCGATGCGTGATGATGATCCCAGCGACTTAGTTCATGATTTATACGCTGAAACTTATTACGGGGATACGCCGTTGGGTCGCCCGATTTTGGGAACAATTGATTCAATCAACAATATGTCCCGTGCTTCTGTGTTTAACTATTACAAGAAGCGCTACTTGCCACAGGATTTAGTTGTTGCAGTTGCCGGAAACATCAAACACAAAAAAGTTGTAGCGATGGTTGAAGCAGCACTTTCACAGGATGGTTTTCTGGATGTAACTGGTGCTCCAGTTATTCGTCCAAATACTCCGGTAAAAAAGAGCCCACAACAATCAGTTGGTCTGATTTCGCGGCCAACAGAGCAGGCGCACATGTTTTATGGCATGGAAGGCGTAGCTCGCCACGATGATCGTCGTTTTGCGATGGGAATTTTGGCATCTGCTTTGGGTGGGGGAATGTCATCTCGCTTGTTCCAAGAGATTCGCGAAAAACGCGGCCTTGCATATTCTGTCTATGCCTACGCACAACAGTTTGCTGGCAGTGGCCAGATTGGTTTTTATGCAGGGTGTAATCCATCAAAGGCAATTGAAGTCGTCGAAATTATTCGTGAAGTATTAGCCGATGTTGCAGATAATGGAATGTCGCATGAAGAAATCGAGCGCGCCAAGGGTGCTGTCCGTGGTTCCCTCGTACTGAGCCAAGAGGACTCTGGTTCACGCATGAGCAGAATTGGTAAAAATGAGATTGTGTATGGCCATGTCATGGACTTTGATGAAATCCTCAAGGCCATTGCACGCGTAAACGCTACAGACATTAAGGAAATTGCTAGCGCGTTTCTGACTAAAACGCCTACGCTAGCTCTCGTTGGTCCATTCAAATCAGAGTCAAAGTTTGAGAAGGTGTTAAGTAAATGATCAATGTTGCCGTCTTAGGTGCTCGTGGTCGAATGGGCTCAGAAGTTGTTAAGGCTGTTGAAGCTACTGATGGTTTAGCTTTGGTAGCTGCCTTGGATCTAGGCGATTCTCTAGAACAGCTGAAGGGATCTGCAGCTCACGTTGTCGTAGATTTCACTACACCAGATAGCGTGATGAGTAATCTGGAATTTCTTATCAATAATGGAATTAACGTAGTGGTCGGCACAACTGGTTTCGATGACGCAAAGCTTGCAACAGTTAAAGGGTGGTTAACCCAAAATCCTTCAGTTGGCGTTCTAATCGCACCAAATTTTGCAATTGGCGCAGTGTTGATGATGGAGTTTGCAGAGAAAGCAGCGCGCTACTTCGAGTCTGCAGAAATTATTGAACTACATCACCCAGCCAAAGTGGATGCGCCATCAGGCACAGCAGCTCGCACCGCTGAATTAATGGCATCTGCGCGTAAGGATGCCGGGCTTGATGCAATGCCAGATGCAACAACAACTTCGCTACCAGGTGCTCGCGGTGCGTCAGTCAATGGAATTCCAGTGCACTCAGTTCGTGCTCGAGGACTAGTTGCCCACCAAGAGGTTTTGTTTGGTGGACTAGGGGAGACCTTAACTATTCGTCACGACTCAATTGATCGTGCAGGATTTATGCCAGGAGTTATTCTTGGCGTACGAAAGATTGTTAACACACCAGGCCTAACCCATGGCCTTGATAAATTCATGTAAGGAGCAATCAAATGTCTAAAGATCAAATCACTATGTATGGTGCCGATTGGTGCGGAGATTGCCGTAGATCAGAGCGACTATTAAAAGAGCTCAACGTTGAATACACAAAAATTGATACTGATGCAGATGTAACAGCTGCTGACAAGGTAATCGAAATTAATGGTGGAGCTAAGTCAATTCCGGTAATTGTTTTTTCAGATGGAACATACTTAACTGAACCTTCAGATAATGATCTAAAGGCAAAACTTCAAAGCCTAGGAATTATCTAAAGCCAGTTGTATACCGCAGCCGATGAAATCGCTGCGGAAAGTACAACAATTGGAAATGGTGCTTTGAGCATCAGTGCGATAATTGCCACAACCAGACCAACCAAGCGTTGATCGAACATCAGTTGGGATTTTTCAGAAAAACTCTGCACAGCAACCAAAGCACTTAGTAACGCGATTGGAATTAACGCGTTGATTCTTTGAATCTTTGGGTGTGAAAGCCAGCGCTCTGGTACCGAATGCCCAGAGTATTTCAAAAGAAAAGCGATAAGACTTGTTCCGATAGTTGCAATCCACAGTGTTGTCATAGTTTGGGCAGTCATCGCTTTAACCCCACTGCAATTGCGATAAAAGCGGTGGCAATAATTGGTAAACCCGCTGGAAGTATCGGGGTCATTGCTATTGCAAAGATTGCACAACCAACTGCGAGAGCTCTTTCAAAATTTCCCGTCAATCGAGGCCACACAAGACCCAAAAATGCGGCAGGAACGGCGGAATCTAAACCAAATGCTCGGACATCACCCATCGCTTGAGCACCCAATGCTCCTGCCAAAGTAAAGAAATTCCAAAAGACAAAGACACCAATTCCGGTGTACCAAAAGCCTTTACGCATCGCATCGACACCACGTGGTTCTTGACCAAGTGCAACACCGGTTGATTCATCAATTGTTACTTGCGCTGCAACAACGCGCTTCCAACCTTTTACCTGTAAACGCGGAGCCATGATTACTCCGTATAAAGCGTTTCGAACACCAAGCAATGATGCGGTGGCAATTCCACTGATAGCTGATCCACCGGCACCTATTACACCAACAACTGCAAATTGTGATGCACCAGAAAAAGTCAGTAGAGATAGCAGGCAAGTTTGAAGTACTGAAAAACCATTTGCTACCGCCGCTGCGCCAAAGGCCACACCATAGGCTCCAACAGTCAAAGAAACGCTCAGCGAATCCCGCAGAGTGGCGGAGGCAACTTTGGACACGCGCTTATTGTGCCGTATAAATCCATGAGCTCATAGCCGCTACTGGATAGGGTGCCACCATGAGTGAAGAGATTATTTATCGCGATGATGTGACCGTTGAATTAGTAAAATCTAGTGCAAGTGATGCCGATGTAATTTGGGCCGCACGCGTGTCAACGGCTGGTGAACAATCAATGGATGAAATCGGTGAAGATCCAGCGCGATCTGCGGGTTTGATTAATTACCTGGCACGCGAACGTCATGGTTCACCTTTTGAACACACATCGATGACCTTCTTTATTTCTGCGCCAATTTTTGTTTTCCGCGAATTTATGCGCCATCGCATCGCTTCATACAATGAAGAGAGCGGCCGCTATCGCGAGTTAAAGCCAGTTTTCTATGTTCCATCTGCTGAACGCAAACTCGTTCAGGTTGGTAAAACTGGTGCGTACACATTTGTCGATGGAACAAAAGAGCAGTTTGATTTAACTGTTGAATCTATGAAAGCGGCATATGTAGTTGCATATGAGAGCTACGTAAAAATGCTTGAAGCCGGCGTGGCACGTGAAGTTGCACGAGCCGTGTTGCCTGTCGCCACATATTCATCAATGTATGTAACTATGAACGCCCGAGCGCTCATGAACTTTCTTTCTTTACGTACTGGCCGCGAAGGCTCCCATTTTCCGAGCTACCCTCAACGTGAAATTGAGATGGTTGCAGAGAAAATGGAGGTGGAATTTGCAAAATTAATGCCACTTACATACGGAGCCTTTGAAAAGTCTGGACGAGTCGCCCCTTAATACGGGTAGAGTTCGGCGCATGACAACTGCTGCCCCATTTGGACGACTACTGACGGCAATGGTTACCCCCTTCACAAAAGGAGGGGAGATTGATTGGGCCGGTATTGAAAAAATTGCTGCTCATCTTGTGGCAAACGGGCATGATGGAATTGTTGTCAATGGAACAACGGGTGAAGCTCCAACCACAAAATCTTCTGAGAAAGAAGAGATCATCCGCGTTGTTCGAAATACGGTTGGGCCCACAATTAAAGTTTTATCTGGTGCTGGTGATAATGAAACTGAGTATTCAATCAACCAGGCAAAGCGCACCGAAAAAGCTGGCGCTGATGGATTACTGGTTGTAACCCCGTACTACAACAAACCACCACAAGCCGGAATCGAAGCTCACTTCCGTGCAGTTGCTGATGCAACCGATCTTCCAATGATGATGTACGACATTCCAGGTCGTACTGGTGTTCCAATTGAACCTGACACTCTTGTTCGACTTTCTGAACACCCACGCATTGTTGCGCTAAAGGATGCAAAGGGTGATGTGGCATCTACATCGTGGGTAATCAAGCGTTGTGGAATTCCCGTGTATTCAGGGGATGACATTCTTAACCTTCCATTGCTGTCGGTCGGTGCTGTTGGTTTTGTTTCAGTGTGTGGACATACAGTGGGTAAGGATTTACGCGAACTACTTGATGCATGGTTTGCCGGAAACGCAGCTCGCGCACTAGAGATTCATCAAAAACTTCTTCCTGTATTCACGGGTACATTCCGCACTCAAGGTGCAATTCTTACTAAAGCTGCGCTCACACTTATGGGCCTACCTGGCGGCCACACTCGTCTTCCACTCGTCGATGCAACAGATGCACAGATTGCGCAGTTGCGCGAAGATCTGCGTGCTGGTGGCGTCGCAGTTAACTAATGAATCATCCACACCCAAACTTAAGTACTCCGCCCGCACTTGTTGATGGCGGTTTGCGAATTGTCGCACTTGGTGGATTAACTGAAATTGGTCGCAACATGACCGTTTTTGAATACAAATCAAAGCTACTTATTGTTGATTGTGGTGTCTTGTTTCCAGAAGATAATCAGCCTGGAATTGATTTGATTTTGCCCGATTTTTCATACATCAGAGATCGACTTCAGGATGTTGTAGCAATCTTCTTAACTCATGGCCACGAGGACCATATCGGCGCAGTTCCATATCTATTGCGCGAGCGTGGTGATATCGCGATTTATGGTTCAGCTTTGACGCTGGCATTAATAACTGCAAAGTTGAAGGAACACAGAATTTCCCCATTGACTCGTGAAGTGCGTGAAGGCGGAACTGAAGACATCGGTCCCTTTACGCTCGAATTTGTTGCGGTCAACCACTCGATTCCAGATGCGTTGGCGGTAGTTATTAACACCGATGCTGGTCGAGTACTTGCAACCGGTGATTTCAAAATGGATCAACTTCCATTAGATGGTCGAATTACAGATTTAAGGACTTTTGCGCGACTTGGTGAAGAAGGCGTTGATTTGTTCATGGTCGATTCAACAAATGCTGACATTCCAGGCTTTACTCCTTCTGAACGCGAAATCATGCCTGCGCTCAATCGGGTGATCTCATCGACTAAACGCCGAGTGATCGTGGCATCTTTTTCTTCACATGTTCACCGAGTTCAACAAGTAATTGATATTGCCGCACAACATGGGCGCAAGGTTGTTTTTATCGGTCGGTCAATGGTTCGAAACATGAAAATTGCTGAAGACATGGGTTACCTGCATGTACCAGCCGATCTTGTTATTGATGCAAAAGATCTGGATCAGTACGATGACAATGTTGTTTTGATTTGTACTGGGTCTCAAGGCGAACCAATGGCAGCACTTTCTCGAATGGCAAATGGTGACCATCAGATTCGTGTGGGTGAAGGCGATACGGTCATTCTGGCATCCTCGTTGATTCCTGGAAACGAGAATTCAGTATTTAGAGTCATTAATGAGTTAACTCGCTTTGGTGCCAGAGTTGTTCATAAAGCAAATGCAATGGTCCATGTTTCGGGTCACGCAGCAGCCGGTGAATTGCTGTACTGCTACAACATCGTAAAGCCAAAATATGTAATGCCAATCCATGGTGAATGGCGACACATGAAAGCAAATGCAGAGCTTGCTATCCAATCGGGTGTTCCTCGCGGCAACACTTTCATTGTTGATAATGGAGTCGTCATCGATTTAGTCAATCACGAGGCAGAAGTTGTCGGTGCTGTACCAGTCGGTTTTGTCTTTGTTGATGGGCAGAGCATTGGTGACATCACCGAAAGTTCACTAAAGGATCGAAGAATTCTCGGCGAAGAAGGTTTTATTTCATGCGTGGTAGTTATCGATTCGCAAAGCGGAAAAATAGTTGCAGGACCCGATATTCACGCCCGTGGCTTTAATGAAGATGCTGCAATGTTTGATGAAGTCAAAATGAGAATTGAAAAGGCACTTGCAATAGCAGTTGCAGATGGCAACAACGGTACCCATCAACTGTCGCAAATTGTGCGAAAAACTATTGGAGGCTGGGTCGGCGGAGAACATCGCCGAAAGCCGATGATTGTGCCTGTCGTTATTGAAGTTTAAGCAACGGCGCGCCTAGTAGGTTCACAATTGTTCACCCTTTACGATCGGGCGTGTGGCCAAAAGAAAAAAAGCAAAAAGTAAGACTGGAGCCGTAGGCGGAGCTCTTGGTCGTGGCCTTGCATCCATTTGGCGTTTCATTGCTAAATCTTTGGGAAGTGCCGTTCGCCTTGTAGCTCGAGGTGCTCGTGATTTAGATCCTGCTCATCAGCGTGATGGAATTGCCTTTCTAATTTTAATCTCTGCTCTTGTCGCGACAGCAGGTACCTGGTTTCACTCAGACAATATTGTTGGCAGAGCGCTGTATTCAGTTATTTATGGCGGGTTTGGTCAAATAGGTTTCTTTGCACCAGTTGTGCTTCTGTATTTTGCCTTTAGATTATTTAGAGTTCCAGAGGATTCAAAGGCGACTGGTCGAATCATTATTGGAACTTTGGCATTACTGCTTTCCTCAACTGGATTAGCCCACTTGCTCAATGGCTCTATTGGCACCGGGGCAACTGCGATGCGTGAAGGTGGCGGCTGGCTTGGTTATGCAGTTTCAACCCCACTTGTAACTCTGATGACTTCGGTGTTGGCATATCCAGTGTTATTCATTGTTTTTATTTTCGGAATTTTGGTGATTACAGCAACTCCAGTAAGTCAGGTCTTTGCAAGAATTGCTTCCGCAAGCAGCTGGATTTGGTCTAAACGACCAGAGCGTTCTGAAAAGGTTGAAGTAGATTTTGAGATTACCGACACGCCTCCCTTTGAATCACCAGTGGTTGCGCAATGGAACACACCTGCTGATGATGAAGAACTGGATGAAGAGAGCTTTGATGAAGAGTTTCCGGTAGAGGAACCATTTGCAACGGTTCCTCCAGTAAATGAAAACACTGTGGCGGTGAAGCGTCCTGAACAATTGTTGCTGACCGCCGATGTGAAGTATGAACTTCCTGCTCCAGATCTATTGCGAGCAGGTCCTGCCGCTAAGGCTAAGAGCAAAGCAAATGAAGTTGTAGTAGCTGCGCTGACTGAAGTGTTCCTACAGTTCGAAATTGATGCCAAGGTAACTGGTTTTATGCGTGGCCCGACTGTGACCCGCTATGAAGTCGAACTTGGAAACGCGGTAAAGGTAGAAAGAATTACAGCGCTGTCTAAGAATATTTCCTATGCTGTTGCCAGCAGTGATGTTCGAATTCTTTCCCCGATCCCTGGAAAATCTGCGGTCGGAATTGAAATTCCAAATGCTGATCGAGAGATTGTTGCTTTAGGTGATGTTTTACGCTCAACAGTTGCGGGTCAAGATTTACACCCAATGCTTGTGGCCTTAGGTAAAGATGTTGAAGGCAATTTTGTCTGCGCAAACCTTGCCAAGATGCCGCACCTTTTGGTGGCAGGTGCAACGGGTGCCGGTAAGTCATCCATGATTAATGCGATGATTACCTCGATCTTGATGCGCTCTACACCAGATGATGTTCGCTTAGTTTTGATTGACCCTAAGAGAGTAGAGCTCAATGCCTACGAAGGTATTCCACATTTAATAACTCCAATCATTACTAATCCCAAGAAGGCTGCCGATGCTTTGACTTGGGTGGTTCGAGAGATGGATCTTCGTTATGAAGATCTTTCAACCTTTGGCTTTAGACACATCGATGATTTCAATAAGGCGGTTCGCGCGGGCAAGGTAATCGTTCCCGAAGGCAGCGATCGAGTTGTTGAGCCTTATCCATATTTATTGGTAATTATTGATGAACTTGCAGACTTGATGATGGTTGCCGCCAAAGAGGTTGAAGAATCAGTTGTGCGCATAACTCAGCTTGCAAGATCAGCTGGAATTCACTTGGTTCTTGCAACACAGCGCCCTTCAGTAGATGTTGTAACGGGCTTGATCAAAGCAAATGTTCCTTCACGTTTGTCCTTTGCTACAAGCTCGCTTGCAGATAGTCGAGTTATTTTAGATAGCCCTGGTGCTGAAAAACTCGTGGGCCAAGGCGACGGTCTCTTTATTCCTATGGGTGCAAGCAGAGCAATCCGAATTCAAGGCGCCTATGTATCTGAACGTGAAATTGAAGCAGTTACAAGTCATGTGAAGAAGCAACTTAAGCCGCGCTATCGCGAAGATGTGACAGCGCCAGTCAATCAAATGAAGATGGTTGATAAAGAAATCGGCGATGATTTAGATATCTTGTGCCAAGCCGTTGAACTTGTTGTTGGAACACAATTTGGATCTACTTCAATGCTTCAGCGAAAGTTGCGTGTTGGTTTTGCTAAAGCTGGTCGCTTAATGGACCTGATGGAGTCTCGCGGAATTGTCGGCCCTTCCGAAGGTTCCAAGGCCCGCACCGTCTTGGTGAAGCCAGATGAACTTGATTCAGTGCTAGCAACGCTTCGGGAGTATTAATTCTGAGTTAATGGAGGGTTACTGAGAAAGTTTCACCCCTTCTGTTCACACCTGCACCTAGTCACCCTAACCCCGAGCGACTTACACTTAGACCTCACCCTGTCCTGTATTAAGGATGTCTAATGTCACTTGGATCAATGATTTCTAAGGCGCGTAAAGATGCTGGCCTTAGCATCGATGATCTTTCGGCAGCCACAAATATCCGCGGAACTTTACTTCGCGAAATGGAAGCAAACAATTTTTCTCAATGTGGTGGCGAAACTTACGCGCGTGGCCATTTAAGAAATATAGCAATCAAGCTAAATGTTGATCAGCAAATTTTTCTGACCGCATTTGAAGATGAGCAGATGCATGTAGATCGAACCATGCAAGATTTACTTGTTGAAAACAATGTCATGCGTGAACCTAAAGAAGCCCGAAAAGTTTCTTGGAAAGTGTTAGTCACAATTTCAGTGGCTTCATTGTTTGTGGCCGGCCTTGCTCAAATTATTGTTTCTAACAACTCAACGCCAGATATTCCTGTGGCAATTGAAGAGTCACCAACCGCTTCTGCATCACCAGATGCAACAGTTGCAGAAGAAACACTTCCAACTGATGAAGCCACAATTTCTACTGGCCAAGGTGTCGAAGTGATTGTCGCTGCAACTCGTGCAAAGAGCTGGCTCTTTGTGTCAGATTCATCTGGCCGAGTGCTTTTTAGCGGACAGATCGCTACAGGTGTCACGAAAACTTTTTCCTCAGATCTGACATTAAATCTGAAAATTGGCAATGCAGGGGGAGTGGATTTGTCAGTTAATGGCAAAAAGATCGATTCTGTGGGAGCCGATGGCCAAGTCGTTAGCGTGTCGTACGGGGTAGATTCCTAATTCCCTATTGCACTGTAAGATTGTGCAAATGAAGCGCACAGTTGCAGTTGTCACTTTAGGGTGCGCACGAAATGAAGTTGATTCTGAAGAATTGGCTGGTCGTTTAGCAGCCGATGGCTGGACCCTTGTTGATGATGTTGAATCAGCTGAAGTTGCCTTGGTAAACACATGTGGTTTTATCGAATCAGCCAAAAAAGACTCAGTTGACGCGCTGCTAGAAGCTAATTCACTTAAAGGTCATGGAACAACTCGTGCGGTAGTTGCCGTTGGTTGTATGGCAGAGCGGTACGGAAATGAACTAGCAGAAGCCCTTCCCGAAGCTGATGCAATTTTAGGTTTTGATGACTACAAGGATATTTCTGCACGACTGCAATCAATTATTGCTGGCGAAAAACACAAGCCACATGTTCCTCGTGATCGTCGTGCATTACTTCCGATAGCACCCGCTGAGCGGGCCGATGCCAGAGAAGTAGAAGAGTTTTCTCGAAAGCGTCTAGGCAACGCTCCTTGGGCGCCATTAAAGATTGCATCTGGTTGTGACCGTCGCTGCTCTTTCTGCGCAATTCCATATTTCCGCGGTTCATTTGTGTCGCGCCGTCCGACTGAAATCATTTCTGAGGCCAGATGGCTTGCTGAAAACGGCGTCTCTGAAATGTTTTTGGTCAGCGAGAACACAACCTCTTACGGTAAAGATCTAGGGGATCTTCAGTTAATGGAGAAGATTCTTCCTGAAATCGCGGCGCTGCCAGGTGTGGAGCGCGTTCGACTTTCATATCTGCAACCGGCAGAAATGCGCCCAACCTTGCTGCAGGCGATGATTGCAACTGATAAAACCGCTCCGTACTTTGATCTTTCCTTCCAACACACGAGCCCAACAGTTCTGCGCCGCATGCGCCGCTTTGGTGACACTGAAAAGTTTTTACATTTAATCAGCCAAATTCGCGCTCTATCACCAGAGGCTGGCATCCGCTCTAACTTTATTGTTGGGTTTCCCGGTGAAACGCAAGAGGATTTCGATGATCTAGCAAACTTTATTACTCTAGCCAAACTAGATGCAGTGGGTGTCTTTGGTTATTCAGATGAAGATAAAACTGAAGCGTTAGATTTAGCAGACAAGGTTGATGCCGATGTAATCGCACAACGCGTCGAAACCTTGTCCGCCTTGGCTGATGAGATGGTTTCTTTACGTGCTCAAGCGCGAATTGGCGAAACTGTAAGAGTTTTAATTGAGGATGCCGAGCTACAAGAAGGCCGCGCTGCCCATCAAGGTCCAGAAGTAGATGGAACAACGACTTTTATTGGAACTGATTTTGCGGTGGGCCAGTATGTCGATGCAGTAGTTATCGATTCAATGGGTGCAGATTTGGTGGCTAAACCTCTATGAAGTTGCCAGGGTTTATAACGCCTAATTTCATCACTGTCATGCGACTGGTATTTGTTCCAGTTGGCGCCTACACCTTGTTCAAAAATGGGGGAGATGACACCACGTGGCAGTACATCTCATGGTGTGTATTTTTTGCTTTGGGAATGTCAGATGTCCTAGATGGAAAGCTTGCTCGCAGCCGTGGAACGATTACAGAGTTTGGAAAGTTTTTAGATCCAGTCGCAGATAAGTTCATGATCGGTACTGCCATGGTTTCACTATCAATTCTTGGTCGAATGCCTTGGTGGATCACAATTGTTATCTTGACCCGCGAAATTGGAATTACAATTTTTCGATTAGCTGTTATCAAGCGCGGAGTGATTCCAGCTAACAGGGGTGGAAAGATCAAAGCCATGATGCAAGGCTTTGGCGTCGGCTTCTACGTTTTACCTCTGGATGAGAGTCTTTATTGGTTCCGTGATGGTTTTATGTACATTGCCATCGCGCTCACTATCTTTACCGGCGCTTACTATGTAAAGTCTGCCTTCACAACAAAGAAATAGAAACGAAGAGAGATTACCCATGGCGCTTCCAAACGAGATTCTTGGCTTTGCCGCCGAGATCGTTGAGCACTTGCGCCAGCGCGGAGAAACAATAAGCACTGCAGAATCTTTAACCGCAGGAGCTGTAAGTTCTGCACTTGTCACAATCTCGGGTGCATCGGATGTTTTCGTTGGTGGCATGACTGCTTATCGCGATGAAATCAAAGTTTCACATCTTGGAGTCGATGCTGCAGTAATTGAAAAATATTCAGTGATCAGCGAAGAAGTTGCCATTGCTATGGCCAAGGGAGCGATTAAATCCTTTGGCACCACGTGGGCGATTGGCACCACCGGTGTGGCAGGACCTAACCCACTAGATGGCCATCCAGTTGGCGCGGTCTGGGTTGCGATCGAAGGACCCATCAGCCAAACCATCGAACTATCTTTGTCAGGTGAACGTGAATCTGTGCGAAACGCAGCTACATCAAGCGCGATAGCCACCTTTGCCCGTATCCTTAGACATCGAGCATAAAGAACTCGTCGAAACTTTGACACAAGAGAGGGGAATGACAATGGTTCTAGTACGTGAAGCAGTTGGTCAGACCCTTCGCGCTGCCCGCACTTCGCAAGGCCGCACACTTCGAGATGTTGCCCGCGATGCTCGTGTTTCTTTGGGATATTTATCTGAAGTTGAACGTGGTCAAAAAGAGGCCTCCTCTGAACTGCTTAACGCAATTTGTACAGCGCTAGGTCTGACACTTTCCGGAGTATTTTCACAAGTTGCTTCAGAGCTCAAGAGCCGTGAGGGCGTCACTCTCACTGTTGTCGATGCCGCTTAACAAGTACGCGCCACAAGTAGCAACTCATCGCCGTACACAATCAGCAATTCTTCAAGCAACTAAAGATTTAATTGCAACTACGGGCCTTAAAAAAATGTCCATGATTGAAATCGCAGATGCTTCACAAGTTTCACGCGCAACTTTGTACAACCACTACCGTGACAAAGAAAGTGTTTTGTCGGCGTTGTGTGAATCTGAAATGGCGCGCATAGTTACGCTTGCCCAATCATCAGGGGATGCAGCAACAGCATTAGAGCTGATATCTCGAGAAATTTCGCACGATGTGGCACTTGCTGCGATCCGTCGCAATGATCCGGAAATTTTGACGCTTGCTTTTGCTGCACAAGATCATCTGTTGTGGAAAGCATTTTCGGTAGCAATAAGTCACATCGTGGGGGATCAGAACAAGAGCGAACTAGTAGTACGTTGGCTACTGGGACAAGCGCTGTCTCCACTATCCCCAGATCAATCGCGCTCTCAAGCACAAGGTATTGCTGGCATTGCGAATCTCTGACCTACGCGAGCGAATCACTTTGTCCTTTGGTGATTCATGGGCGCCATCTTTTTCTTCAGATATCGCATTGTCTGAATTAGGTAGCAAGAGTGTCAATGAAGCTTTAGCTGCCGGGTTTGAGCCAGATATTATTTGGAAAGCGGTGTGCAAGGCCCATCCAAACGAGACCGAAAAGTACAGATACTAAAATGCCGATTAACTCCCATCGATATACGCAAGATCTAAACAACCCGGCACTTGTCCTAGTGCATGGTTTGGGTTCTGCTGGAACAATTTGGAAGAGCCTTGTTCCAGAATTGATAGAAAGTTTTACGGTCTATGCCATTGACCTTCCCGGACATGGCGAAGCACCGCTGACCGAGAATGAAGCAATGGATCCACGCTCTCTTGCCCAGGCGATCGTTGATTACATGGTTTCTCAGGTAGGCATAGAAAAAATGCACGTTGCCGGAAATTCATTAGGTGGGTGGATTGCCTTAGAAATGGCCGCCGTCGCTCCCGATAATGTTTTAAGTGTTACAGCTTTAGCGCCAGCAGGCTTGTGGTATGAACAGCCACCACGAAAGTTGCCACCAAGTCTTGATGCGCGAATCCTTGCGAAAATTTCGCAGTACTTCATGAAGACTGCGTATCGAATCCCATTACTAAAAGCTATTGGATATAAAAAGATTACACATTTGTGGCGAGAGTTAAGTTTTGAATCTTGTCGCGATTCAGTAATTGCAATGGCTAAATCAAAGGGATACACGCCGATGTGGCATGGTGCAAATGGACGCAGGTTTGAATCGCAGGTGCCTGAAAAAGTTAAGCTCTCAGTGGTTTTTGGTGATGCCGATTTGATGTTGCCAGAAGAGATCGCACAGGAAAAAAGTGTTGCACCTAAGCATTCGCGATGGATTGTGGTCGACAACTGCGCGCATGTAATTATGTGGAACTATCCAACTTTAACCGTTGAACTGATCAAAAAGACTGCAGTGATGGCGTCATAAGGACGCCTTAGCAATACACCTCTAGCACGTGTGGATTCTTTTTGTCCCCACTAATTAACTGGCATTCAAATGTCTGAGCAACAATTTTTTGTAATTCTTCGGGATTCATTGGTATCTGCGAAGCCTTTAAAATTTCATGAGTAACTTCACCACGGGTCTTTTTTGACATGTGTGTGATTACCTTCTTAACGCCAGCAACATGTGTAAAAACTTTGATCTCAACGGTAATGGCAACGGGGGATTGCCAGACAATTTGATAAGTAGATGAACGACAGTCGATGATTAATTCGGATTCAGCCCCATCTAATGCCTGTGCAACTTGAGCAGCCATCTTTTTGTTATTGATTTTTTCTTTGTACGACTGGATTGGATCCATGGGCCGCACGACCCCGTACTTGGCCGAAATAATGGCGATCGAAGCTTGACCGAGCTTCTGCTGCGCCTTGTTCAGGTGAGCCCACCCCAAAGCGGCGTAGAGAACCCCCGTATAGACCTGGATTGCCGGGCCTGGGGTGGGGGATTTCTTCTCCGAAGGTGGCAACAGGATCAACACTGGCCCAGTATGCCCGTGGCGACACGCTGTGGCCTTGTCAGTGGCCCCTGATACCTTTCGAACAGATGTTCGGATAAACTTGTCACATCATGAGAAATTGTGATGCCAGCCAGAGCGGTTCCAACCTCCGCCCGCATGCGATCCACACCTTGTGTGGGGGTCAAGCGGTCCGTCGTTGGGTCTCCGTACCTTCTGGGCCAGACCAAAACGTTTTTGCATAACGCAAGACGTTCTATCGAAAGGAATGTAAGTGGCTACTGAAAAAAGTAATAAAGCTAACGATGCAGCACAAGATAAAGCCAACAGCGAACGCCAAAAAGCGCTCGACACAGCCCTAGCCCAGATCGAACGTCAATTTGGTAAAGGCTCAGTAATGAAGATGTCAGAGCGACAGAACACAGTGATCGAAGTAATTCCAACTGGTTCAATCGCACTCGATATCGCACTTGGTATTGGTGGACTTCCACGCGGTCGTGTTGTTGAAATTTACGGACCAGAATCTTCAGGTAAGACAACTCTTACTTTGCATGCAATTGCTAACGCGCAAAAGGCCGGCGGTATCTGTGCATTCATCGATGCAGAGCATGCATTTGATTCAGAGTATGCAAAAAAGCTTGGCGTTGACATTGATGCGCTGCTTGTTTCACAGCCAGATACTGGTGAGCAAGCTCTAGAAATCATGGACATGCTTATTCGCTCAGGTGCACTTGATCTAGTTGTAGTTGACTCAGTTGCAGCACTTGTTCCTCGCGCTGAAATTGAAGGCGAGATGGGCGACTCACATATGGGTCTACAAGCTCGTTTGATGTCTCAGGCGCTTCGTAAAATTACTGGCGCACTTCACCAATCAAAGACAACAGCGATCTTTATCAACCAGCTGCGTGACAAGATCGGTGTGTTCTTTGGTTCCCCTGAAACTACAACAGGTGGAAAGGCGCTGAAGTTCTACGCCTCTGTTCGTTTAGATATCCGTCGTATTGAAACCCTTAAGGATGGCCAAGAATCTGTCGGTAACCGTACCCGCGTAAAGGTTGTTAAGAACAAGATGGCTCCACCATTTAAACAAGCTGAATTCGACATCATTTATGGAACTGGAATTTCACGTGAAGGTTCATTGATCGACATGGGTGTAGATATTGGCATCGTCAAGAAATCAGGAGCTTGGTACACCTACGAAGCTGATCAATTGGGACAGGGTAAGGAGAATGCTCGTGCATTCCTCTTGGATAACCCAGATCTAGCAAATGATATTGAGACAAAGATCCGCGCACACTTTGTTCCGGTCGAGGTCGATCCAGCACTAGTTGCTGCTATCGATGAGGCCGCCGCAGAGGTGGATTTCTAAGCTCCAATGCTGGAGTACTCCAAAGTTGACCACGAGGCTGACCCTTACTCAATTGCAAATACCATCGCATTAAATGCTTTGGTTGCGCGGGCCAAGAGTAAGGGTGAGCTTCTGGCTCACCTAAAAAAGCGTGGAGTCGAAGATGATGTTGCACATGCAACAATCTTTCGGCTTCAAGAAAAAGGCTTGATTAACGATTCCGAATTTGCAAAGGCGTGGACTCAATCTCGCCATACCTCTAAGAAATTATCTAAAAGAATCATTGCTGGTGAACTTCGTACTAGGGGAGTAGATCAGCAAAGCATCGATGAGGCTTTGGATGAGATTGATGATGAGTCTGAATATCGCACCGCCTTTTCTTTGGCGATGCGTAAGTACAGCACCATGAGTCGTTTTGAAGCTGAGGTTCAGATTCGCAGAATTCAATCTCTCTTGCAGCGAAAAGGTTTTTCCTTTTCAACTATTTCGAGAGTTATTCGCGAGTTAGGTATTCAGTCAGACGAGCAGTGGTAGCAACTACTGCAGCAGCATGAATGCGGCCTGGTTGACGTCCTAGACGTTCAATTGGGCCGCTAATGCTTACGGCGGCGATAACTTTGCCATTAGGCGCACGCACCGGTGCAGACACTGAGGCAACTCCAGCTTCACGTTCACCAACAGATTGCGCCCAACCGCGACGACGATCTGCCGATAGTTGCGCCGCGGTAAAACGCGCATTAGTTAAACCGCGGTGAATCTTTTCTGAATCTTCCCACGCCAACAAAATTTGAGCCGCAGAACCTGCCTGCATGGTTAAGGCCGCACCAACAGGCACAGAGTCTCTAAGTCCTGAAAGGCGCTCTGCCACTGCAACACAAATGCGAAGATCACCTTGGCGGCGATACAACTGAGCACTTTCACCTGTTGCATCACGTAGGGCAGATAATGCAGGGGCTGCGGCAGCTAGCAAACGATCTTCGCCTGCAGCTGCGCCTAGTTCGCCGGAACGTGGTCCTAAAATAAAACGTCCGGTTAGATCTCGGGCGACTAAGCGATGAAACTCAAGGGCCACAGCCAATCGGTGGGCGGTTGGGCGAGCTATGCCAGTTGCGGCCACCAGCTCTGCAAGTGAATGCGGGCCAGCCTCTAATGTGCTTAGAATTGACACCGCTTTGTCTAATACGCCAACTCCGCTATTCTTTGTGTTCACAGAGTGATATTAGCATCTCAGTATGTGAAATATCAATCTAGAAGCAATTGAGCACTAAACAAAGGAGCACCAGGGCCGTGGGTAAAACGTTAGCAGAGAAGATTTGGGCAGAGCATGTTGTTCGCTCAGCACAAGGTGAACCAGATCTTGTTTACATTGATCTGCATCTAATCCATGAAGTAACAAGCCCACAGGCATTTGATGGCTTGCGCCTTACCGGTCGCCCTGTACGTCGCCCTGACTTAACAATTGCTACCGAAGACCACAATGTTCCGACAATAGATATTGATAAGCCGATTGCCGACCCAGTGTCAAAGCTGCAGGTCGATACCTTGCGCGCAAACTGTAAAGAATTTGGCGTTCGAATTCACTCGCTGGGAGATAAGGATCAAGGAGTTGTTCACGTCGTTGGACCGCAACTTGGAATCACTCAGCCAGGCATGACTATTGTGTGTGGAGATTCCCATACTTCAACTCATGGTGCTTTTGGTGCGCTCGCTTTTGGAATTGGAACATCAGAGGTAGAACATGTTTTGGCTACACAAACTCTGCCATTGCTACGCCCTAAGACGATGGCAATAAATGTCGAAGGCACATTAAAGCCAGGGGTTACATCGAAGGACATTATTTTGGCAATCATTGCGAAAATCGGAACCGGTGGCGGCCAAGGCTATGTCATCGAATATCGCGGAAGTGCAATTCGTGCTTTATCGATGGAATCCCGTATGACGGTTTGCAATATGTCAATCGAAGCTGGTGCACGTGCAGGTTTAATCGCACCAGATCAAACAACATTTGATTACATCAAGGGTAAGCCACACGCACCTGAAGATTTTGATGCTGCGTTGTCTTATTGGAAGACCTTGTTTACCGATTCAGATGCACAATTTGATGTCGAAGTTAATCTGAACGCCGATGAACTTGAACCATTTGTAACGTGGGGAACTAACCCAGGCCAAGGTTTACCGCTCAATGGTGTTGTGCCTAACCCAGCAGATTTTGCCGATACTGAAGCGCGAACCGCTGCAGAGCGTGCACTTGTTTACATGGGTCTAGAAGCTGGAACTCCTCTCAAGAAGATAGCGATTGACACTGTTTTCTTGGGCTCTTGTACCAACGGTCGTATCGAAGATTTGCGCGCAGCTGCCGATGTTTTGAAGGGCAAAAAGATTGCGTCAACTCTTCGCATGTTGGTCGTTCCTGGTTCTGCGCGAGTTCGACTAGAAGCAGAAGCTGAAGGTCTGGATAAGGTCTTTCTTGAGGCAGGAGCTGAATGGCGAAATGCTGGTTGTTCAATGTGCCTCGGCATGAATCCAGATCAGCTTGCAGTTGGCGAGCGTTCTGCATCAACTTCAAACCGAAACTTTGAAGGCCGTCAAGGTAAGGGCGGAAGAACTCACCTGGTTAGTCCACTTGTAGCAGCAGCAACAGCGCTGCGCGGAACTCTTTCTTCACCTGCGGATCTGTAAGGAGCATCTGATTATGGAAAAATTCATCACTCATGTTGGAACTGGAGTTCCACTACGTCGTAGCAATGTAGATACTGATCAGATCATTCCTGCTGTTTACCTGAAGCGCGTAACGAGAAGCGGTTTCGAGGACGGCTTATTTGCAGCCTGGCGCAATGATCCCGAGTTCGTGCTCAATCAACCTGCTTACAAGAGCGGAACAGTTCTGGTAGCAGGTGCCGATTTTGGTACAGGTTCATCACGTGAACACGCAGTGTGGGCGCTTCAGAATTATGGCTTTAAAGTTGTTATTTCTAGCCGCTTTGCAGATATCTTCCGCGGTAATTCGCTTAAGGGTGGGTTGCTAACAATCATCCTTGATCAATCTGATGTAGAAGCGATGTGGGATGCGATTGAATCCGATCCAGCAACCCAGATCACTGTAGACCTTGAAAATCGTGCAGTTTCTTACGCGGGCAAGAGCTTGCCATTTGCCATCGATGACTACACGCGCTGGCGTTTAATGGAAGGTTTAGATGACATCGGTTTGACCTTAAAACAAACTGATTTCATTGACTCTTTTGAGAAAAATCGCCCAGCGTACAAACCTGCAACCTTGCCGATTCGTTCTTAGTTAGCCAAAACAAGCGTAAATTAAGGTTTTTTTCTAAGGGTGAGATCACTTGTGTAAAACTCTCAATCATTGATTTAGGGTTTTCTACGCATAAAAAAAGCATTTTTTGCGCTTTTTCAATAAATAAAAAAATGCGACACGCGCATTTCAATAACCTCATCACCCCTTGTATGCGCGTAAGTTTATGAACACGTTAGGCAGTGGCTTAACATTTACGCGTAAATAAGGGGATTTCAATGAATAAGGCCCAATTCATTGCTGCGTTAGCACCACACTTCAACGACAGCAAGAAGGAAGCAGCTCACGCTGTAGATATCGTTTTTGACACAATCGTTCGTAACCTTTCAAAGGGCGAAGATGTAATGATCAACGATTTCGGTAAGTTCAAGAAGGTTGATCGCAAGGCACGTATGGGACGTAACCCATTTACTGGCGAGACAATCAAGATCAAGGCTTCAAAGAAGGCTCGCTTCCTACCTGCAAAGGCACTTAAGGAAGTTATCTCAGGAGACCGCAAGCTAGCTCCAGCACCAAAGCCAGAGCCAAAGGCTGTTGCTAAGCCAGCAGCTAAGAAGGCAGCTCCAAAGAAGGCTGCAAAGAAGACTGCTAAGAAGGCAGCTCCAAAGAAGGCGGCTAAGAAGTCACCTGCAAAGAAGAAGCCAGCAGCGAAGAAGGTTGTAAAGAAGGGTAAGAAGAAGTAATTCTTTTTACTTTAAAGACGGGGTCGGCTAACGCTGGCCCCGTTTTTGCATGTACAGCACTACTATTAATCACATGACGGAGTACAAAGTTTCATACGCTCCTCCAACGGGAAAACCGCTTGGGACAAATTTCGCTTTCAAAATTGGCACCAAGGTTGTAATTCCACTTCTGAACCTAGTCGGCAAGAAAGTTTGGCGCGGCGGAGAGAAACTTCCCAAGACTGGCAAAATTATTGTGGCCAGTAACCATGTTTCATACCTAGATGTTTTATTCCTAACTCACTTCCTGTTTAGAAATGGACGAGCTCCCAGGTACATCGGCAAAGAGGGTGTTTTTAAAGTCCCTGTAATTGGAAAGATTATTCTGGCCGCAGGCATGGTTCCAGTTGCCAGAGAAAGTAAGGATGCATCAAAAGCATTAGATCATGCCGTTAAATTGTTAGAACGTGGTCATTGCGTTGGTGTTTACCCCGAAGGCACCTTAACTCGTGATCCTGGTGGTTGGCCCATGGTTGCAAAAACAGGGTTGGCCAGATTAGCAATTGCTACGCAAACACCAATTGTTCCAATTGCACAATGGGGATCTCAGATCGTGATGCCAACGTATGAAAAGAAAATTAAATTTTTTCCGCGAACACCCATCAAGATTTTAGTTGGAAAACCGCTTGATCTTTCTCCCTGGTACGGAAAAGAAAATGATCAAGATGCATTGCGTGAAGCGACTGCATTTGTGATGCGTGAACTCACTGATTTATTGGAAGAGCTGCGTGGCGAAAAACGCCCAGTTGAGATTTTTGACCCCCATAATTCAACACTGCCTAGAACCGGAAACTTTAAGAAGGCAAAAAAGAAGTGAGCAAGGTTGTAGTTCTTGGCGCAGGTCAGTGGGGGACCACGATGGCGCAAGTTCTTTGCGATGCTGGTAACCATGTTTTGATGTGGGGACGCAGCCAAGAACTAGTAGATGAAGTAAATCAAAGGCACACTAACTCCAAGTATTTAGATGAGAGCATTTTGCCAGTTGGCTTGAAAGCAACCTCTTCACTTACTGAAGCCTTTGAGTATTCCAATATTTATGTCTTAGCAATTCCTGCACAAACTTTGCGTGAAAACCTAAATACTTGGAAACCTTTGTTTCAGCCCAATGCCTTAATTATCAGTTCATTAAAAGGTATTGAAGTCAGCACAATGTCTCGCATGACTGAAATTGTCTCTGAAGTTCTTCAAACTCACAACGTTGCCATTATTACCGGCCCAAATCTTGCTAATGAGCTGGTTTTGCGCCAACCTGCGGGCGCCGTTGCTGCAGCCCCCACAATTGCCATCGCTGAAAAAGTTCAACAACTCTTTACGACACCGTATTACCGGGTGTACACATCGGTAGATGTCTTGGGGTGTGAATTAGCTGGCGCCATCAAAAGCGTTATTGCGCTGGCAGTTGGAATGTCCATTGGTATGGGGTACGGCGAGAACACTCAAGCGATGTTGATTACTCGTGGACTCAATGAAGTAGCACGCTTATGTGCAGCACATAATGCTGACCCTCTCAGTGCAGCTGGGCTGGCTGGAATGGGAGATCTAGTTGCCAGTTGTGGATCAGCGCTTTCTCGCAACCGCACCTTTGGTGAAGTCTTGGGAAAGAGCGGATCAATGGATGTGGCGCGAACTAAAGTGGCCAAGACCGTTGAAGGTGTAGCTTCATCGAGCGCGGTTCTTGAAATCGCACACCGCGTGGGCATAGAAGTTCCAGTTATTGAAGCGGTAGCAGATGTGGTTGCAGGAACCTTGACTCCTGAGCAAGCGATAGATCGACTTATGGAAATTACAACCAAGGCGGAGATTTTCATCCGATGAGCCAATTAACTGTCGCGATTATTTGTGGGGGACCCAGCAGCGAGCACGAAGTCTCATGTGTTTCTGGAGGAGGTGTTTTAAAGGGCTTAGATACCAAACTTTTCACACCGCTTTTGATTGGCATTACAAAAGCAGGTAAATGGGTTGCACTTGAAAACAATTACCCGTTAGCGATAGTTAACAAGGTGATGCCTACGATCCAGGACAATGGAACTTCGGTTGAGCTGGCACAGGGCGGTCTAGTAATCGATGGAAAATTTGTCCACGTGGATTGTGTGTTTCCGGTACTGCATGGCGAATTTGGCGAAGATGGAAAGATTCAGCAGTTGCTAGAAAATGTTGGTATTGCTTATGTAGGCAGTGGCGTCAAAGCATCTGCAGATGCGATGGATAAAGCGCGGGCCAAAGAGCTATTTACTGCAGCAGGCATGAAGGTTGCACCAGGAATTGTTCTAAAAAAGGGTGATGCACGCCCAGACCCCACGACAATTTCCTATCCAGTCTTTGTAAAGCCTTCTAGTGGCGGATCAAGCCGTGGCACTCATAAAGTTAAATCAGCAGATCAACTCGGCGCGGCGATTGATGATGCATTTTCATACGATGACAAAGTTTTGATTGAAAATGCGATTGCAGGTCGTGAAATAGAGTGCGCCGTCCTTGAGCGTGATGGAACCAGCTACGCATCTGTTGTGGGCGAAATAGTGGTAAATCCGCAATTTGAATTCTATGATTTTGAAGCAAAGTATTTAGATGATGCAACGACAGTAAAAATTCCGGCTGCAATTCCCGAAGAAGATGCGCAATTGATACAGATCGCTGCCATGCAAGCTTTCGATGCCTTGGGGTGTGCTGGATTAGCTCGTTGTGATTTCTTTTATACCCACGACAACCAAATCATTGTTAATGAAATCAACACGATGCCAGGATTTACTGGCACAAGTGTTTACCCGAAATTATGGGATGCAACCGGGGTTAGCTATAGCGCCTTAATTACTGGATTGATCGACTCTGCCCTTAGTAAGTAGGCAAGAAAATTAGCTCAGGTGTGTAACTGGGCAAGTCAAAGTGCGAGTAATTCCAGGAACGCCTTGAACTTTAGAGAGCACTAAACGACCGAACTCTTCCATGCTTGAAGCTTCTGCACGCATGATTACATCGTAAGGACCAGTGACACCTTCAGACAAAGTTACGCCAGGGATCTTTGCTACAGCATCTGCAACTCCAGTTGCCTTGCCTACTTCAGTTTGAATCAAGATGAAAGCCTGTACTGACATGTGAAGTCCCTTCTGGTCGATGACCCAACGTTACCGCAGATGAGCCCGACCAGGTAGTCCAATAGGCTAAGCGGTATGAACTTCGATGAGGCAGAGGTAATTGCCGCACTGGCACGCATCTTTGGCACATCGGGGCGAGGAGTCGAGATCGGAATCGGCGATGATGCTGCGGTAGTAAAAACTTCTGAGCGAACTGCAATCACAACCGATGTTGCCGTTGAAGGAACTCATTTCAACACTGCATGGAGCAGCGCCTTTGATATTGGTCGAAAGATCACCGCGGCAAATCTGGCAGATGTGTATGCAATGGGTGGTTCACCTAGATATTTGGTTGCTGCCGTAACTCTTACCGGTCAAGAGTCTATGGAATGGATTGAGGAACTTGCCGAAGGAATTGCGCACGAGGCAAGTGGTTGTGGTGCATATGTTGTGGGGGGCGATCTAGCAAAAGGGCCTTGTATATCTATTGCGATAACAGCTATTGGACAGGTTGATACCGCTATCACTAGAACCGGTGCACAAATTGGTGATTCGATTTATATATCGTCTTTGCCGGGGTGGTCTGCTGCAGGACTTGCGATCATTGACAAAGATTTAGATGGAGATATTGCTCTGCACGCGGTATCAGAATTTTCTGCGCCAACAGTTGATTATGCGGCAGCGGTTCAATTTTCAAATGGAAAAGTTACTTCGATGTGTGACATCAGCGATGCTCTGATTATTCAGGCAAATCAAGTTGCTCAAGCATCCGGAGTTCACTTTGCAATTGATCAAGAATTAATCCGCAGCAATGCCGAATTCATGACCTTAAGCGAGTTAGCCGAATCGGTTGGGGAAGATGTGTGGCAATGGATTCTTGCTGGCGGCGAAGATCATGTGTTTCTAGCAACTGGAAGAGATTTAGGGGGGTTTTGTATTGGCGAAGTACAACAAGGCACCGGTGTAAGTGGCGTAGAAATGAAAAAAGCGCCAGATACCTGGCGCCACTTTCAATAACTAAACTTTAAATTAACGTGTAACTTTTCCAGCCTTTAGGCATGAAGTACAGACGTTTTGACGCTTTGCAGTTCCACCAACAAGGGTGCGAACGCGCTGGATGTTTGGATTCCAACGACGACGGGTCTTGACCTGTGAGTGAGAAACATTGTTTCCAAAGCTTGGGCCTTTGCCACAGATATCGCATGTTGATGCCACAGCGGTACTCCTTTTATTTATTCTGTTGAACTCGTTCCAATGGGAACAGGGCGTAAGGGTACCCCGTAGGCGGGGGAGGAAGCCAATTTCAGCGGGATAGCAGCAACTCTCATGCTCAGGTAAGGCAGATAATCCTGATTGCGGGGGAGAATGCTCGCGTGGCGACATTAGAGAGCAAGGTATCGGCCGTTGTTGGCGACCGTACCGCCAAGGTTCTCAATACCGTTTTCGGGATGTCCACGGTTGGCGATCTGGTGCGCCATTACCCACGCCGGTACATGGTCCGCGGCGAATTATCCGATATCTCGCAACTTCGCGAAGGGGATGAGACCACAATTTTGGCGCAGATTTATTCGACAACTAATCGCCCCTTACGTGGACGCAAAGGGAGCATCCTTGAAGTCGTTGTTACCGACGGAACTGACAAGTTATCGCTGACATTTTTCAATCAGGCTTGGCGTGAAAAAGATTTAAAGGTTGGTCGTCAAGGTTTGTTTGCCGGAAAAGTTGGAGTCTTTAATAACAAGAAGCAATTAGCACACCCTGATTACGAGTTGATTCCTGATGGTTCAGATGTAGACACAGCAGTGGAAGGTTTTGCAGGAAAGTTTCTGCCTGTTTATCCAGCATCATCCAAGCTTCCATCGTGGAAGATTTCTCAATGTGCCCAACTTGCTATCGGAGCACTGGATGAAGTTGAAGACTTTTTGCCAGAAAGTATTCGTGAAAGGCACAGTTATCCAACGCTGCAGCAAGCCTTGGTTCAACTGCATCAGCCTGCAGATCTTGATCATGCCGAGAAAGCACGCGAACGACTTACATTTGATGAGGCTTTTCTGCTGCAAGCACTTTTAGTTTTACGACGCAATCAATTGAAGAAGCTAAATTCAACATCTAGAAAGCGAATATCTGGCGGGCTACTTGATGCCTTTGATAGAGCTTTGCCTTTTGAATTAACTGCAGGACAAATTGCTGTGTGTAAAGAGATTGAAAGTGATTTAGCCCAGCCACATCCCATGCATCGATTACTTCAGGGTGAAGTTGGCTCAGGTAAAACTATTGTGGCTTTGCGCGCCATGTTGGCAGTTGTTGATAGCGGAGGACAGGCTGCATTGTTAGCACCTACCGAAGTCTTGGCAGCTCAACATCTTCGAACTATTCAGAAGCAATTAGGAACTCTGGCGCAAGGCGGAATGCTGGGCGGCTCAGATTCAGGAACACAAGTAACGCTGATTACAGGTTCACAATCGGTGCAAGCAAGGCGAGAAGCACTTGCAAAGGCAGCTGATGGAACTGCAGGAATTGTGATTGGTACTCATGCGTTATTGGGTGAATCAGTCGTTTTCAAAGATCTTGGTTTAATCGTTGTTGATGAACAACATAGATTTGGAGTTGAGCAACGAGATGCCCTGAAAGAAAAAGCAGTTTTGCCGCCGCACTTGTTAGTAATGACAGCAACGCCAATTCCTAGAACTGTAGCTATGACCGTTTTTGGTGATTTAGATGTCTCAACCTTGCGCGAACTTCCTTTAGGCCGCCAACCAATCACAACTCATGTGGTGCCTGTGAAAGAAAAACCTAATTACATGGAGCGTGCGTGGCAGCGAATTCGGGAAGAGGTGACACAAGGACATCAGGCATACGTAGTTGCGCCTCGAATTTCAGCTGATCCAGATGCAGGGGCGGATGCGGATTTAGATTTTCTCTTTGGCGAAGAATCTGATGAAATTTCATCGGTTGAAGAGTTAGCCCCAATGTTGCACGCAGGCCCATTGCAGGGGCTCAAAATTGCCATTTTGCACGGCCGTTTATCTGCTGATGAAAAAGATGCCACCATGCAAGCTTTTTCCAAGGGTGAAATTGATGTTTTGGTTTCAACCACAGTCATCGAAGTTGGTGTGGATGTTCCCAATGCAACAATTATGGTGATCATGGATGCCGATAGGTTTGGCGTATCTCAATTGCACCAATTAAGAGGTCGCGTGGGACGTGGTACATCAGCAGGCCTTTGTCTTTTAGTCTCACACTGTGAGGATTTAACTCCTGCTCGAGAGCGACTGAACGCAGTTGCTGCAACAGTTGATGGCTTTGAATTGTCCAGAATCGATCTTGAGCAAAGACGAGAGGGCGATGTTCTAGGTGCCAGCCAATCTGGAACACAGTCACATTTGCGCTTACTACGTGTTCTGCGTGATGAATCCTTGATTGAGCTTGCACGCGAGGATGCTGAGCAACTGATTGCAAAAGATAATGATTTAACCAACTATCCTTTGCTTAGAAAAGAGCTTGCCCAATTACAGCGAGATCAAGCCGTCGATTACTTGGATAAGGGTTAGTACATTGAGAATCATTGCAGGCGTTGCGCGCGGTCGAACTCTTGGTTCTGTAGCAGGTGCAACTAGACCTACTTCAGATCGAGCACGAGAGGGACTTTTTTCTTCGTTAACTTCAGAGTTTGGAAGTTTTGAAGGTTTACATATCCTTGATCTTTTCGGTGGATCTGGTGCTATTGCTCTGGAATCACTATCTCGTGGGGCAACGTTGGTTCATGTTGTTGAAAAGGATGATGAAGCTCAAAAGACAATTGAAAATAACTATGAACTAGTTAAGAAATCTAATCCAAGTGGAAAGCTCCAACTGTTTGGAATGAGTGCTGAACGTTTTTTGAAAGAGTTACCAAAAACAAAGTATCACTTGGTATATATCGATCCTCCGTATGATTTCACCAATCAAGCAGTCGAAGATGTGTTGAGTGCACTATATGACGGAGAATTCTTAAGCAGTGATGCCTTTATTGCTGTTGAACGAACTGCACGAGGGGCTCAATTCATTTGGCCTGCTGCTTATGCGCCCGCTCGCGAGCGAAACTATGGGCAAGCGACCATTTATTACGCTAATTATCAGCCGTAAGAATGGATAACTGGGCGCCATCTTGCTAGCGTTTACGCCATGAAGCGCGCGGTATGCCCAGGATCCTTTGATCCCATCACATATGGACATCTAGACATCATCGAGCGTGCAGCTCAGCAATTTGATCATGTAGTGGTGGCAGTACTTGAGAACAGAACTAAATCCAGCCTTTTCACCGTGCAAGAGCGAATTTCAATGATCTCCGAAGTCACGAGCAAGTTTGCAAATGTCTCAGTGGATTCATGGAGTGGGCTACTAGTTGATTACTGCAAGAGCAACTCGATCCAAGCGATCGTAAAGGGGCTTAGGGCGGTTACAGATTTTGATTATGAGCTTCAAATGGCGCAAGTTAATTTACAAGGATCTGGAGTAGAGACCATGTTTATGGCAACTGCTCCATCTCATTCATTTCTATCATCTTCTCTTGTGAAAGAGTTGGCTCATTACAACGGAGATGTCTCAACGATGGTGCCGCCATCAATTAACGAGGCGCTCAAGCAACGAATAGCGGGGAAGTAATTATGAATTCAGTTGAAAAGTTAACTGCAGCGATCACTATGGTCGAAGAGGCCCGTGGTGTCCCACTTTCAGCAAGTTGTGTTGTACATCGCGCCGAGATGCTTGAAGTTCTAGATGATGCTCGTGAATCATTGCCGACCGATTTTGAATCAGCAAGAAAGATTATTGAAACTAGAGATGCCATTATTGAAGAGGCACGTGTTAGCGCTGAGCAAATGATCGCAATTGCTCGTGAAGATGTTGCCCAGATGGTGGAACAGACTTCCATTGTGCAGATTGCACGTGATGAAGCACGCAAAATTCTTGACGATGCGCGCGAGACTGCTGAAATCGAAAAGGCCGAAGTCGAAGAATACATCGATGGTCGTCTTGCAACCCTTGAAGTAATTCTCAACAAGACCATGGATGCTGTTTCGCGCGGACGCGATCGACTTGCTGGTGCAAACGATAAGGATGTTTTGTCTCAACTTGCAGATGAAAATTAATCAGAACACAGTTGATTTGAGAAGATTTTCATGAGTAAACAACCAGATTCATTTCAGCTCAATACATACGAGTTGCCTAGACGTGCCGGCGAGATGAAAGAGTATGTTCTCGACATCCCAGTAAAAGAAAAGTTCGGCGTTGATTTGATTGCGGTCCCAGCTGGAGAATTGATTGAAGTCGATGCACGCCTGGAATCAGTGACTGAGGGCATTTTGCTCAGCGCAGATGTCTATGCGGTCGCAAAAGGTGAATGCATTCGATGCCTAGATCCAGTTGAAATTGTGATCGATCGCAAAATTCAAGAGCTCTATAACTATGAGCCAACAAATGAGCGCGGGAAAAGAAAGAAGAAGCAAGAAGAAACTCTTGAGGATTTAGAGATTGAGGATGAACTCATGATGGACGGGGACATCATGAATCTTGAAACTCCGATCCGCGATGCTGTAGTTCTCTCCCTGCCTATCAACCCGTTATGCGACCAGGATTGCCCGGGTTTATGCCCTGAGTGCGGTGGAAAGTGGGCTGAACTGCCAGAAGATCACGCGCACGAGAGCATTGATGCACGATGGGCAGGCTTAGGCGGGCTCAACCTTCAGGACCCCGATTTCAAGATTTAGCCCTTTTGAGGGATACTTCTCCTCTGCGGCCACGTTGCCGCTGTAATGATTGAGAAGAGGTTAGAACAGTGCCAGTACCAAAGCGAAAAATGTCGCGTTCAAAGACGCGTTCACGTCGTAGCCAGTGGAAAACTACTGCAGCAGCTCTTTCAACATGTGGTCAGTGCCAGCAACCAAAGTTGCAGCACACTGCTTGCCCAACTTGCGGTACATACAACCGTCGTCAGGTATTAGAGGTCTGATCTGAGCTCCATGCTCAGTGAGCAGCTGGGAGTAACACTCGATCCAGCTTTGCTTGATTTGGCTTTTACTCACCGTTCATTTGCATATGAATCGGGAAGTAAAGAAACTAATGAGCGCCTTGAATTTCTTGGCGATTCAGTTCTTGGCTTAATTGTCACGGAAGAGTTGTACAAACGATATCCAGATTTTGATGAAAGTCGTTTATCGCCATTGCGTTCTGGTGTTGTAAACATGCGCGCCTTAGCAGACATCGCGCGAGGCTTACAGCTCGGTCAATACATCCGCCTTGGAAAAGGTGAAGAAGTCACAAATGGTCGCGATAAAAACTCATTGCTTGCAGATGCGCTAGAGGCGCTCATCGGTGCAATTTATTTACAGTTTGGTTTTGCGCGTTGCACAGAAATTGTGCGTGACTTGATTACTCCCACGATGGATTCTGCCGTGGCTCGTGGAGCAGGTCTTGATGGCAAGACAGCGTTACAAGAGCTTGCAGCCGCGTTAGGAAAGGGCACCCCCGAATACATTGTCAGCGAAGATGGTCCTGATCACGATAAAAATTTCACCGCCGTTGCGATGTTAGCCGGGGAAGCGTTAAGTGAGGGAACCGGAAAGAGTAAGCGAGAGGCTGAACAAGTTGCAGCCCGCGCCGCCTATGAGGCTTTAAAAACCGCCAATCCGCAAGGCTGAATTCGTCAAAATCACGCTCAATAGGCGATAGGTTTACCGCGTGTATTTGAAGAGTATGACGCTCAAGGGCTTTAAGTCCTTCGCTTCTGCAACCACTCTTCGACTAGAGCCTGGCATCACCTGCGTGGTGGGGCCTAATGGTTCAGGTAAATCAAATGTTGTAGACGCCCTTACCTGGGTTATGGGTGAGCAAGGCGCAAAGTCACTCCGCGGCGGGAAAATGGAAGATGTCATCTTCGCCGGTACTAGCGGTCGAGCTCCACTTGGTCGAGCCGAAGTTTCGCTCACAATTGATAACAGCGATGGCGCACTTCCAATTGATTACACAGAAGTAACTATTTCTAGAATTTTGTTTCGCAATGGACAAAGTGAATACCAAATTAATGGCGAAGCTTCACGTCTGTTAGATATCCAAGAGCTGCTCAGCGATTCAGGAATTGGTCGCGAAATGCACGTGATTGTTGGTCAGGGTCAGCTAGATGCGATTTTGATGGCAACACCTGAAGATCGCAGAGGCTTTATTGAAGAAGCAGCTGGTGTGCTTAAGCACCGTAAGCGAAAAGAAAAAGCGCTTCGTAAATTAGATTCGATGCAGGCCAACCTTGCGCGTGTTCAAGATCTAACGGTGGAACTTCGACGTCAACTTCGTCCATTGGGTAAGCAGGCAGAGGTTGCAAAGAAAGCTGCAACGATTCAAGCCGATCTGCGTGATGCAAAGCTTCGCTTGTTAGCCGATGATTTTATTTCAATGTCAAAAACATTAGAACTCGAAGTCGCAGATGAGAACGCACTTCGTGAACGTAGATCCGCCGTTGAAAACGATCTTGACACCGTCAGACGTCGCGAAGAAGCTTTAGATGCGCAAGCAGCTGTTGAAAGCCCGCTACTAGTTGCTGCACAAGAAACTTTTTACAACTTAAACTCTTTGCGCGAGAAGTTCCGCGGAACTCAGAGTTTGGCACAAGAGCGTTCACGATTCCTCAATGAAGAAGCTGAAGAAGCACGTACTTCGGGTCGGGATCCGGAAAGTTTGGATGCCGAAGCGCGAACACTTCGCTTAGAAGAAACCCAGCTTCGTGCAGATGTTGTTTCTGCTCAGCAACAATTGGCGCAGGCAACGACCGCACTTGCCCAGGCAGAATCTGCACTGAAAAGTGATGAAGACACGATTGCTGCGGCGATGCGTGCAATTGCCGATGCGCGCGAAGGTACTGCACGCCAAGAAGGCCACATTAAGTCTTTGAATGCACGACTTGAAGCGATCACCGAAGAAATCGAGCGTTTAACTAAGTCACGCAATGATGCCCAAAATCGAGTCGATCAAGCTAAGCAACAGTATTCGGCGTACGAGCTTGAAATCGCTAGCGCTGATTCAGGTGAACTTGGTTTAGATTCTCAATACGAAAACGCTAAATCACTGTTGGATGCGGCTAAGGGTAAGCACACCGAATTGGTGGATGCAGAACGCGCAGCAGATCGTGAAAGAAATGCCGTTGAATCCAAGCTAGAGGCGATGCAGTTGACTTCACAGAGTCGAGATGGCGCATCTGCGCTTTTGCGTGACTCTCGTGGCGTAGCAATTCTTGGAAGCATTGCTGGATTAATTGAGATTGATAATGGTTGGGAAGCTGCTGCAGCTGCAGCCCTTGGAACACTTGCCGATGCCGTAGTTGTTAAGGATCTTTCATCTGCCGTTACTGCTCTGACAACGCTTCGCAATGAAAATCTGGGGCAAGCCGATGTTCTTGTGTACGAACCTGGTCAAAGTGCGAATTCAACAATTCCTGCTGGACTAAATCCTTTATCAGCGCATATTCGCTCAACTTCAATTGCCGATTTACTAGCCTCACTTCTTGCATCCACAGTTGTAGCCGAGAATGCAAATGCGGCTGAAGCAATTTTGAGATCTCACCCATCTGTGACTGTTGTGACTCGTGATGGAGATATTGTCTCTCGTGGACGCGCACGTGGTGGTTCTAAATCATCTTCTTCGCTGATTGAAATCAAGGCCTTGATTGAAGCCCTAGAAACCAAACTTTCAGAGATCACTCACAATTGTGATCGCTTAAAGTTTGAAATCTCTGCAGCGACAACTGAAGTTGGTTCACGTCAAGCAGATTTCGATGCAGCTCTGTCGAAGTTGAACGAATCAGATGCACGAATTGCAGCCCTCACTGAACAATTGGCCGTATCTGGTCAAAACATGAAATCTGCAATGGCAGAAGTCGAGCGTCTCAATGCTTCAATCAATGAAGCCACCAACGCTAAATCTCGCGATGAAGGTGAAATTACAATTGCACAGTCCCAACTTCAACAACGCGGTGATGTTGCAGAACCTGATCATTCGCGCACTGAAGAGCTTCGTAACCGAGTTTCGGTTGTTCGCACATCCGAAGTTGAAGCCCGTCTTGCAGTTCGTACTATTGAAGAGCGTGTGGATTCGGTCGCAGCACGTGCTTTAGCTCTAGAACAATCTGCACAAGCCGAACGTGATGCATCTGAACGAGCAATCGTTCGACGCAGTGCACGCGCTCGTGCAGCGGTGATCTCACAAGCGGTTGCAGAAGCTGCTTACGAAGTTCTGATCCATATTGAAAGATCCATTGCCAAAGCTGCAACGGAACGTGGACGCCTTGAAGAGTCTCGCGCGTCTCGAGATGGTGAAACGCTCACTGTTCGAACTCGTGGCCGAGAGTTGGCGTCACAATTAGAGCAACTTACTTCTAGCGTTCACAAGGATGAGATTGCGCGCGCAGAACAGCGTCTACGTATCGAAACTCTAGAAGCTAAAACAGTTGAAGAGTTTGGTATTGATACTGCAACTTTGGTTAATGAATATGGTCCGGATAAAGATGTTCCAACATTCCATGAGACCGATGAAGGTGAAATCATTTCGACTGAAATGGTTCCTTATCGTCGTGATCAACAAGAGAAGCGATTGGCATCAGCAGAACGATCACTGAATTTGCTAGGAAAGATTAATCCGCTAGCTCTGGAAGAGTACACATCACTTGAAGAGCGGTTAAAGTTCTTAGCTGAGCAGCTAGAAGATTTGAAGAACACTAAAAAGGATCTCTTGGATATCGTCAAAGAGGTTGATGATCGCGTGCAGTCAATTTTCATGGAAGCCTACGAAGAAACGGCAAAACACTTTGAAGAGATCTTCGCTCGCCTGTTTCCAGGTGGAGATGGCCGCTTGATTCTGACTGATCCAGATAATCCTTTGACAACCGGTGTTGATGTGGAAGCACGTCCGCCAGGAAAGCGCGTAAAGCGCCTTTCTCTTCTTTCAGGTGGAGAAAAGTCATTGACCGCGGTGGCTATGTTGGTTGCAATCTTTAAAGCCCGTCCAAGCCCGTTCTACGTGTTGGATGAAGTTGAAGCCGCACTGGATGATGTAAACCTTGGACGCTTGTTGGGTGTGCTCGAAGAGCTGCGTGAGAGTTCTCAGTTGATCATCATTACTCACCAAAAGCGCACAATGGAAATTGCAGATGCTTTGTATGGCGTAACGATGCGTGGTGACGGTGTGACAGAAGTTATTTCACAACGCTTGCGCGAATCTGACGCAAGCTAAGGCGCTTTACGATGGGTCTTTTTAGTAAATTCATCGCCAAGATAAAAGGCACTAATGACTTTTCACCAGCTGACTGGGCAGATCTTGAACAAGAACTTTTGTCCTCAGATATTGGACCTAGATTGACTACAGAGTTTTTAGAGGCAGCCAAGAAAGTTAAAAGCGATAATGCTGAAGAAGCCTTGATCGAGATAATGACTCAAAACTTATCCAAGAGCTCACACGAACCAATTATCGTTGCTGGAACTACAACAATTATGGTTGTGGGAGTTAATGGCACAGGCAAAACAACTTCGGTTGCAAAGCTAGCTTCGCATTACAAGCGCAGTGGAAAAAGTGTTGTCTTGGCAGCAGGGGATACCTTTAGAGCTGCAGCGGTTGATCAACTGAAAACTTGGGGAGATCGCATTGGTGTTGTAGTTGTTTCTGGAAAAGAAAATGGAGACCCAGCATCGGTCGCCTTTGATGGAGCACAAAAAGCCAAGGACGCAGTAAGTGATGTTTTCATAATTGATACTGCGGGGCGTTTACACAACAAAAGCGATCTGATGGCAGAGCTAGCAAAGGTAAAGCGAGTAGTTGAAAAAGTTTCACCGATAAATGAAGTTCTACTTGTAATTGATGCAACCACTGGTCAAAACGGTTTGCAACAGGCAAAAATTTTTACGGAAAGCGTTGAAGTAACAGGTATCGTTCTAACCAAACTTGATGGAAGCGCCAAGGGCGGGGTAGCCCTTGCGATAGAGGCCGAACTAGGTATTCCTATTAAGTGGATTGGGACAGGGGAGTCCGAGACGGATTTTGCCCCGTTCGACGCTCAAAGCTATATCGCAGGGCTGTTGGCGTAACCCAGATTTAACACAACCCTTGGTTTTGTCACCAAGTTGAAACCAAGCAATCCCTTCTTCGTAACTGCCCGGAGAGAGGGTTCAGCCATCTCAACGACGAGAATTTTCTCGAAATTACTTAGGTGGTCTCTCATGGAGGAAGTTGTAATTAATTCAGGCGATACGGCGTGGATGTTGATAAGCACAGGTCTTGTTGTTCTTATGATTCCGGGTCTTGCGCTTTTTTATGGTGGCATGGTTCGCGTTAAGAGTGTTCTTAACATGATGATGATGTCTTTCGGTGCATTGGCTATTGCTTTTGTACTATGGATTGCATTTGGTTTTTCAATGGTTTTTGGAGATTCAGTTGGAGGCAGAGGTCTCATAGGAGACATCGGCCAGTTCACATTTTTGAATGGTCTAGATAATTCAACTGCTCTGATCGGAACTATTCCTGCGGCAGTGTTCATTGCCTTCCAAGGAATCTTCGCTGCAATTACCGTTGCACTGATTTCAGGTTCGATTGCAGATCGTGCGAAGTTTGGTGCATGGATGGTCTTTGCCGGAATTTGGGCGACACTTGTTTACTTCCCAGTCGCACACTGGGTATTTGCTTTTGATGACTTTGTTGCCAAAACTGGTGGTTGGATCGCAAATGATCTTGGTGCACTGGACTTTGCTGGTGGAACCGCAGTTCACATCAATGCAGGTGCAGCAGGTTTAGCTCTGGCAATAATCTTGGGCAAGCGCGTCGGTTTTGGAAAAGTTCCAATGCGCCCACACAGCTTGCCATTAGTAATGCTTGGCGCAGCACTTCTATGGTTTGGTTGGTTTGGTTTCAACGCAGGTTCAGCGGTTGCATCAAATGGAACCGCAGGTCTTGCATTACTAAACACAATCGGTGCAACTACTGCAGCAGTTCTGGCTTGGTTGTTAGTAGAAAAAGTTCGTGATGGTCACGCAACCAGTCTTGGCGCAGCTTCCGGTGTAGTTGCTGGTCTTGTTGCAATCACCCCTGCCTGTGCTGCTGTTAACGCAAGTGGTGCATTGATTATCGGAGCAGTTGCAGGCGCGTTGTGTGCACTTTCTGTAGGTCTGAAGTTCAAGCTCGGTTATGACGATTCTCTTGACGTTGTAGCGGTTCACCTTGTAGGTGGAATCGTTGGAACTGTGATGATCGGATTTGTAGGAGTAGAGGTTGGCTTATTCAATGGTGGCGGAACTGAGCAGCTTATAAAGCAGGTAATTGGCGCAGGAGCTGTACTTGCATACTCATTCATTGCAACATTGATAATCGGAAAGATCATCGACCTGACGATTGGTTTCAGAATCACGCATGATGAAGAGATCGCGGGAATTGACCTTGCGGTACATGCAGAACGTGCGTACGAACTATCAGACAATAGCCAGGGCAGCGTCTTTGGCATCTCGAAGGGGGCTTAACAATGAAACTCATTACAGCAATCTTGAAGCCATTCAAGTTAGAGGATGTAAAGAACGCACTTCAAGGCGCGGGCATTACAGGAATGACTGTTTCTGAAGCCAGTGGTTTCGGTCGACAGGGTGGACACACTGAGGTATATCGCGGTGCTGAATACACCGTTGACTTGGTACCCAAGGTGCGTCTAGAAGTTCTTGTCGATGACAAGGATGCAGACTCTGTTGTTGATGTCATCGTAAAGGCGGCGTCTACCGGATCAATTGGTGATGGAAAGGTATGGACCACACCAGTTGATCAAGTTATTCGCGTTCGAACAGGAGAGCGCGGCGTAGACGCAATCTAGACTCACCTCTATGAGTACCCGGGAAAGACGAGATCGATCCAACGAGAGCGATCGATTTCTGTCTGCACTATTCGCCGCTGCTGCACACGCAGAAGGACGGAAAAACTTGGGTAAGGAGATAGCACTTGCCGCGGTCGGAGGTTACGGCCGCGGCGAGTTATCTCCTGGATCAGATCTAGATATTTTATTTCTACACACTGGCAAAGTTTCAGCAGATGATTTAAAAGCTTTCGTTAATGATGTTCTATACCCGCTTGGG
>NZ_DAIMYR010000002.1:172543-360510 GCF_036734405.1 Candidatus Planktophila sp.
GGGATAAAAAGAGCGTAGATCACTCAGTGCGAACTCGAAGTGAAACTCGAGAGGCCGCAGCATCAGATTTGCGAGTTGCAACTGGATTATTGGATATTCGATTAATCGCCGGCAACCCTGATTTAGTTGCTAGCGTAAAGAGTGATTCTTTAGATTTCTGGCAAAAGAACGCCAAAGACAACCTTGTTTCATTACGCAAAAGTTTGCAAGAGCGTCATGCGCGGGCCGGTGAACTCGCTTACTTATTGGAACCTGACTTGAAGGAAGCCCGAGGCGGATTGCGTGACATACAGGCGCTACGAGCAATCTCGCTCACAGGAGCAGTTGCAGTCCCGTTGGAAAAAGTAAGTTGGGCTGAGGCAACTCTCAACAATGTGCGGGAGTCTTTGCACGTTGCAAGTGGGAGAGGTAAAGATCGATTGCTTTTCCAAGAGCAAGATAAAGTTGCAAGGCTTTTGAAGTATGCCGATGCTGACGCAATGATGAGTGAAGTTGCCAGAGCTGCGCGCTCGGTTGATTTTTTATTGACCTACACATGGCACGCAATTGAACATAAAAGTAGCGATGGTCTTGGCCGTATTTTAAAGCGAGGACGTGTCACCACAGTTGCAAAGAATGTAAGTGCCTCTAACCGCGAAATTGTGATTGACCAGCTGGCTTCCTTAAATGAAGATCCTGTAGTTGGTTTGCGAGCTGCGGCAACAGCTGCCCAACTTGGTCTGCCACTCTCACTTGATTCATGTACCGAACTAGCCTCTAGCTTAAAGAAGGGTGAAGGAAAGTTTTCAAATCCATGGCCAACAGAGGCACGTGAACTGCTGATCACACTCATTGGAGCAGGTGAACCCATGGTCGGTATTTTTGAATCCTTGGATCAGGAAGAGATTATCTTTGAATGGATTCCCGAATGGATGAGCGTTCGTTCTTTACCGCAACGCAATGCTTTACACCGACATACAGTTGATCGCCACATGGTGGAAACAGCTGTTCATGCAGCCAAGTTAACTCGAACAGTGCAGCGACCTGACCTGCTTCTCTTTGGCGCTCTTTTCCATGATATTGGAAAAGGAACACAAGAAGATCACTCAGAGCGCGGAGTTCGATTAATTGAACCCATCGCAAAGAGAATTGGCTTTGAAGAAAAGGATATAGAAGTTCTTAAGAATCTAGTTAGACATCATTTGTTGCTTTCTTCTACCGCTACGCGTCGCGACTTAGATGATCCAGCAACAATTCAATCTATTCTGTCGGTGATTCCGGATGTAAATACCCTTGAGCTTCTTCATGCTTTGAGTATTGCCGATGGCGAAGCCACCGGAAGTGCTGGTTGGAGCGACTGGAAAGCCACTCTAGTCAAAGACTTAGCTCAACGAGTTAAGCGAGCCATGGCAGGGGCTGAGGTTGCTGCGCAACCTGAAGTAACCGATACCCAACGAGCATTAGCAGAGGAAGGCCATTTACGAGTCACGGTTGCCGAACACACAAGTGGTTATGAAGTCGAAGTAGTTTCACCTGATAAGCCCGGATTGCTTTCAATTGTTGCTGGCGTGTTCAACATTTCTCGGCTAGATGTGAAATCAGCTCGCACAAAAACTATTGGAAACTCAGCTGTTATGTCGTGGATAGTTACACCTGAACCGCATGCGCCAAGTATTAATCAAGTCAAGATGCATGAACTAATTGCAGCTGCTCTGATCGATTCCAAGGATGTTGAGGAAAAACTGTATGCCCGAGCAGCAGCGTATGCATCTATACCTTCTATCCCTGTTCCGGCACCTGTTGTAGAAATTTTTACAGATGCGGCAACGGATGCAACTGTCATCGAAGTTCGCAGCCACGATAGACCAGGATTACTTTTTAGAATTGGGGCGGCAATTACGCAATCTAAGGTTGATATTCGCTCAGCAATTGTGACCACCCTTGGTGCAGAAGCTATCGACACCCTGTATGTCACAGAGTTAACGGGAGGAGCGCTCTCTGCCGAGCGCGCTAATGAGGTCGCTTCGCATCTTAAGCAAGCCTTGAAGTAGTCTTCCCTTCTTATGTTTGAGTCACTTACCTCGCGCTTTAGCGGAGCTTTTTCCTCCCTTCGCTCAAAGGGCAAGATATCTACATCAGACATCGAAACTACCTGTCTAGAGATTCGACAAGCACTTCTTGAATCTGACGTCGCTCTGTCGGTTGTTGAAGATTTTATTGCTGATATCCGCCAAAAATCGCTGGATGCGTTACCAACGCTGCAATCGGGTAGCAATCAAGCAAATGCGATCTTTGAAATCGTTAATGCGAGTTTGATTGAAATTCTTGGCGGACAGGCACGCAGAGTTCGCTTTGCTAAAAATCCTCCGACGGTGATCATGCTGGCTGGTTTACAAGGTGCGGGTAAAACGACCTTGGCCGGAAAGCTTGCCAAGTTTTATGCCGATCAAGGCAATACACCTTTGCTTATTGCTTCAGATTTACAGCGTCCTAACGCGGTCACACAGCTGCAAGTTGTTGGTGAATCAGTAAATGTTCCAGTCTTTGCACCTGAACCCGGGAACGGCCAAGGCAATCCAGTAAAAGTTGCCAAAGATGGTATCGAGTTCGCAAAGTCCAAGATGTTCAACATGGTTATTGTCGACACCGCCGGACGTTTAGGTGTCGATGAAGATTTGATGAAGCAGGCATCTGATATTCGTGATGCCATTAATCCAGATGAAATCTTGTTTGTAGTCGATGCCATGATCGGACAAGATGCGGTTCGCACCTCGCAAGCCTTTTTAGATGGTGTCGGTTTTGACGGTGTAGTTCTTACAAAGCTAGATGGTGATGCCCGAGGCGGTGCGGCACTTTCAATCGCTTCGATGACTAAGCGCCCAATCATGTTTGCTTCCACCGGTGAAAAACTTCACGAGTTCGATATTTTTTATCCAGAGCGAATGGCTTCTCGAATCTTGGGTCTGGGCGATGTTGCAACTTTGGCCGAACAAGCAAAGAAGGCATTTGATACAGATACATCGGCAAAGCTTGAAGCAAAGTTTGCAAGCGGAGAAGACTTCACGCTAGAAGATTTCCTTGAGCAACTGCAGGCGATGTCAAAGATGGGCAATATGTCTAAGTTGCTGGGCATGCTTCCAGGTGCGGGCCAAATGAAAAAACAGATTGAAAACTTTGATGAGGGCGAGATTGTTCGCACCAAAGCCATTGTTCAATCAATGACACCAACAGAGCGCCGTGATCCAAAGGTTCTAAACGGTTCACGCAGAGCTCGTATCGCTTTAGGTTCTGGTCGAAAAGTTTCAGATGTGAATAATTTGGTAGATCGCTTCTCTGCTGCACAAAAGATGATGAAGCAGGTCCGCAATGGTGGGATGCCAGCTGGAATGCCTCCCGGAATGGGCATGCCGGCCATGCCAAAGGTGTCGGCCCCAGTGGTTAAGAAGAAGAAGTCCAAATCTGGAAATCCTGCCAAGCGAGCGCAGGAAGAAGGACAGTAATCGCCGATTTCCCTCTTTTGGGCATAAATGGCAGAATTGGGAACCTGTTGACGGGGCCCTCTACCCCCAGCAACATCCACAATTCGATAGTCATATGAATTGATCGCGCACCCCGCTGCGGTTGATACGCATGACACACATTTACAGGAGTACAACTTTCTTGGCTACAAAAATTCGTTTAATGCGCATGGGCAAAATCCGCACACCATTTTTCCGCGTTGTAGTTACAGACTCACGCAAGGCACGTAACGGTCTATCAATTGAAGAAATTGGTCGCTACGTACCAGGACAAGAGCCATCACTAATCGAGATCAACTCAGAGCGCGCTCTGTACTGGCTCGGCGTTGGTGCACAACCATCTGAAGCTGTAGAGGCTTTGCTAAAGGTGACTGGAGATTGGCAGAAGCACAAGGGTCTTCCTGGAACTGAAGGAACACTTAAGGTTGCAGCTGTTAAGCCAGGAAAGGTTGTTGCTTACGAAGCAGCGATGAAGGCAGCAGCTGCAGAACCTGCAGAAGGTGCAACAACATTGAAGAAGAAGGCACAAGAGAAGCTTGCAGCTAAGGCAAACCCTGTAGTTGAAGAAGCTCCTGCAGTGTCCGAACCAGAAGTTAACGAAGTTGTGGCAGAGGTTCTAGCTGTAGAAGCGACTGCAGATGTTGCGGTTGAAGCTGAAGCAGTTGTTGAAACTCCAGCTGAAGAAGCGGCTGCACAGTAACAATGATGGATGAAGCCCTAGAGCATTTGGTCAAGGGAATCGTCGATAATCCCGATGATGTTGTTGTCGCTGAAAAAAGCGGACGTCGCGGAACAACTTTAGAGGTTCGCGTTAACCCTGAAGATATCGGCAAGGTCATTGGTCGTAATGGTCGTACCGCAAAAGCACTTCGTACTGTTGTAAGTGCGCTCGCAGGACGCACAGTTCGCGTCGATCTCATCGAGACCGACGAAGTTCGATAACTATGCGCTTGCTCGTGGGGCGAATTGGTCGCGCTCACGGAATTCTTGGTGAGGCGACGATAGAGGTTCGTACAGATGAACCTGATCGTCGCTTTGCTATTGGTGCAACTGTTCAAACAGACGCTCACGGAAACCTGAAGATTATTTCCGGTCGCGTTCATAACGGGATTTTGTTGCTTGGTTTTGAAGGCATAACCGATCGCAATGGCATTGAAAAGCTCCGCAACACTTTGCTGTACGCCGATGTTGACATTAATGAGCAAAGTGATGATGAGGATGAATACCACGTTCTTCAATTGATTGGTTGCCAAGCAATCCTTGAAAATGGCGAAGCTTTTGGCGAAGTCAGCGATGTGATTAATCTTCCGGGCCAGGACTTATTGGCGATCAAAACAAGTAATGGAGAACAGTTGATTCCATTTGTACATCAATTAGTTCCAACGGTAGATATTGTCAACAAAAAAATTGTTGTGATTCCACCTTCAATCACGGGAGTAATGGAATGAAGATTGATGCGGTAACTATTTTTCCTGATTACTTTGCTCCATTGCAGTTATCTTTACTTGGTAAAGCTCAAGAACAAGGGTTAGTTGAGTTTGGAATTCATGACTTACGAGCCTTCTCAACGGATAATCACAACACGGTAGATGACACTCCATACGGTGGTGGTGCTGGAATGGTGATGCTTCCTGAAGTTTGGGGTAAAGCTCTTGATCCGCTTATGACCCCAGATACAGATCTGATTATCTTGACACCAGCAGGAAAACGATTTGATCAGCCCATGGCCACTGCTTTTTCACAATCACAACATTTGGTTTTTGCCTGTGGTCGCTATGAAGGAATCGATGATCGAGTTCGCCAACATTACGAAAGCAAGAATTATCGAGTCCATGAAGTATCAATTGGTGATTATGTTCTTGGCGGGGGAGAAGTTGCATCCTTAGTGATGATTGAAGCGATCACACGATTAATTCCGGGAGTCTTAGGGAATCCAGAATCCTTGGCTGAAGAATCGCATAATGAAGAGGGATACCTTGAGTATCCAAACTTTACGAAACCATCTATTTGGCGTGACCTTGAAGTTCCGGCAATTCTGCTGAGCGGAAATCATGGCGAAATAGCTAAATGGCGAGCGGCTCAAGCAGTTGAGCGCGCAAAGAAGAAACGCTAGCCATCAAGTAGAGTTCACCCATGTGCAGATTACTAGCCTTTACTTCATTAGAGCGTAAGAGTTTTTACGATGTCGTTGGATCAGATTTCGAGAAATTCGTTGCCTTATCCGCCGAGCATAAAGATGGTTGGGGCATCGGCTACGAAGGCGAAGTCATTAAAGACCTTATTCCTGCAAAGGAAAGTGATCTGCTCAGTGAAACCGGTAAGAATTTAGAGACAGCAGGAGCACTATTTCATCTGCGTCTTGCCTCAAAGGGTTTAACGATTGATATTGATAACAATCACCCTTTCACTTACGGCACCACAACCTTCATGCACAACGGCACAATCCGACCTGCCGATACCGCTGAGCAGTTCATTAACGATAAGTACCGATCACTGATTACCGGCACTACAGACAGCGAACGCTTCTTTTATGCGCTTTTGTCCCAGATAGATGAACTTGGTTTGGTCGAGGGTGTTCGAAAGACAGTGAATCTAGTTCGCGCAATCGCTGATTATTCGGCTATAAATATTATGGTTCAAACGCCTGATACTTTGATTGCTGTGTGTGAATTTAATGAAGCTAACACAAGCGAATGGAGTGGGCCCGACCACTACGAACTTCGTTTTACTGTCCGTGGTGATGACTTCTTGATTGCCTCGACCGGATGGGGAAATACAGATTGGCAGCATCTTGATAATCATCAGATGCTCGTGGTTAATCGTTCGACGCTTGAGTATTCAATATCCCCTCTATGACCCGTACTTACACAGTCGAAACCTACGGCTGCCAGATGAATGTTCATGATTCTGAACGAATTGCAGGTCTCTTGGATGAAGCTGGCTTTATCCCAGTAGTAACTGGAGAGCAAGCAGATATTGTTGTTTTTAATACCTGCGCTGTTCGTGAAAATGCCGACAACAAACTGTATGGAAATTTAAGTTTTCTTGCCCCCATTAAGAAGGCAAATCCCAATATGCAGATCGCTGTTGGTGGCTGCCTTGCCCAAAAGGATCAGGCGACAATTCTAAAGAAAGCCCCTTATGTAGATGTTGTCTTTGGTACGCACAACGTTGGCTCTTTACCCGTGTTGCTTGAGCGCGCACGCATTGAGGAAGAGTCACAGATTGAAATTCTTGAAGCACTCGAGCATTTCCCATCAACACTGCCTGCCAGACGCTTGTCTGCTTTTTCTTCATGGGTTTCAGTGTCAGTTGGCTGCAACAACACATGCACTTTTTGCATAGTTCCGGCATTGCGCGGAATCGAAAAGGATCGCAATGAAGCCGACATTTTGTCCGAAGTTAAAGCACTTGTTGACCAAGGGGTAATTGAAATTACCTTGCTTGGACAAAATGTAAACGCTTATGGCGTGGATTTTGGAGATCGCCAAGCTTTTGCCAAACTGCTCAAAAAGTGTGGGCAAATAGCTGGATTAGAACGTGTGCGCTTTATGTCCCCACATCCACGTGATTTCACTGACGATGTCATTGATGCTATGGCGCAAACGCCAAATGTGATGCCACATCTTCATATGCCTTTGCAATCTGGTTCAGATCGCATCCTGCAACACATGCGTAGGTCGTATCGAACCGATAGATATTTAGGAATTCTAGATCGCGTTCGAACCGCGATTCCTCACGCCGCAATTACAACTGACATCATCGTTGGTTTCCCAGGTGAAACAGAGGCAGATTTTCAGGCAACGTTAGATTTATGTACTGCTGCGCGATTTACTGCGGCATACACCTATCAATACTCTAAGCGGCCGGGCACTCCAGCTGCGACTATGCCGGATCAGATTTCTCCTGAAATAGTCGGTGAGCGGTACACCCGTTTGCACAACCATCAACAAGAAATTTCGTTGTCAGTTAATCAAGAGGCAATCGGAACAACGCATAAGATTTTGGTGGGCGATTACGAAGGTCGCCGCGATGAAGCCCAAGAGCGCTTAACCGGACGCAGTGAAGATTTTAGGTTAGTTCACTTCGATAATAAATTTGTAGCTCGCCCTGGCGATGAAGTTGCTGTAAAAATCACTCAAGCATCTGCGCATTATTTGATTGGAGAACCCTTGTCGGTTCGCCAAACCAGGGGAGCAGAAGCTCATCAATTGCGAATTGCCAACCCTGGTCCGGCGTCGACCATGCTTGGAATCCCAACGGTCAAGCGATGAGATTGATTGTCATTTGTGGTGCAACTGCCACAGGTAAAAGCGATCTGGCTGTCGCACTGGCGCAGCAAATAAATGCGGAAATCATCAACGCTGATTCTATGCAACTGTATAAGGGCATGGATATTGGAACCGCAAAGATAACAATGGATGAGCGAAAAGGCATTGCTCATCACATGATGGATTTACTTGATGTGAGCCAAGATGCCAATGTTGCCTGGTATCAAGAGAAAGCTCGTGCTGTTATTTCAGAAATTCATGGCAGAAACAAGGATGCAATTATCGTGGGTGGGACAGGTTTGTACATCAAAGCAATTCTAGATGAACTCAATTTCCCTGATACCGATCCTGTAGTTCGTGCCGAACTTGAACTTGAATTTGCGACAAAAGGCATTGGTCCACTTTTTGAGCGCCTAGAAAAACTTGATCCTGCGGCAGCTTTAGCAATAGATAAAGCAAATTCACGAAGAGTTATCCGAGCTCTTGAAGTTATCAAAATTACCGGCAAACCGTTTACGGCGAATTTGCCACGTGAAGAAAGTTCGCGCTACCCATTTGCACAACAGTTTGGTCTGGTTATGGACCGGGACACGTTGTCAGAGCGAATCTCAATTCGGGTAGATCGCATGTGGAAGCAAGGATTAGTAGGAGAGGCACAAACACTTTTACAAGCAGGGATTATGCAAGGAGTAACTGCTCAACGGGCATTGGGTTATGCGCAAGTGATCGCCCAAATCGAAGGCAAAGTCACGCAAGAAGAAGCTCAGGAAGAGACCAAACGAGCGACACGACAATACGCAAGGCGTCAGGAGACCTGGTTTTCTCGTGATGATCGCATCACGTGGATCTCACCGGTTCAAAACGCCCTCGAGCGCATCCTCGAATCGATAAACTAATAACAATGATTGCAACTTATGGCCACGGTACCGAAAACGATTTTGTTCTCGTTTTTGATCCGACTGATGAGCATTCGATTACAACTGCGCAAACCGCAGCCATTTGTAATCGAGACACAGGTATAGGCGCTGATGGATTAATTCGCATGATAAAGCGGGACGGTAAATGGTTTATGGATTACCGCAATGCCGATGGATCGATAGCGGAAATGTGTGGCAACGGTATTCGCGTGATGGCCAGATACTTAGTTGAACGTGGGCATCAACCAGAAGGAATTTTTGCCATCAATACTCGGGACGGAGTTAAACACTTACGGGTCCCCCTAACCGATGACATTTCAGTCAATATGGGCCAAGTAACTGATGAGTCAGAAAGTATTACCGCTGGCACTAATGGGCACATTTGGAACGGTTACAACATCAGCGTTGGCAACCCTCACGCAGTTGTGTTTGTAGATGACATGTCCCAAGTAGGCGAACTCAATGAACCACCCGTTGTACGTCCACGAGATTCATATCCCGAAGGCGTTAACGTTGAGTTTGTAAAAATTACTGAAGGTAATTCGATTCAAATGCGTGTCTTTGAAAGAGGTTCTGGTGAAACTCGTTCGTGTGGTACCGGAACCTGCGCTGTGGCCCTAGCGGCAACCTTGCATACCAAAGGAAAACTTCCGGCTACATGGATTATCAATCCACCAGGTGGTCGACTCGAAGTCACAATCGATGGACATTCCAATGCAACTCTTACTGGTCCAGCGCTCTTAATTCGAGATGTAGACATTTCCAGGTATCTCCTTGAGTAAGGATTTTGATTTAGAGTTTGAAAGACTTCTTCAAGAAAGCGCTCGAGTAGCGGCGGAATTTGATGCAAGTGAGCAAGACCAGAATATTGATCAATCTCAGGAGCTCTCTGAGCGCCATGCCTTGCGGCGCGTACAGGGCTTCTCAACTGAACTTCAGGATATTTCTGAGGCTGAGTATCGACAGCTTCAACTAGAACGCGTTGTCTTGGTGGGCGTTTGGACTGAAGGAACAATTAAGGATGCAGAGAACTCTTTGGCAGAACTGAAAGCTTTAGCCGAAACTGCAGGCTCTGAAGTTTTAGAAGGATTGATTCAAAGACGAGACAAGCCAGATCCTGCGACATACATCGGTTCTGGAAAAGTTGTAGAGCTCAAGCAAGTTGTTGTTGCAACAGGAGCTGACACAGTGGTGTGTGATGGTGAATTATCTCCCTCGCAACTTCGACAACTTGAAGATAAGTTGAAAGTAAAGGTCGTAGATCGCACCGCACTAATTCTTGATATTTTTGCACAGCATGCAAAAAGTAAAGAGGGTAAGGCCCAAGTCGAACTGGCTCAGATTGCTTATTTGCTTCCTCGCTTGCGCGGTTGGGGAGATTCTTTATCACGGCAGGTGGGTGGTCGCGCTGCTGGTGGTGCCGGAATTGGTGGACGTGGTCCTGGTGAAACAAAGATAGAAACAGATCGACGTCGCATTAGAGACAAGATGGCGAAACTGCGTCGAGAGATTGCAGAGATGAAGATATCTCGCGATACCAAGCGCCAAGAACGTCGTAGATTCAATATTCCATCTGTGGCAATCGCAGGGTATACAAATGCCGGCAAGTCTTCGCTTCTTAACAAATTGACCGGCGCTGGTGTTCTGGTGGAAAACGCGCTCTTTGCAACCTTGGATCCAACGGTTCGCAAAACACAAACCAGTGATGGCCGAATTTATACACTCAGTGACACCGTTGGCTTTGTAAGACATCTGCCACATCAACTTATTGATGCTTTTAAATCAACGCTAGAAGAGGTATCAGAATCAGATTTGATCGTCCATGTTGTAGATGGATCACACCCAGATCCATTTGAACAAATTAAAGCGGTTCGCCTGGTCATTGATGAGATCGGTGGCAAAGACATTCCAGAAATCATCGCAATTAACAAGGTTGATATTGCTGATCCAAACGTGATTATGGAGATTCTGCGCAAGGAACCCAATAGCTATGCCTTTTCGGTGCGTACAGGTTTTGGTGTTGAAGGTCTACTTCATGCAATTGAAAATTCGCTACCTCGGCCATCAGTTGAAATAAATGTTGTCATTCCATATGACAGAGGCGATTTAGTTCATGCCATCCATGAACAGGGAGAGATTTTTTCCGAGCAGTACGTCGAAGCAGGAACCGCAATTCACGCACGCGTGGATGGGGGATTGGCACAAAGAATCGAGAATTGCCGCATAAGTGGGGAATAACACCGACACGCCGTGGGTTATACCAAGCAGAACACAGTCAAATGCGCCATGATGCGCCCGCAAGCCCAATTTAAAGCGGTAACGGCGAGACATTGAAAAGGTGGTGAGAGCAATGGCAACAGATTACGACACACCCAGAAAAACTGATGAGGAACTTCATGAGGAGTCTCTTGAAGAATTAAAGGCTAAGCGTGTTGATGCTCAATCCGGTCAAATCGATGTTGATGAAGCTGAAGCTGCTGAAAACCTAGAGCTGCCAGGTGCAGATCTTTCAGGTGAGGAACTTGCTGTTCGTGTAGTTCCAAAGCAAGTAGATGAGTTCACATGTTCTCGTTGTTTCTTGGTACATCACATGACGCAGTTAGCTAAGGGCGAAGGCGCTAAAGCTGTTTGTAAAGAGTGCAACTAACTCTTAAGAGCGTTACTTAATTCTTGTCCTTTTTTTGTTGTTATCAGCCAGTACGGCGTTCTATCTCGTGGATCTGATATTTCAACCTTGATCGCTTTGCTGCTCCAAAATCTAATGGCAAGAAAAGCTAAAGGATCTGCATCTCGAGTGCGCACTAACTTCACCTGGGCAGGGGTAAGAACTGCTACATCTCCAATATAAGTGTGTTCTATAACAGCGTTGCCCACACGTAAATGAGTTTCGTCGACCACAATTTTTAGCGCAGTTTTGAAGTATAAATAAATAAGCCAGATGGTAAGAATTGCAAAGGTGATCAGCGCGGGTGTATTCCCAAGGGCTGCCCATATGGATAAAACCATAGAAAGAAAGAGAAAGTACACGAAGGCGATTAGCCATAGTGGGGCACGTATCACTTCTTTAAATCGCACAGGATTACCGTATCTGATATTCAAGGAGTAAAGTTCAGGTATGGCACGCATTCCTAGTACGACCGCTCCAGAAGGGGCGTTGATACCTGAGAGACATCCAAAAGCTCCTGCAGTTGGTAGCAAAATTCCATCTCACTTTGGACATTGCTTTGGATGTGGAGAGCTTCATCCAACTGGACTTCATCTTGTTGCATATGCAGGTCAAGGCATGGATGTCGCTGCCGAATTTATAGTTACTGAAAATCACCAAGGCGCACCGGGACTTGCACATGGTGGATTATTGTCATTGGCATTTGATGAAGCTTTGGGAAAGCTAATGTGGTTGTTACGAGCGCCAGCGGTGACTGGACGTTTAGAAACAGATTTCTTGAAGCCAGTACCTGTGGGATCAACCCTTCACATTACTGCTCAAATCATGGGTCAAGAAGGGCGAAAGGTTTACACAGAAGCCATCGGTCGCTTAAATTCTACAGATGGCGACATCGCAGTTAAAGCAGCAGCGTTATTCATTGTCGTTCCTATGGATCACTTTTTGAACAACGCCCCTAAAGAATACATAGAGCAGTTAGCAAAAACGCCAGAGTTGATGGCTTATGTTGATTCGACCTTTGGGGTTAATCCATAATCATGGGCAATGTTCAGGTCTTGATAACACGTCTGGACGAATCCATACCGCTGCCACATTATGCAAAGGGTGGGGATGCAGGTGCGGACATAGTGACGCGTATAGATATCACTTTAAATCCAGGGGAGCGAGCATTAGTTCCAACTGGGATTTCTATTGCTTTGCCAGATGGATACGCAGCATTTGTTCATCCACGTTCAGGTTTGGCCATCAAACACGGCGTAACCATGGTCAATGCACCAGGCACCGTTGATGCCGGCTTTAGAGGCGAACTGCAATGCATCATGATCAACCATGATCAAAAGGAAGCGATAACTTTCAAAAAGGGTGACCGCATTGCACAACTAGTAATTCAAAAGGTAGAGAAAGCAGATTTTGTTGAAGTGCATGAACTTCCAGGCTCTGGCAGAGGCACAGGTGGTTTTGGATCAACGGGTCGTGCATGAGTCAACATAACGAAGATCGCGACAAAGTTGTTAACGCACTGGGTGGCAAAAAAGGCCTGATTGATTCGGGCGTTCCTGCTGTAGTTTTCTTGATTGTTTTTAATTTTACTAAAGAGGTTTCTACGGCGACTTGGGCTGCACTTTCCTTATCTTTAGTGTTGGCGATCTTTAGGCTGATCAAGAAAGACACAATCCAGCACTCAGTTTCTGGAGTAATCGGTGTATTAATTTGTGCATACTTTGCTAATCGCAGCGGCAACGCGGAAGACTTTTACATTCCAAAGTTGCTCACAAACCTTGGTTACGGAACCGTTTATTTGATTGCAAACCTGGTTGGTTGGCCAATCTTAGGTTTAGTGCTTGGACCTCTTTTGGGCGAAAATTTCACGTGGCGAAATAATCCTGCGCGAAAGAAGATGTACATCAAGGCAAGTTGGCTGTGGGTAGCCATGTTCTTTGTGCGCATTGCGGTTCAGTATCCAATTTATAAGAGCGGGAATGTGAATCTTTTAGGCACGGTAAATCTGGCAATGGGTTATCCATTGTTTTTCATCACCGCATACGCCACATGGCTAGTGATTAAAGCTGGGCCACCAGCGCAAAAAGCTTCTGATTAAGAGATAAAGCAGGCTTTAATCTGAGCTTCGGCATCAGCTGATGCAACAAAGAGAAGCTCATCACCGGCTACAAAAACATCATGTGCTTTAGCTGTAATTACTCGACCATCTCGAACGATCGCAGCTAGTGCAGCATTTTCTGGAAGCTCAATTTCTTCAACCGTTTTGCCGATGCAGGCTGATCCATCTGGAAGTGTAAGTTCGACCAAGTTTGCTTGGCCTTTTCTAAATGAGAACAAACGAACCACATCGCCAACACTTACCGCCTCTTCTACAAGGGCGGCAATAATTCGTGGTGTTGATACCGCAACATCGACGCCCCAAGAAGAATCAAATAGCCATTCATTCTTTGGATGATTAATTCGTGCAACTACACGTGGGACGCCGTACTCAGTTTTTCCCAGCAGCGATGTCACCAAATTTGCCTTGTCATCACCGGTTGCCGCAACTAGGACCTGACAGTTATTCAAATGAGCATTATCAAGTGAAGTGATTTCACAAGCATCAGCCATGAGCCATTCTGCATCCGGGACACTCTCTAACTTCAAAGCCTTTGGGTCCTTGTCAATCAAGAGCACTTGATGCCCATTGTCCAAAAGTTCGCGAGCAATAGCTCGACCAACATTTCCGGCTCCTGCAATTGCAATTCTCATTAACGTTCACCTTCTGGGCTACTTGCAAGAATTTCTTCGGTACGAGCAACGTCGGCATCTGAGACCATGACGTGAATCAGATCGCCTTGCTGTAAAACTGTGTGCTCATCTGGGATTAGTCCTTCTCCTAGGCGAGTAATAAATGCAACGCGGGCCGGTGTCATGTGATCAATAAGCAGTATGGGACGCCCATACCAATCATCTTGCGGATGGACTTCACATAACTGCACCATTCCTGTTGCATCTCTCCATTCAGAGCGAGAGCCTTCAGGGGCTAGGCGACGCAAAATTTGATCGGTAGCCCACAAAACTGTTGCCACGGTCGGAATGCCCAGGCGTTGGTAAATTTCGGCGCGGCCTGGATCATAGATTCGCGCAACAACGTTATGAACTCCGTAGGTTTCGCGCGCAACGCGTGCGGCCAAAATATTTGAGTTGTCACCATTGCTGACAGCTGCAAAGGCATCTGCTTCTTGAATGCCTGCCTCTAGGAGAGTGTCTCGATCAAATCCAACACCAGTAACAGTGCGTCCCTTAAAATTAGGACCTAAACGGCGAAAAGCTTCGCGGGCTTGGTCAATGACTGAAACGGTATGTCCGGCGGCTTCAAGTTCGATGGCTAGTGATGATCCAACTCGACCGCAACCCATGATTACTACGTGCACAGGAAGTAACTTACACCCATAAACTTCCTTCCATGGCATCAAATAAGAGTTCAGCCCTAAAAATTGGTGATTTGATCGATGTCACTATCGAAAAAGTCGCGCATGGTGGACATTTCATCGCCCGCCATGAAGGGGCGGTTATCTTTGTCCGACACGCAATTCCGGGCGAACAGTGCACGATTGAAGTCACAAGCACAGGTTCCTCTTTTAATCGCGCCGATGTCGTTTCAGTTACGCAGCCTTCCGAATTTAGAGTCAAACCGCCCTGTCAGTACGCACATCGTTCGGGATGCGGAGGCTGCGACTTCCAACATATAGCACCGTCTTATCAAAGGTCCCTAAAGTCTGATGTCATTACAGAACAGTTTTCTCGAATTGCAAAAAAAGAGATCCGTATCGAAGTTGAAGAGGTCGGGGAATCGACAGGTTGGCGTACTCGCGCGATTGCGACAACAAATCGAAATGGAAAATTAGGATTTTATAAGTCACGTTCACATTCCATCGCCCCAGTAGATGATTGCATTATTTGTGTTAAGAGTATGAATTTTTCCGAAATAGCTGCTCGTCCACTTAAAGGCGATGTTCGAGTTGAGATCAGTGCTTCAAATTCAGGTGAGCGAACTATCGCCTTAGCACCAACACGTGGCGAAGAAAAAGCCAGAATTACGGAAGGTCAATCAGTTCTTCATGAAAACGTCCTAGGAAAGAGGCTAGAGGCAAGTCATGAATCATTTTGGCAAAGTCATGTAAAGGCACCAGAGGTGTTAAGTAATGTTGTCCTTGATTTTGCTCAACTGAGTAAAGGGGAACATGTTCTAGATTTATATGGAGGCGTAGGTCTCTTTACTGCAGCGATAGTTGAAGCAGTTGGTCCAGATGGACAGGTGGATCTAATTGAAGGAAGCAAGATTGCAACTGAAGATGCGCGAAGAAATTTTGCATCCTTTAAAAATGTAACTGTTGCTACGGGAGATGTGGCCAAACTTTTGCCTCGAGTAACATCGGTAGATGTTGTGGTTCTGGATCCACCACGTGAAGGTGCTGGACGGGATGTGATTACACAGATCGCGGCACTAAATCCTCGAGCAATTGTGTATGTGGCGTGTGACCCAGCAGCCCTTGCCAGAGATAACGCCTATCTTGAAGATCACAGATATGCATTGGCAGAATTACGTGCTTTTGATCTCTTTCCTATGACACATCACATCGAATGTGTTGCCCTGTATGAGCGTGCTGAGGTATCTTGAGCGCTGGTTACGCGCATCGACGAAAGGCAGATAATGAGTAAAAACTCTTTCAACGCAAAGAAGAATCTAGAAGTTGCGGGTAAGAGTTTCGAGATATTTGATATCTCGCAGATCGATGGAGCTGCCACCCTTCCCTATAGCCTCAAGGTCTTACTCGAGAATTTATTGCGCACCGAAGATGGTGCCAACATCACAGCCGATCACATCAACTCTCTTGCCGCATGGGATCCTGCCGTTGAGCCAGATACAGAAATTCAATTCACACCTGCTCGAGTTATCATGCAAGATTTCACAGGTGTGCCATGTGTTGTCGACCTAGCAACCATGCGCGAAGCAATCGTTGAACTCGGGGGAGATCCATCAAAGGTCAATCCGCTTGCACCTGCTGAACTAGTAATTGATCACTCAGTTATCGCAGATAAGTTTGGAACCAAGGATTCATTCGAGCAAAACACTGACATTGAATATGAGCGCAATCAGGAGCGTTACCGTTTCTTGCGTTGGGGCCAGACCGCATTTGACGAATTCAAGGTCGTGCCACCTGGGACAGGAATTGTTCACCAAGTGAATATTGAATACCTCGCACGCGTTGTTATGACACGTACCGTTGAAGGAACGCTTCGAGCTTATCCAGACACAGTTGTCGGAACAGATTCACATACAACCATGGTCAACGGACTCGGAGTCCTTGGCTGGGGTGTTGGCGGTATCGAAGCCGAGGCCGCGCTGCTAGGCCAACCAGTTTCAATGTTGATCCCTCGCGTGGTCGGCTTCAAGTTAACTGGAGAGCTTCCACTGGGAACAACGGCAACAGACATGGCGCTGACTATCACCGAAATTTTGCGTAAGGTGGGCGTTGTTGGCAAGTTTGTAGAATTCTTTGGAACAGGTGTGACCTCAGTTCCGATGGCTAATCGCACAACAATTGGAAACATGAGCCCTGAATACGGTTCAACATGTGCGATCTTCCCGATTGATGAAGAGACCCTTCGTTACTTGCGTCTAACTGGTCGAAGTGATGAACAAGTTGCATTAGTTGAAAAGTATGCAAAGGCACAGGGAATGTGGCATGACCCTTCAGTTGAACCACGTTTCTCTCAAGTTGTAGAGCTTGATCTATCAACGGTTGTTCCATCTATTTCTGGACCAAAGCGTCCGCAAGATCGAATCTCCTTAAGTGATTCAAAGAGTGCGTTTGAAAAAATTCTTCCTAGCTACTTTGGCGAAAAGACCAACAAGGGCGAAGTTACCGCAGGTTCAACTCGCGTAAAAAATGGTGATGTTGTTATCGCCTCGATTACCTCTTGTACAAATACTTCTAACCCATCAGTGATGATCGGTGCGGCCTTGCTCGCAAAGAAGGCGGTCGAAAAGGGACTTAAATCAAAGCCTTGGGTCAAGACGACTTTGGCTCCGGGATCAAAGGTAGTCACTGATTACTACGATCGCGCCGATCTGACCAAGTACATGGAAGCTCTAGGTTTTAACCTTGTTGGCTATGGCTGTGTAACGTGTATTGGAAATTCAGGCCCACTACCAATTGAAATCAGCAAGGCAATTAATGAGTCAGATTTAGCTGTTACCGCGGTCTTGTCAGGTAACCGAAACTTTGAAGGACGCATCAGTCCTGATGTAAAGATGAACTACTTGGCATCGCCTCCACTAGTTGTGGCATATGCCATTGCCGGAACCATGGATCATGATTTTGAGAAAGATTCCTTGGGTAAGGATTCTGCTGGAAATGATGTTTACCTCAAGGATATTTGGCCAACTCCGCAAGAGATTCAATCTGTTATTGATTCTTCAATTTCATCAGAAATGTTTACCAAGGATTATGCGACGGTCTTTGAAGGCGATCATCGCTGGAAGTCTCTTGCAACACCGACAGGCAAGGTTTTCGAGTGGGATGAAAAATCAACATATGTTCGCAAACCCCCTTACTTTGAAGGTATGCCAAAGAATCCAACTCCAGTAACCGATATTTCGGGGGCGCGAGTGTTGGCAGTTCTTGGTGATTCAGTTACAACTGACCACATTTCTCCAGCTGGAAATATCAAGGCTGATTCACCAGCAGGTAAGTATTTAGCTGAGCATGGCATCGAACGCACAGACTTCAATTCATACGGCTCACGCCGAGGTAACCATGAGGTAATGATTCGTGGAACCTTTGCAAATATTCGCCTGAAGAACATGTTGCTTGATGGGGTTGAGGGTGGATTTACTCGTAACTTCTTAGCTGATGGTACGCAAACAACTATTTACGAAGCATCAGTTGCATATCAAGCCGCTGGCGTTCCGCTAGTTATCTTGGCAGGCAAAGAGTATGGATCTGGATCTTCACGTGACTGGGCAGCAAAGGGAACCGCATTGCTTGGTGTACGCGCTGTGATTGCCGAAAGCTTTGAACGTATTCACCGTTCGAATCTGATTGGAATGGGTGTATTGCCATTGCAGTTTAAGGATGGCGAAACTGCAGCAACGCTTGGTTTGGATGGAACCGAAGTATTTGCAATTACAGGAATCACTGCGCTTAACAGCGGGGGAGTTCCAAAGGAGCTAAAGGTCACTGCAGGTGATAAGAGCTTTACTGCAAAGGTTCGCATCGATACACCAGGTGAAGCTGATTACTACCGACATGGCGGGATCATGCAGTACGTCCTTCGATCTTTGTTGGCTGAGTAACTTCTTACTCTCTCACCATGAAAATCAATATCCAGTCGCCAGATGATCTTCGGGCAATGACCCATGATCAATTAAATGTACTGGCTGCCGATATTCGCGAATTCCTGATCGAAAAAGTTTCTCGCACTGGTGGACACCTTGGTCCAAATCTTGGAGTTGTTGAATTAACTATCGCGATCCATAGGGTTTTTCAATCTCCGCGAGACATAGTTCTCTTTGATACTGGACATCAATCATATGTACACAAGATTCTTACCGGTCGAGCAGATCTATTTGATCTTTTGCGTCAACGTGATGGTATTTCGGGTTACCCCAATCGTCGCGAAAGCCATCACGATGTAATCGAAAATTCCCATGCCTCAACTGCGTTGTCCTGGGCCGATGGAGTTTCGCGTGGTTTTTCATTAACAGGTCAACCTGACCGTCACGTTGTAGCAGTAGTCGGAGATGGCGCGTTAACTGGTGGAATGTCCTGGGAGGCGCTTAATAACCTTTCCCCAGAGTCAGATAGAAATCTTGTAATTGTCGTTAACGATAATGAACGCTCGTATTCACCAACAATCGGTGGTTTAGCAACTTACCTGACTACTTTGCGCGCGAGCAAAGAGTATGAGCGCATCTTGAGCCGTGGCAAGAGAATGTTGCATAACACTCCAGTAGTTGGAAAACATGTTTATGGCGCTTTGCATGGAATTAAAAAGGGCATGAAAGACATGCTCGCACCCCAAGGCATGTTTGAGGATCTTGGCTTTAAGTATTTAGGTCCAATAGATGGTCACGACATCGAAGCCATGGAAAAAACTCTGCAGATGGCCAAGGAGTTTGGTTCTCCCGTAATTGTTCATGCAATTACTGAAAAGGGTCGCGGGTATAAGCCAGCTCTTGAAGATATGGCTGAAAAATTCCACGCAGTTGGCATTGTGGATCCAGCTACTGGAAAGCCACTCAAAGCTTCGGCGACTTCTTGGACCAATGTGTTTTCAGAGGAGATCACACAGATTGGTTCTGAAAATCCTGAAGTCGTTGCAATAACTGCGGCCATGCTTGGGCCTACCGGATTAGATAAGTTCGCGCAGAAATTTCCTGACCGAACCATTGATGTGGGAATTGCAGAACAGCATGCGGTTACCAGTGCAGCAGGTTTAGCCTACGCTGGTGTTCATCCTGTGATTGCTATTTACTCCACTTTCCTTAACCGTGCTTTTGATCAATTGCTATTAGATGTCGCCTTACATAATGCGGGCGTCACATTTGTTTTAGACCGTGCCGGAATCACGGGCGATGATGGCCCTTCTCACCATGGAATTTGGGATCTTGCTCTGACCGGAATAGTTCCTCACATGCATGTTGGTGCACCACGAGATGGTGCGCGCTTAAAGGAGTTATTACGTCAATGCATAGCTATCGACAACGCACCATCCATGATTCGTTTTCCAAAGGGTGCAATTCCTGCAGATATTCCCGCCCTAGAAAGAGTTTCGGGTATTGATGTTTTACATCGCGGCAACAACAAACAAGTTCTTGTAATCAGCGTGGGGTCCATGGCTGCAATGGCATTAGAAGTTGCACAACTTGCCCGTGAACAATCGATAGAAATTACAGTTATTGACCCACTGTGGGTCAAGCCAATTTCCAGCAGCGTCACCGCATTATGCGCTGAGTACTCCACGATTGTTGTGATGGAGGACGGAATTAAGCATGCCGGAATCGCAAGCACGATATCTGAGGCGTTGGGTCAACAAGGCAACAATCGCATCGTGCATCCAATTGGCGTGCCACTTGAATTCATTGAGCATTCAAAGCGCAATGAAATTTTAGAGGATCTAGCGATTACCCCCGCAGCAATAGTGCAACAGATTGCTGGTTGGATTTCTTAGATTTACGGAAGTGAAGCAACTCCCTTGTCATGGAAACGCTTACCTGTCACAGCTTCGCTGATTCCTTCACGATCCAAGTACGGCAGGATTCCACCCAAATGCATAGGCCAGCCAGCGCCCATCAACATGCAGAGATCGATTTCTGCAGGAGTTGTTACAACACCTTCATCTAGCATCATGCGAGCTTCTTCAGCTAACGCCTTAAGCGCACGTGAGCGAACCTGTTCGGCAGTTGATGGCGTCGTTCCCTTTTCAATCAATGCAAGTGCTACAGGGTTGGCACTGACAACGCCATTTTCGCCCTTGATGTAGAAATTGCGAACTCCCTCTTTCACCATGCGTTGCATAGTTGGAGAGATTCGGTAGCGAGGCCCTAGGTTGTTATGCAAAGTTTCAGATACGTGTAGCGCTACACCTGGACCAACCAAATCCAATAAATGGAACGGAGACATTGGGAAACCAATCTCCATCATCGCAGCATCTGCAACTTCCGGAGATGTTCCTTCATCGACGGCATCGGTGACTTCACCCATGAAGCGAGTAAGCAAACGGTTTACCACAAAGCCAGGGGCATCCTTACAAATGATCATGGTTTTCTTGAGCTCTTTACCAACTGCAATCGCTGTTGCTGTTGTTGCATCATCTGTTGTTGATGTGCGAGCAACTTCAAGCAATGGCATGACAGCCACTGGATTAAAGAAGTGGAAACCTACGACGCGCTCAGGATTCTTCAAACCTTCAGTCATGCGTTCAACTGACAGTGATGATGTATTTGTTGCAAGGACACATTCTGCAGAGACAATGCCTTCAAGCTTCTTGAATAGCTCTTGCTTAAGTGAAAGCTCTTCGAAGATAGCTTCGATAACGAAGTCGCATCCTGCAAAGACTGATTGATCTGCTGAACCTGAAACAAGCAGCGCTAGGCGTCCGGCAGATTCTGGGCTCATGCGCTTCTTTTCAACTAACTTGGCAAGTTCATTTTTTACCCAAGCCACACCCTTATCAGCGCGTGCTTGATCAATATCTGTCATGACAACTGGGCACTTAAGGTTTCGCACTAAAAGTAGCGCTAACTGCGATGCCATTAAACCTGCACCAACAACGCCGACTTTAGTTACCTTTCGTGCAAGTGCTGGTTTTGGTGCACCTTCTACCTTTTTGCGCTTCTTCTGAATCAAATTAAATGCATAGAGCGAAGAACGAAGTGGATCAGACATCGTTAAATCAGCAAGTACTTGATCTTCTGCATCAAAACCTTCACCTAAAGTGTTGCTCTTTGCTGCGGCAATGAGCTCTAGCGCTTTCATCGGAGATGCAATGGTTGCTCCGCCATATTTTTTCAGGGCGGCAGCTTTTCCAGTTGCAAGTGCGCTTTCCCAGGCTGGATCCTTGCTGTAATCAGCACGTTCGATTTTTGTTGTTCCATTAAGAATGCCAACAGCAAATCCGATAGAACGCTCGATGAAATCTGCTGGCTCAAACATTGCATCAACAACGCCAAGCTTTAGCGCATCTTTTGCTTTCATCATCGTATTGTTGTTCAGCGCGTTGAGCATGATTACTTGAACTGCGCGCTCTGGACCGATCAACTTAGGCAAAATTGTTGCGCCGCCCCAACCAGGAACTAAACCTAGAAAAACTTCTGGCAGGGCAGTAAATGCTGTTGATGCAATGGTGCGGTAGTGGCAGTGAAGTCCAACTTCAAGACCGCCACCAAGTGCCAATCCGTTGATAAAAGCAAAAGTAGGAATCGAGGATTCACCAAGACGGCGAAAAACATCATGTCCTAGTTTTCCAATCGCAAGTGATTGACTGCGATCATTTAAGAATGAGAGCGCTGAAAGATCAGCACCAGCAGCAAAGATAAAAGGCTTGCCAGTAATTGCGATAGCAGCAGGTTTGCGACCGATCGCATCGGTAATTGCTGCATCTAGCGCTTTGACTGATTGTGCACCAAAGGTATTTGGACGGTTGTGATCAAGTCCGTTATCTAAGGTAATTAAAGCCATAACACCTTTGCCACCAAAGGCAGAGAGATCGATCTCTCGAACTAATGCATTGGTAACAACCTCTTCGGGTGCTCCAGCTGGAAGAGTGATATCTGCGCTCATAATTACTTAGCTCCCTTAAAATTTGGGTTTTCCCAGATAACTGTTCCACCCATACCTAGACCGATACACATTGTTGTAATTCCATAGCGAACTTCAGGTTGTGATTCAAAGGTGCGTGCAAGGTTAAGCATTAAACGCACACCAGATGATGCAAGCGGATGTCCTACGGCAATGGCGCCACCATATGGATTTACTCGTGGATCATCATCTGCAATTCCAAAGTGATCTAAGAAAGCAATCACCTGCACTGCAAAGGCTTCGTTAACTTCAAAAGCGCCAATATCTTCGATCTTCAGCCCTGCTTGCTTTAACGCCTTTAGCGTTGAGGGAACAGGTCCGTAGCCCATGATTTCTGGTTCGACACCAGCGAAGGCATAGGTAACCATTTTCGCCTTGATTGTTAAACCAAGTTCTAGCGCTTTTTCTTCGCTTGCAAGCAATGCAGCGGTTGCACCGTCATTGAGTCCAGATGAGTTACCAGGAGTTACACGACCTGCAGGACGGAAAGGAGTTTTTAGTCCTGCAAGACCTTCCATCGTTGTTTGTGGACGTGGTGCTTCATCAGCAGTGGCAACCGTCCACCCAAGTTCTGCACTTCGAGCAGCGGTTGGAATTAAATCGCGCTGTATCTTTCCATCAGCGTAGGCCTTTGCAGTTTTTACCTGCGAATTCATTGCGTAGCGATCTGCACGTTCCTTAGTTAATTGGGGAAAGCGATCATGCAAACGCTCTGCGGTTGCACCCATTGCAAGTGCGTCCTGCTCAACAATTCTTTCTGCAAGGTAGCGCGGATTTGGATCCATGCCTTCACCCATTGGGTGGTTACCCATATGTTCAACACCGCCAGCGATCGCAATCTCATTTGTTCCCATGGCAATTGCACCAGCAATTGTTGTGACAGCTGTTAAAGCGCCCGCACACCAACGATCAATCGAATAGCCAGGAACTGTGTTTGGTAAACCTGATAACAATGCAGCACTTCGGCCGATGTTCATTCCTTGATCACCTGTTTGTGTCGCTGCTGCAATAGCAACATCTTCGATTGATGCTGGATCAATCTTTGGATTGCGTTCGAGCAAACCACGAATCGCGCGAACCATAAGATCATCAGCACGGGTACCGGCGTACATGCCGCCGGCTTTTCCAAATGGTGTACGAACGGCATCAACGAGAACTACTGTGCGTGACATGGCGCTTCCTTTTTTTAGGTCTGGCGTTTGTTAGGTATGAGCCATATGTTACTCATGAGTAAGGCTTTGTGACAGTACCTAGTTATGCCTCTTCAGCCACCGGTTCTGCAACCTCTACCGGGATGGGTTCGCGCTCAAGTAAGGCGGCAGCAAGGGCCGGTGCGACTAAATCGATTTGCCACTGTCTGGCACCGAGCTCAGATAAAGCCTTTTCAACCTCAGTGATAGATAAAGTCGAAGTCGAACCGATTGGTGGCTTCCAGCAAATCCGTCGGACATGTTCAGGTGTAATTAAATTTTCAACAGGAATTTGATTCTCCTGGGAAATAAGTTCGATAGCCGCGCGAGCATGTGAGAGTGGAGCAAACTTTTCTGGGAACTTGTCTCGCCACAATTTAATGGGAGGCAAAGTATCAGCATTTGTGCGCATTGCCGGCCACTGATCCTCTGGCAATGCCACCGCGGTAGCGATTGAGTCCAACCACAACGCAAGGTTTTCCAGCCAGCGAGCCCGTAGCCCAAGTGGACGCAAACATTTTTCAAACTCTTTCTTATTTGTAGGCACCGCTATGGCAAGTTCAACAATCGCTGAATCATTAAGCAATTTGCCCGCGGCGATATCGTGCTTAGCTGCCACAGCATCTCGTGCAATCCATAAAGATTTTATTACCGCCAACTGATCGCGTCTTTTAATCTTGTGCATACCTGATGTTCTTCGCCATGGATCCACTCGCGCAGGTGCTGGTGGTGCTTTGAGAATCGAGGCAAACTCTTCTAACGCCCACGGCAACTTTTTCGCATCTTCTAGAATTGCGTACATGTGATTGCGAAGTTCTACAAGAAGTTCAACATCAAGTGCGGCATAAGTCAGCCACTCCTTTGGCAGGGGCCTGGCAGACCAATCCGCAGCGCTATGTTCCTTAGCTAGCAGTACTCCCATTATGGATTCGAGCAGCGGGCCTAAACCAACTCGGGGTAAACCAGCGATTCTTCCTGCTAATTCAGTATCAAAAAGCTTTGCGGGGTTGATCCCAAGCTCGCGCAAACATGGCAGATCTTGGGTACTGGCATGAAGAATAACTTCGTCGGTGTTCAGAAGATCGTTGAGTTCGGTGAACAATTGATGACCAGGACCAAATGGGATGGGATCGATTAAATGTAATCCACCATCAGTCCTTTTGATTTGAATTAAATAGGCTCTTGCGCTGTATCTAAATCCGGATGCACGTTCAGCATCTACAGCAAATGGTCCGGAACCTTTTGCTAATTCTTGAAGTGCCTGCCGAAAGGAATCCTCGGTATCAATTAATTCGGGGGTACCTGCACTTGGTTGCAGTAGTGGAATTGCAACAATCTCGTCACTCATGACTAGCGCCTGCGTGATGAAGAAATAGCCGAAACTCCTTCAGGGATCGGTGGTAACCCGGCGACCTCTGAGATCAAATTGCACCAACTGACAATGTGATTAATGATCTCTTTTGGATCCTCAACAATGGGGGACCACGATGCGCGAATCTCAATTTCAGTTTCATTGCTTCGAGGAGATAACTTTCCAAAGGAAGCGCTGCTTACGCGAGTAACTGTTCCGCTTGGCGAATTGTATGTGCACTCATTTGATTCAAGGGATTCCAGAAACCAACTCCAACCGACTTCTGGAAGCAGCGGATCCTCTTGCATAATTGGGTCAACATCGGCGCTAACAAAAGTCACGCAACGAAATTCGCCATCCCACGTGGCTTGGCCACCTGGCTCATGTAGCAAAACAAAGCGACCGTTAGCTATTTCATCCTCTTGATCGCCCAGAAGACCATTTGAAACATCTACCGAGAATGCGAAAGAAAAAGTTGCCAATTTTTGAGGAGCCGGAACTTCGGTCAACGTTAATTCAGCTCTTGGAGTTACGGTGCGTAAATGGTCAATTAAACGCTCAAAACCATTGGCATCCACTCACTTAGGATAAAGATGGCACAGCCTGATTCTTGGGAGGCGGGGCGGTAACCTTGGTTACATGGCATCAATCTTGGCACTTCTATCAAGTGCGCTGTGGGGAACGGCTGACTTTTTTGCAGGACGTCTGAGCAAAATGCATCATCCATTTGCCGTTCTAGGTTTCTCTCAGGTTATCGGATTGATAGTTGGCTTGCTGATTGTTCTTGTTTCAGGAGATCTGTACGGACAAGCTTTCGGCTTAAATGGATATGTTCTTTCGGGTGCGCTAGCCGGATTATTTGGTTACATCGGCTTGGCGTGTTTGTATGAAGGCTTATCAACTGGGCGTATGGGAGTCGTTGCTCCGATTAGTTCTATGAGCGCAGTTATTCCATTGGTGTACGCAATTGTCACTGGTGACAAACTTTCCATGATCGCATCAATGGGTATTGTCATTGCGTTGGTGGGAGTTTTTTGCGCAAGCGGGCCTGAACTTTCAAATGGCTTACCAATCAAACCATTGCTTTTGGCGTTGGGCGCTGCTGCAGGATTTGGAATGTCACTTACTTTCATGTCTATCGGTTCTCAGGAAAGCGCATTGCTAACGATGGTTTCGATGCGTGGTGCAACTTTCTTTGTAACTATCTCACTTGCCCTAAAATTTAGAACTACTGGCAGGTTTTCCAAGAAAGATCTGCCGATACTAATTTTTATCGGCGCAGCAGACTTTCTAGCTAACCTGTTACTTGGCGTTGCAACGACTAAAGGTCTTGTCTCAGTTGCCATGGTATTTGGTTCGCTGTACCCAATTGCTACGGCACTTTTGGCTTTCAAGTTTTTAAATGAGAGATTACATAAAGTTCAATACGTTGGTATTGCCTTGGCAGTTACCGGTGTTTCACTAATCTCAGCGTTTTAATTGCGAGCTGAATAAAAAATAGTTCCGGAATCTTCACGTTTTTCTATGTGTGAGAAATGTGCCAAGAGCTGATTGATATCGACAGCGTGCTCGCCGCCTGTGGCGGGTGTGACGCTAAGTTCTAGTTGGTCTATTTTCTTATGGGCTAGCAACTCATTAATCATCGAGATGCCACCTTCAATCAAAATCTTTTCACCAAATAGAGAACGCGCTTTTTCTACTGCCATCACTGGTGAGCAGTTCCAGAACAAAGCCAAGTGATTTCCCTGAACTGGGTTTACCAATGATCTAGAAATCACAACCAGCGGGACGGGCGTTCGGTTATACGGCTCGTGACGTGCGGTGTTTCCACCAACGATAATGACATCCACTTCTCGTCGCCTCTTCAGGAAAGCTTGGCGGTCCTCAGGCGAGCTGATTCCGGCGGATCTGCTTTCTTTAGAAGTTGAGCCATCGCTACCGACTACTAATGTTGCAACAACGCTCACATGCCCAAGTATTGCTCACCGGCCATGTTTCTTGTCAGTGGCTCTCTGTACCTTTGTTGCATGATCATTGATTGTTCTACCTGCACCATGGCTGCAATCGCGTGTAATACCTGTGTGGTCTCCTTCTTTCTAGATAACACTTCACAGATCAGCGATGAGACCGTGGGTGCGCTCACCGTGCTTGCTGAGAGCGGCCTGACACCGCCTCTGCAATTTAACGCTCGTACCGCCTGATCCCCACTCAAATTCACAGGCGAATAAGCCTTGTTGAGGTTGAGAGGTGGGTATAGGCGCGGTTAGCCTTGTCCCTATGTCTTTCTGGCTGCGCATTCTGACCGCACTTGCGGTTATGGCTGGCGTTTTGGCGCCGGTTAGCGCCTCGGGTGCGCAAACTTTGGCCCAGGTCCAAGCCAAGATTCGCCAGCTAGAAGAGGATGCAACCGCCGCTGCCGAAGGTGCGCAAGAGGCGAAAGTGAAGTTATCGGCTTTAACTAAAACCCTCAATGGAATTAAAGCTAAGGCGCAAATTCAAGGAGAGACTGTTTCCGCCCTTCAAAAATCTTTGGGGTCAATTGCAATTGAGCAGTACAAGTCAGGTGGCTTTGGCCAGAGTTTTGAACTTCTATTCTCATCAGACCCAGCGCTGTACCTGTCATCAGCAGGTGCGCTAGATGCTATTACCAGACGCAAATCGGCCCAGCTTCGAAAGTTCGAAACCGCGCAGCAGAGATTGAACGCAACGACCTTGACGGTCAATGACAAGTTAGCCCTGGTAGCTGCTGCGCAAAAGAAGTTAACCGCTCAATCTGCCTTAGCCCAAAAGAAGTTGGCTGAAGCGGAAAAACTTTTGTCAAAGTTAACTAAAGCAGAACGTGAACGTTTAGCACGGTTGGCCGAGGATGAAGAAAACGCGGACCAGGCTTCATCACTTAAGGCCGCCAAGAGTGCATCAGGAATTTCAGGACGAGCCGGAATCGCAATTAAATACGCCCTTGCCCAAATTGGTGATCGATATGTTTTTGGCGCAGCTGGAATGACAACCTGGGATTGTTCAGGATTGACAATGCGCGCATTTAAGACAGCGGGAGTTTCACTTCCTCATTCATCTGCGGCGCAATCTCGACTTGGTAAGAAAGTTTCATTGAACGCTTTGAAGCCAGGAGATCTTTTGTTTTATGGTCGCCCTGTTTCACATGTTTCAATCTATTTGGGTGGCGGAAAAATGGTGCATGCTCCGCGCTCAGGTTCACGGGTAAAGGTTGCACCTAGCGGATCGCTTGGAAGAAAACCTTTAGTTGGAGCTCGTCGTTTCTAGTCCGGTTCTTTTCGTTACCAATGACTTTGGCCCACGCGCAGGTGGAATTGAAACCTTTGTCATCGGATTGATCGAACGCAGACCATTCGGCCAGACAATCGTTTACACATCGGCGCAAAGCGGTTCAGAAGAATATGACAAAACATGGAAAGCTGATTATGGAGTCACGGTTATTCGTGATCGAGCCACAATTTTGTTACCAACTCCTCGAGTTGCACGAAACCTGTCACGGATAATTAAACAATCACATATTCAGGTGGCTGCATTTGGAGCAGCTGCGCCTTTGGGATTGCTGTCTGCATCAATGAAGCGAGCAGGGATTAGAAAAACAGTTGCATTGACTCACGGTCATGAAGTCTGGTGGGCAAAGGTGTTTCCCTTCACCCTTGCATTGCGCCGAATCGGTTCAACCATTGATTCGTTGACATTTTTAGGAGAGTTCACCCAGCGAGCTATCTCGCGCTCCCTTTCTAAGACAGCGGCCCAGCAAATGGTAAAGATTGCGCCCGGCATTGATGTCGATCATTTTTGTCCACAAGATTCAACTGCGTTGCGTAAAGAACTGAAGCTAGAAAATAAGCGAGTGATTGTTTCAGTAGGGCGCTTGGTGCATCGAAAAGGTCAGGACCACTTAATCCAAGCTTTGCCCCAAATACTTAAGAGCGTTCCAGATGCGCACATTTTGATGGTGGGTCAGGGGCCATACCTTTCCCACCTTCAGAAACTAGTTGCGCGTTATAACCTGATGGACCATGTCAGTTTTATTGGAAGAATTCAGTATGCCCAGTTACCTCAATACATTTGCGCGGGAGATATCTTTGCGATGCCTTCACGTTCCAGATTTTTTGGTTTGGAAGTTGAAGGTTTAGGAATCGTTTACCTAGAAGCTAGTGCGTGTGGTTTACCAGTCATCGCGGGCTCATCTGGGGGAGCACCTGATGCGGTGCTAGATGGCGTAACTGGTTTTGTTGTGGATGGCGAAAACAATGAAGAAATCGCAGCTGCTGCGATCAGACTGCTCAATGATGTTGATGGCGCAAAAGCTATGGGTACCGCTGGCCGAGAATGGATTATCGAAAATTGGCGTTGGGAAATTTGGTCCCAACGTTTCAATAAACTTTTACAGTAAGAAACCGTTATCTCGTGCAATTTTGGCTGCTGCTGTGCGGTTGGTGCACTGCAGCTTTCTCATAAGCGAAGAGATATGTGTTTTAACGGTAGAGAGACTTATGTAAAGCTTCGAAGAAATATCAACATTGCTGGCACCATCTGCCAATAGGTATAGAACTTCTACTTCTCTGGGCGTTAAATCAAAATCACGATGCTGGTCGGGGGTTAAAGCACTGGTGAAAGAACCCGGATTAGAAAGTGCAAAAGTGACAGATGAGATAATTTCTTGCATTGATTGACTCTTGGAAAGATAGGCGTTGGCGCCTGAACTGCGGGCCACTTTAATAAACTGAGCTGGGTCATTCAGGGAAAGAATAATGATTGCAATTTTGGCCGAATGTTTTCGGATCCATTGCACAATTTCTAACCCAGATCCATCTGGAAGATTGAGATCAACAATGATTGCTTCAGGATTAAAGGCCGCGACTTTAGATCGGGCTTCTGCCAGACTGCCGGCAGTTTCAATTGAAGCAAACCCATTGTCTTTGAAAGCTTGAACTAGACCCTGACGAACTACGGCGTGGTCATCAATGATTAGTAGTCGCGTCATCACCTATCCAATGGGATTCGTACTCCAATTCTGGTGCCGTCGGAATCTGAGGCAATGGTGATTTCCCCATTGAGTTTATGGACGCGCTCTTGTATGACAGCTAGGCCAAAGGATCCGACTTTGTTTGAAACTCCGCCGTGTCCGTCGTCAGTAATTTGAATCTCACAATAGGAAGCTCCGGAATGCTTTTCAATATTGCGCAACACTTCTTGCACAACCCTTAACGTCTCAAACATCGTATCTACTTGCCCATTTAGCACCATAAGGGGTTCTGAATTTCGTAACTCGTGCATTTGTAGACGGACTTTTTCGATTAATTCAGTAGTCGTAAATCTGATCTGCCTTAGTGAATTCCTAAGTTCGTCTTCCTGGCAGATAGAAATGGCACGATCAATGGAAAAGCCCAGGACAACTAAGTCCTGGGCGATTCCATCGTGAAGTTCCTGTGCGAGGGTTACCCGCTCATTGCTCACTTTGCGAACAATGCGTCAATTTCTTTCGCAAACTCCTTTGCAACAACATGTCGCTTCACTGAAAGTTTGGCGGTCAAGTGGCCACCAGCAATTGTGAAGTCGGTTGAAAGTAGCGTGAATTTGCGAATTGACTCAGCCTTACTGACAGCCTTATTGGCTTCATCCACTGCAGTCTGAATGACTGCAATTAAATCTGGATCATTTACCAAATCACCAATTGATGCGCCATCCTTCTTGTTGTTTGCAACCCACCCCTTGAGCGCATCTGGATCAAGAGTTACAAGAGCTGCAATAAATGGTTGGTTATCTCCAACTACCATGCACTGACTTACCAATGGATGTGCGCGTAGTCGATCCTCAAGAACAGCAGGTGCAACATTCTTTCCACCCGCAGTAACAATAAGTTCCTTCTTGCGACCAACAATATAAAGAAACCCATCTTCATCGAGTTTTCCTAAGTCGCCAGATTTAAACCAGCGCTCTGAATCAAACACTTCATCATTTGCTGCTGGATTCTGCCAGTAACCTTCCATGACGATTGGGCCACGTAGAAGTACTTCACCATCTTCTGCAATCTTTACTGAAGTTCCTGGAATTGGTCGTCCAACAGAACCAACGCGTTGGGCTCCCACTAGATTCAGAGTTGCTCCAGCTGTTGTTTCCGTTAAACCATAGCCTTCTAGAACTGTGACTCCAGCACCACGATAGAAGTGGCCAAGACGGGCACCAAGTGGTGCGCCTCCTGAGATCGCAGCTTCTACGCGTCCACCCATTCCTGCACGAATCTTGCTGTACACCAATTTATCGAAGAGACCGTGCTTGAGCTTAAGAATTGGCGAAACCTTCTTCTTATCAAGTGCTTCAGAGTATGCAATTGCAACAGCAGCAGCCTTGCGGAAAATGTCTCCCTTTCCGGCAGCTTCTGCCTTAGCTTCAGCGCCGTTATAAATCTTTTCAAAGATACGTGGAACAGCCAACACAAATGTTGGCTTAAATGATGCGAGATCCATCGGTAAGCGACCAACAGGATCGCTGCAATGTGCCATGTGTAATCCTGAAGAAATTGCACCAATTTGAACCATGCGACCAAAGACGTGCGCAACTGGGAGGAACAACAAAGTTGAACCACCAGGCTTTAAGAACAGTTCGCTTGCACCCTGAACAACGTTGCCACACTCTGAAAGGAAGTTGGCATGTGTTAACTGAACACCCTTTGGCTTGCCAGTTGTTCCAGATGTATAGATAAGTGTTGCAAGTGATGCTGGAGTAACTGCATTACGGCGACGATCAATTTCATCATCTCCGATGTGCTTTCCAGCTTCACGCAAAACAGTCAGAACATCTTCAGTCATGGTCCACATGTGACGTGTATGAGATGGCTGCACTGTCTTTACCAGTTCAGCAAGTGCTGGAGTCTCAACAATAATTGCTACTGAATGTGAATCGTTTAGAATCCAATCAATCTGTTCTGCAGATGATGTGTCATAAATTGGAACAACGACACCGCCGGCAAACCAAGTCGCAAAATCTAGAATGGTCCACTCGTAACGTGTGCGCGCCATGATGGCAACACGATCGCCGATTTGAACACCGGATGCGATCAGGCCCTTGGCTGTTGCGCGAATCTCTTCTTCAACTTCGCGCGCGGTTACAGGTTGCCATCCCTCGCCCAATGGGCGAGACATGATGATGCGCTCTGGTTCAAACCAGGCGCGTTCAGCGATCAGATTTGTGAGGTTTCCGGCAGTAGCTGCGGGAACTAAAGGAGGGATTGAGATTTCATTCATGGGGGAACGCTAGCGTGGAGGCGGATAAAAGGGGAAGAGGGTAGCCTTGCGCCATGACAGATCTCAGCAAATCGTTAATATCCATTGATGCTCCAATTGACCGTGTTCAAAAGGCGCTTTTCGAATTAGACAAGTATCCAGAGTGGTCTTCACAGATCAAGAGCGCTGAAGCATTGGCTCGCGATGATCAGGGGCGCATTACAAAGGTAAAGATGAGCATTGATGCGGGAATGATGAAGGATCGTCCCACCCTTGATTACGACTGGAGCCAAGCTCCCAACAAACTTTCCTTCTCGCTCGATGAAGCCGACCTACTGACCAGTATGGATGGGGTTTACACAATTTCAGCGATCGATGAAGACACAACCGAGGTCACCTATGAACTTGGTGTTGACCTGTCGATGCCAGTTCCAGCGATGATGCGCCAGAAAGCTGAAAAGGCAACTATTGACGCTGCACTTGCTCAACTGAAGTCATATCTCGAAGCCTAAAGATCTGATGGGTAACACGATCGGCATTGATGTAGGAGGCACGAAGGTTCTTGGTGGCGTGGTTGATGAGCATGGAAAAATTCTTGCAACCGCGCGAAAAGAAACTCCACGTCAAGGCGGCGTAGAACTTACGCGAACAATTGCCGATACCGCCAAAGAGTTGATGGAAAAGTTTGAAGTAACTTCTGTTGGTGTTTCTGCAGCTGGATTTGTTTCATCAGACCGCAAGACAATGCTTGCAACTCCAAATATTGCTGACTGGAACGGCGTCGATTTAGATGCAGAGTTAACAGCTCAAATCGGCCTACCCGTTGTTATTGAAAATGATGCCAACGCTGCAGCCTGGGGTGAAGCAAAGTTTGGCGCGGGACGAAATCAAAACCACATGATGATGCTTACTGTTGGCACAGGAATCGGTGGCGGAATTGTTGTCAATGGTTCGCTCTACCGCGGGGCTTTCGGAATCGCAGCAGAATTTGGACATCTTCGCGTTGTTCCTGATGGACATTTGTGTGGATGCGGCGCCCGAGGTTGTTTCGAACAATACGCATCAGGAAATGCTTTATTGCGTCACGCCCGTGAAGCAATTAATGCCAGCCCAGAAATTGCACGAAACCTTTTATCACGTGGTGATGGAACAGTCGCGGGCTTAACTGGCCAAGCAATTACCGATGCAGCTCGTGATGGTGATCCCGTCGCACTTGCAGCTTTTAATACAACGGGCCAATGGCTTGGCGCAGGAATTGCATCACTATCTGTTTTGTTAGATCCAGCCTGTGTTGTGATCGGCGGGGGAGTCATTGATGCTGGAGAAATTTTGTTGAAGCCGACCCGTGAAGCCCTGGAACGCACTATGCCTTTTGCGGGAAAGCATCCTTACCCAGAATTAATCGCTGCACAATTGGGTAATGAAGCCGGACTTGTGGGCGTTGCTGATTTAGCTCGCGCTTAATTTTCAAAAGGGTATTTCAAACCAATCTGTTCTCGGACTGTGTCCAAAGTCGTCATAATCTCTACAGTTGCTTTCCACGTAAGAATTTCAGATTCAAGTTTTCCTGATCTAACTAGCTGCGCAAAGACTTCGGCTTGTTCACGTAAGCCATGACCTTTGTAGGCATTTGGATACTCAGTAGTTGTTCCATCATTTAGAACCACTCGCATAGCTGCCGGGTTATAGAAGGTGCGATCAATTTCAAGCCAGCCATTTAGGCCCGCAACAACTGCCCGACATGGTGTTTGTTCAATCATTGTTGTTGTAAGGACAGCTTGTGCACCATCTTCATAAGTAAAAATCATTGATGTTTGGGCATCGACACCTTTATCCGTCATAACTGCCGTGGATGTTATCTGTGCTGGCGTCCCCAAAATCATGTGCGCAAAAGAGACCGGATAAATTCCAAGATCAAGTAATGCACCTCCAGCTAAAGCTGGTTCAATCAATCGGGCAATACCTTGGTCGGCCAGACGCTGCCCATGATCTGCATGGATTGAAAGAATTGGTCCCAGCACTCCTGAATCAACTATTTCCCGCACCTTTGCATAATGCGGCAAGAATCGTGCCCACATCGCTTCCATAAGCGCAACACCATTACGAGCTGCTGCATCAATCATTGCTTGTGCTTCGTGCGCATTCACAGAAAAAGGTTTTTCGCAAAGAACTGGTTTGCCAGCGTTTAAGGCCAGGATCACATTGTCATGGTGTGCAGGATGGGGTGTCGCTACATAAATGGCATCAATACTTGGATCTGCAACAAGTTCTTCGTAACTTCCATAAGCAGTGCCACCAAAAGTTGCCACAAATTTTTGCGCATTTTCAAGTGAACGAGATCCCACGGCTGCGATGGTGTGACCTTGCAATAAAGCTAGATCTTTCGCAAATGCTTGCGCAATACCACCAGGACCCAGAATTCCCCAGCTAAATTTTTCAGAGCCAGCAGTAGTCACAGCGCAGCTCCATCATCATCTCGATGATTTCGGTCAAACCATTTTTTGATTGCATCACGCGCAGAGTTGATGAATCCACGAGGTGTTTGCGGGAGCGGATTGGGCGCAACAAAGCCTTCGTAATCAATTCGATCTAGTTCATCAAGATATGTTGAAGGTGATGATTGATCCAGATTGAGCCCTGAAACGATGGAGTCAAATTCTGAGCGGATTAGCTCCTCTTCATCAAAGCCATCTGGCTCTTTTTTCTCATTACTCACCCTCAGATAGTGTCATAGTCGTCAATAGCCACTAAATTAGACCCGTGCTCAACAACCTGCCCTACGGAACCTTGCGGGCATTTCTGACCCCATTTTTAATGTTGGCTTTTCGCCCTAAGGTTCGCGGCTTGCGTAATGTGCCCACTAAGGGAGGCGTGATTATCGCCTCCAACCATCTTTCATTTAGTGATTCTATTTTTATGCCTTTAGTAGTTCCGCGCAAAGTTACCTTTCTTGCAAAGAGTGAATACTTCACATCGCCAGGCCCTAAAGGGTTGTTAAAAAAGCTAACTTTTATTGCCCTAGGTCAAGTTCCAGTTGATCGCTCAGGTGGCCGTCGAAGTGAAGCTGCACTGATAACTGGGTTGAAAGTTTTGGCAGAAGGTAATTGCCTTGGAATCTATCCAGAGGGAACCAGATCTCCTGATGGCAGGTTATACAAAGGTCGAACCGGAATTGCCCGCTTGGCTATTGAATCAGGCGCACCAGTTATACCGGTTGCAATGTCTAACACCGACAAGATTCAACCAACTGGAAAAGTCATTCCAAATGTGAAGCGCGTTGGAATGCATTTTGGTGAGCCGATGTACTTTGAAGGCGATTCAACAGATTTGCAACACCTTCGTGATGTAACCGATCAAATCATGAATGCAATTCATGCAATGTCAGGTCAGGAATACATTGATATCTATGCACCAAAGAAGGCCAAGCTAGGCGAAGTCACCGAAGAGGATTAATCCAAAGCATTTCGTGCAACCAAGTATGTGCAGGTTTGGCACTCACTTCCAGCATCAGGCAGATCTCCTTCAAGTACATCAATGAACTCACCGATTATTCGTAAAAAGTTGGCTTGATCTCGCTCAACCGGCACATACTTTTGCATAACCCCAAAACCATATTCATTGGCGTTGCTTCCAATTGCGCTCGTTGGTCGCCAGACAAGTAAGCCCATCGAAGCCACAGATTGAACTTTTCCTGCCGCTGGATTTTCTAAAGCATAGGCATAGGCTTCAAGTTGAGGGGAGTAGAACTGACCACTGTCGCGCTGACTATCTGAAACTTTGCAATCGATTAAGCCGATAGTTCCATCCTCATTGGTTGAAACTAGATCGTACTTACCGAGAATTCTCCAGCGACTTTCTGCGCCATTGATTAGCAGCGGCTTACTTTTCACCCATTCGCCCCATTTACTTACTTTTCCCGGGCGAAGTGATGGATCAATTGTTGGCATATCAGCGCCCTGAAAATGCTCTTCCTGCAAAGCAGCCATTGTGCCCACAAGTGGAAATGCACCAGGCATGGTTACCTTGTACCAATACTTGATCCACAAACATCTTTTGCAGGTAGATAGCCCAAAGGTTAAATCAGATGGGGAGATATTTTCACGGGCGGGTTTGGCTGGTTTAATCATGAAGTAATTGTGTACTTAGCCACTGACAATTGCTGACACCAAAACCTGTATTCCCAAAAGAATCATGATGACTCCACCTGTTGCACGCAATCGTTCTAGCCGTTTGGAATCTGTGGCGAGCCAATTACGTGCAGTCCCTGCCAAGACACCCCAGCTGCCATCTGAAACAAAAGCCAGAATCGCAAAGACGCCGCCCAAAAAAATCAACTGGGCGGTAACGCTTCCGCGTTCGCGGTCGATGAACTGCGGCAAAACAGCTGCGAAGAAAACAACACCTTTAGGATTTAGCGCACCGACCCAAAATCCATCACGGATTGAACGGCGAATGCTTGGCGCGACATCTCCCTGATTGGCCATATCTGCTGCATGAACGGTGCGTTTCCAAATTGCTTCAATTCCTAAGTAGACCAAGTAGAGGCCACCAGCCCATTGAACGGCAACGTAAGCAACTTCCGAGCGTTCTAGAACTGGGCCTAAACCTAATGCGACAAAGACAGATAGTGAAAAAGCGCCAGTTACATTTCCAGCAACGGTAAAGACCGCAGTAGCGCGTCCCCACGCAATGGCCCGAGCGATGACAAACAAAACGCTCGGGCCAGGCGCCAAGATGATGACCATCGCGGCCACAATGTATTCAGGAAACCGCGATGGAATGATCATTCAGGGATATTACTTATTGCCTCGTGCATCTGCAATTGAATGCAGGATTCGGTATCCAAGGATCGCAACCAAAGTAGCGTTGATGATTCCGTTGAATGTGTAATCTCCACGAGTCCATGACATATCTGCAATACCGATAATCAACGCAGATCCAGCAATCAAAAGGTTTGTTGAATTCGCAAAATCAACTTTTCCTTCGATCCAGATACGTGCACCAACAACGCCGATCATTCCAAATAATGCCACGCCAACTCCGCCGAGTGCTCCAACTGGAGTAGCACTTAGAACCGCACCGAACTTAGGTGACAAGGAAAGTCCGATCGCACCGACACCTGCGATCCAATATGCAGCTGTTGAGTACACGCGAGTTGCAGCCATTACACCAATGTTTTCTGCATACGTTGTCGTACCTGAACCGCCACCAAAGCCAGCAAGGGTTGTTGCAACACCATCTGCCATCAGAGCGTTACCCATTTGATCATCAAGATCTTTGCCAGTCATTGAAGCTACAGCCTTAACGTGACCAACATTTTCTGCGATCAATACAAGTACAACAGGAAGGAAGAGAATGATTGCTTTGCCATCAAAAGTTGGGTTAGTAAATGTTGGAAGCGCAAACCAGTCTGCGGTTTTGATGCCATCAGTGTTTACATCGCCTTGGACATATGCAACCAGGTAACCGATTAGCAGACCAAGGAAGACGCTGATGCGTCCCATGAAGCCACGGGAAAATGCGGAGATAACTCCGATGGATGCCAAAGTGATGACACCGATCATTGGGGCTGCTACAAAGTTATTCTTTGCTGCTCCTGCCAAGTTCAAACCAATGACCATAACGATTGTTCCTGTTACTACAGGTGGCAACAACCAGTTAATCCAACCGATGCCAGATTGGCGAACAATCAGACCAACAACAGCCAAGATCACACCAGTTACTACGACGCCGCCAAGTGCTGCGCCCATTCCACCATTTGTCTTAGCTGCAGCAATAGGCGCTAAGAATGCAAAGGAGGAGCCAAGATAACTAGGAACCTTGTTTTGAGTTAACGCTAAGAAAATAAGTGTTCCTACACCTGAGAAGAACAGAGTTGTTGTTGGGGGAAATCCAGTAATGATTGGAACTAAAAATGTTGCACCAAACATTGCCGCGATGTGTTGAACGCCGACGCCGATGGTGCGAGGCCAAGTAAGGCGCTCATCAGTTGAAACAACTTCACCTGGGTTAACCGACTTTCCGTTTCCATGCAGTTTCCACGAGAGTAGAGACATGTATGACTTCCTTCCTGAGGGGCCCGAAATAGAGCCTGAGCATTCAGCGTAGAACTGGGCTGTGCGTTACCTGTGTGTACGCCACACCTCTGAGCGGGTGAAGATTGGGCAGTTAGGCGTGTTCAGGTTGCGCGGTATGGGTATATCCCAATAGATTACGGCTCGATATATCGAATAGATACATATGACGGAGTAAGGAGGGTCAGATGCGCTCGCGTTCAGAGTCGCTCGAGTTCGCCCTTCTTGGCCTGCTCTCACAAGCCCCACTGCATGGCTATGAGCTTCGAAAGCGCATCCAAACCATCTTTGGACCATTTCGCGCCCTGTCATTTTCTGTTTTGTACCCACAGCTTCGTCGCATGATGGAGGCAGGCCTTATTGAAGAGTCAGTTATGGAAGCGACTTCTCGCAGGTCTCGCATCGTTTATGCGATCACAGAAAAAGGCGCTCGCAAATTTGAAGATCTCACTGAATCAGTAACGCCAGAAACATGGGAGGACGAGGGCTTTGAAATTCGTTTCGCCTTCTTCTCACCAACATCTGCCAAGAACAGAGTACGAATTCTTGAGGGGCGCCATCGTCGCCTCAAGGAGAAAGCCGAAATCTTGCGTGGTGAACTCGAGAAGTCACCTGTGGGAATCGACAAATATCTAGAGGAGTGGCGACGTCATTCACTGGAAACAGCTGATCGAGAGATTGCTTGGCTGGAAGACATGATCAAAACCGAGAGGAAATAGAGTGAACATCACAACCGGTAAAGGCGACATCCGTGTTGCAATTGTTGGCGTAGGAAACTGTGCTAACTCATTAGTTCAGGGCGTTGAGTACTACAAGAACGTACCTGTTGATCAGGAGATCCCAGGTCTCATGCACGCTGTTGTTGGGGGATACCACATCTCTAGCATCAAGTTCGTTGCAGCTTTTGACGTGGATGCCAAGAAGGTTGGACTTGATCTTGCCGATGCAATTTGGGCAAGTGAAAACAACACAATTAAATTTAGTGATGTCCCAAAGACTGGTGTTCCAGTTCTTCGTGGTGTCACAAATGATGGTCTCGGTAAGTACTACCGCGAGACAATCAAGGAATCAGATGCACCAGCTGTAGATGTCGTAAAGGTTCTAAAGGATGAGCAAATCGATGTTTTGATCTGCTACCTACCTGTAGGTTCTGAAACTGCGGCTAAGTTCTACGCACAATGCGCAATTGATGCAGGATGCGCATTTGTTAATGCTCTACCTGTGTTCATCGCTTCAGATCCTGTATGGGAAAAGAAGTTTGCAGATGCGGGACTTCCAATCGTTGGAGATGACATTAAGAGCCAAGTTGGTGCGACTATCACTCACCGCATCATGGCTAAGTTGTTCCAGGATCGTGGAGTTCACCTAGATCGCACATATCAGCTCAACGTTGGTGGAAACATGGACTTCAAGAACATGCTCGAGCGTGATCGTCTTGAATCCAAGAAGATTTCAAAGACAAACTCGGTTACATCTCAGCTGCACCATGATCTTGGTGAGAAGAATGTTCACATCGGTCCATCGGATTACATTCCATGGCTAGATGATCGCAAGTGGGCCTACGTTCGCCTCGAAGGCCGCGCATTTGGTGATGTTCCGCTAAACCTTGAATACAAGTTGGAAGTGTGGGATTCACCAAACTCAGCTGGCGTAATCATCGATGCACTTCGCTGCGCAAAGATCGGTCTAGATCGCAAGATTGGTGGAGCTCTATTGTCACCATCTAGTTACTTTATGAAGACCCCGCCAACTCAGTACACAGATGAGGCAGCTCATACAAAGACTGAGGATTTCATTTCAGGAAAGCTAGAGCGCTAAAGAGCTAGAAAAAACCTTAAGAGAGACGCCCCTGGAGTTATCCAGGGGCGCTTTTTTAACCGCTCACGGAGAGTTGAGGGTTAAATCAGAACCTCTTCGCTGGTATGTCGACGGTGAAGAACGGCTGCAATACCGAGAATCAAAAATAGGATTGCACCCCCCAAAGAGGCCAGCGCTGCGTAACCTGCAATTATGCCCATCGTTCCAAAGGCATATGCTTGTAGAAGCATTCCACGCAAAGTATTTCCCATAAAGAGAGTCTCACGGAGATCGCCGTATTGTTTGATTTTTTCAACATCAGTACTGCCACCTCGAACAAGTCCCATGTATATACCTGACACCTCAGAGTATGTTGCTGGCTTGCCCATAACGGCCGTTGCTGATGCATTCATGTGTTCAAGGATGTACAAATCAGAATAATCCCGAGCCATTTCTCCAGTCACAACTTTCTGATCTGCCCATTTAGTCAGCTGATCTTTTGTGGCAGCTGGTAAAGATTCGACGGCAGGGAAACTAATGTTCTGCATAGATAGCTGAGATGCGACATTATCATCGGCAAAAGACGCACCCCAGTTAAGTAACCCAGCAAACAACAGAAGTAGTGCTGCAAATCCTAAACTTACAATTGAAATGATCTTATCTAAACTCCTACGTTTCATTTTTTCATCTCTCTCCCTATTGGGTATTGCAATACAAAATCAATACAAGGTATTTGTACTCCAAGAACAAGTGCGGACATAAGAGAAAAGCGAGCGTCAGCACTCGGTATAAGTGATGTGAGAGTTTGCCCTCAGTCGATGTGACGATTGCACATAGATTGTCCTTCAGGACCAACCTCGTAGTGAGAACACGCGACCTGCAATTTATCAAAAGCTTTATCGCCGTAATGTGTACGGAAAGCAAGGGCGAGCAAAACTCGTAAATTGGTTTCGCCATCAGATTTAATTCCAAATACCTGGGCACTACGACTGACAGTGTTTTCAATTACCTTTTCGCTATGTGATGTTTGTAAAGCGATTGCGGCGTTTGACTTACCCTCGCACACCAGCCCTAATACCAATTGCTCGAAAGGAGTCAGTTCTCTAGTTGAAATTGTGATGTCACGTGTCATTTGTCTATCCGCCTCTCCGCGTGTTCCCATTGTGCACTTCTTTTTTGCAAGGGTCACCCCTTAGGATGCGCGAATGAGCGAAATCTTGTCCACACAGAACAAAGAAGTGCTAACCCTCACTTTTAATCGTCCTGAAAAGATGAATGCGTTGACTCGATCAATGTACTCAGGTTTGGCCCAGGGTCTCAATGACGCTGCTGGGGACTTCGGTGTGCGCGCAGTTGTCATAACGTCGGCAGGAGACCACTTCACCGCCGGAAATGACATCAATGATTTTATGAACAATCCACCTACTTCTGATGATTCAGAGGTCGCGCAATTTTTGGCAGCTCTGTTAAATTTTCCTAAGCCGCTGATTGCTGCAGTTAAAGGCAACGCTGTCGGTGTAGGAACAACCATGCTGTTGCATTGCGATGTCGTAATCGCAGCTCCGTCCGCAAAGTTCTCAATGCCGTTTGCATCCTTGGGCCTTGTTCCTGAAGCTGGTTCTAGTTTTCTTTTCCCTCAACTAGTGGGTTATCAGCGAGCTGCAAGAATATTTATGACAGGTGAGAGCTTTGATGCCGACGCAGCAATAGAGATGGGACTAGTTACGGCAAAGGATTCAGATCCTTTGGCACATGCAATGACGATTGCAGAACATATTGCACAGCAACCACCTCAGGCAATAATTAATACCAAGGCGTTGCTCAAAGCGCGTAATCATGATTCAGTTGCTGCTGTGATGAAGGCTGAATTTGAGATATTTGCTATGGCTTTGCAATCAGATGAGGCTATGGAAGCTTTCATGAAGTTTATGTCTAAGAAAGGTAAGTAAATGTCACTGGCCGGAAAAAGAATATTTATTACTGGCGGTTCCCGCGGAATCGGTTTAGCAATAGCGCTACGAGCAGCCAAAGATGGTGCATCAATTGCGATTGCAGCTAAGACTTCAGAGCCAAACCCAAAACTTCCGGGCACGATTCATACAGCCGCGGCCGAGATTGAAGCTGCAGGTGGAAAGGCACTTGCTATTCAATGCGATTTACGTGATGAGACCCAGATTGAAGCGGCGATGAATCAAGCGGCAGAGGCTTTTGGTGGAATCGATATCTTGGTAAACAATGCAAGTGCCATCAATTTAACCCGCACAGATCAGACTCCTGCCAAGCGTTTTGACCTGATGTTTGATGTCAATGTGCGTGGTACATTTTTGACTTCACAGGCAGCCCTTCCGTACCTTCGAAAGTCGGCAGCAGAAGGACGCAATCCTCATATTCTGAATCTTTCGCCACCACTTTCAATGAAACCAGTATGGTTTAAAAATCATGTTGCCTACACAATGGCCAAGTACGGCATGAGTATGTGTGTCTTAGGCATGGCTGAAGAGTTCAAGCGAGATGGAATTGGTGTTAACGCGCTATGGCCGCGCACAGTAATTGATACCGCTGCACTACAAATGATTCCGGGCATTGATGCCTTAGCTGGACGTACTCCTGAGATCCTGGCTGATGCTGCCTACATCATCTTCAACCGTGATGCCAAAGAGTGCACCGGGAACTTCTTTGTTGATGATGTTTTGCTCGCAAGTGAGGGAATCACTGATTTAGAAAAGTATTCAGTTACTCCAGGAACCAAGGATTTCCTATTGGATTTCTTCCTCGACTAAACTGCACTCATGCGCAAATTAATCTCACTGTTTCTGGTTTCCTGCCTGACTATTTTGACCGTTCCGAGCTCATCGGCTCATGTTGAGATCATTTCCTCATTTCCTGAGCGCTTTACAAATGTGAATCCAATTCCAACTGTGGTGTGGATTGAATTTAGTGGAGATCTACAAACCCTGGATGGCGAAGCTGTAAATTCCTTAGAGGTCATTGATTCAACAGGATATGCAATGAATGATGAATATCCGACGATTAATGGGGGAAGAATCAGTACCAAGATTTCAGATCAAAGCGCTCCTGGTGTGTTTACAGTTAAGTATCGAGTTGTTGGGGATGACGGACATGTAATTGAAGGTGAATACACATTTAATGCATCACCTGATTACAGCGCAGAAAATTCGCCTATGCCAACAAGTGCAGCACCTGATGAGAGCTCAATTCCAGCGGGCAGAACCTTACTTGGCGGTTTGCTTCTTGCCTTGATAGGTGGAATCTTCTTGATGGCAAAAAACCGAAGAAGTTAAGAATGGCTGTATTTGAAATAGAAGCCAATGGCCCAAATGTCATTGACGAATCTGAGCGAACAGGGAAAGCGCGCTCATTGTTTTGGCCGTGGGCCGGGGCAAATGTCTCGTTGCTAGCGCTTTCTTATGGCGCCTTCTTTCTGGGTTTTGGAATCTCATTTGCGCAAGCAACTGTTGCGGCTCTTATTGGAACAATTGGCTCTTTTTTGCTGGTAGGTGTCAGCTCTTTAGCTGGCAAGCGTTCCAATGCGCCCACAATGGTTTTATCTCGAGCCTCTTTTGGGGTCAAGGGCAGTAGATTGCCTGGAGCGCTCTCATATTTGATTTTTGTTGGTTGGGAAATTGTTCTTGTCTCGCTTGCAACCTTAGCAACTGGAACTGTTTTTGCTCGCATTGGCGGGATTGATCGCAACCTTGCATTGTTATTGGGCTTTACTCTTGCCGCAACGCTTACCGTAATTGGTGGAGTTTTGGGATTTAAAGTGATTATGAAACTTCAGAAGTTGTTAACAATTTCAATTGTGACAATGACCTTGTTCTATATCGCACTAACAATCGACAATGTTTCTTGGAAGGCAGTAACAGAGATTCCAAACGGAAACTTCCAGGGCTTTGTTGGTGCTGTGATCTTTGCGATTACCGGTATTGGACTTGGATGGGTAAATGCAGCAGCTGATTACTCCAGATACTTGCCACGCTCTGTCTCTAGCAAATCTGTTGTGGGATGGACGGTTCTGGGCGCGTCGACGGTACCTATTATTCTTGTAACTTACGGCGCTGCACTTTCTGGCAGCAGTGAGACGCTAAGCGAAGCAATAGCCATGGATCCAATCGGCGCGCTAACGACTTTGTTGCCAACCTGGTTTTTGATTCCTTTTGCCTTTGTTGCCATTCTTGGTCTTGTAGGTGGCGCAATCCTGAACCTTTATTCATCAGGATTAGCTCTAGTGTCTATAGGAGTTCCAATCAAGCGATACCAAGCCGCAATCATCGATGCAATCATCATGTTTGCTGGCGCTATTTACATTGTTTGGATTGCGGACAATTTCTTTTATCCATTTCAGGGATTCTTGATTACGCTGGGTGTACCTGTTGCGGTGTGGTCTGCAATTTTTGTTGCCGATGTCTTGCTGCGCAAGAAGGCATATAGTGAAGTTGACTTGTTCAATTCACAAGGAATCTATGGCTCAGTCAATAAGGGTTCAATCGCCCTGATGATTTCTGGTTCAGTTATTGGGTGGGGTTTTGTTACTAACACTTTTGCACCATGGCTGGAATGGCAGGGATATTTCTTAGAATTGATTGGGGGCAAGGATGGTCCGTGGGCTTTTTCTAACGTGGGAGTCCTTTTTGCTTTGATATTTGGGTTCTTTGGCCACATAGTGCTGTCGGGTAGAAAAATCAGAGCTCAGGAGAACGCGATCAGTTAGAGTTGGCACATGACCCGCCGAATTTCCCCGCTTCGCGACTTTCTTCATCGCGAGTCAACAGGTGGACTACTTATTTTGGTGGCCTCGGCTCTAGGTTTGATTACAGCCAATTCACCGCTTTCGGATAAATATTTCTCAGCGCTGGATTTTCGTATGTCTATTGGCTCGGACTGGTACTTAATTGATCTAACAGTTCTTAAAGTAATCAACTATCTCTTCATGAGCATATTCTTTTTTGTTGTTGGTTTGGAGATTAAGCGGGAGCTGACCTCAGGTCATCTTGCATCCTTCAAGAAAGCAATGTTGCCTTTTCTGGCAGCTATTGGCGGTATGGCCGTGCCTGCGCTGATTTACTTAGCAGTAGCAGGAAGAGTGGCACCAGGTGGTTGGGGAGTGCCAGTTGCAACAGATATCGCACTGGCCGTTGGTTTACTCGCAATGCTTGGACCTTCGGTTGCAGCACCGTTGCGTTCATTCTTGCTTGCACTTGCCGTCATTGATGACATTGGCGCGATTTTGATCATTGCTTTCGTGTATTCAACTGGATTCAAATTCTCTTGGCTAGCAGCCGCTGCGGTGTGCATCGCCATGATTGCCCTGCTAAAGAAGGCAGGCGTTGCATCTTTATTGATTTACTCGCTTTTTGCTTTTACTTTATGGTTTTCGCTTTATAAGACTGGCGTCCATCCCACTTTGGCCGGAGTGATTCTTGGTTTAATGACACCCAATGTTCTTCGACGCGGGACAAAGGTTGAAGATGTTGAAGATGGAACCGTTACTGTAATTGAGTGGCTAGAGCATAAGTTCCATCCGCTCAGCACTTTTTTGGTTGTTCCGATTTTTGCTTTTGCAAATACTGGTGTTGTTATCACGGCAGAGTCAATTAAAGGTGCATCACAATCTTTGATTGCATGGGGAATTTTCTTCGGCTTGGTAATTGGTAAACCATTAGGGGTACTTATTGCTTCCCTTGCCGCGAAGCGATTAAAGGCGGCTGAGTTTCCAGAAGGTGTAAATAAGTCTTCACTACTTGCCACGGGAAGCGCCGCAGGAATCGGATTCACTGTTTCAATTTTCATCGCTGATTTGGCCTTCGATGATGCCCAAACTCAAGACATTGCAGTTTTAGCAGTTATCGTGGCATCAGTTGTCAGCGCCCTCTTGTCGATTATTCTATTTAGAACAATAGCTAAGCGATAAAACAAAACCCGCCTTTTTAGGGGCGGGCTTTGTTCTAACGGACGGTTTAGATGTCGTAATACAGTTCGAATTCAGCTGGATGTGGACGAAGACGAACATAGTCCACTTCTTCCTTACGCTTGAATGCGATCCATGTATCAATAAGATCTTTAGCGAACACTCCACCCTTTGTTAGGAAGTCATGATCGTTTTCTAGGTTAGTCAACACTGCTTCTAATGAACCAGGAACTTGAGGAATTGATGCAGCCTCTTCGCCTTCTAGTTCATATAGATCCTTATCAACTGGGGCAGGTGGTTCGATCTTGTTAACAATTCCATCAAGACCAGCCATAAGCATCGCTGCAAATGCTAGGTAAGGATTTGAAGATGGATCTGGGCAACGGAACTCGATGCGCTTAGCCTTTGGACTAGATCCTGTAATTGGGATACGGATGCAAGCTGAACGGTTACGTGCTGAGTACACAAGATTTACTGGTGCTTCATAACCTGGCACTAAACGACGGTATGAGTTAACTGTTGGGTTAGTGAAGGCAAGCAATGATGGTGCGTGCTTTAGCAGTCCACCGATGTACCAACGTGCCATGTCTGAAAGATCGCCATATGTTCCTGCTTCGAAGAACAGTGGCTTTCCATCTTTCCATAGAGATTGGTGAACGTGCATACCTGAACCGTTATCGCCGAAGAGAGGCTTAGGCATAAATGTTGCTGTCTTGCCGCCCTGCCACGCGGTATTGCGGATGACGTACTTGAACTTCATAACATCATCACCAGCTGTAAGAATGTCAGTGAAGCGGTAGTTGATCTCCATCTGTCCAGCTGTTCCTACTTCATGGTGTGAACGCTCAACAAGTAGTCCGACCTTTCCTAGCTGCATCACCATTTCATCGCGAAGATCTGCGAACTGATCAGTTGGAGATACCGGGAAATATCCGCCCTTTACACGTGTGCGGTAACCACGGTTAGGAGTTCCATCTGCATCATATTCAACACCAGTGTTCCAAGCGCCTTCATAAGATTCGATCTCGTGAACTGCTGAGTTGATACCGGTCTTAAAGCGAACACTGTCAAAGACATAGAACTCAGCCTCTGGTGCAAAAAATGCAGTATCGGCAAATCCCAAAGAGCGCATGTAATCAACTGCGCGAGCTACAACACCACGAGGATCACGGCTGTAAGGAGTGTTATCAACTGGATTGTGTACTGAGAAAATAATGATGAGGGTTTTCTCTTTACGATATGGATCGATGTATGCAGACTCTGGAACTGGTAACAGTTTCATATCTGATTCATTGATTGTCTGGAAACCTCGAATAGAGGAACCATCAAACATCAGGCCGTCGGTAAACACAGCTTCATCAAATGATTCAACAGGAACGTTGAAGTGATGCTGGATACCAGGCAAATCTGTAAAGCGAACGTCAACTAGTTTGACATCCTCTTTCTTAATGTAAGCAAAAATTTCTGCTGCGTTCTTAAACATGCTTCTCCCAATTTCACATGTGATGCGCAAGACCCCTCATCATTGAGTTTCTGGCGCTTTAGGTAGTTGAACCCTAGGTCCACACCATGAAATTGGCATAACCCGCTTGTTAAATCCATGTTACGTCTGACGGGTTTGGGTATTAGGCTTATCAGGTGAGCGTGAATTTCAACCGAGTAACCCTAGGTCGTCGAATGGCGGCGTTAATGGTCGACTGGTTGGCCTGTTATTTCATCGTTACCGCGGCAACTGGTGGGATCGGAAAGATGGCCCCTAACCGCTCATGGATGGTGTTGGCACTTTTCTTTGCCGAGATTGCAATCCTCTCAGCTCTTCAAGGTGCGTCCTTAGGGCATCGGATATTTGGAATAAAGATCATCAGATTTGCAGACGGTGGGGTGGTTACTCCGGTTCAGGCATTAATCCGCTCAGCACTGTTGGTCGCCGTGATCTTTGCTATCACCTTTGATGAAAATGGCAGAGGGCTACACGAGCGATTTAGTGGAACTGTTTTAACTAGAACTGGAAGCGTTTAAAACTAGCGAATCTTCGGTGCCCGAGTTGGCATTGGACCCTTTGGAATTGGCATAGACATTCCACCAACAGCCTTTAGGCGCGCTCGAACTTCGCGCATTTGATGCGCAGTTAACTTCTTTGGCAGACGGCGCATGTGCTTTTGAAGTTTACGAATGGGAACACGTCCATCCTCATTTCCAACCAGAATTTCAATAACGGGAACACCCGGTGCAAAACGTTCAGCTTTCTTTCGCTCATCAGCAATCATTTGACGAACTGCGTTACTGCCTTCACCTGTGAGAACGATTCCGGCTCGACCTACGCTGCGGTGAACCATGTCCTGATTGCGGGCTGCCGCAACTGCGGGAGTTGTTGTCCAGCCTTTACGTATTGCCATCAAAACACTTGCACCTGCTCCAATCTGACCTTCAATTGATGCGTAAGCAGCGGTTCCGGCTTGTCGCGTGAAGAAGAAAAGTGTGAGAAGAAGAGCCAGCGGCAGAGAGACAAATGCAATATAGATTGGCTGGCCAATTGCCGAACCAATTGCTATACCGATTCCCCATGAGACCGCAAAAATTCCAATCAGTGCCGCGGTAATCCATGGCTTAACCTGCTTGGTGACTTTGTAAGCATCACGAAAGGTTTGGAAACGTGGCTTCTTGATCTTCGGTTCTTTAGCTTTTCTCTTAAACATGAGGCTACTTTAGTGGGGCAGGTGCGGTTCCACCAAGGCGAGCAGGAGCCCAACGTTGGCCGACATGGCTATCAGGGTACTTTTCTTGAACTTGATTAAGCATAGAAATCATGACCTCGCGTAGTTGTTGCGCAGCCGTATCTATATCGACATCTTTGGCGTAATTGATTGGTTCGCCAAATGAAACTGACACAGGTGTTTTACCCCGCTTGAAATTAGGCTTAAGGCCCTTCGTTGAGACCCGTTGCCCACCCCACACAATCGTGGGAATTATGGGTACTCCTGTATCTGCGGCAAGGCGCAGGGCACCGGACTTTAGTTGTTTGATTTCAAAGCTAGTCGAGATCGTTGCTTCAGGGAAAATACCAATGATCTCGCCTGAATTTAAGGCCTTCAGTGCGGCTACATATGAGGGGGCACCATTGTTGCGATCGACATTGATGTGGTGCATTCCGCGCAACAAGGGTCCTGCAATTTTGTGGTCAAAGAGTTCCTTCTTTGCCATGAAGCGAACGAATCTTTTGACTGGAAGCGCAGCAGTACCTGCGATCGCAAAATCTAAATAGCTAACATGATTGATTGCAAGAATAGCTCCGCCTTTACGCGGAATGTTTTCATCACCTTGGAAATCAAATCGAAAACCTAAGTACTTCCAAAACCCTTTAACCAGTGTGATTACTGGGGGATAGACCAGATCAGCCACGAGAGGTTTTCTTTTCCATGGCCTGCTTATACAAACGGCCGGCACGGTAAGAAGAACGAACCAGTGGTCCACTCATAACTCCAAGGAAACCAACTTGTTCTGCCTCTTGAGCTAATTCGACAAACTCATCTGGCTTCACCCATCGTTCCACAGGGTGATGCTTATTGGTTGGGCGCAGGTATTGAGTGATTGTGATCAAGTCACATCCCGCGTTGTGTAAATCAACCAAAGCTTGAGAAATTTCTTCACGTGTTTCGCCAAGACCTAAAATCAAATTGGACTTTGTAATCAACCCAAAATCTTGCGCCATTCCAATGACTTTTAATGACTTTTCATAAGTAAAGGCTGGGCGGATCTGCTTGAAAATACGTGGAACTGTTTCAAGATTATGAGCAAAGACTTCAGGGCGAGTTTCAAAAATTGGATTGAGAAGTTCAGGTTTTGCGTTGAAATCTGGGGCAAGCATTTCAACGCCTGTACCGGGATTGAGTTCGTGTACGACGCGAATTGTTTCTGCGTAGAGCCAGGAACCTTCATCTTCGAGGTCATCTCGGGTTACACCTGTAATAGTCGCGTAACGAAGACCCATGGACTTAACCGATTCGGCAACCTTGCGTGGCTCTTCGCGATCAATTGGCAAAGGTTTTCCGGTATCGATATTGCAAAAATCGCAACGTCGGGTGCAACGATCTCCACCAATTAAAAAAGTTGCTTCTTTGTCTTCCCAGCATTCAAAAATGTTTGGACAAGCCGCCTCTTGGCACACAGTGTGAAGCCCTTCGCTCTTTACCAAAGATCGAAGTCGTGTGTATTCCGGGCCCATGTTGGCACGGGTTTTAATCCATTCAGGCTTTCGCTCAATCGGAACCAGCGCATTACGAGCTTCAATGCGAAGCAGTTTGCGACCTTCAGGTGCCATGGTCATGCGCTCACCCTTCTGAGAGATTCAAAGATGTGTCGTTCAACTAAAGGTGAAACTTCTTCAATTGTGATTGCGCGATTTAACTCGATTTCAAGTGAGGTAACTCCAGCATCAGAAATTCCACAAGGGATGATGGATTTAAATGATGAAAGATCTGGATTAACGTTGATTGCAAATCCGTGCATCGTTACACCTTGGGCTACGCGCACGCCGATTGCCGCAATCTTGCGATCTCCTTGTGAATCTTGAATCCACACACCTGACCTGCCGTCGACTCGTCGTGCATCTAGGCCAAGGTCGTTACAGACAGCAATTAATCCTGATTCAATTTCGCGTACAAAACCGACCAGTTCAGTTGGATTAATCAACTTCACAATTGGGTAACCAACCAGTTGCCCCGGCCCGTGCCAAGTGATTCGCCCACCGCGATCTACATCGATAACGGGGGTGCCATCGGATGGCTTTTCCGATTCCTCGGTGCGACGGCCAGCGGTGAAAACTGATGGATGCTCTAGCAGTAACAAGGTGTTGGGGCGGGTTCCATCGGCGACTTCTTGATGAATAGCCTTCTGAGATTCCCACGCCTTTTGATAATCAACTAGCCCATGACGTGACAAAGCAATCGCTGAATCAGAAGGGGTTTCCACGAGAGGCACACCCATAGCCTAAAGGTAGGCTTACCTTCATATCAATTCAGGCCCATAGGCCGGTTTAACGCTGAAAGGTTTGGTTCGAGTGTCTACACCAATGATGAAGAAGAGCCGTCGTCCACTGATTTATTCCTTACTGGTGATCTTCCTGTGGTTTGGAACCAGCGGAGTTCTAGGGCCACTATTTGGACAACTTTCAACAGTGCAAGAAAACGACAACTCAGCATTCTTGCCGGATAGTGCAGAATCAACTCAAGCCGCCAAAATCATCGAAAAGTTTAATCAGGATCAAAATCAAAACCTTCCGACCTTGATTCTGTACGTGGGCGAAGTAAATGCCGACAAGATCGCAGCTCTTAACGCGCATCTTGCAAAACTTGGCTCCCAAAAGATTATTGGCACTGATGTACCTATTTCGAAATACCTGACACAAGGGGAGCAAATTTTTGCCTTTCCTTCGCAGGATGGTAAAGCGCTACTAGTAAATCTGCCTTTCAAATCAGAGATTGCTACAGAGCTATTGCCCAATAAGAAACCGGCGCTGCCTGAAGTAATTGAAACCTTGCGTGAGGATTCAGCAGAGTTTGCAAAGAGTGTTGGCCTAGTTTCAAATGTAACCGGAATCGGTGCATTGTTGGGTGATCTCTTTGGTGCTTTTGAGGGTATCGATTCATCCTTGTTGCTCACCACATTGAGTGTTGTGGCATTTATTCTGATTATTGTTTATCGAAGTCCAGTCCTGTGGATTCTGCCGCTGTTTTCAGCAGTTATTGCTTTGTCTACTGCTGGTGGTCTTGTATACCTGCTTACAAAAAATGATGTCATTGATCTGAACGGACAATCCCAAGGAATTCTTTCTGTTCTTGTACTTGGTGCAGCAACAGATTATGCATTGCTGCTAATTTCGCGCTACCGCGAAGAGCTGCACCACTTTGAACATCCCGCACAAGCGATGAAAGCCGCACTGAAAGGCGTGTTTGAACCCATCGTCGCATCTGGTGCAACGGTGATTTCTGCGCTTCTTGTTTTGCTGCTCAGTGATTTGTCTGGAAACCGAGGTCTTGGTCCTGTCGGAGCTATCGGTGTCGCTGCTGCAGTTGTAACAATTCTTACTTTGTTGCCAGCGCTTTTGGTTGCCTTTGGTCGTTGGGTTTTTTGGCCACGTATTCCGCGAAATGACGATGTTAATACGCAGTTGGAGGGCACTTGGGCAAAGATTGGTTCAGCAGTTGAAAAACGTCCTCGCAAATTGTGGATCGTTACCGCAATAGGACTTGCAATTCTTGCTGGATTTTCAACAACGCTTAATGCTAAGGGCCTTTCTACCGCCGATGCATTTACACAACGTCCTGATTCAGTTGTGGGGCTAGAGCTCCTTGGACAACATTATCCAGGCGGTTCAGGGCAACCTACTGAAGTTGTTGTACGAGAAGAGTTAGTTGGACCGGTATCTGCAGCTCTGATGAGTGTTTCAGGTGTGTCATCAGTTGAACCAATGCGAATGACTCAAAATATTCCAGGACAGCCACTGTCACCGATCAAGGTTGTAGATGGCAAAGTCATTCTGCATGCGACGCTGGCGCTAAATCCAGATTCAGTCGAAGCACGAGATGTGATTCCAGTAATTCGGGAAGCGGTCCATGCAATCGATCCAGAAATTTTGGTGGGCGGAAGCACTGCAGTTGCTTTCGATACCGATGTATCAGCTAATCGAGACAACCGGACGATTATTCCAATTGTTCTTGTTCTGATCACTTTGATTCTGGGCTTGCTGCTGCGAAGTATTCTGTCTGCGGCGTTACTTCTGGGAACTGTTGTTCTCTCATTCTTTGCGACCCTGGGCGCTTGCCAACTGGTCTTTGAGCATGTATTTGGCTTCAAGGGCGCGGATACATCATTCCCATTGTTTGCATTTATTTTCTTGGTAGCACTTGGCATTGATTACAACATCTTCTTAATGACCAGAGTGCGAGAAGAAAGTGCCAAAATTGGAACAAGGGCTGGTGTAATCAAGGGTCTTACAGTTACCGGCGGTGTTATTACCTCTGCCGGTATTGTGCTGGCAGCAACCTTTGCCGTCTTAGGTGTTCTTCCTCTTGTCTTCTTGGCAGAGCTTGGGTTTGCGGTTGCCTTTGGTGTTCTTCTGGACACTTTGATTGTAAGAACAATTCTTGTTCCAGCACTCGTCCACGACATCGGTGGAAAAGTTTGGTGGCCATCTAAGTTACAAAACTCTTAATCATGAACCTTCGAGTAGGAATTGCGGGGTATGGGCTAGCCGGTCGGTACTTTCACGCACCACTGCTCAAAGGTTGTGGCTTTGAGGTAGTCACGGTTCTAACTAGTAATCAATTGCGGGCATCACATGCTTTGGAAGATTTTCCTGACATCAAGGTTGTCACAACGATGCAAGAACTGCTTAGCCACAACTTAGATCTTGTTGTTGTCGCCTCTGCAAATCTAGCCCACGCTGAACAAGCTGCTGCTGCGCTAAAGGCTGGGATTCCTGTTGTAGTTGATAAACCCATGGGACGTAATCTTGTAGAAACTAAATCAATTGTTGAACTTTCTGATTCACTTGGGGTCCCAGTAACAACTTTCTTTAATCGACGCTGGGATAGCGATGCTTTAACCATTAAGAAAGTTTTAGCAAGTGGCGTACTGGGACAGATTCATAGAATGGATTCTCGCTTTGAACGCTTCAGGCCAGATGTAAACAAAGATTCTTGGCGAGAGAATATGAGCGCCGAAGATGGGGGAGGCCAACTACTCGATCTTCAGCCACATCTGATTTCAACTGCAATTGATTGGTTCGGAAAGTGCGAACTAGTAACTGCAACGGTCAGAGCAATTCGTGGGGCAGCAGATGATGATTCAGTTTTGGTTTTGCGTCACGACAGTGGGGTTATGTCGTATCTTTCTGCAAGCGCGGTTGTTGGCGCTCCAGGTCCCCGAATTCGAATATTGGGTAGCAAGGGTGCACTAGTGATTAATGATTTAGATCCACAGGAAGCGCTGCTTCGAGCTGGAAAGTTTCCAGCAGGTGGAATTTGGTCAGAGCCAACAACCTCGGTTGCACATATACATCGCGGAAACGAAGTAGAAGAGATTCAAGGCATTGCTGGAAATTATGCGATGTTCTACACCGCGGTGGCTTCGGCAATTAGTAACGGAACCGCTTGGCCAGTCTCCAACGTTGATGCGCTACTTGTAGCGTCCATAATTGATCAAGCAAGGATTATCGGTACCAATGTCTGATTCTTCAGATGTTCTGATTATTGGCGCAGGCCTTGCAGGCCTTAGTGCAGCAATCACCTTGCAAGCAGCCGGACGAAATGTTCGGGTCATCGAAAGCTCTGATCGTCCAGGTGGTCGAGTGACTTCGGATTTAATCGATGGGTTTATTTGTGATCGCGGGTTTCAACTTATTAATTCAAAATACCCTGCACTTATTGATCTAGATGTCATTAAGGAGATTGATTTCATCCAAGCTCCACGCGTTATCGAGGTCGCTTTAGGAATTGATCGACGAGCTTTGGGTGATCCTCGCGTAGCTCCCTGGACGGCGTTAGACAAGGCAACCGGAACTATTCCAGAGAAATTAACACTGTTGCGTTTTCTGGCTAGCTCTCCCAAAGAAAATCAGTCTGTTGAAGATGTTTTAAAAGTTGCTGGCGCCACATATGTGCGCGTCCTGCGACCATTCCTGCACGGTGTTTTTCTGACAGATCCGAAAAATGTTGATGCACGATATGGCAAATCAGTGATTAAAAGTTTTGTCACAGGTTCAATTGGCGTTCCTCGAAAAGGTGTAGCGGAGCTTTCAAAAGCTTTAGCTGCACGAATCAGTTCAATCACCTATGGCGTGCAGGCAGATAGTCTTGAAGGAAAAATAGTAAAAACATCTGCCGGAGATTTCAAAGCCGAAACAATCATCGTTGCAACCGATGCGACTACTGCAACACAACTTCTAGGATTGCCCGAAGTACCGCGAATGGCTGGTTGCATTACTTGGTATCACGCCGTGGCAAACAACCCTTCCGGAAATGGGCGCTTGATTGTTGATGGTCAGAATCGTGGGCCGATCATCAACTCAATAGTTATGTCGGATATTTCATCTAGTTATGCACCACTTGGACAGCATCTAGTGTCTACAACAACTGATTTAGGTGCAACTGAATCCGATGTTCGCAGACATTTAGCAATCATGTGGGGGATCAGTACCCATGACTGGCAATTGATAGCCAAATATGAAATTCCAGCAGCTCTGCCGATTCACAATGTAGGACGAGCCCTAACTCAAACCGTTAAGGTGTCAGAGGATCTATTTGTTGTTGGCGATCATCGAGCAGTGCCTTCGCAACAAGGTGCACTTTTTTCAGGCCGATTGGCTGCAGAACTAATCCTCAATCAGGGCTGATAGCGCCTCTGAAATGTGCGGGTAGTCCCACGTAAAGCCAGCTTCTTGCAACACATGAGGTATGACTCGCTTAGAACCAAGAATTTCGGAAGAGAATCCACCGAGTGCCATCTTGAGTGCGATGGCTGGGGCCGGAAACAATGCAGGACGGTGCATTGCACGCGCCAAAGCTGCTGTGAACTCTTGGTTGGTTACAGGGTTTGGTGCAGTCAGATTTACTGGACCTGAAATTGGATTTTCTAATGCAAAAACAATTGCTCTGATTTGGTCGTGCAAGGTAATCCACGACCACCATTGCTTGCCGTTACCTAGTTTTCCACCTAGACCTAAACGAAATAAAGGCAACATCTTTCCAAGTGCCCCACCCGTTGGGTCCAGAACTAAACCTGTACGAATCTTTACCGTGCGCACATCCTGGGCAAGATCAGCAGCAGCTTCCCATTCGCGACAAACCGCCGCAAGGAAATCATCACCAACTCGATCTGTTTCTACGACCGCTCTGTTTCCGCTTTCTCCATACCAACCGATCGCAGATGCAGAAATGAAAACTTGTGGTTTTAGCTCGGCTACTGCTTTAGCAATCGCGGTAGTTCCTAGAAGACGAGAATTCAGAATTTCACTCTTATATTTTTTGCTCCAACGCTTATCTCCAACACCAACTCCGGCTAGGTGAATGACCGCGTTAACCCCGCGCAGAGGTTCTAGATCAACAAATCCTGTTTGCGGATCCCACTGAACTTCATCAGCACCAACTGGGGCGCGACGAACAAGGCGTTGAACAGTATGACCTTCAGCTTTTAGATGACCGACTAGCGCTGTTCCGATAAGTCCAGATGCGCCAGTTATAGCGATTCGCTGATGTACTGACATGTCGGAACTAAAGTCCTAGATCAGACTCAAATGCGCCGCCTTCGAGACGCTCTTTGAGAGTTACTAGGAAGCGAGCTGCATCTGCGCCATCAACAACACGATGGTCATATGACAAACCAAGATAAACCATTGAACGGATCGCAATTGTCTCTCCGCCATCTTCTCCACGAACAACCATTGGTCGCTTTACAACTGCGCCTAGTCCAAGGATTGCTACCTGTGGTTGATTAATGATTGGTGTATCAAACAACGCACCGCGGCTTCCGGTATTTGTTAATGTGAAAGTTCCGCCACCAAGTTCATCAGGAGTTACCTTGTTGTCGCGTGTGCGTGCAGCTAGGTCGGCAATCTTGCGTGCAATGCCACCCATGTTGAGATCGCCTGCATTTGCAATAACTGGAACTAGTAAGCCCCGCTCGGTATCAACGGCAACACCAAGGTGTTCTGCGCCGTGATAAGTGATCTGATCACCTTCGACTGATGAGTTAAGAACAGGATGTTGCTTCAGTGCTTCACATACTGCAACGGCAAAGAATGGAAGGAAAGAAAGCTTGACACCCTCACGAGCTTCAAAGCTTGCCTTAGCACGATCACGAAGACGTGCAATCTTCGTTACATCAACTTCAACAACCGTCGTTAGCTGAGCACTTACCTGAAGTGATTCAACCATGCGAGTTGCGATAACTTTGCGAAGTCGTGACATGGTCACTGTTGTTCCACGCAACGGAGAAACTGCAACAACTGGCGGTTTAGCGGCCGATGGTGTTGATGCAACTGATGCGACAGCTGCAGGTGCTGCTGGGCGAGCAAGAGCTTCAACATCTTCACGACGAATTCTTCCGCCGATTCCTGTTCCCTTAACTTGTGCAAGATTGACGCCAAGTTCAGATGCAAGTTTGCGAACTAGGGGAGTTACATAAGCATCAGCAGGTTGTGAACTCGGTACAGACACAGCGACTGGGGTCGATGGTTGAGGTGGAACCTGTGCCACCGGATTGGAAATCAGAGGCTCGGACACAACTGGTGCAGGAGGTGGAGTCGCAGGTGCGGCAACAACTGGCGCAGGTGGTGGAGTTACAGGGGCAGAGACTGCTCCGCCAGCGGATCCAATTAATCCAAGACGCGCTCCCACTGCAACTGTTGTATCAACTGCGACATCAATAGCAAGAAGTGTTCCAGCAACTGGTGAAGGGATTTCTGTATCAACCTTGTCAGTTGAAACTTCTAGTAGCGCTTCATCAACTGCAACAGAGTCTCCAACATTTTTTAGCCAACGTGTAACCGTGCCTTCGCTAACGCTCTCACCAAGTGCGGGCATAGTGATTACTGTTCCCGCACCTGTTGCAGCCGGTGCTGCCGGTGCTGCTGGTGCTTGAGGTGCTGGTGTTGCGGCAACTGGTGCTGGGGCGGCTTCAGGCACAACTACTGGAGTCACTGGTTGAGCTGGAGCAACTGCAGGAGCAGGCGTTGATGCGCCAGCGCTATCGGCAATAATCGCAAGTTCTGCGCCAACTGGAACAGTTTGATCTACCTGAACAACAATCTTTTGAAGAGTTCCAGAAACTGGTGAAGGAATTTCGGTATCTACTTTGTCTGTTGAAACTTCTAGTAATGGTTCATCAACATTCACATGATCACCTTCGGCCTTTAACCAACGAGTGACTGTGCCTTCGCTAACGCTCTCGCCAAGTGCGGGCATCGTTACTGAGAATGTCATCTATTTCTCTCCTTGGTTATCCGTGTGCGTGAAGCGGTTTGCCTGCAAGTGCCATATGAGCTTCGCCCATTGCCTCTGACAGTGTTGGGTGTGCATGTATCAAAGGAGCCACATCGTTTGCATGCGCCTCCCAGTTATAAATTAATTCTGCTTCAGCCAATAGTTCTCCAACACGTGCGCCAACCATGTGGACCCCAAGTACTGGACCATCTTTTTGTGCAACAAGTTTAATTGAACCGGCTGTGTTGAGAATCTGAGCCTTACCGTTTCCGGCCAAGTCATAAGTCAGCTCGACGACATCATGCCCACGCTTTTTTGCCTCTGCAGTAGTTAAACCAACTGAGGCAACTTCAGGCTCTGAATATGTAACGCGTGGAACGCCATCGTAATTAATTGGACGTGGATTTAAACCTGCGATTTCTTCTGCAACCAAAATTCCTTCAGCAAAACCAACGTGGGCAAGCTGCAAAGTAGGGATCAAATCGCCAACTGCCCAGATGCCAGGAACGTTGGTGCGGCACTTATCGTCAACAAGTACATAACCACGGTCCATTGAGATGCCTTGTTCTTCATAGCCCAGATTTGCCGACACTGGTCCACGACCAACTGAAACCATAAGTACTTCGGCAGTAAATGTCTTTCCATCTTCTAAAGTAACGGTGACGCCATCTGCATTCTTAACGGCAGACTGAAAGCGAACACCAAGCTCAAATTTAATTCCACGCTTGCGGAAGGCACGCTCTAGCTGCTTGCTGGATGACTCATCTTCTAGGGCAATTAAATGAGGCAAACCTTCGATGATGGTTACATCTGAACCAAAAGACTTCCACACAGAGGCGAATTCACAACCAATTACTCCACCACCAAGAACAATCACGCTCTTTGGAACATAAGACATCTTCGTTCCATGATCTGAGGTAATAATTTTTTCGCCGTCAATCTCTAAACCGGGAAGCGTCTTTGCATACGATCCTGTCGCGAGAATGACATTCTTTCCGGTGTAGCGAACGCCATTAACTTCTACTGCATCTTTGGCAACGAGTTTTCCGTAACCTTCAATAAAGGTAATGCCGCGGGATTTAACTAATCCAGATAAACCTTTGTACAACTTACTGATGACGCCATCTTTGTATGAGTTGACCCCAGCCATGTCGATGCCATCAAATGTTGACTTGACTCCAAAGTGTGAACCTTCGCGAGCGCCATCTGCGATCTCTGCGGAATGCAAAAGCGCCTTGGTGGGAATGCAACCTCGGTGTAAGCACGTTCCGCCGACCTTGTCCGCTTCGATTAAAGCAACGCTCAAACCAAGTTGTGCGCCGCGAAGGGCTGCGGCATAACCACCGCTTCCTCCACCAAGGATGACGAGATCAAATTGAGACACTAAACGGCTCCCTCCATGCGCCCACGCGGGCTATGTGCTTATCTTGCCTCAAAGAGGGGCAAACCTCCCAATGCAAAGCGAAGGGCTACCCCTGCTCGGCCAAAGTCACAAGTGAGCGCAAAGAAATACCGGTTCCACCGACGGGTGTGTAGCCATGTGCCTTGGCTTCGTTGTAAGCAGGACCCGCAATATCCAAATGCAGCCATGGCAGATCCGGAGAAACGAAATCCTTAAGGAAAAGTCCAGCAACAAGCATGCCGCCCATGCGATCACCAATATTGGCTAAATCTGCAACTGGGGAATCAAGTGAAGCACGTAGCTCTTCTGGAAGTGGCATCGGCCAGAACTGCTCGCCACTGATCGCAGTTACTTTCATGAAAGCTTCGCTAAATTCTGGGTTGTTGGTCATTACGGCACTGGTACGAGTTCCTAACGCAACAACTTGTGCTCCTGTCAAAGTCGCGACATCGATAATTCCATCTAACTTGGTATTAACTTTTTGAGCTTTCATTAAAGCATCAGCTAGAACCAAACGACCTTCAGCATCAGGGTTTAAAACTTCAACGGTCTTGCCACCAAAGATTGTGATGATGTCACTTGGTCGAGTCGCAGTATCACTTGGCATGTTCTCTGCCAGTGGTGCCCATGCATCGATTGCCACGTTAAGTTTTAATTCAGCGATTGCGACAACTGCGGCGCTCACCGCGGCGGCTCCGCTCATATCTGACTTCATCGCCTCCATACCCGCGGCAGGCTTTAAGGCTAAGCCACCTGTATCAAAGGTGATTCCCTTTCCAACAAATGCATAACGCTTGGCGACCTTGCCTTTTGGTGTGTATGAAATATGTAGCAAACGAGGTGGATTTGCTGAACCTTGACCTACTCCGATGATTCCACCAAAGCCCTGAGACTTGAGTTGTTTCTCATCCCAGATTTGAACCTTTAATCCAGATTTTGATCCGCCTGCAGCTTTTACAACCGCTGCCATTTTCTTGGTGAAGGAATCTGGTGTTAAGTGACTTGGGGGAGTGTTGATTAAATCTCTTACTAGGTATGTGTACTTGGCCACAATTCCAGCACGCACAATGGCCGACTTGGCATCTGCATGAGTTGCAAGCTTGGAATGAATAGTGATTGTCTTTAGCGGAGCTTTGAAATCAGCCTTTGTCGATCCGCGAAATTCGGTAAAGGAATAAGCACCAAGTGCTGCGCCTTCAGCAACAGCGGCAATCTCTGGCAGCGTTTTAGCTGGAAGTGAAAATGTTGCTGATGCATTGCCGGCTAAAGCTCGTGAAGCAGAACCTGCGGCACGGCGAAGAGTTTCATGTGAATACTGCGTTGCTTTAGCACCTAGGCCGGTGAAAACAAACATCCGAACATGAGTACCTGGCACCTTAATTACTTCATCAGTCTTTCCAGTAGCGCCCATGTCAACAAGTTGGGCTAGGACTGTTTTTGTGTCGATCGCCATCTCGCCAGATTCGATGGCGATTCCGCCCTTTGAATTTGTAGAGGCAAGACCCAGGACAAGTACTTCATCTTTAACGACGCCATCAGAAATCTTTAGTGTGCTCATACCCTGAAGCGTAATAGATGTATTGGTAGGTTTGCACAATGAAGACATCACCTTTACATGACAAACACCTAACGCTGAACGCAAAAATGGCGGATTTTGGTGGCTGGTTGATGCCAATCGAGTATCCCGGCGCAGGTGTTCTTGCTGAGCACGCAGCGGTTCGGGAAAAGATGGGACTCTTTGATGTATCCCATTTAGGCAAGGCATCAGTTACAGGTGATGGGGCCCTTGAGTTTCTCAATGCGTGCCTGACAAATGATCTGACCAAAATTACTGACGGTTCGGCTCAGTACACCTTGTTGTGTTCTGCCAACGGTGGAGTCATTGATGATTTGATTGCATATCGAAATTCTCCTAGCGACTTTTTTTTAGTGCCCAATGCATCAAACACGACCGATGTTGTAAAAGTGCTACAAGAGCAGGCACCTGCACACATCACTGTTACTAACTTGCACAATGATTTTGCTGTCCTTGCGATACAAGGTCCGCTAGCACCAGAGGTCCTTACCAAATTAGGAATTTCGACAGACATTGATTACATGGCTTTCACGCATGTCAGCATTTCTGGTGCTGATGTAATTCTTTGTCGTACCGGATATACCGGTGAACTAGGTTTTGAACTACTTCCACGGACACAGGATGCGGCAAAAGTCTGGGACGCCATTGTTCAAGTCATTACTCCAATGGGTGGCTTGGTGTGTGGGCTGGGAGCTCGCGACACATTAAGAACTGAAATGGGATATCCATTGCATGGCCATGAACTATCTCTTGATATTTCACCTGTTGAAGCCAGCGCCAACTGGGCGGTTGGTTGGCAAAAAGAAAGTTTTATCGGCGCAGCAACTTTGAAGTCCCAAAAAGAAGAGGGTGCTCCGCGCAAAAGTTTTGCACTTAAGTCTTTGGATCGTGGAATACCACGAGCAGGCATGTCGGTTAAAAACCTAGAGGGAATCGTTGTCGGTGAAATTACAAGTGGAACATTTTCGCCAACGTTAAAACATGGCATAGGTCTTGCCTTGCTGACCCCCGACGTAAAATTGGGGCAGAAACTTGTTATTGATGTTCGCGGTCGCGAAAGTCAGTGCGAAGTCGTAAAACTGCCTTTTGTTACTTCACACGTTCGATAAAGTTAATTGGGGCTAGAAACGCAGCGCGGGTATGAGTCCTACGTAGAGCTGACAGGACCGGCTTTCCAGAAAATATGATTAGAGCTGAAGTAAATACTGCTCGTGGAATATCCCAGGCCATAGCTGTAGCAAAGTGAAATGTTATGAAACGGTTTATATTCTCTGAGATATCGCCATTTGGTAAGTACGACAATTGAGTTGATGACCCTAATGCCCAGGGCCAAAACTGAAGGTCCATCAAAATTCCAAACAGTTGTGCCGCAAAGATTGCATAAACAATCATCATCACAATTTCTCGATTTCCCCGCGTTGCTTTAGGTAAGAAGCCAGCTATCAGACCTATCCAGGCGGCAGCAAATACTTGGTATCCAAGCCAAGGTCCGATTCCTCCTGTAAGCAACGCAGATACAAACATCGAAATCATTCCTAAGAGAAATCCAAATGACGGGCCAAACACTCGAGCGCTTAAAATTAGGATGAACCACATTGGCTCGATTCCGACGGCACCCGCGCCCAAGGGACGCAGCGCTGCAATGAGCGCAGATAAAACCCCGAGCAACGCAATTGATTTCGCATCTAATTGTTGACTGGAAACCTGAAGCACAACTACTACAAAAGAGAATCCAACCGCTATCCAAAAGAAAAGTTGAGTTTGGGGCAGATTCTCACCTTCATAGAAAAAAGGCCACAAAAACCCAGCTGCACTAAACATTGATGTGATCAATAAAACGAAGGCGGTTTGTCTAGAAAAAGTAATGACATTACTTGTAGTTTTCATTGCAACTCCTGAATGGCAGCAACAACATCTTTAACACGTAACCAAGGTTGGGGGGACATGACCTTGGCAACTTGCGGTGCAAATGCTGGTGATGACAGCAGGACTTCTAATGTTGATCCGTCAGCGACAATGTCTCCATCAGCGATAAATATGACTCGGCTCGCAAGCTCTGCAACAAGTTCAACATCATGGGTGGCAAGCACTACAGCTCTTCCGAAAGTTGCAGCAAACTGAATCAGAATTCGTGTCAATTGACTCTTCGCCTCGTAATCAAGACCCCGGGTCGGTTCATCTAAAATCAAGATAGCTGGATTGGCAGAGACAACAACGCTGAGCGCTAGACCAAGACGTTGACCTTCTGACAAATCCCTGGGGTGGATATTTCCTGATATTCCGGGAACTAGTTGCTCAAGCACCGAATACGTAGTTCCCGCGGTTAATTCATTGTCTCGATCTGCTTGCTCGCATTCAATCTGCACAGATTGGCCATACAAAAGATCGCTGGGCTCTTGGGGGATAAAACCAATACTTTGGCGACGCTGTTTTCCTTGTAGTTCCAGAGGGTCTTTGCCCAATAAATCAATCTTTCCTGACTGAATTGGATTCACACCTGCAATAGCTTTGAGAAGTGAACTTTTTCCTGCGCCATTTCTTCCCATTACCGCAACGATTTCGCCTTGATTGATCTGCGAAGAAACATTGTTCAGAGCAACCTTTGATCCATAACTGACACTTAGATTCTGGATTGAAATAACCGCGGTGCTAATTTTATCTGGCGCATTTTTTCTTGCTTGTGTTGGTAGTTCTCTAAACTGCGTGGTCATTCGGCGCATCTCACGAACCGTTAAACCTATTTCCTGTAAACCCAACGCTTTAGCAAGATGAACAATCGGCGGTGCAATTGGAGAGTTCATTAATATTTCTTCAGGCGTACCGACATTTGCGATACCAGCGCCATTGATATGCACGATTCTGTCGGCAAACTGGATAACTCTTTCCAGTTTGTGCTCTGCAATCACCACCGTAAGTCCTAAGTCGTGAACTAGTCGGTGCAGAATCGATAGAACTTCTTCAGCCGCAATAGGGTCTAGCGCACTTGTTGGTTCATCTAGAACTAAAACCTTTGGATGAGTAACAAGTGCCGCACCAATCGCCACGCGCTGTTGTTCACCGCCGCTCAAAGTTGCGATGGATCGATTTCGTAGCGGGGCAAGGCTTAAGAGATCTAAAACCTCTTCTACGCGCTTTCGCATGACTTCATTTGGGAGATTTAGAACCTCCATGCCAAAAGCCAACTCTTCTTCTACCGTGTCAGCCACAAAACCATTTGCAGGATTTTGACCGACGATTCCAATTAGATGTGCCATGGCTCCAGGTTTAGCCAGTTGGGTAGAGGTTCCGTTCACACTTACATCTCCGGCCAAAATGCCACCGGTGTGATGAGGGACTAGGCCGTTAATTAGACGCAGTAAAGATGATTTACCAGAACCTGTTGGACCAATGACTAGGACTAATTCGCCTTCTTCGATAGTCAGATTCAAATCTTCTAAAACTGTTGTAGTTGAATTTGGATAAATCAGGGATACATGCGAGAACTTGATCATGAAATCACCAACACACAAAGAGCCGATACAACGACAAGTGAATCTTTCAGTCTCCACGAGATCGGGCGATATCGGGATCGTTTTTTACTTACGCCATAACCGCGACTATCCATGGCTGCAGCCAGATCTAGCGATCTAGCCAAAGATTCTTCGAGCAATGGAATTGCAACTCGTTTCCAAGAGGTAAAGCCCTTGGTGCTCTGTCCGCGCAACCGCTGCGCCATGCGAATTCTTTTTACGGAAGTAACAATCTGTGGGAGCACCGATGTCGCGATTACTACCGCAACTGCAAATTCATAAATGTAAACCGGTAAAACTCGCAACAGGCGGTGTGGGCTCGTAAGTGAAGCAGCTGCGCCAAAGATCACGATGATGGAACAAATCAGAAGTCCTTCTGTCAGAGCCGAAGAAAGTCGTTCCCACGTGACAACGCCACCTATACGTATTCCGGGCATCCATGTCGGCAGTGGAACGATAGGCAGCTCGATAATTTTCGTTCCGGGAATCGGAACACCAATTGTGATACCTATCAGGGTGCGGATGGCCAGAATCCAGGCAGATAGTTTCAAAGTCCAATCAAAACTTTTCGCCCACGGAGCATCATCACGCAAACTAAAAACAACAACCATCACTACACCCAGACAGGCGAGAGTGAACCAGGTGCTATCGAAGCGAATAATGGCAATTGCCAAGCCGATAGCCCATAGCCACCAAGTGAAAGGGTGCAGGGATGGTTTTGTCATAATTATTTTTTGAGGTAGCCCTTAGGTGTTTTCATTTCTACGCCGCACTCTTTGGCCGGGTATCCATTAAGGCCGCAAATAAAGCCAGAGCCTTGTGCTCGAACTTTGGCAACTTGCCCCAGCACATCAATACCTAAAGCATCTTTATCTGCAACCACACACTTTTGGATTAACCGAGGCGTTGATTCACCCTTGGGGCGTAAAACTGAAGATCCGAAATCAATCATGACAGCTACTCGTTTTTTACCAGCAACTGCTTTGGTCTTTCCGCAGATCTTAGAAAATGAGGGAGCGACCTTGGGAGATTTAGCATCAGGAATTGCATCGTTGCTAAAGGTAAATGCCCAACCTTCTACAGAACCATCGGCAACGCCGACTGTTGGTCCGGTCATCGCTGCTGTCCATGTTGTTGCATTTGGTGCGGCTTGGAAGTAACCCCAATAACGCCAACCCGTGTCGGCAGCTTGAGATTGAGGGATGGATAGTGATGTCAGAGTAAATAAAACAATTAAGAATTTCATTTTCATAACTGTGGAGCCTCTCGAATGTGTAAGAGTCTCACAGGGAGTGAACCACACGAATATAGGACAAGTCATGCAAACAACTTGTACTGACGTTAGGAGCACACCCCGCAAACCTCGGCGGGTGTTTGTCTCATCTACACCAAGTAGGTAATCCGACTTGTCTCGTGAACAAATTTCTTTATTCACGTAAAGACTTACGGTTGCGGGTCAGCGTCGGATTTTCACCGAACTTCCCCTACAAGGTGAGCTATTTAGTTGTGTGCGAACCAAACCACAAGCAGTGAGGGTTGGCAACTAGGCGCGCACGCCATAGGCTTTTGGGATGGAATACAGACGCCTTGGCAGTACCGGAATGTACGTTTCTGAAATCGCTTATGGAAACTGGATTACGCACGGAAACCAAATCGAATCAGAAGCAGCTATCAAGTGTGTAAGAGCCGCACTTGATGAAGGAATTACTACCTACGACACCGCAGATGTCTATGCCGGCACTAAGGCCGAAGTTGTTTTAGGTAAAGCACTCAAGGGTGTTAAGCGCGAGTCATACGAGCTTTTCACAAAGGTGTACTGGCCAACGGGTTCCGGCAAGAATGATCGAGGGTTGTCTAGAAAGCACATCATCGAATCATGCAACGCATCGCTAAAGCGTTTGCAAACCGATCACATCGATTTGTATCAGATGCATCGTTTTGATTACGAGACGCCGCTGGAAGAATCACTAAGCGCCTTTGATGACCTTGTTCGTGCGGGCAAAGTTCATTACATTGGTTTTTCGGAATGGGATGCTTCGCAGATTAAATCAGCGTTAGCAATTCAGGACGCCCGTGGTTACAACCGCTTCGTGTCGAGCCAACCCCAGTACTCAGCTTTGTGGCGGGTTATTGAAGCTGAAGTTGTTCCGCTTTCCCAAAAGGAAGGAATCGGACAGATTGTCTGGTCTCCAATGGCCCAAGGTGTTCTGACTGGAAAGTACTTGCCAGGCAAGAAGGCACCTGCTGGTTCACGAGCCACCGACAAGGCAAGTGGCGCAAACATGATTAAGGGCTGGTTGCGCGAAGAGGTATTAGAAGCAGTTCAAAACCTGAAACCAATTGCAGATCAAGCCGGATTAACAATGTCGCAACTGGCAATTGCTTGGGTACTGCAAAACCCAAATGTCTCTTGTGCAATCATGGGTGCGACAAAGCCTAAGCAGGTTAAAGAAAATGTTAAGGCCGCTGGTGTAAAGCTAGATGCCGATGTAATGAAAGCTATCGATAAAGCTCTTGGAAATCTTCCTGAGCGCGATGCTGCAAAGAACGTAAGCCCTAACCCACGGGCTTAACGCTTCTTTAATCGATCGAGTCGCCGACCTTTACCTGAGGGTGCGGTGCACGAAGTCTGCGCATTTGAGTTGAACGCAACCAGGCATACATTCCTAGACCCTTTGTAGATGTTCCTGGAAACTTAATTGCCATCGCTTTACGGATCTTGCGTGATAGAAAGAATCCATCAATAACTGCAAGAACCAGAACCGCGTACATCAATGCAACTGCGCCAATTTGCACCGCAGGAATTGGAAAAAGCGTGAGAACTAAAACGATAAAGATGATCGGCAAGAAGTATTCACCAGTTGATCGGCGTGAATCAACGAAGTTGCGAACATAGCGTCGGGCAGGTCCGCGATCGCGAGCAGGCAGCGCTGACTCATCGCCACGCAAATAGGCTGCGCGTTGTGCGACACGACTCTGTCGGGCTAGTGCCTTTGATGCGCGCTTTTGATCCTTAGTTACGACGGGAGCTAACGTAGAAACTTTGCGCTTTGATTCTGCTTCTTTTCGTTTGGGGGTCGGACGACCCTTTCCCTCGCTTGTTGTCCCTTTACCGTCATTAGTTGTCATAGGCGCAACTATAGAGCCCGACTCTTAAAGCCTCGACTCGCAGCGGGCCTGCGCAGGGAGTAGGATTACGGGGTAGTCAATTAAGGGGAGCAATAATGACAACAGAAGCAACAACAACAGGAATTCTTTTAACAGATGTCGCCGCATCAAAGGTATCTGCCCTGCTTGCGCAAGAGGGTCGCGATGATCTGAACCTTCGTGTTGCTGTTCAACCTGGAGGTTGCTCAGGCCTCAAGTACCAGCTGTACTTTGATGACCGCAATATGGATGGCGACATCATTCGTGAATTCGGTGCAGTAAAGGTGATCACAGACAAGATGTCTGACCCATACCTGTCTGGTGCAACTATCGATTTCGTTGACACAATTGAAAAGCAAGGCTTCACAATTGATAATCCAAACGCAGCAGGTTCTTGTGCCTGCGGCGATTCATTTAACTAACCACCTGCCTGCAACACACTAGGATCCCTACATGAAAATCGGTGTAGCGGGTTCGGTAGGTCTTGACCACTTAATGACTTTCTCCGGAAAGTTCACCGATTCTTTGGTTGCTGGATCGCTCGAGAAAGTGTCCTTAAGTTTTCTGGTAGATAGCTTGGATGTTCGTCGCGGAGGATGTGCTGCAAACATCGCCTATGGAATGGGCGTGCTTGGCCTTAATCCAATTTTGATTGCCGCAGTCGGCAAAGACTGGGCTGATTATGAAGCCTGGCTATCTCGTCACGGCGTTGATACATCACATGCATTGGTGTCGACAACGCTTCACACCGCTCACTTTGTTGTAACGACAGATCAAGATCTCAACCAGATAGCGTCATTTTTTCCAGGCGCAATGTCAGAGGCCCGCAACATTGAATTAAGTCCCATCATGGAAAAAACTGGTCGTTTAGACATGATGGTTATTTCACCTGATGATCCAGAAGCAATGCTGCGCCATTCTGATGTGTGCCGCCAACTAGGTATCGCCTTTGCCGCCGACCCTTCGCAACAGATGGCGCGTATGTCAGGTGATGAAATCAAACTTTTGATTGAAGGTGCTTCTTACCTGTTTCTCAATGAATATGAACTCGCCTTAGCTATGCAAAAGACTGGGTGGAGCGATAGAGAAATCTTAGAACGCGTGAAATACCGAGTTGTGACTCTTGGTTCTAAGGGTGCCAAAGTAGAAAGTGCGGCAGGGGAGTTTGTTCAAGTCAGCTGCCCTAAAGAAAACTCCAAAACCGACCCAACCGGCGTCGGAGACTCATTTCGATCGGGCTTTATTGCAGGTTTGGCTTGGGGGGTTTCCCATGAACGGTGTGCTCAATTAGGTGCACTTATCGCAACCTATGTAATAGAAACTCTTGGAACTCAGGAATACCGATTCACCAGCGCGCAATTTGTAGGACGTTTTGCCCAGGCCTATGGGCAGTCCGCTGCCGATGAGATCGCAGTACATCTTAAGTAATGTGAGCAGTGCCACCCCTCGCCGAGAATAGGCTCGTGTCACGCTTGGGGGGTTTTCAAACTATCCTTACTCCATGTCCCGACGCACAGTTTTGAGCCCCAGCAAAGCTCTACTCCTTCTAGCCCCAGTTATGTTTTTGACGGGTTGCTCCCAAGTTTCTGGCTTAGGTTTTGAAGAAGGCGTTACCAGCGTCAATGACCAATCGTTATCGCTCTGGCAAGGTGCTTGGATCGCTGGTGGAGTTGTTGGTGTTATTACCTTAGTTCTAATTTTGTGGCCAGCAATTTTTCATCGTGGCAAAAAAGATGACCCATCATTTCCAAAGCAAACTCAGTACAACGTGCCAGTTGAAGTTGCTTACACAATAATTCCATTCATCATTGTTGCGGTTCTTTTCTACTACACCGCACAGAAGCAAACAATCATTACTGAAAAGACAGATACCTACGCACATGAAATTACTGTCGAAGGTTTCCAGTGGTCATGGCAATTCGGATATCCAGATGCAGGCCCTAAGGCCCTGATTACGGGTACGCCAGAACAAACTCCAACCTTAGTTGTTCCGCTGGGAGAGCGTGTTCGCTACACGCTTACAGCTAACGATGTTGTTCACGGTTTCTGGATTCCGGCTTTCATGATTCAGATGCAAAATCTTCCTGGATTGACCAATAGTCTGGAATTTACGGCAAACAAATTGGGTGAATTCCCGGGACGTTGCAATATTTTGTGCGGACGTAATCACTCTCAGATGTTGTTTAACGTCAAAGTAGTAACGCCAGCTGAATTTGATGCGTTTCTTGAAACCCTTAAGGGAGGCCAAGCATGACAACTTATGCTGAAAGACCAACGATGACCGAGGGTCGTCCGATGCCAACTCCCAAAGGAAAGGCATTCGTAAAGTGGATTACGTCAACTGATCACAAGACCATTGGTTATTTGTATCTGCTCACATCATTTGCTTGGTTCCTCATCGGTGGAGTTCTAGCTCTTGCCTTGCGTGCAGAATTAGCTCGACCAGGAATGCAATTCCTGAGTAATGAGCAGTACAACCAGATTTTCACAATGCACGGAACAATCATGTTGCTGATGTTTGCAACACCTCTTTTTGTGGGCTTTGCCAATGTGATTATGCCGCTGCAAATCGGCGCTGCAGATGTGGCTTTCCCACGACTTAATATGTTGTCGTATTGGTTGTATCTCTTTGGTTCATTGATGGCATTTGGTGGATTCCTCTCACCAGGTGGAGCTGCATCATTTGGCTGGACTGTCTATGCGCCACTTTCTAATTCGCAATACTCACCAGGTATCGGATCCGATCTTTGGCTGATTGGTTTAGCCATTAGTGGTGTCGGAACAATTCTTGGTGGCGTTAACTTCATTACAACAATTTTCACAATGCGTGCACCTGGTATGACGATGTTCCGCATGTCAATCTTTTCCTGGAACGTATTGCTGACTTCAATTTTGGTACTACTAGCGTTCCCACCATTAGCCGCCGCGCTATTGGGTCTTGAATCGGACCGACTATATGGAACGCATCTTTTTGATCCGGCAAATGGTGGAGTGATGTTATTCCAGCACTTGTTCTGGTTCTTTGGGCACCCCGAAGTTTATATTTTGGCGCTTCCATTCTTTGGAATAGTTACAGAAATTCTGCCAGTGTTTAGCCGAAAGCCAATTTTTGGTTATCTTGGTCTGATTGCCGCAACGATTGCGATTGCAGCACTTTCAGTTTCTGTTTGGGCGCACCACATGTTCGCAAGTGGCCAGGTTCTCTTGCCCTTCTTCTCCTTCATGACATTTTTGATTGGTGTTCCTACAGGTGTGAAATTCTTCAACTGGATCGGAACAATGTGGCGCGGTCACGTTACTTTCGAAACACCTATGTTGTGGGTTATGGGATTCTTAGTGACATTCCTATTCGGTGGAATCACCGGAATCATCTTGGCCTCACCTCCGCTAGATTTCGCTGTCTCTGCAAGCTACTTCGTGGTTGCGCACTTCCACTATGTTCTTTTTGGAACAGTGGTATTTGCGATGTTCGGAGGTTTCTACTTCTGGTGGCCTAAGTTCACCGGTCGCATGCTCAATGAAACCCTTGGAAAGATCCACTTCTGGACACTCTTCTTCGGCTTCCACTTAACCTTCTTGATTCAGCACTGGCTTGGAATTAAGGGCTTCCCACGTCGTTATGCCGATTACTTGCCAACAGATGGTTTCACTTTCATGAACACCGTTTCGACAGTTGGTTCATTCTTGCTCGCACTTTCAATGATTCCTTTTGCAATTAACATCTGGATCACTCGCAAAGCGCCAATGGTCGAAGTCGATGATCCTTGGGGTTACGGGTCATCACTTGAATGGGCAACATCATGTCCTCCACCTCGTCACAACTTCTTATCGATGCCTCGCATCTCATCGGAGCGTCCAGCATTTGATCTGCACCATCCGCACATCAAGACTGAAGGGCACAGCTAAGTCATGAAGGCATCGTGGAAGTTATTTGGCGGCTTAAGTGTCTTCTATGTGATTATGACAGTGATCTACTGGCAAATCGGTGGCGAAGAAGTTGGTATAGCCGGAATGCTGCTTTCAGCATGCTTGGCTGGAATGGTTGGCTTCTATGTGTGGTTTACACAAAAGCGCATCGGTGTAACGCTTCCGGAAGATAACTTGACGGCCGAAATCGCAGATGGTGCTGGTGAACTTGGTTTCTATAGCCCGCATTCATGGTGGCCATTGCCGGTTGCGGTAAGTGCTTGCGTGTTCGCTCTTGGTCTGATCATCGGTTGGTGGCTTTCACTTATTGGTTTAGGTGCGCTAGTCATTTCAATTATTGGAATGGTTACCGAGTATGAAAAACCAGAGATTGCTTCTGCCCACTAATGAGTTCTGTTCGCGCTGAGATACTGCCGGTCGATTTTCCAAATACAGCTGCGGCGCGAATAACAATAGATGCACCAGCATCGGTAATCTTTGACTTATTGGCTGCACCGGCTGCACATCAACGTTTTGATGGATCTGGATCGGTAAAGGATGCAATTTCTGGACCTGAGCGTCTGTATTTAGGTGCAACCTTTGGCATGGCAATGAAGATTAAGGTGCCATATCGAATCAAGAATACCGTTGTGGAATTTGAAGAGAATAAGAAAATTACCTGGTGCCATTTAATGAAGTGGACCTGGTGTTACGAGCTTCAGGCCGTCACTCCTAATCAAACAATCGTGACCGAATCATTTGATGCCAGTAAAATCGCAGCGTTTCCCAAATGGTGGTTGAAGCGCACCGGCGCAATGTCGCACAATCCAAAGTGGATGGCTAAGTCTTTGGTTGCCCTGAAGGCGATCTGCGAAGGTTGATCTTAGAAAGATTTGCGCCAGCTCTCTTCGTTCTTTTATGGAGCACTGGGTTCGTAGGTGCTAAGTATGGATTGCCGTACGCAGACCCCTTTGTTTTCTTAGCTGTACGCGTTCTAATTGCTGCGATGCTTTTATTCGCATTAGCTAAAGTGATGAGAATGCCGATTCGAATTGGGCGTTCAGCGGTAACTCGCTCTGGTCTAATTGGATTTTTCTTACATGCTTTTTATCTCGGTGGAGTTTTTTATTCCATTGCACAAGGCTTGCCTGCAGGCGTTGCTGCCGTAGTCACCAGTTTGCAACCTGTTCTTGTATCGGTTTTGGCCGTAAAAGTTCTGGGTGAGAAGCTTCGTCCACGCCAAGTAATTGGTCTATTTGTGGGGCTTTTAGGAGTCATCTTGGTTCTTGGGCCATCTTTTGATGCCCAGATCCCGATGCCGGCAATGCTTGCAATATTTGTTGCATTGATAGGAAGCACAACAGCCACCTTGCTGCAAAAGAAAATTGGCGCTGATATTCCGTTGCTTAGCGGTACTGCTTATCAATATTTGTTTAGCGGATGCGTTCTTGGCGTAATCGCAATTGCAACCCAAGAAACATCTATAAATTGGAACCTTCGATTTACTGCTGCCTTTGTTTGGCTGCTACTGGGCATATCGGTTGGAGCTATTTTGTTGCTTCTGTGGCTTCTTAATTCCGGCAGTGCTGCCAAAGTGTCCTCACTTTTTTATCTTGTACCTCCAGCAACAGCACTCGAAGCATTCTTTCTTTTTGGAGAAAAAGTAAACACCCAAGGCTTCCTAGGTATCGGAATTACCGCCTTGGGTGTTTGGCTTGTAATGCGAGGTTAGTTCAAGTCACTACCAATTAGTGACTGTCGATCTCCTTTAGATCGTTCACAGTTGCCTTAGGAACTGATTCAGAGTGCGCAACACTCATTCGAGAGCGAATCTTATTTCTGATCGCGCCTGATCGCTTAACACCGCGTGCATCTGCGGCAGGAAGTTCAAGGGCTGGAGCTTGCTCATGTGATGTTAGTAGCCAAGCCTTTTCAGGTGAGATTGGTTCGTGCACTTCAACGAACTCACCACTTGGCAAGCGCAATAAACGACCAGTTTCACGGCCATGTAATACCAACTCACGATCGGCACGTTGTAGCGATAGACACAGGCGCTTGGTGATTACGAATGCCAGGGGAGGGAGGACAAAGATACCTATTCGAGTTCCCCACATGATTTGATTAATGGATAAATCAAACTGTGTCGCGATCAAATCGTTACCACCATTGATCAAGGCGACAACCATGAAGGTGATTGACATTGCACCAAGTGCGGTTCTGTTTGGTGCATTGCGTGGGCGATCTAGCAAGTGATGCTCACGCTTATCACCGGTAATCCAACTTTCAATAAATGGATACAAAGCCATACCCGTAAAGAGAATGCCAGGAACAATTAATCCAGGAATCAGAATGTTCCAAGAAACGGTGTAACCGAAGAGATATGTTTCAAGCGGTGGTGCCATACGTACTAGACCGTCAAGCCAGCCCATGTACCAGTCAGGTTGCGACCCTGCAGTCACTTGGCCTGGCGTGTAAGGACCGTATAACCAAATCGGATTAATCGATGCAACGGCGCCTAAGAACGCCGTAACTCCAAAGACGATAAAGAAGAAGCCACCAGCTTTTGCCATGTACACCGGCATGAGTGGGTAACCAACAACGTTCTTTTCAGTGCGCCCTGGACCTGGGTACTGAGTGTGCTTCTGGTACCAAACCATCATTAAGTGGACGGTAATTAACGCCAAGAAAATTCCCGGTAAGAGCAGCACGTGAACTATGTAAATTCGTGGAATGAAAGCTTCACCAGGGAAGGCTCCGCCAAATGCAAAATAAGACAGATACGAACCAACAACCGGTATCGCTTGAATAATTGCTTCAGCAATTCGGATACCAGTGCCAGATAAAAGATCATCTGGAAGTGAGTAACCAAGGAAGCCTTCGACGATTCCTAAAGTTAGAAGACCGACACCAATAATCCAGTTAGCTTCGCGTGGCTTACGGAAAGCTCCAGTGAAGAAGATACGGAAAAGGTGGGCAACCATGGCGGCCATAAAAATCAATGCCGACCAGTGGTGAATCTGGCGCATCAATAAACCGCCACGCACTTCAAATGAGATGTGAAGAGTGGAGGCATAGGCCGCAGACATCTGCACACCTTCTAGCGGTTCATAACTTCCTTCATAAACCACTTCACGGGCAGAAGGATCAAACCAAAAAGTTAGATATGTTCCCGACAACAAAAGAATGACGAAAGAATAAAGAACGATTTCACCCAACAGGAAAGACCAGTGATCAGGGAATACCTTTTGAAGATTTTTCTTCATCCATGCAGCAGCACCAGTGCGCTCATCTACATAGTTGGCAACTTGTCCTAAACGCGCTTCAGTTGTCATGAAGAGATCCTTCCCCAAAAGCTAGGTCCGACAGGTTCATTAAATGGTTCACGGGCTACAAGGAATCCTTCAGCGTCCACTGTCACATTTAACTGCGGAAGTGGTCTGGCCGCAGGTCCAAAAATGACCTTAGCGGCGCGGGTTACATCAAATGTGGATTGGTGGCATGGGCACAAAAGATGCTTAGTGGTCTGCTCATACAGAGCAACAGCACAACCCATGTGCGAACAGATCTTTGAGAAAGCGATGATTCCTTCGTGCGTCCAGCTCAGGCGCTCTGCATCTAAGTTGAACTCTTCTGGGCGTAAACGAATCAGCAAGACTGCATCCTTGGCAATGTCATTAAGTTTTCTGTGCTCGGGATCATCAGTTTCTGGCAGAACTTGCGCAACAGCGCCTACTTCAAGATCTGAGGCACGAATTCTGCGATCACCCGGATCTGTTACAAGGTAGGTTCCCTTTTTCCAAGAAGTTTCCTTTAAATCATTGCCTGGAAGAGGACCTAGATCCCTTAGAAGCAACAATGGTGAAAGCGCTGATAGTCCAACCGCTGCGCCAAGTGTTCGCTTGATTAATGAACGACGGCCAAGACCAGCTGCTTGCGCACCATCTTTTACTGTTTGTACAAACTCTTTGCGATCTTGATCCGGGGATTTGAATTCATGACGTTGCATGACAACTTCTTGATCGGGCATAAGTGTTTTTGCCCAATGGATCGCGCCTAAACCTATGAAAAATAGGGAAACAGCGAGCCCCACTCCGATACCCAGTTGATGAGCATTTTGATTTCCCATAACTGGAAGAAAAATGAAAACATCCTGCGGAATAAAGAAAGAGCCGATGAATAGCAACGTTCCCAGGGCGGAAATTCCAAACATTGCAGCAACTTGTCGCTCGGCGCGACGTGCGGCGATCGGATCATGATCGGCTTTGCGGTGAACGTGTGCTGGAAGTCCTGGATCTTTTATAGCTTCAATTTCATTGGACATTTTTACTTCGCTTTCATGGCTAGCCAGACAGCTACACCGATAAGGATTCCAAGACCAAAAGTCCAGACAAGCAAACCTTCAGTTACTGGCCCAACTCGACCCAGAGATGCGCCACCTAGATTTGGTTCAGCCTCTGCGGACTTAATCCACTTGATAATTGATAATTTTTCTTCAGGTGTAATTGTTTTATCGCTAAACACTGGCATTGCTTGTGGGCCGGTAACCATTGCTTCATAGATGTGCTTTGTTTCTACACCCATCAAAGTTGGTGCGTACTTTCCCTGCGTTAACGCTCCGCCTTGGCCAGCAAAGTTGTGGCACATTGCGCAGTTAGTACGAAATAGTTCCCCGCCTTCTGCTGTGCTTCCATCACGTTCGTAATTTAACTGAGCCTCTGTTGGAATTTCAGGACCAGGGGCAAGGGATGCAACATAAGCAGCCAGAGCAGCTGTTTCTTCAGGGGTATACAAAGGTTCTTTACGCATTGCTTGCTGGCTCATATCTGCCATTGGCATACGACCAGTTCCTACTTGGAAATCCACAGATGCAGCGCCAACGCCAACTAACGATGGAGCAATCACGCCACCTTCTGAGTTAAGTCCGTGACAGGAAGAGCAGCCCTTTAAAAAGATTTGACGGCCTTCTTCAATTAACGCTGAACGGTCAGCTTTAGTCGTCTGCGCAGTAGTAGTCGCACTTGCAACGCTAAATGTTGTTCCTATTGCAAGCAGTGCAAAGATCAACAATGAGGGACCAACCGCCTTGTGGCGACGGTAGCGAGATAAACGCTTCACTTATATTCCTTACTACTTAATCAGGTAAATCGCAGCAAAAAGTGCGATCCAAACGACGTCTACAAAGTGCCAGTAATACGAAACAACAATCGCAGTTGTTGCCTGTTGATGTGTAAATCGACGAGCTTTTGAAACTCGGATCATCACGATGAGGAAAGCGATCAATCCACCGGTCACATGTAGTCCGTGGAATCCTGTTGTTATGTAGAAGACAGAGCTGTATGCATTAGTTGAAAGCGCTAAACCTTCTGAAACCAATAATGCATACTCATATACTTGGCCTGCAATGAAGAAAGATCCCATCAAGAAAGTTGTAGCGAACCATTCACGCATTCCCCATTTATTTATCTGGTAGAGCTTTCCCGTGCGATGATTTTGAAAACGTTCAGCGGCAAAGACACCGAACTGACAAGTCACTGATGAGAGAACCAGGATTGTTGTGTTAAATGCTGCAAATGGAATGCTCAGAAGTTCAGTTGATTCGGCCCAAATAGCTGGACCCTGAACCGCTCTGATTGTGAAGTACATTGCAAAGAGCGCGGCAAAAAACATTAACTCACTGGAAAGCCAGACAATCGTTCCTACCGCCACTGCATTAGGGCGAGAGATTTTGTGGTGTGACACAGCGCTAGTCATGGAGGTGATTATTCCCGAAAACATGCTCGGCGTCTGCCTGGGGAGCGTCCAGAAGCCCTTGTTTTTGCCCCCAAAGAGGTGAAACGGATCACCTCAAAAACCGTGCTCCTGAGAACCGGCAGTGGGAGGAAGCAGCGCGATTTTTCATTAGAATAAGCACATGACCGAGAGCAAAAAACAGATCATCGTCTATTCAGATGACTCTTCAGTTCGTTCCCAGATCGCTTCGGCTCTAGGTGCTCGCGTCGCAAAAGATTTACCAGAACATGAAATACATGAGTTTGCGACAGGGGCAGCCCTTCGCGCTTACGTGGACACCAAGAATCTTGCCGGTAGTTTTCGCGCCGACCTTTTCATCTTGGATGGAGAAGCAGCCCAAGAAGGTGGAATGGGCATGGCTCGTCAATTAAAGGATGAAGTATTTAACTGCCCACCGATAGTTGTGATCACTGGCCGCAAAGAAGATAAATGGCTAGCTGCTTGGTCGCTTGCAGAGGCATCCGTGGTTCACCCAATCGATCCCTTTACTCTTGCTAAGACCGTGGCGGAATTGCTGCGCGGCACCGCAGTCGTTTCTGCTTAACTTTTCTCATGAGCCAATTGCTGTGGGATGAAAACATAGCGATTGTCGATTCAGGTTTAGATCTAGAAGTTGAACGAGTTCAGTGGTGCATGAATGAAATCCTCAATGGTGATGCCGACAATGCGACCATCAAAAGATTTCTTATCTCCCTCAAAAACAAAGGGGAGAGCCCAGAAGAGGTCGGTGCTCTAGTTGCTCAAATGTACGAACATTGTGCGCCCATTTCGATTACAGAACGTGCGGTCGACACTGTTGGAACTGGCGGCGATGGCGCACATACGATAAATATTTCAACGACATCGGCGATCATCGCAGCAGCTGCGGGAGCAAAAGTAATCAAGCACGGCAATCGTGCCGCTTCTTCAAAGTCCGGATCAGCGGATTTACTGGAAAATTTAGGCATCAATATCAATCTCAACGGCAGTGCAGTTGAAGAAAGCTTTGCGACTTTGGGGATTGGTTTTTGCTTTGCTCCAGTTTTCCATCCAGCAATGAAACATGCGGCAAGTGCCAGAAAAGAACTTGGCGTCCCAACGGTGTTTAACATTTTGGGACCTTTAGCCAACCCTGCCAAGCCAAAGTCAGCGGCTATAGGTGTTGCCAATGACCGAATGCACTTGGTTATGGCACAGGTACTAGGTTCGCGAGGTGTGGATGGTTTCGTATTTCGCGGAGATGATGGACTCGATGAGATAACTCTTGCCACCTCGACTTCGGTTTTGAGTATCGGCACAGATGAGATCACCAGCGGTTTAATTGCACCGAGTGACTTCGGGATATCAGTTGCGCCGGTTTCGGTTTTGGTAGGAGGAGATGGAGCTGAAAACGCACGAATTACCAGAGCAATTTTTGCGGGGGACAAGGGTGCACATCGCGATGCCTGTGTTCTTAATGCGGCAGCAGCAATCGCTGCATATGAAGGTCGCACTGAACTTTCATTACATGAGCGAATTACATCAGGAGTTGAAGCAGCAATAGTCGCGATTGATTCAGGTGCTGCGCAAGAACTTGTTACGCAGTGGTCTTTACTTACTCAGAAATTGGGCGCTTAGTCCTTTTCCTTTTTGACGGAAAGTTTCGCATCTGTTCAAAATTGTGAACATCAAAACCAGCTAATCGCTCTATCAATCCATGAAGGACATCGACCGTTGCTAACGCATCATCTAGAGCTCGATGGTTAGGCGAAGTTGTAGCGCCAAAGAACTCAGACAAGGTGGAAAGTTTGCAGTTCATCACTTCGTCTCGGTCTAGAACGGCTCTGGCTAGTCGGGCGGTGTCGACAGTTAAATAATCTGGCCAGCCAATTTCATGAGCAAGCGAGGCAGCTTTTAAGAAACTTAAATCAAAAGGTGAGTTATGGGCAACCACTACGGTTTCTTCGGCACTACCTAAAAATTCAAATAGCGTCGGAAGAATCTCATCGATAAATGGAGCTGACACCAGCATGTCATCTGAAATTCCCGTTAACTGCGTTATGAAAACTGGAAGCGAGTGACCCGGATCTACAAAGCTTTGAAAGGTTCCTAAGACTTCTCCACCTTGTACTTTTACTACACCGATTTCGGTTATTCCGGCACCTAATCGAGGAGAGCCACCAGATGTTTCAAGATCGAGCACCGCAAAGATTGTTTCTGCGAGAGATCTTTCCTCAATCTTTGGCATGTGTTCAATCGTATGTCATTGAACTGACATTGAATAAGACGTACCCTTGAACTATGTCAGTTCTTGGAGCGCCAGAAGGTTGGATGCAGGATTGGGCCGCGTTAGGTTCCGGTAAAAATGCTCGCGTTGGTGTTTTATTGGTCCACGGTTTTACCGGATCGCCTGCATCAATGCGCCCCTGGGGAGAGTTTCTTCATTCCAAGGGCTACACAGTGCGCGTCCCGCTTTTGCCAGGACATGGAACCACCCCTGAAGATTTAAATAAAGTTAAGTGGCAAGAATGGCCAGCCAAAGTTCAATATGAATTAAGCGAACTTCGCAAAAGTTGTGATGTTGTTTTTCTTGTAGGACTTTCTATGGGCGGGGGAACAGTCCTCAATGTGGCGGCTTCCATCAACAATGATGTAGCCGGATTGATCTTGGTTAATCCAATGATCCACATTAAGGGTGTACCGGTAGAACTAGCCTTTTTTCTATCAAGATTTCAAAAGATGCGCACCAGCGTAGGCGATGACATCAAACGTCCTGGGATCACTGAATGGGGATATGACGCATTACCTACACGGGGTATCCATCAACTTCTAAAGATGCTGCGCATTACGCGACGCAATTTGGGCGCAATCACTGTCCCAGTTCAGTTATTTCATTCCGTTGATGATCACACCCTGCCAGTTACAAATACCGAAATCATTCTGAGCGAGCTTGGAACAACTAACAAGACTCGAATTGAATTGGTGAACAGTTATCACGTAGCGACAATGGATTACGATCAAGAGTTAATTTTTCAGAACTCGTTGACCTTTATCGAAGCACACGCCAAATAGCTTTACGAAAGCGCCAGACTGACTGCAATACCCAAAATTCCGATTGCAGAAATTGCTGTCAACGCTCTTCGAACGGCTGGCTTTTGAATGTAGGACGATGATTTTTCGACCGTCCAAATCAAGCCAATATTCCAGGTTATTGAGATTATTGCCCACGTTGCGCCCAAAACAATGATTCCCAAACCAAGAGAAGTTTCCTTTGGAATAAATGCTGGAATAAATGCAACTGCATAAACGGCTGCTTTTGCATTGGTGAGATTGGTGATTAAGCCCAATCTAAAGGATGCCCAAGCTGATGTTGTTTCGGTACTTTCTAAATCAAACCTTCCAAACTCTTGTCGAAGTGACAGAAAAGTTTGGGCAGAAATAAAGGTCAAAAAAATGACTCCTGACCATTTGAGAATTGAATACGCGGCATCTGAACGAGTGAAGATCGCAGAAAGTCCGATTGCGCTAGACACGCTCCAGATTAGGATTCCTAAACAGTTTCCTAGGGATGAAAGAAACGCTGCTTTTGGTCCACCGATTATGGATTGGCGCAAAACCATTGCAACGCCTTGGCCAGGAATCATTACCAATAAGGCCGTAGCTAAAACAAATGAAGGCAAGTTGTGTAAGAGCGAAGACACAATCAAGGATTCCGTGGTTTTAGCGTGATTTCATCAACTGATAATCGATTGGCTTTGAAATCATTTACTGCAGAATCACTTGGGTAACCCAAAGCAACTCCACAGAGCAACCGGTAGCTCTTGGGTACATCAAACTCTCTTCGAACAACATCATCCCAAATTGCAACTGCGCCCTGAGCACATGTTCCTAGACCTTGAGCATGTGCCGACAACGATATGTTCTGCATCATCAATCCAGCATCAGATGCTGCATATATGTGCAGAGAATTATGAACGTAGATGAAAAGTTCTACTGGTGCTCCGAAGAAAGAATAATTCTTAGCCCACTGTTGATCCCGAGCTGTTCGATCTCCGCGAGTAACCCCTAATGTTTCATACATTTCTCGGCCGACTCGTTCAGCACGTGGCTTTAGCTCGGCAGGGTAAGGCTTTACTATAAATCGATTACTTGTCGGCAGCCCGTATCGCGAGTAGATAATTCGCAACTTATTTAAAATGCCCTTTCGCATAATTTTGGAAAGTACGCCCCAACGTGAAAGAAATTCCGCACTAATTCGATCGCGAACATCCCCGCTAGCCACAGCGACTTTGAAGGGCCGGGTATTGGACCAGCTGGGCGCGGTAAGACTGTCAGTCAGAATTTGTTCAATAACTTCTGGTGAGACAGGCGTAGATAAAAAGTCACGGGTACTTCGACGAGATGCTAGGAATTGTGAGAATTCTTGCGAATTGAATGTATTGTCTGAACTAGCCACCTGCAAACTGTAGCGAAAAGCTTTTGGTACTGATTGGTAATGAAGTACCCAATCAAGGATTTTGCACTAAGTGGACCGTACTGGGATCGAACCAGTGACCCCCACAATGTCAATGTGGTGCTCTACCGCTGAGCCAACGATCCTTAGATGGAAGAACTATACATGAGCCTATTGGCGCGAAAAGTCATCCTCAATACGCTCAATGTCATCTTCGCCAAAGTAGGTTCCTGTTTGAACTTCAATGAAAATTAGCTCATCGGTTCCAGCGTTACCGATTCGGTGTGGTTGCCCGATTTCAATATCAACGGTTTCTCCGGCTGATCGTGTAAAGGTATTTCCATCGAGCACAACCGTTGCAACACCAGAAACAATGAACCAATGTTCAGCTCTTTTTTCATGACGCTGATATGAAAGACGAAAACCTGGCGTTACATAAATGCACTTAACTTTGTGTTGCGCACTTTCCTGCAGAACTTCGTAACGTCCCCACGGGCGTACTGATTCATCTGCTGACATTGCCAACATCCTCCGTTATGTGTAGACGATGAGTCTTTCACTAATAATGGAGGTCGGGACGGGATTTGAACCCGTGTAGAGGGATTTGCAGTCCCTTGCCTCGCCTCTCGGCCACCCGACCATATAAATATCGCCGCTAGATTTAATTCTTCGAAGAGAGTTCAATCTAAACGGCGAGTATCAGAGCGGACGACCGGGTTCGAACCGGCGACCTGAACCTTGGCAAGGTTCCGCGCTACCAACTGCGCTACGTCCGCGAGGAGAGCAAATCTAGCGCAGGAGAGCCGTAAGCGCCAAAGTGAGGGGGATTGGTTAGCGTTGTCCCGTGGCAAACCAGAAGGATCAACCCATGTTTTGGATGGGCCGACGATTAGCGACTGATCTGATTGAGATCTCGCATGACCCATCGTGTTTAAATGACGGAGATTTCTGGGCGGTCTCTACAACCTTCGAGGGAGCCTTTACTGCGGCAAAGTTTGCAACAGTGGTTGATTCGGATTTTCCAGACGCCCCTTGGATTCCCATTAACTCGTCGTGGCACAGCGTTCCAAATAAAAATGGGTACATAAGTTACGTAGAACGAATTCGTGAACTGATTGCCCAAGGCTGGGTGTATCAAGTCAACGCATGTAGGCACTTGGCTGCTGATGATTTCAATGTGAATTTACGAGGGCTATTCAGCGGAATCTTGAAAAACAATCCTGCCCCGTGGGCAAGCTATCTGGAAATTCCACAGTTAAACATTGCCTCAGCTTCACCGGAATTGTTTCTTGAAAGATCAGGTCCTAGAGTAAAAACTTCGCCCATAAAAGGTACTCAGCTGTTGGGTTCAGCTGAGTTTGGCAGTAAAGACCGCTCTGAGAACATCATGATTGTAGATTTGATGCGCAACGATCTGGGAATGATTTGCCAAAGTGGAACCGTAGAAGTCACGCAACTTCTTTACAGTCAAGATCATCCTGGCTTGCAACATTTAGTTTCTGATGTTGAAGGAGATTTGATTCAGGGAATCGGTTGGAAAGAAATTTTTGCGGCGATCTCACCTCCTGGTTCGGTAAGCGGTGCACCTAAGTCATCATCTCTGTCAGTTATTGCAGAGCATGAGAAACCACGAGGTCCTTACTGCGGGATACTGGGATGGGTGGAAGGCGACAAAGCTGCGTTATCGGTGGCTATTCGTATTTTCTGGAAAGATGAAAAAATCAACTTTGGAACTGGTGCTGGAATAACTTTCGCCAGTGATTCCTTAGCCGAATGGGAAGAAACTGAACTGAAAGCTTCTCGTTTAATCAAAATAGCTGCGGGGAAAATTTCATGAAGGTGATTCAAAATGGCGAACTTGTCCCTGTTCAAGACAGTGATTGCGATGGCAAAGGCTGGATGAGTGGAACTGGAGTTTTTGAAACCATCAAGACTGTCGATAACAAGCCATGGGCTTTTTCCAGACATATGCGCAGGGCAGTTTCGGGAGCCCAGCAGTTTGGTTTTCGAATTCCATCTGAAGATTTGATTCGAAGCGCCGTAGAACAACTGTGTCAGATCGAGAAACATGAAAGTGGTTTGTTAAGGCTTTCCTTTGGCGGCAATGGAAATTGGAGCGCGGTACATCTTGCCCATGTACCCCTAACCCATGCAGCGAAATTAATAACTTTTGACAAAAAGATCGCGATTCAGGGACAAGCAGTGAAGAGCTTTCCGTATGAGCATCGTTTAGCGATTCTTGAATCGATTAAGAATTTGGGGGCAGACGAAGCAATTGTTTGTAATGAAAATGGCAAGGTGAGCGAAGGAGCAGTCACAAATCTTCTTTTGCGCATCGATGATAAATGGGTAACCCCGCCCATTAGCGATGGTGTTTTGCCTGGTGTCATGCGCGCTTTGGTCATTGAATACTGCGGGGTCTTGGTCAGAAGCGTTGGTAGTTCGGAAATTCCGCGGGTTCAATCCGCATTTTTATTGAGTAGTTTGCGTATAGCTCAACCGGTTGCTTCGATAGATGGAAGAGATATTGAGCAATCTTTGGAATTCAAGTCGGAAATTGAAGCGATGGCGCTAAGGACTTCGGTAGGCTAGCGACATGGCCCAGATTTCGATCACAGTTGATGGCGCTGCCCAAAAAGTTGAGGCAGATCAACGTCCAACGCACATTTTTGCCGACACCAAAGAAGTAGTTGTGTGTCGAGTAAATGGGGCGCTCAAGGATTTGTGGACCGAACTTGCCGAAGGTGATGTTGTCGAATCAGTATTGATTTCATCGCCAGATGGTTTGGCTGTGTTGCGCCACTCAACTGCGCACGTGATGGCCCAAGCAGTACAAGAGGTATACGCAAACACTCGACTTGGAATCGGACCTCCAATCAAAGATGGCTTTTATTATGATTTCGATCCAGTTAGCACCTTTAATCCGGATGATTTGGTAAAAATTGAAAGTGCTATGCGCAAGATCGTTAAAGAAGGTCAAAGATTTCGTCGACGCGTAACCACCGAAGCCGAGGCACTTAAGGAATTAGCGCACGAACCGTACAAGTGCGAACTGATCGGGATTAAGGGGCCAGCAGGCGAAGAAGCATCGGTTGAAGTTGGCGGCGCTGAACTAACTATTTATGACAATCTAGGCCGTGACGGCAATCCGGTGTGGAGTGATTTATGTCGTGGTCCACATTTACCATCAACTAAACACATTCCTGCCTTCAAATTAATGCGAACAGCTGCGGCGTATTGGCGCGGATCTGAAAAGAATCCGATGTTGCAGAGAGTGTATGGAACTGCTTGGCCATCTCAAGACGAACTCAATGCATACCTGGAACTGTTGGCCGAAGCAGAAAAGCGTGATCACCGCCGTTTGGGAACTGAATTAGATTTGTTCTCTTTTCCTGAAGAAATCGGTTCAGGGTTAGCGGTCTTTCATCCCAAGGGCGGAATCGTTCGCCGCGCAATGGAGGATTACTCACGCATCCGTCATGAAGAAGAGAATTACGAGTTCGTTTATTCACCGCACTTAACAAAAGCTGCACTTTTTGAAACTTCAGGTCACTTGCAGTGGTATGCCGATGGAATGTATCCACCAATGATCCTGGATGAAGAACTCAATGCTGATGGGACAGTCAAAAAAGCTGGCCAGCAGTACTACATGAAGCCAATGAACTGTCCATTCCACAATTTGATTTATAAGTCTCGTGGACGTTCATACCGTGAACTTCCTTTGCGCCTCTTCGAATTTGGAACTGTCTATCGCTATGAAAAGTCAGGCGTCCTTCACGGTATTACTCGTGCTCGTGGATTCACTCAAGATGATGCGCATATCTATTGCACCAAAGAACAAATGGTGGGAGAACTCGATTCACTTCTGACATTTGTCTTGAACTTATTGCGTGACTATGGACTCAATGAGTTCTATCTTGAGTTATCGACAAAAAATGAAGAAAAGTTTGTTGGAGAAGATGCAGATTGGGCCGAAGCAACTGATGCGCTTCGTAAAGCAGCAACCGCGCAAAATCTTGAACTAGTTTTGGATGAAGGCGGAGCAGCTTTCTACGGACCAAAGATTTCGGTTCAGGCAAAGGATGCAATTGGTCGCACCTGGCAGATGTCTACGATTCAAGTTGATTTCCAATTGCCTCAACGTTTTGAACTTGAATATTCAGCATCCGATGGAACTCGTCAACGACCGGTGATGATTCACCGAGCTTTGTTTGGTTCCATCGAGCGCTTCTTCGGAGTATTGACCGAGCATTACAGCGGAGCATTCCCACCATGGTTAGCGCCGGTTCAAGCAATAGGAATTCCAGTTGCTGATTCTTTCTCTGATTACTTGGGCGAAGTCATAAAGACCATGCGTAAAGCAGGCATTCGAGCTGAACTAGATGCCTCAGATGACCGCATGCAGAAGAAGGTTCGAAATGCACAGTTGCAAAAGATTCCTTTTATGGTCATTGCCGGTGAAGAGGATCAGCAGGCGGGTGCGGTTTCTTTCCGCTACCGCAATGGCGAACAAAAAAATGGCATTCCGATAGCTGATGCGATTGCTGAGATCAAAAAGGTTGTTTCCGAACGAACTCAGGTGTAGTCAATGAGTCATGAGATAAATGGTGTTGGAATGCCTGATAACTGGCAACGGTTATGGGCTCCGCACCGACTTGAATACTTACGTGGCGAGAACAGACCGTTAGTGGGCAATGATGTTGCATGCCCATTCTGCGCTATTCCTGAAATGAGTGACGAAGAGGGTTTGATAGTTCACCGAGGCGTTAATGCCTACGTTGTAATGAATCTTTATCCGTACAACCCTGGGCACCTACTGGTTTGCGCTTATCGTCACGTTGCAGATCTGACAGATTTAAGTGAAGAAGAGCGCAATGAGATTTCGGCGCTGACGGCCCATGCCATGCAGACAATTCGTAAGGTTTCTGGTCCAGAAGGATTCAACTTAGGAATGAACCAAGGGGCGATTTCAGGTGCAGGTGTAGCTGCGCATATTCATCAGCATGTTGTTCCTCGTTGGAGTGGGGATGCAAATTTTATGCCGATTATTGGTAAAACTAAGGTGCTGCCTCAATTGTTGCACCTAACTCGAGACGAGTTATCAGCGGCTTGGTGATTAAAGATTTAATTGGTTGATGTATTGATTAACGATGTCAACGCCAATTCCTTTTTCAATCCATAGAGGGATTGCGGGAAAAAGCAAACCTGCCGCAAAAGCTTGATCACCAGTTGATTGAACTAACTCCATGTATTCATCTCGGAACTCTTGCACCAGAGTTTGGTGTTCTGGATCGCTCATTCGCACCGTGGAAGGACGAGTTGAGTAGTCAATAATATTTAAGTCACTCAGTGATATCAGTGCAATTGGCAATCCTTCTTCATCATGCAAAACCAAATACGGCGTAGCCATTGGAGAAAAAACGCGATTTGCGATCATGACCGCATCATCAAAGTCGGCCTCTTGTTTTTCTAGATGTGTAACAACAACTAGTCGCGGAATCTGAAATTCATCAAGTTCGGCCCATTGCTCGATTGTCGGTTGATCCACACCAGCAGAGGGGTTGATGGCAAAGATTGCAAGATCGCTATCACTGTGAACTTGTTGTGCCACGGTTGCACCGAAGGCTTGTGCAACCTGCTCAGGCTCAGCGCTGGCATGACCATAGACATGAAATACGCCCTTGGTGATTTGTGTTTGCACTGGGTCAGCCTACGATGGACCTTGATGTTAAGTGCACGTTTGAAGCCAGCGGTCACCCGGGTAATTACCCCAGTGGCAGCTTTTGCGTTGCGCCGAGGACTTACTCCGAATGCTGTCACCTGGATTGGTGCGACTGGGGTCGTGATCTGTTCGCTGTACTTCTATCCTCGTGGCGAGTTTTTTGTTGGAACCCTAGCCATTTGTGTTTTGGCTTTAAGCGATCTTTTTGATGGAACGATGGCCCGTTTATCAAGTAAGGGTTCAAGTCGTTGGGGAGGGTTCTTAGACTCCACGATTGATCGAATTACTGATTCTTCAATCTTAATCGGTGTAACGATTTATCTAATTAATGAAAATGATCAGCTTGCTTATGTAGCACTTGCGACTCTGGTTACTGGATTGCTGGTCCCGTACATCAGAGCAAAAGCTGAAAGTTTTGGGATCGCTTGCTCTGGTGGAATTGCCGAACGAACAGAGCGGCTAATCATCTCTCTTGCTGCAATCGGCTTTGATGGCTTAGGAGTTCCTTACGTTCTTGCGGGTGGAATGTGGTTGTTAGCAATTCTTGGCTTGTTCACTGTGGTGCAACGCATGCTAATTGTTAAGCGAGCGATTTAGCATGAAGGATAATTTATCAGCGTATGTATATTTTGCAGGTTGGCGAATCGTTAGGTGGCTACCTGAAAGAACTGCCTACAAATTGGCATATCGGGTCTCGGATTTTCTAGTTAAACGCAATGGAAAAAGCGTTCAACGATTGCGTTCGAATCTTTCCAGGACGCAGCCGGGCATAACCGCCTTGAATCTGGACCTCTTGATTATCGAAGCCATGCGGTCATACATGCGCTATTGGTGTGACACATTTAGATTGCCGGACTGGAGCGATCAACGAATTTTGGAAACAACAACAGTTACAAATGAGCACTTGTTAACTGATGCGATCGCAGCCAAAACTGGTGTCATAGTTGCGGTCCCACATGCCGGAAATTGGGATCATGCAGGTGCGTACTTCTGCGCTAAGGGAATTCGGTTGGTAACTGTGGCCGAACGCTTAAAGCCTGAAAAGTTATTTTTGAAGTTTCTTGCTTACAGACAAGCCATGGGCATGGAGGTTCTGCCGCTAGATGGTCGGGTATTGAACACCTTGGAAGAACGACTTAATGAAGGTGCATTAGTTGCACTTGTTTCAGATAGAGATCTTTCACGCTCTGGAATCGAGGTTGAATTCTTTGGAGCTCCAGCGCGAATGCCGGCAGGTCCGGCTTTACTTGCCTTGCGAACCAAGGCGCCATTGATAACAGCTTTTGTTTCGTACACGGACAATGGAGTGCATATTGAGTTTAGAAATGTCGTTTTGCCTAGCACGGGGGATGAAAGAAGCAAGGTACAAGAAATAGTTCAGATGACGGCGGAGTATTTCCAGGACGGTATCTCAGAGAAACCCCAAGACTGGCACATGTTGCAACGCATTTGGGTCGATGGCGATTTTAAGGATCGCGCATAGTGCTTACGCGATCGCTAAAAATAGGAATTGTGTGTCCGTACAGTTGGGACACACCAGGTGGAGTTCAAAACCATATTCGTGATTTGGCCGAGTTCTTAATTGCATCCGGACATGATGTTTCGGTTTTAGCGCCAGCGATCGATGAAACGAAGTTACCTGATTACGTTGTCAACGCAGGTAAGCCGATTTCGATTCCTTATAACGGCGCAGTTGCGCGAGTTCTATTTGGGCCAGTTGCTTTTGCTCGAGTTCGACAATGGATTTCACAAGGTGATTTTGATTTGTTACATCTTCACGAACCTGCCATTCCGTCCATTTCCCTCTTGGCTTGTTGGGCTGCCGATGGACCAATGGTTGGAACCTTTCATGCAGCGGCAAAGCGTCAGAAAATTATTTTTGCAATTGGGCCGATACTCGAACCTGCAATTGAGAAACTATCAGCAAGGATTGCGGTTTCAGAAGCAGCACGCTTCACTCTGACAGATCACCTTGAAACGGATGCAGTGATCATCCCTAATGGTATCTATGCCGATCGCTACACAGATGGAAAGTCCTTAGAGAAGTGGTCTGGAAATACGATTGGATTCATTGGGAGGTTTGAAGAACCTCGGAAAGGGTTAAGTGTTCTGGTTGATGCGCTACCCGTCATTTCCCGTTTTGCACCTGATGTAAAGGTATTCGTGGCCGGTCCTGGTGATCCTGCAGAAGTCATCGAGAGCATTGACCCACAACTTCGTCATCGATTTGAATTTCTAGGAAAGATTTCAGAATCAGACAAGGCTGACTTCGTGTCATCTGTTTCTTTGTATGTCGCACCCAATACAGGTGGTGAATCCTTTGGAATTATCCTTGCTGAAGCACTTGCTGGGGGCGCTTGTGTCATCGCGAGTGATATTCCTGCCTTTGATGATTTGTTGGGTCACGGAGAATACGGTGCATTGTTTGAATCCGAAAGCTCCACCGAATTGGCAAAAGTCGCGATTGATCTGCTGCGAGATGAAAAGAAAAGAAAAGTACTGTCCACTCGCGGTAAAGAACGAGCAAAGATGTTTGATTGGAAAGTGGTTGCAGAACAAATTTTCTCTGTATATGAAATGTCCATGGTCGGAAGTCAGAAAGTTCGATTGGCCTCAGACACCCGTCCGTGGAATCGATTCTTGAATAAGGATGACAAGTAATGACTAAATGGTTGCTCGCTGCGTTGCTGGTGCTGCTTATTGCGTGGTACCTGACCTTTACTGCAACTCGTTTAGACAGGTTGCACCATCGGGTAGAAACAAGTTGGGCAAATTTGGATGTCCTGTTGCAAAAGCGCGCAGCGGTTGCGCTAGAGATAGCTCATAGCGATATTGCTGATCCTGCTTCTTCTATGTTGTTGACCGCGGCTGCATATCAAGCACGCGATGCAAATATTCAAAATCGTTCGCAAGCCGAAAGTGGATTATCAGGGGCTTTGGGTCTACTTCTAGAGGATTCACAACATCTGGCAACGGCGGCCGATAGCGCTTTACTTACCGAATTATCAGGGCTCACCGACAAAATCAGAGTTGCCATTGCTTTGCACACTGATGCCGTTGCTCGCACCCAAATGGTGCGCAGTAAATTGATTGTCCGACTTTTCCGACTGGCTGGAACAGCGCCATTACCGATCACATATGAATTCGAATCTGATGTTCTCTAAAAGAGCTTTTGCACTTCTTGTAGCATCATTTGTATTGCTTACCGGGTGTGCAGCGGTTACGGATTTGTTGCCTGAAAAGAAGGCAACCAGTGTTCTCAGTGGCCGCGAAGGAATCGATGGGCAAGTCCTAGTTGTAAAAATTGATGATACAAATGCGGCACATCCGCAAATCGGCTTAGAAGATGCGGAAATTGTTTACATAGAACAGGTTGAAGCTGGACTAACTAGATTGGCAGCAATTTATTCAACTGTTATTCCGCAGCGAATAGGACCTGTCCGCAGTGCGCGAATTTCGGATATCGATATTTTAAGTCAGTATGGACGTGTGGCCTTTGCTTACAGCGGAGCTCAGCGAAAATTACTTCCAGTAATTGCAGCAGCTAACCTGCAGGACATGGGCGCGCAACGCCAGAGCCCAACGATTTACACAACTGACCCAAACAGAGTTTCCCCGGTCGCAATGGTTCTTCGTGCTGATTTACTCATGCAAAAAATCAAGGATGATGATTTGTCCGTTGATGTTGCCAAGAATGTTGGTTTCGTCTTCGGTGATTTACCAGACGGCGGGAAAGCTGTGCAAAAAGCTGTAATTAATTGGCCATCTGCAACGTATTCTGCTGATTGGTCGGAAAAGGAATCGCGTTGGCATTTGTCCCACAACGGTAAGTTAAACCTGGCAGACAGTGGAGTTGTGCTTGGTCCAACAACACTTGTTGTTCAGATGGTAAAGATTTCACCATCGGAATACGGTGACAAATTTGGTGGAGTAACTCCGCTATCTGAAACAGTTGGCACCGGTAAGGCATATGTACTTCGCGATGGGCAACTCTTCACAGCCACATGGAATAGGGCGTTTGCTGATTCAGGGACAACCTTCACATTAGCTGATGGCTCAATAATGAACTTTGCTGCAGGGCAAATATGGGTGGCCTTAACCGATCGTGAGCCTGAATTCACGTGGCGCGGTGTTGATAAGACGAAGTAGGATTGGGCTCTATCTTTCGATTGAAGCGGAGTACTAAATCATGGCTGAAGTAACAGGCACCGGTCGCGTCAAGCGCGGCATGGCTGAAATGCTTAAGGGCGGCGTCATCATGGATGTTGTTAACGCCGAACAAGCAAAGATTGCTGAAGATGCCGGTGCTGTTGCAGTTATGGCACTTGAGCGAGTACCTGCAGATATCCGCGCCCAAGGTGGAGTAGCCCGCATGTCAGATCCTGACATGATTGAAAAGATTCAAGCCGCGGTATCAATCCCAGTTATGGCAAAGGCACGCATCGGGCACTTTGTTGAAGCTCGTGTCCTGGAATCACTAGGTGTTGACTACATCGATGAGTCAGAAGTCTTAACGCCAGCTGATTACGTAAACCATATTGATAAGTTTGATTTCACCGTTCCCTTTGTGTGTGGCGCAACAAATCTTGGCGAAGCACTACGCCGTATTAATGAGGGTGCAGCAATGATTCGCTCAAAGGGCGAAGCAGGCACTGGTGATGTTTCAAATGCGATGCAGCACATGCGAATGATCGGTGGAGAAATTCGTCGACTGTCATCATTGCGTGAAGATGAACTGTATGTCGCAGCTAAGGAACTTCAAGCACCTTATGACCTGGTGAAGGAAGTTGCCCAAACTGGAAAACTGCCAGTCGTTCTATTCACAGCTGGTGGTATCGCAACTCCGGCTGATGCGGCACTGATGATGAGCATGGGCGCAGATGGTGTCTTCATCGGTTCAGGTATTTTCAAATCAGGCAATCCTGCCCAACGCGCAGCAGCGTGCGTGAAGGCGACAACATTTTGGGATGATGCAAAGGTTGTTGCTGATGCATCTCGTGGTCTTGGTGAGGCAATGGTTGGAATTAACGTTGCCGATCTACCGGCACCTCACCGTCTTTCAGAGCGTGGTTGGTAACTTCTCGTTCAATGAAGGTTGGCGTTTTAGCTTTACAGGGTGATGTCCGCGAGCACATCGAATCATTGCTAGCGTGTGGAGTTGAAGCAGTTGCTGTCAGACGCGCGCAAGAAATCGATGAGATTGATGCCCTCGTTTTACCGGGGGGAGAGTCAACGACAATCGCGCAATTGGCCGAGGTTTTTGGCATCTTTGATTTGCTCAAGAGCAAGATAAAAAACGGAATGCCAGTGTATGGCTCATGCGCTGGAATGATTTTGTTAGCCGATGAAATTCTTGATGCAAAAGCTGGTCAAAAGAGTTTTGGTGGATTAGACATCACTGTTAGACGCAATGCTTTCGGACGCCAAGTTGATTCATTTGAATCAGATATTGCATTCGAGGATGGTTCGCCTGAATTGATTCGGGCGGTCTTCATTCGAGCTCCATGGGTCGAAAAAGTTGCGGGATCAGTTCAGGTTTTGGCAACAGTTGATACACATCCCGTTGCCGTTCGTTCAGAAACTGCACTTGCAACATCATTCCATCCTGAATTAACTGGTGATCATCGAATCCATCGCTATTTTATCGAGCAAGTAGCCCGTCCAGCACTTCACAAGGTAAAGTAGTCCACGACGAAAAAAGTTTGATCTTTATTTAGGTGAGGTGAATCCATGTCAGGCCATTCCAAATGGGCTACGACAAAGCACAAAAAGGCGATCATTGATAGCCGTCGCGCCAAAGTATTTGCTAAGCAAATTCGTGCTATTGAAGTTGCCGCTCGAAATGGTGGTGCTGATATGGATGGCAACCCAACATTATTTGATGCAGTGGCCAAAGCTAAGAAATCATCTATGCCCGCCGACAACATCGATCGTGCAATCAAACGTGGTGCAGGATTAGAAGCTGGCGCAAAAGACTGGATCACCATCATGTACGAGGGTTATGGTCCAAATGGCGTTGCAATCATGATCGAGTGTCTATCAGATAACCGAAACCGTTCGGCATCTGAAGTTAAGGTCGCAGTTACTCGCAACGGTGGATCAATGGCAGATCTGGGATCGGTTTCCTACTTGTTCAATCGCAAAGGTGTTGTCATCGTCAAGAAGGATGGAACTCTGACCGAAGATTCAATTCTGGAAGCAGTCCTAGAAGCAGGTGCTGAGGAAGTAAACGATCTCGGTGAAGCCTTTGAGATTGTGAGTGAACCGGTTGATTTGGTTCCGGTACGAACCGCCTTGCAGAGCGCCGGCATTGACTATGAATCAGCTGATTCTTCATTCCTTCCGTCAATGTCCATACCTTTGGATGCCGAAGGTGCAAAGAAGGTTTTTGAGTTAATTGATGCAATTGAAGAACTTGATGATGTGCAGAATGTTTATAGTAATTTTGATGTTTCTGATGAAGTTATGGCGAGCCTCGATTAGAGCTTCGTGCAATAACCTTAGGCTTTAACTTTGACATATTGAGAAAGCACGAGGCGGGCAATGAGAGTTTTGGGTGTTGACCCAGGTTTAACTCGTTGCGGTGTGGGTATCGTCGATGGTGCCGTGGGTTCACCTCTTTCACTTGTCGAAGTCGGTGTCATCTTGACGCCAGTTGATGCGCCTCTGGAACAACGCCTTTTAGATTTGGATCAACAATTATCACAATGGATAAATGTGTGGAAGCCAGATGTAATCGCAGTTGAACGAGTCTTTTCACAACACAATGTGCGAACCGTGATGGGTACCGGGCAAGCTGCAGGAGTTGCATTGCTATTGGCAGCAAAGGCAGGAATCCCAGTCATGATGCACACGCCATCTGAAGTTAAAGCATCGGTTACTGGCAATGGTCGCGCAAACAAAGCCCAAGTAGCAATGATGGTCCAGAAGATTCTTAACCTTGATTCGATTCCAAAGCCAGTGGATGCAACAGATGCTTTGGCTCTTGCTATTTGTAACATTTGGCGTGGTGGCGGAAACACCCGACTGGCACAAGCTGTTACCGCAGAGCAATCACGACTTAAGAAATTGAGATCACGATGATTTCTCTTTTGAACGGAACCGTACGATCAATACAAAGTGATCGTTTAGTCGTTGAAGTTGGTGGCTTCGGTTTAAGTGTTTTAGTCACACCTTTAACAACTACTCAAGTAACTCTGGGTTCGCAGGTGCAACTATTTACCTCACTGGTGGTGCGTGAAGATTCCTTAACGCTTTTCGGATTTGTCAACGAAGAATCTCGCAGCTTGTTTGAACTAGTTCAAACAGTTTCAGGCATTGGACCTAAAGTGGCACTGTCGATTCTGGGAGCGCTTACTCCAGAAGATCTTGGTCGCGCTATTTCGCAAGAAGATATTGGTGTAATTGAAAAAGTACCTGGGATCGGACGAAAAGGCGCGCAGCGCATGATCTTGGAGCTCAAAGGAAAGCTGAGCGATTTGTCTCATGTTCAGCAATACAAGGGGCATCAGCCCGCTTGGAGAGAACAGTTATCAAGTGCTTTAGTTTCACTAGGTTTTTCACCGAGAGAATCCGATAATGCGATTTCTGCAGTTGTTTCCGGGCTACAAGCAGATGGAATCGATGCAGCAAGTGTTGAACTAAGTGATCTACTAAAGCGCACCTTAGCTAGTGGGAAGAGTTCACGTGGCTGATGATCGTTTAGTTGCTCCGCACATAAAAAGTGAAGAGTCTGCACTAGAGCATGCATTGCGTCCAAAGTCCCTATCTGACTTCATTGGTCAGCATCGAGTACGTGAACAAATTGATGTTTTGTTGACAGCGGCACGAAACCGTAATTCGCCAGCCGATCATATTTTGCTCTCGGGTCCTCCTGGGTTAGGTAAAACAACGCTTGCCTTAATTCTTGCCAGTGAAATGAATGCTCCGATTCGGATCACAAGTGGTCCCGCAATTACTCATGCGGGTGATTTAGCTGCCATCTTGTCATCATTAGTAGAAGGTGAAATTCTCTTTTTAGATGAGATTCATAGGTTGCCAAGACCTGCCGAAGAGTTGCTCTATTTGGCCATGGAGGATTTTCGTGTAGATGTAATTGTTGGAAAAGGACCTGGCGCGACGGCAATTCCATTGCAACTTCCACATTTCACATTGGTAGGTGCCACTACTCGGGCCGGTCTTTTGCCAAGTCCCTTACGTGATCGTTTTGGTTTCACGGCGCACTTAGATTTTTATGAAGAAAGCGATATTGCGCAGGTAATTTCTCGTAGTTCAGAGTTGTTGAAGATTTCAATCGATAAGGATGCGGTTTTGGAAGTCGCGGGAAGATCTCGGGGGACACCTCGAATCGCGAATCGACTTCTGCGACGTGTTCGTGACTATGCGCAAGTACAAGGTGCATCGACTATTGCATTGACCCAGGCCAAAGCTGCATTAGAGATGTATGAAGTTGATCAGCTCGGGTTGGATCGTTTGGATCGTGCGGTCTTAGTAGCGTTAATCGAGCGATTCAATGGTGGTCCCGTTGGACTTTCTACCTTGGCTATTGCGGTGGGTGAGGAGACCGAAACCGTAGAGTCGGTGGCTGAACCGTTTTTAGTGCGCAATGGCTTCATGGCCCGAACCCCGCGTGGACGGGTAGCAACCGCTCAAGGTTGGCGCCATATAGGACGAACGCCACCTGCTGAAATCTCTACGCTTTTCGACTTACCCGCATCTGACCTCTAGACTCTGCCCCTATGTCTACAACAACGAAACCAATAAAGACCAGCTCACGACCTGGCCGAACTTTGGCGATTCTTGGCCTAATCCTCGTATCGATGATCGGTCTAGTTTTCCTTCAAGATTCCAAGAGTCTGCAGTTAGGTTTGGATCTACGAGGCGGTACATCGGTCACGCTGCAACCTCGAATCGCACCAGGTCAAGAAGGCAGTGTTACAAGTGAGGCAATCGATCAGGCGGTTTCAATTATTCGCCAACGTGTTGACTCATTAGGTGTTGTTGAATCAGAAGTAACTTCACAAGGAACGGGTACAAATCGTCAGATTGTTATCTCGGTACCTGGTGACACTGGTAGACGAGTTGTTGATTTGGTTGGACAGACTGCAGAACTTCGTTTCCGCCAGGTGCTTGCATCTGGTTCAGGAATTCCAGCAGCTGGTGATGCGGGGGCAACTCCTGCAGCTGGTGTAAGCGCGGCAGACAATGCAAAGTTCGCAGCTCTTGATTGCACAAAGCCAGAGAATTTACAGGGTAACGGCGCAGATGATGCCAATTCTGTTTTGGTAACGTGTGATCGTGCAGGTGGAACAAAATACATTTTGGCCCCAGCAGAAGTTTTAGGTCGTCAAGTCTCAAAGGCCTCAGCCGGGCTAGACACTCAGGCCGGCAGCGCATGGTTTGTAAGTCTCACCTTTGATAACGAAGGAACATCTGCTTTCGGTGCTTTGACAGCAAGAGTTACCTCTTTGCCGGAACCAACAAATCAGGTAGCAATTGTTCTCGATGGTTTAGTTGTCTCATCACCAAGAATTAATGAAGCAATTCCTTCCGGTAATGCGCAAATCACAGGAAGCTTCACGCAACTTGAGGCTCAAGATCTTGCTAATGTTTTGAAATATGGTGCACTCCCACTTGCATTTGATCGTGGAGAAGTACAGCAAGTTTCCCCAACACTTGGTGCCGATCAACTTAACGCTGGTGTGCTAGCAGCAGGTTTGGGTATGTTATTGGTGGTAATTTTCACGCTCTTGTATTACCGAGCTCTAGGACTTGTGACCGTGGGTTCATTGGCTGTGGCAGCAATCATGTTGTACGCACTGATCTTGCTCATGGGTCAATGGATTGGATTCACGCTAACGCTAGCCGGAATCGCTGGTGCGATTACCGCGATTGGTGTTACGGCAGACTCATTTATTGTTTACTTTGAACGCGTAAAGGATGAGATGCGAGAAGGCAGATCATTGCGAACCGCTGCTGAAACTGGATGGATACGAGCACGTCGTACAATCCTGATTGCAGACTTTGTGTCGTTAATTGCCGCAGTACTTCTGTATGTCTTCTCTGTAGGCGGAGTTCGTGGTTTCGCATTTACGCTTGGACTAACAACATTGATCGACTTAATCATTATCTTCCTATTCACCAAGCCAGCACTTGTATTGATTTCTCGAATGAAGTTCTTCAACTCAGGTCATCCTCTCTCAGGCTTCTCGCCTAAGAGTCTGGGGCTAGTCATTGCGAAGGAGGCATAAAGTGTCAAAGGTTTCAGGTTTAGGTGGTCGCCTCTATCGTGGTGAGACATCTGTTAATTTCATCGGTCGTCGCCGTCGTTGGTACGCCCTGTCTGGTTTCTTCGTTCTGCTATCAATTGGAGCGCTAGCGGTTCAAGGTCTAACTCTAGGAATTGAATTCAAGGGTGGCTCTTCATTTACAGTAAATACACCAAACCCATCGGTGGCTCTTGCAAGAGAAGCAGCTGAAGAGGCAGGAGTTCCTGGCGAAGCTATTGTCCAACTTGTGGGAGATGACAAGGTTCGCGTTCAAACACAAGCCCTAGAACCTGCATTAAACAATGCGGTTCAGGATGCTTTAGCGGCCAAGTTCTCTGTCAATCTGGCATCAATTGATGTTCAGATCATCGGTCCTTCATGGGGTAAGGAAATCACTCGTAAAGCACTCTACGGTCTCTTCGGCTTCTTATTAGTTGTAATGATTTATCTTGCAATGGCACTAGAACCAAAGATGGCTGTTGCGGCAATCATTGCGGTTATGCATGACGTTTTCATTACTGTTGGAATCTATGCACTTGTAGGTTTCGATGTAACACCAGCAACCGTAATTGGATTCTTAACTATCTTGGGTTACTCGTTGTATGACACGGTGGTGGTCTTTGACAGGGTTCGAGATAATACGAAAGCTATTTCGGCGGTATCGACCAAGACTTACTCTCAAGCGGTAAACCTTGCTGTTAATCAGACAATCGTTCGTTCTGCAAACACTTCTATCGTTGCAATTCTGCCTGTGGCAGCAATTTTGTTCGTAGGAGCTGGCTTACTTGGCGCGGGAACGCTTAAGGATCTATCACTGTCATTGTTCATTGGATTGATTGTTGGAACTTACTCATCGATCTTTATTGCGCCAGCAATCTTGGCTCAACTTCGTGAGAAGGAGCCAGCAATGCAGGCCCTTGCCAAGCGAGTTGAAGCACGCGGGTCTGCATCAGCAACTGCTTCAGTTGCAGGGGTCGCACCTGTTGCAGCTGTTAATGGTCGCGGTCCTCGCAACCAACCAAAGCGCAAAGGTCGTAAGTAGGGTCTCTTGTGGATACTTTGATAGCACCACTAGTTAGTGCTCTCAAAGAAAACCATGCCTCAGTAAATGAGGCCGATGTTTCTCGTGCATTTGAAGTCGCACGAGATGCCCACGCTGGCCAATTGCGCAAATCTGGTGAGCCTTACATAACTCACCCTGTAGCAGTTGCTGAAATCCTGGCCCACCTTGGTCTGAATCCAGCAACGATCATTGCCGCCTTGTTGCATGACACAGTTGAAGACACCGAGTATTCATCAACACAACTTCGCCATGATTTTGGGGACGAGATAGCCAATTTGGTTGATGGCGTTACCAAGTTAGACAAGCTGTCCTATGGCCCGACTGCAGAAGCTGAAACCGTTCGCAAGATGGTTATTGCAATGTCCAGAGATATCCGTGTCTTGGTTATTAAATTAGCTGATCGTTTACACAATGCGAGAACCTGGAAGTACGTTTCTGAAGAGAGTGCGCTGCGTAAGGCTCGTGAAACTTTGGACATCTACGCACCTCTTGCCCATCGCCTGGGAATGAATGCGATGAAATGGGAACTCGAGGATCTTTCCTTCGAAGTTTTAGAACCAAAAAAGTTTGAAGAAATTTCGCGATTAGTTGCAGAGCGTTCGCCATCTAGAGATAAATTAACTGAAGAGGTAATTGCATCAGTTAAAGAGGATTTGTTACGGGATGCGATAGATGCAACTGTTACGGGTCGAAAGAAGCACTTCTTTTCGGTCTATCAAAAGATGGTTGTGCGTGGTCGCGAGTTCAATGATATTTATGACTTGGTAGGTATCCGAGTATTAGTTAATGATGTTCGTGATTGTTACGGCGTTCTCGGCTCGATCCACGCCCGCTGGAGTCCGGTTCCTGGCCGCTTTAAAGATTACATTGCGATGCCTAAATTCAATTTGTACCAGTCGCTTCATACGACAGTAATTGGACCTAACGGTAAAGCGATTGAAATCCAGATTCGTACTTACGATATGCATGCACGAGCTGAATTTGGTATTGCTGCTCACTGGAAATACAAACAGGGACCAGAAAATAGTGATTCTTCTCCAGAAATGTTGTGGCTTCGTCAGTTACATGAATGGCAGAAAGAAACTGAAGACCCTTCTGAATTCTTGGAAGCGTTGCGATTTGATTTAGGTTCCCCAGAAGTTTTCGTCTTCACACCTAAAGGCAGTGTCGTTGCCTTGCCCGGCGGCTCAACACCTGTCGACTTTGCTTTTTCTGTTCACACCGATGTTGGGCTTAGATGCGCTGGCGCAAAAGTAAATGGTCGTTTGGTTCCGCTGGAATCTCGCTTAAACAATGGAGATGTCGTCGAGATTGTCACTAATAAAAGTGAGAACGCAGGGCCAAGTAGGGATTGGTTGAACTTTGTTAAGAGTCCTCGTGCGCGCTCGAAGATTAAGGCTTGGTTTAGCAAGGAGCGACGCGAAGAAGCAATTGATGCTGGTCGCGAATCTATAGCTCGCCAAATGCGAAAAGCGGGACTGCCTTTGCAAAAGATATTTGCAGGACATTCACTTCTTGAACTCGCTCATGATCTTCGTTATTCAGACATTGATGGTCTGTATTCAGCCGTCGGTGATGGTCATGTTTCAGCAGCTTCCATTATCGACAAGCTAGTTGCATCAATGGGGGCAGAGGATTCTCATCCAGAGCCAACTATGGATGTGTTGCCTAATCGCGCGCCAACAACCAGGCGATCCAGCAATGCCATTGATGTTGAAGGCACCGATGATGTTTTGGTAAAACTCGCTCGCTGTTGTACGCCGGTGCCGGGTGATTTGATCATGGGATTTATTACAAAGGGGAGCGGAGTATCAATTCACCGTTCCGATTGCACCAATGCATCAGATCTGCAGAGCCATCAGGCCGATCGTGTAGTCAAAGTTAAGTGGCGCACTGGAGCCGCTTCGATCTTCTTGGTAAACATCCAAGTAGAAGCGCTAGATCGTGCTTCATTGCTGGCCGATGTAACCAGAACATTGTCCGAGCAACATGTAAACATTTTGAGTGCGTCTGTAAGCACATCAAAAGATCGCACAGCTTTTTCACGCTTTACTTTTGAAATGGCAGATGCAACACATCTAGATGCAGTTCTGGCAGCGGTGCGCGGCATCGAAGGTGTTTACGATGTGTATCGAACAACGAACAACTAAATCTTGTCGTTAGTTGAACTCTGAAAGACCCTTTTCCGCCTCTGCTAACCACACCTTACGTGCAGCTGCAGATTCAGCAGCTTCAGTTGCCTTCTTTGTGTTGCCAGTTGCAGCAAACTTAGCTGCAGCCTTTTCATAGTTAGCGATTGACTCGGTGAGCTGTGCAACAACTTCTTGCGCGCGCTTCTTTGCGGCCGGATCAGTCTTGCGCCAAATTTCAGCTTCTGCTTCCTTAATTGTGGATTCAACCTTGGCTACGCGAGCATCAAGTGCTGCGCGCTTATCCCTATGGGTCATGCCGATCTTTTCCCAAGAGCGCTGCAGTTCATTTAGAGCCTTGCGAGCCTCTTTAACATCTGTAATAGGTAGCAACGCTTCCATAAGCGGAACGATTTCCTCGCGCTTTGCAAGGTTTGCAGCCATTGTCACATCGCGCTTTTCAAGATCAGCATTCTTTGCGGTAAAGAACTGATCTTGGGCTGCTTTAAATCGTGACCACAGTTTTGCATCATCATTCTTCTTGCCACGTCCTGCAGCTTTCCACTGATCCATCAGGACCTTAAAGCGCTTAGCAGTAGGAACCCATTCAGTAGAAGTTGCTAGCTTTTCAGCCTCTTCGACAATCTTCTTCTTGGCATCTGCAACTACTGATTGCGTAGCTTCAAGGGATGCAAAGTGGGTACGACGTCGCTTATCGAACTTGTTGCGAGATGAAGAAAAACGCTTCCAAAGATCGGCGTCGGCCTTCTTTTCTAAACGTGGCGCTGCTTTCCATTCATCAAGTAAAACCTTGAGACGGTCACCAGTTGATTTCCAACTCTCGGAAAGTGCTAGTGATTCGGCTTCAGCAACAATTTTTTCCTTTTCGACAAGAATCTGTTCGCGACGAGCGGCTTTTGCTGCTGTTTCAGCAGCCTTCTTAGCTTCATACGCTTCGCGATGTCCCTCAATAAGTGGCTCGATTTGTTCAACTGATGCGGCCAATGCATCCAGGTCACCGACACCATTTAACTCCTTCACTTGCTCACGCAATTTCTTAACTGCGGCGTAAGCATCGGATGGAACCATAGCTCCACTCTTGATGCGTGCAGCAAGTAAGGCAACTTCGGCTGCAAGAACTTCAAACTTTCGAACAAAGTAAGCAAGTGCTTCCTCTGCGGTTTTTCCTGGATACGACCCAACGGCTTTTTCACCATGAGCTGTTCTTACAAAAACTGTTCCATCTTCTGCTACTCGACCAAATGCTGAAGGATCTCCGATTAACGCACTTGCAGCGCTACCCTGTGGTGGGAAATTCATATCTGTCATGAGAGTGATCCTTTCAGCGCGTTACCTTATGTAAGGCTCGCTATGTGTGGGTGCGATGCTTAGAAGATTTGGGCCCTCTAAGCGTGGGTCGAGTGTGGATTGGTAGGGCAAAAGGTACCCTGTCTCATGGTGTGAGCGTCAATCGCGCCAAAATTGAGCGTGAATGAGGGGGTGCCGGGTTTGTTGATTGACTCTTTTGCCGCCCCAATGTTTGCAACCAATTGCTGGGTCTTGGCGAGTGAGCCTGGCAGCGAATGCGTCGTCATCGACCCGGGTATGCCAGATGTGAGCGCTCAATTAGATGAAATCCTTCAACGCCATAATCTGAAACCGGTAGCCGTCATTGCGACACATGGACATTTAGATCATACATTTTCTATTCAACCAATCGCTGATGGATATGAAATCCCGACCTACATTCATAGCGAAGATCGTGCTTATCTTTCTGCACCTGAAAAGATTCTCGGCCCCGAGTTTGCCGCAACTGTTTCGGCGATGAATTTTGCTGAACCCGCACAGGTGCGTGAACTACGTAATGGCGAAGTGATTGATTTGGTGGGACTTTCCTTCAGGGCAATTCACGCACCGGGACATACGCGCGGGTCTCTAATGTTTGAGGTTTCGGATCAAGTATTGGTCAGCGGGGATGTGCTCTTTGCTGGTTCGATAGGACGTACCGATCTACCGACTGGATCAAGTAAAGATATGGATGAAACATTGCGTAAAAAAGTGATTCCGTTGTCAGATCATCTTGAGGTATTGCCAGGTCACGGCCCACGAACTTCTATGTCATATGAGAAAAAGAACAATCCGTATCTAAAAAGTCTGGTGGGAAAATACTGATGTCTCAACAAAAAATCGCTGCTCCTAAAGGCGTCAGTGAATACACACCTCCTCGTTCGAGTTCCTTTGAATTCGTTCGTGAGTTCTTGATCGCACCTGCGCGACTTGCGGGGTATCAATTGATCGAACTTCCAGTTTTTGAAGATACAGATTTGTTTAAGCGGGGAGTTGGCGAGTCAACGGATGTAGTTTCTAAAGAAATGTACACCTTTGAAGATCGTGGTGGACGTTCAATCACATTGCGACCTGAAGGAACTGCTGGTGTAATGCGCGCAGTCATTGAACACGGATTGGATCGTGGCCAGTTACCAGTAAAAGTTTGGTACTCAGGTCAGTTCTTTAGAGCTGAACGTCCTCAAGCCGGCCGTTATCGTCAGTTCTATCAAGTTGGAATTGAAGCAATAGGTCTAGATGATCCAGCCATTGATGCAGAAGTAATTGCTATTGCTGATGCTGGCTTCAAGGCACTTGGACTAAAGAAGTATCGTTTGGACATCACATCGTTAGGCGATGCCGCATCAAGGGCAGCACACAGAGTTGAACTGCTTAAGTTTATTTCGACACTGGAATTGGATGAAGCTACCGCCGCACGTGCGGCCATTAATCCACTCAGACTTTTCGACGATAAGCGTGAGGAAATGAAAAAAGCGATGGCGGGTGCGCCATTGCTGATGGATTATTTGAATGACTCTTCCCGTGCACATTTCGACCAAGTTGTGGGGTACTTAGAGGCGCTAAATATTTCTTACACGCTTAATCCACGAATGGTGCGCGGATTGGATTACTACACCGGGACTACTTTTGAATTTGTTCACGAGTTACTAGGAGCTCAATCCGGAATCGGTGGAGGCGGCCGTTATGACGGCCTCATGGAGCAATTAGGCGGACAATCGCTGTCGGGAATCGGTTTCGGTCTGGGCGTGGATCGAGCCTTACTTGCTGCTGAAGCAGAAGAAGTAATTGGTTCGGATTCATTTGTATCTGATCTGTTCATTGTTCCGCTGGGTGAGAGTGCAAAACTGCAGGCACTCACGATTGCAACATCTTTGCGTGCTAGAGGAAAGAGAGTTGAGATCGCCTTTGGTGATCGCGCCCTCAAAGGTGCGATGAAGGGCGCCGATAAAAGCGGTGCGACTTACGTGATTGTGCTTGGTGATGCCGAGATCTCAAGCGGAACTGTCGAGTTAAAAGAGATGAAATCTGGCACTGGAACCTCGGTTAAGATTGATTCATTGTTCGAAGCTCTCAAAAAGTAGAATTAGGAAGCAAAATGTTGCGTTCACATGAAGCTGGGTCATTGCGTAAATCCAACGCAGGACAGACTGTCACTCTGGCTGGCTGGGTTTCACGCCGTCGAGATCATGGTGGTGTCGCTTTCATTGATTTGCGTGATGCATCAGGTTCAGTTCAAGTAGTTATACGCGACGAAAAAGTTGCCGGATCACTTCGCGCAGAATGGTGCTTACTAATAACTGGCGAGGTCGTTGCTCGCCCAGCTGGTAATGAGAATACGAATATTCCTACTGGTGAGATCGAAGTTATGGGTGACACTGTTGTGGTTCTTTCTGAAGCCGCACCACTGCCATTTCCAGTAGATAGTGGCGATGACACTGATATTAATGAAGAAGTCCGCTTGCGCTATCGCTACTTGGATCTTCGTCGTGAAAAACCTGCGCAGAATCTAAGACTTCGCTCCAAGGTGACTTCGACTATTCGCCGTGTCATGGAAGATGAAAAGTTTCTAGAAATCGAAACACCTTACTTAACCCGTTCCACACCTGAAGGTGCTCGAGACTTCCTTGTGCCAGTGCGTTTACAACCTGGCTCTTGGTACGCACTTCCTCAGTCACCACAGTTGTTCAAGCAGCTTTTGATGGTGGCTGGAATGGAAAAGTATTATCAGATTGCTCGTTGTTTCCGAGATGAGGATTTCCGCGCCGATCGTCAGCCAGAGTTCACACAACTAGACATTGAAATGTCGTTCATTGATCAAGAGGACATCTTGGCTGTTGCTGAAAAGATTGTTGCGCAAGTATGGAAGGAAGCGGTCAACTACAACATTCCGCTTCCACTGAAGCGAATGACATATGCCGATGCAATGACTAATTACGGTTCCGACAAGCCAGATCTTCGTTTCGATAACCAACTCGTAGATCTCACTTCATTCTTTGCACAAACCCCATTTCGCGTCTTTCAGGCACCATATGTAGGCGCGGTTGTTATGCCAGGGGGAGCATCATCTGCTCGTCGTGAACTTGATGCTTGGCAAGATTGGGCTAAAGCTCGTGGCGCAAAGGGGCTGGCTTACATTTTGGTTAATGAGGATGGAACTCTTGGTGGCCCTGTTTCTAAGAATATTTCTGAGCAAGAAACCGCTGGAATCGTTGCAGCAGCTGGTGCAAAAGTCGGGGATGCGATTTTCTTCGCAGCAGGAGAGCGCGCCGCATCGCTTAATCTTTTGGGAGCGGTTCGCTTAGAGATTGGAAAGCGTTGCAACTTGATCCCTGATGGTCAGTGGGAGTTTTTGTGGGTTGTAGATGCGCCGATGTTCGAACCAACTGACAACGGAGGATGGACCGCAGTTCACCACCCATTTACTGGACCAAAACCAGAATACGCAGCGACTTTTAAATCCGATCCAGCATCTGCTTTGGCCTATGCATACGACATCGTTCTCAACGGAACTGAATTAGGTGGTGGCTCGATTCGTATCCACGACCGCAATATTCAGAAAGATGTTTTCTCTGTTATTGGTTTAACTGATGAGGAAGCGTCAAGTAAGTTTGGTTTCTTGTTAGAAGCTTTCAATTATGGTCCGCCTCCACATGGTGGAATCGCGTTAGGACTAGATCGAGTCTGTGCATTATTAACGGGCTCAGATTCAATTAGAGAAGTTATTGCTTTTCCAAAGACTGCAAGTGGTGGAGACCCGTTAACCGGTGCTCCAACACCAATCACGCCCGCTCAGCGAAAAGAGAGCGGAATTGATTGGGTGCCACAGCCTAAAAACCCACAGGGTAGTTAAGGGTTCAGGTAGGCTAACAACATGGGTCCAGGTGGAATTGCAACAATAATCGCGGCATCATCGCTAGCTGTCATTGCTATCGCGATTGCTTATGCCGTCATCCGTGTAGGTCGCTTGATTGACGAAGCTAGCGCCTCGCTCAAGACCCTTACCGAAGAGACCGCACCTTTAATCGATGAGGTACACACAACAGTAACTCTGGTTAACGGACCCCTGCATAGCATCAATCGAGTGAGCAAAAATATTGAAGAGATGAGCGAAAAGGTAAACGAAGCAACGCAAGGATTCATGAACAAGAATGGTTCAGCAGTCAAGGTTGCGGGAGCCCTTATTTCAGCGGCACAGAAGAATAAGGATCGTTCCAAGAAAAAGAAGAAGGCTGAGTGATCTTAACTAGTGGAATCCGCCGAGATCCGTTCGCGCTGGCTGCGCTTTTTTGAATCTGACAACCGTCAAGGGTTAACCCATACAGTTGTTCCTTCGGCTTCTTTGATTGCCGATGATCCAAATCTTTTACTTGTTAACGCTGGAATGGTTCCATTCAAGCCTTACTTTTTGGGTGAAGTAACCGCGCCATACAAGCGAGCAACTTCTGTGCAAAAGTGTGTTCGTACTTTAGATATTGATGAAGTTGGCAAGACAACTCGACATGCTTCATTTTTCCAAATGTGTGGCAATTTCTCATTCGGAGATTATTTTAAAGAGGGTGCCATTGCCCTTGCTTGGGAACTATTGACTCGACCAATTGCTGATGGTGGTTACGGATTTCCTGAAGAAAAGTTGTGGGTAACTGTTTATCTAGATGATGATGAAGCTGCCGATATTTGGCATAAACAAATCGGTGTGCCAAAGGAACGTATCCAGCGTCGTGACATGGCGGATAATTTTTGGTCTATGGGTGTTCCTGGCCCATGCGGTCCTTGCTCAGAAATTTACTACGACCGCGGTCCTGCTTATGGAGTTGAAGGCGGACCAATCGCGGATGAAAATCGTTACCTTGAAGTATGGAACTTGGTTTTCATGCAGAATGAACGCGGAGCAGGCGGCGGTAAAGCTGGGTACCCAATTCTTGGTGAATTGCCTGCCAAGAGTATTGATACCGGTTTGGGTCTAGAGCGAACCGCAGCACTTTTGCAGGGCGTTGAGAACATTTATGAGATTGATACGACAATTCAGATTCTAAATCGTGCCTCTGAATTAACTGGTGTGAAGTACGGCGCATCTGAAAAATCCGATGTATCCCTTCGCGTCATTGCAGACCACGCTCGAACATCGGCAATGCTGATTGGTGATGGAGTCACACCAGGAAACGAAGGTCGAGGCTATGTTCTTCGCAGAATGATGCGTCGAACCATTCGAAATATGCGCCTTCTTGGTTCTATGGATCCAATCATGTCTGAACTTACTATCGCGGCAATCGGTGCAATGGGCCCTCAGTACCCTGAACTAGTTTCAGATAAGAAAAGAATTTTGGCAGTTAGCGCCTCGGAAGAGGAAAGCTTTTTGCAGACTCTAAAGAGTGGTACGCAGATCTTTGATGTTTCTTCAGCGGCGTTGAAGAAGAGCAAAAGTTCAGTATTACCTGGCGAAGATGTTTTCAAGCTGCACGATACGTATGGCTTCCCTTTTGATTTAACTCTTGAAATGGCCCGTGAAGAGGGACTGAGCGTTGACGAAGATGGCTTCCGCCGCCTTATGAAAGAACAGAAAGATCGCGCGAAGGCTGATGCGAAATCAAAGAAGTCCGGCCATACAGATGTGTCGGTCTATCGATCAATTGCTGACAAGAGCGGCAAAACAGAGTTCCTTGGTTATACAAACACAAGTTCTGAATCAAAGTTGACTGGCATCTTGCTTGACGGTGTTGGTGTTTCCTCTGCTACCGAAGGCGACGATGTAGAAATTATCCTGAATCGAACTCCTTTCTATGCCGAAGGGGGAGGACAGTTAGCTGACGGTGGAAGAATCACTCTGAGTTCTGGCGCAGTAATTGAAATTGATGATGTTCAATCGCCGGTACCTGGAGTATCGGTTCACCGTGGTCGAGTTATCAATGGAACTGTCGAAGTCGGTGCTGATGCACTTGCCGAAATTGATTCTGAAAGACGTTCTGCAATTTCAAGAGCGCACACCGCTACCCATATGGTGCACAAAGCATTTAGAGAAGTTCTTGGTGAAACGGCAACTCAAGCAGGTTCAGAAAACTCTCCTGGTCGTTTCCGTTTTGATTTCCCTGCAACTGGCGCAGTCTCTGCCTCAGTTTTGGATGATGTTGAATCACGAGTTAACACTTTGTTGTTAGATAACTTAGAGGTAACCGCTGAAAGCATGTCTCAGGCAAAGGCCAAGGAAATCGGTGCAATGGCTCTGTTTGGCGAAAAATATGGCGATGTTGTGCGAGTCGTAAGCGTTGGCGACTGGGCGCGAGAGCTCTGCGGAGGAACCCACGTTTCCCGTTCTGGTCAGTTGGGTGTTGTAAAACTTTTGGGAGAATCTTCAATTGGTGCCGGAGTTCGACGCGTGGAAGCGCTAGTCGGAGTCGATGCCTATAAGTTTTTAGCTCGCGAACACATTTTGCTGAATTCGCTTACTGAACTGATCAAAGGTTCTAGGACTGAAGAACTACCCGAGCGAATTTCAGATATGTTGAACAAGATGAAAGAGATTGAAAAGGAATTAGTTGCCGTTCGTTCTGCGCAAGCTTTGTCACAAGTTGGCGATCTAGCTAAGGCAGCAACGAAAATAAACGGTCACACATTTATTGGTTCGGTAATGTCGGATGGAATTTCAGGTGATGATCTACGCAAGATTGCAATCGACCTAAGGTCCCAAAACGCAAATTCCGTGGTCGCATTGCTGAGCAATAATGAAGGAAAACCAGTCCTGGTTGTAGCGGTCAGTGATGAGTCACGAGCAGCCGGTGTTAAAGCTGGTGCGCTAGTAAAGATTGGCTCAACTGTTCTAGGTGGTGGCGGTGGTGGTAAAGATGACTTTGCTCAAGGTGGAGGCACTGATGCAGGTAAATCATTAGATGCGATCGCCGCTATCTCGCAATCTCTTATTGGTTAGATGATGCAACGAGGACGTCGAATCGCCTTTGATTATGGTGATGTCCGCATCGGAGTTGCAACAAGTGATGCGGATTCGATCATTTGTTCACCTTTAACAACCTTGAAAGCTTCAGATAAATCTTTACTCAAAGGCATTTCTGAGATATTTCTTGAGATTGAACCTGTTCAGATTTTCGTCGGAAGACCTGCTTTGCTTAGTGGGCAGGACGGTATTGCAACGGATAAAGCGATTGAGTTTGCGCAGCTTTTGCGAGGAATTACTGATGTACAAGTAGTCATGGTTGATGAACGTTTATCTACAGTCACTGCCGCACGTAACTTGCGCGATGCCGGTAGAAACGCGAAAGATTCAAAGAACGCCATCGACATGGCGGCAGCTGTCGCAATTTTAGAGTTTGCCATTGATCTGGAGAAGAGAAAGTGATGCGCGCTATTTCCAGAGTTATCGCCGCAGGTTTGGTGATTGTGGTTTTCACCTTCTCGCTCTTTCTCATGCGCTCACAAACAACGTCGGCTCCTGATTTTGACACCGCCCAATCAGTCCAAGGTTTACCTGAGATCACAGTTGAAATCCCGCAGGGTGCTACGGGATCACAGATTGGCGCGATTCTGGCGCAATCTGGTGTTGTGAAATCTGCTGAGGCTTACTTTCGTGTAGCGGTTGGAGATGTGCGGGCACAAAAAGTCGCACCCGGAAGCCATCGATTAACTGTTGGGATTTCGGCTCGACAAGCACTAGATCAATTGTTAGATCCAGAAAGAATTGCTAGTTTGATTAGAGTTGCCGAGGGTGCTTGGAAGAGTGAAGTTCAGCAAGCTTTTCTAGATTACGGATTTACAAAGCAGCAGGTAAGAAGTGCGTTCTCCGGATTAAAACTTCCGAAAGGTTTTTCAAACAGTGAAGGTTTGATTTTTCCTGCTCAGTATTCCTTTCCGGAAGGAACATCTGCTCAAGTTGCGGCGCAAAGGATGATTGACCGATTTAGTGATGATGCACAAGGTCGTAAGTTGCTACAGGGAACCAGTACATATTCGGCCCAACAACTTTTGACTATCGCTTCAATAATTCAGGCCGAGAGTACGGACGTAGACTTCACGAAGGTTTCTCGAGTCATTTACAATCGTCTAAAAATCGGCATGCCACTACAAATGGATTCGACAGTGCATTTTGTTATGCAAGCACGTGGAGACATTTTCCTCAGTCGCAAAGCCACGATGCTTAATTCGTCGTACAACACCTACCGAAAGTACGGCTTGCCACCAGGGCCTATCTGTAGCCCCGGTTCGGCTGCAATCAAAGCTGCACTTGAACCTATGCAGGGGGACTGGTTGTATTTCATAACTGTTGCTCCTGGCGACACGCGTTTCACCGCCAGTTTTGATGAGTTCAGTGATTGGAAAGTTTTGTATACGAAGAATCGAAAGGCTGGTGCATTTAAGTGATTAATGCAGCGGTTCTAGGCTCGCCGATTGCTCACTCGCTCAGTCCATTGCTTCACGCTTTAGCCTACGAGCAGCTAGGGCTTTCGGCGCGCTACGAGTCTGTTGAAGTCAAAGCAGGAGAGCTAAGTAAGTATTTATCAGCGACTGAAAAGAACTGTCTCTCACTTACGATGCCACTTAAAGAAGAAGCACTTTTGGTTGCGAGTTCAATTTCTGATATCGCTAATCGAATTTCCTGTGGAAACACTCTGTGGTTTAGTGATGGCGCGTGGAAGTTAACAAGTACTGATGTCTCTGGCTTCGACCATTCCTTGAGTGCGCACGGATTAAAACAAATAGATTCGGTCTTAGTTATCGGGGCTGGGGCAACTGCACGTGCAGCGGTCGCTTCAGTGTCACGGATTGCCAAAGAAGTTTCAGTGATTAGCCGTAACCCCGAGCGTGAATCAGCGATGAATCAAGCAAGCTTTGTTGATGTTACCTACTTGCCTTGGCAGCTCACTGATCGGATAAATTCTTTCGACTTGGTAATCAATACAACCCCGAAATTTGCAGCGGAATTCTTTCTTCCATCAATTGATACTCCACGTGGAACTTTCTTCGAGGTTTTGTACAACCCTTGGCCAACTGCGATATCTAAATTTTGGTCTGATTCACATGCACCAGTCATAGATGGTTTGGATCTTTTGACCCATCAAGCAATAACTCAGGTCGAAATTTTCGCCGGTATCAAGGTCGAGCGAGAAGTTCTCTACCAGAAAATGCGTGAAGCAGCTTTATCAAAACTGGCTTAATCCACAGGTAACGCTCTTGTGTGAAGGAGCTGGATAAAGTCATCGTATGTGGCTTCCTTTTCTTGTTCTGGCCATTCCAATTTCCTTGGCAGATTTGAAATCCTTAACGATTCCAAATGTGTACTTAGTAATGCTTTCGCTGCTCTGCGCCCCGTATGTGTTCTTCAACGGCCTTGGACAAATTTCTACAATTCTTGTAGCACTCTTCATCCTATTAATGCTCAACTTGCTTGGTTTAGGAATGGGGGATGCAAAACTTTTATTGATCATCCTGCTTACTCTCAACTCGGATGGTTACAGCGATCTAACTCTTCTAGCTGTATTGATCATTCTCAGCGCTTCACTGCACGTAATGTGGAGAACCCTTAAGAATCAGACCTTACCCCGAAGAATTCCGTTGGCTCCCAGCATCTTTGTGGGCTTGGCACTTTATTTGGCGACCTAGTAGCCCGCTTATCTGTCACAATAGGAACATGCGTTGGTTAACTGCTGGAGAATCACATGGGCAAGCGCTCAGTGCGATCGTTGAAGGTATTCCTGCCTCTGTCACCGTAACAACCTCTCACATTGATTATCACTTGCAGCGACGACGCTTAGGTGTGGGACGTGGAGCACGTCAAAATTTTGAAGCTGACAAGGTCACAATTCTTGGAGGCGTGCGTTTGGGCCTAACACAAGGTGGACCGATTGCGATTCAAGTTGGGAATTCGGAATGGCCAAAGTGGGAAAAAGTAATGTCTGCCGACCCAGTTCCAGAGGAAGAGATTAAAGATCTCGCTCGAAATGCACCCTTAACCAGGCCACGACCAGGCCACGCTGATCTTGTAGGAATGCAGAAGTACAACTTTGATGATGCCCGACCAATTTTGGAAAGAGCGAGTGCGCGTGAAACAGCGGCCCGAGTTGCACTAGGAGCTGTCGCTCGAAACTTTCTTGAGCAAAGTGTTGGAATTACGATTCTTAGTCATGTTCTTTCCATTGGTTCGGTTCGCGTGCCCGATGGTTCTGCCTTACCTAATGCTGGGGACATGAAGTTAATTGATGAAGATCCAGTTCGCTGCGCCGATGCGCAAACTAGTCAGGCAATGATCGCTGAGATCGAACAGGCACATCGTGATGGTGACACATTAGGTGGAGTGGTTGAGGTTCTAGCTTTTAATATGCCACCAGGTTTGGGCTCTCATGTTCATTGGGACCGTCGTCTAGATTCAAAATTGGCTGGCGCAGTGATGGGTATCCAAGCAATCAAAGGCGTTGAAATCGGCGATGGTTTCCAAACTGCAGCGCGTCGTGGGTCCGTTGCACATGATGAGATTGAAAAGAATTCCCAAGGGGCAATCGTTCGTCGTACCGATAGAGCTGGCGGTACTGAAGGCGGTATGTCTAATGGAGAAATCCTAAGAGTAAGAGCCGCCATGAAACCTATTTCAACAGTACCCAAGGCGTTAGATACGATTGATGTATCAACTGGTGAAGCAGCCAAAGCAATTAATCAACGCTCTGATGTTTGCGCAGTACCTGCAGCAGGAGTTGTCGCAGAAGCCATGGTTGCACTTGTTCTAGCTGAAGCGGTCTTGGAGAAGTTCGGTGGAGATTCAGTTACAGAAACTCGTCGTAACTTTGAATCATACATCTCGAGCTTAAATTTCAAGTAAGTCAGCTATGAATCGCATACTTTTGATTGGCCCTCCTGGAGCAGGTAAGAGCACGGTTGGAGTAGCGCTAGCCAAGGATTTACAAATCGACTTCATTGATACGGATCAGTTGATCGAGGAAGAAACCGGAAAGTCAATTACCGACATTTTTGTTGTAGATGGTGAGCCACATTTTCGTTTGATCGAGTTAGAAACCCTAAGGGGCGTACTGACTCGTCAAGCTGGTGTGATAAGTCTTGGCGGGGGAGCACCAATTTCAGAGCAAGCTCAGAGCGAGATAAAGAATTCAGAATCGCACGTCGTTTTTCTAGATGTTTCTTTAGCCACAGCTGCTCCTCGAGTTGGCTTCAACCGAGATCGTCCATTGCTCTTGGGAAATCCACGCGCACAGTGGCAGGCCCTTAGTGACAAACGACGTCCCATCTACGAGAACCTTGCAAGTGATTGCATTAAAGTTGACGACATGAGTGTTGATCAAATTGTCGCTGAGATTAAGAAGAAGCTCGCATGAAAAACATCAACGTCACCGCTGAGCGCGATTACACTGTGTCGATTGGTGGACAATGGGAATCTTTACTGATTCCGTTGATTCAAGAAAGAACACGTGTAGCGGTAATCATTTCATCTAGTTATTCACCAGATCTCACCGCTTTACAATCACTTGATTGCGAACTTCATGTTTTTACAGTTGCAGATGGTGAAGAAGCTAAAAGCACCGCAACTTTGCTTAATCTGTGGAATTGGCTGGGCGCGGCTGGTTTTACCCGCTCGGATCTAATCGTCGGAATAGGCGGTGGCGCAATCACGGATCTGACGGGGTTTGCCGCAGCAACTTGGTTGCGTGGTATTGATTGGATAGCCGTTCCTACATCTTTGGCTGGAATGGTGGATGCAGCTGTAGGTGGAAAAACAGGAATAAATTCAGATTACGGAAAGAATCTGATTGGTTCTTTCCACTCACCAATTTCAGTGATTGTTGATGTTGATTTTCTAGGAACACTTTCGCCAAGAGACGTTTCAGCCGGAATGGCAGAAGTCATTAAATGCGGATTTATATCTGATCCTCAGATTTTGAAGTTAGCTTCTGAGAATTCAACTCAAACTCTTCTTTCAAATCGTGATGTACTTATTGAAATTATCGCTCGAGCGATATCAGTTAAAGCATCTGTCGTTTCTTCAGATTTCAAAGAAAGCTTTGCTCGCGAAGCGCTTAATTACGGCCATACCTTGGGTCATGCCATAGAAATTCACGCGCAGTATCAGTTGCGCCATGGTGAAGCGGTTTCGGTAGGTATGGTTTTTGTCGCGGAATTAGCCGCAGCTCGTGGATTGATAGATGAAGCCACAGTAACCATGCATCGCGATTTGTTAAAAAGGTACGACTTACCAATTACCTTTGATCGCCAAGCATGGTCGAAGTTATTGCCGTTGCTTTCCTTGGACAAGAAAGCCAGGGGTAATACCCTTCGTTTTGTCGTCTTAGATGGCATAGGGTCAACAAAGCGTTTAGAAGATGTTACTTCCAACGAACTCGATGCTGCTTATGAGATGATTTCCTCATGAAGATCTTGGTAATCAATGGTCCAAATCTTTCACGTTTAGACATTCGAGATTCTTCAATCTACGGTGATCTCAATTATGCCGAGTTAAAGAACCTGATCGACATTGCAGCGACAAAGCACGGCTTTGAAGCAGATGTACGACAAAGTGATGATGAAGCAACAATCATTGGTTGGCTACATGAGGCCGCTGACAATAAGACTCCGGTGATTATTAACCCTGCAGCCTTTACACATTATTCATATGCGATTCGCGATGCGGCTGAGCTCGTTAAAGCGCCACTGATCGAAGTTCACTTATCTAATCCATTGAGCCGAGAAGAATTCCGTCATACCTCTGTTATTTCAGGAGTGGCCAATGGAACTATCGGAGGTTTCGGTCCGAATTCCTATGTTTTGGCCATCATTGCTCTAGCAAATCTGCTTTCAAAGTAACAAAGCACACCCACGGAGCGGGTATCCTTTAACCTTCGTAAAAGTAAACACAATCGATACAGAGCGGGTGGATGAGCTGTGGCAACAACAAATGATTTGAAAAACGGAATGACCTTGGACATCGAAGGCCAATTGTGGACAGTAGTTGAGTTCCAGCATGTGAAGCCAGGTAAGGGTCCCGCATTTGTGCGCACAAAGCTCAAGTCAGTTCTAAGCGGCAAGGTTGTAGATAGAACGTACAACGCTGGTGTGAAAGTAGATGTTGCAATTCTAGAAAAGCGTGAAATGCAATACCTCTATAAAGAGGGCGATGATTTTGTTTTCATGGACACCAAAACCTATGACCAGATGACAATTAGCGCAGCCACTGTTGGAGATGCTGCCAATTACATGCTTGAAAATACTGAGGCCATCGTGGCAGTTAACGAAGGTAACCCTTTATACATCGAGCTAGCCGCATCTGTTCCCTTGAAGATTACTTACACCGAACCAGGTATTCAGGGCGATCGTTCTTCTGGTGGTACAAAGCCAGCAACAGTGGAAACTGGAATTGAAATTCAAGTTCCATTATTTATCAAGCAGGACGAGATTGTTTTGGTTGATACACGTGATGGGTCTTATCAGGGTCGCGCTAACTAGTGTCAGCTCGCAGCAAAGCGCGTAAACAAGCGCTAGATCTTTTGTATGAAAGTGATATTCGCGGGAGCGATCTCGTAGAGACTTTGCGCTCTAGGGATGTTCCAGATGAGGGTCCTGACGCCCGCCCAATACGCGAATACACCAAGGAGTTAGTTCACGGAGTTTCTGATAATCGCCGCAAGATTGATGAACTGATTACAACCTACGCCCAGGGGTGGGATATGGACCGTCTGCCTGCGGTGGATCGAAACATCCTAAGGTTAGGAATTTACGAGATTCTTTGGGCGACAGAAGTGCCAATCAGTGTTGCGATTGATGAGTCCCTTGCACTTGCTAAAGAGTTATCCAGCGATGATTCATCAAAGTATATTCATGGCGTTTTAGGACGAATCGCAAGCATTAGAGACACTATTTCAATTTAGTAAGTGCAAAGTTCTGCAAGAAAACTCCGACTTCTTCTTCGGTGAAATTTGCAAAGATCTGCAGCAGGTGAAGATCACTACTTCGAAGTGAGATTACTTCACCATTCCAGTCATGCCGCATGTGGGCTATGCGTTGAATAATTTTCAAGGGCGCCTCTGAGGTCGATTCTGTACTTCGGGAGAGCTTGCGTATATCGATTATTACGCGGCCCGCAGAGATTCCTTTTTCTGGTGGTGATAGAAGTTCGGCGACCGGAACACCATAGAGTTCTGCTATCTCAATCAACTTCTCGGTACTGATGGATCGATCGCCCCGCTCATACGACCCCAATGCGATTGCAGAGATGGAGCCTTTGCTCTGTTTGGATACTTGGCTAAGGGTTAAGCCTTTTGACCTTCGAACCGCCCGTAGTCGTAATTGCAGCGCCGCTAACGTGATTTCTTTGCTCATGCAGGCAGGGTATAAAGCTTCGGCTCGACACTTTTTGGTTATCCACAGTTGATTCAGATCGGTGCTAGTATCGCGCCTGCATCCTTTAACGACCCATCCAGAGAGGTGGGAAAGGAGATTTATATGAGCGTAGCCCTGTCCGCACCTGACATTAAGCGTGCGTTGACTCGTATTTCACATGAGATCCTAGAAAGAAATCAAGGATCTACATCAATTGTTCTCTTAGGGATTCCTACTCGTGGTGCGCATTTAGCCCAGCGCATTGCAGCGATTATCTCTGAAATTGAAGGTTCTGATGTTCCCTGTGGAACGTTAGATATCACTTTGTTCCGCGATGATTTAAGACTTCGCCCACCAAAAGCAATCATGCCTACAAACATTCCTACATGTGGAATCGAGGGTATGGATGTAATTCTGGTTGATGATGTTCTTTTTTCGGGGCGAACAATTCGGTCGGCACTTGATGCCCTAGGAGAAATCGGTCGCCCTCGCACGGTCCAATTGGCTGCTTTGGTTGATAGAGGCCATCGAGAACTTCCAATAAAGGCGGACTTTGTTGGCAAGAATCTACCGACATCAAAGTCTCAATCTGTTCGCGTCTTATTGGGCGAGATAGATGGTCGAGATGAAGTTAGCATCGAAGGGGTTGAGCAATAATGCGCCATCTCCTATCAATCGCAGATATCAGCAAAGCTGAAGCTATTTCGATTTTGGATACTGCTAACGAGCTAGCACGTGTCAGCGACGGTGCAGTTAAGAAGCTGCCCACACTTCGTGGTCGCACAATCGTAAATTTGTTTGCAGAAGATTCGACGCGCACTCGAATCTCCTTCGAAGCCGCAGCCAAGCGATTGTCAGCCGATGTAATTAACTTCTCGGCTAAGGGGTCAAGTGTCAGCAAGGGTGAATCTTTGAAAGACACCGCGATGACACTGCAGGCGATGGGCGCTGATGCTGTGGTCATTCGACACTCTGCATCCGGTGCGGCGCAGCGTTTGGCGGATTCGCAATGGATGTCTGGAAGTGTTGTAAATGCCGGAGATGGTACTCATGAACACCCAAGTCAAGCTTTGTTAGACGCTTTCACAATTCGCAAACACCTGGGTATGGGTAAAAGTGATCTTGATGGCCTAAGCGTTGCGATAGTTGGCGATGTATTGCATTCGCGGGTAGCTCGATCGAATGTACTTCTACTTTCAAAACTAGGAGCAAAAGTTACTTTAGTTGCACCGCCAACCTTGGTTCCTGTTGGGGTCGCTACCTGGCCTTGCAATGTTTCCTATGACTTAGACGCAGTTATTCCATTTGTTGATGTAGTGATGATGCTTCGAGTGCAACAAGAACGGATGACTGATTTTTATTTCCCAAACGCTCGCGAATATTCGCGCTACTTTGGTTTGAATACGCAACGCATGAATTCCATGAAAGCTGAATCAATTGTTATGCACCCTGGGCCAATGAATAGAGGGCTTGAAATTTCCGCTGAGGTTGCAGATAGTGCACGTTCGGTAATCACAGAGCAAGTAACAAATGGTGTAAGCGTAAGAATGGCAATCTTGTATGTTCTTCTTACCGGTGGAGCTTTGGAATCAGGGAGTAATTAAATGAGCGCAATAGATTATGTAATCAAGGGTGGACAGCTCCCTGATGGAACTAAGGCAGATGTTTGTATTTCGGGTGAAGAAATCGTTGAAATAACCGCTAATTTTTCCGGGCAGAGCAAGGAAGTTGTCGATGCCGCAGGCTGCATTGTTTTGCCGGGTCTGGTCGATTTGCATACACACCTGCGTGAACCAGGTCGCGAAGATGCCGAGACAGTTCTAAGCGGCAGTCGTGCAGGAGCTAAAGGTGGATTTACTGCACTGTCCGCGATGGCAAACACCTCTCCAGTTGCCGATACTGCCGGAGTAGTTGAGCAGGTATATCGCTTAGGTCAAGAGGCAGGTTTGCTAGATGTGTTTCCGATTGGAGCGGTCACTGAGGGATTGAAGGGGCAAACTCTTTCTGAGATCGGTGCGATGGCAGATTCAGTTGCCCACGTTAGAGTCTTTAGTGATGATGGGCATTGTGTTTCTGATCCGTTAGTTATGCGTCGAGCTTTAGAGTACATAAAGAAGTTCGGCGGCGTCATCGCACAACATGCGCAAGATCCACGAATGACTGTTGGTTCGCAAATGAATGAAGGCGCAGTCTCATCTCGACTTGGACTAAAAGGTTGGCCAGCAGTTGCTGAAGAAGCGATAATTGCTCGTGATGTTTTACTGGTTGATCATGTTCAATCTAGACTCCATATCTGTCATCTAACAACTGCCGGCGGAGTAGAAATTATTCGCTGGGCTAAGGCCCGTGGAATAAATGTGACGGCAGAGGTTACGCCGCATCACCTATTACTAACGGATGATCTGGCCTCTTCTTACGATCCGATCTACAAGGTTAATCCACCTCTTAGAACTGAATCAGATGTTCATGCTTTACGTGAAGCTTTAGCAGATGGAACCATCGACATTGTTGCAACCGATCACGCACCACATCCTTTAGAGGATAAAGAGTGCGAATGGCAGGAGGCAGCTTTTGGTATGTTGGGATTGGAAACTGCTCTTTCAATCGTTCAAAAAACGATGGTGGATACGGGTTTAATGAAATGGGATCACGTGGCAGAGCGCATGAGTCATGCGCCAGCCCGAATTGGTGGGTATGTTCTTCAGGGGCAGAAAGTTTCGGTTGGCAGTAAAGCGAATCTGACTGTGATCAACCCAACGAAGAGTTGGAGAGTGGATCGAGATTTGGTTCTATCAAACTCATCAAATACTCCCTACCATGGCCATGAACTACCCGGACTAGTGCTGCATACCTTCTTCAAAGGTAAACAAACACTAAATAATGGTTCTATCGTCGAAAAGGAGAGCAAATAATGGCAACTGCTTTCCTTGTTCTAGATGACGGGCGAATTTTTGAAGGCTCCTCGTGGGCATGTACTGGGAAGAGCTTTGGTGAAGCAGTTTTCCAGACAGGCATGACTGGGTACCAAGAAACTCTGACCGACCCTTCGTATCACAAACAGATAGTCGTTATGACTGCGCCACATATCGGCAATACTGGAGTCAATGATTTCGATAATGAGTCGGAAAAGATTTGGGTCGCAGGCTTTGTTGTCCGCAATCCTTCATCGCTAACTTCAAACTGGCGGGCGCAGAATGATCTTGAGGCTGAACTGGTAGCTCAAGGAGTAGTTGGCGTTCAAGGCGTTGACACACGAGCAATCACAAGACATTTGCGTGATCGTGGAGCTATGCGAGTTGGGATATTTTCGGGGCTAGAACTTTCTCGGGAAGAAATGGTGGTAGAAGTCCGCAAGGCTGAAGCCATGGCGGGGGCTTTTCTCGTGAAAGATGTATCGACTCCGACAGCGTACGTAGTCCCAGCATTGGGTCAGAAGAAATTTACTATCGCAGCCCTTGATCTTGGAATAAAAGCAGCCACGCCTCGCGCTTTAGCTGAGCGTGGTGTCGAAGTTCATGTCATGCCCTTTGATTCGACAGTAGATCAAATCATGGCAATCAATCCCGATGGCGTTTTTCTCTCTAATGGACCTGGCGATCCTTCGACGATGAGCGATGTGATCGAAGTTGTTAGAGAACTTTTGTTGGCCGAAATTCCTATCTTTGGTATTTGTTTCGGTCATCAAATTTTGGGACGTGCTTTAGGTTTTGAAACATATAAATTACAGTTTGGGCACAGAGGGATTAATCAGCCAGTGATGGATAAGAACACCGGTAAGGTTGAAATCACCGCACACAATCATGGCTTCGCGGTAAAAGCACCAACTGATAGTGAGTTCTCAACGGTTTATGGTCGTGGCGAAGTGACGCATACTTGCCTTAATGATGGAGTTGTTGAAGGTTTAGCTCTGTTGGATCGTCCGGCATTTTCTGTTCAGTATCACCCAGAAGCCGCGGCCGGACCACATGATGCTTCCTATCTCTTTGATCGTTTCATAGATTTGATGTCCAAAAAGGTGGTCGCATAATGCCATTGGACTCATCTATCAAGAGTGTTTTGGTAATTGGTAGTGGACCGATCGTTATTGGTCAGGCATGTGAATTCGATTACTCAGGAACACAAGCCTGCCGAGTTCTGCGTGCAGAAGGAATCAGAGTGATTCTGGTGAACTCAAACCCGGCAACGATTATGACCGATCCTGAATTCGCAGATGCAACATATATCGAACCGATTACTCCGGAAATTATTGAACAAATCATTGCTCATGAAAAGCCAGATGCGGTGCTTGCGACTTTGGGTGGACAAACAGCACTAAACGCTGCGATTGGCCTTTACCAACGCGGAACTCTTGCAAAATATGGAGTTCGCTTGATTGGTGCTGATGTGGATGCAATTAATCGCGGGGAAAATCGTGAACTTTTTCGCGCAATAGTTGAAAAGGTGGGCGGAGAGTCAGCAAAGTCTCGCATCTGTCACACAATGGAAGAAATTCTGCTTGCAGTGGTTGAATTAAACTATCCCGTTGTAGTTCGCCCATCTTTCACAATGGGTGGCCTAGGTTCAGGAATAGCCTTTGATGAAGCAGAACTGCGCCAGATTGCAGGTGCTGGTCTTCGACACAGTCCAACCTCTGAAGTGCTGCTTGAGGAATCGATCATTGGTTGGAAAGAGTACGAACTCGAGGTTATGAGAGATAACAAAGACAATGTTGTTATCGTTTGTTCAATTGAGAATCTGGACCCTATGGGTGTCCACACCGGAGATTCGATCACAGTTGCCCCGGCGATGACCCTGACTGATGTTGAGTATCAGAAGCTTCGTGATTTATCGATGGACATTATTCGGGAAGTCGGTGTTGATACCGGTGGATGTAATATCCAGTTCGCGGTCAACCCATCAAATGGTCGAATAATTGTGATCGAAATGAATCCAAGAGTTTCTAGATCTAGTGCGCTAGCATCAAAAGCGACGGGATTTCCGATTGCAAAGATTGCAACTAAGTTGGCTATCGGTTACACATTAGATGAGATCACCAACGACATCACCAAGGTCACACCGGCATCATTTGAACCCACTTTGGATTATGTCGTTGTTAAATTGCCACGCTTTGCTTTCGAAAAGTTTGCAGATGCCGATCCACGTTTAACGACAACGATGAAGAGCGTCGGTGAAGCCATGGCCATCGGACGCTCATTCTCAGAAGCCTTAATGAAAGCGCTACGATCATTGGAGCGTAAGGAAGCAATCTTTGCGTGGCCAGTTGTGACCCCGGCCGAACTTGAGCAACTGATGCAGTCCATGAAAATCCCAACTGAATATCGCTTACAACAAGTTCAGAAAGCAATGTGGGCTGGTGCATCTATCGATGAAGTATTTGCGGCAACCAAGATAGATCCGTGGTATTTGCGCCAAATTGAACTTATAAACGCCCAGGCAGCTGTCATTGCTCAACCAGGTGAACTCAGTTCCGAATTGATTCGTGCCGCAAAGAGCCAGGGCTTTTCGGATGCCCAGATAGCAGCTCTGCGGGGCGTGACCGAGGATGAAATTCGCAAAGCGCGACATCATTTAGGCATTAGACCGGTCTATAAGACAGTTGACACATGTGCTGCTGAATTTGAGGCATTTACGCCATATCACTATTCAAGCTATGAAGAAGAAACTGAAGTTCGCCCGCGAACAACCCCAGCTGTAATTATTTTAGGTAGTGGTCCCAATCGAATTGGACAAGGTATCGAGTTCGATTATTCATGCGTGCACGCATCTTTCACCTTACGTGATGCAGGATATGAAACGATCATGATTAACTGCAACCCAGAAACAGTTTCAACAGATTACGACACCAGTAATCGCCTGTACTTCGAGCCGCTCACCCTTGAAGATGTTCTCGAAGTTGTTCACGCCGAGACACTTGCTGGTCCTGTTCTGGGAGTTATCACACAACTAGGTGGCCAGACCCCTCTAGGTCTAGCAGCCGGGCTGAAAGCAAATGGAGTCACGATTTTAGGAACCTCGCCTGATTCAATAAATCTTGCAGAAGAGCGTGGTGCATTCGGCAACATTCTGGCCGAGCAAGGCTTAAGAGCACCTGAGTTTGGAATGGCGTCTTCGCAATTAGAGGCAACAACTATCGCACAATCAATTGGTTATCCCGTTCTAGTGCGCCCATCATTTGTTTTAGGTGGACGTGGAATGGAAATTGTTTACGATGATGCCGCTTTGGGTGGTTTCATTACACGCGCAACTGACATTACGCCGGATCACCCGGTTCTAGTGGATCGCTTTTTAGATAACGCAATTGAAATCGATGTTGATGCACTGTTTGATGGAGTAGAGCTTTTCTTGGGTGGAGTCATGGAACACATTGAAGAAGCGGGCATCCATAGTGGTGATAGCGCATGTGTCTTGCCATCGATGACGGTCACAGAGGAACAACGGGAACAGATTCGAATTGCTACGGAAAAGATCGCACGCGGAGTAGATGTACGCGGTCTCATTAACATTCAATTCGCAATAGCTGAAAATGCTTTGTACGTTCTAGAAGCCAATCCACGTGCATCTCGCACGGTGCCATTTGTTAGTAAAGCAACAGGAGTGGCATTGGCAAAGGCGGCGGCGCGCATTTCTGTTGGGCACACCATCGCTCAACTTAGAGTTGACGGAATTCTTCCAGCACAAGGTGACGGTATGGCGCGAGGTATTTCAGTTAAGGAAGCAGTCCTTCCTTGGAACCGGTTCCGCAGAACTGACGGACGTGGCGTTGATGCAGTTTTGGGTCCAGAGATGCGCTCAACCGGTGAAGTCATGGGAATCTCTCCGACCTTTGGAGAGAGTTACGCGAAGAGTCAGATTGCAGCTTTTGGACCTTTACCTAAGGCTGGAACCGTGTTCATCTCACTTGCCGATAAAGATAAAGCAACAGGTGTTGAACCAGCGTTAGGATTTTCTGAACTTGGATTTCATATACTTGCCACGGATGGAACTGCCGAGTTTTTGCGCACCAAGGGAATAGAGTGCACAACGGTAAGAAAGCATTCAGATGGCACAGGCACTTTAGGCGAGAAGACGATTGTGGACATCATCAACGCAGGGGAGATCGACCTAGTGATTAACACACCAGTGGGTCGCGGAACCCGGGCAGATGGTTGGGCAATTCGTACAGCAGCTGTGCAACGTTCAATTCCATGCATCACAACCACCGCTGGCTTTAGTGCAGCAGTTGATGCTATTTCCTTCCTGCAATCAAGTCCCTTGAGTATCAAGTCCCTTCAAGAATGGCTTGCCTAAATGTCAGAAATAAATAAAAACGCACGACAATTAATCGCACCGATTCTTAGTAACAAGCGAGTAGGTCAGTATCACCAAATACTTATTAGTGTCGGCGAAATCGCCGCCCTCTGTAAACCTGGAAATTTTGTGGCGATCAGCGTCGGAGGTGATTCATCACGAATGGTTTTAAGGCGTGCTTTTGCAATTTCACGTGTCTCCACTAGTTCAACTGTCGGAGGAACAATGGAATTAATTGTTGCCCCACATGGTCAAGGAAGTAAGTGGTTGTGTGCCCAAGGTGAAGGCGATGTTTTGGACCTAGTCGCACCGTTGGGAACTGCATTTGGTATACCCACTGAACCGGTTCCAGTTCTTCTTGTGGGCGGGGGATACGGCTCTGCTCCGCTTTTTGGTTTAGCGGAAATCTTGAATTCTCGCGGATGCAGAGTAGACATGATTCTTGGTGCAAGTACAGGATCAAAAATTTACGCGCCAATGGAAGGCAAACGCTCTGTAAATTCGATGAGGATTTACACCGAAGACGGCTCTATGGGAACTGCCGGACGTGTTACTGACCCGATCGCAGAAATTGTGGAGGATCTTAATGTCGCAGTAATTTATTCCTGTGGTCCAATGCCAATGCTTGCTGCAATTACCAAGATTACCGACCGGCTTGATGTAGTTCACCAATGCGCCGTTGAAGAATCGATGGCTTGTGGAATTGGCATCTGCATGACCTGCGTCTTGCCTGTTACAAATCAAGACGGAACAGTGTCGATGCTGCGCTCATGTATTGATGGCCCAGTAATGGACGGAGCTAAAGTTCAGTGGGAGCAAGTAGGTAAGCAGCAATGAGTTCATTGGATTTTTCTACAACTATCGGCAATGCCTGGTTTCCTGCTCCAACTTTTACTGCAAGTGGTTGTGCCAGTTCAGGTCGCGAGCTAGCCCAATTTTTCCCCCTGAAAGATATGGGTGGAGTCGTAACTAAGTCAGTCATGTCAAAGGCGCGCGCGGGTCGACCAACTCCCAGAATGGCTGAAACGCCAAGTGGCATGCTCAATTCAATTGGCTTACAAGGTCCGGGTATTGATGCGTTCTTGAGTAAGGATGTACCTTATTTAGTTGAACAAAAGGCGCGGATAATTGTTTCGATTGCTGGAGAAACTGTAGAAGAGTATTCAACTCTTGCGCGCAAACTTCGTTCTGTCTCTGGGATAAGTGCCATCGAAGTAAATATTTCTTGTCCTAATGTTGAAAATCGTGGCCTAGTTTTTGCCTGCGATCCTGAATCTTCCCGACGTGTTATTGACGGAGTGCGCAGAACAATCGGTGGAGAACTTCCAATCATTGCAAAACTATCTCCGGATGTAACTGATCTAGTATCGATTGCTAAAGGTGTAATTGATGCGGGTGCTGACGGTCTAGCCCTGATTAACACAGTTCTTGGAATGGTAATTAATGTGGACACCATGCGCCCACACCTGGGTGGGAAAACAGGTGGCTTATCCGGACCTGCGATTCGTCCTATTGCGGTTCGCGCTGTTTACCAAGTACATGCGGCGTTACCTGCGATTCCAATCCTTGGAATGGGTGGAATCGCTTCAGGCAAGGATGCTTTAGAAATGATTCTTGCTGGTGCAAGTGGCGTGTCAATTGGTACGGCAAGTTTTGGAAATCCAACGGCAATCATGTCGATACAAACTGAACTAAAGCAGTTGCTATTAGACAGAGGTTTCACTTCGCTGAAGCAAGCTGTTGGGTATGCCCATCGCGCCGCGGAAGGCGAAGTCAATGAGTAAAGCACCAATCGTTTTGGCGGTAGATACACCTGATCTTCAAACCGCCATCAGTTGGGTAAAAGCTACGCAAGAACATGTTTCAGTTTTTAAACTTGGTCTCGAATTCTTTCTCACCTTTGGATCAGAGGGTGTTAAAGCAATACAAGCAGAAACTGATTCCGATATATTTCTAGATTTGAAGCTCCACGATATTCCACACACAGTAAGTGGAGCAGCAAAAGCGGTGGCACATCTGGCTCCTAAATTCTTGACGGTTCATGCATCGGGAGGAGAGGCGATGATTAAAGCCGCCGTTGATGTGATGCCCAAAACCAACATTACCGGCGTAACTATCCTGACATCTTTGTCCGAAAAAGATGTCTCTGAGGTCGGTTTCAAATTCACTGCGTTGGAATCTGCCGTCGGTCTTTCAAAAGTTGCAGTAGCAGCTGGTGCAAGAGCAATCGTGTGTTCTCCGCTAGAAATAGCCGCGGTCCGGAAAGAGGTTGGCGTTGCGCCGATCATCATCACTCCAGGTGTTCGCCCGTCAGACATGGTCGGCACTGATGATCAGCAAAGAACTATGACTCCGGAGGATGCAATCGCTTCAGGCGCAAACTTGGTTGTGATTGGCCGACCGATTACACAGAGTTGGACAATTGGCGCGCAAGCCATGAAGGAACGGGCGCAGGAGATTGGCTCACGCTTAATTTAATCTCCACTAGATTTAGCCCATGGGAACGCCTCCACAGTTATCTGCCGAACAAAGAGCAGCTGCGTTAGCGAAAGCATCTGCCTCCAGAAAGAGGCGAGCTGAAATAAAGAGCCAGATAAAAAATGGTCAAGTAGGTATCGATGAAGTTCTCTCCCTTGCCTCAACCGATGAAGCTATCGGCAAGATGCGCGTTAAGGAGTTATTGGAATCTTTGGCGGGTGTAGGAAAAATACGTGTTATTTCTTTGATGGAACGGCTAAACATTTCTCCTACCCGAAGAATTCAGGGATTAGGCCGGCATCAATTAAAGGAACTTCGCAACGAGTTTGTAAAGACGGATGCCGCGGTAAAACCTGGAAGATTGTTAGTTCTATCTGGTCCTGGGGGAGTGGGAAAGAGTACTGTTGCTAAAAAACTTCGTGAGGCCGGAGATTTTTGGGTGAGTGTTAGTTTCACAACTCGCACACCGCGGATAAATGAAGTCGAAGGTCGAGATTACTTTTTTGTCTCTGATCAAATATTTTCACAAATGATCTCCGATGAAAAGTTCCTTGAATGGGCTGAATTTGCAGGCAATCGCTATGGAACCCCACAACAGCAAGTTGAAGATGCATTGCGACAAGGAAAGAATGTTTTGCTAGAGATTGAAATTGCAGGCGCTAAGCAAGTTAAGGCTCACTTGCCGCAGTCGGTACTAGTTTTTCTTGAGCCTCCGACATGGGAAGAATTGGTCGCACGCCTTGAAGGTCGAGGCACAGATGGTGAGCAACGCAGGGCTGAAAGGTTAGAACTAGCCCAAGATGAGCTAGCGGCAGCGGCATTTTTCGATGTGATCCTCGTCAATGACCAGGTCGAGAGCGTTGTCCAAAAACTGATAGAGTTAGCCCAGAATTAGTTCGGGCACGACAACATCAGATTGATCACAGAAGCGGGGACAACCATGGATGGCATTACAAATCCACCTATTGATGAACTTCTAGACAAGAGCGGCTCAAAGTACAGCTTGGTTTTGTACGCAGCAAAGCGCGCCCGTCAGATCAATGCATACTATTCCCAACTTGGTGAGGGTCTCCTTGAATACGTCGGACCCCTTGTCGAAACACATGTTCACGAGAAGCCACTTTCAATCGCTCTTCGCGAAATCAACGAAGGTCTTCTAACGATCGAAAACCTCGAGCCAACAGCGTAGTTTTAAATGACACTCCAAGGTCGTGAGGTTATTCTCGGAGTTGGTGGAGGCATTGCCGCCTACAAATCCTGTGAGCTACTCCGTCGATTGCAAGATCGCGGTTATGTAATCACCGTTGTTCCGACTCCAGCCTCATTGAATTTCGTCGGAACAGCTACATGGGAAGCGCTTTCATCACGTCCTGTAAACACCCAAGTCTGGGAAAGTGTTCATACCGTTCCTCATATCGCTTTAGCCGAGCGTGCTGATTTCTTTCTTATCGCCCCAGCGACGGCAGATTTAATCGCTCGTTTAGCTATGGGCAGGGCCGATGATCTTTTAACCAATTTAGTCTTGGCTTCCGATGTTCCAAAGATGATTGTTCCTGCGATGCATCCATCGATGTGGTTAGACCCCGCAACTATGGCAAATGTAAACACACTTAAGCAACGTGGTTTCATTGTGATGGATCCTGAAGTTGGTCGCTTAACTGGAAGTGATGTCGGGCCTGGAAGATTCCCTGAAACTGCAGGGATAATTTCCCGCTTTGATCAAATGACAGGGCAGGTTCAAGATTTAAAGGGCGTCAAAGTTTTAGTAACAGCCGGTGGCACTCGTGAGCCTATCGACCCGGTGCGATTTATCGGCAATAGATCTTCAGGAAAACAAGGGATCGCCCTTGCAAATGCAGCTAAAAATCGCGGTGCACAGGTGCAACTTATTGCCGCAAACTGCGATGTATCAGCAGTCTCTGGGGTCGAAGTGATTCCTGTTGAGACTACTTTGGATATGCAGAAAGCATTACAGGCAAATTTTGACGCTTGCAATATCCTGATCATGAGCGCGGCAGTTGCGGATGCTCGTCCATTGCATTTTTCAGATGAGAAGATAAAAAAGTCGACTCTGAGCAGTATTGAATTGCAGCGGAATCCTGATCTCCTGGCTGAAATAGCCCCACGGAAAGAGGGTCGAGTGTTGATTGGTTTTGCTGCAGAAACCAAAGAGCACCTGCAAGAGGCTCGCAGGAAGTTAGATGCTAAAGGCCTAGATGTGATTTATGTAAATGATGTTTCTGGCGGGGCAATCTTTGGCCAGGACACAACTATGGGTACCATTCTCTTACGCAATGAAGCGGATATAGCGGTCAAGGAAGTCTCCAAAGACGCTCTCAGTAATGTACTTCTTGATCATGCCATCCGGCAGTTAGGTTAAAACTATGTCAAAGCGTCTCTTTACCTCAGAATCAGTTACCGAAGGCCATCCAGACAAGATTGCCGATGCGATCTCAGATGCAGTCCTTGATTCTTTGTTATCTCAGGACACGAAAAGCCGAGTCGCCGTAGAAACACTTATTACTACAGGTCAAGTTCACGTCGCGGGTGAAGTTACAACCAATGGATACGCAGATGTGATGGGAATTGTTAGAGATACAGTTCTAAACATTGGGTATGACTCATCTGATAAAGGTTTCGATGGAAACAGTTGCGGTGTCTCAATTTCAATTGGTCAGCAATCCCAAGACATTGCCCAAGGCGTCGATGATGCTTACGAACACCGCGTGACATCAGCTGTAGATCCTTTAGATCTGCAAGGTGCGGGTGACCAAGGCTTGATGTTTGGTTACGCATGCGATGACACAAAAGAGTTAATGCCACTTCCTATTTGGTTGGCACATGCTTTAGCCCAGCAATTAACTAAGGTTCGCAAATCCGGCGAATTGGCTTATCTTCGCCCCGATGGAAAAACACAAGTAACTATTGAATATGAAGGCGATCGCGCCGTTGCTTTAAATACGGTTGTTATTTCAAGTCAGCATGCCGAGGAAGTAGATGTTGTTAAGAAGTTAACACCTGAAATTATTGAATATGTAATCAATCCAATTATCTCCACGATAGATCTCCCAAAGAAGGATGTACGTACGCTCATTAATCCAACAGGCCGCTTTGTTATTGGTGGACCGATGGGAGATGCCGGTTTAACTGGTCGTAAAATCATCGTAGATACTTACGGTGGCATGGCCCGTCATGGTGGTGGAGCATTTAGTGGCAAAGATCCATCTAAGGTAGATCGTTCTGCTGCATATGCGATGCGCTGGGTAGCTAAGAATGTTGTAGCTGCAGGTCTTGCCCGTCGCTGCGAGGTGCAAGTTGCTTACGCAATTGGTAAAGCACAACCAGTAGGAGTTTTTGTGGAAACTTTCGGAACCGAAACTGTTCCCGTTGCAAAAATTCAAGAAGCTGTCTTATCGGTTTTTGATCTTCGTCCAGCTGCAATCATTAGAGATCTAGATCTTTTGCGTCCTATTTATTCACTCACAAGTGCCTATGGTCACTTTGGTCGTGAACTTCCTGAATTTGCTTGGGAAAGAACCGATCGAGTATCTGCACTCCAAAACGCAGTTAAGTAATCGGTGGCAGCACCTCGGCTATTTCGCTTAAGGGCCGAGGTCGCTACCGCGCCTTCAGGCCCAGTAGCTGATGTGCTTCCAGTTGCACGGGTGCGAGTTGATACAGGTGTCTTCCATCTAGATCAGTTATATGACTATTCAGTTCCCGAAAAATTGAGCCATGCAGTAATTCCGGGAGTCCGAGTGCAGTTACCTTTTGGCTCTCGCGAAACGGAAGGGATTGTTGTTTCGCGTGTTGCAACCCCCGACAAAGCTGGTCTTCTGAAGCCCATAACAAAGGTTTTGTCACCCCACCCAGTCGCAACCTCATCAAGCTTTGCATTAATTGATAGAGCCTCAGAATTTTATTGCTGCAATCCATGGGACTTGGTGCGCTCTGCTATCCCGCCCAGAGTAGCTAGTGTTGATAAAGAGCTGTCAGTCTTTGTTTCCGAGATTAAACCCAAGGCCGGCGCTGTCATTCCGGTATTTCAGAGTTTCGGTCCATTTCTTTCGCCGGAATATCAAGTCGCTGAACTGGTAGAAAATTTCAAAAAACTCGGCTCTGTACTGGTTATTGCTCCAGATGAGAAGGATGTTGACCTGATCGTCGAAAAATTGTCGCGATCTTTTGGCAATGTACTCAAGCTTTCAAGTTCGAGTACCCGCGAAGAGCGTTATCGAAATTTCCTGCTCTCTATGCGCTTGGAAGGATCAATAGTCGTTGGAACTCGTAGTGCGATCTTCACACCGGTTAGAAACCTTGCCGCCATCATCATTTACAAGGAATCTTCACCAGATCATTTTGAACTGAGGTCTCCTGGTTGGAACTCATCGACTATTGCTCGGCTACGTTCAGAAATGGAAGGGGTGGCTTTAGTTTTTGCGGGCTTTACACCTTCAACACGCGTTGCTTACGACATTGATAGGGGTGCTACCAAGTTCAGTAATCAGCGAACTCAGGTCAATGTTCAGGCATTCTCACCATCGGATGGAGCTCTGCTACCCGGTCGAATTTTTTCCGAAATTAAAAAAGCGCTGAAAATTGGCCCAGTGCTTTTTGTTGCCCCGCGCAAGGGTTACGGCAACGCACTTCTGTGCGCACATTGTCGAAATGTTGCTGTGTGTAAATGCGGTGGAAGATTAAGTGTTGCTTCTAAAGGTTTAGCCCCAGCATGTGTTCATTGTGGTGAAACTTTTGCAGCTTGGAGATGTAGCTTCTGTGATCGTGATAAACAGTACTTAGCTGGCCGTGGAATCGAAAGAGCGGCAGAGGAAATTTCTCGAGCTTTTCCCGGTTTTCCGGTTGTGATTTCTGCAGGCGATGTCATCAAAGAAAGTGTTGACGCTAGGCCAGCACTAGTTCTATCTACGCCTGGGGCACAGCCATTTGCTGAAGGCGGTTATGCAGCGGTGGTCGTTCTTGATGCGATTCGATTTTTCTCTCACACCGACATCAATGGGCAAGAGCGAGCCAGAGAACTTCTTTTTGAAAGTGCGTCGTTAATTAAGAAAGATGGGCAGGTCCTTCTAGTCTTAGATGACTCGCATCCGGTCATTGCTGCGATTGCTAGGTGGAACATTGCACCGCTATTGAAACGCGAACTAGCCGACAGAGCAGAGTTAGAACTACCTCCATCGGTTATGTCTGCTGTTTTAGTTGTTGAGCAATCAGCTGCTGCGCCGATTGTTTCAGGATTGAAGAAGGCTCTAGCAGACGGTCGACTTCCTGCTAGCACTCGAATTTTTGGTGCAACCCTTTTGCCAAAAGGTGCGGCGAAAATAGTGGTACATGCATCCCATAGTCAAAGCTCGGATCTGGGCAAGATCCTGCACGAACTGCAAAGAAAACGCAGTATCTCGAAAAAGGATTTGCTTACTCTAAGAATCGATCCATATTCGCTCTAAGGAATTGGTAGACTGTATTCATGTCTATTCAAGAGATTCGCTTCTTCGGTGATCCGGTGTTAACAACACCAGCCTCAGTTGTGGTGGATTTTGACAAAGAGCTACGCACTTTGGTTAAAGACTTAACTGACACCATGCTGGATGCTCCTGGCGCTGGTTTGGCTGCACCTCAGATAGGTGTTCCACTACGTGTTTTCGTTTGGGATGTCGACGAGGCTCTGGGTCACCTGATAAATCCCACCTTAACTCTTAGCCAAGAACTGCAAGACGGTGAAGAGGGTTGCTTATCTTTTCCCGAATTGCGGTATGAGACTCCGCGAGCGATGCGCGCCGTTGCCCAGGGATTCAACATGTACGGGGAACCAATCACCGTTGAAGGCACTGATTTTTTAGCTCGAGCCCTACAACACGAAACGGATCATCTCAACGGGATTCTCTTTATCGATAAGTTGTCAGCTGAAGATCGAAAGTTAGCGATGAAGGAAATTCGTGAGTCCGATTGGTTCAACTTAGCTGCTGAAAAAGGTCAATCTATTCAAGTTAAAGATTCACCGCACTCAATTTTCGGACGGAACACCTAATGTTGGTCGGAGTAGCTGCTACTCCGGATGTCGCGATTCCTACTTTGGATTGGCTGATCGGTAGCGAACACAAGCTCGACCTGGTTATAACTCAACCCGATAAACCCTCCGGTCGCGGTCGCACTATGAAACAAACCGCAGTGGCAGATTGGGCCACTAGTCACGCAATTCCAATTGTGAAGCCTGAATCCTCACAAGAGTTAGCAGGAGTCATAGATCATTTAGATTGCATAGTCACGATTGGTTATGGGGTCCTGTTGCCTCAAACAATCTTAGATCTTCCCAAATATGGATTCATTAATCTGCACTTTTCACTGCTTCCGGCATATAGGGGCGCAGCGCCAGCGCAAAGGGCTCTGCAAAATGGCGAGAGCGTTACGGGAATCTCTGTATTCCAACTGGAAAAGGGAATGGACACTGGTCCGATTTACACCCAACGTTCAATAGCTATAGACCCAAAGTGGCGCAGCTATGAACTGCTTGACGCTCTTGCGCAAGAGGGACCAAGCGCTGTGGGCGCAGCGTTACAAATGATTTCAGCAGGTGCTTCACCATCGCCACAAAAGGGCCCATCTAGTATGGCTCCGAAGATATCTAAACAAGAAGCGATGCTAGATTTTTCGCACGATGCACAAACTTTGATAAATTCAATTCGAGCATTCACTTACGAACCAGGAGCATGGTGTACCTGGAAAGCCGAACCTTTCAAAATTACGGCAGCGGTTCTATCTGAGGCCAACGTTGTAAAGCCTGGAGAAATAGCGGTGGATGGACAGAAAGTGCTTGTGGGATCTGGAAGTTACACCAGCATTGAGCTCCTGACAGTAATACCGGCGGGGAAAAAAGAAATGAATGCGGCTGATTGGGCGCGAGGGGCTCGACTTAAAGGTGGAGAAAGTTTTGACTGAGGCCAGAAGAAATACTTTTAAGTCACCAAAACCGGATGCGTCGCGACTATTGGCATTTGATTTAATTACTGAAGTCAATCGTAATGAAGGTTACTCAAATCTTCTTTTGCCACAGGCACTAAATTCAAGCAATTTAGATGATCGGGACAGATCTTTAGTTACAGAACTGCTATACGGAACCATACGTATGCAAGGAAAACACGACTGGGTTCTTTCGCAGATAAGTGACAGGCCCTGGACCGAAGTTGATTCAGGAATAGTTGATATCTGTCGCATGGGTGTGCACCAACTGCACGAAATGCGGGTGCCGGATCATGCGGCAGTTGCCTCTACTGTAGAAGTTGCACGCAAAAGAATCGGTGAATCAAAGGCAAGTTTTGTAAATGCAATGCTCAGGAATGTCACTCGCACCTCAAAAGAGGATTGGCTTGCGCCTCTGGAGCAGATAAAAGATCCAGTAGAGCGATTGGCAATTCAATATTCGCATCCAACCTGGATTGTTTCTGCCTACTTTGATTTACTCAAAGATTGGCAGGAAGTTGAATCGGCGTTAGCTATAAACAATGAAGCCGCAACACCTACGTTAGTTTCTTGGCCAGGACTTTCTACACAACAGGATTTGATGGATATTGGCGCAGAACCAACGACATATTCTTCCTACGGTGCACATTGGAAAGGCAATCCCGGCGCACTAGATCTAGTGAAGTTGCGCAAAATTGGTGTTCAAGACGAGGGCTCACAATTAGTTGCAACCGTGTTTGCAGCTGCAGCAGGTGGAACATCGTGGCTAGATATGTGCGCAGGACCGGGCGGTAAAGCTGCACTTTTGTCCGCGATAGCACGTCAACGAGGAATCACCTTTACTGCAAATGAAGTTTCGGCGGCTCGAGCCGAACTTGTGCGGCAAGTTGTAAATGGTGACAGAATTTTAGTCGGGGATGGTCGCGATATCGCAAATGCGGGCGAGAAATTTGATGCAATATTAATTGATGCTCCGTGTACTGGATTAGGGGCGTTACGTCGACGTCCTGAAGTTCGTTGGCGTCGCACTCTTCAAGATTTACGAGAACTTACTGCCTTGCAAAGAGAGTTGATTGAATCTGCGATATCTGCGCTCAATGTTGGAGGCGTTCTGGGTTATGCGACCTGCTCACCCCATCTGGCTGAAACTTCGATCCAAGTGGCAGATATCAAGAAAAAGTTTGCAAATGTCGAACAAATCGCGGTCGACCCCTTCATGCCGCAAAATTTGGAAGGCGGTGTCCGAGACCAAGCCATGTCCTTGTGGACTCACCGCGCAGGTACGGATGCAATGTATTTAGCCCTTTTCAAAAAGAGTAGCGAGTAAAATAGGAACATGACTAAGGAAATCAGAATCACTCCGAGCATTCTTAACGCTGATTTTTCCAGGCTCAACGAGGAAATAAATTCGATCGCAGCCGTTTCAGATCTGCTCCACCTTGATGTTATGGATGATGTATTTGTTCCTAATTTCACCTTTGATTTTGATGCTGCGTCGAAGATCATCACGGAATCTTCGCTAGCAGTTGATGCGCATTTAATGGTTGCCGATGTTGACTTGATCGCCGTTCAATATGCAGAGCTTGGATGTGCCTCGGTAACGATTCATGCAGAGGCCACCGCCAACATCCCTCAGACGCTTAAGAACATTAGACAAGCGGGCTCACGTGCGAGCTTAGGAATAAAGCCCAATACGCAGATTGAGCAATATGCCGAATACATCGATTTGGTCGATATGTTTTTAATTATGACTGTAGAACCTGGCTTTGGTGGGCAGAAATTTATGGAAAATATGATGGGAAAGGTGAGAACGACCCGCACATTGATAGGTGATCGGCCGATCTGGCTGCAGGTTGATGGTGGGATTTCGATGCAAACCATTGAGATAGCCCTTGAAGCTGGCGCAGACACCTTTGTGGTTGGCAGTGCTGTATTTAACGCTCCTGATCCCGCGCAGATGGTTGTGGAGCTAAGAAAATTCGCAACGCGAGATTGATGGCTCAAGTAAACTATCCCAATGAAATCTTTTGAAGAGCTCTGGCTCGAATTAAGCCAGAAAGTTTCCGAGGGGACAGAAGGTTCCGGGACGGTCGCAGCAATAGACGCTGGAGTCCACGCGATCGGAAAGAAGATTTTGGAAGAGGCCGGAGAGGTTTGGTTAGCCGCTGAACACCAGAGCAATGAAGAATTAGCCGAAGAAATCAGTCAACTTTTGTATCACCTCCAAACTTTGATGCTTGCACGCGGATTATCACTCAACGACATCTATAAATACTTGTAAGGGGCCCCATGTTAAGAATCGCAGTTCCAAATAAGGGTTCGTTGGCAGAGAGCTCTGTCGAGATTTTGAAAGAGGCTGGTTATCGACAGCGCACAGATGTCCGCGACTTGGTTTTGGTTGACCCTGATAATTCCGTCGAATTTTATTACTTGCGTCCTAGAGATATCGCAATTTATGTGGGATCAGGGGAGTTGGAAGCGGGAATAACCGGTCGAGACTTGCTGATTGATTCAGTTGCATCTGCCGAGGAAATTCTTGGTTTGGATTTTGGTAGTTCTACCTTTCGATTCGCAGCACCAACTGGGAAGGAATGGAAGATTGCCGACATCGCAGGCAAGCGAATAGCCACTGCTTACCCCGGCTTGGTCGAACACACGCTAAAGAGTTTTGGAATATCAGCACACATAGTTCGCCTAGATGGAGCTGTTGAAAGTTCTGTCCGGCTTGGTGTTGCAGATGTGATTGCAGATGTTGTCAGTACTGGAAATACTCTGCGACAAGCCGGGTTACAGGTTTTTGGCGATCCGATATTAGTCAGTGAGGCAGTTGTAATTAAGCGGAAAGGAACCGACGTTCCTGCAGGCCTGGAAGTTCTTATTCGACGTCTTCAGGGAGTTGTGACTGCGCGCCAGTACGTTCTGCTTGATTACGACGTACTAAAGAGTTTGATAGATCAGGCATGTGCAATCACACCAGGCTTAGAGTCGCCGACAATTTCTCCATTGCAGAAACAAGATTGGGTTGCGGTCAGAGCAATGGTGTTAAGGAAAGACACAAATCGTGTGATGGATGAACTATGGACACTTGGAGCGCGCGGTATCTTGGTGACAGATATCCACGCTTGTCGCTTGTAGTTTATAACTGGATAAGTGAGGGAACTGAACGCAAAGTTTGCTCTTTAATGGAGTAATCGGCTGCAGCCTCAACAATAGGTTTGGCGTTAAAAGCAATACTGATTCCGGCGATAGCCATCATGTCCAAATCATTTGCGCCATCTCCAATGGCCACTGTGTCACTCAAATCAACTGCACATTTCTGTGCAAATTCCTTTAAAGCGTCGGCTTTAGCGGCCCGATCTATGATTGCGCCAACAACCTTGCCGGTTAAGTGTCCATCAATAACTTCAAGCAAGTTTGCCCTATAGAAGTCAATTTTGAGTTCATCAACAAGTGGTTGCAGAATGTTGGAAAAGCCTCCTGAAACCAAGGAAACATAATGGCCTTGCTCATGCAAAAGCGACACCAGCTCGGCCGCACCATCGGTTAATCGGATTTCTTGCGCAATCTGGCTGATGCAATCTTCAGGAAGACCCTTAAGCAATGCCACGCGAGAAATCAAACTCTGAGAAAAATCCAATTCGCCGCGCATAGCAGATTGCGTAATTCGAGCGACTTCATCTAGCACCCCAGCTTTGGCCGCCAGAAGTTCGATCACTTCTTGTTGTATGAATGTGGAATCGACATCTAACTGGACTAATCTTTTTCGTAAAGTCATCGTTAGGCACCGATGGTCAATGAAAACTCTGTTGAATTTTGAAGAACCGCCAGGGATGTTTGTAGATCATTCTGCGAAATCCCAGAGAGTTTAATTGTTACTTCAAGCGGAAATGTCGCAGTTCGTGTGAGATCTTCAATGTTTGCTCCAGCGTTAAAAAGTGCTTGGGTAATTTCGGACAAATGCTTAGGGTGCAACTTCTCAGAACTCAACTTAATCATTAAGCATGTTGGCTTTTCTCGCTGAGCAGGCGAGGAAGAAAACACTGCGGCGATATCGACTGCTAGATCACTGGCAAGAAGGTTGAGATCCTCTTCGATGGCATTTTGATGCGCAGGATTTAGAGAAATTTGGAGAGTCAGAATCAAACGGTCTTTAATGATGATTTGATCAAGATCGATTACCGCTACCGAAAATGGCGAAAGAGCTGTGAAGAGTGCATGGGCTAAACCAGGCTTATCCTCGCCGGTAAGAAGGATTAATCCAGAGAACTGCTCCGCCTCGCGGCTAGATGTTGTCATAAGGGGGATAGTTTATCGTGAATCACTAATGCTTTTCGCGGGGTTTACGCACGATTGAGCGATCTAACCAGTATCTTTTGCATCTATGAGTAGCTCAGTCCTAACTCTCAACGAGGTTTCGGTTCGCCGTGGCGATCGAGTAATTCTGGGACCAATCAACTTTTCGATTTCACATGGAGAACGCTGGGTTGTTCTCGGTCCCAATGGCGCTGGCAAATCAACACTTCTTCAAATTTTGGCAACAAAAATGTTTCCGACGCAGGGGTCTGTTTCTGTACTTGATAAACAAATGGGAAAAGTGGATCTTTTCGAGCTAAGAACCAGAATTGGGTTGTGTGGCTCTGTTATAGCCGAAGACATCCCTGGCGATGAAATGGTTAAAGATGTTGTACTGACTGCCGCTTATGCAATTCTGGGACGCTGGAACGAGAGCTATGACCTTTGGGATGAATCGCGGGCGATGGCGCTACTTACTAACTTCGGTGTTCGGGAATTAGGTGATCGTCTTTACGGAACTTTAAGCGAAGGCGAGAAAAAGCGTGTGCAAATCTCACGGGCATTGATGACAGATCCAGAACTTCTTTTACTTGACGAACCCGCTGCCGGTCTTGATCTAGGCGGTAGAGAAGATTTGCTAAAGCGGTTCGCCAATTTTGCGGCCGACCCGCTGGCTCCGGCAACGATCCTGGTAACACATCACATTGAAGAGATACCTGTCGGCACTACGCACGCATTGCTTATCAAAGATGGTTTAGTCGCAGTGTCTGGCCCCATCGATCAAGTTATTACTTCAGAGCATGTTTCCGCTGTTTTTGGTACATCCATTACGGTGACACCTGAAGCTGGCCGTTTCTTCGCCCGTGCCTCTGTTTGAGCAACTGCACCCGCAGTGGCAACAGGAGTTGGTTTCGCTTAAGCCACTCATCCAGACGATAGATGCTTATGTTCAGCAACGAGATATCGCCCCTTCTTATGACTATATTTTTAGAGCCCTCAGTCAGCCCTTATCTTCCACGCGCGTTGTCTTCTTCGGCCAAGATCCTTATCCGACTTTAGGTCATGCGCATGGCTTAGCTTTTTCAGTTGAAAATACTGTTACATCGCTTCCCGCTTCACTTCGCAACATTTTTAAAGAGCTACAGAGCGATCTTGGCATAACCCGAAGTCAGGGAGATCTCAGTGATTGGTGTGACCAGGGAATTATGTTGATCAATCGAATCTTGACTACCGATGTAGGTAAATCATTGGCGCATGAAAAGTTAGGTTGGCAAGAGATCACCACTGCCGTGGCGCAGATCCTTGGGAAAAACGATGTGATTGCCGTGTTGTGGGGTAAGTCTGCGTTAGAGCTGAAGAGTTTCTTTCCAGATGAAAACGTTGTTGCCTCAGTACACCCCAGTCCATTGTCTGCTTATCGCGGATTCTTCGGATCAAAGCCCTTTTCTCAAATCAACGCGAAGCTATTGTTAAAGGGACACAACACTATTTCTTGGTAAAAGAAAAAGCCCCCGGTTTCCCGGGGGCCTCTCTTATTGAACTATTTAGCCAAGCCAAGCATTCAGTGGTGAAGACAAGAAGTACACCATGAACAAGCCTGATACTAGGTAAAGCAAAGGATGAACCTCTTTGCCACGACCTTGGACCAAACGAATCACTACGTGAGTAATGAATCCTGCACCAATACCTACTGAGATGTTGTAAGTAAATGGCATCAAGATGATTGTTAGGAAGGCAGGGACTCCGATACCCATGTCATCCCAGTCAATATTCTTGATCTGAGACATCATCAAGAATCCGACAATGATCAAAGCAGGTGTTGCAGCCTCATAAGGAATGATTGCAACTAGTGGGGCCAAGAAGGTGGTGAGCAGGAATGCAATTCCTGTCACAACTGATGCAAGACCAGTACGTGCGCCTTCACCAACACCTGCTGCTGATTCAATGTAGCTGGTGTTGGAAGAAATACCGGCTGCACCACCTGCAGCAGCTGCTACAGAGTCAACCAAAAGAATCTTTTGGATGTTATCTACGTTTCCATCTTTGTCAGCAAGACCTGATTCGTGACCAATTGCTGTAACTGTTCCGACCGTGTCGAAGAAGTCTGATAGCAGCAATGTGAAAAGAAGCAAGACTGCAGCGATGAGAGAAACATTATCTACGCTGAATGCACCGAAAAGATCGAACTGACCAGTGAAATCAAACTCTGGAACAGCAACTACCTCTTTTGGAACCGTTGGAATTCCTAGCTGCCAACCGCCGTCTACGATGGTTGGGGGATTTCCTGGAGTGAAGTTCGGCTTGATGTTGAAAGCTTGTTGGATAGCAATCGCTAGACCAGTAGCGGCAGCGATTCCGATAAGGATCGCACCCTTAACTTTGCGCACCATAAGCGCGACAATAAGAAGAGTTCCAAAAACGAAGACAACTGTTGGCCAGCCAACAAGATTGCCATTGACACCTAGACCTACTGGAACTGGACCACTAGCGGTACGGCGTACGAACCCTGCATCAACAAGACCAATTAGCGCAATGAATAGACCGATACCGACTGAGATTGCGATCTTGATCTGTGGTGGAACCGCCTTGAATACTGCTACACGGAAACCGGTGAGCACCAATACCAAGATGATCAAACCTTCTAGAACAACTAGACCCATTGCTGCGCCCCATGACATCTTCGATGCAATACCAACTGCTACGAAAGTATTGAGACCAAGGCCGGTGGCAATTGCTAATGGATAGTTGGCAATCGATCCCATAAGGATTGTCATTACACCAGCTACTAGTGCAGTTGTCGCTGCAACCATTGCAGGTGCTGGTGCATCTCCACCGAAGAGGAACTGACCATTTGCATCTGGCGAATACGCCAAAATAATTGGATTAAGAGCCACGATGTAGGCCATCGTGAAGAAGGTTACGAGTCCGCCTCGAACCTCTTGGGCAATTGAAGAGCCCCGCTCAGAGATTTTGAAATATGAATCCAGCATGAAGTAGTGCCCTTCTAATTTTGTTAACGGGGGTGTTTGCGACCCCGTGTGCGGTAGGGCGCACAACCCTTGGGAAGATCTTTATCCTATGTGTTACCTGGAAGTAACCCGAGAAACGACTCCCAAGGCGATGGCGATAGATTGGCCAATCAGCAGGGTGAAGAGCACAGTTCCAAGGCCCACAGTTCCGCCCAGAAGCCAGCCAGCGATCAAGACCGAGCTCTCTATAGCCAATCGAACCCGACCTATTCGCACACCCGAACGGTTGTGAAGGGCGGTCATCAGACCATCGCGAGGACCTGGCCCTAAGCCACATGTTATGTACAGGGCAGAACCAAAACCGACCATAGCAATTCCAATCAGACAATAAGCAATGCCGATTGCATAATTATTTTGTGCTGGAAAAAAAGTAACCCCAACTTGAATCGCGAAAGCAATAATTACGATATTTGAAATAGTTCCAAAGCCCGGTTTTTCTCGAAGTGGAATCCACAACAACAAAACCAAGGTACTTATCGCAAAAGTGGACCAGCCCATAGTGATAGCAAGTTTTCCGGAAACACCTTGTGCCAACACTGACCAAGAGCCATTACCGATCGTGCTTTGAATAACTAGTGCATCGCCCAATCCAAAAATGAAAAGGCCAAAGAAAAGAACACCAACACGAAAGGGCTTTAAGTCCCAACGAGAACTAGCGGTCCAAGGGGTCTGTGGAACGGTTTTATGCGGACGCAAGAACTCTAGAAATGGGTTAGACATTGCATGAGTATAATCAGCAAATGTTTCCTGGTATCGGCACAATCATCAATGTCATAACGATTGTTTCTGGGGCCTCTCTCGGTGTTCTTGTTGGAAATCGAATGCCTATAAGAACCAGAACTTTGTTAACAGATGTTCTGGGTCTGGTTACCTTGCTCGGCGCAGCAACAGCTTTGATCCCTTTGTGGTCAGATCGTTACAACAACGCCCTTCCACAAGGCTGGAGTTTGCTGGTGGTTTTAGGCTCGCTGTTAATTGGGGGCCTGATCGGTTCGGCTTTGAAACTGGAAAACCGATTAGATTCTTTGGGCGAACGATTGCGAATTCGATTTAGAGCATCGAGTGAATCAAATTTTGTTGAAGGTTTTGTTGCCGCCTCACTACTTTTTGCTATCGGACCGCTAGCGATCCTAGGAAGTATTAGTGATGGAATGGGAACTGGTATAGATCAGTTGATCCTCAAAAGTACGCTCGACTTTTTCGCTGCGATGGCTTTTGCCACTTCACTTGGTTGGGGAGTTGCTGTTTCAGCGATACCTGTTGGTATTTATCAAGGAGTATGGACAGTTATTGGCTTCGGACTGGGTGAAGTTTTAGCTGGCTATCAAGTAGACGCCATGACAATTGTTGGTGGAATTATGTTGATTTGTATCGCCTTAAAATTACTCAACATTAAAAGCGTTGCGGTTGGAAACCTGTTGCCGGCTTTAGCCATTGCACCGATTCTAGCCCTTGCTGTGCACGCCCTTTAAAAACTGGCTGCATCAATCACGAAGCGGTATTTGACATCACTTGCGACGGTTCGCTTGTACGCCTCGTTGATGTAATCCGGTTTAATAACTTCAACATCACTTACGATCGAATGTTCAGCACAGAAATCAAGCATTTCCTGCATCTCCGGAATTCCGCCAATCATTGAGCCTGCAATGGAGCGACGACCATTGAGCAAAGTTCCAACATGTACTTCGTATGGTTTACCCGGAAGACCAATTACTACGAGTGTGCCATCTAGTTTCAATAGATTCAGGTAGTCGCCGATAACCAATTCGGCACTTACCGTGTTCAAAATAAGATCGAATGTTTTAGCTAGCGGAGCTAAGTTACTTGCATCTTTGGTACTCACGAAATGATGTGCGCCCATAGCGATTGCATCAGCTTCTTTGCTAGGGGAGTGAGACAAGACTGTGACCTCGGCGCCCATTGCTACTGCAAACTTAACACCCATGTGTCCCAGGCCGCCCAACCCCATCACCGCTACCTTCATGCCGGATTTAACTTTCCAGTGTTTGATGGGTGAATACAAGGTAATTCCAGCACACAGCAGAGGCGCTACTCCTTCGATTGGCAAGTTGTCAGGGATTCGTACCGCATAATCTTGATTGATGACAAAATTATTGGAATAACCGCCCATCGCAACAGTTGTTCCGTCACGCTCCAATCCGTTATACGTTCCCGTCATTCCTTCAACGCAGTATTGCTGCAATCCTTGAACACAACTTGCACACTTACGACACGAATCAACAAAGACTCCAACGCCGATTTTGTCGCCAACTGAAAACTTTGTCACCTTGCTTCCAATAGAGGTCACAACACCGGCAATTTCGTGGCCAGGAACCATGGGAAATATTGCAGGACCCCACTCTTCGGCAACCTGGTGAATATCGCTATGACAGATGCCTGCGTATGAAATATCTAAAGCAACGTCATATTCGCCAACTGCTCTACGATCAAATTCATAGGCAGTAAGGTCGGATTTTGCTGAAAGAGCTGCATAACCGCGTGATTTCATTATTACTCCTTGAACGGTAGGGGGATGGAAGATGTGTGAGCCGCACGTGATGCTCGGGCAGTAACTTGACGCATGTGGTGTCTGCGGCAGAGAACTTCATAGGCTACCGCTGCATCCGGCGTAACATCTCCAACAACAACTTGTTCGCCTTCTACAACCATTACGCCACCAACTGTTCGCGCATTGTGCGTTGCACGGGAGCCGCACCAACACAGCGCTTCCACTTGCAGAGTATTTACTCGATCTGCAAGTTCGACTAATCGCGCCGAACCTGGAAAAAGTTTGGTTCTAAAGTCGGCCAAGATTCCAAATGCGAAAACATCGATTCCGAGACCATCCACAACGCGAGCTAATTGATCAATTTGGACACTTTCGTAGAACTGAGCCTCATCACAGATGATGTAATCGACGCGTTCACCCATAGACAATTTATCTACAACCAGTTTATGAATGTCTAGTTCTGGCGAAACTTCTATTGCAGGACTGGAAAGACCTAAACGAGATGAGATGACGCCAGAACCGGCTCTATCTTTGTTGGTGAAAATCAACCCTGTACGTCCTCGGCTTTGATGATTATGCGCGGTTTGAAGAGCGAGAGTGGATTTTCCGCTATCCATGGTTCCGCAGTAGTAAATCAATTCAGCCATGTGGCGCATCCTGCCATAGTGCTAAGAAACTAGCAGCGAAGTAACGGGAATCTCTGGGTATTTTTGATTAAGTCTCTCTCGTCCAGGAAGCCCACTGATTTCAAGGAGCGCGAGTACATGAGTGACCTGCCCACCGAGCCGCTGAATTAATTCGATCGCCGCACTGATTGTTCCGCCTGTAGCTAAAACGTCATCGATCAGCAGAACCTTGGAACCAGGTGTAACAGCATCAATGTGCAGTTCTAAAGTATCATTGCCATATTCAAGGCCATAACTCTCAGAAATTGTCGAGTGTGGAAGTTTTCCCGCTTTTCGAATAGGAACGAAGCCACTTCGTAAGTGGTTGGCTACCGCTGATGCAAAAATAAATCCGCGTGCTTCAATGCCAGCAATCAAAGTAGAGGAATCGGCGTAGGTGGCGAATTCTTCAGTAATTGCAATGAATGCTTCGCCGTTGGCTAATAAAGGTGTTATGTCTTGAAAGCGAATACCTGGTTTTGGATAATCAGGAATTTCGCGGATGAGCGATAGTGCATCATCTATTTTCATGTGTCCGAGAGGGGACTTGAACCCCTAATCCCTTGCGGGAACTAACACCTCAAGCTAGCGCGTCTGCCAATTCCGCCACCCGGACTAAGTGATAGCAAAGGATAGCAATTGGGTGCGAGAATAGCGAAATGAGTACTACACACAGCGAACTTGAACTAGAGGCCATCCGAATCTGTCAGGAATTAATTCGAATTCCGAGCGTTAATTTTGGAGATGGCAAAGGTGATGAAAAGGAAGTAGCCGAATACATCGCAAAGTTGTTGACTGAAGTTGGAATTGAACCAACTGTCTATGAATCTGCACCAGGGCGATGCAATGTGATCGCACGCATTAAGGGAAGCAATCCGGCACGTCCAGGTTTAGTAGTACACGGACATATTGATGTTGTTCCCGCTAATGCAGATGATTGGTCTGTTGATCCATTTTCTGCTGTGATTAAAGATGGATTTATTTGGGGACGTGGCGCTGTAGATATGAAAAATATGGATGCGATGATCCTTGCAACTGTAAGGGATTGGCAGCGAACTAGTTTCGTTCCAGAGCGCGACATTGTTCTAGCGTTCTTTGCCGATGAAGAAGCTGGCAGTGTTTTCGGTTCTCACTTCATGGTGAAGAATCATCCCGAGGTTTTTGCCGGATGCACAGAGGCAGTATCTGAAGTTGGTGGCTTCTCAGTCACCGTAACTGGTGGAAAGCGTCTTTATCTGATTGAAACAGCCGAAAAAGGAATTCACTGGATGCGCCTGACTGCACAAGGTCGCGCTGGTCATGGCTCCATGATGAATGATGACAATGCAATCACGCGCCTAACAGAGGCAGTTGCGAAGATTGGCCGCTTCGAATGGCCACAACGTTATAGCAAGACTGTGAAAGCTTTCTTTAAGCGCATTGCAGAAGAGACAGGTAAGCCATACAACGAAGAGGATCTACGTCCTTTGCTCAAGGAGATCGGTTTCGCTTCAACCATGATTGGTGCAACGCTGCAAAACACCGCAAATCCAACGATGTTGGATGCTGGATATAAGGCAAATGTGATTCCTGGTTCAGCAAGTGCGGTTATCGATGGTCGATTCATTCCTGGATTTGAGGATGAACTCAATTCAACAATTAAAAGCTTGATCGGTGAGAACGTTACTGTCGAAACCATCACTCGTGACAAAGCACTTGAAGTTCCTTTCGAAGGCGATCTGGTCGATGCCATGTGCAATGCACTTATAAAAGAAGACTCTGTTGCTATCCCAGTTCCATATGTCATGAGCGGTGGAACGGATAATAAAGCTCTAGCTGATCTAGGAATCATCGGATATGGATTTTCGCCTTTGAAATTGGATGCGGATTTCAATTTCATGGCGATGTTTCATGGTGTTGACGAAAGAGTTCCCGTAGAAGGTCTAACTTTCGGTACTAGAGTTCTGAAAGACTTTTTAGAACACGCCTAAAGACTTACTTCATCAAGGGCTGTTCGGACGATTCCAGGAAGTGAAATCTCTTCACTCTTTAGAACGCCACGAAGTTGTGCTCCAGTTCTGGCACCGATCAACGCACTAGTAACTCCTGGTGCATCTCGTACCCACGCTAGTGCAACCTCAAGCGGTGAGAAACCTAAACCTTCGGCGGCAACTGCTACCGCTTCGACAATTTTTGATGAACGAGCATCGAGATAAGGTTCAATATGCTTTGCAAAATGCGGTGCTGCGCCACGTGAATCACTTGGAACTCCTTTGCGATACTTTCCGGTCAAAACACCGCGAGCCAATGGTGCCCATGCCAAAAAACCTAAACCACACTCAAGGGTTGCATCAATTAGTTCATACTCTGCCGATCGATTGAGCAATGAGTATTCACTCTGAACTGTCGTTAAAGGAGCCTTCATAGAATTTGATTGCTGTTTAGTCGCAGCGCGGGCTAACTGCCAACCCGAAAAATTACTCACTCCTACGTAGCGCGCACGTCCAGTTGTGTATGCGTAATCCAGCGCGGATAAGGTGTCATCTAGGGGAGTCGTCTCATCCCAATTATGAACCTGCCAAATATCTACAAAATCAGTTCCAAGACGATTCAGTGAGCGATCAAGATCGGCGATCAAAGAGTGTCGTGACGCATCGACCTTACGAACACCTTCGGAAAAACTGATTCCAGCTTTGGTGGCAATGATGACTTCATCCCTTGGGAAAAGCGTTCCTACCAGACCACCGATGACGCGCTCACTATCTCCATCGCCGTATGTTGCGGCGGTATCCAAGAAATTGCCACCTGCATCTAAGAAAGCTCGACATTGGTCTGCCGCTTCTATCTCATCGGTATCACGACCCCAGGTCATTGTTCCCAAACCGAGGCGAGAGAGAGCTAAGCCGCTGTTTCCCGCTCGTCGTTTTTCCATGGCGTGACCTTAGCAAGGCCTGATAGCAAAAGCTGCGATAGCCTTTCATTATGCGCCTAGTTTTAATTCGACATGCTCACTCCGAGTCCAATGCCTCAGGTGTGTTGTCCGGTCGAATCCCTAATGTTCACTTGTCGCCTAAGGGAATAAAACAGTCCGAGGAACTTTCCGCTCGTCTAGGAAGTTTCCCAGTAGCACAGCTACGTATTTCACCGATGGAAAGATGTTTTGAAACAATCTCACCGTGGCTCAACGGTTGCGTGCTTTCAGCGAACTCGATGTTCGTACCCATGATTGATCCAAATCTCAACGAAGTTGATTACGGTCAATGGAGCGGTAAGCGACTGGTTTCTTTGGCGCGAAAAAAGGAATGGAAAACGGTTCAAGAGTCACCTAGTCGAATGTACTTTCCAGAAGGCGAAGGAATTGCCGCGATGCAGTCCCGAGCAATGACTTCAGTTCATCAAGCTGCCTCGTTGCCAGATTCGAAAGTGGCGGTTTTTGTGAGCCATGGTGATGTTATTAAATCCATCGTCGCATCGGCATTAGGAATGCATCTGGATGAGTTTCAGCGAATTGTGATTGATCCGGCATCCGTTTCAATCCTTGAATTCTCCGGGATCAAACCCCGAATTTTGCTGGTCAATGACACACGCGCAGTCGTTACGGATTTGCTGCTTGATCCCAAGCGATCGAAGAACTTACTAGGCGGGGGCGCTGGTAAGTGAGACATGTCTTTACCAATCCTGAAAGATGCGTCGCAGGAACTATCGGTGCACCAGGTGAGCGTGCATTCTTTGTTCAGGCGCGAGATAAGAATCGCATTGTCAGTGTCGCGCTGGAAAAAGCACAGGTACAAGCAATCGCAAATCGTCTTGAATTAATAGTTGCCGAAGTCCGAAAGAGCAGTCCCTTAATATCGGTAACCACTGAACCCCAAGATGACGCCCCGTTAGATACACCGGTGGATGAAGAGTTCCAGGTCGGAGCAATCTCATTGGCCTGGAATGAGGCAGAGCAGCTTCTCTCATTCGAACTCTATGAATTAGAAGATGATGAGCAAGAGGCCGAAGGTCAGGTTCTTGAAATCAACTTTTCTTTAGGAATGGCTTTAGCCTTTGCGCAACGGTCAAAAGCAGTAGTAAACGCTGGCCGTTTACCATGCCCTTTCTGTGGGATACCGATTGATCCAAGAGGGCATTTGTGTCCTAGGGCTAATGGCTACCGACGCTAAGTTAATTAATCTCCGAGACGGCGTTCTGCGTGTGACCGGTCGTTTAGTAGATGCATCTAACGCAACTTTGTATGCAATAGCTGATATAGCTGGCCAAGAAATGGTGTGCATCTATAAACCAAAAGCTGGTGAGCGACCACTTTGGGATTTTCCAGATGGCTACTTAGCTCATCGTGAATACGCTGCATATCTAGTAAGCGAGTATCTCGGCTTTAACGTTGTGCCTCTAACTGTTTTGCGAGACGGTCCTTACGGCGAAGGCATGGCGCAAGAGTGGATCACCATTGATGAAAGTATCGATCTAGCAAAATTCTTCGCAACTGATCATCCGGGACTTCGTGCGATGGCACTTTTTGACGCGGTTATAAATAATACAGATCGAAAAATTGGTCATCTTCTGCCAATCAATGATGATGTTGTTTTTGGCTGCGATCATGGCGTCACTTTCCACGTCGAAGACAAACTGCGTACCGTTCTTTGGCAATGGGCGGGTGATTTCTTAACCACCAACGAAATTGAAATACTCAAGAAAGCAGTAATCTCTCTCGAAGGTGAGTTGCGAACACAATTGGAAACCTTGTTAACGACGCAAGAGATAGACGCCCTGGCAGCAAGAGTCCAGCGACTATTAAATGAAGGTACCTTTCCTCAGCCCAACCCTAATTGGCCAGCAGTGCCGTGGCCGGCTTTCTAACTTAGTAATACGATTAGCCCATGAATTCTTGGACTGAGGTAGCTGTTCCTAGTGTGGTCCAGGTTAAAGATTTTCCCGCTTTGGTTTTGACCGATACCGCAACATCGAGCAAGAAAGCCTTGGAAAAGAAGCGCACCTATCGAATGTATGTGTGTGGAATTACGCCATACGATGCAACCCATTTGGGACACGCAGCAACGTACTTAACCTTTGATTTGATTAATCGCTACTTGCGAGCAACTGGAGCGCACGTTTCCTATGTTCAGAACATCACAGATATAGATGATCCACTCTTGGAGCGAGCTAATCGAGATGGTGTTGACTGGAGCGAATTAGCGCAGCAACAGATTGATTTATTCCGCTCGGACATGGTCCATTTAAGAGTTATACCTCCTGCACATTACATCGGCGCAGTTGAGGCGATTCCATTGGTAGTACAAGCGATTTCAGAGTTAGAAGAGCAATCCAGTATTTATCCGGTTGACAGTGACTTGTACTTTTCGGTCAAGAAGGATCCTGATTTCGGAAGTCGATCAAACTTTTCCCAAGCCAAAATGCTGGAAATTTTCAAAGAGCGCGGGGGAGACCCTGACCGCGTAGGAAAATCTGATCCACTTGATTGCCTCGTATGGATGTCTCAAAGAGTAAATGAACCTGGATGGGATTCGAGTTTAGGAAAAGGTAGACCCGGTTGGCACATTGAATGCACCGCAATTGCGCTGGAGTATTTAGAGCCGTCCGATTTGGAAGAAACTTTGATTGATATTCAAGGTGGGGGAAGTGATCTGATTTTCCCTCATCATGAAATGTGTGCCGCTCAAGCGCGAGTTATTAATGGCAAGGAGCTAGCTGCTTCTTATGTACATGCCGGAATGATCGGTCTTGATGGCGAAAAAATGAGTAAGAGCAAAGGAAACCTGGTCTTTGTTTCCCGTCTGATTGCTGATGGCGTTGACCCCATGGTCATTCGCTGGGCGCTCATGTCGGATCATTACCGATCCGACCGAATGTGGAGTGATGATGTTTTGCAAGAGGCGCAAGAGGCGATTGATCAACTGACCGCTGCACTTGCACAACAAGATTGCGCACCAACTCAAGATTTAATCAATTCTATGGTCGTGGCACTTAGCGATGATTTGGATACACCACTAATTGTGTCTCAACTTAAAAGCTGGAGCTCCTTGACGCTTTCAGGTGCACAGGGTGGAAATAGCGATCAATTAAGGGTTGCGCTGGATGCACTTTTGGGTTTAAAGATTTAATCTTCCTGTTGTCTTCGTAAATATCGTTCAAATTCCTTAGCAATCGTGTCACCTGATATGTCTGGAAGTTCGGCGGCGTCTTTACTTTCTTCTAGCGCTTTTACATATTCAGCGATTTCGGAATCTTCAGCGGCTAAATCATTCACCTCGTTTTCCCACGCATCGGCGCGATCCGGCAAATCCGATAAAGGAATCTTTATGTTCAAAAACTCTTCTAAAGTATTAATCAGCGCTAGCGTGGCTTTAGGAGAAGGCGCATTTGCTGCATAGTGAGGAACCGCGGCCCACAAAGAAATTGCGTCAATTCCTCTGCGCATGCAACCATCTTGAATAATTCCCAAGATTCCAGTTGGACCTTCGTATTTTGATACCGACACACCAAGTCGGTGTGCTATTGATGGGTGGGCACCGGTTCCGGTGACTGTGATTGGTCGCGTGTGGGGAACGTCTGCTAACAGCGAACCAAGAGAAACAATCAATGAAACTTCTAGATCATCTGCAAGATCTAAAATGTCAGAAGTAAAACTCTTCCATTTCATGGATGGCTCAACGCCTGTAACGATCACTAAATCCCGACTCATCGACGGAATAGCCATTCCGAACACTTGGGTGGATGGCCAGGTGATGCTACGAATCTCAGATTCATCGACAGATACGACAGGACGATTTACTTGAAAGTCGTAAAAGTCCTCGGATTCAACATTTGCAATCAATTCGGGAAGAACATCATCGTTCTTATCGCGCCAACCAGATAGCAAATGCTCAACGGCTCCAGATGCCGCTTCTGCTGCATCATTCCACCCCGAAAAGGCCATGATCATGATGGGTTCTCTGAGAAGAGGAATCTGATGAATCTCCATGAAAGCAACCTTAAGGTAACCTTGGGCAAATGAGTACATCTACCAAGCGTCCTGGGCTGCTTCGTGAAGCCTTAGCATCGCGGGTAGTTGTCGCAGATGGCGCTATGGGCACCATGCTCCAAGCCGCAAATCCAACCTTAGAAGACTTCCAAAATCACGAAGGTTGCAATGAGATTTTAAATGTTAGTCGCCCCGACATTGTTCGTTCCGTTCATAATGAATATCTAGCTGCAGGCGTAGATGCGATTGAGACAAACACATTTGGTGCCAATTGGTCCAACTTAGCCGACTATGGAATTGAAGATCGAATTTATGAACTTGCCTTCGCCGGAGGAAAAATTGCGAGAGCGGCTGCCGACGCTTTCTCTACGACTGCAAAACCTAGATTCGTTCTGGGCTCACTAGGACCCGGAACGAAACTTCCAAGTCTTGGACACACAACATATGAGAATTTAAAGATTGCCTATTACACAGCTGCAAAGGGATTGTCTGATTCCGGATGTGATGCTTTATTGGTTGAAACTTCGCAGGATTTACTGCAAGTTAAAGCAGCGATCAATGGTTGTCGACTAGCTATTGGTGAAACTGATCGCGATATTGTCTTAATTGCGCAAGTAACTGTAGAAACAACTGGAACGATGCTTCTAGGTTCTGAAATCGGTGCGGCGCTCAACACATTAGAACCTATGGGAATTGATTTGATCGGCCTAAATTGCGCAACCGGCCCCACTGAAATGTCTGAACACCTTCGTTACCTGAGCAAAAATGCCAAAGTGGCTATCTCTGTAATGCCAAATGCCGGTTTGCCGGTGCTAGGTGCAAACGGAGCTTCCTATCCACTTGGACCTAATGAACTTGCTGTAGCACTCGAGGGTTTTGTTAACGATTATGGGATTTCACTAGTCGGTGGTTGCTGTGGAACCACACCTGAACATTTGTCAGCTGTCGTCGAAAAAGTTAGTGGTAAACCAATTGCAACACGAACCCCTGATCTAGATCCTGGGGCTTCTTCTTTGTATCAGTATGTGCCCTTTAGACAGGACAAAACATATTTAGCAATTGGTGAGCGAACCAATGCGAATGGTTCACGAGCTTTTAGAGATGCTTTACTGGCTGAGGACTGGGAGAAGTGCGTAGAAATCGCGCGTGACCAGATTCGAGATGGTGCGCATATGTTGGATCTGTCCGTTGATTACGTAGGTCGAGACGGGGCAGCAGACATGAGTCAGTTAGCTTCACGATTTGCTACCGCAAGCACCCTTCCAATTGTTCTTGATTCAACCGAACCGGCTGTTTTGAAAGCTGGGCTAGAGCATCTAGGTGGTCGCTGCGTTATCAATTCAGTCAATTACGAAGATGGTGATGGTCCAACATCACGTTTTGCAAAAATCATGCCGCTTGTTCAGGAACATGGTGCAAGCGTTGTCGCGTTAACTATTGATGAAGAAGGTCAAGCACGTGATGCCGAGTGGAAATTACGCGTAGCTCGTCGCTTGATTGTTGATCTTCGAGATAACTGGGGTATGAACGTTGGCGACATCTTGATCGATTGTCTTACCTTTCCAATTGCAACCGGTCAGGAAGAAACTCGTAAGGATGGCATCGAAACAATCGAAGCTATTCGTCGCTTGAAAACGGAGTTCCCGCAAGTGCAAACGACACTTGGCGTAAGCAACGTTTCCTTTGGTTTGAATCCTGCAGCACGCGTAGTTCTCAACTCCGTATTCCTTCATGAGTGCGTTCAAGCTGGTCTTGATTCGGCCATCGTCCATCCCTCAAAAATCACGCCGATGGCAAGAATTGATGAGCGTCAAAAACAGGTAGCACTAGATCTCATTTATGATCGCCGTACTTTCAATGGTGATGAGTGCACCTACGATCCACTTCAGGAGTTTTTGCAACTATTTGATGGCGTAGAACTGGCAACTAGCAAAAATGCTCGTGCCGAAGCGCTTGCCGCCTTGCCGCTATATGAGCGACTTCAGCGCCGAATTATTGATGGCGAGAAAGTTGGCCTAGACGATGACCTGAAAGAAGCGATGGCTTTAGGAACGCCACCACTAGAAATCATTAACAGTCATTTACTAGAAGGCATGAAGATCGTTGGAGAACTGTTTGGCAAGGGTGAGATGCAGTTGCCCTTCGTTCTTCAGAGCGCTGAAGTAATGAAGACCGCTGTGGCTCAGCTCGAACCTTTTATGGAAAAAACAGGCGATGAAGGTCGCGGCACCATGTTGCTCGCAACCGTAAAGGGCGATGTGCACGATATTGGTAAGAATTTGGTTGACATCATTCTTACTAACAATGGTTACCGAGTTGTGAACATCGGCATTAAGCAAACCATTAATCAGATTATTGACGGTGCAATAGATTCAAATGCAGACGCTATTGGAATGAGTGGGTTACTTGTTAAATCAACGGTAATCATGAAGGAGAATCTTCAGGAGATAACCGCAAGAGGGTTGGACCAAAAATGGCCGATCGTTCTTGGAGGCGCTGCACTTACGCGTGCGTATGTGGAACAGGATTTAGCAGCGCTGTTTCCAGGCGAAGTTCGCTATGCCCGTGATGCTTTCGAAGGTTTGCGCCTAATGGATTCAATCATGGCGGTAAAGCGTGGTGAACCTGGTGCGGCTTTGCCCGCACTTCGCGAGAGAAAAGTTGCCAACACTCGGGTCAAGAATGAAGATCTTCCGATTGATACTCGTCGTAGTGATGTTGCACTTGATGTTGATATTCCAAATCCGCCTTTCTTTGGTTCTCGCGTCGTAAAAGGCATTCAACTGAGCGACTATGCGGGGATGTTGGATGAGCGAGCTTTGTTTGTGGGTCAGTGGGGCCTAAAGGGTAATCGCGGCGAGTATGAAAACATGGTTGAAGCCGAAGGTCGGCCGCGCTTGCGCTCACTGCTCAATGAAGTTCAATCAAGTGGCTGGCTTAACGCTGCAGTGGTTTATGGATATTTTCCATGTTACAGCGAAGGAAATGACTTAGTAATTCTGCATCACGAAGGTGAACAAAAAGGACAAGAGCGAACTAGGTTTACTTTCCCACGACAAACACGGGATCGTCGTTTATGTGTCAGTGATTTCTTTGCCTCGAAGGAGTCAGGAAAAACTGATGTTGTTGCTTTCCATGTGGTCACTATGGGTTCAACGGTTAGCGAAGCGGCGGCTAAACTTTTTGCAGCTAATAATTACCGTGAGTATTTGGAGCTGCATGGTCTTTCAGTTCAGTTAACCGAAAGCCTGGCTGAACACTGGCACGCCCGTGTTCGTGAAGAACTGTCAGTTAAGAATGATGACTCATCTGATTTGCAAGGGATCTTGGATCAGGGATACCGAGGCTCGCGCTATTCATTTGGTTATCCAGCCTGTCCAGATTTAGAGCAACAAATACAACTCTGCGAACTGCTGGATCCAGGTCGAATCGGTGTGGAACTTTCTGAAGAATTCCAACTACATCCTGAGCAGTCAACATCTGCCATCATCGTGCATCACCCTGAAGCTAAATATTTCAACGCAAACTAATGAGCGCCGGTTTCTTTGACGCGGTCTTTTTCGATATGGATGGCCTTATGGTTGATTCAGAACCAGAATGGTTTAAGTCTGAGATTGAGGTAACCCGTAAGTTTGGATACAACTGGACCGACGAGGATCAAGTTGCCTGCCTTGGTGGACCTCTATCGCGCGTTGGCAAATACATGCATGACAAATGCAATGGCGCGGAAACACCTGAGTACTTCACGCAGACTTTGATTGACACCCAAGCTCTGAAAATGCGAGGTAATACTCCCACCATGCCGGGTGCCTTGAATCTAGTTCGTGATCTACAAAGTAGAGGCGTTAAAACTGGTTTAGTCTCAGCTAGTCCACGCATCATCGTTGACGCCGTTTTGGATAACTTGGGTCATCAGTTGTTCCCTTTTTCCATAAGTTCAGATGACGTCCCCAATACAAAGCCACATCCAGATTGCTACCTAAAAGCCGCAACGATGACAGCTTCAAACATACAAAACTGTTTGGTTTTTGAAGATTCATTGACCGGTATGAATGCGGCCATGTCCAGTGGGGCGTATTTAATTGCGGTTCCACACCTAGTAACTATCCAAGAATCAGCAAAAGTTCGCGTAATCTCTTCCTTAGAACAGTTGAGTTATGAAAAACTTCAGCACTTGCTTGAAGACTTTTCCGCCACAATTTAATTATTGTGCGCCGGGCAAATCTTTTTAAAGTAACACCAGTCACACAAACGTGAAGGCTTGGGTGGCCAATACTCTTTATCTATTGAAGTGAAAATGTCTTTTGCAACACGATGTAAAACTTTCTCAACGGATTCAACTTCACTTTGCGTCGGATTGCTCTTTACGACTCGACCATCACCCAGATAAATCAGTTGCAGCAGTCGGGGGAGTACGCCTGTTTTCTTCCAATAAAGAAGTGCATATACTCGAAGTTGAAACAGAGCTTTCTCTTCCCAACCGGGCTTTGGCGATTTGCCAGTCTTATAGTCAACGATCCTAACTTCGCCAGTGGGTGCAATATCCAAACGATCAACGTAGCCGTGCAAGTAAACATTTGTGTCAAAATCATTCTCTAAATGCATTTCACGGTGCGTTGCTTCAAAGGTTGCAGGATTTTCAAGAGTGAAATAGGTCGTCAACAGTGAAGAGGCTCTATCGAGCCATTCTTTTTCATTGGAAACCATTTCAACAAGCTCTGGTTTTTGCGACAATTGAGCGCTCCACCGCGAAGGTAATAGATCTATCGCGGTTTGTGGTGTTCGTTCATTGCTCGGATATTCAAAAAGATCCTGCAAAACTGTGTGAACCAGGGTTCCACGTTCAGCATCTAGCGACGGCGGTTCAGGTAACTTCTCAATCTTGCGGTACTTATAGAGCTGCGGACAATTCACGTACTCGCTCACCGCGCTGGGTGATAGACGTAGATTGTTTGCTTCATTCACCTGACTGAAGATACTCGTACTTTGCGCAACATTTTCGCCTAAGATGCTCCCGTGTCTAATCTTGGGTATTTCGGAGCCGGCGATCGCATTCAATTGACCGATCCAAAGGGAAAGTTGTACAGCTTCACGATTACCCCTGGAAAAGAGTGGCATACACACAAAGGGTGGATTACCCACGATGAGTTGATTGGTATGCCGGAAGGATCGGTAGTTAGCACAACTGCCGGATTGAAATTCACCGCTTTTAAACCTTTACTAGCTGATTACGTCTTAACTATGCCGCGCGGGGCGACGATTGTTTATCCAAAAGATGCAGCAATGATTGTTGGAGTTGCTGATATCTATCCAGGTGCACGAGTACTTGAAGCCGGCGTAGGAAGCGGTGCGTTGACTATTTCCTTGTTGCGATCTACAGGACCAACTGGAACAGTGCATTCGGTTGAACGTAGGCAAGACTTTGCTGATAACGCTCGCTCCAATGTCGATTCCTATTTCGAATCTGCCCCTGAAAACTGGTCTTTGACGGTAGGAGATCTACAGGATCAGAGTTTTGATTCCGAATACGACCGAGTGATTTTGGACATGCTTGCACCATGGGAGTGCATCGATATTTCCGCACGAGCATTGCGTCCTGGTGGAGTATTTCTTGCTTATGTGGCAACCACAACTCAACTTTCAGCTACCGCAGAAGCTTTAAAGGAAGATGGACGCTTCACCGAACCTGAGAGTTCGGAAACTCTTGTTCGTGGTTGGCATCATGAAGGTTTAGCGGTACGTCCTCAACAGCGCATGATTGGGCACACCGGTTTTCTGATTCAAAGCCGCAGAATGGCTCCAGGTGTTGAAGTTTTGGCACGTCGACGACGTCCGGCGAAGGGTGCTTACGGTGTCTCGGAAGATTGAGCGTTTAATCAATCTAACCATCGCCCTACTAGCAACTAAAAGATTTCTCACAAAATCTGAAATTTTCAAATCTGTTGAAGGCTACGATGGTAGCGCTGAAACAAAAGAACGAATGTTTGAACGAGACAAGGATGATCTTCGCTCGCTAGGAATTGAAATTGAAGTCGGCAGTTTTGATCCTTTATTCAATGATGAAGCGGGCTACCGGATCAAGCAAGAAAAATATCAGTTTGAATTGGGCGACATTTCGTCGACTGAAGTTTCATTGCTCTCATTGGCTGCAGAAGCGTGGCAGGAAGCTTCTTTTGGGGATGCCGCACAAAAAGCGCTCTTAAAACTTCGCTCTATTGGTATACCAAGTGATGAGATATCTATTCCCGGCACAGTTCAAAAGTTAAGTGATGGGGGACAGGATCTTTCTCTGATCACTAAGGCAATTGCGCAAAAGGGATTACTTGAATTTTCCTACCTAGATACAGCTTTGAATGTCAACGCTCGGCACATAGTTCCTATTGCGTTGTCGACTCGTAATGGTTACTGGTATCTCTCGGGCGTTGATCAGGACATCCAAGAGATTCGAACCTTCAGAGTAGATCGAATTCACGGTTCTATCACTTCCGGCGCGGGACCAAGTGATTTTGAAACCCCAATTGGTTTTGACCCTCGAAAAACTTTTTCAGAATCAACGGTCAATGAATTTGCTCTAGTTGATGTCCGAGTAGGTAAAGCTGCTTCGCTTCGCGCCTTGGCTGTGTCAACACATTCACTTGGAGAATGGGATCAAATCAGAATTCCGATTCTGAGCATGGATTCTTTATGTTCATTGGTGTTGTGGCATGGGTTAGATGCTTTTGTGCAAGAACCTGCCGTACTAAGGGATCTCGTTGTAACCCATCTTGAGGCTTTGGTGAAAAATCATGGCTAAAAAATTCTCTTCGCCTTTAGAACGTACGGCAAGGCTTTTGGACCTTGTTCCCTACATTAGTTCTCATCAAGGAATCTCTTTAAAGGAGCTATCACAGGTATTTGAAGTAAGTCAGGGTCAAATGACAGATGACCTGACGACTTTGTGGATGTGTGGGCTTCCTGGGTACACGCCTCTGGAGTTAATGGACTTAGATTTCGAGTCTGGATTCGTAACTATTCATAACGCTGACACACTCGCAAAGCCACGATCTATAACTTTTGATGAGGGAGTGGCCCTTCTTCTCGGTTTGGACCTGTTGCGTTCGGCTTTAACTGCGGATCGAAATGACCTATTAGAAAGAATTGAATTTCTATCGCAGCGGTTGGCAACTTTAATAAAACTTCCTAGTGCATTATCGGCTACATCAGTTGTTAACCAAGATGTCTCGAGTGCGATCACAGAAGCCATGAAAACTAGATCCGGACTAGAAATTTCCTACCATTCCTTGTATCGCGATGAAGTCAGTAGCCGAATTATTCATCCGATTGAAATTATCGAAGCGGACGGTCAACGCTACTTAAGTTCTTATTGCTTAACTGCAGCCGACTTCAGGCAGTTTCGAATCGATCGGATTCAAAGTGCAAAGGCACATGATGTTTCTAATGCTGTACCCCTGAACTCCAATCAAAACTCGAGGTACACCTGCGCGGTTAAAGTTCTAACTCCTACCCGTGAGATCGCTGAGCGGTTCAAGAAAACCGATTTGGCTGTAAATTCTCACTTTGAATTTGAGAGTTTTTCGCAGCAGTGGGTTGAGCGATCAGTCTTGGCCTCAGGAAATGCTGTGTCCTTGAAGTCGCCCCCAGAAATTAGAAAATCAATAGCGGTGATGGCCCAATCGATGCTGGATCGTTACAAAGCACGCTGAAACCGCCTACCCATTCAAAGGGATCTGATGTAGCCTAGGCTCAAATATTAGCCAAGGAGTTAACGTTATGAATTTGGGTCCAAGAGAGATCGTCATCCTTCTCATAGTTGTACTTGTTTTGTTCGGTGCTAAGCGTTTGCCCGATTCAGCCCGTTCACTTGGTCGCTCTATGCGCATTTTCAAGAGTGAAATGAAGGAAATGAAGGCTGATGACACCGTGATCGAAGAAGACGGCAAAACCGAGAAGTAGATAAATGGCATCTGTTAATGAAGCACGGATGCCCCTTCTAGACCACTTACGCGAATTACGAAAACGAGTTCTTCGTTCCGCGATTGCAGTATTGGTTGCTTTCAGTGGAGGGTGGTATTTCTACGATTCAATCATCGTCACCCTAGCTAAACCAGTATGCGACTTACGAGCCGCTCAAGAATCTGGGGCTGCTAGTTGCGGCGCGCTTTACATCAGCGGTGTTCTTGGTCCTCTGGATTTGCAGATCAAGGTTGCATTACTAACTGGAATAATCGTTTCAGCCCCTTTCTGGTTGTATCAGTTGTGGGCCTTCATTGCTCCGGCGCTTCATAGAAAAGAAAAACGAACCAGCGTGATGTTTGTTGCTGCAGCCACACCATTCTTCGCAATGGGCGCGACTCTCGGGTATTTCATTTTGCCTGTTGCTATCAAAGCTCTTTTTGGTTTCACTCCAGATTCGATTAGCAACCTAGTTAGGTTTGATGATTATTTGGATTTCGTTCTTCGACTCATTCTTTTTGTAGGTCTTGCTTTTGAATTACCAATCTTCCTGCTGACATTTAATCTCATTGGATTCTTGCGCGGTAAAACTATTTTGAGGCCGTGGAGAATTTGGATCTTTACTATTTTCTTTTTCGTTGCCGCACTGTCACCAACCGCCGATCCTTTAAGCATGGTCCTCTTATCCGGACCTTTGATTCTCTTCTACTTTATGGCTGGATTAATTGCAGTCCTGGTCGATCGTCGTCGAGATAAGAAAGCAGATTCAGTAGAAACTGGCAGCTCCGCGATTGAACCAGCGACATCTATTAAGGAATAGCCGATAGGGTCTTCCTATGTGGGCCTTGGTGATCAACCCTGTAGCAGGTCAGGGCAGGGGGACCACGGTTGGAACATATGTGGCTGGTTGGCTGACGCAAAGAAGAATCCCGTACACAATAATTACTGGCAACTCATCGGTCGCACTTGGTGATCACCTTTCACAATTTATTGAAAAATTTCCTGATACACCTGGAGTGATTGCAGTTGGGGGAGATGGACTTCTGCACAACGTTCTACAACGGCTAGTTTCAGCGCAGATTCCGCTAGCAATAATTCCCGCTGGAACTGGTAATGATTTTGTCCGAACTTTAGGGTGGAAACTAGATTCCTTCGATCTGCAACTTGAAGCAATCACGACTCAAGAACCGACGGCGGTCGATCTGGGACTAGTGGATGGTGAATGGTTTGGTGCCATTTTGTCTACTGGGTTTGATGCTGTGGTCAACGAAAAAGCCAACACAATGGCTTGGCCTAAAGGACCAATGAAATACAACGCGGCTATTGCAATCGAGCTTCCACGATTCAAACCACGACATTACGAGATAACTCTTGATGATCGAACTATTTCGACCGAAGCCATGCTGATTGCGGTGTCTAACGGCCGCTCATATGGTGGCGGGATGTTGGTATGTCCAAATGCGAACATCGTCGATGGGCTTTTTGATGTGATGGTTTTGCATCCGGTATCGACAATAGAGTTTATAAAAGTTTTTCCACGTGTTTTTGCTGGGTCACACATTTCTCATCCAGCCGTTGAAATAGTAAGAAGTCGAAATGTGACAATCGAAGCTAAGGCGGTCGCCTACGCCGACGGTGAAAGAATTGGACAGTTACCAATAACCGCTGAGTGTATTCCAGGCGCACTAAGGACGTGGGTCGCATGACGACGCCAGCGGAACGTTATGCAGCAGCTAAGTTGCGGGGCCAGCATCCAGTAACCACTGAATTTTTACTCACCTTTGATTTTGAATTCGATCCTTTTCAAGTTGCAGCTTGCCACGCCGTTGAAGATGGAAAAGGTGTATTGGTGGCCGCACCGACCGGAGCAGGTAAAACAGTAGTCGGTGAGTTCGCGGCATTCTTCGCCCTGCAGGCTGGAAAGAAATGTTTTTACACCACTCCAATTAAGGCGTTGTCCAATCAAAAGTATTCAGAATTTGTAGCTAAGTTCGGTGAAGATCGTGTGGGACTCTTAACAGGTGACACCAGCATAAATGGTGAAGCAGAGATTTTGGTTATGACGACTGAGGTGCTTCGTAACATGCTGTATGCAGGTTCAAACACTTTGACCAACTTGGGATGCGTCGTCATGGATGAAGTTCACTATCTGGCGGACAAATTTCGCGGAGCGGTCTGGGAAGAAGTTTTGATTCACCTTATGGAAAGCGTGCAAGTGATTTCCTTGTCAGCCACTGTATCTAATGCTGAAGAGTTTGGAGAATGGTTGGGCGAGGTCCGCGGTGAAACCGAAGTCATCGTCAGTGAGATCCGTCCGATTCCATTGTTCCAGCATGTCCTTATTGGTAATCGCTTGATGGATCTTTTTGATCAACCAGGAAAGATTAATCCCGAAATCCTTCAACGTGAGCGTGAAGCGATCAGGCGAGCGTCTTTAGGTCGCAACAGGCGGGGCAGGTTTGCAGAGCCTTCCGACCGAATGAGCCGGGCTGAAATCATTGAGAAGCTGCAACGCGAAAACCTCTTGCCGGCCATTACCTTTATCTTCTCTCGCGTTGGTTGTGATGCTGCGGTAAAACAATGTTTGCACGCCGGTCTTCGCTTAACCTCACCGGAAGAGCGCACTGAGATTCGCCAAACCGCACTTAGGTACACCCAAAATATTGCCGAAGAAGATTTAGAAGTTCTCGGTTTTCAAGAGTGGCTAACCGCTCTAGAACGAGGCATCGCCGCCCACCATGCTGGCCTATTGCCCAGTTTTAAAGGCGCGGTAGAAGACTTATTCCAACGCGGGTTGGTTAAGGCAGTGTTTGCAACTGAAACCCTTGCACTAGGAATAAACATGCCGGCTAGAACGGTCGTTTTGGAAAAGCTGATCAAGTTCAATGGTGAAGCCCATGTTCCGATCACTCCAGGGGAGTACACGCAGTTAACTGGTCGTGCTGGTCGCCGAGGAATCGATATCGAAGGTAATGCAGTCATTCAGTGGTCGCCCACAGTTGATTCAGCATCTGCAGCCGGCCTTGCATCAACTCGTACGTATCCTTTGCGCTCATCTTTTTCTCCTACCTACAACATGGCAATCAATTTAATTGCACGATTTGGCCGAGAAACCGCACGAAGATCACTTGAATCATCCTTTGCGCAATTCCAGGCAGATCGCGCCGTAGTAGGACTGACTCGACAGATTCGGAAGAATGAGACATTGATCCAGGAGTTAATGAAGGATGCGCAATGTCATCTTGGTGATTTTTCCGAATATGCACGTTTAAGACGCTCTATCAAAGAAATAGAAGTTTTATTGAGTCGTCGAGATCAGCGCAAGACATTTGATAATAGACAACGTGGTCATATGGAAGGCGAGCTCGCAGATTTACGAAAAAGTTTAAAGTCGCACCCAAGTCACGGATGCGCCGAACGCGAAGACCATGCGCGTTTAGCAGAGCGTGCTGGTCGGTTAACGCGCGAGAATGATGGCTTAACTGCGCGTGTGGAAAATCGCACACATGTAATAGCTAAAACCTTCGACCAAATATGTCAGGTGCTTGATCATTTGCAATACATTGACGGAGAAAAGCCAACAGTTCAGGGCAAGATCTTGACCAAGATTTACGCCGAATCCGATCTATTGCTCACCGAATCAATCCGACGCGGACTTCTGGATGACTTGAACGCTACTGAGTTGTTATCGGTTGTTTCCTGCATGATCTTTGAGTCACGTTCACAAGAGAACCTTGCCCCCAAACTTCCTAGTCAAAAGGTTACATCCACCCTGACTGAAATTATTTCTTTGTGGGCTGCGTTGGAACAGATTGAAAATGATTTTGGCGTTAAAACTCAACGAGAACCTGATGCAGGTTTCTGTTTTATCTCCTATAAATGGGCAAGTGGTAATTCACTCAACAGTGTCTTAAAGGGAAGCGATATGTCAGTCGGTGACTTTGTTCGCTCCACCAAGCAATTAGTTGATTTATTAAACCAAATTGGTGGAGCTAGTGAAAAACTTCGCCCGGTCTGTAAAGATGCAGTCAAGCGAATCGACCGCGGAGTAGTTGCTTATCTAATGGGGGATATATGACATTAATGCTCCTTGATAGCGCATCGCTTTGGTATCGCGCTTACTACGGAATGCCTGACACATTGCTGGCACCAGATGGCACTTCAGTTAATGCAATCCGTGGTTATGTAGATATGACCGCCCGTTTAATGAATGTGTATAAACCTGATCGTTTAGTTGCATGTCTAGATGGCGATTGGCGTCCAAGTTGGAGAGTAGATATTTTTCCTGAATACAAAGCTAATCGTTTAGAAGAAGAGGGTGGGGAAGAGGAGGAGGAGCCAGAAACTCTCACTCCGCAGATTCCAATTCTTTTGGATTTACTTGATTTGTTTGGTATCCCAGTTGTTGGTGTTGACGACTACGAAGCTGATGATGTTATGGCAACGTATGCCGAAATCGAAAAAGGCCCGATCCGAATAGTTACTGGAGATCGAGATTTGTTCCAGATGGTCGATGATGCTCGGGATATCAAGGTTGTTTATCTTGCTAAAGGAATTTCCCAACATGATTTGGTGGATATTAAATACGTTGCTGACAAGTACCAAATTCCCGGCGATAGGTACGATCTCTTTGCGATGTTCCGCGGAGATCCATCAGATGGATTACCTGGGGTCAAAGGGATTGGCGAAAAAGGTGCAGCTGTCATTGCCAACAATTTTGCAACCGCCGAGGACGCGCTTGCTGGTGCTATGCAAGCCCACGAATCATTGCCGCCAGCGTTAGCCAAAAAAATCATTGCCGGCGCGGATTATCTTAAGATTGCACCTAAATTGGTTCGCGTTGCCCGCGATGCACCGTTACCAAAAGTTGATCTAACTTTACCGAAAGCACCAAAAGATCTTTCAGAAATTTATCAATTCAAGGAGCGCTATGCCTTGGGGGCAAGTGTTGATCGTTTGATCAGTGCATTGGGTTGGTAGCACTTCTTCTTTCGGCCTTATCCGGCGCTCTGCTTTCAGCTGCCTTTGAACCGGTGGGGAAGTGGTGGGTAGCACCGATTGCCTTAGCTGCTCATATGTTTGCATTGTCGCTAACTAAGCGAAAAGTACTGTCGACATTCATCTTTGCATCAGTAATGAATTTGATTGTTTTGCATTGGAGTAGCACTTTTGTTGGCTCAGTACCCTGGTTAATTTTAGCGCTTGGACTTTCTGTTTTTTATCTACCACTTGCACTGGTTTCGCGTTGGGGGATGGCCGCCTACCCGCTGATCTATGTAATGCTCGAAGAGATTAGAAATAGATTTCCTTTTGGGGGATTCGGTTGGGTACGTATCGCCTACACACAAGCTGACGCACCGTATTCGAAAATAGCAGCTATTGGTGGAGCTTCTGCGTTATCAGCACTGGCTTTGATTTCGAGTTTGATTCTGTTTATTGCGCTAAAGCGACAATTTGCAGTAATTACTTTGATTCCCTTTTTGCTTGTTTTGATTCCGTTTAATCTGAATCCCGTAGCAACCACCAAAGTGTTAATGATCCAGGGAAATGTTCCGCAAATGGGACTGGATTTTAATTCGCGGGCTAAGGCAGTCTTTAACAATCATTTCGAAAGAACGCAGGCTGAACTCGCCAAAGATTCAAATGTCGATTTTGTTTTATGGCCAGAGAATGCAGTCGATGTGGATCCATTTACCAATGTGGATGTAAAAAAAGCTCTGGATTCGGTAGATAAGCCACTAATAATCGGCGCGATCATGGGCAAAGGAAATAAGTTTCTCAATACCTCAATTTTGTGGGGCGGAGAACTTCCGCCTATCTACATAAAGCAGCATTTGACGCCCTTTGGTGAATACATTCCATTGCGCTCTTTGGCCTCTAAAATTTCGCCGTACACCGACCGGGTTACCGATTTTGAACCCGGGCAAGAACAAGTTCTCTTTACCATAAAATCTGCGGTAATCGCACCCATTATTTGCTTCGAACTAGTTGATGATCAGTTACTTCATGAAGCTGCCGTCTCAGCCAATATTTTGGCGGTTCAAACCAATAGTGCAACCTTTGGAATGTCAGCTGAAAGTGCACAGCAATTGTCGATAACTCGGGTACGAGCTATAGAACATGGCAGAAATATCGTTTCAGTATCTACAACAGGTTATTCCGCGGTCATCAATTCAGATGGAAAAGTTCTTCAGAAAAGTTCTATGGGAACGGCTGAAACGATTCGCGCCGAAGTTGAACTATTGGAAGGTAAAACGCCTCGGGATGCAGCAGGTGACTGGGCCTTGGTAGGCGTGCTATTCGTGCTGCTCATGGTTGCCCGCCGAGCGTATGTATAACGCCGATAAGTTGCATTATGTAAAGTAAGAAAGGAAAAGGGACGGCTTCTTTTCGCCAACCTCTCCTATTGCCAACTACCCTTAGCGATAGTCATCCATCGGCGTGCAGGCGCAGACCAGATTACGGTCTCCGTGAGCACCGTCGATGCGCGATACCGGCGGCCAATACTTCATCTTGGAACCAATTGATTCGCCCGCTACAAGACCCTCTAAAGCGACCGGATAACCGCCCTTTTCACGGCTATAACCCCTATCCCAGTCACTGTTTACAACAGACAAAGCTGTGTGCGGCGCGTGGCGCAGCGCTGAATCTTCAATGCTGATCTTTCCATCTAGCACCTCTTGGATTTCGGCACGGATCGAAATCATGGCATCGATAAAGCGATGAATCTCCCGAATGTCTTCTGATTCAGTTGGTTCAATCATCAAGGTTCCAGCTACCGGGAAAGACATAGTTGGTGCGTGGAAACCATAATCCATCAACCGCTTTGCGATGTCATCAACTGAGACTCCGCAATCTCTGGTCAATCCACGAATATCCAGAATGCATTCATGTGCAATTCGACCGTTAGCACCGGTGTAAAGAATCGGATATGAATCAGCAAGACGCGCTGCCATGTAATTGGCAGACAAAATCGCTACCTGCGTTGCATGGGTCAGACCTTCTCCCCCTAGCAAACGGATGTACGCCCATGAAATCGGCAAGATGCTTGCTGATCCAAATGGTGCGCCCGAAATTGGTCCGGGACCAGTTGCAGGACCAGCAGATGAATCCATCGGATGGTTAGGTAAAAATGGAGAAAGATGCGCACGAACAATTACTGGACCAACACCTGGGCCACCTCCACCATGTGGAATCGCAAAAGTCTTGTGCAGATTTAAGTGCGAAACATCAGCGCCGAATTTTCCAGGTTGAGCAACGCCAACCAGAGCGTTCAAGTTGGCGCCGTCTACATAAACCTGACCGCCAGCATCATGAATTAATTCGCAGATTTCGGAAACCGCAGTTTCGAAAACACCATGTGTAGATGGATAAGTAATCATCAGCGCAGCCAGAGCATCGCCGTGTTCTGCAATTTTTGCCTTGATATCGGCAACCGAAACGTTTCCGCTTTCATCACAATCGATAACCACAACCTTCATGCCCGCCATTACTGCTGATGCAGCATTTGTGCCGTGGGCACTAGATGGGATTAGGCAGATTGTGCGTGCCTGGTCGCCCCGTGAATCATGGTAATTTCGAATCGCAAGTAATCCAGCAAACTCGCCTTGGCTTCCGGCATTTGGTTGCAATGACACTGCGTCGTAACCAGTAATGGCAACCAACCAGTCAGATAGCTGAGCAATCAATTTGCGAGTACCGATGCTTTGATCAGCAGGTGCAAATGGATGAAGTGATGAGAACTCTGGCCAAGTGACCGCTTCCATTTCTGTCACAGAGTTCAGTTTCATTGTGCAGGAACCCAACGGAATCATCGTTCTATCCAGCGCTAGATCCTTATCCGCCAAGTTACGCAGGTAGCGCATCATTCCGGTCTCGCTGTGATTTGTGTTGAAAACCGGGTGTGTTAGGTACTTGCTTGTTCGCAAAAATTTGGAAGGGATCTTCTCCCCTGCTGCATCTTTCAAACCAAATATCTCAAGAACCTGATGAAATAATTCTTCAGTTGTTTGCTCATCAAATGAAACTCGAACTTCAGTATCGCTAACCCTGGCAAAGTTAATGCCTTTAGCTGTTGCTTTGTCGTGGATGGCCTTTGCATCCTTTACGACGATATGGACCGTATCAAAAATAACATCTTCTCGGTTACCACTTGCCGCGTGCAGACGAGCAGCAAAGCCATGTACTCGTTCTGCAATTTCACGCAGACCAATTGGTCCATGCCACATCGCATAGAAAGCGCTCATGTTTGCAAGCAACACCTGAGCTGTGCAAATGTTTGATGTTGCCTTGTCTCGACGAATATGTTGTTCGCGGGTTTGTAGTGCTAAACGAAATGCAGGCTTGCCGGTGGCATCAATGCTTTGACCAACCAAGCGGCCCGGCATGGAACGCTCTAAACCACTTCGCACCGCCAAGAAACCTGCGTGCGGTCCACCAAATCCCATGGGAACACCAAAGCGTTGGGCGGTACCAACAGCGATGTCGGCGCCCCACTCCCCTGGTGCCTTCAACATTGTTAATGCCAGAAGATCAGTTGCAGCGATCACAAAAGCATTTTTTGAATGCGCATATTCGGCAAATGTTGTGTAATCAATAACAGTGCCTGTTGTGTCTGGGTACTGCAATAGGGCGCCGAAAAATTCGCCATCATAACCATCGCGAACAACGTGCCCGGAATCAACTTCTACAACGGTGATTCCAAGTGGCTTTGCACGCGTGATAACTACCGCTTTAGTTTGTGGATGCACATGTTCTTCAATCAAGAAAACTGCATCATCGCTTAACTTTGAAGCACGTCTTGCCAAGGTCATTGCTTCAGCTGCTGCCGTGCTTTCATCTAGCATCGACGCATTAGAAATATCTAAGCCCGTTAGTTCACACACCATGGTTTGAAAGGCAAAGAGCGCCTCTAAGCGACCTTGAGAAATTTCTGGTTGATACGGCGTATATGCGGTGTACCACGATGGATTTTCCAAAACATTTCGCTTGATTACCGGTGGAACGATAGTCCCGTAATATCCAGTTCCTATCAGGGAACGGAAAACTTTATTTTCTGAAGCAATCTCACGAAGTTCTGTGATAACTTGCACTTCACTCTTACCAAGATCCAAAGCTTTTTCTATGACTCCGTTAATTGCTATGTTCGATGGGACTACATCTTTGATAAATGAGGCTAGATCTGAATAACCAAGATGCTTAAGCATGGCGGCTTCATCAATTGAAGTTGGACCAATATGTCGATCTTCAAAAGAATGGCTCACTACGATCCCTCATCCCATACATGGCCTCTCGCCAAAGTGTGCGAGGGCAGGGTTGAAGAATAAGGTGAATTAGGCGCCTTTGCTCTTTCTACGCAACGAAAGCTCATCGTTATTTTCAACACCTGTTGGCTGACCATTTACTTCACCCTGAAGGACAGATAGCGATCCCTCGACCTCGTGCCAGACCTTGCCGACGGCGATACCAAAGACACCTTGGCCACCTTGCAACAAATCGATAATCTCATCCGGGCTTGCACACTCATAGATCGATGCGCCATCGCTCATCAATGTGATGCGCTCAAGTTCTGTGACTCCCCTATTTCGAAGATGCTCAACAGCTGTGCGAATATTCTGCAGCGAAACTCCAGCATCCAATAAACGCTTAACAATCTTTAACACCAAAATATCGCGGAAGCCGTATAAGCGTTGGGTTCCTGAACCACTTGCAGTTCTAATGCTTGGTTCAACTAATCCTGTGCGTGCCCAATAATCCAACTGACGGTAGCTAATTCCAGCAGCAGAGCAGGCAGTAGCGCCTCTGTAGCCGATTTCCATCTCTTCTGGGGACACGGGGAATGCTCGATTCTCTTGGGGAGTGAGATTAATGTACGGCTAGCCGTGGGGGGAAACAACGACCGACACGAAGCAAACCTCTACTAGAGGTTGAGGGTTTCCCGCGCTATCCGGCAAAGTCTTCGGGGTTAATCTGATCCAAGAATTCGCGGAATTTCTCGACCTCCTGATTTTCGCCTTCCCCCTGAGGGATCTCAATGCCAACTTCATTCAACAGTTCTTCTGTGGCCAAAATATTGCTGTGGGTTCTAACCGCCAAGGCGATCGCATCAGATGGTCTGGCCGAGATACTTAAAGGCTCCCCCTTTGAATCCCTTAGATTCAGGGTTGCGTAGAAAGTTCCATCCTTGATTTCCGTGACATGTACGGCAATCAGCGTCGCATCAAAGAGCTCAACTAAGTTCTTCATTAAATCGTGGGTCAAGGGCCGCGGAGGTTCTACTCCTTGTTGGGCAAAAGCAATGGCGGTGGCTTCTACCGCTCCAACCCAAATCGGCAAGAAACGTGTGCCATCAACTTCCTTGAGCAGGACTATTGGCTGATTGGAAGGCATCTCGACGCGAACGCCGATGACCTCCATAGGGATCAACATAACTTTCCTCTGTCGCTATAAATCAAGAGCGAAGACGGTTGAGACCGCCACGAACCAACGCGGCGTGTAAGCGAATAGAAAGAGATGCAATCTCCTTTTGAACCTCTTCAGCACGAGCCTTAGATTCGGCGCTCTTTTGTCGAGTAAGCGGCGTGATCACTTGCTCGATTAAACCAATTTCACGATCTGCTGCTGACTTGAATGAACGCAGATGGCGCGCTTCAATTCCGAAGCCACCCATTTCAGTTACAGCCTTAGCAATAGTTAAAGCATCTCCATCGTAATGACGTCCACGAGGGGCAATTAATCCGTACCCTTCCAATTCAACAAGTTGTTCCTCAGCCAGGCCGCTGTTCTTTAAAAGCTCTTCGCGAGAAAGGCGCATCTCATTGCTGTCACCAAAGGCACTTGGTGCCATCTCGCCATCAATCGTTGCTAGACCAATTGGGGTGCGAGGCGATGCCACGCCGCCAACTGCTGCAGGTTGTAGTCCACGATCGATTGCATCGAGATTATCTTTAATAACCTTTAGCGGTAGGTACTGATCGCGTTGAGCAAGTAGCACATAACGCAAGCGCTCTAGATCAGAGCTAGTGAACTTTCGGTAACCCGATGGTGTGCGTTGCGGTTCAATCAATCCTTCAGATTCTAAAAAGCGAATCTTTGAGATGGTGATATCCGCAAAATCTCCACGCAAACGGTTAAGGACTTCACCGATGCTCAAATATGCGCGCGCTGGAACTGCCATGACTACTCCCCTAGTTGGAACCGACGAAAAGCAAATGAAACTTACCGATTTGAAACTCATCACCAGAAACAAGAAGATGTTCGGTGACAGAAATATTGTTGATGTAAGTTCCGTTAAGAGAACCTGCATCCTTTAAAACAAAACTATTGCCATCTTTAGTAATTGTTGCGTGTGTCCGTGAAACCGTGATGTCATCTAAGAAAATCGAACTAGTTGCTGAACGACCAATTGATGCACCTTCTGCGGTCACTAAGAACCGTGATCCTTTATTGGGTCCGCGAGCAATCAAAATCATTGCCTTTTCACCCGCAGAACTTTGAATCTGCGCGATAACAGCTCGGTCCTCTGGGGAAAGAAGGGCTAACTGCTCATCAAGGTGGTTTTTCGAAGGATCTGAAACCTCACGAAGACCCAAGTGGATTGTGGAAGTAAGTTCGTTCTGCGGTTGTTCTGCAGCCACTGCCCTACCTCCTTAACGTCAACTTAAGGGTGACACTAGAGAGTTAGAGCGATAAGGTCAAGCGGTAATTTCGCCGTACTGTGCCGCGGTAAGTAGGTCTGTCGGAGCGGTCGCGACCTCGATCTTTGCAAGCCAACCAGCACCATATGGGTCCGAGTTGATTGTTTCTGGAGAATTAGATAGAGAATCATTTATGGCAACAATCGTTCCAGTAACAGGTGCGTAAATTTCTGAAACACTCTTTGTTGACTCAACTTCACCACAAACTTTTCCTGCAGTTACTGCCTCGCCTATTGCAGGCAGTTGTACATAAACAATGTCGCCCAGTGCAGCTTGTGCGTAATCAGTAATACCCATTGTGTAAATCAGGTTTTCTGAAGAAACCCACTCATGTTCCTTAGTGTAGGAAAACTCATTAGGAATTGATGACACGGTTTCCTCTCATCTGCGAAATACCTTCGCGCGCGTAACTGATACCTGTCGAAATGTAGAGGGCAATTCCCCAGATAGCAAAACTCCACCCCGCAACAAATGCGATGCTCCCCCACGCGCCATCGGATTGAGCCAACAGCAAGAAGGGAAAGGCGTACAAGAGGTTAAAGGTTGCAGCTTTTCCAAGATAGGTGACCGTAAAAGGTGGCAACCCTTTGCGATTCATAAGCAATGTGATCACGGCCAGGATTAGATCGCGCCCAAGAATTATTGCAATCATCCAGACTGGAACTATGTCGCGAATCAAGAAGACAATCAGTGTGGCAAGAATGTAAAGCCGGTCGATAGCCGGATCTGCTAGCTCGCCAAAGCGCGAGGTTTGGTTCCAGGCTCGAGCTATTTTTCCATCAAAATAATCGGTTGCTCCGCCGACAGCCAAAACCACGATTGCCCAGCCATCTGCTTCTAGCGACAGGGTGAGGTAAATGAAAAGCGGAATGCCTAGAAAGCGTAGAAAGGTCAGCGCGTTAGGAACGCTAATCAGCGAACGGTTCATTCCTTATCGCGTTCCTTTACTCGAACCGCTACTTGAACCGGAGTGCCTGGGAATTTGAACTCCTCGCGAAGACGGCGTTCAATAAAGCGGCGATACGAGGCTTCAATCCACCCGCTTGAAAAGACCACAAACTTTGGAGGCGCGATTCCAGCCTGCGTCGCGTAGTAAACCTTTGGTTGCTTTCCACCACGTACCGGCGGCGGTGTTGCACCAATCAAGGCACCCAAGAATGAATTCAGCTTTGCTGTAGGAACTCTTCGTTCCCAACTATCAAGGGCGGTTCGCAAAGCGGGTGCTAAACGATCACGGTGCCAGCCAGTTTTGGCGGCAATGTTTACCCGTTGGGCCCATTCCACTTGATCGAGATGTCGATCTATTTCACGGTCCAATTGGTTGCGACGATCTTCATCGACGAGGTCCCATTTGTTCATCACAATCACCATCGCTTTACCGGCTTCTTCAACCATGGTGATGACGCGTAAATCTTGTTCAGTAATTGGCTCTGATGCATCTAGTACAACGACTGCGACCTCGCAACGCTCTAGGGCTGTCGCCGTACGCAATGATGCATAGTAATCAGTTCCAGAATCTTGATTGGCTCGTTTTTTTAATCCTGCGGTGTCGATAAATCTCCAAGTTGATCCACCGAAAGATAAAAGTGAATCCACTGGATCACGAGTCGTACCTGCTGCATCATCAACGATTGACAAGGATTCACCCGCAATCGCATTAAACAATGATGACTTTCCAACATTTGGCCGACCAATTAATGCAACCTTGCGGTATCCATCCTGATTTTGTGCACGCCCAACTTCTGGCAAAACATTGACTATGTGATCCAACAAATCACCACTACCCCGACCATGCAGGGCAGAAACAAACCGTGGTTCACCAAGACCTAAACCCCACAAACCATGGGCTTCAGCTTCTTCACGTTCGCCATCAACCTTATTTCCAATCAGAATAGTTGGCTTTTTTGCTTTACGTAAATGCTGCACCAACGTGTCATCTTCATCCAGTGCTCCCACTTGCGCGTCTACAACAAAGCACAGAACATCTGCCTCTTGCATAGCAAGTTCGGAACCGGCACTAACTTGAACAGCGATACCGTCGGGTTTAGCTTCCCAACCGCCAGTGTCCATAATGATGAAACGACGACCGCCCCATTCACATTCGTACTGAACACGATCGCGTGTTACTCCTGGTGTGTCTTCAACGATTGCTTCTCTTCGACCTAAGAAACGATTGATCAACGTTGACTTTCCTACATTGGGACGACCAATAATCGCGACGATCGGTAAACCCAGCAGATTACGCTTTTTTAAGAGCTCCCAGATACGTTCGATGGTTTCGTCAAGATCCAGATAAGTTGAATCAACTTCAACGGCATCAGATGCCATAACTAAAGGTGACACCGCACGCGTTGAATCAACCGCGTCTCTACTATCCAAAGATTGCTTTACATCAACGCTCTTATCTTCAATTTCATTTTCACGACGAGTTGTTCGTGCGTCCAAATCTGCTGTCAGATAGATTTTCAAACCAGCTTCTGGGGCAACGACTGTTCCTATGTCTCTGCCTTCAACAACAATTCCACGCTCAGCTGCATCAATGATGCGATGCTGCAGATTCAATAACTCGCGACGAATTTCAGGCATTGCACTGATTCGAGAAACATTTTCAGTAACCGATGTGCCGCGGATGGCGTGAGTAATCTGTGTATCGCCAGCAAAAACATTTGGTGCAGTTGGGTCTGCATCAAATTTGATTGGATGATCTTTTACCGCCTGCAAAATTGAAAAGGCTTCTTCGCACTTATATTCCAATGCAAGCCAGGTGACGGCTCGATATAAAGCGCCGGTGTCTAAATAATTCCACCCCGCACGAGTTGCGATTGCTTTTGCGGTGCTTGACTTACCTGCGCCACTTGGGCCATCTATTGCTACGACTATGCCCATGTGATGAGCCTACTTCTATTTGCGAATCGGATGAACGTTCCATCCGATCGTCGTTAGATGGGTTGAAAGTTTTTCCGCATCACTTTGCGATAAAGCTAAAGTAATAAGTGCACTCAATTGACCAGGTGAGTGTTCGATATTCAAATCTTCAACGTTGACTTCCATCGCGGCACATTCGTTGAAAATCGCACCTAACTGACCTGGCTTGTCATCGATGACAATGGGCAAGTACCAATATTCACGAGCTTTTCCGCCATGCTTTCCGGGAATCATCGATTTGCCGACGCGTCCCTGGGCGATCAATGCAGCTATTTCTTCAGGATCATTCAGGGAATCAATCATTGCCTGAACATCGTTTTGTAGATTTATCAGCAATTGGTGCAGCTCGTTGCGGTTGGAGTAAATAATCTCTTTCCACAAGGATTCATCTGATCCGGCGATGCGTGTGGTGTCCCGCAACCCCTGCCCCGCTAACTCCATCCACTCCGCCGGCGTTCCAGATAGCTGCTTTGCAATCAAGGATGATGCGATTTGCGGTAGGTGGGAAATCTTGGCGACCGCCCGATCATGGTCGATGGCTGAAAGCTCAATCGGTGCTGCGCCCAACAGTTCGATCAATTCAAGGACCAGCTCTTTGGATGATTGCTCAAGATCTGCGCTAGGCGTAAGTATCCAGCTGCGCCCCTGGAAAAGATCCGCCCGTGCAGAGCCCGCTCCGCCGATTTCACGGCCTGCCATGGGGTGAGTAGGCAAAAAGCGTTTGGACAACCCTGAAATACCCTGTACGTGAAGTACAACTTCATTCTTCACGCTACCAACATCCATAAATGTAGAGTTGAGATTTAGTTGATTCTCTATCTCTATGACCGCTGGCAAGTGGGATGTAGGCATCGCCAGAATGACAAGCTCTGGTTCAGTAAGTGCTCCCCCACCGACTAAGTCATTGGCTAAGGATTGAGCTTTGATGTCGCGGTCAACCATCTCAACGCGAACACCCCGCTGGACTAAACCCAACCCAATAGAGGTGCCGATTAACCCAGATCCGACTATTCGAACCTTTGAGAGCTTATTCGAGGACATTATTGAGCGATATCTCTGCGAAGAGCAGCGGCTCCATGTAGGTAAATGTGGCTGACTTGTTCGGCTGAGCGTGCAGTTTCCACATGAAACATCGCTCTAATTGTCTTGTCCAAGGCACCCGGAACATCGACCTCGACTGATCCAATTAGTGGCACATTGGCAAAACCCATTTCCCGACAGGCTGCAGCTGGAAAGGCAGCATTGAGATCAACGGTCGATGTGAAGAAAACCGAGATCACCTGTGCCGGGGTTAGGTCATTGGCATCAAGGATGGCTGAAACTAGCTCCTGCACACCCGCGGCAATGTCAGCCGGGGTATTGGCAGGAACCTGGATAGCTCCTCGAATTGCACGCATACTCATGGGATAAGGGTACCTTTCCTAACCAAAATTGGTTGCTATTTGATTCCATCTTTATCGATAAAACCTTTTACCTTTTAAACCTGTTTACGACATTTACGTCACTATAAGTACCGTCAGAGAAGTGGAGTTGAGATTTCCTTAATATCGATAAATCTATACACTGATGCGTTCTGAGCGTGATATTTATCGACATATTAACAATCGAGCCTCATAATATCGATAAAACTATAAATGGTTATTACAGTAAATATCGATTTATAGTAAACACGCTAAATATCTAAAGCCTTTCGTAGATTCATTAACTCGGTGTCATTGAGGTCTCTCCAACGACCTTCAGGGGTATCGCCCAAGGAGATCGGCCCAAACTTAGTTCTAATCAATCGCAGAACATCTACCCCGACCGCCTCCATCAGACGTCTGATGATGTGGTACCGACCCTCATGAATTGAGACTTCAATCCATTTAGGTGATAGCTGCTTGAAGCTCAAAACACGACCCATGCCATCTTCAAGTTCAACACCCTTGAGAAGCACCTTGTCTACACCTGTTGGCAAAGGACCATCAAATTCGATGATGTAGGTTTTTTCTAGCCCAAAGGATGGGTGGGTGGCACGGAAGGTTAAATCTCCATCGTTGGTGAGCAAAATAAGCCCTTCTGAATCCTTATCTAAGCGACCCACATGAAACAACCGCTCTTTGCGAAGGTCAATGAAGTCATCCAAGGAGGGCCGTCCTTCTGGGTCAAACATGGTAGACAAAACACCCTTAGGTTTATGAAGTGCTAAATAAGACTTAGTCAAAGTACGTGTAATTGTCTCACCATCAACCATGACTTTATCTTTCTCAGGGTCGAACTTGCTCCCCATTTCACGAATGGTGAGTCCATTGACGGTTACCCGTCCTGATTCGATTAGTTCATCTGCACCGCGACGGCTTGTGATTCCAGCATCTGCGATGATCTTGTTGAGCCTCATTTGGGCCATGGCTATCCTCCCGACAGTCAGGAGCTAAGGGTAGCCGAAGTGCTAGTCAGTTAGCGAATCGAGAATCTCGTCCAAACCGTCGAGGTCTGGCAGATACGGCGCAAGGGCCGGCAAATCTTCCAACGAGTTCAATCCCAGGCGTTCCAAGAAATAGCTCGTTGTTTTGTACAAAATTGCGCCAGTTTCGTGCTCAAGACCGGACTCTTCTACCAAACCTCGGGTGATTAAGGTCTTCATGACCGCTTCAACGTTGACGCCGCGAATAGCCGATACCCGGGCTCGGGATACTGGCTGGCGGTAGGCGATGACTGACAATGTTTCCAGGGCGGCCTGTGTTAGCCGTGACTGTTGCCCATCTAGAACGAATTTTTCAACAGCGGCTGAATAGCTTGGGTGGCTATAAAAGCGCCATCCCCCATTGATCTTGCGCAGCGCAAAACCACGCTCCTCATAGGAGCCTTCCAGAACTACCAAGGCAGCCTCAATCTCTTCCACCGGACGTTCCAGCACCTGTGCCAAAACAACTTCGGTGACCGGCTCATCCACGACCATCAGGATCGCCTCGATGGAACGTTCAACTTCTACATTAGACATTTTCGCCACTTTCTGTCGAGTCTTCCATCTCTAAAACAACGGGAATATCAAACTCATCTGTAATCTCTACATCACCTTCGAGGCTGCCGGTCCACCTGATTTGAAGCTCCCCTAGCGCAACGACCTGGTCAAAACGCAGAACGCCTTGTCGGTACAGGTCCAGCAACGCCAAGAAGCGGGCGACTACGACCAGAGTGCTATCGGCGTCGGAGATCAGATGTCTAAAGCTCATAGAGGTTGCATGACGCAAAGCTTCCACGACCCGCTTGGACTCTTCAGCCACGCTCACCAGGGCCGTATGTAGATGCTCAACGGCCACTACGGGGGCAACCTTGGGTGTCAGAACCCGTTCTGCAATCGCAGCAAAGCGCTGTGCGCCAACACCGATCAGAACCTCTGGCAGCAGGCTAGCCAGTGCTGGATCAAGGGCTACGACTCGAGGGAAGGACTTGTCGGCTGCTGCGATGCGCTCGCTAAATGTCGCTGCAATCTCCTTGAAAGCTCGATACTGCAAGAGGCGAGCAAAGAGCAGATCTCGCGCTTCAAGTAACGCCAAATCCTCTTCATCCTCAACTTCCCCACTCGGAAGAAGGCGAGCAGCCTTTAGATCCAACAAGGTAGCGGCCACGACTAGGAATTCGGTGGCTTGGTCTAGATCCCACCCCTGCCCCGATGCTTCCAGAGCACGAATAAATGAGATGAACTCATCGGTCACGATGCTCAATGCCACTTCGGTGACATCCATCTTGTGGCGGGAAATCAGCTGTAAGAGCAGATCAAAAGGTCCATCGAAGTTGCTCAGATGCACGGAGAATCCCCCTGATGCGGCGTTCACATCACGGTTTTCCTCCACTGAAATCTGCTCAGCAATACTCATTGGGGCACCTTACTTCACGCTTGCCTGTTTTCGGTGGAGCGCATAGGCTCTTTGCTATATCAGGAAAGAGGTTTGAAGATTGAACGCTAAATCGACAATTGCAGAGGATGTAGCAACTACTGCGACCCTGCTCGGCAAGACCGCCAAAAACTTTCCTACCCCAGCTGCTCTTAGTGAGCATGGCAGCGCAAAAGTCATATCAATCTTTAATCAAAAAGGTGGCGTTGGAAAGACAACTAGCACGATCAACTTAGGTGCAGCGCTGGCTGAAATGGGTCGACGTGTATTGCTAGTCGACTTCGACCCACAAGGCGGTTTATCACTTGGTCTTGGAGTAAACGCACATGCACTTCCATTAGAGCAAACTGTTTACTACGCATTAATGACCCCAACTGCCAACGTCGATGAAATCGTTTTGAAATCTTCAGTTCCTGGCTTGGACTTCTTACCGGCAAACCGCGACTTAGGTACAGCAGAAACAACGCTTGGCGCTGAAATTGGTGGACAGCAATATCTCAAGCGAGCACTAGCTCCGCTTCGTGATTACTACGATGTAATTTTGATCGACTGCCAACCAACGATGGGTCAGTTAACTATTAACGCCCTTGTTGCTTCTCAAGAGGTAATCGTTCCGATGCAGTGTGAATACTTCGCCCTTCATGGCTTCATCGAGCTAAAGGGCAATTTAGATAAGGTCAAGAATTTCCTTAATCCAGAGCTTCGCCTTATTGGAATTTTGGCAACCATGTACGACAAGAAAACTTCACACAATAGACAAGTTCTTGAGCGAATATTGGAACAGTTCCCTGAAGATGTTTTCGAAACAATTATTGCTAAAACAATTCGTTTCCCAGAAACAACTGTCGTTGGCGAACCAATTACTACGTATGCAACAACTTCAGGTGGCGCTGCTTCTTATCGTCGCCTAGCCCGAGAACTAATCGCCAGAGGAGGCGCACGATGACACGCAGAGCAAACCTTCCAGGAGCCGATGAACTATTTCGTTCCACCGCACCTGCACTAAGTGCAGTCCCTGCACAAACATCAAATGATGTGGCCGCTCCATTAGTCCCGCCCGCAATCGCAACTCCTAAAGCACCATCATCAAGAAAGGGTGTACGCACAATTGCTCGTCGTCGCGTCACAACGGTTGATCGATCACCTTCGGGCCGTGAACGCCATGATGAAAAAATCACGGTGTATTTATCACCAGATGAACTCTTTGATCTTGACCAAGCACGTTTGCAACTTCGCGGGGATCTAGGTTTGGCAGTTGATCGAGGTCGTATTGTTCGCGAATCAATCGCTGTGATCATCGCAGATCTAGAAGCTAAAGGTGATCAAAGCATCTTGGCGCGCAGACTACGCGGACAATAATTAACTACTTGGCGCGAGGATGCGCCATTGAATAACTCTCACGCACCTTATCGATTGTGATTAAGGTGTAAATCTGCGTTGTTGTGACTGATGCATGTCCCAGTAATTCTTGGACCACACGAATATCAGCCCCACCATCTAACAAATGTGTTGCATATGAATGCCGAAAAACGTGTGGTGATACGTGTTCTGTGATTCCCGCAGCTAAAGCTGCGTCAAGAACCATTTGCCAAGCTGATTGTCTAGAAATTCTGCCGCCTCTTGAATTTAAAAACAAGGCCGAATTGTTCTTTGGATTCTTGGCCAACAATCCTGGCCGGACCCGAACACAATAATTTTCGATGGCTGCAGTAGCAAATGAACCCAACGGAACTATTCGCTCCTTAGAACCTTTTCCGCGCAACTTTAGGGTCGTGATTTCGCCGTCCTCAGAATTGACTGTACTTAAATCGTTCAGGTTGATCCCGATCAACTCACTGACGCGAGCTCCACTGCTATAGAGCAGTTCCAGCATTGCTTGATCGCGAAGCGTTATTGGATCGCTTTCTCGCAGCGCCGCATTGATCATGGACATTATCTGGTCATACGTTAAAGCTTTAGGTAATCGACGAGCAGACTTGCTTGTCGAAATTTCTAGCGTTGGATCTGCAATCTCATACTCCTGCGCAAGATGCTTGAAGAAAGAGCGCAATGTGGAATCAGCACGATTAATCGTTGGTGTCGACAGATTAGCCTCTCTCAAGGAGATTTCAAAAGCGGTTATTACTTCGGGGGTCACTTTGCTAAGTTCTTTACCATTCAAGAACATTTTGAACTTTTCTAAATCGCGTCGATAGGCAGCAATAGAGTTTGCAGCCAATCCCCTCTCAATTTGAAGATGATTGAGAAAGGATGTAGCCGCTATATCAAAGTTCGGTGCTTGCGTAACCATGCGCTTCTGCAACGGCGGAGTAATAGATCTTTCCATCATGAACATTTAAACCCTTGGCAAGGTTCTTGTCCTTAACGATTGCTGCTTCCCAACCATGACTAGCTAAGGAAAGCGCATAGGGAAGGGTTGCATTTGTCAGCGCATAAGTAGAAGCAACTGGTACCGCTCCTGGCATATTTGCTACGCAATAAAAAATAGAGTTATGAACCTTATAGGTCGGTTCTGCATGAGTGGTTGGTTTGGAATCCTCAAAGCACCCGCCTTGATCAATTGCAATATCAACTAAAACTGACCCACTCTTCATCTGTGAAACTAGAAGATTAGAAACTAACTTTGGGGCCTTTGCGCCGTGAACCAAAACTGCGCCAATAACTAGATCTGCTTGTCTGACTTCTCGCTCGATCGCATGCTTTGAGGCAACCAAGGTCTTGATTTGGCCACTATAGATAGTGTCGATGTACTGCAACCGATTGATCGACCGATCAAAAACGGTGACATCTGCGCCCATACCCAGCGCGATCACCGCAGAATTCAATCCGGCCACTCCTCCACCAATAACAACTACCCGACCTGGTGCCACACCTGGAACACCGCCTAGAAGTACTCCGCGCCCACCGTGAGGCTTTTGCAACGCAGTCGCGCCAACTTGTGTTGCAAGACGTCCTGCAACTTCGCTCATAGGCGCAAGTAAGGGAAGAGTTCCATTTACTTCAACTGTTTCATAGGCGATCGCTGTGACACCTGACTTCACTAATGCATCTGTACATGCTTTAGAAGCCGCTAAATGTAAGTAAGTAAAAAGTGTTTGCCCTTTTCGCATTTTAGGGTATTCAACTTCAATAGGTTCCTTTACTTTCAGAACCAAATCAGCCTTTTGCCAAACATCATCAGCTGAAGGGACGATAGAAGCCCCTGCTGCAACAAACTCTTCATTGGTAATCGAAGATCCAATTCCCGCTTTATCTTCAATGATGACCGTATGTCCGGCGTGAACAAACTCCGAAACTCCCTCAGGAGTGATTGCCACACGTGCTTCATGAACTTTGATCTCTTTTGGAACTCCGACGATCATTTTTAACCTTTCGCTTTTACCGCTGCAGCAATCAGACCAATGAAGAGAGGGTGTGGTCTCGTTGGACGTGACCGAAGCTCGGGATGAGCTTGCGTGCCTACGTAGTAAGGATGCACCTCTTGCGGAAGTTCTACAAACTCCACAAGATCTTGTTCCTTGAATAATCCTGAGAAAACAAGGCCAGCACTCCCAATTTTGTCGCGGTACTGGTTATTGACCTCATAACGGTGACGATGGCGCTCTGAAACTTCTGTTGCACCATAAGTTTTGGCGACAACCGAACCTGCTAATAGATCAGCCTTGTACAAACCAAGACGCATTGTGCCACCCATGTCTGCTTTTCCGGAAACAACATCTTTTTGTCCAGCCATGGTTGCAATAACCGGAGTGCCCGAATCAGAAAATTCTGCTGAGATTGCATCGTTAATTCCAGCAAGATTGCGCGCAGCTTCAATCACCATGCACTGCAAACCTAAACACAACCCCAATGTTGGAATTTTATTTTCGCGGGCGTATTTGAGCGCGCCAACTTTTCCTTCAATTCCTCTAATTCCAAAACCGCCTGGAACGCAAATGGCATCCACGTTCTCTAAATTTCTCTTTGCACCCTCTGGCGTTTCACATTCATCACTTGCAATCCAAACAATTTCAATTTTCGCTTCATTTGCGAAACCTCCTGCGCGAAGGGCTTCTGAGACCGATAAATACGCGTCTGGAAGATCTATGTACTTGCCGACAAGGCCAACTTTAATGTGATGCTTTGGGTGATGAACTTTCTCGAGCAAAGCATCCCATTCACCCCACACAACATCATGGCAATCAAAACCCAAACGCTGCACAACATATGCATCAAGGCCCTCGCTGTGCAGAACCTTTGGAATATCGTAAATTGAAGGAGCATCAACCGCTGCGACAACAGCTTCGGAATCTACGTCACACATCAATGAAATCTTTTTCTTTACACTTTCCGGGATTTCACGGTCAGAGCGTAAAACTATGGCATCAGGTGCGATACCAATACTTCGCAAAGCTGCAACAGAGTGCTGCGTTGGCTTTGTTTTCAATTCACCTGATGGTCCGATGTATGGAACTAGAGAAACGTGAAGATAAAAAACATTGTCACGACCGACTGTTTGACGGATCTGTCGAATAGCTTCCAAAAATGGTTGTGACTCGATGTCACCAACGGTTCCGCCAACTTCAGTGATGACTAGATCAATTTCTGGTCCTGCCATTGCGATGATGCGTTCTTTAATTTCGTTGGTGATGTGCGGAATTACTTGAACTGTTTCGCCCAAATATTCACCGCGGCGCTCACGGGCAATAACGCGTGAATACACTTGGCCAGTTGTGACATTTGCAGAACCATGCAGATTGCGATCAAGGAACCGCTCGTAGTGGCCGATATCCAGATCTGTCTCAGAGCCGTCATCCGTTACGAAAACTTCACCATGCTGAAAAGGATTCATGGTTCCTGGATCGACGTTTAAGTAAGGGTCCAGCTTTTGCATTGTTACGCGGATACCGCGTGCTACTAATAATCGTCCAAGACTTGAGGCTGTGAGTCCTTTGCCCAAACTTGAGGCGACTCCGCCGGTTACAAATAAGTGTTTAGTCACATGTGCTTGGCCCATGGAAGACAAACCTATCATTTAAAAAGGTGGGGCTCTTACACCTTCAAAGAAAGCAGCTCGGTGGCGTGTTCTCGCGCGCTAATCGAGTTTTCTAAACCAGCCAACATACGAGCCACCTCCTCGATCCGCTCCTCACCCGACACGAGGCGAACATCGCTTTGGCTAACAGTTCCATCATTGTTCTTCGTGACAACAAAATGGGAGTCCGCCCACGCCGCTACCTGAGGTAAGTGAGTGACGACAATTACTTGAGCATGTTGGGACAGTTGATGCAACCGACGACCCACTTCGATCGCAGCTTTTCCACCAACTCCAGCATCTACCTCATCAAAAACATAGGTTCCAATCGGATGTGTTGTAGCAATCACAACTTCCAGTGCCAACATAACTCGCGACATTTCACCACCTGATGCGCCTTTGGCCAAAGGAACAAGTGGTGCATCTTTATGACCTTGAATGAACATTGAAACATCATCGCAGCCGTGAGAAGTGAAATCAGATTCCTTAGGAGCTGAGTAATCACACGATTCAATTTTTGCAACAAAGCGTGCATGCGGCATAGACAGTTGTTGAATCTCGCCGGTGACCAAGGCGGATAACGTGGTCGCCGCATCAGTACGTGACTGGGTAACTGTTTTTGCTTCTCGCAATAAATCCTTCTTGATCGAAATAAGTTCCTTTTCTAACTCCTGCAATCTCACATCACCTCCCTCGAGATCTGCGATGGTTTCAGCTGAAATCTTAAAACGGTTGTGCAGAGCTGCAATTTCAGCGTCAAGTGAGCCGCTCCCACCAAATTTTTTCACAAGAGCGTTGAACTGCGACTTACGATTCTGCAGGTAATCAAGACGTGCAGGGTCTGCCTCTAATCGAGAAAGGTAACTATTTAGTGAACTTTGTGCATCCGCCAATAGAAAGAAGCTCTCGCTGAGCTGCTGATAAATTTCTTCTAGCTGTGAATCCTTCGAACGGGCGGCCTCTAGTGATCGTCGAGCCGTTCCTAATGAAGTTAACGATCCTGCTTCTTCATCTTCTATCGCAGAAGAAGCTAATGTGGTTGCGGTTCGCAACTCTTCAACACTTGATAATCGGGCTATCTCGCTTTCGATCTCGGGATACTCTCCCGCATTTGGGTTTAGGGCGGAAAACTCCTTTGCAAATTCGCGCAGATCTGCCAACTCTTTATCTTTTGCAGCGATACTTTTCTTTAATGCCTGAATTCGCTCCTTCATATCGTGATAGCGAAGTAGCGCTGATTGGTATTTCCCTAAATCAATCGAACCGAATCGATCAACTAACTCTCTTTGCCGAGTAGCTTTTGTAATTGTGTGGTTTGCTGCTTGTCCATGCACTTCTACTAAATTCTCGCCAAAAGTGGCCAGGGTCGATGCTGTGGCACTCACTCCGTTAGTGGTTGCTTTGCTTTTTCCATCGGCGTTTACAGTACGCACAACAATTAATTCGCCGTCTTCAATCAGAGCATCTTCAAACAAGATCTCTTGTGCTTTGGGAATCGAGAACTTGCCGCTAGCCACAAGACGTTCGGAACCTTTGCGCACCAGAGAGCTATCGGCCTTGCCTCCAAGGATCAGATTGAGCGCCGTTAAAATCATTGTTTTTCCCGCTCCCGTTTCACCGGAAAGAACGGTGAGGCCTTTAGAGATTTCAAGAACGGAGTTATCAATTACTCCGATAGATCGAATTGTTATCTCTTCGAGAAAGGTACGTTCACTCACCACGCCAGCCCTCAACAGGTAGTTTGAACTTGGCCACCAATCGATCGCTAAATAAGGTGTTGTGTAAATGTGCCAATTGAATGATTCTTGAATCCTTGGTGACAGTTACACGATCACCTGAGACAAGCGGGAATTTGCGAATCGCATCGGCAGATAGAAAAGCTTCATTGGATTCGATTCCCACAGCTATAACTGAGCGCGGAGAGATAACAAGTGGACGCGAAAACAAGGCATGAGCAGAAATTGGAAGGACTACCAGCGCATCAACTGCTGGCCATAAAACTGGGCCACCAGCTGAAAACGCATATGCGGTAGAGCCTGTTGGTGTGGAACAAATCAATCCATCGCAACCCCATCGGGATATTGGTCGATTATCAATCTCTAAGAAAAGTTCAACCATAGTTGCCTTTTCGCGTTCTACCGTTACCTCATTTAGTGCCCAACCAGTGGCAACTGTTTTGCCTTCTCTTTCGACGGTGTAGCTAAGAGTAATTCGCGGATCAATCACATAACTCTTGTTGACGACAGCGTTAATTACATCGGAAATTTTTGAGCGTTCAACTTCTGACAAGAAACCAACATGGCCTAAATTCACGCCCAGCAATGGAATATCGCGCGCATGTGCGACCTCGGCGGCGCGCAACATGGTTCCATCCCCGCCTAAAACAACTGCGACTTCAATTTCTGGAAGCTCCTCGATACTAGATCGAATCACTCCAGGAATATTGACATCTGAAATCGTATAAATGCCGAAAGTAGATGCGAGATTTTGTTGTAACTCCACTGCCGCAACAACGGCGTCGACTCTGCCTGGATTACAAACGATCAATAAATTTCGCATCACTGTGGTCCAATCGCTATAGCTTCATCAAGCATCGCATGATCGATCTCTGCGGCTCCACGTCGAAGCCACAGAAAGTATTCAACATTTCCTGCAGGCCCTGGAAGTGGACTTGCAGTGATTCCCATAGTTCCAAGCCCAACATCATATGCAGATTCAGCAACTTCGATCACCGCAGCTTTTCGCAGCGCAGGATCTCGGACAACACCACCTGCCCCAAGCTTTTCCCGACCAACTTCGAATTGAGGTTTAACCATCACTACAAAATCCGCATCAGGCTTGGATACTGCTGCCAGAGCAGGCAAAACCAAGGTTAGGGAAATAAATGAAAGATCAGCTACAACCACATCTATCGGCTCTCCCACCATTTCACCCGTTAAGTGACGAATGTTTGTTCGATCTAGAACTGTTACTCGCTCATCTTGACGCAGACCCCACGCCAGCTGTCCGTAACCCACATCTACAGCAACAACGTGCCCAGCGTTTCGACGCAGAAGAACATCGGTAAAACCACCGGTCGAAGCACCTGCATCTAAACAACGTTTTCCTTCAACATTTACGCCTGAAAATGCATTCAAGGCACCATCAAGTTTGTGACCACCGCGTGAAACAAAGTCATCACGATTTCCAGAAATAGTTATTGAAGTTTCAGCATCAACCTGTGTAGCTGGCTTTGTCGCCGGAATTCCATTGACCAAAACTGATCGCTTCTCAATCAAATCGGCGGCTTGATCACGTGAACGCGCTAGCTCTCTTCGTACCAGCTCGGCATCCAAACGTGTTTTCATTGCTGCCCGTTAACTACATTCCGTCGATTGAAGACAAGGCTTGATTGAGCTTCTGATGGAGCGCTTCAAAACGTTGCGCATGGTCGCCAACTTCCATCGCGTCAATCTCCTGCAACTCGTTGCGAAGATCCTCTACAAAAGTCTCACCGTTAAAAGCCTGAGTAGCGTTCTGAGCCTCATTGTTCTGTGAATGATCCATCTACTTACTCACTTTCTTTACAGCCTTCTTAGCAGTAACTTTTGTAACTTTCTTTTTCGCTGCCTTCTTAGTTACGGAAACTTTTTTAGCTGAAGTTTTTTTAGCACTCTTTTTTGGAGCACTATTTGGTGAACCTTTTTTGAGCGCTGCTACCTCTTGCTTAAGCGCCTCAAACTCACCGCGCTTTACGAAACCCATTTTAGAAACGGAGCGCTCGACCTCATCCTCGATCTTTACTTTGAGAGCTTCTCCACCCTCTTTTAGCCAAAGATTGACCGAGGACGCGACCTCAGTTCCAGACTTGTTCCCTAATTGAACATTCTCAATCAAAGATTTAATGGTGGCTTTCAAATCACTATTCTTGCTCATGCCATAAGCCTACCTAAATTCGCGATATCTCGGCCGCTTCAACCTGCCATCTGCTCGCAAGCCCGGTCGGTGCGCTCCAAAAACGACGATGAATCGATCCTGAAATCTCAATCCACTCATCTGCCTTGAGAGTTAGTGCGCTTCGTCGAGCTTTTGCACTCCATGCTCCTACATCCAGGGTGTCCACCCCCGAAAGCTTTTGGCGAGTAATTATCAATCGGAATTCAACAACCTTGTCACCACTGGGTAACTCTTTCTCGATCGCCTCACGCGAAACGCGTCCTCGCAGTAAAACATCATTGAGTGAGTAATCCTGCTCAACTTCATCCTTCTGTGCAGCTACCTTCTTGGCTTTAACCCCTGTTGCCATGCAACACCCCTTACCTCTTGTTTAGAAGCAAGGTATTTCTAGGCCCTGACAAATTTCGTAGAAATTATTGAACTGTGGGTAACTACTGCGCTGCTCTCTCGGCAGCATCGGTGAACTCATCAGCATCTAATTCTGCACACTTACCAAACCATTCACGCGCTTCATCAGCACGTCCAGCAGCATGCAAAGCATCGGCGTAGGCATAACGAAGTCGTAAAGCCCATTCATCAGTTTCATTGTTAAGTTCTTTGCAGGTCAATGTAACAACCGCAGCATCAAGCTCTCCGAGATCGCGACGAGCACCGGCGGCAACAATTCTCATTTCGATTTCTTCAGATTTTGCAAGACGCTTCACCTCTGGAGAACCAGCCAAATTCAATGCTTTCAGCGGGTTTCCAAGACCTCGTTCACAATCTGCCATAACTGGAAGAGATGAAACATCTCCGGAAATTCTGTTAGCCGCGCGAAGTTCCTTCAGTGCTATTTCGTAATGACCGGCTCGATACGCTGCATAGCCAGCAGATTCACGAACAACAGCGAGTCGACCTGCATGGTGAGCTGCTGCTATTCCATGCTTGTGCGCTAATTGTGGATCAGTGTCCTGATATAAATTAATGCAGACCAAATGTCGCGAAACAACCTTGGCATTTTCTGGTGACAACGATAAAAGTTCAGCGCGAACTGATTTCTCTAACTCTTCACCAGTTACATCTTCAGGAATATCTGGTTCAAAAATACGTGGACGCAAACGAGATTGATCGCGCTCCATAGGCGCAGGACGTGCACCTCGTGGATCGGAACCATCACGAGTTTGACGTGGAGCTCCTGCACGATTTGAGGAGCCTCCGCGTGCCGGAAGATCTTCACGGCGACGTTGTGAATTAGGACCCGAAGGCTTGCGCGGTGAAGGACGAGATGGCCTTTGTTCTCTTTCAACCATAGTTTTCTCCTTCACGCTTTTTAATTTTATTTTTACTGCAGTAATAATTGTAGAGACAAATAAAAAAGGGGCGCTCGTTAAAGCGCCCCTTTTTATAAAAGAAGTCCGGCGACGTTCTACTCTCCCACAAGGTCACCCTTGCAGTACCATCGACGCTGAGAGGCTTAACTTCCGGGTTCGGAATGGGACCGGGTGTTTCCCTCTCGCTATGGTCGCCGAAACGCTATTGAGTTTT
>NZ_DAIMYR010000003.1:0-287767 GCF_036734405.1 Candidatus Planktophila sp.
GCTCGAACCCGCGACATCCCGGACCACAACCGGGTGCTCTACCAGCTGAGCTACGTCCACCATGAGTTGCTAAGTCTACCCGCTGTTACGCGGTGGTTGGCTCCTCATTTTGTGCTGAGATAAAGACTGCTTGGCGGTAATAAGCCAACTCTGCGATTGAATCTTGGATGTCACCTAGGGCGCGGTGGTTGCCGGTCTTTGCAGGGGCGGCAAAGTACGCCTTCGGAAACCATCTGCGCGTTAACTCTTTTATTGAAGACACATCAACGGTTCGATAGTGCAGGTAATCATTTAGCAACGGCATATCGCGTGCAATAAATGAGCGGTCAACACTGACCGAATTTCCTGCCAGTGGTGATTTTCCTGGTTGTGTGGATGCACTTTCTAAATATGCAATGACCTTGGCTTCTGCTTCTTGTACTGAAATGCCGTGTGGAATTTCTGTAATCAGGCCAGAAGTGGTGTGCATTTGTGTGACAAATTCATTCATGCCAGCAAGCTGTTCTGGTGTGGCTTTGATGACAACATCGACGCCTTCGCCGATGACATTTAAATCTGAGTCAGTCACAAGGACGGCGATCTCGACCAGGACATCTTTTTCAAGGGAAAGCCCGGTCATTTCGCAGTCGATCCAGATCAGGTTGGCTTGCTCATTGGGCATAGGGGCAACCATAAGGGGAAAGGGGTGATTTCACCTTTTGTTAACCTTCTAGACACCTTCGGTCTATGTAAAAAAACCCAAGTATGTACAAGATTCGGGTCATGACATTGATGGAAAATCGGTCGGCTGCCATCCCCGAGCCACGCGAGGTTACGACTAAGCCTCGACGCTCAGATCAAGTCTTTCGGGCAGTAGTAACAGTCGGTGGAATGTCTTCTCTGGTCATTCTGGGTTTGATCGCACTTTTCTTATCAATCAAAGGTTTCAACGTTCTAAAGGTTGAGCAGCTTTCCTTCATTACCGAATCAAAGTGGGAAGTATTGCAAGATGCTGAAGGCAAAATCGCAGAGAGCACCTTTGGCTTAGCTGCAATGCTCGTTGGAACTTTCCTTTCCGCCTTAATCGCGGTAATCATCGGGGTTCCAATCGCTGTATTAAGCGCTTTGTATTTAACTTTTTATGCTCGTGGTTCGGTAAAGAAATTTCTTGTATCTCTGATCGATCTTATGGCGGCATTTCCTTCGCTGCTGTTTGGTTTCTGGGGCTTCATAGTGTTAATGGGCAGTGCGGAATATTGGGCAAAACTTCTAAACAAGTATCTAGGTTTCATTCCTTTACTCGATGTACCTGCGCCTATCTTTGCGCGTTCGCCATTTATTGCCGGCGTTGTTCTTGCAATCATGATTATTCCAATCGTTACCGCAATTTCGCGCGAAATTTTTGATCAAACTCCATTAGATCGAATTCAAGCGGCTTATGCATTAGGTGCATCAAAATTAGCAATGATTCGCGCAGTGGTCATTCCTTATGGCCGTGGCGGTGTTGTTGGTGGTGCCATGTTGGGACTTGGTCGCGCCATGGGTGAAACCGTTGCTGTGTATACCGTTCTTAATGTTGTGTATCAGATTAACTGGCAAATTTTGTTTGGTGCAGGTGGAAACGTTGCTTCACTGATTTTGTTGAAGTTCGGCGAAGCTGGCCCAGAAGAGGTTGATGCGCTGATGGCTGCAGGTCTAGTCCTGTTCTTGTTAACGCTTGTGGTCAATGCAATCTCCGATATCTTGATCAATACATTTGGGAAAAAAGGACGATGACACAGACAACTATTCCCACCCCTCAAACTCCTTGGGCGACCACAATCCAACAACGGTTAAACACAGCTGGATTGATTTTGTTAGGTGTTGTATTTGCGGGAGTCGCTGTAAAGACCACCGGGCTCAGCGGAAAACTAGGGTTTGCTATTTCATTTTTTGTCATCGCTTCCACGCTCATTTTCCTTCAGCAGCTACGTTTGCGAGATTTAGCAGCAGCTAAGGATTCATTGCTCAGCAGCTTTGCTTCATTAGCAATTGTGCTTACGCTGATCCCAATTGTCAGTATTGTCTCGACAGTTGTTGTACGGGGCTACAAAGGCATCCACTTCGGAATGTTTACTGAGGACATGACAATGGCATCTGTAAATGACCCGGTTACAGCGGGCGGCTTGCTGCATGCCTTGGTCGGCACGATCATTATGGTTGGTGTTGCGCTGTTGATTAGTTTTCCAATCGGTTTGTTAACCGCACTTTATTTAACAGAAATCCGCGGCAAGTTGGCCCGCCCAATCAAGTTCCTTGTTCAAGCAATGAGCGGTGTGCCCTCAATCGTTGCAGGCCTTTTTATTCTCTCAATTCTGGTTATCCCAGTGACACAAGAATTAACCGGCCTCATGGGTTCAATGGCCTTAAGTATTTTGATGATTCCAACAATTGCGCGCACAGCTGAAGAAATGCTTTTGCTAATTCCAAATGAACTTCGCGAAGCTGGTGTTGCACTTGGTGCAACTCAGTGGCGCACAGTCTCTGGCGTAGTTGTTCCTGCAGCCCGTAGCGGATTGGTAACAGCAGTAATTTTGGGTGTAGCCCGAATCATTGGTGAAACCGCTCCAATCTTGCTTGTTTCAGGTGGTGCTGATGCCTTGAACTTCAATCCTGCATCAGGTCCAATGGGCTCCTTACCTTTCTATATCTGGAAGGCGTTTTTAACCGGCGGCACTGAAGAGGCCTATGCAAGAGCATGGGGCGGAATGTTGATCTTGCTAATTTTGATTGTTCTCTTATTTAGCCTTGCACGTTACTTTAGCGGAAGAAAGGTTGGCTGAAATGTCATCTACCGAGAATTCAAATAACGACAACAACATGGAGAAAAAAATGCAAGCAACAACGCCATCATCACTAGCGTCTGTCGCAGGTAACCGCGAACAGCGTGTACCAGGGACTAACTTGCTAGGGACTGGATTAGAGACACGTGGCGTCCATGCGTGGTTCGGCAAGAAGCATGTTCTCTCTGATGTGTCACTTGATTTTGCTGCCGGAACTGTAACTGCGCTGATTGGACCTTCTGGTTGCGGAAAATCAACCTTTATTCGCACTCTAAATCGCATGCATGAATTCATTCCAACCGCAGCTTTAGCAGGCGAAGTTCTCTTGGATGGCCAGGACATTTATGCCCCTGGAACAGATGTTACAAAGATTCGTTTGCGTGTTGGAATGGTGTTTCAGAAGCCAAACCCATTTCCATCTATGACTATTGGTGAGAATGTTTTGTCAGGACTAAAGCTTGCTCAGTTAAAGAGAAGCAATACTGATGATTTGTTGGAATCTTGCCTTGTTCGCGCAGGATTATGGAGTGAAGTTAAAGATCGCTTAGGCGAGCACGGTGGAGCTCTCTCAGGTGGACAGCAGCAACGTTTATGTATTGCTCGTTCATTGGCGGTTGAGCCTCAGGTACTTCTGATGGATGAACCTTGCTCGGCACTAGATCCTGGTTCTACCTTCCGAATCGAAGAAACTATTTCTGAATTAGCAAAAACCATGACCATCGTCATCGTTACCCACAATATGCAGCAGGCCGCACGTGTATCGGACTACACCGCCTTCTTCTTATCTGATGGTGGACCTGGCGTAATGGTTGAAGCTGCGCCAACAAGCAAAATCTTCTCTTCTCCTCAGGATAAGCGCACAGAAGATTACGTAACAGGACGTTTCGGCTAACACCTATTGTTCACATAAGGTAAGGGATTTGTTAACTTGTTCCTTGCTTTCGCTTAACTCTTTCTGACTACTTTCGTAGATGTAAAGGTTTTACCCTCCTACGAAAGGTTGTTCATGAAGTTTTCTAACAAGGTTAAGGCGATTGTCCTTGCCGCAGTAGTTGCAGTTTCTGGCGCAACGCCAGCTCACGCCGTTGATCTTGCGGGATCAGGCGCATCATTTGTTGTTCCTCTAGTCGAAGCTTGCAAGGCAGGCTTTGCTAAGAAGACTGGACATTCATTTGTTTACACATCAACTGGTTCCGGTACAGGTAAGAACAACTCTGACAACGAAATCGGCGATTTCTGGTTTTCAGATTCAGCACACACAGGTGCTAAGAAGCGTTCAACAATTTTCCATGCACCAATCGTTGCTGCTCCAATCGCAGTACTTGTAAACCTTCCAGCAAAGAAAGACATCTATCTTTCTGCTGACACAGTTGCAAAGATCTTCGCTGGTCAAATCACTCAGTGGAATGACCCACAGATTGTTGCGGACAATAACCGCACAGTGAAGTCAGTTATTTACCGCAAGGATGCAAACGGAAATGCTCGTAAGGATTCAAAGGGCAATCCAATCGTCCTTCGCAATGCAACAAAGTCAATCATTTACACACTTCCAAATAAGCCAATCAAGGTTGTGTTCCGTTCAGATACATCAGGAACAACTAACAACTTCACTCGCTGGATGAGCGGCAATGCTGCAACAGTTTGGAACAAGCCAGCTAACGATGCATTTACAACAGCTTTCCCTGGCAACATCAACGACACAAAGAACATCGGTCGCATCGTTGGTGCAAATGGTTCACAAGGTGTAGCAACTCTTGCTTCAAAGACTCCTTACTCAATCACATACGCAGAGAAGCAATGGGGAACTTCATTTGGTCTCCGTGCTGCACACATTGGTAACGCATCAGGAAGTTTCACACTTCCAGATTCAGCTGCTGTATCAGCGTTCTTGGGTGAGGCTAAGCAAGCTGCTGACGGAATCGTTACCTACGACTACGGCACAAAGGTTCCAGGAGCGTACACTCTTGGAATTATTAGTTACATGTTGCTAGAGACCTCATACAAGAACAAGGAAAAGGGCAAGGCTGTAGTTGAGCTTGCTGAGTACTTGCTCTCACCAGAGTGTTCACTAGGTGCAGCCTCAACTGGCTTTGTCGTGGTTGAAGGAACATTCCTAGAAAAAGCGAAGCAATTAATCGCTCGCGCAAACAAGTAATCTAAAACTCAATAAATAAATAAAAGAACCCAGGGCCACGAGGGTAGCCCTGGGTTCTTTTATGCTTCAAAGTTAACAATCACGAACAGAGTGTGCGCGCCTGGCAGGAATCGAACCTGCGACAACCCGCTTAGAAGGCGGGTGCTCTATCCGACTGAGCTACAGGCGCTTGTAGGAGGGTCGTAATGCATAGTCTACCCGCCACTACCACTAAGGTTTCATTCCATGGCTGAGTTCATTTACACGATGAAGAAGGCGCGTAAAGCGCACGGTGACAAGGTCATCCTTGATGACGTCACGATCATGTTTTATCCCGGCGCCAAGATCGGCGTTGTTGGACCCAACGGTGCGGGTAAATCCACCGTCTTACAAATCATGGCCGGATTACAGCAACCATCAAATGGTGAGGCATATCTGACTCCTGGCTACACAGTTGGAATTTTGTTGCAAGAGCCAGTTCTTGATGAGACAAAAAATGTAATTGATAACGTTAAAGAGGGTGTGGCTGAAACTGTTGCGATGCTTGCGCGCTTTGATGAAATCAGCGCCGAGATGGCAAACCCTGATGCAGATTACGACAAGTTGTTGGCTGAAATGGGAGAGTTGCAAGAGCAGCTTGATCACCGCAATGCGTGGGAATTGGATTCTCAGTTAGAGCAAGCAATGGATGCACTTCGTTGCCCACCGGCAGATGCAGATGTTTCTGTTTTATCTGGTGGAGAAAAGCGTCGCGTTGCTTTATGTAAATTGTTGTTGCAAGCGCCAGATTTATTGCTTCTTGATGAGCCTACAAACCACTTGGATGCAGAATCTGTTTTGTGGCTTGAACAGCATCTCAATAAGTACGTCGGCGCAGTTGTAGCGATTACGCACGATAGATATTTCTTGGACAATGTTGCGCAGTGGATTCTTGAACTAGACCGTGGGCGTGCTTATCCGTATGAAGGAAATTATTCGACTTACCTTGAAACTAAAGCAGCACGCCTAAAGGTTGAAGGTCAAAAAGATGCAAAGCGTGCAAAGCGTTTGGCTGAAGAATTGGACTGGGTTCGCCAAAATGCAAAGGGTCGCCAAGCTAAGTCAAAGGCGCGTCTTGCACGGTATGAAGAGATGGCGGCCGAAGCAGACAAGATGCGCAAGTTGGACTTTGAAGAAATTCAAATTCCACCTGGCCCACGTCTTGGAAATGTTGTTATTGAAGTTAACAACTTAACTAAGGGCTTTGGAGATCGCGTTCTTATTGAAGATCTCTCATTTACTTTGCCACGTAACGGAATCGTCGGAATCATCGGTCCAAACGGTGCAGGTAAAACAACACTATTTAAGACTTTGATGGGTATGGAACAGCCAGATTCTGGCGCAGTGAAAATTGGTGAAACGGTAAAGATTTCATATGTTGATCAGAGCCGTGGTGGTATCGATCCTAAGAAATCTTTGTGGGAAGTTGTTTCAGATGGCAATGACTTTATTAAGGTCGGCCAAGTTGAAATGCCTTCACGCGCCTATGTTTCTTGCTTTGGTTTCAAGGGTCCAGATCAGCAGAAAGCTGCCGGAATCCTTTCAGGCGGAGAACGAAACCGTTTGAACTTGGCGTTAACTTTGAAACAGGGTGGAAATCTTTTACTACTGGATGAGCCAACGAATGACCTTGATGTTGAAACCTTGGGATCACTTGAAAATGCGCTGCTGGAATTTCCAGGGTGCGCAGTTGTGATTTCCCACGATCGTTGGTTCCTGGACCGTGTAGCAACCCACATTTTGGCCTACGAAGGTGATGCGAAGTGGTTCTGGTTTGAAGGAAACTTTGAAAGTTATGAAGCAAATAAAACTGAGCGCTTGGGCTCTGAAGCATCACGCCCTCATCGCATGACATATCGAAAGCTGACTCGTTAATGAAATCGCAGAACAAACAGTATGTTCGTTGGGGCGATCTTGATGCATTTGGTCATGTAAACAATGCAACATATTTGGTCTATGCCCAAGAAGCTCGCTTCGCATGGTCGAAAATGCTCGAGATGGTTGTTGCTAGAGCTGAAGTAGATTTTATTGCACCGATTTATACAGGCGATATTTATCTCGACATCGAAATCTGGGTACATTCCATTGGAAACTCATCTTTTGGTCTTACTTACGAAATGAAGAATGGTGATGAATTAGTCGCTCGAATTAAAACAGTTCAAGTAACAGTCTCTATGGATACAAAGAAATCTCGGCCCATCAATGATGCTGAGCGAGAGTTCCTAACTAAATATCTCGAAACGGAGTAATGATGAGCACGTTGGCTTCACGCGAAGAGCGCCCTTGGTGGAGAGATGCTGTTACCTACCAAATTTATCCACGCTCATTTGCTGATTCAAATGGTGATGGCATCGGCGATGTCGAAGGTATTCGTTCACGTCTTCCTTACTTACATTCATTAGGTATTGATGCAATTTGGATTTCTCCTTGGTATCCATCACCACAACATGACCATGGGTATGACGTTTCTGATTACATGGATATCGAGCCAGCGTATGGAACTTTGGCTCAGGCAGAACAGTTGATCAAAGAAGCACATGATTTTGGAATTAAATTAATCGTTGACATCGTTCCCAATCACACATCAAGTGATCACAAATGGTTCCAGGAAGCATTAGCTGCAAAGCCGGGATCAAAAGAACGTGATCGCTATATGTTCCGTGATGGAAAAGGTGAAAATGGAGATTTGCCTCCCAACAACTGGGAAGCAGTTTTCGGCGGACCTGCATGGCATCGCATCACTGAAGCTGATGGCACACCAGGTCAGTGGTACTTACACCTGTTTGCAGTCGAACAACCAGATTTGAATTGGGAAAACCAAGAAGTAAAAGATCACTTAGAAGATGTTTTGAAGTTTTGGTTGGATCGCGGCGTTGATGGTTTCCGTATCGATGTCGCACACGGCATGGTGAAGGAAGCTGGCCTGCCAGATATTCGCATTGATCCAACCGCAACGATGCTTGGTACAGAGCACAAACCATTCTGGGATCAAGAAGGCGTTCACGATATCTACCGTTCATGGCGCAAGATTTTTGATTCATACCCAGGAGATCGCATGGCAGTTGCTGAAGCATGGGTAAGTCCAGCTTCACGCATCGCTCGATATGTTCGATCTGATGAGCTTCAGAACTCGTTTAACTTCGAGATGTTGACAACATTGTGGGATGCAGCAGAGATTAAGAAGAAGATTAATAACTCAATTGAAGCGTTAGCCGAAGTTGGAGCTCCTACATCATGGGTGTTTAACAATCACGATGTTGTTCGCTCTATTGATCGCTTGGATCTAGGGCTAACCAATCATGGTGATACAACTCTGTCTCGCCAAGGCGATGCATCAAAGTTGAACATTGCTCGCGGAACGCTTCGTGCACGCAGTGCAACGTTGATGACACTGGCACTTCCGGGTGGTACTTATCTGTACCAAGGTGAAGAAATTGGTTTACCCGAAGTTCGTGATTTACCTGAAGATCGTTTAACTGATCCTCGTTGGAAGATGAGTGGTTTCCAAGATCGTGGTCGCGATGGTTGTCGCGTTCCATTGCCATGGTCTGCTGATCCAAAGGGTGGATTTGGTTTTTCAACTAATGATGCTTTGAAACTGAATGAAACCTGGTTGCCGCAATCACCATGGATGGGCAAGTACGCAGTGGATACACAAGATGGTGTTGAAGGTTCAACGCTAACTATGTATCGCCAAGCACTTGCGATTCGCAAGACCGAAGCAGGTCTTGGTGATGGCCCAATGGAATGGATTGAAGCAGGCAAAGATGTAGTCGCATTCGAGCGTCCAGGAGATTTTGCCTGCTACATCAACTTTGGTGCACCAATTCAATTGCCAAGCAATAGCCAGATTCTTGTTGCAAGTGGGCCCGTAACAGGACACACATTGCCAACTGATACCGCTGTTTGGGTGCGCTTAATTCCATAATGCCAAATTCTGCGCTGCAACACAGAACCGTAAGGGTTCTTGCCAGCGCGCAAGTTTTGAGCGGTGTTGGAGTTGCCGGAACGGTTGCAGCTGGATCACTTCTTGTTTCATCGATCACTGATTCAGAAACTCTTGCTGGTCTTGCACAAACAAGCGCCGTTCTGGGAGCAGCAGCTTTAGCGTTGCCACTTGCGCGTTTAACCGCGCGCGGCGGACGCCGATTGGCTTTATCAGTTGGCTACATCGCAGGTGCAATCGGTTCGGTGTTTGCAATTCTTGGTGGCGCACAACGCAACATCTTTTTGATGTTACTCGGAACCTTCATGGTTGGAGCAGCATCTGCAGCTGGTTACCAAGCTCGATTTGCGGCAATCGATCTATCAACTGACCAAACCCGCGCGAAACAACTGTCCTTTGTTGTATGGGGTTCAACAATTGGAGCAGTAACGGGTCCTAACCTGATGCAGCCTGCAGGAAACTTGGCTGAGAACTTTGGTCTACCGCGTTTGGTTGGGCCGTATTTAATCTCTGCTGCGACTTTGGGATTGGCAACAATTGTTATTGCAATGTTTCTTCGACCAGATCCTTACTTAGTTGCCAATAAAGAATCGGTAAAGAAGCTAGAAAAGGGTGACACCAAGAAAGCGTTGACACACATTCGCAATAACCCCACAGCACTTTTTGCCATTCTTTCAATTGCTATCGGTCACGTTGCCATGGTGTCAGTGATGGTGATGACACCTGTTCATATGGCACATGTTGATGTGACGCTAACTGTTATTGGTTTGGTAATCAGTATCCACGTTTTAGGTATGTACGCGTTTTCTCCACTTGTTGGAGCACTCAGTGATCGACTTGGACGCGTGCGGGTTATTCAAATTGGAATCCTGACCTTGCTTCTTTCAACTGTTATTTCGGGCTTTGCCCGTGCAGATGATGCGTACACACTTGGTGTCGGGTTATTTCTTCTTGGACTGGGGTGGTCATGCACACTGATTGCTGGATCTGCGCTTTTATCTGAAAGCGTTGAAACAGAATTTAGAGCCTCATCACAAGGTGCAAGTGATTTAGTAATGAACCTGTCAGGTGCAGCAGGGGGCGCCGTAGCAGGATTAATCATTGGAACACTCAGTTATGGATGGCTTTGTTTCTTTGCTGCTGTTCCAGTGCTGGCTCTTGGCCTACGCTCACTTAAACTCCGCTAGCCTTATTCCATGAGCACTTTTTACGAACAAGTTGGCGGAGAAAAGTTCTTTGCCGATCTTGTTTCTCAGTTCTATGCAGTAGTTGCAACGGATCCCATTTTGCGTCCGATGTACCCCGAAACAGATATGAAGGGTGCTGCTCAACGTTTGCAGTGGTTTCTAGAACAGTATTGGGGCGGACCAAGTACATATCAAGAAAATCGCGGGCACCCACGTTTGCGAATGCGTCATGCACAATTTCAGATCACCGAAGAAGCTCGTGATGCGTGGTTGAATGCAATGCACCAAGCAGTAAATGGAATCGCAATTGACGCGGCATTAAAGGCAGAGCTTTGGATCTATCTAGAAATGGCAGCTAACTCTTTAGTTAATCAGCCTGATTGAGATTGATTTCCAACTTTTAGAATTTCACCGTTGCGTAAGTACCACAAAGTTCCTTGACCATCGCGAACAGTTGTAACGCGCAAACCAACCTTTTCAACAACGCCTTCAACTTCCAAGACAGAAATGGTGTCGCCTACTCCGTATTGATCTTCAATCAACATAAAGATTCCAGACAAAATATCGCGAACCAAAGTTTGCGCACCTAGACCAAGTGCAACACCAACAACACCGGCGGATGCGATCAAAGGCCCTAAATCAAAACCAAATTCTCCCAGTGCCATTGCAATCGCGATGATCCATGTTGCTGACTTTAGGGTTGCAGTGAGCACTCCACCCAAAGTGGTCGCACGTTCTCTTTGACGAGCAACAATGTTGCGCGGTCCTGGAACTAAATCAGCTGCCGCCAATTTGGCCATAGCGCGTGCAATTGCCCGTGAACCAAAGGACTGAATCAGGGTAGCTGCCACAAGGATGGTTAGAACTCGAAGGGGAGTACCCGCCATCCAGTCCAGAAATTCACGCACGTTGTCACTCATAATGATGAGACTGTATCCAAATATTTACCTAAAAGCCCTCATCAAATACCCACGCGGTCGGGTGTTTTGGTGCAAGATAACCCAATCGGCACGAGCCACGCGCCAGATCGGGAGCGATTGATGTCGCGCACACTAGTTCTTAACGCCACCTATGAACCACTGGGTGTCATCACAGATCGTCGCGCGCTCATTTTGGTTCTCAATCACAGAGCAACAATGGTTGAAGATTCCGGCGAAGTTTTACGTTTTGCTGGCGGGCAAATTTCATTGCCATCAGTAGTCCGACTTAATAAATTTGTTCGAATTCCATATCGTCATGCAGTACCACTTTCACGTCGTGCAATATTTGCGCGAGATGGTGGCCGATGCGTTTATTGCAGCGCACCTGCTACATCGATTGACCATGTGATTCCGCGTAGTCGTGGCGGTGGGCACAATTGGGAGAATGTCGTTTCAGCATGCCACAAGTGCAATCACTTAAAGGCTGATAAACACTTGAAGGAATTAGGTTGGCGTTTAAGGACTCTTCCACGCGAGCCAGTTGGAGCGGCATGGCGAATCCTTGGAACTGGTCGCACAGATCACAGATGGTTGCAGTATCTAGAACCATTTGGTGTGGCAGCGGCAACGGCATAGATAAATTACACTTTCGCCATGAACAACAACGAAGGTCCAATTGTCGAGTACCCAGGAATGTCAGTTCTGGAAACTGTTGTAACTTTTTTCGTGGTTCCAACAATCATGTTTGTTGTGATCTCAGTTCTTGCTTACGCGATGTCAAAGCCTAGAAAGGCCAAGACATCTTCGATCACAACGATCGAGTAGTTCTTTCTCTAGGCTTACTTATCTAGAGCTTGAACCTTAAGTGCACGGATTACGCCGTCTTGTGACTCTTTAACCAATTTACGAAGCACAGCTGGCGAATCTTTTCCAGCACCTGCTAACCAAGCATTGGTTGCATCAACGGTTGATTGCTTCACAATCCAGTTTGGATAGAAACCAGTTACATACTTGGCTGCGCCTTCATATGATTTTGATTCCCAAGCCTTGATCAAGTTTTCAAAGTACAAAGCTACAAAGGGTTCTAGAAGATTACGCTGGATTGGTCGCTGGAAACCAACAGTCAATGCGGTGCGAACCGAAGTAACAATGTCTTCGTTTAGCACCTTATTAAAGGCGTATGCCTTGGCTTCGCTATTTGGCATTGCTGCTAAGCAAGTTTCATAGGCAAGGTTTCCAGTAGTTGTGTTGTCCTTTGCAAGTTCTGCCTCTAGTTCAGCCTTTGTTGTTGCACCACGCTCTGTTAGCGCAATCAAGAAGTACCAACGAAGATCTGCATCAACCTTTAGCCCTGGCGCACTTCCATTAAGAAGTTCACGGACCTTTGCAGTTTGTTCTGATGTTTGAGCGTTGACTGCAAATGCACGCGAAATAAGAAGCTGAAGATCACTTCCCGGGGCAGAATTTTGAGTTAGTGACCACAGACCATTTGCTAGCTTTTCACGGTATGCATCCCGATTTGAATCCTTTGCATATGCTTCAACTGAAGTACCCAACTGAGTCAAAACAATGTTTACGATCGCATCATCGGTTTCACCTGCAAGACCGTTAAGTGCGATTTCAAGGAAGTCTGCAGCAGAGATTTCTGCATCACGATGCATGTCCCAAATAGATGCCCAGCACAAAGCGCGAGCTAGAGCATCATCAAACTTGCCCAGATGAGTCTTTAGCGTTGCAATTGAACGAACATCAAAACGCAATTTTGCATATGAAAGGTCGCGGTCATTGATGAGCAATAGATCTGCAACCTTTTCTCCTGCTAGCTCGGCAACAACAGTGGATGTACCAGCAATATCTAGTTCGACAGATTTACGAAGCTTTAATGAGTCGCCGCTGATGTCATACAGACCAACTGCTAAACGATGAGGTCGAAGCTCTTTTGAATCTGCTGGAACTAACGGAGTCTCTTGCAAAATTGTGACGCTCTTGTATGCATCGCCTTCAATCTCTAAAGCCGGACGTAATGTATTTACACCAGCGGTTTGTAGCCAGGTGTTTACCCAGCTATCAAGCTTGCGACCACTTGATGCTTCTAGTTCAACGAGCAGATCTTCAAGGGTTGTATTTCCCCATGCATGCTTAGCAAAGTACTTCTGAAGTCCAGCAATAAATTGTGGGCGGCCAACGTGTGCAACTAGTTGGTGCAAAACCGAAGCACCCTTTGCATATGTGATTCCATCAAAGTTTGCGTTAACCGCTTCCATATCAACCATGTCGGCGATGATTGGGTGGGTAGATGACAATTGATCTTGACGGTATGCCCAGTTTTTGCGAGCAGAGTTAAATTCAGACCAGGCACCCTTAAAGCGAGTTGATTCAGAAAGTGCTAAATATGAAGACCATTCAGCAAATGATTCGTTAAGCCATAGATCATCCCACCATGACATTGTGACCATGTCACCAAACCACATGTGAGCCATCTCGTGCAGAATTGTGTTTGCGCGGGACAGGTATGCCTTATCTGGCATGTGGCTGCGGAACACCAATACATCTTCGCGGAAAGTAACTGCTCCTGCGTTTTCCATTGCACCAAAGTTGAAGTCAACAACTGCAATCTGGTCATACTTTTCAAATGGATACGCCAAACCAAAAGTCTTTTCGAAGTATTCAAAACCTTGCTTAGTAATCAGAAAAATATCTTCTGGATCTAGATACTGCATCATTGACTTGCGGCAATAAATTCCCATTGGGATCTCTTTTTGACCCTTGTAAACATCATGGACAGATGAGTAAGGGCCAGCGATCAAAGCGTCCAAGTATGTTGAGATGCGGGGCGTGGTTGAGAACTTCCATTCAACCATGTCGCCCTTTGCAACCTTTGATTCAACTGGGTTATTTGAAACCGCTTCCCAGTGACCCGGAGTTGTAACGGTTAATGTAAATGTTGCTTTTAGTGCAGGTTGATCAAAGCAAGGGAACATGTTTCGAATATGTGCGGTTTCGCCTTGCGAATACAAGTAAACCTCACCGTCGGAGGGATCAACAGACCGCTGTAAACCTTCACCAGATTTTGAATACTCAGCCTCAATTTCAATTACCAAAAGATTGTCAGCAGCCAGGTTTGTTAAGAAAATGCTTTCGCCATCAAAGTTGCTTGTATCAACTGCAACACCATTAAGGGTTGCGCTGATTACTGAGCGACCAACGGCATCAATGAAGGTTGCATATCCAGGCTTGTTACATGTGAATGAAACCTCAGACTTTGAGTAAAAAGTTTCCTCGCCCTTTGTGACATCAAGGGTTACGACATAACTATTTACATAAAGATGGTCCGCACGCTCTTTAGCTTCGGCACGGCTCAAATTCAGACCTGGCACTGGTATCTCCCTTTGGTATTTTGTAGGTTCTTATCCAACCATGACACAGTTGCCCCATGGAACGCCCTTCGGTTCGTAGCTACAGCATCCGAGGCTCCCGAATTACTGAAGCCCAGCGAGCAGCCAAAGATGCTTTGCAGCAGGTTCACGGAATTGAGTTCAAGCAAGAGCAGATAAATATTCCAGCGATTTTTCCATCCAGCGACAAAGTAATCATGGAGATCGGCTTTGGAATGGGTGAGGCCACCGCAATCATTGCAAAGAATCACCCCAACAATGGCTACATCGCAGTTGATGTTCACCCACCCGGAATCGGCAAGCTGCTAGTTCGCATAATTGAGAACGATTTAACAAACCTGAAAGTCATCGAAGAAGATGTTCACGTTGTTCTGCAACACATGATCGCAGATGAATCTCTTGATGGCATTCACCTTTTCTTTCCAGATCCATGGCCAAAGAAAAAGCACAATAAGCGTCGAATAGTTAATGCAGAATTTTTAGCGCTTATCCACCCAAAGATTAAAAAGGGTGGATTTATTCACATCGCTACAGATTGGGTTCCATACGCAGTAAGCATTCAAGAAGTTTTTGCAGGTTCAACTTTGTTTACTGGGGGAGTCATCGATAAGCCCGATTGGCGACCAGTTACGCGGTTTGAAGGACAAGGAATTGATAAAGATCATGCCGTCAACGACATGCTGTATGTAAAGGCTTAAAGCGAACCTTCGTTTTCATACTTAGCAATCTTATTAATTCTGCGAACATGGCGCTCATCATTTGAAAAAGGCGTTTCAATGAAGGCATCGATAATCGCTTTGCAATCTTCGATTGAATGCATACGTCCACCGATTCCAACAACATTTGCATTGTTGTGATCGCGGCCAAGCTTTGCCGTTTCAACGCTCCACGCAAGCACTGCGCGCACACCCTTAACCTTGTTTGCCGCAATCTGCTCTCCGTTTCCAGAACCACCTAGAACGATTCCTAGAGATGCTGGATCAGCCACAGTTGCAATCGCTGCCGGAATACAAAAATCTGGGTAATCATCTACGGCGTCATATTCATGGGGCCCGTGATCTTTAACTTCATGACCGTTGCTTTGCAAGTACTCAACGAGCGCTGCTTTTAATTCCAAACCAGCGTGATCGCTACCAATATGAATGCGCATGTGCGCATCTTGCCACGACAAGAGAAAAACCCGCCAAGTGATTACTCACGTGGCGGGTTTTTCTACTTTCAAATAGAAAGTTTCTAGATATTAAGGACGTGGACCCTGTGGACCCTTACCGTGCTTTGCGCCTTTATTTGGGTTTGCAGCTTTCTTAGCAGCGCGCTCTGCCTGCTTGGCTGCACGAACTTCATCAAACTTCTTTGAAATCGCATCGGCTTGTGCCTGTGTGATTGTTCCTGCCTTAACTAGATCAGCAAGGACTGTTGCCTTAACTAGTCCTTTGTTTGCTCCGTCATGCGCTGATGCAACTCCGACTGATCCTGTGGTGAGTGCTGCAATAGTGATTGCAATTGCTGCGATTCTTTTCTTTGATGACATTTCATGTCCTCTCGATAGTTTTTCTTGTCCCTGACCCCTCGTCATTGACTACCTGTAATCAACAGGTTCATGCTGAGAATTTTAACCACTGACCCTGTGTAATGTGGCAGAGAATTAATCAATTTCTCCTTGGGTTACCCCTACATCACTGCGTAAGTCTCATTCGGGAACCCTTATTCATTAAGGATATTCACAGATTCACACTTAAATCCCCACACAGAAATTTTGGTGATCCATGAAAACCAGCAAATCCTTATTAGTCATCGCTGTTGCTCTATCTGTAGCAATTATTCCATCTGCAATCGGAGCAGAAAAGATGAGCACTAAAGCTGCCGGTCCGTCACCGACAACTGTTGTTAATACCATTCGTAGCGGTGCAGGAGTACCAGCCAAGACGTTAGGCATAAATGGTGATTTCTACATTGATACAAAAAACTTAAATCTATACGGCCCAAAAACTAAAGGTGTTTGGAAGATTACAACTTCGCTACGTTCCCATGAAGTTCCAGTTGTCTCAAACATAATTGGAGAATCTGGTGCGAAAGGAGAGATAGGTGCGAAAGGAGAGACGGGTGCGAAGGGAGATAAGGGCGCTACCGGTGATAAAGGCGCAACTGGTTTGAATGGAACACAAGGAATTCCTGGAGTTGTGGGTGCAACTGGTTTCACTGGTGCAACAGGACTTCAAGGTGCAGGAGGCGCAACTGGTTTCACTGGTGCAACAGGACTTCAAGGAATTCAAGGAGTTGCGGGTGCAACTGGAGTAGCTGGTGCAGCAGGCACTGCAGGAACACAAGGTGTTGAAGGCGCTAAGGGTGATACTGGTACGCAAGGCATTCAAGGCATTCAAGGTATAAAGGGTGAGACTGGTACAGCTGGCGCTAAAGGTGATATCGGAACAACAGGTGCCGCAGGAACTTCTGCGAGCTCAATTTCATATTTTGTTGATCTTGGGACATGGATGATTGCAACAAATCTCAAACCAGGAATAAGTGATTCCTCAATTTTTGTTACCTTAGAGACCGGGTCTTACACATTTAGTATTTCGGTCGATGGGACTTTTGCACCCGAGACTGCAGTGGCTATGTATATTGGAATGCAAGTTATTGCTAGCGGTGGAAGTATGGATTTCCAAGTATTCACTTCAGATGCGACGACTTACATAAATACTCTTGATCAACGTCACTACCAATTTATGATTATTGGAAAAATCGTTTGTACGTCAGCCACAACATTGAAATTGCGCGCTACTGACAAGCGTGGTTTAACCAGTGGGAACATGCTGAGTTTCACTGGGAGAGCCTTGATAAACAAGGTTGGATCTATCGGATAAACAATCTGGAGCGGGTGACCGGGATCGAACCGGCATGGCCAGCTTGGAAGGCTGGGGCTCTACCATTGAGCTACACCCGCAGGTGTATGGGCTAAAGGTACTGGGTCGGTAATCAGAGTGCGAAATCTGGTTTAGACTCCATCCTTGCGCCTCGGGGCGTAGCGTAGTGGCTAGCGCGCCTGCTTTGGGAGCAGGAGATCGGGAGTTCGAATCTCCCCGCCCCGACCAGTTTGTCTCGGTAATCATCACTTCCACCTAGGAGTAATTAGTGAAAAGTTCAGTAGAAGTTCTATCTCCAACTCGCGTTCGTCTTGATGTTGAAGTTGCTTATTCTGAGCTTGAATCACATGTAGCTAATGCATATAAAAAGGTTGCATCACAGGTAAACATCCCGGGATTCCGTAAGGGAAAAATTCCTGCATCAATGATCGATCAGCGCGTGGGTCGCGGAACTGTAATCGATGAGGCAATCAACTCAGCTCTTCCAGAGTTCTATGGTCAAGCAGCTCGTGAGCACAAGGTTGCAGTCATTGGACGCCCAGAAGTTGATGTTAAAGAGTTTGTAGATAACGACAAGCTTGTTTTTGCCGTCGAAGTTGATATTCGTCCAGAAGTTGTATTGCCAGATTTCTCAAAGATCACAATTGAAGTTGATAACGTAAAAGTTGAAGACTCAGATGTAGATGAGCAAATCGAATCATTACGCACACGTTTTGGAACGCTTACAACTGTAGAGCGCGAAGTAAAGATGGGTGATTTCGCAACTCTTGATATGACTGCATACATTGATGGCGCTGAAGTTGATGGCGGTCAAGCAAATGATATTTCTTACGAAGTTGGCTCAGACAAAATGATTCCAGGTCTTGATGAGATCTTGATCGGCATGAAGGTCGGCGACGTAAAGCAGTTTGAAACTGAATTAGTTGGACAGCAAGAGGGCGAAAAGGGCGAAGTTAAGGCAACCGTTAAGGCTGTTAAGGAGCGCGAGCTTCCACCAGTTGATGACGCATTTGCCAAGCTGGCATCAGAATTCGACACACTTGCTGAGTTAAAGGCTGACTTTGTAGTTCGTCTAGAGCGTGTAAAGAAGATGGAACAGGGCGCACAAGCACGTGACCGTCTAGTTGAAAAGCTTCTTGCAGACAATGAAATTCCAGTGCCAGATAACTTGGTTGAACTTGAGGTCAATGATCACCTTGAAGGCGAAGGCCGCATGGAAGATGCAGAGCACCGCGCCGAAGTTGATGGTCAGGTCCGCTCGTCCTTGAAGTCAGATTTCCTACTTGATGCAATCGTTCAGGCAGAAGATGTTCAGATTACCGAGATCGAATTAACTGAATACTTGGTTCGCACATCACAGCGATATGGAATGGCGCCACAGCAATTTGCTGAGGAGTTGCAGAAGGCTGGACAGATTCAACAGCTCGTTGCCGAGGTAACTCGCGCAAAGGCGTTGGCATCAGTTCTCGGACGCATCACAGTTAAGGATGCATCAGGCAACGTTATTGATCTGGAAGCGCTCGCTCCTAAGGCCGACCCAGCAGATCTAGTCGAAGAGGCTTAATTTCTCGCTTTAGTGCTTTTAAGGTCCAATCGCTCCGCCGTGAGCGAACACAGCCAAGTTCACGCATGTAATTCTCCTAATCGGGAAGCATTTCCTCTGCTTAATTGTTAGGGTCAGTACAGGAAAAAATACAGGAGGCAATTAACGTGGACACAGACAGCAAGATGAAGGACCAGATTTACAACCGCCTACTTGAAGAGCGAATTGTTTTCTTGTCAGGTGAAGTCCGCGACGACATGGCCAACATGGTCTGTGCTCAGCTACTTCTACTTTCTTCACTAGATACCAAGAAAGATATTTTCTTGTACGTCAACTCTCCAGGTGGATCGGTAACAGCTGGAATGGCCATCTACGACACTATGGAATTAATTCCCAATGATGTTGCAACAGTTACCTTTGGAATGGCTGCATCAATGGGCCAGTTCCTTCTTACATCAGGTACCAAGGGCAAGCGTTATGCAACCAAGAGCTCACGTATTTTGATGCACCAGCCACTCGGTGGAATTGGTGGAACAGCAATTGATATTCGCATCCAGGCAGAGCAGATGGCTATTACTAAGCAGACTCTGTCAGAACTGAACGCACTTCACACAGGTCAGACTCTAGAAAAGATTCTCGCAGACTCAGATCGCGACAACTGGTTTAACGCAGAAGATGCAAAGGATTATGGCTTTGTTGATCATGTCGTTACTTCATTGGGACAAATCACGGGAGGAAAAGCGTAATGAAAAACATTCAAGAAATTACTTCACGCTACGTTCTTCCTACTGTTGAAGAAAAAACTGCTTATGGATACAAGCGTCAAGATCCATACACAAAGCTATTTGAAGAGCGCATTATTTTCTTAGGCCAGCCAATTGATGACACCGTTGCAAACGATGTTATGGCACAGCTTTTGACTCTGGAATCAATGGATCCAGATCGCGACATCATGATTTACATCAACTCACCTGGTGGATCATTTACCGCGCTAACAGCTATTTATGACACCATGCAGTTTGTTCGCCCAGACATCAGCACAATTTGCTTGGGTCAAGCAGCATCTGCAGCAGCGGTAATTCTTGCCGGTGGAGCAAAGGGCAAGCGCTACGCACTTGAGCACTCACGTATTTTGATCCACCAACCTTCATCAGAAGGTGGCGGACAAGCATCTGATATCGAAATCCAAGCTCGCGAAATCGACCGAATCACACGTTTGCAGGAAGATCTTCTTTCACGCCATGTTCTAAAGACTGCTGAAGAAATTCGCAAAGATATTGAGCGTGACAAGATTCTTACAGCTAACGAAGCTGTTGAATACGGAATCATCGATCAAGTTCTTGCTTCACGTAAGGCCAAGAAGTAATAACTTCTAACTTTTAGTGAAACTATTTGAGCCGGGCTCCCTTTGGTCTTACAAGGGGTACCGGCTCTTTTGGTTTTCTAATGCAATCTTTGTTTTAGGTGCATCCGCTTTTCCTATTGCACTTGTCGTAACAGTTCTCGACGCTGGTGGTACAGCCACAACATTAGGTTTAATTCTTGGCGCACGAATCCTGTCGGCAGTTGTATTTGCTCCATTTGCAGGGGTTTGGGCTGATCGTTTACCGCGCAAAACAGTCATGATTGCTGCTGATCTCTTTCGATCGTTGATTGTGTTTGTGATGGTGTTTATTTCTTCGCCTTCGCTACCTGGATACTTGTTAGGAATTGCTGTCTTTCTGATGGGTGTTGGTGATGCATTTGGTGCAGCGGCAGCGGGTGCGATTATTCCTAGCCTTGTTCCAGATGAAAAGTTAAATGCAGCAAACGTTGCACGAAACATTGTCACAAGGAGCGCAACGATTGTTGGCCCAGGAATTGGCGGCGCATCAGTGTTCTTAGTCGGTAGCCGCCTTACTTTTATCTTTACAGCAGTTGCTTTTGCAATCGGTACTTATTTTCTCTATAAAATCAAAGAGGATATAAATATTGATCAACCCGACCGCGAACACTTTTTCCTTGAACTTCGTGAAGGCATGCGCACCGTTCGTGATATTCCATGGATTGGTGCCATGATTGTTATGGTTTCTTTTCAATTGATGGTTGTGCTTGCTGCTGAAACAGTTTTGCTTCCTATTGTTTCGCGACGAGAATTTGGCACCGATACCGCCTATGTATTGTCGGCAGTTGCATTTTCTGTTGGCAGCATCATTTCGGCTTTGCTCTGCGTGAAGATCAAGGTTAAGCACGAAGGCTACGTTTCAATATTTGTCTGGATGTTCATCATCATTGCTCCACTTGCACTTGCCTTTCCAGTTTCTGAAGTATTTATTGTCATCGCATATCTTTTAGCTGGTTTCTCGGTGGGACCATGGGAGGCATGGTGGTCAGCGGCAGTCCAAAGAGAAGTTCCTCGACACTTACTTGGTCGAGTCTTTTCAATCGATCACATGGGCTCGGCTGGTTTAATGCCAGTAGGTATGGCGTTAATTGGTCCGGCGGTAGCGTTTTTTGGCGAGAAAGAACTACTCATTGGGGCTTCGATCTTTCACGTATTGTTTAGTTTTGTAATCCTTCGTGTTCCCGGAGTTAAGGATATGAAGATGCCAAAGAAGGAAATCGATACTGATTATTCTCACGGCGAACAGAAGTAAGCGTAAAAACCCAAGCGTAAAACTGCTCCAGAATCTAAACTTTAGCCATGACAAGAATCGGTGAAACTAGCGATCTGCTGAAGTGTTCCTTTTGTGGCAAGACTCAGAAGCAGGTTAAGAAACTTATTGCCGGTCCTGGCGTTTACATCTGCGATGAATGTATTGAACTCTGTAATGAAATCATCGTCGAAGAGCTCAGCGAGGCGAACTCCCTTGGGTTATCAGAACTTCCAAAGCCGCAAGCAATTTTTGAATTCTTGGATCAATATGTAATCGGACAAGATCGCGCGAAGAAGTCTTTGTCGGTGGCGGTCTACAACCATTACAAGCGCGTACAAAGTGGCGACAGCGGTCGTGAAGATGCAATTGAATTAGCTAAGTCAAATATTTTGATGCTCGGACCAACAGGTTGTGGCAAGACGCTTATGGCACAAACTTTGGCTCGTATGCTCAATGTTCCATTTGCAATTGCAGATGCAACAGCATTGACTGAAGCAGGTTACGTCGGTGAAGATGTTGAAAACATCTTGCTCAAGCTTCTACAAGCTGCTGATTACGATGTTAAAAAAGCTGAAACTGGAATCATCTACATTGATGAAATTGACAAGGTTGCGCGTAAGTCTGAAAACCCATCAATTACTCGCGATGTATCAGGTGAAGGTGTTCAGCAAGCGCTCTTGAAAATTCTTGAAGGAACTGTTGCATCTGTTCCACCACAAGGTGGACGTAAGCACCCACATCAAGAGTTCATTCAAATTGATACGACCAATGTTTTGTTTATCGTCGGTGGAGCTTTTGCCGGACTTGAAAAGATCATCGAATCTCGCGTTGGCAAGTCAGGCGTTGGCTTTAATGCAACTTTGCAAGATGCAGCAGATAAGAATCGTAAAGATATCTTTGCCGACGTTATGCCTGAAGATCTTTTGAAGTTTGGAATGATTCCTGAATTCATCGGTCGTCTTCCAGTACTTACTAGCGTTGAAAACCTTGACAAGCCTGCATTAATGCAGATTCTGACTGAGCCAAAGAATGCATTGGTAAAGCAATACCAACGCCTCTTTGATTTAGATCATGTTGAGCTCGAATTTGATGCTGAGGCATTAGATGCGATTGCAGATCTTGCTCAAGAACGTGGCACTGGTGCACGCGGACTTCGCGCAATCATGGAATCTGTCCTATTGACTGTTATGTATGACATTCCAAGCCGTACTGATGTCGAAAAGGTGATCATCACCAAGGAGTGCATCACATCCGGGGGAGCGCCAACATTGATTAATCACACAGGCCCAAAACGCTCACGCGGACAAAAAGGTCAAGAGGAGAAGAGCGCATAATCTAGACTGCGCACTATGTCTTCAAGCCGTGAATTAGCCTCAACATTTTCTCCTTCGGAGATCGAGGCTCCGCTGTATCAAAAGTGGGTCCAAGCCGGCTATTTCACCGCTGATGCAACTTCAAGTAAAGAAGCTTTCTCTATTGTTTTGCCGCCTCCAAATGTGACAGGTGTTTTACACATTGGTCACGCCTTAGATCAAACTTTGCAAGATTGTTTGTCGCGCATGAAGCGCATGCAGGGATTTGAAGTTCTTTGGTTACCTGGAATGGACCATGCAGGAATTGCAACTCAGAACGTTGTTGAAAAACAATTAGCTGCAGCAGGTCAATCTCGTCATGATTTAGGGCGCGAAGAGTTTGTGAAAAAAGTTTGGGAATGGAAAGAGGAATCAGGCGGTGCGATTCTTGAACAGATGAAGCGACTTGGCTCATCTGTTGACTGGAGCCGTGAGCGATTCACCATGGATGAAGGTATGTCCAAAGCGGTTGTTACTATTTTCAAGCGTATGTATGACGCAGGTTTAATTTATCGAGCTGAGCGAATTATTAACTGGTGCCCTCGTTGCTTGACGGCTCTGTCAGATATCGAAGTAGAGCACAGTGATGATGCAGGCGAGCTAGTTTCTATTCGATATGGCGAAGGTGATAACGCAATCGTTGTTGCAACAACTCGTGCCGAAACCATGTTGGGTGATACGGCAGTTGCGGTTAATCCAGATGATGCCCGTTATTCACACATGATCGGAAAGACCGTAAAGGTTCCATTGATTGATCGTGAGATCCCAATTGTTGCTGACGAACACGTTGATCCAGCATTTGGAACAGGTGCGGTAAAGGTAACTCCAGCCCACGATGTGAATGACTTTGAAATTGGGCTGCGCCACAACCTGCCAAACATCGTCATCCTGGATGCCAATGCAAAGGTGGTTAACACCAATAGCGCATTTGATGGTTTAGATCGCTTTGATGCGCGTAAAGCTGTTGTTGAAGCACTACGCGCAGAAGGACGCATCGTTGCCGAAAAGCGTCCTTACATGCACGCGGTTGGTCATTGTTCTCGTTGCGATACAACGGTTGAGCCACGTTTATCTAAGCAGTGGTTTGTAAAAGTAGAGCCAATGGCAAAAGCATCAGCAGATGCGGTGCGCAGTGGTGCGGTAAAGATTGAACCTGAAGCTCTTGCTCCACGTTATTTTGAATGGGTCGACAACATGCATGACTGGTGTATTTCACGTCAGTTGTGGTGGGGTCACAGAATTCCCGTTTGGTATGGACCAAATGGTGAAGTACAAGTTGTTGGTCCCGATGAAACAGCACCTGCTGGTTGGACACAAGATTTAGATGTTCTAGATACCTGGTTCTCATCTGGTCAATGGGCATTTTCTACACTTGGTTGGCCGGAAAAGTCTGCTGATTTAGCCAAGTTCTATCCAACATCAGTGTTGGTAACTGGTTACGACATTTTGTTCTTCTGGGTTGTTCGCATGATGATGATGTCTACCTTTGCAATGGATGGCGTTCCACCATTTAAAACAATCATGTTGCACGGTTTAGTTCGTGATCAGTTCGGCAAGAAGATGTCTAAGAGCCGTGGAAATGTTATTGATCCATTGGAATTCATGGACAAGTACGGAGCCGATGCGCTGCGCTTTACTTTGGCACGTGGTGCAAACCCAGGAACTGATCAAGCACTTGCTGAAGATTGGATCGGAGGCTCTCGTAACTTTGCGACAAAGTTATGGAATGCAACTCGATTTGCCATGATCAATGGTGCGACAGTTTCAGGTGATCTGCCTGCACTTGATTCGCTCAATGCGATTGACAAGTGGATCCTGAGCCGTTTATCTGAAACCGTTTCGGAGGTAACTGAGCTTCTAGAAAAGTATGAATTCGCCAGAGCTTGCGAATTGATGTACCACTTTGCTTGGGATGATTTGTGTGACTGGTACCTAGAACTTTCAAAGGAAGCTTTTGCATCAGGAAATGCTGAAGGTACCAAGCGAGTTTTGGGTCATGTTCTAGATCAACTATTCCGCTTAATGCACCCGGTAATGCCATTTATTACCGAGCAAATGTGGACCACGCTAACCGGGGGAGAGTCCTTAGTTGTTGCACAGTGGCCAACTGCAAATGCGGCACATGTTGATAAGAAGGCCGAAGCACTTGTGTCTCAGCTACAAGAGATCATTACCGAAGTTCGTCGCTTCCGCAATGACCAAGGCATTAAGACTTCACTGAAGATTCCTGGTCGCATTGTTGCCACTGGAGACATTGCCAAGTACGCATCAGCAGTTGCTTTTGTGGTTCGTATGGAACTAGGAGAAATCACACCCAGCGCAAAGTGTGAAGCTGCCGGAGTAACAATTGAATTCGATCTAACAGGATCAATTGATGTTGTTGCAGAACGTGCGCGTCTTGAAAAGGATTTAGCAACAGCCATCAAAGATAAGCAAACAGCGGAGGTAAAGCTGAACAATCAAGGCTTTATGGCCAAAGCTCCAGAAAATGTGCTTGTCGAAATTCGCGAACGTTTAGCCAAGACAACCGCTGACATTGAACGAATTACTGCCGCACTTGCAGCATTGCCACAAGCATGATGATTTCACCTGATGATCAAGAGCGCGTAGACGCAATCGAACAAGCTTTGCTTGCGCGTTGGCCTGAAACACGCATCGCGCCATCGACTGAACGTATTGCAGCTCTAGTAGATATTTTGGGTTCACCACAGCTGACATATCCAACAATTCACATTGGTGGAACCAATGGCAAAACAACAACTAGCCGTATGGTTGATGCTTTGTTATTTGCACATGGTTTGCGCACAGGACGCTTTACTAGTCCACACCTAGAAACGTATCGCGAACGAATTTCAATTAATGGCCAGCCTATCGATCCTAAGGAATTGATATTTTCCTATAACGATATTGCCGCGTATTTGGATTTAATGGATTCAAAATTTGAGCATCCCATTTCATTTTTCGAAGCAGTCACAGCCCTTGCCTTTGCAGCTTTTGCTGAACACCCAGTAGATGTTGGTGTCATCGAAGTTGGTATGGGCGGACAATGGGATGCAACAAATGTTGTCGATGCCGATATATCTGTAATCATGCCTATCGGCTTTGATCACATGGAGTATTTGGGCCACACCCTGCATGAAATCGCCTCAACCAAGGCTGGAATCATTAAAGAAGGTGGCTTTGTAGTCCTTGCCCAGCAAGAGCCAGAGGCGGCAAAAGAGTTGATCCGTAAAGCTGCCGAAGTCGGTGCGGATGTTGTTAGAGAAGGTGTGGAATTTTCAGTTCTTTCGCGCGCGGTTGCAGTGGGTGGACAGTTACTTACGATTCAAGGAATCCATGAAACATACGATGAGATTTTCTTGCCATTACATGGACGCCACCAGGCAGCAAATGCTGCCGCAGCGCTAGTTGCAGTCGAAGCTTTCTTTGGAGATCAACCGCTAGATATTGATGCGGTTCGCGTAGGTTTTGCAGCAGTCACATCACCTGGGCGTTGCGAAGTTGTTCATCGCGATCCAACGGTAATTTTAGATGCTGCGCACAATCCACATGGTGCAAAGGCGTTGGCTGAGACTTTGCTTAACGAGTTCAATTTCGACGAAATCATTGCAGTCGTCGGAGTCTTCGGGGATAAGGATGCAACAGGCATCTTTCAAGAGTTAGAGCCAATCGTTGATCATGTCATCGTGACGCAGAGCTCTTCTTCGCGCGCAATGGCGGCGGCAGAGCTAGAAAAAGTTGCATCTGCAGTTTTTGGTTCAGATCGCGTTTTTGTGGTTTCAGATTTAAACTCAGCACTAGATAAAGCAGTCACCGATTCGATACGACCACTCAGTGAAGACACAGTTGGAATTCTTGTCACCGGTTCAGTTGTAACAGTTGGCGAAGCTCGTACTTATTTGAGAAGGAAGTTTGCACAATGAAGGTTCTTGGAGCTTCGGTCTTAATTGCTGAAAGCATGACTTTAGGTTTTGCGATTTTGATTGCGATGAAAGATCAGTCTGCGGCCGCAATTATTTATGGGTGTGTAGTTTCCTTCCTGTTATTTGTTGCAGCCGGCCTTTTGCGCTTTCCGGGTGGATTTGTATTCGGTTCATTGCTGCAGGTTGCGATGATCGCTTTTGGATTCGTCGAGCCATCCTTCTTCATTATTGGGGTGGTTTTGATTGCGCTCTGGGTGGCCGCCATCATCGTGGGCCGCAAGGGTGAGGCCGCGCGCGCTGCCTTGCTGGCTGCAGGGCCTAAAAAACCCTAATAGACTAGGCACGTGAGCACAGAGAAAACACTTATCCTGGTTAAGCCCGATGGCGTTCGCCGCGGATTAATCGGTGAAGTTATTTCCCGAATCGAAACTAAAGGTTATGCAATCGATGCGGTGCGTATGTTGCAAGCAGATACAGCGTTACTTGAAAAGCACTACGCCGAACATGTTGGAAAACCATTTTATGAGCCACTTGTTGAGTTCATGATGTCAGGACCAATTGTTGCGATCGTTGCATCTGGTAATCGCGTAATCGAAGGGTTCCGTTCACTAGCGGGAGCAACAGATCCAACCGTTGCCGCACCCGGAACGATTCGCGGAGATCTAGCTCGTGACCAAGGCACCAAAGTTATGCAGAACCTAGTTCACGGATCAGATTCACCAGAATCTGCAGCACGTGAAATTGCAATTTTCTTTCCCAAGTAATTCATTCCCCAAGAACAAAAAGCACAAGGAGTAAAGATGTCACAAGGAAGCAGAATGTCATTCATCGGTCGCGATATGGCCGTTGACCTAGGCACAGCGAACACGCTTGTTTATGTTCGCGGACGTGGCATTGTTTTGAACGAGCCATCAGTAGTAGCTGTAAACCAAGACACCGGTGGAATTTTGGCCGTTGGTATTGAAGCGAAGAAGATGATCGGCCGTACTCCTGGCAATATTGTGGCTATCCGTCCGCTTAAGGATGGTGTGATCGCTGACTTTGATACAACAGAGCGCATGTTGCGTTACTTCATTCAAAAGGTTCACCGTCGTCGTTACCTGGCTAAGCCGCGTATCGTTGTGTGCGTTCCTTCAGGTATTACAGGTGTGGAACAGCGCGCAGTAAAGGATGCTGGTTATGCAGCTGGCGCACGTAAGGTGTACATCATCGAAGAGCCAATGGCAGCAGCCATCGGTGCTGGCCTTCCAATCCACGAGCCAACCGGAAACATGGTTGTAGACATCGGTGGCGGAACAACTGAAGTTGCAGTTATTTCTTTGGGTGGAATCGTGACTTCACTATCTATTCGTGTAGGTGGAGATGAGCTAGATCAGTCCATTATTAACTGGGTTAAGCGTGAATTCTCACTGCTTTTGGGTGAGCGCACAGCAGAAGAAATCAAGATGGCTATCGGATCTGCTTACCCACTAGCTGGCGAAAATGATGCTGAAATTCGCGGTCGCGATCTCGCAACAGGTCTTCCAAAGACAATTGTTGTATCGGCTGCAGAAATTCGTAAGGCACTTGAAGAGCCAGTGAACTCAATTGTTAACGCAGTTAAGAGCACCTTGGATAAGACTCCACCAGAGCTTGCATCAGATTTGATGGACCGCGGAATTGTTCTCACCGGTGGTGGAGCACTTCTTAAGGGTCTTGATGAGCGCCTTCGCAAAGAAACCGGAATGCCTATTCACATTGCAGAGCGTCCATTGGATGCAGTTGCTGAAGGTTCCGGAAAGTGCATCGAAGAGTTTGAAGCTCTTGAGAAGGTTCTAATCTCCGAGCCACGTCGATAAGGCCAAGTTTTAATGCGTAAGGGCGGTGAAGGTCGCGCACGTTTGTTGTTAGTGATCTTGATTGTCACCTCGCTATTTCTAATTACCTTAGATCTACGTGGCGTGAAGGTGCTTGAAAGTTTTAAGCAGGGAACTCAGACGGTTCTTTCTCCATTCCAGCGTGCTGGTGCTGCGGTCCTTAATCCTGTGAAGAACTTTTTGTCCGATGCCACCCAACTTGGTCGTACTGGAAATCAAATTGAAAAGCTAGAAGCTGAAAATGCCGAGTTGAAATTGCAGCTTCTAAATCGCAAGAATGCTGATGGCCAACTAGAACAACTAGAAAATATTTTAGATTTGGCAGGTACTGCTGGCTACAAGATCGTAAATGCCAAGGTCATTAGCCAAGGTTCAAGTCAGTCTTTTGCTCAGACAATAACTATTGATTCCGGTAGCAATGCTGGAATTAAGAAAAACATGACAGTGCTGTCGCAATTTGGTTTAGCCGGAGTTGTTAAGGATGTGTATCCAAACTCAGCGCTGATTCAACTTGCTAGTGATTCAGCCTTCAAAGTAGGCGCACGAATTGCTGGATCCCAGCAAATAGGCATTCTTTCGGGGCAGGGAAATCGTTCAGCGACCCTGCAATTGCTTGATAATTCAACGACAGTAAAGGTTGGCGATGTCTTGCTTGCCCGTGGAAGCATTGCAAACCGTCCCTTCGTTCCAGGTGTTCCATTGGGTTATGTGAGCCAAGTAGATAATTCTGCGGGAGCAGTCGCACAAACAGCGACGATTCGCTACTACACAAATTTTTCAACCTTAGGGGTTGTGGCAGTTGTTGTCAGTGGTCCAACATCTGATCCAGGTGATTCCTTAGTTCCTAAAAAGCCTCAAGTGACACCGATTCCTACCGTTACAGTCACTGTTACTCCGTCACCTACTGTAAACAACTAATTTCTATGCTTACTCGTCAGATCTCAGTTGCAACGCCAATATTCTTGCTGATCTTTTTAATTCAAGAAGCGGTTGTCTCGCAGTTTCGTTTACCTGGTGGAGGATTTTCGATTTTATTGATCTTCGCTTTAACGTGGGCGGTTTTAAGTCAACCTGAAGTTGCTGCAGTAATTGGCTTTTCATCTGGAATCTTGATGGATCTGTCGCAGAGTGCAAGCGGACCCTTTGGTCAATGGACTTTGATTATGTTGCTGGCAGGGTATGCAATTTCTTATATTGGATACGGTGATGACAATATTCATGCAAACGCGATTGGAATTGTTTTCTTTATCGTTATTGCCAATTTCTTTGTTGAAATCGCCTATTTACTGACCGGAGCATTACTTGGAGTATCCATCGGTTCTCTTGGCCAGATAGTAATCACATTATTTGGAATGAGCCTTTGGGCGCTGTTAGTTTCACCAATCATGCTTCCGATATTTACTCGTTTGCATGCTTTGATTTTTGATTCGCGGGCATCGCTGTGAACAGTAGATCTCGCCTAGCTTTAATGGTTGTTCAGATTTTGATTGTTTCTTTGATGGCCGCACTCTTTGGTCGCCTCTTTTATTTGCAGGTTGCAGCAGGTCCTAAGTACAAAGAAGCAGCGTTAAGCATTCAAAGTCGAGATGTTGTGGCACCTGCCAATCGAGGCTTGATTGTTGATGGCTATGGTGTGCCGTTAGCAATGAATAAGGCTGGTTTAGCCATCACAATTGATCGAATCGCTATCGACAAGCTGGAAGATAAAGGCGCAGATGTTATGAAGCGCTTAGCCAAGCTACTTAAGTTGCAGTACAAAGATGTTTACCAAAATACTCGTTTGTGTGGAGAGCTTCCGCCGGGACAAAAAGCTGGTTGCTGGCAAGGTTCTAGGTATCAACCGATCCCAATTACAAAGTCTGCAGATCCAGATATTGCGTTACAGATTGTTGAACGCGCAGATGAATTCCCTGGCGTAGATGCACAGCCTGTTGCAATCCGAAGTTATCCAAGTTATTTGGATGTAAATGCGGCTCATGTACTTGGCTATGTTGGACCATTGACCGAAAGCGATCTTTTAGCTGGAAATGGCAAGCAGTATTTCCGCAGTGAAACAATTGGTAAGTCTGGTTTAGAAATTCAATACGATTCATTTTTACGTGGCGAACCAGGAATTAGAACAGTTATTGTCGATCGCAAGGAATCAGTTACACGTGAGAGTCAGAATACGAAGCCTTTGCCCGGTGATCATCTAGTTACTAGCCTTGATGTTCGCTTACAGGCAAGTGCTGAAAAAGCTCTTAAGGATGCCGTCCTTCGTGGCCGTGCAAATGGCTACACCTCTGATTCAGGTGCTGCAGTTGTTATGGATATTAAGACTGGAAGAATTTTGGCACTTGCGTCCTATCCGACCTATGACCCAAATGCATGGGAAACGGGATTAACGGTTCAGCAAGCTGAAGATCTATTTAGCGAAAAGAAATCTGTTCCAGCCCTTAATCGTGCTTTGCAAGGTTTGTTTGCTCCTGCTTCAACTTTCAAAGTTGTATCCCTGCTTGCTGCAGCAAATGCTGGGTATGACGTAAAGGCCAATTACAAGTGTCCTTCAGAGGTCCAGGTCGGTACACGTACCTTCAGGAACTTCGATAGTAAAAACCAAGGCACCATGAATATGTATAAAGCCATGGCGGTTTCATGCGACACCATTTGGTATCAAATCGCCTTTGATGAATGGCTTCGGGATGGTGGATTAAGGCCTAAATCCAACCCTAATGATTACTTCTTTGAGGCCGCCAAAGCTTTCAACATCACGCAAAAGGTCGGAATTGATCTTCCATCTGAATCAACATCACGTCTTGCCGATCGTGATTATAAGAAGAGCTGGTACCAGCAGAACAAAGATTTCTATTGCAACTATAAAGAGCGTGCAACAAAGGCGCAGCAAACTCCTTTCTTGCTTCAATTGGCTGCAGAAAATTGCGTTGATGGAGACAAAGTTCGTGCCGGAGATGCAGTGAACTTTTCTATCGGACAAGGTGACACAGTTATGACGCCATTGAAACTAACTCAGATGTATGCAGCAATTGCTAATGGTGGAACGATTTGGCAGATGATGGTTGCAAAGGCGATCGTTAAAACTGATGGCACAGTAGTTAAGACATTTACTCCTCAAAAACTTGGAACGGTAAAAGCTGCGCCATCGCTTTTGGCTTTCTTACGTGGATCTTTGCGTGAGGTAGTTGTTAGCGGTACAGCTGCAGGTGCATTTGCTGGATTCCCAGTTGAGGTCAGTGGCAAGACAGGAACTGCCCAAGTTTTTGGTCGAAATCCCAATGGTTCACTTAAAGATGACACGTCCTGGTTTGCATCGTATGCACCAACTAAGAACCCACGGTATGCAGTTGTCATGATGGTTGGTCAAGGTGGTTTCGGTGCATCCACATCTGGTGTCGGTGTCAGGCGTATTTATGAATCCCTCTTTGGCGTGGTCGGTAACAAGCTAGTTCCTGGCGCGGCGTTATTTCCTGAAGGCAAACCTCCGAGCCAATTACCTAAGATTTCACCAGCAACAAAACCTAAGGAGGCGAGCAAGTGAGTCAGATTCACGCACGCCAAAGGTTGTATCGACGTAGCCGTCAATCATTGTTTAATGGCTGGGATCCAGTATTGACCGCAGTTGTAGCTTTGCTTTTAATCATTGGCACGCTTTTGGTCTGGTCAGCAACACGTGATTGGTACACACGCAATGGATTAGATGGGCAGTATTACTTAAAGCGCCACAGTATAAATATCTTGATTGGTGGTTTATTGGCGTACGGAACTACGGTCATTGATTACCGATTACTAAGGGCGTACACACCTTTGTTGTGGGGTGCCGGAGTACTGGGCTTAGTTATTGTTTTGATTCCAGGCTTAGGTGCTGAAATTAATGGTGCGCGTGCATGGATTGCTTTACCTGGTGGTTTTCAAATTCAACCTGCAGAGCTAGCAAAGATTGCAATCATTATTGGTATGGCGATGATTTTGTCAGAGCGAGGGCATGACAGTAATGAACCCAGCAGTAAAGATGTTCTACAAGCTTTAGTCGCTGCTGCTATTCCAGTGCTTCTGATAATTGTTCAGCCCGATATGGGAACTGTTTTGATTATCTCTGCCGCGGTTGTGACAATCATCGCCGTTTCCGGTGCTCCCGCCCGCTGGGTGGTCGGTTTATTGCTGCTTGCAGTTTTAGGCGGATTTGTTGCAGTTAAGGCAGGTGTAGTGAGTGAGTACCAGGTAAAGCGCTTGCAAACTTTTGTTGACCCAAACGCCGATACCCAAGGTGCGGGATATCAATTGCGTCAGGCACGCATCACTGTCGGTTCAGGTGGATTGCTCGGAACTGGTTTGTTTAACGGTCCACAAACAAGTGGCCGCTTTGTTCCAGAACAACAGACAGATTTTATTTTTACTGTAGCGGGCGAAGAACTTGGTTTTGTTGGTAGCGGATTGATTTTGATTTTGTATCTCATATTGTTGATACGGGCATTTTCAATCGCTCGACGAACATCAGATCCCTTCGGGCGACTGGTATGTACCGGCGTTATTGCATGGTTTGCTTTCCAGATATTTGAAAACATTGGAATGACTTTGGGGCTGATGCCGATGACCGGAGTTCCGTTGCCATTTATTTCCTATGGAGGATCATCGATGTTTGCCACCTTGATCGGATTTGGCCTCTTGCAGAATGTTCACGCTCGTTTACGCGGGTAAATAGGCAAATCAGCCCCGCTCTGCCATAATTAAGCCACCAGTTCAGCGCGGCTCGCGATCAATCGCGATACAAGCCCAGCGCGAACGGTACGGAAAACCCAACAGGATTTTTTAAGAAGATAGCTCCGCAAGGGGCATAAAGGATTTGGTGCCATGGCGATTGAGCCTAAAACACCGCGCAAGCGTGCGGTTAAGAAAGCATCGGCAAAAGCTGATGCTCCAGTTACTGAAACAACTGAAGAAAAGAAGACAACTCGTAAGAAGGCCGCAGCAATTCCGGTCCCTATTTTTCAAGCAGCACCTGAAAAGCCAGCTGCAAAGAAAGAAACTGCAAGCAAGCCAGCTAAGAAGTCGGCAGGTAAGAAAGCCACATCGCAGGGTGATAGCGCTGAACCAAAAGAGGCTGCAGAGAAAGTTACTAGCACCGAAGGCGCTGGATCTGATTCTGAAGAGCGCGGTAACCGTAATCGCCGTCGCCGTCGTGGTGGCCGTGGTCGTCGCAAGCCAGGTTCTTTAGACGCAACAAATACAGAAAATTCTGACGAAGATTCAAGTGAAGAAAGTAGCGATGAGGATTCAGCAGAGGGTGCAACTTCAACCCGCCGCCGCCGTCGCCGTCGCGCAACTGGCGAAGGCGTAACACCCGGAGAAACCATCGAAGAGGATGGCGTCATAACCGTTGTTAAGGTTCGCGAAAAGCGCGAGCGACCAGAGCGTCCAGCACGTACAGATCGTAATGACCGCAATAACCGTAACCGTCGTGATCGTAATGACCGTAATGATCGTTACGACCGCAATGACCGTGGTGGACGTAGCGAATACCGCGAGCCATACCGCAAGCGCGGAACAATTATTACTGATGGGGAATTCTTAGCTCGTCGCGAAAATGTTGACCGCGAAATGCTTGTTCGTCAGATTGCAGATCGCACCCAGATCGCCGTTATCGAAGATGGCGTCATGGTCGAACACTATGTAAACCGCAATAGCAATGTTTCTTACGTTGGAAACGTTTACCTAGGTCGCGTGCAGAACGTTCTACCTTCTATGGAAGCAGCTTTCGTTGATATCGGTAAGGGCCGTAACGCAGTTTTGTACGCAGGTGAAGTTAATTGGGATGCTGCAGGTATCTCTGAATCACAGCCACGAAAGATCGAAACTGTTTTAAAGACTGGCCAGCCAGTATTAGTTCAAGTAACTAAGGATCCAATTGGCCAAAAAGGTGCACGTTTAACTAGCCAAATTTCACTACCTGGGCGACATGTTGTCTTTGTTCCTGGTGGTGGAATGTCTGGAATCTCAAAGCGCCTTCCTGAAGAAGAGCGCACACGTTTGAAGTCGATTTTGAAGAACTTAATCCCTGAAGAATCTGGCGTCATTGTTCGCACAGCAGCTGAAGGTGTTAGCGAAGAAGATCTAACCAATGATGTCGCACGCTTGAAGGCTCAATGGGAAGACATTTATGCAAAGAGCCAGAATCCAAACTTCCACGCGCCTGCTGCTTTGTATCAAGAGCCAGACTTAGCTGTTCGAGTTATTCGCGATATTTTCAATGAAGATTTCCGCAAGCTAACTGTTCAGGGCGCAACTGCTTGGGATGAAGTCACAAGTTACCTTGGATTTATTGCACCAGAGTTAACTCAGAAAATTGAGAAGTACACCGGAAACGGCGATTTGTTTGCTGACTTCCGCGTTGAAGAACAACTTGCAAAGGCATTTGATCGCAAGGTGTATCTACCTTCTGGTGGATCACTTGTTATCGACCGTACCGAAGCAATGGTTGTTATTGACGTTAACACCGGTAAGTTCATCGGTAAGGGTGGAAACCTGGAAGAGACAGTTACTAAGAACAACTTGGAAGCTGCAGAAGAAATTGCACGCCAACTTCGTCTGCGCGACTTAGGTGGAATCGTTGTTATCGACTTCATCGATATGATTCTTGAATCAAACCGTGAAGCGGTATTGCGTCGATTAGTTGAATGCCTTGGACGCGATCGCACGAAGCACCAGGTCGCAGAAGTTACTTCACTTGGTTTAGTTCAGATGACACGTAAGCGTGTTGGCCAAGGACTGATTGAAGCTTTCTCAACTACATGTGATTCATGTAGCGGACGCGGAATTCATATTCATATGGAGCCAGTAAAGATGAAGGCACCAATGCCTCAGCTTGATACGCCTTCATCACAGCATGAAGATGCCGATGAAAAGGACGCAACCGAGCACGAATTCCATGAATCGTTGAATTCAGAGCCCGTGGCAGCTGAGCCAAAGGTCGAAGTAAAGGCCGGTGGGCGAAAGCGCCGCCGCGCATCATCCTCAGGAATCATTACCGCATAACAGGAGCCCGATTTGAGCATCAGAGCTCAAATCGGTACCCTTACCCCTCAACCTAAAGTTCGGAGAACTACGCACGTGGCAAATATCAAGTCTCAGATCAAGCGCATCAAGACCAACGAGAAGGCACGCCTTCGCAACAAGTCTGTGAGCTCATCTATCAAGACCGCCGTCCGTAAGTTCCGCGATGCTGTCGCTGCAGGCGATTCAGCTGCGATCACGACAGAGCTACGCGCTGCATCACAGTCACTAGATGTCGCAGTGCAAAAGGGTGTTCTTCACAAGAACTCAGCAGCTAACAAGAAGTCTTCAATGGCTAAGGCAGCTGCCAAAGCCGGCGCACGTTAATCCCTTTACTAATTTAAAGCGAGGCTAGGTTCATGCCTGCAATTTCACTTGCTAAGGCGCCACAACCAGCAGCAACCAATCCGGCGCAGATTCGTAACTTCTGCATCATTGCCCACATTGATCACGGTAAATCAACTCTTGCCGATCGCATGTTGGGCATTACCGAAGTTGTAGAAGCTCGCAACATGCGCGCGCAGTATCTAGACCGCATGGATATCGAACGCGAACGCGGAATCACAATTAAATCCCAAGCGGTTCGTTTGCCGTGGCGTTCATCTTTAGATGGCCAGGAATACATCTTGAACATGATCGATACTCCTGGACACGTTGACTTTACTTACGAAGTATCGCGCTCGCTAGCAGCATGTGAAGGCGCGGTTTTGCTCGTCGACTGCGCACAAGGAATTGAAGCCCAGACTCTTGCAAACCTTTATCTAGCGATGGAAAACAATCTAACAATTATTCCAGTGCTCAATAAAATCGATCTGCCAAATGCACAACCAGAAAAGTTTGCGGCAGAGCTTGCCAAGTTGATTGGCTGCCAACCAGAAGATTGCTTACGTGTATCTGGAAAAACTGGCGATGGCGTTGCAGATTTATTGGACCAAATTGTTGCCCAGATTCCGGCACCAGTAGGAGATCCAAATGCACCAGCACGTGCATTGATCTTTGATTCTGTGTATGACTCATACCGCGGTGTTGTTACTTATGTTCGTGTAGTCGACGGACATTTATCTCCACGCGAACAAATCCAAATGTTTTCTACTGGAGTTCGCCACGAAGCGCTAGAAGTTGGTGTTATTTCTCCGGAACCAATTGCCGGCAAGGGCCTTGGCGTAGGTGAAGTAGGTTATTTAATTACAGGTGTAAAAGATGTTCGACAATCACGTGTTGGCGACACAATTACGACTTATAACAATCCAACTAAGTCGGCACTGTCTGGCTATAAAGATCCAAAGCCAATGGTGTTTTCTGGTTTGTTCCCACTAGATGGTGCAGATTTTCCTATCCTTCGCGAAGCGCTAGATAAGTTACAGCTCAACGATGCTGCACTTGTTTATGAGCCAGAAAGCTCGGCCGCTCTTGGTTTTGGTTTCCGTTGCGGTTTCTTAGGTTTGCTTCACATGGAAATCGTGCGCGAGCGACTAGAGCGCGAACACAAACTGAACCTTATTTCTACCGCTCCTAACGTTGTGTACAACGTCAATATGGAGGATGGCAAGCAGGTACGAGTTACCAACCCATCAGAATTTCCAGATGGCAAGGTTGCTGCTGTATTTGAGCCAATTGTTAAATCAACAATCCTGGCTCCTTCTGATTTCATCGGAACGATCATGGAGCTCTGCCAAGATCGCCGCGGCGTTTTGTTGGGTATGGATTACATCTCTGAAGATCGCGTTGAGATTCGCTATGACTTGCCGCTGGCTGAAATCGTTTTCGATTTCTTTGATCAATTGAAGAGTCGCACCAAGGGTTATGCATCATTGGATTATGAAGAAAAGGGCGATGCCGAGGGAAATCTGGTCAAGGTCGACATCTTGTTACAAGGTGAAGCGGTTGACGCATTTAGCGCAATTGTTCACCGCGACAAGGCGTACGCATATGGCGTGATGATGACCGGAAAACTTCGCGAACTAATTCCTCGTCAACAGTTCGAAGTTCCTATTCAGGCGGCAATCGGTGCTCGCATTATTGCCCGTGAAAGTATTCGTGCTATCCGTAAAGATGTTTTGGCTAAGTGTTATGGTGGAGATATTTCACGTAAGCGTAAGCTTCTAGAAAAGCAAAAAGAGGGTAAGAAGCGCATGAAGATGGTGGGACGCGTTGAAGTGCCACAAGAAGCTTTCGTTGCAGCCCTTGCTACTGATGCAGATATTGAACAGATTAAGGCTGCTCGCAAAGCAGGGCAATAATGCTCTCTTTTTATGTACATATTCCGTACTGCATTAAGCGCTGCGGCTACTGCGACTTTAATACTTACACTCCATCAGAGCTACAAGATGGTGCAACGCTAGAAATCGTTAGCAACGATTACATTGATGCTGTTTTGCGCGAATTAGATGCCGCTCCAACAGATGTTGTCCCAACAATATTCTTTGGTGGCGGTACGCCATCGTTGCTACCAGCCGATGATTTGGGCCGGGTGATTGCCGCGGTTAAAGCACGTAATGGTTTGGCCGCTGACTGTGAAATCACGCTAGAAGCCAATCCAGATTCAGTAACGCAAGAGAAGTTGGCCAGATACCTTGAAGTAGGTTTTAATCGAATTTCATTTGGAATGCAATCTGCAAAGCCACATGTTTTAGCCGCGCTAGATCGAACCCACAATCCAGCCAATGTTGAAAAAGCAATCACTATGGCAAGGGCTGCAGGTTTTCAATCAATCAGCGTGGATCTGATTTACGGAACACCAGGTGAAAGCCTAGAAGATTGGCGCGAGACAGTTCAGGCCGCGCTGTCCTTGGATATCGATCACATCAGCGCTTATGCATTAATTGTTGAAACCGGAACTAAGTTAGCTGCACAAATCAAGCGCGGGGATTTAACAATGCCCAACGATGATTTGATGGCAGATATGTACTTATTGGTGGATCACATGTGTGAAGCCAAGGGTTTAACTTGGTATGAACTTTCAAATTGGTCAAAACCAGGACACCAATGTCGCCACAACATTGCTTACTGGCAGAACAAGAATTGGTGGGGACTAGGACCAGGTGCGCATTCACATGTTGACGCGCGACGTTTCTGGAATGTTAAACACCCAACTACGTATAAGCAAAAAGTATTTGCTGGAGAATCACCAGTGTTAGACAGTGAACAGCTGACTAAAGAACAAATCAAAGATGAATCAATTTTGCTCGGAATTCGCATGCGCGAAGGTCTTGCTTTAGAGCTGCTAGAACCTATGCAAATGGAGGTATTAGCGGTGTATCGTGAAAATGGCTTTGTCGAACTGCGTGATGATCGCGTTGTCTTGAGCCCTGCGGGGCGCTTGATCGCAGATCGAATCGTGCGAGAAATAACTATCTAGTACGCTTAGCGCAAATGTCATCACGTCGTCTTGAAATCCTCCGCGCAATTGTCGATGAGTACGTTGCGACCCAAGAACCTGTCGGCTCAAAATCTATTGCCGATCGCCATGGTCTAGGAATTTCACCTGCCACGATTCGAAATGAAATGGCTGTCCTTGAAGATGAAGGTTTGATCATTCAGCCTCATACAAGTGCTGGTCGCATTCCAACTGATCTTGGCTATCGCGTATTCGTAGACAAGTTGGCAACAGTTAAGCCGTTGTCAGGTGCCGAACGCCGTGCGATTGAAACTTTTCTTGAGGGTTCAAATGACTTAGAAGAGTTGCTCAAAAAGTCTGCAAAGTTATTGGCAGATATTACAAAGCAGGTTGCTGTTGTTACCTACCCAATTCTTGGAGAGCAGCCAAGCCGTGACAAGATGGCAATTTCTGGCACTGCGCATTTAGCACGATCAGGTGACAATATGGGCTTAACCCTTTCACCGATCCTTGAAGCACTTGAAGAACAAGTTGTTTTATTAAGTTTGCTCAATGAAGTTCATCCAACTGTGCACGTTCGAATCGGTAGTGAGCAGACTGAAGCAAACCTACAAGCAACTTCCTTAGTAACTGTTGGTTATGGCATGGAGTCAGCACAAATAGGTGCAGTTGGTGTTCTAGGGCCTACCCGAATGGATTACGCAGGTTCGATTGCAGCAGTTGATGCAGTTGCTCGTTACGTTGGTCGCTTCATTAATGAAGGTGCATAAGTGGCTGATCATTACCAAACTTTAGGTGTTTCTAAGGGTGCAACAGCTGATGAAATTAAAAAGGCGTATCGCAAACTTGCCCGCGAACTGCACCCTGACGTAAATCCTGATCCTCATACTCAAGAAAAGTTCAAAGAGGTCACCGAGGCTTACGATGTTTTAAGTGATCCACAAAAGCGTCAGAGCTATGACATGGGTGGCAGCGGATTTGGTGGTGCCAACTTTGGTGGTGGATTTAGCGACATCATGGATGCATTCTTTGGTGGCGGTGGATCTCGTGGTCCACGACCACGCACACGTGCAGGTCAAGATTCACTTATTCGCATTCAAGTAGATCTGAATGAAGCATGCTTTGGAACAGAACGCGAAATCACCGTTGATTCTGCCGTAGTTTGCCCTAAGTGCACCGGCACAGGATGTTTAGATGGCGATCATCCAGAAGTTTGCCTTAGCTGTAAGGGACGCGGTGAAACACAACAAGTAGTGCGTTCAGTTATTGGCCAAGTAATGACATCGCGTCCATGTAATGCCTGCCAAGGATATGGCAGCGTTATCAAGAGTCCTTGTCGTGAATGTGCTGGCGAAGGTCGCGTACGTAGCCGCCAAACAATTGATGTAAAGATTCCAGCCGGTGTTGAAACTGGAAACAGAATTCAAATGTCTGGCCGCGGAGAAGTTGGTGCTGGCGGTGGACCTGCAGGAGATCTCTACGTAGAAATCGTTGAAGAACCTCACCAGTACTTAGTTCGTGAAGGTGACACGCTGCACATGCAATTAGACATCAGCATGGTGGCAGCATCACTTGGCACGACAGTCACAGTTGAATCACTTGATGGTCCAGTTGATGTAAACATTAAATCGGGAACACAAAGCGGAACACCTGTTGTTATCAAGGGTAAAGGAATGACCCGTTTACGCCGCGGGGATCGCGGTGACTTGGTCGTACATATTGAAGTTAATACGCCAACAAAACTGAGCAAAGAAGAAGAAACACTGCTTCGTAAATTCGCTGAAATTCGTGGTGAAAAATCCAGCGATGCTCATGTTAAAGGCCAAGATGGTTCAATCTTTGGCAAGATCAAGGGAGTGTTTAACAAGTAATGTTCACACTCTTTTTCGTAGAGGATCTACCTACGACAGTGGGCGCACATTATGAATTTGCTAATGAGGATGCCAACCATGCAATTCGTGTTTTGCGAATGCAACCTGGCGCTGAATTCATGCTTAGCGATGGTAAAGGCACCTGGTCACAAGTAAAGGCCATTGAAGTTTCCAAGAAATCTATGCAAGTGCAAGTGCTTGATTCTGGTTACCAAGAGGCGTTAGCAACAACGATCACAGTTGTGCAGGCACTTCCCAAGGGTGATCGTGCAAAAGAGGCGATTGAGCTTTTAACTGAATCCGGTGTTGATCGAATTGTTCCGTGGGTAGCCAGCCGCAGCATTGGGAAAGGCACCGATAAGTTTGCAATCACAGCACGTGAAGCAAGTAAACAATCTCGTCGCTTTAGAATCCCAGAAGTCACAGAAATTGCAACAACATCACAAATTTGTGAAGCAATTAATTTAAGCGATTTAGCAATTGTTTTCCACGAAAGTGCAACCCAAAAACTGTCAGATCAAGTTTCTTCGCACAACGTGCAAACCCTTTTGATCATTATTGGACCCGAAGGTGGAATCACTGATGAAGAGCTTGCTGCCTTTGAAGCAGCTGGTGCAAAGGTTGCTTTGATGGGTCGCCCTATCTTGCGTTCGGCGCACGCTGGTATCGCAGCGGTTTCGGCAGTTTCTGCACTTTTGAAGGTATGGTAATTACGTGGCTTTAGATCCCAACTGCATCTTCTGCAAAATTATTGAAGGTGAAATCCCCGCTGACATCGTTCTGCGCAACGAAAACGTGGTCGCATTTAATGATCTGAATCCGCAAGCACCAACCCATGTTTTGTTGATTCCAACGCTTCACACTGAAAACGCGGCAGGGGTTGCTCGCAATAGCGCGACCATTACCGCAGACCTTTTCTTGGCCGCAGATCAGATCGCCAAAGAGCGGGGACTAAACGGCTACCGAACTGTCTTTAACACCGGCGAAGACGCTGGCCAAACGGTTTTCCACGCTCACCTGCACCTTTTGGGCGGGCGTCCGATGGCATGGCCACCCGGTTAAAGATAGATTTACCCGCATATGGAGCGAACGCTAATCACCGTACCTACCGCCATTCCTATGGTTGCTGTGGTTGGTCCGCATGATGACAATCTACGAACAATCGAAGCGGCATTTCCTTCGGTCAACATCACTGTTCGCGGAAATGAAATCACTTTACGTGGCCCACACGCCGATTGTGCGAGGCTAGAGAATCTATTCAGCGAGCTGATGGTTGTTATTCGCAGCGGCAATATTTTGAATGTGGACGCAGTTACTCGCGCCATCGAAATGCTAGAACATGAACCAGTTGATCACCCAGCAGAAGTTATGTCGCTTAACATTGTGAGCAACCGTGGACGAACAATTCGCCCAAAGACTGCAAACCAAAAGCGCTACGTTGATGCAATTGAAGATCACACAATTACCTTCGGAATTGGCCCAGCTGGTACCGGTAAGACTTACCTTGCAATGGCGATGGCAGTTGCTGCGTTAAATGCCAAGAAGATCAACAGAATAATCTTGACCCGTCCTGCAGTTGAAGCAGGGGAACACCTTGGTTTCTTGCCAGGAACTCTTAGCGAAAAGATTGATCCATACCTGCGCCCATTATTTGACGCGCTGCATGACATGATCGATATCGATTCAATTCCACGCTTAATGCAGTCAGGTGTTATCGAAGTTGCACCTCTTGCTTATATGCGCGGTCGCACATTAAACGATGCTTTTGTGATTTTGGATGAAGCTCAAAACACCACACCGGAACAGATGAAGATGTTTTTAACTCGTCTTGGCTTTGGTTCAAAGATGGTTGTTACAGGAGATGTAACTCAGATCGATCTACCTAATGGTCAAAATTCAGGTCTTCGCGTGATTAGAGATATCTTGAAAGATATTGATGACATCGCATTCCTGGAACTAACCGCCGAAGATGTTGTACGCCACCGCTTGATTGGCGACATCGTTAGGGCTTATGACAAATTTGATGAACAACGACAAGCATTGCGTCCGATTCGGAAATAAATGACAATTGAAGTTACTAATACTTCAGGCCAGCTAGTTCCAACCGCTGAAATGACCTCCCTGATGACACACGCAATGACTGCGTTGGATCTAAATCCTGATTGCGATTTGAACATCGCTTTCGTGGAAGATGATTACATGACCGAGCTTCACATCAAATGGATGGATGAGCCAGGAACTACTGATGTTTTGTCATTTCCAATGGATATGCCTGAAGAACCAGGTGAAGCGGTAACTCTTGGGGACATTGTGATTAGCCCAGTTGTTGCCGCAGCTCAGGCCTTAACCCAAGGACATTCAACTGAACACGAGATTTACATCTTGGCTACACATGGTTTGCTTCACATTATTGGTTACGACCATGCTGACAAAACCGAAGAAAAGGTTATGTTTGAACTACAGGAAAAAATAGTCACCGACTGGGAAAAGAGATCATGAGTCCGATAGCAATAGTTAGCATCATTCTTCTGCTTATGTTTGCAGGGTTTCTTGCCGCGAGCGAATCAGCACTTACTTCAATTTCACGTGTGGTGATTGATGAACTAGAAGGCAAGCGCGGGGGAGCATTGCTGCGTAAATACAGCGCCCAACCCGCTCGCTACCTCAACGTAATTCTGCTTGTTCGCAAGCTCTGTGAATTCACTGCAACGGTATTGCTGGCGGTTATTTTGCTGCGCAATTATTCGTCAGCCCAAGCTATGGCGCTAACCGTTGCAATCATGGTTGTGCTTTCATACGTTGTCGTAGGTGTCGGACCTCGAACTCTAGGCAAGCAACAGCCACACAAATACGCGCGCTACGGAATCATCGTGGCCTACGGAATGGCTTTCTTATTGGGCCCAGTTACAAAGATTCTTATTTCAGTTGGAAATGCTTTAACGCCAGGTAAGGGTTTTCGTTCTGGTCCATTTACCTCTGAAGCCGAACTTCGTGACTTGGTAGATCAGGCACATGAACGTGGCTTAGTGGAATCTGATGAGCACGAGATGATTCACTCGGTATTTGAACTAGGTGACACTATTGTTCGGGAACTCATGGTGCCACGTACCGACATGGTGTGGGTGGAAAAAGATAAGAGCTTGCGTCAAGGTTTATCGCTAGCTTTGCGAAGCGGATATTCACGTATCCCAGTTATCGGCGACAGCATCGATAACATTGTTGGAATTGTGTATGTGAAAGATCTAGCAAAGCGAGCCCTGGATCATCACGAAGCCGAGCAGAGTGAAACAATTGAAATGCACATGCGCCCTGCCAGCTTTGTACCTGAAATTAAGATGGCAGATGATTTGCTAAAGGAGATGCAGAAGAACCAGATTCACCTTGCAATCGTTGTCGATGAATACGGCGGCACCGCTGGAATCATCACAATTGAAGACATCATCGAAGAAATTGTGGGCGAAATTGAAGACGAATTTGATGATGCTGACGAAGAGTTTGTCTGGCTTTCAGAAGATAAGGCCCGTGCACGAGCATCGCTACACATTGAAGATTTAGCTGATGAACTAAAGATTGAAATTGAAAAAAGCGATTATGAAGATATTGACAGTGTTGGTGGATTAATGGCGCAGAAATTAGGCCGAGTTCCAATCGCTGGATCGACTATTTCTTGGGAAGGTTGGGCAATCACTTCAGAGCGCCCACAGGGGCGTCGACGCAGAATTTCATCTGTCTTGGTTGAACGGCTTGAAGAAGAGATTGAAGACGCCGAGTAACGATAGAATTGTGCAATGCGCATTGTTCGATTCACCCCCGGTCCTGACGCTGGCTTAGGCCAAGATCCCCTCTTTGGCGTCCTTGAAGACGATGCGACCATCAGCATCATCAGCGGAGATCCAATTTATTCAGGCATCCAAAAGACTGCCGCGAAGATTGAATTAAACAAGGTTCGCCTATTAGCGCCCATCATTCCTAGATCAAAGGTTGTTTGCGTTGGCAAGAACTACGCCGATCACGCAGCTGAAATGGGTGGGGTAGTTCCTGACGAGCCAATCATTTTCTTAAAGCCAAACACATCTGTGATCGGTCCTAACGACACAATCGTGTGGCCAGATATGTCAGAGCGCATCGATCATGAAGCCGAGCTTGCAATCGTTATTGGTCGAATTTGTAAAGATGTACCAATAGAACGTGTTAACGATGTGATCTTTGGTTACACAATCGCAAATGATGTAACTGCGCGCGATATTCAAAAGAAGGATGGTCAATGGACCCGTGCAAAGGGCTTTGACACCTTTTGTCCAATCGGCCCTTGGGTTGATACCGACTTTATTCCTGGCACTCAAAAGATCACTGCAACAATTGCAGGCGAGCTAAAGCAATCTGCCCAGATTAGCGACATGATCTTTGATGTTCCAACAATTGTTAACTTTGTTTCTCGTGTAATGACGCTGTTACCAGGTGACATCATTTTGACCGGAACCCCAGCGGGTATCGGCCCAATGGTCGCTGGTGAAAAAGCAACTATGGCTATCGAAGGTCTTGGCGAACTAACTAACAAGGTGAGTGCAAAGTAATGTCGCTAGATAATTCTTCAACACGAGTAAAAGTTCGCTTCGCACCATCTCCAACCGGTGATCTACATGTCGGAAACATTCGCACCGCTTTGTTTGATTGGGCCTATGCCAGACACACTGGTGGAACGTTCTTGTTCCGCATCGAAGATACCGACACTACTCGCGTTACAGATGAGTACATCAACGCAGCAATCGATACTTTAAAGTGGCTCGGCCTAGATTGGGATGAGGGCCCAGAAGTTGGTGGCGATAACGGTCCTTACCTTCAGTCGCAACGTTTAGATATCTATGCACATTGGGCGCAAAAGTTTCTCGATCAAAAGGATGCTTACCATTGCTACTGCTCACCTGATGAATTAGAAGCAGTTCGTGAAGCACAGCGCAAAGCAAATGTCGCACCTGGTTACAACGGACATTGCCGTGATCTAACGGATGCGCAGATCGCTGGCTACAAGGCAGAAGGCCGCGGGGCAGTAGTGCGTATGCGTATGCCTGATGGCAGCACAACTTTCACCGATTTAATTCGTGGAGACGTCACCTTCGATCACAACTTTGTTCCTGATTTCGTGTTGGTTCGCGCGGATGGTTCACCTCTGTACACATTGGCGGTTGCAGTCGATGACGTCTTGATGAAGGTGACACATGTTCTGCGCGGTGAAGATTTACTGTCATCAACTCCACGCCAGATTCGCGTGTACCAGGCGATGGGCGTAAAGCTTGAGGATTACCCAGTGTTTGCTCACCTTCCATTTGTTATGGGTCAGGACAATGCAAAACTTTCAAAGCGCAATGGCGAAGTTTCTATCGCGTGGTATCGCGAAATGGGCTTCTTGCCAGAGGCGATCTGTAATTACTTAGCTCTGCTTGGTTGGTCTCCCGGAGATGATCTAGAGAACATCACCATGAAGCAGCTAACAGAAATGTTTACCGTTGAAAAGGTTCACAGTTCACCCGCCCGTTTTGACATGAAAAAGCTAGAAGCAATCAATGGTGACAAGATCCGTGCGTTGACGCTGGATGAATTCTTGAAGTGGTCCTTGCCATTTTTGACAAAGGCAGATGTCATCACAGGTACTGATGCCGAAATCGCATTGGTCAAGAAGGCGCTTCCGATTATTCAAGAGCGAATCATCATGCTGAATGAAGTTCCAAAGATGCTCAAGTTCCTGTTCACCAAGAACTTTGCCGTAGAGGCCGAATCTGTTTCAAAGATTACCGATGATGCTTCTAAGGAGATCTTGAAGCGTTCAGTCAAGGAGCTAGAAACAGTTTCTGATTGGACCCATGCAAACATCGAAGCTGTGCTTCGTGCATCATTGATTGAAGAGATGGCATTGAAACCTCGTATCGCATTTACCGCATTACGTATTGCGACCACTGGCAGCACAATTTCGCCACCGCTTTTTGAATCAATGGAATTACTGGGTAAAGAGGCCTGTTTACTGCGTATTAACGCGGGATTGGCGCTCTAAAACCGCTGGTATTCTTTGCCATTGCAAGGTGCAGACCTTGGGGTATGGGGTAATTGGCAGCCCTGCTGATTCTGGTTCAGTAAGTCTAGGTTCGAGTCCTGGTACCCCAGCGCAGTACAGATGTAAAGAAAAAATATGGACTAGGGCCCCGTCGTCTAGCGGCCTAGGACTCTGGCTTCTCAAGCCAGCTACGAGGGTTCGAATCCCTTCGGGGCTACCACTGATATCTCTCTTCTCACACAGCAAATGTGCGAGAAGAGAGATTTTTGTTTTGCATCGCGCGATAGGTTTAATACATGCGAGTGATCAATACAGAACAACTAAAAAGTATTCTTGCTAATTTGCCAAGTAATCCACGAATCATTGCATCTGGAAACTTTTCTACACCAAAGATCTTGCTTTCAATAGCAGATGAGGTAATCCCCGAATTCAAACTTCATATGCTAAACGCCCATGGCAGCGGAATTCCAGATCGCACAGGTATTACCTACGAGAGCGCATTTGTAGGTCCTGCAATGCGCAATCACGCACGTCTGGAATACATTCCATCACGTTTATCTTTACTTCCAGTTTTGATTCGAAATTTCTATCGCCCAGATGTTGTTTTCATTCACACATCACAGCAACGCTTTGACACAGTAAGTCTTGGTACCGAAGTAAACATTTTGCCCCGTGCCATTGAAACCGCCAGAGCACATGGGGGATTGGTTATCGCCCAATCCAACAAGCAGATGCCTTACACATATGGCGATGCCCAGATATATGAAAGCGAGATCGATTACTTAGTAGAAGTCGATGAACCGCTTCAAGAGAAGCCAGCAACGCAAATCACAGATGTACAGGCTGAAATCGGCAGCCGTATTGCGGCTTTAGTTGAAGATCATTCAACGTTGCAGTTAGGTATTGGCGGAGTACCGGACGCGGTTTTGTTAGCGCTAAAACAACGTAAAGGCCTGCGCATCTGGACTGAAATGTTTTCAGATGGCGTACTAGAGCTTTCAACGGCTGGAACTCTAGATGACGAGATCTTGATTACCGCATCCTTTATCTTCGGCAGCCAAGAGCTGTATCAGTGGTTGGATTTAAACAAGAAGGTTCGTATGTTGCGCACAGAGCGCACCAATGATCCAAGCCAGATTGCGCGTCAAGCAAAGATGACATCGATCAATAGCGCATTGGAAGTTGATCTCTTTGATCAAGCAAATGCCAGCCATGTGCGTGGAAAGATTTATAGCGGCTTTGGTGGTTCAACCGATTTCATTGTAGGAGCGCTACACAGCCGCGGTGGTCAGTCATTTGTTGCCCTGCCTTCGTGGCATCCCAAGGCAGAAGTTTCAACAATCGTGCCTCGCTTACAAGCCAATGTGACACATTTTCAACACTCATTTGTTGTTACTGAGCAAGGTGTAGCCGCCTGCTTTGGTCATAGCCAAAACGACCAAGCCTTAAACATTATTAAGAACGCGGCGCATCCTTCGGTTCGCGAAGAGCTAACCACAAAAGCTGCTGAGTTCGGTCTTATCTAGCCCACATCAACAGCGGGGGCGCATCTTCATGCATGTTCTGCGCAATCCACGTCGCACCATCTAGGTTATCTCCAGCAGATTGAACAATTACTGCATTAGGTAATTTCGCGTTGATCTCTAAAGCGATCTTAGTTGAATATGAAGCGTTTTTGGCAGGTCCGCCTTGAATGACAATTTCTGGTGAATCAGCTTTACTTCCACCGCATCCATACCAGGTTGCAATAACTGTTTGTGCCAGTAAGTACGCACCTTCATCAACAATTGCAGTTGCAGTTGAAACACCTGCATCAGCAGCCTCTAGAACTTTTCTTGCCGAATTAATCGCCAGAGTTGCTGCATCTGAGCTGTCTTTTACTGTCAGTGAATCAAAAGCAGCACATTCATCTGCAAAATATTTAAGCATCTCGATATCTTCGCCTCGACCCTGACGAATACCTAGCGCTTTAGTTATTCCATTCTTACCTAACCAGAAACCGCCACCTTCATCTCCGTATGTACTTCCCAGACCATCGCGGTGGGCAAATTTACCTTCACGGCCTCCGACACTGACTACTCCGCCGCCAATGGACAAAACAACACCATTGCGGCCATTAAGTGCGCCAACAAATCCGGCAAGCCCATCATCAATTACTGCAACTGCGGTCGAGTTAAAATATTTTTTACATAACTGTCCGTATTTTTCTGGTTGGGTTACAACACCATTAAATCCAGTACATGAAAGTGCGATTTCATCAACAGATATGTTTGGAAGCTTTGAAAAAATTGCTTCAAAAGAATCTAGGACTGTCTCGCCGTTTAGCTTTCCTCGGGAGGATTGCGTCGTAATTCCTTGATATCTGATCCGTGACCCAGATTGGCCGAGATCTACGACAAGCATTGTTACCCCTTAACCGCTCCAGACGATAATCCCTTGACGAGATACTTTTGAGCCGCAGTTGCAAATACTAGCGGTGGAAGGATTGATAGACAGACAGCTGCTGAGATATCGCCCCAACGGACCCCATAGGAGGTCACAAAGTTAGCCGCTCCCACAGTTACAGGTGTGGCTTCACTTGAAGTCAGCACCACTGCAAAGAGGTAATCAGACCATGAGAATAGGAAAGTCAAAACACCAACAGCAGCAAGTCCCGGTCCCATTAAAGGCAGAATGATTCTCCGCAAAGTCATCCAAATAGATGCCCCATCGACCGCAGCTGCCTCTTCTATCTCAATTGGCATCTCACGAATCGCACCAGCAAATACTAAGAGCGCCAATGTCATGTTAATAAATGAGTTCGCCAAAATTAACGCCAAAGGTGAATCGATTAAGTTGTAGGCGGTAAATAACTTGTAGAAAGGAATTACGAAAAAGATTGCGGGTGTAATACGTAGAGCCAAAGCGAGCCGCAGCAACCATGGCCCTCCAAAACCTAATCGAACGATGGCATATGAGGCAGGGAAACTGACCAATATAGTTAGAGCAACAGTACCCAGCGAGATGACGATGCTATTTCTAAAGAAGCTAGGAAAGTCATAACCTGCCGCACCGAGAGCATTTCTATAGTGCGTCCAATCGGCATCAAACTCCCAAACGAAGGGCCCAGAGGCAATTGCTTCATCAGTACGAAGGGATGTATAGAGGGCTCCAAAAAGTGGAATCAAGAAAATGAAGACTATGCAACTTGCTGCTGCGGTTACTCCCCAGTTTTTCTTCATTTCGATTTCTCGGTTCCCAAATTGAATTGCTTAATTATGAAAGGCATAAATGGTGCCAGAATCAAAACAAGAACTATTGCTGCTGAAGCGGCTAATCCGAAGTCACCAAAGATGAATGCCGTCTTATAAATATAGATTCCTACCGTCTGAGTAGAAGTTCCTGGTCCTCCGCCGGTCAGGATATAGATTGAATCAAAAGTACGGATTGAATCAAGAATTCTAAGTAAAAACACGATAGCAAGTGCTGGCTTAAGAATTGGCATTGTTATTCTGAATAGAGTTTGGCGCTTGTTGGCTCCATCAATGGCTGCAGCTTCATAAATCTCAGAGGGCATATTCTGTAATGCGGAGTAGGTTAGAAGAAAGGTGAAGGCTGTAAATTGGATTACATCAAGAACAATTAGAGATAAAAAGATATTGTTCTGATCAAATATTGAATAACTTGAGCCTATGATTTTCAAAAAACCTGGTATCACGCCAATGTTTTCATTCAGTATCAAACGAAACATCACTGCCATAAGAGATGGTGCAATCATGATAGGAATGAGCATCAAAGAGAAAAGAATCTTCTTACCTGGGAATACGCGATCAAACATAAGTGCTAATGCAAATCCTAGAATTAGCTCCACAATAGATGCAGTGAAAGCGAATATCAGTGTAAAGCGGATGGCACTCCAAAAATTAGGTTCCATCAGTAGGTTTCTGTAATTTTCGAGACCTACAGGGTAGGTTTCGAAATCACTGAGAATGTCATGCGTCATTGAGGTTTGAAAACCAAGGTACATAGGCCAAACAAGAAGCCCTGCGAGCAAGATCAAGAGAGGCGCGGAAAGTAGCCAACCCGCAATTTTACGTTCCCTACCAAATGTCATTGACACTTCAAATCACCCCCTTTTCACAAAAAGAAATCTAGTGGCTGGTCACAACAACCAGCCACTAGATCCTGTGTCCCCTTAAGACGCGTACTTTACTTTTGGAGTTTCTTTATTGCCTCATCTGCTGCTGCTGCAACATCTGCTGATGTCTTCTGACCAGACCAGGCTGGGCTTAGTACTTCAGCAAGCGCTGCGTAGATATCGAACTCACGAGGTCCTGCTGAGGCGGAGTAACCAAACTTGCCTGCATACTCGATGACGTTCGCAAATGATGCATTCTTGGAGACCATGCCCTTAAGAATTGTAGGCATTGATGGAACTCCTCCTGCTGTTGCATAAGTTCTCATAGCTGGAACAGTTGCAAGATGGGCCATCCACTTTGCAGATGCAGCTTGATTCTTTGAGAACTTGTTTAGACCAACAGCTAGAGCGTGAACGTGTGTTCGCTGACCCTTGCCTGGTGGTGGTGCAATACCGACCTGATCCTTAGTTGCGCCAGTTGTGCTCAACTCGGAGTAAGCGGCATTCCATTGAAGTGCAATCGCTGCATTTCCTGATGTTAGAGCTGCATTTGTCTCTGCATACTCCCATTGTGATGAGTCAGGTGAAGTAAGGCCCTTTGTGTAGATGGTGTTGTACACATCGATAGCAGCCTTGCCTGTTGGTGTATTTAAGTTTGGCTTGCCGTTCTTCAACCAATTTCCACCCAATCCCCAAAGCACGTCATTCCAGATCATTGTGTTGTACAACAAGTTCTTGGCAGGAAGTGCGTAGCCATACTTAGTTGGTGATTCTGGGTTGTACTTTTGTGTGAAATAAGCCGCTGTAGCTAATGCATCATCCCATGTCCATGTCGCTGGATTTGTATTTGGCTTTAAATCTTTTCCAAGAACAGTCTTAGCGATTGATGTGTACTTATCTGCATTGGCAGATAGTGATGAGATTAAGTCTTTGCGGTAGTACATAAAGTGCAAACTTGTGTCTAGAGGAAGTGCCTTCTGCTTTCCAGCAACCTTGAGTGAGTTAACTGACGCCTTCAGATAAAGACTGTCTTTTACTCCCTTTAGGTCTGAAAGGTAAGGCGCGTGTTGTCCTACTAAGTAGGAAGCTGTGAAGTAAATGTCATATTCAGATGACTTTGCCTTCATCAATGCTGCTTCCTTTGCGAAGGTGTTGTCGCGGCTGAGAAGAATCATCTTCACATTCACGCCATCCTTCTTACCTTGAGAAGAGTTGTAGGCATCTACAACCTTTTGCATTGCATCGCCTTCTGGTCCAGGCCACAAAACCATCTTTACAGTTGTTGCTGCATTTGCATTTGGCAGAACGGCTAGACCGACTACCAAACTGAGCGCTGTGGCTAGCGCAATCGAAGTCTTTTTTAAACGCATTCCATTTCCTTCTTACCCGTCATTTGACGCTAGTGAGGTGTCGATCTGGATTGGTGTTTCACCGCTCTAGACCAGTGAGGCAAAACTATAGTAAGGTTCGGGAAAGTCAAGAGGGCAGGGGGTGCGATTTGGTAACGGAACAGTTACACAATGAGCCTATGGTCGCACCAGTTTTCCTTCTGCTAAAGGGTGGACTTGTGGTTTCGTGCCAGGCCTCCGAAGGAACGCCCATGAATACTCCTGAGTTCATCGCCGCCCAAGCCATGACTGTTGAATTAGCAGGTGCAAAAGCAATTCGCGCCCAAGGGATCGACAATGTTGCACGTGTAGTTAGCTCAGTAAAAGTACCGGTTATCGGATTAGTTAAGAGTTATTCGGCCGACTCGGATGTTTATATCACTCCCACGGTAGAAGATGTTCTGGCTCTAGAAAAAGCTGGTGCGCATATCATTGCGGTCGATGCTACGCAGCGTTCTAGAAATGGTGGGGTATCGCTAGAGGAATTTTTTAACAACGTTAGAAAACATACAAACATACCTTTGTTAGCCGACGTAGATTCCATCGAGAATGCAATCAATGCAGAAGCCCTCGGGTTTGAAGCAATCGCCACAACTTTGAATGGATACACAGATATCCCATCTAATGGTTTGCCAAATATTGATTTAGTAACTGCGATTTCAAAGGTCGTGAAAGTTCCTCTTATTGCTGAAGGTGGATTTGCAAATCCTCAACAGGTCAAAGGCGCTATTTCAAACGGAGCATGGGCGGTTTGTGTAGGAACCGCAATTACTAATCCATATTTGCTAACAAAATATTTTGTAAATGAAGGACTTTAGCTTTCTGCCTGAATACTGTACTTAAAGTCATAACGATCGCCACGCTTTACAGAGTTGCAACGTTCTAGGGCTCTTCCTCGAGCATCATAAGCAACTACGACAAAACAAAGAGCTGCCGATTTGACATCAGTATCTAAAAGATCTGCCTGACGTTTCGTCAGATTTATTGGTGAAACTACACATTCTGCACGCATAACTGGCTTTTCATAGGTGTTTTTTAGTATGTCATACAAGGATTCCGAGAGGTTCTGATCAAGTAAACCAGGGATGAGTGAGGCCGAAATAAACGATTCTTCAAGCGCCATCGGAATCTTGTCGGCAAAACGAACCCGCTCTACTTTGTAAATCGCATCACCAAGAGAAATATTGAGAGAATCTGCAATCGCTTGATCTTTTACCGTTGTTTTAATGGCTGAAACTATCTTTGAACTTGGTGTCATTCCGCGCTCAATAACTTCCTGGCTAAAGGAGACAAATGTCAGCCTCTTGGACATTCGGTGATCAGAGACGAAAGTTCCTAATCCAGGCACAGAATGGATCATTCCTTCTTGCTGTAACGCTACTAATGCTTGGCGCACAGTCATCGCACTTACTTTGTATGTTTTGGCCAAATCCCTTGCCGATGGGATAAGTGAATTCGGTGCCATACGTTGAAAGCGACTACGGAGCTTTTCTCTTAGCTCTACATGCTTCGGTACAGATTTTTTCGGGGCCGCCATGCGCAGAGCGTACTTTAAATTTTGTGGGAAGATAAGCCCATGAGTTCTTTAGGCGCGATTATGGCCGCAGAGATTGCCGAGACCCCTAAGGTCTTTAAGGCAATCTTTGATAACAAAGCTGCATTCAATGCTGTCAAAGATGTATTGGTCGAAGAGAAGATTCAATCCGTACTTATCTTGGCCAGAGGCACATCAGATAACGCAGCCCATTATTTGAAGTACCTAATTGAGACTCAGATCGGTTTACCGGTTGGATTAACTTCACCGTCATCGGTGACTGTTTATGACGCAGAACTGAAATACGCAAACACTTTAATTGTTGCCATTAGTCAGAGTGGTCAGTCACCGGATTTGGTTAAGTTCGCAACCGCAGCCCGTCAGGCCAGTGCATACGTCATCGCCATGACAAATGATGCGAAATCACCATTAGCAACAATTGCCCATAACCATTTTTCACTGCTGGCTGGGCCTGAATTAGCTGTTGCTGCGACAAAGTCATACAACGCCCAATTGCTAGTTTCATACCTATTGGTTGCTGCTTGGACTGGTAAGCAAGTTGATGGCTCGCAAATTATTGCTGAAGCTACCCGACTGGTTAATTCTTCAGATCTAGTAACTCAAGCTGTTCAAGCTGCTTCTAGAGATAAGGAAATCGTAATTCTGGGCAGAGGATTTGCATATCCAAATGCTCGTGAAGCTGCATTAAAAATTCAAGAGACCTGCAAGATTTCAGTTCAGGGTCTTTCAAGTGCAGATTACTTGCATGGTCCAATTTCAGCGCTGACACCACAAACACAAGTTTTTATTGTCGCACCCGCACATATGCCAGCTAATTCAATCACCGAAGCCACCGTGAAGATACGCAAGACAAGTTCACGTATTTTTTGGATTGGTAACGCAGGGGATTCGCACGATACGGACATTGTTCTTGGTGGATCAAACTGTGATGATGAAATTGCTTCAACCATCGTTGATGCAATTGTCCTGCAACGTTTTGCTTTGGAATTTGCCGTTGCTTCTGGTTTTGATCCAGATGCACCAGTTGGTTTATCTAAAGTAACTTTGACTAACTAATTACTGTTACTGAATTGGTAGCGCTGTTGTAACTGAGCAAATCTGCACGCTTTCCTACGGCAATATTTCCCCGATCTTCCAGCCCAAAAACCTTTGCTGGCTGAGTCGAAGTTGCATGCACCGCTTGTAGCAATGACAAATCACAGTGGTTGATAAGATTGGTAAATGCTTGGGAAATTGTGAGCGTACTTCCTGCCAGTTTTTGATTTGAAGTAAGTCGCGCAACTCCATTAACAACTTCAACGGGCAGGGCGCCAATTGTGTAAGTGCCATCGCCATTTCCTGCTGCCGCCATTGCATCAGAAACCAATAAAACTCGCGCACCGAATGCTGCAAAGAGTTCTTGCACCTTGCTATATGGCAGATGATGGCCATCGACAATCAATTCAACTGCTAGTCGTGAATCATTCATGACGAAATTAGCAATCGTTCCGTCTGCATCCTCTTTGTTCATAGCGTTAAGGAAGTGTGTGACTATTGAAGCGCCATTGTCAGTTGCCACAGAAGCATCGTGATAAGCACCTTCAGTGTGTCCAATTGCTGCAAAAACACCCACAGAAACTAGATACTCAATCGCATCCTGGGCGCCGTGAAGTTCAGGTGCAATTGTGACCATCTTGATTGCTCCTTGGCCTACTTCGATTAGCTCTTGAAGCAGCGGTACCGTCGGATCAATCAATAGAGAAGGTTCGTGTGCACCGCATCGAGCATGTGAAAGGAATGGCCCTTCTAGGTGAATTCCAAGAATTTCTCCACGATCATAAAAAGGGACAAGTCGTTGAATCTGCGTCTTCAAATCAGAAATGTTTTCAGTAACAAGTGAAGCTACCAATGAGGTAGTTCCGGTTCTCTTATGGGCAGCGATTGCTGTGTTTATCGCATCAGGTGATGCTGCCGAAAAGTAATGACCTCCGCCGCCATGGCAATGAATGTCAATAAATCCTGGGATTAATACACCATCTACCAAAGAATCTGGATTGTCATGCTTGCCAGAGTTAACAGAGGTGATAACCCCATTTGAAGTTTCAAGCCAAAGATCTGCAACTAAGGAGCCATCCACAACTGCCTGAGTAGCTTGAATGATCACTGTATGAGGTTAACCGATTAGTTCGCGGTTGCGCTTAACTTCGCGCTCGTGATTGCAAGGACGCTCGGTGTGGGTGTCATAGCAAGAATCGCAAAGCAAAACCAGCTGGTGACATTCCGGCTTTTGACAATTTCTAAACTGCTTTGTGGCACCGTTACATTCTGCGCATTCGCCAATCAACTTGGTGTGATCACTGAAATCAATTGTTAAGCGATCATCAAATGTGTATAGAGAGCCTTCCCATAAACCATCATCGCCAAACTTGTTTCCATAGCGAACGATTCCACCCTTGATCTGATAAACCTCTTTAAAACCACGGTTCTTCATTACAACCGACAGGATTTCACAGCGGATTCCGCCGGTGCAGTAAGTAACGATCGGCTTGTCCTTCATGTGGTCGTACTTGCCACTTTCAATTTCAGCAAGAAAGTCATGAGAAGTTTCCACATTTGGAACAACTGCGTCCTTGAACTTTCCGACCTTGGCTTCAAAAGCGTTACGCCCGTCAAAGAAAACAACATCGTCGCCGCGTTCTTCAACTAGCTTGTTAACTTCTTCTGGGCGAAGGTGAACGCCACCACCTATGACACCATTGGCATCAACCTTAATTTCATCTGGGTTTCCAAAGGCAACAAGTTCTGGACGAATCTTGATCTTTAATTTAGGGAAATCCTGTCCAGTTCCATCAGACCACTTGAAATCGATTTTCTTGAAACCGGGATAAGCCTTAGTTGCCTTTACGTACTTCTTAAGGTCTTCCATCTTGCCGCCCAAGGTTCCATTAATTCCATGAGGAGAAACAATGATGCGACCTTTAATTCCGAGGGATTCACATAAAGTCTTCTGCCACAGCTTTACGGCATCAGTATCTGCAATCGGCGCAAAGCCGTAATACAGAATTACTTTGTCCAGATCCATAACCGCATTCTAACGCTTGGGTTGGTTAGACTGAAAACCATGAAAAGACTGCGGGGGTTACTTCAGGCCTGTCACTTCGGCCCTTCCGTGCTTGTTACAACCGTTGCTTTTCTCATTGCTCAAGCGCTGTGGTGGGAAGGCCCCGCCTATGTGATTGCCATTGGCGTTCTGTTGGGACAATTAATCGTTGGCTGGACAAATGATTTACGTGATTACGACGATGATTTAAAACATAACCGTATTGCAAAGCCATTGGTTTCAGGATTGATCACATCAAAGCAACTGCGCACCGCCATCTTTGTTGTTACTCCGCTTGCAGTGTTAGTTAATCTATTTGGACCCTTGGGATTAAAAGGTGGCGCAGTTTATTTACTAGGTATTGCTTTTGGCCTCGCCTATAACTTTTATTTCAAATACACGGTACTGTCACCACTTCCTTATGTCATTGCCTTTGCAGCACTGCCTGCATCGATTGTTCTGGCTGTTGATGAAGTTCCACCGTTGTGGATGATGGCGGCTGGTTCGTTGCTGGGCGTTGCCGCACACATTGCAAATGTGCTGAAGGATTTTGAAGAAGACGGACAATCCGGAATCCGCTCATTCCCGCGCATCATTGGTGAAAAAGCCTCACGATTGTTAATTGCTCTCATTCTCTTGGTAAACACGGTGCTGCTCAATTCAGTAAGCCCCCAACCAGCGCTTTTGATTGTTGGAATTATCGGTGCACTTTTAACCATTAAAGCCCCGCGAAAGATTTTGTTTAAAGCGATCATGATTGTTGCACTAGCAAATCTTGCGCTGTTGCTATCTGCGCTAGATTCTGAAATAGGCAATCAAGAGTTTGCCGCTAAAACCAGCGTCATAATCGGGGCAGATCGTTCGGGAAATAACTTCTGAAACCCTGCTAACGCTTGTTGTGATTTTGCCAAGAGTGGCGTCAATGACGTTCAATATTTTCATGGCGATGCCGACGCAACTATTTTTTACGCTGGAGGCTCGGTATTCGCCCAGAGTTACTTATCTACTGATGTGGCAATAAAGCTTTGGAGCAACAACAATCAATTCTCAGCAGGTTCGCTCGAGTTGTGGAAGATAAATGGGGGAGTCCACGTTCCCGAACTAGATCGTGGCTTCGCTGACAAAGTGGTTTCTTGGCTTACTCTTAAGCCATGACTAAAGAGATGAACACTTCAAAGCTACGCCGCTACAACATCATCGCTGGCGTATTCCACCTAGTTCAGATGATTGCAGTCTTGGCCCTAGCCAATGACTTCACTCTTCCAATTGTGGGTCGCTACATGTCTGGCCCTCCAGGAAGCACTTTTGCTGAACCCGTAACTTTGTTTAATACCCCTGTTGGAATTGGTGTTGCTACATTCTTAGGTCTTTCGGCTTTCTTCCACTTCTTAGTCGCATCACCAAAGTTCTTCCCTCGTTACAGCGCAGGACTTACGCAAAACCGTAACTACTTCCGCTGGGTCGAATACTCAATCAGCTCATCTGTAATGATCGTTTTAATCTCACAGATCTGCGGTGTTTCAGATGTAGTTGCAATTGTTTCCCTCTTTGGTGTAAACGCTTCCATGATCCTTTTCGGTTGGCTTCAAGAAAAATATGAAACTCCTGGGAATGGTGGATGGATTCCTTTTATCTTTGGTTGCATCGCAGGAATCGTTCCTTGGCTAGGACTTATTTTCTATGTATTGGCTATTGGTGGACCGTCCGAGGCAAAGGCTCCAGCATTTGTCTACGGAATCGTTGTTTCACTCTTTGTCCTCTTTAATACATTCGCAGTTGTTCAGTACCTGCAATACAAAAAGGTCGGAAAGTGGTCTGATTATCTACGTGGAGAAAAGACTTATATAACTCTCTCATTGATTGCTAAATCAGCTCTTGCTTGGCAGGTATTCGTCGGCACTCTCTTCGAATAAAAAGTAGCCACAAGACAACACTGGGAGTAGGCTTCCTTCAAGAACGGGGGAAAGTATGCCGATTTGGATGTGGTTAGCAGCGGGTAGTGCTTTGTTAGTTGCTGAAATGCTGACAGTTGATCTTTTGTTTGCCTCACTTGCCTTCTCAGCATTCATGGCGGCGATCGCGAACGCTCTCGGATTTAATATGGCGGTTCAAGGTTTCACCTTTGGAGTTGCCGCCATTCTTTCTTTATTCATCCTGCGTCCAATCGCGCTTAAGCACTTAAAGAAAACAACACCAAATTTTGCAACCAATGTGGATGCATTAGTTGGAGCGCCAGCGCTGGCGTTAACAGAGGTAAATGAGATTTCAGGTCAAGTGAAGTTAAGCGGTGAAACCTGGAGCGCACGTACACAATCAGGCGTGATCGCAACTGGATCAAAAGTTGAAGTGCTTTCAATTGAAGGTGCTACTGCAGTCATCAAGCTAAGGGGTTAGACAATGATTAATTACTCATTCGGAGTACTTGTTCTTCTTGTTGTTATTTTTGCGGTCATCCTCGCGCGCTCAATCCGCATCATCCCTCAAGCAAGTGCCGGGTTGGTAGAACGCCTTGGTCGTTATCACCGCACGCTGGGTGCTGGCTTAACCATCATTATTCCTTTTGTTGATCGCCTGAGGCCATTGATTGATATGCGAGAGCGAGTAGTTTCATTTCCTCCGCAACCAGTTATTACTGAAGACAACCTGGTGGTTTCAATCGATACGGTGATTTATTTCCAGGTAACTGATCCAAAGTCTGCAACATATGAAATTGAAAACGTTATTCAGGGTATTGAACAATTAACAGTTACAACTCTTCGAAATGTTGTGGGTGGTCTTGATCTAGAGGCGGCCTTAACTTCACGTGATTCTATTAACGCTGCCCTTCGCGGAGTCCTAGATGATGCAACCGGCAAGTGGGGCGTTCGCGTAAATAGAGTGGAACTTAAGGCGATCGATCCACCTCCAAGTGTTCAAGAGTCAATGGAAAAGCAGATGCGTGCAGAGCGTGACAAGCGCGCCGCAATTTTGACCGCAGAGGGTGAGAAGCAAAGCCAGATTCTTACCGCCGAAGGTGCACGCCAAGCAGAGATTTTGCGAGCAGAAGGTGATGCACAAGCTGCAATCCTTCGCGCCGAGGGTGAAGCCGCTGCAATTAAGAAAGTTTTTGGTGCTGTACATGATGCCAATCCAGATGAAAAAGTTTTGGCATACCAGTATTTGCAACAACTACCAGCAATCGCAAATGGATCCGCAAGCAAGGTTTGGATAATTCCAGCCGAACTTAGTGGGGCTGCAGAGCAGATAATTAAAGCCTTCAAGAAGTAAGCCCATACAATGACTGCATGAACGGGTCGTTGGCGTTAGTTGGATCAGGTGAATACCTGCCTGCTATGGCGGCTTTCGAAAAGTCATTGCTAAATGACGGTGTGGCCAACGGCAAGCAACCTGCCTACATCCAGATTCCAACCGCGGCCGGACGCGAAAGTCAGGACAGTCTTAATTACTGGCAAAATCTTGGCCAGCAACAAGCAGAACGCATGGGTGTGCAACCAATCTTTTTGCCCATCTACACCCGCGATGATGCATTCAAACAGGAACATGTTGATGCAATAAAGAACTGCGCCTTGATGTACATGTCAGGCGGAGATCCTCATCATCTTGCAGAAGTATTAATCGATACACCTGTTTGGGCTGCAATTCTTGATAATTGGCAAAGCGGTGCATCCCTTGCTGGCTGCAGCGCTGGCGCGATGGTTTTATCTGCTCAGATTCCAAACTTTCGAATGCTTAAGCGCTCACCAAGTCAAGGCTTAAATCTGCTACCTCAAATTCGAGTCATCCCGCACTTCAATAAGTTCTTTAAGTGGATTCCTGAAAGTGCGGCCAAGGTGTTGTTGCATGTGCCTGATGATTCAATCCTAATCGGTGTTGATGAAATGACAGCGATCGTAAAGCGCACGGGAAGTGACAGTTGGATAGTTGTTGGGGATGCAAAAGTTCATGTACTAAAGGGTTTGCCTGATCAACAGTTACATGATGGTCAAGAAATAAAGCTGTCGCTTCAATGAATCAGATAACAGTTATCTTTGATGGCGAATGCGAATTCTGCAAGCAATCAGTCACCTGGATTCAACGCAAACTTTCAGTCACCGCGCTGCCATTTCAGACAACTGATCTGACCCCCTTTCATCTAACGCGCGAACAATGTGCCAAGCAGGTCTATGTAATTTCAGCAGGACATACATATGGGGGAGCAGCTGGGATTGCATACTTACTTAAGCAACGTGGCAACACATTGCTGTGGCTAAAGATCAAAATCTCAGGACCGTTTGGCCGTGCCGGTTACCGCTGGATCGCATCCCACCGAAATTCCATTCCAGTAAAGTTAGCAACTAGACTTCTGTCATACCTCAACGGAAAGTGAATCAAATGTCCTTTGTTATGTACTCAACCAGTTGGTGTGGTTACTGCAAGCGCCTTAAGTCTCAGTTAGCCGAACAAGGTGTTACCTTCGAAGAAATCAACATCGAAGAGGTTGCGGGCACAGCTGAAATCGTTGAAAAGGTAAACGGCGGCAATCGCACTGTTCCAACACTTGTTTTCTCTGATGGAACTGCGATGACTAATCCTTCTGCCAAGCAGGTTGTCGAAAAACTAGCAACTCTGTGATCTAAGTACAGGCAATGGCAAAGTTTTTTACTGGTGGAACAATCTGGTGCGCAGAAGGTGTTCTAGCAACTTCACTGCGCATTGATAAAGGCTTGATCCTTGCCATTGATGAACAGTCACAACCAGGTGATGAAGTAATTGATTTACAGGGCCGCTTTCTTGCACCAGCCTTTATGGATGGACACGCACACCCTTTGTTTGCAGGTCGCCAAGCACAAGGCCCGCTTGTAAATGGGCTACAAACCGTTAAAGAAATTTGTGCCAAAGTAAAGAGATTTGCTGACGCACACCCAGATCAACCTTGGATTATTGGCGGAGCATATGAAGCCGCCATCATCGAACGCGGAGATTTTCTAGCGACGTGGCTTGATGAAGTTGTACCTGACCGTCCGGTTGTTCTGCGCGCAGTTGATCATCACACTATTTGGGTAAACACCAAGGCGATTGAATTAGCTGGAATAACTGCTGCGACACCAGATCCAGATGGTGGAACCATTGCACGTAATCCCGATGGCTCTGCTCGCGGAACTTTGCGTGAACCATCTGCAATGGATCTAGTGATGGATAAAAGTCCTGCCGCAACTATTGAAAAAGATGTCCTAGCCATCGCTTGGGCTTCAGCGCAATATTTACAGTGTGGAGTAACCGCAGCAACTGATGCCTGGATCGAACCCGGAATGGCCGAGGCCTATATTGCAGCTGATGCATCTGGTGCACTGCAGATTGATATGAACCTTTTCTTTCTTGCCCAACCTGATTCGTGGCAAGAGCGTGCCGACAGTTTTAGCCGCTTGCGCAAACAAATACAGGATCTAGGACCAACTTCATTATTGCGAGCCAATACCATCAAAATTATTTTAGATGGCGCACTATCTAGCGGAACTGCCGCACTTTTGGATCCATACCTAGATGATCCAAGCACTAGAGGCTTATTGATTTGGTCTGATGAACTTTTGCTAGAAGCTGCAACGTATTTTGATAACCAAGGTTTTCAGCTACACCTGCACGCAATCGGTGATGCTGCTGTGCGACAAGCTTTAGATGTCGTTGAAAAGCTGAACACAGTGAATCCAAAGCCAGATCGCAGAGCGGTGATTGCGCATGCCCAGCTGGTGCATTCAGCTGATATGCCTCGTTTTGCCCAGTTAGGGGCAATCGCAAATTACCAACCACTGTGGATGTATCTAGATCCCATGAACTCAAAATTAATCGCACCGCGCATCGGTAATGATCGAAACAATATGCAGTACCAATTAGCTTCGATGATCGCATCGGGTGTACAAATTGCATTTGGCAGCGACTGGCCGGTTACTTCGCAAGTTCCGCTAGAAGCACTAGCTGTTCCGGTACATCGTCAAACAGCCGACCATCAACCAGCTAACGGTTGGAGCCCAGAACAACGCATCACAACAGAACAAAGCCTGGCTTTTTATACCCAAGGCGTGGCACATCAAAACTTTAATGAGGATCGTTTTGGAACAATTGCTATTGGTAAGCAAGCAGATTTGATTGTTCTTGAAACCAATCCATTAACTGCGCCGCCACATGATGTAGCAAAAATCAAAATCAATGATGTGTATAAAAAAGGTGAATCAGTTTTACGAAAGCCGTAATTCTGCGCGGTTAATCAAGGTATTGCACGCATCGCCAAAGCCAGCAAAAGCTGGATTAGTTGTTTGCCCTGAGCGGTATCTGGCCCAAATCTGTTGAATGATTACCGCTAAACGAAAGAGCCCAAAGACTTCGTAAAAAGTAAAATCATCACAACGGCGACCACTTAACTGCAGGTATCGCTGCACAAATTCTTCGCGGGTCGGCATTCCTGGCAAATGACTTGGTTGTCTGCGCAAGGCAGCAAAGGCTGGCTCATCATCTCGATCAACCCAATAAGCAAGAGATGATCCCAAATCCATTAACGGATCTCCGACAGTTGCCAGTTCCCAATCCAAAACACCAACTATGCGCGCTTGTTCTAAATCAAAAACCACATTGTCGATGCGCCAATCTCCATGAATCACACAGGATGCAACATCATCTGGACGGTTTGCGTCCAGCCACGCCATTACCTTTTCGCCATTTGGAACATCATCGGTCAGCGCATTGCGATATCGCTTGGACCATCCTTCAACTTGTCGCTGTACATATCCAGGACCTTTATTGAGCTCGGCCAAAATACTTGCATCAACTGCATGTAGCTGAACCAAACCGCTAATCAAAGAATCTGCCATCACTGAAACATCGGACAGCTTTACACCTTCTGGAACATCTCGCCGAAAGATATCGCCAACAACTCGTTCCATCACATAAAAATCAGAACCCATTACCGATTGATCATCACACAAGGCAACCATTGATGGCACTAGGGGATAGACCGGCTGCAACCGTGACTGAATCAAAAACTCACGCTTCATGTCGTGGGCAGATGCCGCCTTTGTTCCCACCGGCGGCTTACGCAGTACTAATTCACGGTCTGGATACTGCAGTAAATATGTCAGATTAGATGCACCGCTTCGAAACTGTAAAACCTCGGGGACTGCATCCACATTGATAAATGGACGCAACCATTGGTGCATTCGCTCAACATCAAAGCGATCCTCTTCACGGACCGGGGTTAAATCCTTCATGCCAAATAAGGTTTGATTTCCATGCGAGCAATATCGCGAATATGAACCTCATCTGGCCCATCAACAATGCGTAATGTACGAATACCTGCATACATACTTGCCAACACCGTGTCCTGACTTACGCCAGCACCACCATGAACCTGAATCGCACGATCAACAACTTGCTGTGCCATACGCGGAATAGCAACCTTAATCAAAGCAATCTCTTTACGCGCAGCTTTTGCTCCGTGCGTATCAATCATCCACGCGCACTTTAAGACCAATAAACGCGCTTGTTCGATTTCAATTCTAGATTCTGCGATCCAATTTTGAATCGTTCCCTGATGCGAAAGCTCCTTGCCAAATGCCACACGAGAATTCGCGCGCGTGATCATCAGTGACAAGGCCCGCTCTGCCATGCCAATTGCTCGCATGCAGTGGTGCACGCGTCCTGGCCCAAGTCGAGCTTGCGCAATTGCAAAGCCCGCACCTTCTTCGCCAACCAAATTAGCAACAGGGACTCGAACATCCTTAAAGGTGACTTCGGCATGACCATGCTGATCGACATAACCAAAAACAAGTAAGTTGCGCTCAACTGTTACACCCGGCGTATTGATCGGCACAAGCACCATCGACTGCTGATTGTATGAATCTGCAGCAGGGTTTGTCTTTCCCATAACAATCAAAATCTGACAGCGCGGATCCATCGCACCTGTAGTCCACCACTTGCGACCATTGATCACATAAAAATCACCATCACGAACAATTGATGTTTCAATGTTTCGCGCATCACTAGATGCGACATCAGGCTCGGTCATGGCAAACCCCGAACGAATTGTTCCAGCCAACAAAGGCGCTAGCCACTGCGCTTTCTGCGCATCGGTACCGAACATATCCAGAACTTCCATGTTGCCGGTGTCAGGTGCCGAACAATTAAGCGCCTCTGGTGCAATTTCGACAGAACGCCCAGTTATTTCAGCCAGCGTTGCATAATCGGTAACAGTCAAACCGTGATGTGGATCGTGGCTGTGTGGCAAGAACAAATTCCACAAACCTTGCGCCTTGGCATCAGCCTTTAAGGTTTCAACTATTGCCGGCAAATCATGTGGCTTACCCGCTGCAACAAGTGCTTGACGTTGATTGTGATAGACAGCTTCGGCCGGAATTACCTTTTCATCCATAAATTTCTGAAGGCGCGCACTGTATTCGGCAGCCTTTGGGCTGAGTTTGAACTCCATGTCTGTAATCTACCCGTAGTGCATCAAAAAGAGGAGAAAACAGATGAGCATTCTGGACCGCTTTAAACTTGATGGAAAGGTAGCTGTTGTTACCGGCGCATCATCAGGATTAGGTGTGGCCTTTTCAAAAGCATTGGCCGAAGCAGGTGCTGATCTAGTTTTGGGTGCTCGTCGCGAAGAGCGCCTTGCAGATACCGGCGCATTGGTAACTGCTGCAGGTCGCACATGGGTCGGGCGCAAAACCGATGTGACTAAACCAGAAGATTGCGCAGCGTTGATCGCTCTTGCAATTGAAAAGTATGGCCGCGTCGACATTCTTGTTAACAACGCAGGTGTTGGAACCGCAGTTCCTGCAACACATGAAACTCCTGATCAATATAGATCTGTGATTGAAACAAATTTGATGGGTTCATATTGGATGGCACAAGAGTTTGCCAAAGCAAACAAAGACGGGGGAGCGATCGTTAATATCTCCAGCGTGCTTGGACTTAAGCCACAAGGTTTGCCACAAGCGGCCTACGCATCAAGCAAAGCCGGAGTCATCGGATTAACGAGAGACCTTGCAGCACAGTGGACAGGTCGCAAAAATATTCGCGTTAACGCTCTTGCCCCAGGATTTTTCCCATCTGAAATGAGTGATGAACTTCCAAAAGACATGGTCAATATGATCAAGATGTTCACCCCCGCTGGTCGCCTAGGGGATCCAGAAGAATTGGCTGCAACATTAATCTGGTTAGTAAGTGATGCAGCTAGTTATGTCACCGGAATCACTGTGCCAGTTGATGGTGGATTGGTTATGCCGTAAGGCTTCACATAGAAATCAACTAACAGAATTGGTAACCTTCATACTATGAGCAGAGAAAACGAAACAGGCCTAAAGGACGACAAGATCACCGCATACCGAATCTTTGGTTGGGTCCCACTGGCAATCTTCTTCATCGCAGCAGGAACAACAGCTTTAATCGGAATTCTTAACACCCTTTAGCGAACGTTTGTGACAGTAATCAACTGTCCAGAATCAGTACTCATCACCATCGAACCGTTACTGAGCATTTCCAGATCACGCACGCGATGGCCAACATTAACCTGAATCTTTTCAACTACCTGAAGATTCTGATTCAACTTAATGAAAACAAGCACCTCTTCACGTAATGTGCCCAGCACAACCGCGCCATTCCAATTACCCCAGCCCTGCTTTGGCAGCTGAACTAATTCAGTTGGTGCAATCGATGGAACCCAATAGGTAAGCGGCTCTGGATATCCGGCATGCGTTCCGGTTTTTCCTGGACGAACATAATCCCCGCCACCATATGGCTGACCATAAGAAACAAAAGGCCAACCGTAATCCCTTCCTTGTTTAATCAAATTTAATTCATCCCCGCCACGCGGCCCATGCTCTGCAGCCAACAAATGCACCTTGTCATACATAACAATTCCCTGCGGATTGCGATGGCCTTCAGAAATGCGCACTGCAGCTTTGGCCGTTAACTTAAATATCGAACCTAAGTCACCGCGCTTATTTCGATCATCAATTAATGAATATCCCAGATCGCCAATAGTCACGTAGACACTGTTCTTATCGATGACTTCAAAACGTCCCGCTGTGTGTTGCACAGCAGAGATCGGAACACATGGCTTTGAAACAAACCAGTTCGAAACAAACTTAATGCGCTGCCGCTTGCGATCATAAGCAAGCTCATCAACTACGATTTCAACACAGGAGCGCCCAGTACCTAATCGGGGATAGGAGATCAAAAGTTTCGCTGCGGTAGCACTTTCTGACAACACCGCAATATCGTTAATCGCAAACCGTGAATCAATCACGCGGCGATTGGCTGCAATAAAACTTCCCAACTTACGAAGAGACTTGCCATCTTTGTTAAAGGTAAAGATCTCGCCACCTGCGCGCCCACCACCGAGCAACACAGTGTCATCCTTTAACACTGCCAGCGCTGGCCCACGAGAATTTCCGCCTTCGGTAACCGCTGCAGTGATAGAGCGAGACTTAAATGCAACTTCTACAGTGCCATCATCAAATTGATAAGCATTAGCCGGCAGCATTACTGAAAGCGCCAACGCACTGGCAAGGACAAACCGTCTAATCACACGTAAACTCTAATCCAGTGAAGTAGTCAACGAAAGAGGAGAATCACAATGGGAGCTTGCAGCTGCGGATACACAACCGATCCTGAGAAAAACTGTAATGGCACACATAATGTTGTTAAGGCTGTAAAGGCCGATTTGATTGCAAAGCTAGAAGCCGAAGGCTTCGCTGATGCAGCAGAACACTTAAAGCAGAAGTAAACCCCTTATTCGGTTGAACCGCTGCCCTTTACGCGCTTGTTCTTTTCCGTCGAATCCTTGCGGGTAGCAAAGGCAAATAGTGCAAGGCCGGTGACCATTGCACCTGCGCCAACCCCGTATGAAATAACATCAGCGGCACGGTTGGTATCAACAAACACACCAACGAAAATCACCGAGATAATTGCAACTACAACACCAATTAGTTTGGACTTTAAATCATCAAGATTTTGAACTTGCAACCACGGTGGTACTTCTAGATCTTCATCAATAAACAACTCGTATAAGCCATATCCAATAACCAAAAGAACAGTTCCTAGCAAAATTGCATCTACAGCGGTCAAAATCTCCACAATCGTTAACTTCAACTTGGTGCCCTCGGTCACTACATCAATGATGGTTGTAACCATTGCAACTGATCCTTGGAACATCAGCAGCAGTGCGCCCAAGATTGATGCGAGAGCGGGTATTAAGACGGCGTAACGAGCAAGAGCCAGGAGTTTGTTCATAATTAAAGGGTAGTAGATCGCCGCTCAATTAGGCATGTAACGTGCCCAGCCAAATAAGGATACTTAACGCCCAGACACTTCACGGAGTTGGCGAATACCCCATCACCTTGATCTGCCCTTGCGAATTGGCACGCACCAAGACTCCTTCACCAGAATCAACACTCACGCCAACAACGGCCGAGATATTCACAAAGTGGCCAACAAAAATCAATAACCCCGATGTATTGCGATGACTAACAATTCTTTTTCGAATATTGGCTGTCTGCGGATCATTTAACGCATCCTCATCCTGAAACAACGAATCCAAATTCCTATTCAGTCGCACCCGCCCCAATCCAAGTAGCTTTGCTGTCTCTTTCGCCCGGCACCATCTACTTGATTCAACGCGCAGTATCCGAACCTCTCTGCGCTTTATCCATTGCCCAATATCTCGCGCATCCTGTCGCCCCTGATCATTTAGATTGCGTTGCGTCGAACAATCTCCAACACGTAAATTGGCGGGATCACCCACACCAGGTGCCAGTGCATGTCGCATCAACAAGACATAACCCTTTGGATTTGTTCCCTGTAATGAATCCCAAATCGCCAAACTCTTTGCTGATGCATTATGCGGAATCAAAGTAAGTGCAAGAGCGCTGACAAGAGCAAGGATTAACCCCCGCATGTAACGCAAGGGACGAGCCATGCCTCAACCTCCCGCCAGCTTTAGACCAGAGAGTACTGCCCAAGCTAGGCCGACGCCTTTTTGAATTCTCAGACTTTTCCCTAATTCTCTAGAAAACGCCCATTGGTTGTCATATGCTCAACCGGATTACTTTCAAGGGTGAGGGGAATTAGAACTTGAGTGCAGGCTTTGTCTCACTTCGTGGCGTCAATAAATTCTTTGATGATGTTCACGCAGTTGCTAACTTGGATTTAGATGTTCATGCCGGTGAATTTTTCTCCATGTTGGGCCCATCTGGTTCTGGCAAGACAACCGTTCTTCGATTAATTGCAGGTTTTGAAACTGCTAGCACCGGAACAATTTCAATCGAATCACAAGATGTCACTGAATTAGCGCCATTTGATCGCCCCGTAAATACAGTTTTCCAAGATTACGCACTCTTTCCTCACATGAGCATTCAAGAAAATGTTGAATACGGACTTCGCACAAGAAAAGTTCCAAAGGCAGAACGCGCAAAGCAAGCGTTAGCTGCGATTGACTCAGTAAAACTCACACATCTTTCTCAGCGTTTACCACACCAATTATCAGGTGGACAGCGCCAACGCATCGCACTAGCAAGAGCCCTAGTACTTCGACCAAAAGTATTGCTTCTTGACGAACCTCTTGGTGCATTAGATAAGCAATTGCGTGAAGAGATGCAGGTTGAACTTAAGCGAATCCAACGTGAAGCTGGAATCACATTTATTTTTGTAACCCACGATCAAGAAGAAGCAATGCGGATGAGTGATCGCATCGCAGTCTTTAATGAAGGTGCAATTGAGCAAATCGGTACTCCGCAAGAGGTGTATGAGAGACCGCAAACCAAATTTGTTGCCAGCTTTTTAGGTGTTTCAAATATCTTTTCAGGAGATGTTGCCCAAGAAATTTTTGGAAGCCCAACGATGGTAAATATCAGACCAGAGCGAGTCAAATTGGTTTCAGCCAATACCAAGCCAAAAGCCGATGAACGCGGCGTAATTGGAACAATTATCGAGGCCTCATACATCGGAGCAAGCACAATATTTTTGATTCAAACAGAGTCGGGGCAGAGGGTAATTGCCTCCAGATTAAATGAAGAATTGCCAGACCAAATCAACCGATTTGAAGTTGGCGATCGGGTCGGTGCCGTTTGGAAAAGCGACCACTCGGCAGTGATACCTAATTAATTGACTTTAAATAGTCAGGTGAGAGGAAGTTCAATGAAAGGAAAGAAGCTATCGGCATTTAGCCTGCTGGCAGTATCAGTCTTGATTCTTTCAGGTTGTTCATCAAGTGACTCAGCCGGTGTGAAGATCGAAGTACCAGATATTCCAATGCACGAGCAAATGGGCGATTTTGAAGGCGAAGTAAACATTGTTAACTGGTCTGGATTCGTCGATCCAAAGTGGACCGATAAGTTCGAAGCAGACACCGGTTGCAAGGTCAATTCACGTGTAGCTGGAACAAGTGATGAAATGGTTACTTTGATGCGAACAGGTCAATATGACATTGTTTCTGCATCGGGTGATGCTGCACTACGTCTAATCGTAGGTGGAGACGTTCAACCACTTAATGTTGACTTAATTCCAAACTTTAGTGATGAAATTGCAACAGGTATGCGCAATAACATCTATGACACTGTGAATGGCAAGCCATACGGTGTTCCAATTGGCCGTGGAGCAAACCTTCTCCAGTACAACGACGATGTAACTAAGGGTGCTCCAAAGAGCTGGGATGTTGTTTGGGAGACAAATAGCCCATACAAGGGCAAGATCACTGCTTACGATGCACCAATTTACATCGCAGATGCTGCTGTGTACTTGATGTATCACAAGCCAGAGCTAAAAATTCAGAATCCATACGCTCTAGATAAGACTCAGCTAGATGCAGCAATTGCTTTGCTCAAGCAGCAGAACTCAATTGTTGGTGAGTACTGGTCAGACCCAGTCGCACAAATAACATCATTTGCTGGTGGCAACACAGTTGTTGGAACTTCTTGGGAAATCCTTCGCAAGTTCGCAGCTAAGCCAAATCTAAAGACAACTCTTCCAATTGAAGGTTCAACTGGTTGGTATGACTCATGGTTGGTTAGCTCAACGACAAAGAACATTAACTGTTCTTACGCATGGATGGATTACACAAGTACAGCTTCTGTTAACGGCGCTATCGCGATGAACTTCGGTATGGCTCCAGCAAACATTGCTTTCTGTGCATCAAGTCCTGAAGCACAAGCTCACTGTGATGAGTTTGCTGCTGAAGATGAAGAGTTCTTCAAGAGAATTTGGCCTTGGACAACTCCAATCTCAACCTGTGTTGATGGTCGCAAAGATGTGGAATGCACCAGCTTCCAGGACTGGACAAATGCTTGGGCAACCGTAAAGGGTTAACAAGCACCGTATGACAAATGAGTAAAGAGTGAGGGGATTTAGAAATAGATCCCCTCACTCTTTATCAAATTTTGAGATGTTCAAACATAGAAATAGGTAGAGATGAGCGCAGTTACAACGAAAGTCGGCACTAGGCCGATTTCCTCGTACCTGTACAAGCATGCCAAATTAAGATTATTTGGTTTGATTGCGCTGCCCATGTTTTGGATCGTAGGCGTCTACATCTTCTCGCTATTTCTTTTGTTAATTACAGCATTTTGGTTTGTTGATCCCTTCACATCAAAGGTGATCCCTGGCTTTACGCTCGAAAACTTTACTTCTCTTTTCACAGTCCAGGCTTATGTCTCAACTTCGATTAGAACTTTGTTTATTGCACTTGCCGTCACCGTTGTTTCAGTGATCTTTGCTGTCCCACTTGGTATCTACATGGCAAAGATCGCGCGACCTTGGGTTAGAAATGCACTAGCTGTCGCAATTACTTTGCCACTTTGGGCAGGTTACTTGGTAAAGATTATTGCGATGCGTTTGGTCTTTACAGAAGAAGGTTTCTTTAATTGGGCCCTTGCTCCACTTGGAATATCAGGGCCAACTTTCTCAATCCCAATTGTGATTTTGACTCTTACCTATCTTTGGTTTCCCTACATGGCACTTCCTGTTTTCACAGCAATCCGCCAAATCCCGCCAAATCTCTTCGATGCATCAAGTGATATGGGTGCCAAAGGTTTCACCACTATCTATCGCATTGTTTTACCGCTAATTGTTCCAGCCATTATCGCTGGCTCTGTCTTTACATTTTCACTAAGCCTTGGGGACTACCTAGTAGCTAAATTTACTGGTGGTTCCACCCAAATGATTGGTTCAATCATTGCTTCCAACATTAACCTGAACCCACCTGTTGCAGCGGCCTTTTCAATGGTGCCTATCGCATTTGTGCTTATCTATCTGATGGTTGCTCGCCGTACGGGTTCCTTGGAGCGGATGTAGCCATGTTACGACTTTCTAGAACCAGCAGAATAATCTTGATGGCAATTGTTACCTTCATTTTGATCTTTATGTATGTTCCGCTATTAGTTCTGATTTTGAACTCATTTAATCAATCTAATATTTCAAGTTGGCCTATTGCAACCTTCTCAGTGAAGTGGTGGGAATTTGCAGCCACTTACCAACCAATTCGTACCGCCCTTCTCAACTCAGTAATCGTTGCGGCAGGCTCCACCATTATCGCCGCCTTCTTGGGAACCCTGGTTGCCTTTGCGCTGAAGGGCTTTGATTTCTTTGGTAAGGGCACAGTAAATCTCTTGGTCGTATTACCAATTGCGCTTCCAGGTGTTGTTACTGGTGTGGCATTTAGCAACACCTATAACTCGTTTTTATCACCAGCTGGTTTTAACATCGGCTACTTTGGCATGATCGTTGCCCACGCAACATTTTGTATCGTCATGGTCTTTAACAATGTGTTTGCCCGTTTAAAGCGTATGAACCCTTCGCTACAAGAAGCATCAGCTGACCTTGGTGCAGGTCTGTGGCAAACATTTAGATTAGTAACCTTTCCACAATTTAGAACCGCATTCGTCGCAGGTGCATTACTTGCTTTTGCACTTAGCTTTGATGAAGTAGTGGTAACAATTTTTACTGCCCCACCAGGTGTGGACACCTTGCCGCTCTGGATCTTAAAAGAGATGTCACGACCTAATCAGGCCAGCGTTGTAAACGTGGTCGCAACCCTAGTTATTTTGATTTCACTAATCCCTGTCTACATTTCTCAGCGCTTAACTCGTGCCCAAGAAGAGGGCAAGTAACATCATTAACCACATCTTTAGGCTGTGACGATGAAGAGATTTCCTTTTATCCGCACGGGTTTGATTCTTGCGATCTCACCAATTCTTCTGGCCTTTGTTACCTCACTTTTTCAAGGTGGCTCTATGTGGGATGAAAGCAGCGGTACAGGAACCTTCATCTGGCTTATGTTTTTGACTCTACCCCTTGGATTCCTGCTAGTCGTTATCGGCTTAGTAATGGCACTGGTGCGTAGAACGCGTTAGTCGAGATCATTGTGGGGCTGAAAGCGGATTGCTACCGTTATCGCATGACGCGCTCTCGGGTATTTCTAGCCCTGCTGCTGTCTTTGTCCCTTATCTCTGCACCAACCTTTGCCGCAGTTAAGGCAGGAGCCAAGTGCACTAAAGCTGGCGCTACTGCAACAGCTGGTGGCAAGAAATTCACATGCATTAAATCTGGAACACGTTTGATCTGGAACAAAGGCGTTGCAATTAAAGCGGCACCTAAACCATCGTCGACTCCCGTTGCAAAGCCTGTCGAGGTAACACCAACACCAACACCAACACCAACACCAACACCAACACCAACACCAACAATTCCACCAAAAACTCTGACCCCACTAGAAAAACTAAATCAAGATCTGTATCAACGTTACTTAAAGGCTAGTAAAGTGGTAAGTCCAAGCTTTAACTTTGTACGTTGTCCGACTGTTAACGCATCCATGGCCGAATTAACCGAAAAGGCTTACATCGATGCTTACGCATTTTGGGCTCCCATCTATAAAGCAAATGCAAAAGTAAATTGGTTGCTTATGAGTGAAAAAGATTGGGATTGCTGGTATGAAACTACCGAAAAATTCGAGGGACCAAATCCTGTAAGCCGTTCTTGGAACGTTTGGAACAAAAGCACTGGAGTGATGGGGCACTGCAATGTTGGCTCATTTGTTTTTTGTGGATACGGAACTGGTGTGCAACCTGGGGGAGTGTTCGCTCAATACAATCTAATCGGCACCGAATACAAGATTGCGCCTACACCGATGACAGTTCATCATGAGACTGTCCATATCTATCAGGCACAAGTTGTTGCTGATAACTTCAAAACTTCGAAAGCCAATACCGTCGCTTGTTGGTTCATGGAAGGTCAAGCCAATCTTTTCGGTGTTCCAATTGCGTTAAAAGGCGATCCAACTTCTCATCGAAATTTTGAAATTAACCGGTTACTCAAGGTTTATCCGCAAGGAAGATCCTTCACACAAACTCAATGGTTGGGTGTCTTAAATGACTTAAGGTCAAAAGACACGACTTTTTGCTTTCAGAACGAGCTGGGGTATTCACTTGGGTGGTTTGCGCTCGAATGGACATACATGAATTATTCGGTTGAAGAGATGCACACCTTCCTTGAGCTAATTGCAAAGGGTTCAACGTGGGAGCAGGCAATTCAGTCTGTGTTGAAGATGGACGAACAGACGTATTACGGGAAAATAGCCCAATACTTCGCCGACGAGTTCTAACACCACCAATCTGTCAGTCACTCTGCGTAACATCTAGGCCATGTTCGAATTCATCCTGCTCTTCATCTTCTTCTACCTTGTCTTCAACTCATTCTCCCGCCGCAAGGCCCGCCGCAAACCGCGCACCCTGGATGCCGAACTGCGCGCCTTAATCCAAGAGCACAACACCAACACCGGCATCGCCCTAGACATCAAGCGTTACCTCTTGGACATCATCAATGACAACAACAACGATCTCGAAAAGTTCAGCGACTCCCGAATCAACCAAGCCCAGCACCTGCTCGATCGCGCCGGCCCTGCAGCTTTCTACTGGATGGGGGAGATCGCAGCCCAATTAGCGTTGCTCTCTGCCGCTCAAATCAATGGAATCCCAACCAACGTAAATGCAGAACTGCGCGACGGAGCAACTCCGGAAGCTGTAATTGAAGTGGTTGTAAAAAGTTAAGTTCTGTCACCTGTGCAACATCCACAGATTAAGTTGTAAAAATTTTTTAGCGTCTATCAGCATCTAACTTTCGCGATGCATGGCGCTGTAGTTCAGCGGATAGAGCGCTCTTTTAACGGAAGAGGCGGTCGTGGGTTCGAATCCTACCAGCGTCATGCACACCAAGTGGCCCCACGAGTCGTTACGTGGGGCTACTTTTTTTGCCATAAAGTTTTTGTCAGTCACTCTGCGTAATCTGCACCCAAACCACTGAAAGTAAAGAGATAATCAACCCATGGGATTTTTCGCGAACTTCAAAGCTAAACGCGCAGCAAAGCGTGCCAACGCTGTTTACCAAACAGAGCTACTTGAATGGGAGAGGGAAAACCAAGTCCTCACTCAAGCCCTAGAAATCTTCACCGCTGCATCATCTGGCAATGAACCCGATGATCACTCCTTGACCCAGAAAAAAGGCGAATTAGTTTTATGGACTGGCCAAGCTATCTATCAAGTGGCAGGTAGAACGCCCTCCACATTTAGCGGCGGCTCCCAAGGCGTTTCCATTCCACTAGTTGCCGGTATACGTTACCGAGTCGGCTCATTTAAAGGACAAACGATTCCCGGCGTAGAAATGCAGATGGATAAGGATCAAGGAATGGTTAAGTTAACCAACCAACGACTTATCTTTGCCGGCCCCATCGCAACTACCGAGTGGGCATTTGCAAAACTACTCTCATCTTTTTCAAATCCCGCGCGAACAGATTTCATCTTCGGTGTTTCAAACCGACAAAAATCATCCGGCCTTAGATTCTCACCCGAAGATGGCTACACCTTCGCCCACCTGTTTGCCTTAGGCCTTCACTCCTATGAAAACGGAATCCCCGCCACCATCCAAGCAATTCAGAATGAGTTGAAAGAGGGCACTACAGATAAACCAATGCTGGAGCTGCCTTCAGCTAATTCATCCACACAAACTTATCTACGACCTTAATTGTCGAATTCAGAGCATCACAAAACTCTTCTGCGAATTCAGTCCCCGAAATCTCGTTGAGGGCATCCTCGATATCAACATCTGCTGCAATCCCAAACATCGCCTTCATCGTTAGATACTCACTCTCGGGCATCACCAACTGCACCTCCATATCCATGGAAAAAGCTGTCCCGGGCACACCGCTCGACTCAAACTCAAAGTGAATACCTTTGTCAGTTACATCCCAGTAGTAAAGAACCTCACCATTTTCACTCAATAACTCGTTTTGTTTTACAGGCATAAGCATTTCCTCAAACAATCTGTCTAGTTGATTTCTAAACCCTTCCCACATGCACACCCTGCATCTGACATCTGGGTCATCACCTTCCATGACGCACCCACCAGACGCATAACGCCTAAAATCAAAATCATCGCCAGGCATCCCCCAAAGGATTCGCCTGATCACACCGCTCTTATGGCACTCAGGGCAGATTAACTTTCTAAACGCTTGTCGCTCGATAGCTTTCATATTTTGAAGATAGCCCCTGGCACTGACAAACCAGAACTAATCGTTCCAATCCCACCACGTCGCACGACCCTTGTAGTCATACTCGCACTCAAGGATCTTCGCGCAGAAAGCATCTAGCGACATCGCCCCGTTGTACTGCTCAAAGTCCAGCCCCCACGTGGTAACTCCCACAACGTACCCCTCATTATCAATCAACGGCCCGCCGCTACTTCCCGGAGAAATATTGTTGGTAATCAAAACCTCTGATCGATTGAAATTCAATACATTTCCAAAGGACACAGATCCCTCGTATCCATCAGCGCTTCCAACCGCCATCACCCAATACCCAGGCCATGGAGAGTTATCTGACAGCGCCAACACCGGAAGCTTTATCTCGGTTGCAATAACAGCCAAATCATTTTCTTCATCCCACTTCACAATGACAGCCGCAACCTCATCTTCATAGAGTCGGTTGATTGTCAAAACTCCAGCACCATCTATACAGTCATCAATCACATGATGATTTGTAATCAGAGTAGTTGGATACTCCTTAGACACATCAGTCTCTAACTCAATAGCCCAAGCAGTTCCTTGAGTTCCCTTACCCTTCTTGGGATCACACCACACAGTCACAGTCGACTCCTGAGTTCTATCAACCAACTGCTCAATACTGCGCGGAGGCACATACCCATCACCTGCAGGATCCTCACTTGCAAACTGCGCAGATGGAGCCCAGGTCAAAAAGAAAGCTCCCAATGCAAAGGGAGCAGCGATGATGGCTAGGTAGGTAGCGAACTTATTGGGTTCTTGTTTCATAGGTAGAACAGTACGGAGAGTGACTGACAAATGGTGACAGCTGCGTAATCACACAAATGTCAGTCACTCTGAGTAACTTGGTCTCATGAAGCGAAAGTGCCCAACCTGTAACTCCAGCGATGGAGTCCGGATCATCATCTGGGGGATGCCCGCCCGCCCACCAGATGAATCCAAGTACTACATCGGAGGCTGTCTGATGGATGATCAAATGCCTAACTACAAGTGCATTACTTGCGGCTGGGAAGGGTTCAGAAAGACAAATCCAAATTTGACCTTTAATTCGGGGAATTGAAACAAATTCATGTGTAATCTCGATATATGGATTGGAGTCATAAATCTATTTGGCTCACAAATAGCAGATCATTGGTGCAATGAAGTTAAGTCTTGAAATGTATTCAACGATTAAGAAAATGCACAATAATCGAAAATCACTTCTAGAAATTGCATCTCATCTTGATTGCCCAAAAGACATCGTTCAAGATGTGATTTTGAGCCAGGACTTTAGTGAGTTTACAGTTTCGGCGCAACGAACTAAGAAGAGTGAAAAAAGGAAAAAAAGTAGAAGTGACGAAATTTTAAATCCGAGAAAGAAATCAATCATTAAGTTAAGAAATGAAGGTGAAACGCTCGATTCAATTGGCAAAACGTTCAATCTCTCTCGCGAGAGAGTTCGACAAATTCTTTCGGAAGTAAAGGATGTGCCAAATGCGCAGCAAGTTAAAGACCAAAAAAACGCTAAGGTATTGCAAGAAAAGAAAAAAGAGGCTTTAGAGTTGTTTGTACACTTGGATTCGAACTGGGAATCATTTCGCAGCAAGACTGTCCCCGAGATAGCCAAAATGCTCAACGTAAGTGAACGAAAAATAAAAAGGTCCATTTCCAGAGTCCAATTGCTCTATTTAACTAGAAATCAAGAAAGCTCGATTCAGCAGACTTGGTCTCATCAGGACTGCATAGAAGTATTGCGATTAGCAGCGACCTTTACTTTTCCTTTAACGATACTTGAGTACAGAAAATTAGTTAGTAGCAAAACTATTCAGGGCCCAACAGTTAATATCTTTATCTCAAGATTTGGATCATGGATGAATGCTTGTGATGTTTCAGGTGTTGAAACAGGTGAGCCTCAGCGTTTATACAATTCAACATGGTCACGAAATGAACTCTTAATGTTCGTCCGTAAATTCATGTACGAATCGCAGAGTGAGAGCTGGTCGATCGATCGATACCAGTTATGGCGTGCCAGACAAGATCCATTAGCCCCCTCTGTTGGCCTTCTTCGCCTGAGGTTGGGCACTTGGACCGAAATTAGGGTTCAAGCCCTAGAATTAGAAGCACCTGATTTCGATATGTCCCATTACAGAACATTGGAGAGTAATGAAGAGTGAGTGCGAAATTCTGGACACGGTCCTTTCGGGTAGTTTAATTGCTGAAGATCGTGAGCGACTTTGGAAATCCGCGACAAATATTCTGAATCACGGCAAGGCCTCTAAATCAGTAACAGGTTTAGCTCTGGGTTATGTGCAATCTGGCAAGACAACTCAAATGATTGCGTTAACTGCGGCTGCATACGATGCAGGCTATAGAGTGATTATTGCTCTACTTGGTACAACAAATCTGCTGTTAGAACAGAATTCAAGCCGATTTTCAGAGAAACTTCAGATTGATACGAGAAATGATTTTCGGTGGGTTGAGATAATGAATCCGTCAGGTTCTGCCGCAGTTTCTAAATTAAATGATAATTTAAACAAAGGTCGAGCTGTTCTTTTGCCTGTTTTGAAACATAAAGGGCGTATTGAAAATCTCACTGAGGTTCTTAGAAAATGTGATTTAAGTGCTTCGCAAGTACTTATCTTGGACGATGAGGCGGATCAGGCATCACTCAATTCTAGAGTAAACGAAGAAAGCGAGAGTAAAGTTTACGAAGCTCTAAGTCTGATGCGTGAATCATTGAGTAGGCACCTTTATGTTCAGTTTACCGCGACGCCATATGCGCAACTTCTTCTTGAACATGACGACCACCTTTCACCAGATTTCATAGAGTTTCTGACTCCTGGAAAAGGTTATGTTGGAGGGCGCGAGTTTTTTATCGATAACGCGGACACGGTTGTTCGCGCGGTTCCATTAAGTGATGAGCAGAATGCCAATGCGAAGTTGCTCGAGGTGCCAAATAGTCTCAAGATAGCCACTGCTAATTTCATTGCAGGCGCGGCATTGCTATTAGTGAACGATGATTCTGCAAAAACAATAAGTATGCTAGTTCATTCAACGCACAAGAATAAGATCCAGAGCGTTTATCACTTCTTACTTAAACTGCTAATCAAGAGTTGGCGCGAAAAAGTTGACTTGACTTTAGAATCAATTCCTGGCGAAATTCTGACGGAGCGGGTTCGGCTTGTTCAAAATGGTGCAAAGAATATTACTGATCAGGAATTTATAGAAAAAGTTAATTACGTTCTAAAGGAAGTTATATTCTGGCTCGTGAATTCAGCGTCAGATGTTAAGAATGTCAATTGGCTAGAAGGTCCAATACATATTTTAGTTGGTGGCAATAAACTAGATCGTGGTTTTACAGTTGAAGGCTTAACAGTCACTTACATGAATCGCCCAACTTCAGATCAGATTGACACGCTAGAGCAACGAGCACGAGCGTTTGGTTATCGAGGAGATTTGCTTCCATATTGCCAATTCTTTGCAACTTTGGGAACCGTGCGCATGTTACGTGGAATTGTTCATACCGAGTTTGATCTTCGTGCCAGACTTGACGATTGGATTTCTGCCGGAAATGCACCTCGTGATTGGTCCCGGGAGATAGGAATGTTGCTTCCCTCTGGTGCAAAGCCAACGCGCTCAAGCGTTTTCAAAGCAATCACGAGCTTTAATGAAAGAGGAGGCTGGCATCAACTTCGTATGCCAAGTTTGAATCCCGAAGACTTGTCATTTAATCGCTCTCTGATCGAAAATCTTGGGATCTTTGAGGCAGATAGAACTGACTATGGCCGCATTCATCATCGGGAAATAGAGATTAAATCGAATATCCTTTTGGAGAATTTCTTACAAAAGTGGAAATGGGATGGTTTTAGTCCAGGCTGGGAACTCGAACATATCCTCCAACTCTTTGATTCTCTTGGCCCACGGAACCCAGCGGGAAAGAACTCAAAGGTAAAAGTCTTATTGATGCAATATGAAAATGAAGATGTTCCGCGAGAACGTGAATGGCGATCAGATACTGGCTTCGTAAACCTATTTCAAGGTAAAGATGCCAAATTTTCCCTCGAGGGCAATCTTAACCTGTACCCAGGAGATAGAAATGTTCCAGTCTTGATCGAAGGTAAAGATTGTTTGGCACTTCAGATACATCGTATAAAGCCAAAAGGGTTAAATCTTGATGAAATATTCACGTTAGCTGTGTATCTTGGAGACTCCAAGATAGTGAAAGGAATCTCATTGTGAGCCAAACGCTGGGTGCGACTAAGTTTCTAAACATTGAAGATCTCCTTCTTGATCCCCAAAATCCCCGCATTCCTGATTCAAAGAAAGGTGCAAGTCAGACAGAATTAGCAATCACCCTTGACATGGGTTTTGATGCTTTTACTGTTGCTGAATTGATGGCAGTACATGGGTATTTTGCGAGCGAGCCGATGATTGCTATCCCAGGTGAAAACGGAAAATGGATCGTTGTTGAGGGTAATCGTCGATTAACAGCCATATTAGGTTTGACAGACCCAAGCATCAGAAGTGAATTTCTCGATTCCAAAAAATGGGATGATTTAGCAAAGAATTCGAAACTAAAGAGGTCAGACAAGATTCCTGTTGTGACCGCAAAAACGCGGCTAGACACAGCCCCAATTATTGGCACCAAACATATCGGCGGAATCTTGCAATGGAAGCCCTATCCACAAGCTCGCTATATCGCAAATTTGATCGATGTAGAAGGAATTGAGTTTGCAGATGTTGCTGTAATGATAGGACTAAAGAAAAATGTCGTTATCGATTTGTATCGCGAGCAAGCTATCGCAGCGCAAGCTAAGAGCTTGGGTATAGATACAGGTAATGTAGAAAGTGCGTTTTCATTGCTTACAGTCGCCATGAAGAATTCAAAATTGAGAGAGCATGTTGGTGCCCCAATAGGCTCGATGGTTAAATCTGGGCAAGCTCCAATTCCCGAAGATAAAGTTGATGAGTTGACAGAGGTATTGGTTTATATCTTTGGTGATGAAAAAACTGAGCCTGTCATTTCAGATTCGCGACAGATTACAAGTCTTGCCAACGTGGTCGCCAACAATGATGGCCTAAAGGCGCTGCGAGAGGGAAAGAGCCTGGAAGAAGCTCGCCAAAAAATTGCCTCAACAGGGCAAACACCTCATGAACGCCTGATAAATAGATTGACGACAGGGCGTAATGCGTTAGTTGCCGCGGCAGATGATATTGCCGAGGCATCAGAAATTGAAGCAGTGAAAACGTTATTGATTGAAATTGATGATGCTCTCGGAACCCTTAAGACGGTGATTGAAGAAGATGCTTGAAGGGGTCCCGGTTGGGAATGAAGAAATTGCTGACTGGCTTGAGATTTCGATTTTATCTGGCGGGCAAATAGGTAACACGAATCATCAGCTAGAAATCTGGGCAAAAGATTTTTGTGGACTGAGTGCGTTACAAGTTGCAGGTGGACTTAAGGTAATTGAACGTCGAGCTCAAGTTTTGCGAAATCTGTATCCTTTTGAAATTAATGAATTGGCAGTAGTTTTAAATAAGACAATGCTTGAAACGGCATATGTTTACCTACTTTTATCATCCCGCCCAAGTTACAATTTCAAGTGGCAAACTAGTTCTCCAACCACTGAAGAATCTGAAGTATTTGAAGTTTTCGTTTCTAAGTGCATTGAAAACTACTTGGGAACGGATGCTCAAGCAATCCCATTTGGCTGGCCATCAAAATTCGGTCGGCCCATGGAGTTTCATCTGGCGATTAATTGGTTGTCAGATAAATTGGGGATTAAGCAAGGAACTGGATTTCGCCCACCACGCAGAAAAGACGGCGGCGTGGATGTTGTCGCTTGGAAGCCCTTTAAGGATCGACGGACTGGATTTCCAGTTTATTTAGTACAGTGCACATTACAGAAGGAATTCACCTCAAAAGCTCGAGACATTGATTTACGGCTTTGGGCCGGATGGTTAGAGATGGATCGGGATCCGATGACAATTTTAGCTATTCCAAAGACCGTCCCTCCAGGTGAACAATGGAATGAGATATCAGCCAATGCAGTTATTTTTGATCGACTAAGACTGACTCAATATTCAAGTGATTCTATTAGCACAGAATTAGGTCAATACTTGAAGGATAAGTTATTGGTTTTGAATACTTTTGGAAGAGACCACCTTGCTTAAGTCTGAAGTTGCTAAGTCGATCACTGATAAGTTGGGAATACCGGAAGTGCATTTCTCTACCGGGTCAACTGAGCCAAAGGAGCTCTTCTTAGGTATTGCTGACTCTCTTGGAATTGATATTGAATCAGCAACAACAAAACCGGGATTGGCAAGATCAATAGTCGAAAGTAGCGGAGGATCCTGGCTTCCCCAATTCGAGTCAAGTGGAAGCACCGTTACTTTAGAGGGGCTATTGGCAGTTCAGTCCGCTGTGGAGTTTTTCCTCTCCAACAGGCCCTAGTTAACTAATTTGAGTTTTGGCTTTCGAACTTTCTTTAAATTTGATTCATCTGGATGAACGAGATTTCCTGGGTCGGCTAAGACTAAGTCTGGATTATTTGGAGCCGTTGATAAACTCTTTAGTAATTCTGGCGTCTCCTCTAATAATTCATAATCGCGTATGGCCAAAGCTTTCATGGCTTGATAGATCACTCCTACGTTAACTGCATTGCCGAGTTGTTTAAATGAAGCCGCTTCCCTTTGACCATAGAAATTAAACCATTCTGGAAATCCTTGGAGCCTAGCCCCTTCCCTAACGGTGAGCCGCCTCTTTGATTTTCTATTCTTTCCAACAATCGAGGTCTGAGTTATTGCAACTAGAGCTGGTACATAAGTTGATTTCTTCGCCCGAATCCCAGAAGGCCGAAAGTGCATGATGCACGACCAAAGATTCTTCGAATCTTGAGCTTGCCATTCAAATTTGCGACGGCTAGGTGGAAAATCCGATAGGTAGTCATTCTCCTTTAGCCATTTATCCAATATCTTCTTATGTTGCATATAGAAGTTTTCGTTTTTGTCGAGAAAATCACGCTTCCAATCGGGCATGTCTTTTTCTCTTCTTACCTTCTTGTTTACTGGCCAAGCATCGACCCAGATTGGAAATCCAGGTAGAGAGTTGTCTTTCGAATCAGCCAAAATCGCGTCGACAAATTGGCTCCAAGTGTCAATCCAATTAATCTCTGTGGAAGTTAGTGCCACCTTGATTTTTTCTTCCTTAGCCAAGTTGTCCTCAAGAGGCAGGTGCTCTTCAAGATTCCAATCCATTGGACTCCACCCTGACTTAGCCCATTGCAAATCTGGAATCTCAACATCTGACAGGAAGTTGGTTTGTCCAATTGGTAGACGTGTTGCCGCGATCAGTACGCGTTCTCTTACTTGCGGTCTACCACCAAAATCTGGCCTTATCTGATGGGGGGATACAATTAGCGGCTTGGAACTTACTCGGTACCCATTTTCACGCAAGGTTCGAATGATAACTTCCCACTCGTGTGCATGACGAGGTCCAGAAATATTCCTCACATTTTCTAGCAAAACAATTTTAGGTTTTTTTACTTCAATTATTTTTGCTATGTTCCAAAAAAGAGTCCCACGGGCTTCATCCATTCCTCGCTGCAAACCGGATTTACTAAAGGGCTGACATGGGAATCCTCCGACTAGTACATCGTGGTCAGGTACGTCGACTAGTTCGTCATTTGCTAATTTGGTGATGTCGCCCTCTGGGACTAGTCCCCAATTAGATTTATAAACATGTGCTGCATTTTCGTCGATCTCGGAAGCCATCACGCAGACCCCGCCCAAGGCGCTCAAAGCTGCGTGAAAGCCTCCGATACCAGCAAACAGATCAACAAACCTAAAACTCATGATCCGATCGTATTGGGTCGAACTGACAAATGGTTACCCGTCCCGGAGTTTCGGGATTAATTGATGAGTTTATGAACTTGCACTTGGCGCACCAGAAACCCAATAAACACTCTCGCCATCCCTCTCCAATATCTTGTACTCGATCATGTATCTGCGTAATGCAGCGGTGTCAGGGTGGAACTTGGCGATGATCTCGTTGAGTTGCTTCTCGGGGTACTTGGTATCGGGGGAGAGCTCGGAGGCGATGTGGCGCAGGACTGCCAGCTTCTTGGGCAGCTTTACGGGAATGCTGATTAGGGTGCCATCGGGGCGGAAGAACTGGTCGATCTGTTCTGACATGGGTTAAGTGTAATTGGAGCTTGTTGATGGAAGGTTCGGAGTACGCTGAAAGCATGACGAAGAGACAAGAGTTCAGGGTAATTCGAAGTTATGCTGGCTTTGAAGTTCGCGAGTATTTGCCTTGTTCTATTGCAGAGGTAAAGGTCTCGGCTGATTATGCAACTGCTGGCAGCGTGGCTTTTGGTTCTCTCTTTCAGTACATCTCCAAAGGCAATAAGAGCTCTGAAAAGATTGCTATGACAGCTCCTGTTATTTCTGCGCAAAAGGCTGATAAGAGTGATGAGAATGAATGGTTTGTATCTTTTGTGATGCCAGCTGGAACAACCTTGGGGCAGTTGCCAGATCCCAATGATCCGCGAGTTGTGTTGCGAGAGCTGGGTGCTGAAACATGTATTGCGGCATCTTTTCGAGGTAGAGCAACTGATGAGGTAGCAAAGAGGAAAGTGGCAGAGCTTCGAGTCTTAGCGGCAAAGGAGAATATTGCTTTGTCTGATGAGACAAGAATCTGTCGCTTTGATCCGCCATTTAAGCCAGGGGTGTTGCAGTACAACGAGATAGTTATTCCGGCGTATTTGTAGCGGTGGTTGGTTAATTACTCTGTGTAATTAGAAAAAGTGCTTTACTAGAGGTAGTAAGTGCAGGGGAGCTGGTAACTCTTGATAAAGATCTGTACCTACTTGGAGCTCTGGACACAATGGCCTCGATTTCGAGGCCATTGTGCTGCACCAAAAGGTCGATAATGAGTCAATGAAGATAATCAAAAGATTTCCGCAGGTGATCTTGGGGCTTGCACTTGGTTATGCAGGTATTGGGCACTTAACTACTAGTCGGCAAGAGTTTCAGGCGCAGGTTCCGAATCTGTTGAAGGATTATGCAGATTTTGTTGTTGTGGCATCTGGAGTTGTTGAGATTGCTTTGGGACTTGCTTTGGTGGGGTTGTGGAAGTATCGAGTACAGGTGGGTTGGGTAGTGGCTGCGTTTTTTGTGGCGATCTTTCCGGGAAACATCTCGCAGTATGTAAATGGTGTTGATGCATTTGGTTTAGATAGTGATACATCGCGGTTGGTGCGCTTGTTCTTTCAGCCGTTGTTGGTGGTGTGGGCGCTGTGGAGTACTGGGGCTTGGCAAGCGCGTAAGAAGAAGAGTGTTGTTATAGAGCGTGATGATTTAGAGGAAGACACTATCTACGGCTAGTTAATTTAGTTTGCTGTAGCCATAACTAATTGATGCAGCTGTTGCTACCCAGATTTGATAGGGCACTAGTGCGATTCCGATTGGGATAGATGTTCTAAAGGCGATGATCAGCATTGGGATTGTTAATGCTGCAGTTGCTGCAAGTGCCATGGATGCAAGGCTTAAGTTGTGTGGGCGATAGAACTGAAAGGCCCAGGTCAGTGCGCAGGCAACCGATAGTGCGAAAAAAGATAAGTAGATCAATGTGGTTGTGGTCGTTGCGCGTTGTGCGATGGTGACCGCTGCGATTCCAAGAACAACAAAGTTATAGGGCCAGATGATTCCGAAAATGAAATCTGGGGGCTGCCAGGCGGGTTGGTTTAATGAGCGATACCAACCATCGCCGGTGTTGACCCACAGACCTGAACCGATGACGTAGATAAAGACCAGTGCGATGCCTGCAAAAGCGGTCAGGTTTTTCATCAGTTAGCGATGTATGCGTTCTTTGATTGCAGCAGGTACGGCGCCTTTTGCTCGATATGTTGTGCGGGGTTGTGCCTTTGGAATTTTTGCTGACACCGCGAAGTTTTTAGCAACAAGTAACAAAATCAAACGGGATTCGGCCAAAGCAAAGGATTCACCTAGACATTTGCGAGAGCCGGCTAAGAATGGGAAGTAAGCACCGCGGGGTAGAGAAGATTCAAAAGCTGGGTCTTGCCAACGCTTGGGATCCCACACCTGCGGATTTGTGAAGTACTGCGGTAAACGCTGAGTCACGTACTGACTTATCAATACATGCGCACCTGCCGGGATATGCACGCCATCAATTGTTGTGTCCACTAACGCAATTCTTGGTGAAACCCAAACAGGTGGTGCCAAGCGCAAAGTTTCACTTAATATCGCAGAGGCAAATTTTGAACTTTCTTCAAGCTCGGCAAAGGTTGGAACTGTGTTGTTGGTAATCCAAGCTGCTGCATCTGCTTCTTGCGCCAACTTAGCGGCTGCCTCTGGGTTGTTGCTCATGTAGGCAAAGGCCCAGGTTAAAACGTTTGCGGTGGTTTCATGGCCACTAAGGATCAAAGTTAAGACTTCATCCCGGATGTGTTCCATCGAAATGTGTTCGCGCATTTGAAGCAGGATTCCCAATAGGTCATTGGTGTGGGTGGTGTTGCTGGCGATGCGCGATTGAATGATTTCTTCTGCGATATCTGCCAATTTGTTTGCGGCTTCTTCAAAGGCCACAAAGTAAGAAATGGCTGACTTATCAAATCGTTCAAGGCCCGGCAGCATGGTGCGCTCGATACGATCAATTGCAATTTCCATCGAATGGGCAATCTGGGCGGTGTATTTAGATGAATCCAAACCAAACAAACATTGACTGACTATTTCAAGGGTAAGCGCCATCATTTCAGGGGCGAGATCGACTGAATCCTTGCCCTTCCATTTAGAAATGTGTTCGACAACTAGCTTGTGCATGATTGCAACATAGGAATCTAGGTTGCCGTGGTGAAAAGGTGGTTGCATCAAGCGGCGATGATTTAAGTGAATTGGCTCTTCATTGGTAAGTAAGCCTTCGCCCAAAACTTTGCGCATGCGCGCAAAGCCAACACCTTTAACAAAATTGTGTTGCTGTGCAACGGTGACTTGATGAACCGCTTCTGCTGAAAAGACTCCAATGAATAACTTGCGGGATAAGAAAAATGCGCAGTGGTTGCCATATTTTCTCTGCATCGATGCCATGAAGTTTGGGGTGTCGCGGATGAAAGTAAGTGTGAGCCAATCTGACAACAGGGGATTAGGGCCGGGTAGATTTGCTTGCTTCTTCCAATTTTTGCGAGCTACTGGCTGAGGAATTGCTGGGTAATTTTCAGGGCGAGGGGTATCAAAGGCGCGATCTGCAGTCATGCTCATGCTGTAATGGTAATTGCTCTGCTGTGTATTTCAAGGTGCTTGTGTCGGCGCGGTCATGTACCGTTTTTCCATGCGCAAATTACTGGCCATACTGATTGCAATGACTTTTCTTGGCAGCGGGGTTGCCGTTGCGCATCAACCTGTTTCGCTTCTAGATAGCGATACAACTGCGGCAAAAGGTCCGCTGCTGGTTGATGGAACAGTTTCTTTTGCGATTCGTGCAGCCTTTACCAAGGCAGGACAAAAGAGAGCTTTTAGAGCGCAGTTCAAAGATGGCGATCAAATCTCTGTTCAGTATTTGATCGTGGATGGCAAGCCAGAAAATGCTCTGCGCACAACTGCTTTGCCAATATTGATGATGACCGGACCCAAAGGAACTAAACCTTTGACGATGAAGCTAAATGAGCGCACAAAATTTTATGAACCATATGGGCGAACCAATTATTTGTATCTAGGTAGATATTCAGGGACCGCAGTTGCTGGTGTGTACAACTTTGTTATTACTGCAAGAGGCCGAGCAGCAATTACAGTTGCAGTCGGTGACAAAGAAATACCTGGAGAAGTTGTTCGTGGAGCGGTTCCAGCGGCAACTGCGGTTGCATCACCTGCGCCAGTTGTGACACCAACGCCAACGCCAACGCCAACGCCAACTCCAACGCCAACGCCAACGCCAATGCCAACGCCAACGCCAATGCCAACGCCAACGCCAACTCCAACGCCAACGGCCACACCAACTCCAACTATTGCGGGTTACACAATGACCCAGGTACGAGCAAATAATTCTGCTCGCAGCTGTTGGACTGTAATTGACGGCTATGTCTATAACTTAACTAATTGGATCAATTCACACCCTGGTGGATCCGGTGCGATCTTGTTCTTATGTGGAACTGACGGAACAAGTGCATTTAAGGCACAGCATGAAAATCAATCACGACCTGCCATCAGATTAGATGGTTATAAGTTGGGGCCGTTGAATAAGTAAGTGTTAAACCTTTTTGCCACGTTCAATTGGCAAAGGCCACTTAATTTCCACGCCAAGTTTTTCTGCTGCGTAGAAAGGAAAACGTGGATTGCGCAAAAATTCCCGCGCCATGAAAACAGCATCTGCTTCGCCGGTTTGGATGATGTGATCGGCTTGCTCTGGCTCAGTAATTAAGCCAACTGCCGTTGTCATGATTCCAGTTTCAGCGCGGATGGCAGTTGCAAAGGGAACCTGAAAACCAGGGGTTGCCTTAATCGGTGCGTTATGAATGTTTCCACCCGTTGAAACATCTACTAGATCAACACCGTGGGCTTTGAGCAGGGCACACATTTCAACTGAATCAATTAAGTTCCAACCGTCATCGACCCAGTCGGTTGCAGAGATGCGAACAAAGAGCGGAGTACCGGCAGGAATTGCCGCCTTAACTGCATCAACTGTTTCAATTAAGAAGCGGATACGGTTTTCAAAAGATCCGCCGTATTCATCGGTGCGCGTATTTCCAAGAGGTGAATAGAACTGGTGAAACAAATAGCCATGTGCTGCATGTAGTTCGATGACATCAAAGCCAACTGCAATTGCGCGCTTTGCGGCATCAACAAAATCTTGTGTGAGCTGGTGGATTTCAGCAACATTCAATGCGCGTGGTTCTGGGTAGCCATGAAAAGCGATTGCAGAAGATGACACGGCTTGCCATCCGCCTTCTTCAGGTGTTGCCATTTTGTGGTCGGCCCAAGGCAATGCAGTTCCGGCTTTGCGACCTGCGTGGGCTAATTGGATTCCCATCTTTACGCCATGGCTATGAGCAAAATCGATCATTGATTTAAAGGCGTGTGCATGTGCATCATCTTCGATAGATGGACAACCAATTGAAATACGTCCTTCTGGAACAACACCGGTTGCTTCAACCATGATTAAACCGGTGCCACCTGTTGCAAAGGAGCCCAGGTGGACTTCGTGCCATTGGCCTACGACGCCATCTTTGGCCATGTATTGGCACATTGGAGAAACCCAAATGCGGTTAGGGAATTCAACATTGCCGATCGTTAATGGATCAAAGAGTGCGCTCATGTGTGCAGTCTATGGGAACTTTTTGTGAACTTCAGCCTGTCTTTAGCGGGGCAAATGCCCACCAACTTGTTAGAATTCGGCGTGGTAAAAAATCGAGGCGGGCTAACCAAAGTGGTTGGTGCTGCGATCATTTTTCTTACTTTAATTAGCACGATTGTCGTAGTTGCAAAGGCCTGTCACAAGGAACCAACGGCAGCAATTCCTGTTGCAACCAGTGCAATTCATGCTTCACACGGGGATCATCACCATGCACCCCCAGCTACCCAGGGTTTATCTAGCAGCTCCTTGATGAAGGAAATTTGTGTCGGAATCTTTTATCTGGTTTTACTTTTAGGTGGAAAGTTTCTTCTAAAGATTTTCCATCGCTTATATCAAGAACAAGTTTTGGCCTTTAAAGTCGGCCTCATTGCCTATCGCCGAAAACACCCTTTTAATCTCACGCTCTCATTGCCTCAGTTAGGTATCTACAGAATCTAAACCCCCCTCGCCTCTGTCCAAGATCTGCGAGAAAGGTTTAGCCATGCCGATTTTTATTATTGTTGTACTGCTCTTCCTGGGCTTAACACCCAGTAATGGTTGGGCTGCGCCCACGGTGGCAAGCGCACAGCGCGAAGTTGATCGTTTGCGTACTTTGGCAGCTGAAAAGTTTGAAGCAGCTAATGAAGCAACTATTCGAATCAAGGAGTTGGAAAAGCAAACCGCCATCCTTGAAAGTCGAGAAGCTGAACTTCGCAAAGAACTAGATTCTGCCGGGCTAACCCTTTCGCGGATCGCTATTTCGCAATACACCAGTTCTGGATTGGGGCAAGGGTTAGATCTACTTTTCTCATCAGATCCAACAAAGTATTTATCTGATGCCGGAGTTCTAGAAATGGTGTCAAGAAAATACGCTCAGCAGTTACGAGAGTTTGCACTGAAAAAGCAAAAAGTTGAGGCAACGCAATTTGTTGTTGTAGATAAAACCTCTCTACTTAGGGCTGAAAGAGCGAAATTAAATCGACAAGTAAATGATGCAAAGAATGATTTGGCTGCAGCACAAAAAATTCTCAATGGATTGAAGAAAGAGGATCGAGAAAGGCTTGCCAGAGAAGAAGCTGCTCGCGAGAACAAGATCCTTAGCGATTCTAAGAAATATGCTCAAAGTTATAAGGGAGATAACACGCGCGGTTCTATTGCACTGAAGTTCGCCTTGGCTCAAGTAGGAGATGTTTATGTGTGGGCAGCAGCTGGGCCGACGCGTTGGGATTGCTCAGGTTTGACCATGCGTGCATTCCAAAAAGCTGGAGTCTCATTGCCTCACTCCTCTCGAATTCAGGTGAAGTATGGAAAAAATATTCCAGCATCTTCACTTAAACCAGGGGACTTACTGTTTTTTGGAAAACCAATCAGCCATGTATCGATTTATATGGGTGGGGGAAAGATGGTTCAAGCTCCACGGCCAGGAAAAAAAGTAGAAGTTGTTAAGTTTGTAAAAATGTTTGGAAAGAAACCATTTGTCGGAGCACGTCGATTGTGATGAGGAATAAATATTCAATGAGAAAAATCATTCTTTTGTTGGCAATTGCATTGGTTGTGCCTCCGGCGATAGGTAATGCCACAAACCACAAGCCAACCCTTGCTCAGATTGAAGCCGCCAAAAAAGCTGAAGCTGCAAAGAAAAAGGTCGCAGCCGATGCGCTGAAACGGTTAGAAAAGGCGCGTGGAAACTTGCGTGCCTTAACCGCGATATCCAAAGCTGCAGAAGCTAAATATCTTGCTGCTCGTAATGAATTAGCGCGAGCAACGGTCAAGTCTGTGGCTGCAACGAAGATATACGAAGAGGCGGTTGCTTCTGTCGCCTTTACGCACCGTGAAATCGGAAAGCTTGCAGTTCATGCATATCGAACTGGTGGCGGACTTACAGATATCGAAATGCTCCTTGATGCACGAGGACCACAAGAGTTAGTTGATCGAATTTCAACCCTTGATAATTTAGGAGCAACCAACAAAACTGCGTTGTCCAGATTTAAGTCAGCCGAAGACAAGGCCCAGAAAGCAAAAGCTGTTGCAGATGCAGCACGCGAAGAACAACGCGTTGTCACTATTCGTGTGGCTGATGCCAAGAAAGAAGCTGATGACGCCCGCGCAGAGCAACAAAAAGAGGTAGAAAAGCTTCAGGCGGTGCAGGATAAGTTGCAGCGTGATTTAGCGTCGGCGAAAAAAGTTCGTATTACATTAGAACAGCGCAGACAGTTAGCAATTTTGGAAGAAACACGTGCAAATGAGGCAACCAAGGTAACTGGCCAATCAAAGATCTGGCGCACTGGAGGACCAACCGGTGCTAAGAGTTCCCGCACTACACAGGCTCAACGATTACAGGCTGTGGAATTTGCAAAGCGACAAGTTCTGGCAAAGAAACCATATGTATGGGGAGATGAAGGCCCGAACACATTTGATTGCTCTGGACTTGTTTACGCAGCTTATAAATCTGCAGGATTAGGTTGGCCAATTTGGGACCGACTTAACTCTGGGTTGTATTACACATATACAAAACAGATTCCACTTGCTGAAATGGAGCCAGGAGATCTTCTCTTCTACTCATACAAGGGAACAATAAGCACAATTCACCATATCTCTATTTATGCAGGTAATGGAATGATGTGGGAGGCTCGTTCTACCAAGAAAGGCCTTCGTTATTCAGATATTTACAGCATGCCGGGCATGATGCCTTTTGCAGGAAGGGTATAACGATGAAAAAAGTAGCAGTTATTGTTTCGATAATTCTTGCTTGCAATATCCACACTGCTTTTGCATCGGGAGAAAGTATTGGATCACTTTCACACATTCACAGTGTAAGAGCAGTAGGAAATCAAATAATTCTTGGTACCCATGAAGGTTTGTATCAATATCTTGATGAAAAGACCGTGAAAAGAATTAGCCCCGAAAGATTTGATGTGATGGGGCTAGCTGTATCGAATAAGGGATTCTATGCAAGTGGTCACCCTGGTCCAGGATCAAAGCTGCCAGAGCCAGTTGGCCTTTTACTGACTACAGATCGTGGAGCTACCTGGAAAAAGGTTTCTCTTACTGGTGAAGTTGATTTTCATACCCTCGAAACTGTAGGTGAAGAAATTTATGGAGCTGACTCAGGGTCAGGGCAATTAATGTATTCAAGCAATGGTGGAAAAAGTTGGGTTAAGCGTGGCCCAAATACCTACATGGACATCGCACCAGATCCAACTGTAAAAGCCAGGGTTCTAGGGGTAAAGGAAGGGAAGCTGTTTCGCTCTGCCGATGCATTTAAAAGCACCAAATTAATCAAAACCCCTTTTGTAGTTGATTCTATTGACTGGATCAAAGGCAGCTTGATTGCAGCATCTGGAAAGATTTTGTATCGATCTACTGACTCTGGCTCATCGTGGAAGAAATTAACAACGTTGCAGTCTCAAATTGGAACTATCACGCAATCCCCACAGCTAATTGCTGTTGTGATGGGGAGCGCCATTTACTCTTCAAACAATGGAGGAAAGAGCTTTAAAAAGTACCAGAGCAAGTAACTGCAGCTGCCACCTTTAAATCTGGCCCTTTGCTAAACCCTTCAAAACCTCTTGCGCGCGCTCACGTAATTCAGGCAGATCCGATAAACGATTTAAACCAAATACTTGTTGGCTCATACGGTGATTTTTAGCAAAAGTATCTTTGTGACGATCCAGGAAATCCCAGTACAAAGTAGTGAAAGGACATGCGGTTTCTCCGGTGCGCAGCTTGGGGTTGTATTGGCAACCTTTGCAGTAATTAGACATTCGTGAAATGTAGGCACCGCCTGCGGCATATGGCTTAGTCATCATTTGTCCGCCATCTGCATGCACGCCCATACCGATGACATTGGGAACCATCACCCATTCGGATGCATCGATAAAGACTTCGCGCATCCAATCTAGAAATGCTTGTGGGTTAGTGCCGGTGATCAATGCCAGGTTGGACAACAACATCAAGCGGGGGATGTGATGAACCCAAGCGCGATTATTGATGTCGGTAACAGTTTGCTTGATGCAGTTCATTTCGGTCGCATTAGGGTCAGTAAACAGTGGCAACAATTTTCTGGTGGCCTTTAACTGATTGTTTTCGCGGTAATCAGGACCTAAGAACCAATACATACCGTTTACGTATTCGCGCCAACCGATGACCTGGCGGATAAAACCTTCGGCGGATTCAATAGGGACTTTGCCGGTGTTGAAAGCTTTCATGGCTGCATGGATGACTTCTGATGGATGGATCAGATTGTTGTTGATGTATGGCGACAGCAATGAATGATGCAGAGCCCAGTTATCAGTTGTCATCGCATCTTCTAGTGGACCAAATTCGCCAAAGTGATTATCGAAGAAGTTTTTCATTTGGGCCAAAGCGCCCTTGCGGGTTGTGGCCCAAGTATTAGTTGCGGTGTGGTCTAACTCTTTGGCCACTTGTGTATCGATGTCATCGCGTTTGTGTTCTAGGTATGCGGGGCCTTCGTATTTCTTAGGTGGTGGTAAGCGGTTCTCTTTATCAAAGTTCCAAGAACCACCAACTGGATCTTTGCCTTCCATCAAGATGTTCAAGCGCGTGCGCTGTTTCCTGTAAAAGTTTTCCATCAGGTATGTCTTTTGCTCGGATGCCCATTGGGTAAATAGTGGGCGAGGAGTCAAGAAGAAATCATTGTCTACAAAGCTAACGCCGTGTTCCTTTAACTGTTCGTACTGTCTAAAGGAGGATGGTTCTGCGCAAACAATTTCTGTGACCTTGTGCTTCTTAGCAATTGTCTTTAAGCCATCAATAGTTGTTGCAGCCTTTACGTATTCAACAGTAAAGCCTTCTTCTTCCAATAATGCGGCAAAGTGGCGCGCGCTAGAGATTAAAAAGAACAGCCGTTCTTTATGCCAATTACGCCCCGTAGTCATGCGTGCGCTTTCAACAAATGCGATCACATCTGTTTTTGGATCAGCAGCTTTCAGTGCACCGAATTTGCGATGCAGGTGATCAAAGGGGATATAGATAATCCGCTTCATTTGTTCTCGCGACATCGATCGCTGCAGTACTTCACTTCGGTCCAGTTCTTGGCCCACTTCTTGCGCCATTCAAAGGGCAGGTTGCAGCGCACGCAGATCTTTGGCTCAAAGCCATTTTTAACCTTTGCGGTGCGGGACATAAGCCAATCGTAGGCGAGTCGTTTTCTATTGGCCATGCGGTTTTAACCTTCGCGCCTTACCCTTGTGACTGAGCCCAAGATTGGGCTCCTAGGTTGAGGAGAGAAACCATGGATGAAAAGGGTTTATTAGATCTTTGGAACACAAAGCGTTCACAAATCATCAAGGCTCAGCAAGCACCAAACTTCATGTTGATTGCTATTTTCGTACTGGCAGCATTTGGAAAGTTTGATACAGCAAATGATGGCGCAAAGTACTTAGCAATCGGAGTTGCAGCAGCAACAGGAATCTTGGCAATTATTTCTCAGTACGCAACAATCCGCGAAGCCGAAGTTTTGTTGACCGATCTGAAGCGTCTAGATAAGCCTTCAGAGCTATCAAAGAAGATTGCAGAATCACGTCACTTGCTATCACTGTCAGCAATTGCAATCGTTGGTCTAGGTATCGGTGTCTTTGCACTCGTTGTAATGGCAGTTCTAGGCTAAACAAATGGATAAGTTCATCGTTGTAGGCGTTTTTGTAATGATCATTGCAGCACTATTGATTGCCTACGAGCGACCAAGTAAAAGCAAAAAGAAGTTGACGGGAAGGGGCGGGGACTTCGAGTCCTAGCCTCTTACCTGGCGCGGTGCGCCGACTTTGACATAAAGATTGCAAAGACCAAGGCGATAACAATCAGTGCGTTTAGTCCTAATTCGATAACCGCTCTTTCAAAGGCAGTATCGCTTTTACCAGTTTGAAGAGTAAGAGAAGCACCCACGGTCAAAATGTGTCGAACCGCTGCGATCACGCCAATGATCAAAAACTTATCTAGTTGATACACACCATCGGTGAAGCGTGAAATAACGGTGCGCAGGATTTCTAGAATGATGACGATAAACAAAATGTCATTAATACCCTGGATCATTCCGTTAGGGAAAAACGGTGCTGTCGTAAAGATACGTTCGATGCTGTAATAGAAGGCACCGATACCAATACCCAAAAGTGAGATTGCCAAGATGCCGTGAAAGACATCTTCAATAAGATCTACATACTTAAGCGGCAGAATTGATTTTTCAACTCGGGTGTATTCCTGCTCTTCTTTTTTAGCCATATCCAAGGGTACATCTGCCTCTCAGGAAACGACTAGAGACAATCCGAAGTTTTTGCCTATTTAAGGTTGGCCAGGCTGGCTTTGATCATCGCCTGCAGCAGCTTGGCATCAACATCCCAGTCGATCGGCAGCTGAATTGTTTTCTTTAGCGCGTTGCCTTCTTTGAACTTAGGGGCAAACTCTGTAAATACTTCAAAATCCCAAGGTGCAATCGAAATGTGCTTGCTCGATGCCGACGCTCCAAAAACATAGTGCTTGTCTAACTTCACCATTGGCTGGTTCCAGGCAAGCACCATTTCTAAGTGCGGGTACTTAGTTGTAATCGCTTTGAAGATCGCCTTGATTGTCTTGGCTTGCGGCGCTGGAATTGATTTGTAGTAATCGGTCAGCGTTGTAAAGCGCTTTGAACTTTCAGAGCCACGGCTATACATAACAAGTGCGTTGGCATGGGCTTGGGAAAATCCATAATTTTCCTTTAAGTGAGCGATCTGTTCTGGATACTTTTTGCCTTCCAGCTTTGCCATGACCTTGAACCAGTACGCCATCTTTTCGCCATACTTTTTTTCAATGGCAGGAAAGTGAGCTTCGCGTGAAGAATCCTTTGGCATAAGGCGAATGCTAGGCCGGAAAAACGTTACAAGGTCGTTACCGAAAGAGTGTGGCGGAGTTTGGCCCAAGGTTGTACTTTGCTTTCACTGTAAACGTTTACAGTAAATGAACGGTGGGGTCGATGGCGACTATCAAGTCCGTGGCTGAGCAAGCCGGGGTGTCTATTGCCTCTGTTTCGCGAGTCATTAATGGCACCGTCGCACGTGGTGACACTGAAGAGCGAGTGTGGAAAGCAATTAAGGCTCTGGATTATCAGCCAAATTCTGCGGCAAGAGCTTTGAAGGTTCGAAAGTCGGAACAAATTTGTCTCTCTTTCGATGATCTAGCTAACCCTGCATACGCGATGATGACGCGCGGCGTTGGGCAGTCTTTAGGTTCAACTAGCTACAGATTGGTTTTGGCTTCTGCATTTTCATCAGTTGAAGAAATCGTTAAGCACCTAGAAACCATGGGGCGTGGATTTGCGGACGGATTGATTATTTCGCCAATTTATAGCGATAAGCGAATTACAAAGTTGCTTTCAAATTTACAGATACCTGTAGTCGTGATTGGTACTTTGCCTGATGGTATTAATGCAGACAATGTCTGGGTTGATTCAGCAGCCGGTGTTGAAGCGGCCGTTGTGCACTTAAAAGATATTGGTCGCAAAAAAATTGGATTTCTAAATGGTCCGCTTTCAACTAATCCAGGCAGAAAGCGCTTGGCAGCTTTTCAAAATGCATTAGTAAATAATGGCTTAAAGAGTTATTCCAACAATGTATTTCAAGCAGATGCGTTCTCTCCTGATTCTGCATACCAAGCCATTTCTGATGCAAAGAATTTGAGTACCTTTGATTCCATTCTTTGTGCCAACGATCAGCTCGCTGCAGGTTTAATGAAATATTGTGGCCAGCATAAAATTGAAATTCCTGCCGATTTGGCAATCATCGGAATCGATAACACGGATTTATCCTCATTGATGAGACCAACTCTGACAACCATTGATTTACATGCTGAGCAAAGAGGAGCAATAGCTGCACAACTAATGTTGGAAAGATTATCGGACCCTGACAGACCAATTCAAAAAATAGTTGTAGAGCCGACTTTGGTCATACGTGAATCAACGGAGCAAAAATGAGCAGTGTTATGAATAAACCTCGGCGTAAATCCAATGCCGGAAAAATGTATAACAGAGGTGCCTGGAAATATGCGTTGCCAGCTTTTATTCCATTGGTTCTGCTCAGCGTTGTTCCTCTTGTGCAGGCCATCTGGACCGCTTTTACTGATCAAGTTGCGGGCTTCAATGTAGAAATCAAATTCATTGGTCTTGAAAACTTTAGAAGACTGCTGACTGACACCATGTTTTGGGCGTCATTTAGAATCGGAATTATCTGGGCAGTATCTGTAACTCTCTTAGCTCTAGTGCTTGGGTTTGGTTTAGCTTTATTGCTTAATCAGAAGTTACGGTTCTTGGGCTTGATGCGCGTGCTTTCCTTGGTCCCTTGGGCAATGCCTCCGGTAATCGTTGCGATTATGTGGAGTCTTCTATTGCGCCCATCTAGCGGTCCCATTGATCAGATTTTCTCAACCCTTCGACTTCCGGGAGCCGGAACCGATTGGCTTGGAAATTTTAATACTGCATTTCCAACTGTGATTTTGATTGGTGCATGGGTGGCTATGCCGATCATCACCGTATCAATTTTGGCAGCGATTCAAGGTATCCCGTCAGAAATGATCGAAGCTTCAATTATTGATGGAGCAAATGCTTGGCAACGTTTCCGCTACATAACTGTTCCAGCAGTGCGTGCGATTACCACTGCCTTGGTTGCGCTAAACATTATTTGGCAATTTGGTTCATTTGGACTTGTGTTTGTATTAACCGCAGGTGGTCCTGGCGGTAAAACTTTTGTACCAGCTTTGTTTGCATACAACGAAGCGTTCAAGTACGGAAACTTTGGTTACGCAGCATCCATGGGTGTCGTTATGGCATTAGCAATTGTTTTGATGCTTGGCGTATATCTAAAGGCTAGCAAGCGTGAGGACGTGCAGCGATGACTCAAAATATTGTGACGCCAACCAAGAAAAAGCGCAAGCTTTATCTGATCCCTACATATTTCGCAGTCATCTGCTACATAATCTTCTTGGGCTTTCCCTTCTTGTGGATGTTCTCGACTTCCTTCAAAACTCCGTACGAGTTATTGCAGCTCAATCAATCCTTGTTCCCAGAGGGTTTCTATATGCAGAACTATGTGGATATTCTGGAAAAGCGCGGCTTGATTAACGCCGCCAAGAACTCTTTGGTGATTGCCGTGTGCACAACGGTTCTGACAACAATTTTTGCCGTTCCCGCTGGATACGCCATTGCGCGTTTGAGAAAAGTCTTTTCAGGTGCAGCAACAGCTTGGATTTTGATTAGCCAAGTCTTTCCTGTGTCACTCATCATCATTCCGTTGTTCATGGCGGTTAGGCGAGTTGGTTTATTGGACAGCATTTGGGGCCTTGTACTTGTGTACTTGGTGGCAGCACTGCCATTCGCACTGTGGATGCTTAAGGGTTATGTGTCTGCAATTCCTTTAGATCTTGAAGAAGCTGGCGCAATGGATGGCGCAACTTCATTCCAGATCTTGCGACATATCGTCTTCCCATTACTGGTCCCAGGCATCGTCGCCACTGCCTTGTTCACTTTCTTAAACTCATGGAATGAATTTTTCTTTGCCTTAGTTCTAATTCAATCTCCTGAAAGCGAAACCTTGCCGTTAACTCTTGCAAGGTTTATGGGATCTGAAGGTCAGGTACTACTTGGCCCTCTAGCTGCCGGTGCATTCCTGGCAACAATCCCATCCTTAGTCGTTTTCGGATTTATGCAAAAGAAGCTTGCAAGTGGTCTGTTGTCTGGAGCGGTAAAGGGATGAGGCTCCGGATAACAGAAAGCCTGCGGGAAAGTCGTGAAAACTGCGCGTTCACACGCACAGCCAGTAATTACTTTGTTGATCAACCCTCACAAACAAAAGGAGAAAAAGTGAAAAGAGTAAAATTGCTGGCAATCATGTCAGCATTTGCAATGCTTGCAACCGTAGCAGTCGCAGTTCCTGCTAAGGCAAATACGATTGAAATGACATATTTGACGCCTGCATATCTTAAGGGCACAGTTGCAACAACTGAAAGAATCGTTGCTGACTGGAACAAGGCGAATCCAACAACGAAAGTTAAGATTGTCTACGGCGATGTCAATAACATGGATGACAAGCTGACAACTGCTTTCGCAGGAAATGTTGCGCCAGATATCTTCCAGCACGAGGCTGCTTCAATTCTTCCATTCTCAAAGCAGGGATACCTAGCAAATCTGACTACAGAGATGCGCCCAATTAAAAGCTCAATGCCAGCAGGACTTTGGAATGTTGGTTCATACCAGGCCAAGTTGTTCGGCGTACCAACAATGACTCAGACATACTCTGTCTTTGCTAACGTCGATGCATTCAAGAAAGCTGGCGTGGCAATTCCAGTAGGCACTAACACTTTCTCATGGGATGACTACCGTGCATTGGCAAAGAAGTTCACAACTGATGGCAAGTACGGCGTTGCATGGGGACTTCGTTCTCCAGCTGCTATGTCAATGATCATGGGAATGAACTACAACGCTAAATTCTTCCGTGGTCTAACTTCTAGTGGCGGTGCCCAGCTTTCAATCGGCGCGGCAGAGCTTGAAGTTCCATCACGTATTCATCAAATGATTTACACCGATAAGTCAATTGATCCAGCATCTCTCACAATGACAGGTGCAGGACCAATCCCAGGTTTCTTGGCTGGTAAGTATGCAATGATTTTTGCAGCTACCTACATTGCTGGTGACCTAGATGTTGCAGCGAAGGCTTCTGGTTTTAACTGGACAGCACTTCCTCTACTAAAGGGAACATCTAATCAGCAGGGTGCAAACCCTCAGACTCTTTCTGTATCTGCGCAAAGCAAGTACAAGAAGCAGGCAGCAGCCTTCATTCGTTTCATGGTTTCAGATAAGAACCTTGCTGAGCTAGCACTTGGCGAAGGTTTGACTCCATCAACTGCGGGCTCCTTGAAGATTGCACAAGAGACAAAGAAGGGAAGCGCTGGATGGCAACAAATTCTTGATGATGGCGCTGCTCTTGCTTTAGCTCCATTTACTTTGGTACCTGGTTACCAAAAGTGGAAGGACACAGTTTTGCAACCTGCGATGCAGCAATATATCCAGGGCAAAATTACAATCACTGAGTTGAAGAAGCGCCAATTGGATGGATGGAGATCTATCCGCTAGTCGCTCTTTAAATCATGGGTTGATCATCCGAGGGTGAACGTTTGGTTGGGGTCGTTGTTACGGCCCCAACCAAACCAACCAACATGTCTAGTCCACTTACGCTTTCAATAACAAAGAATGGAAAACTATGTCAATTTTAGAAGACAAGGCAATCGGAGCACTGTCAGGAGCTGCCGTTGGAGACTCACTAGGTGGTGCAACTGAGGGATACAGCCCAGAAGTCTTGCAGGAGCGATTCGGCGGATTAGTCAGAGACATAGTTGGTCCATTTAATGTTGAGTGGAAAACCGCTCGCCCAGTTTCACCTTTTCACAAAGGTAATGGACACATCACCGACGACACACTCATGACCGAAGCACTGATTGCGGTTTACGAGAATGTTCGTGATCACTTAGATGCGTACACATTTGCCGATGGAATTGTTCCTGAAATGATGGCGAAGGAACGTTGGATTCCAGAACTTGAACGTGAATCACTTTTAATTCATCGAGTTTTTCATGCTGAAAAGTGGCTAGTTCTCAAGTTGCTCCATGCACATGCAGATCCGCGTGAAGCTGGTTATGGAAACATTGTTAACTGCGGCGCAACTATGTACATGACCCCAGTGGGAATTGTGAACGCAGGAAATCCAGAGGCGGCATACAAAGAGGCCATCGAAATTGCAGGCGCACATCAATCCAGTTATGGACGTGAAGCAGCTGGCGTATTTGCAGCAGCAGTTGCTACTGCAATGACACCAGGTGCAACAATCGATGATGTTATTGATTGCGCAATTGCTTTCGCGCACGATGGTACAAAGGCTGCGATAATTGCAGTAACTGAAGAAGCCAGGAAAGTGTCAACGTGGGAAACCAGCTTCAAGCAACTTCGAAGCGCTATGGCTCCTTATGACACATTGGGAGAGGCTTACCGTGAACCCGGTCCTGATGCACGCAAACCAAGTCGACTAAAGTCGATTGAAGAGTTGCCACTAGCACTTGGTTATCTTCGAGTTTCAAAAGGAAACTTTGAACATGGAGTTTTGGGTGCAATAAATTATGGAAGAGATTCGGATTCAATCGCAACCATGTTTGGTTCCATGAGCGGTGCAATGAACGGCCGCAGCGTGATTCCACACAACTGGGCTGAAACAATTGAACGTGAGAGCAGAATCGACCTAGTAAGTAATGGAAAAAGACTTGCTGCAGTCGCTGTAGAAGTCGCTGCAAAAGATGCAGCGCGTGCGGCCAAGATTCAGCCAGGATTAAAAACTCTATTCGGCCACAATTGATATGGTTTCTGATTTCCGACTCCGAATAACTTGGTCACAACCTGAGGATCTACTTGGGCATTTTCTGGCACAAGCAACCTATGAAGGCGTGGATGTAGAAGCTGAAAGAAGCCAATGGATAGCAGCTGGTGGTTCAGATGCTCCATTGGTTGCAGGAGCTTCTCAAGTTCCACCTTCACCAGAAATGCGTGAATTAGCTAGTTCACTTGCTGCAAGAGTTGAAGAGAAGATTCAAGCTAATCCTGAATTAAATTATGAAGAGTTCTTGAATCAATTGCCTGATTCCAAACCTTCAGTTGTGCCAGTAATAGATACATTTCACGGTGCTTGGCTAGGTCGCGCTGCTGGCTGCCTTTTGGGAAAACCTGTAGAAAAAGTTCAACGAGTAGGAATTCGCACGATTCTTCAATCCAGTGGAAGATGGCCATTAACGGAATACTTCACTGCACAAGGTGTTCCTGCTGAAGTATTGGCAAAACATCCTTGGAACAAGCAAAGCGGTCCTACCTGTTTGCAAGAAAATATCAACGGTATGGCAGAGGATGATGATTTAAATTACCCACTGGTTGCGCTGCTGACACTTGAAACGCATGGTCGTGAGTTCAACACAGATCACATTGCAGATCAGTGGATGAAACTGATGCCGGCTGGAAAAGTTTTTACAGCTGAACGAATTGCCTACAGAAATTTGCTACAAGCTATTACCCCGCTAGAAGCAGGTGGAATTAATAATCCATTCAAGGAGTGGATCGGTGCATTAATTCGTACCGATGTATACGGATGGGTAAACCCTGGCAACCCAAAGCTGGCGGCGCAAATGGCATTTCGTGATGCTTGGTTAAGTCATCGACGTAATGGTTTATATGGTGCTTCAATGGCTGCGGCGATGTGTGCTATTGCAATGGTCAGTAAGGATATCGATGAAGTAATTGATGCAGGGTTCGCTGTTCTTCCTGAAGGTTCGCAAATTCTTAAAGCATGTGAATTTGCACGCGCACAAGGTAACTCAGAGATTGAATATGAAAAAGCGTTAGACAATTTGTACGATTACGTTGATGGTATGCACTGGGTACACACAGTTAATAATACTGCCCTTGGCGTTTTGGCACTTTCTCGAAGCCGTGGCGTCTTCTCTGATGCAATCACTCTGACTGTGATGGGTGGTTGGGACACTGATTCAATCGGTGCAACCGTGGGATCAATTTGTGGTGCGATGACAGGTGCCTTAGGAATTGACCCTAAGTGGTCTAAGCCAATCGATGATCGCTTAGCTTCTAGCATTCCAGGGTGTGACCAATTACGTTTAAGCGAGCTGGCAATTAGGACAAGGGCACTGGCAGTTTAAATGTCAGAAGTTAATTCAAAACTTCCGAGGGGCGTAGATCTTCCGATGCCCGTCGGAAGCGATGAAGCAAAAATGTTTGCAGGGCCTGACAATCTGGCCGATCGTGCAGCCTGGCGATCAAAATTGCATTCTTGGAAAATGCAATCTTTGGAAAAATTAAATTACGATGGTTCACTTTATGAAAAAATGCAGTACAAAACTTATGGATCATTTAATGTTGCGCTAGTTTGGCTTTGGGATGAGATTTTGTTTGATTTTGATTCTCAAGAATTTACGCCTGAAAAACTGATCAGAGATTCTGAAAAATTTGGAGGGCTTGATGGAATCATTTTGTGGCATGCATACCCGGTCATTGGAATTGATTCACGTAATCAATTTGATTTCTATACGCAAGTGGAAGGTCTAGCTGCCCTGATTACAGGTATTCAAAGTTTTGGAGTTAAGGTCTACCTGAATTACAACCCTTGGGATCGCTGGACCCAACGTCCAGTTCTCTCTGATCAAGAAGAACTAGCTAATCTGGTCAAGGCATTTAACTTTGACGGGGTCTTTTTGGACACGATGAAATCTGCCGATCCTAAATTTATGGAACCAATTTTAAAAGTGAAGCCAGATGTGATTGTGGCCGGTGAATCTAGAGTGCAGCAAGAGCGAATTTGTGATCATGTTATGTCTTGGGCTCAATGGTTCGGCGATAGCGATATTCCTGGAGTTATTCGCGCCAAATGGTTTGAGCCTCGTCATATGTTGCATCAAACCAGGCGTTGGAACCGATCCCATGTCGAAGAACTGCATATTGCATGGCTCAACGGATCTGGAATGCTGTTATGGGAAGTTGTCTTTGGCTCTTGGGTGGGTTGGACCAATAAAGAAAAGCTGATGTGGAAAGAAATGGTTGAGATTCTACGGGCTCACAACAATCTGATCATTGATGGAGCTTGGGAACCTTTAACTGAGCTAGGTGAAGAAGCAGAAACGCATCGGCTATACGCATCAAAGTTTACAAAAGATGATTCGTTTCTAATGACAATCATCAATAAGGGTGAAAAAGATTATGTTGGTGAAATTGTGAACGGGATTACAGGTCGTGTGCCAAGCAAGGGTGTAGCGGCAATAATGAAAGATGCCAGCGGGGTAAGGGTCCTTGACTTCACTTATCAACTTTTTGATTCAGATTTCAATGACCTAAAGCCCTTAAGGATTAAGCAGCTTGCCGGCCAAGAAGAGTCGATGACGGTAACCTTTAGAAACCGTGAATGTGGCCTTTACGATGGCGCACCATTTGTTGATGCGTGGAAACCATTGCCTCCTAATTTCCACCAAATATTTGAAATAACCAAGAAGGTTCGCCTTCGCAAGGGCACGTTGGCACTTTCTGAAGTAACCAATCAACAGTTTCATGAGTTCGTACTGGCTTCAGGGTATCTACCTAAAACAGCAACTCGTTACTTGCACCATTGGGAACAGGGTGCTCCGCTAACAGAAGAGTTAGATCTGCCAGTGACATTTGTCGATCTAGATGATGCCGCTGCATACGCCAATTGGGCGGGCAGCTCTATCCCGACAGAATGGGAATGGCAATACCACTTCCGGGATGGTAAAAATTTACCTTCAAAAGTTCGGAATTTAACCGATAGCGTCCATACCGATGGCCGAACACGTTTTCTGATTTTAAAAGGAGGAAGTTCCTTTAATATTCGAAATGGCGAAGGACAGAAATCCACTAGCGGAATTGCAGAATCTGATTGGTATGTTGATGGTGGTGCTAAAGATTCAACATGGGTCGAAAAGTTACTGCTGATGGGTAAGGGAATGAGTCGATCAGAAAACATTGGCTTTAGATGCTTTACCCCAGAGGAGAATAAATAATGTCCGCACTTGAAGGCTTGAGAGTTATTGATGCGGCAACCCTATTTGCAGGCCCAACGGCCGCCACAATGATGGCTGATTTTGGAGCAAAGGTTGTCAAAATCGAACACCCAAAAAAGGGTGATCCAGTTCGAGGACATGGCTATTCCAAAGACGGCCATTCACTGTGGTGGGCAAACATTGGAAGAAACAAAGAAACTTTGGCGCTAGATTTTTCAAAACCCGAAGGCGCGCAGTTACTTCTAGATTTGATCGAGAACACTGATGTTTTTATTGAAAATTTTCGCCCTGGAACTTTAGAAAAATGGGGTTTGAGTCCTGACGTCTTGTTAAAAAGAAATCCTAAGTTGATCATCGCTCGTGTAACTGGGTTCGGGCAGTTTGGACCATATTCAAACCGTGCGGGTTTTGGAACTCTAGCCGAATCCATGAGCGGGTTTGCAGCCATGACTGGCGAACCTGGAGGACCGCCAACGCTTCCTCCCTTTGGTTTAGCGGATGGAATTTCAGCCCTAGCTATTTCACAAGCAATCATGTTTGCATTGTTTGCCCAAAAAAATGAACGTAGCGAATCATTTAACAAGGGCCAAGTTATTGACTTAGCGATCATTGAACCAATTTTGGCGATTCTTGGTCCTCACGCGACAGTTTATGACCAGCTCAATATTGTCCAACCACGTACGGGAAATAGATCAGTAAACAATTCACCACGTAACACTTACTTAACTAAAGATGGTAAGTGGTTAGCGGTGTCTACATCTGCGCAATCAATTGCAGAACGAGTCTTAACTCTAGTTGGCCATCCTAAAGTTATTGCAGAACCATGGTTTGCCAGCGGTTCTACTCGCGCAGAACATTCTGAATTGTTGGATTTATATGTAAGTGATTGGATAAAAGATAGAGATGCAAGTGAAGTAATCAAAGCTTTTGAAGAAGCAGAAGCGGCCGTTGCTCCTATTTACGACATCAGAGATATTTTGACCGATCCTCAATTTATTGCGCTTAAAACCATTTTGGAGGTGCAGGACCCAGCACTGGGCCCAATAAAAATGCAAAATGTTATGTACCGTATGAGCGGCACACCAGGGCAGATTAAGTGGACCGGCAGAGCTCCTGGGGCAAATTCCAGACAGATTCTAGAAACTGATTTAAAATTGACGAAGGCACAAATAGATAAGCTGATCGAAATCGGCGTGGTGGGAGTCAGTGAATGATTGCTAGAAGTTATTTGTATGTACCCGCCAATAACCTTGAAATGTTGACGAAAGCGGCGAGCCGTGGCGCTGATGCCTTGATTGTTGACCTCGAAGATTCAGTTGCACTAAAAGACAAGGTGCAAGCCAGAGAGAATCTGGTTTCATGGCTAGACGATTTAGTTACAACCACACAGATTTGGATCAGAATTAACGCTGATGAGATTGATCAGGACCTGAAAGCAATCCAATCTGAAAAGGTACATGGAGTTGTAGTTCCAAAGGCAACGCATAGCAATATGAGCTATGTATCTGAACAAGTCGGCGATCGATACCAGTTAAGCGCATTGATTGAAACTGCCGAAGCGGTATTAGATTCGCATCGAATAGCGCAAGTTGCGGGTGTATCTTTCCTACAAATTGGGGTGTTGGATCTGGAGGCAGAACTTGGATTGGCCGATGGTGATTATGGAGACACCATTAAATACGCTCTTTCACATCTTGTTTTAGCTTCTGCAGCCGCTGGTATCAATCAGCCGATTGCACCTATGTACCGCGATTTCAATGATGTAGAAGGACTTCGTGATAGTTGTAGACACCTAAGAGCTAACGGTTTCTTTGGCAGAAGTTGTATACATCCTAAACAGGTTGAAACTATCAATGCCGAATTTAGTTCTTCAGCTGAAGATATTGCTGAGGCAAAAGCAATCCTGAATGCGATTGAAAACAGTCAAGGTGTAGCGCTGGATTCCAAAGGTCGAATGATTGACATGGCATCAGCAAAACGGGCACGAAGAGTTATCAACAGCAGTCGCGACTAATGAGAACCAACTTTTTTGATATAAATGAAGATGGCAACTGGCGGGCGTTAAGGCACCACAACTTTCGTATTCTCTTTCGCGCCAATGCGGTCTCAAACATTGGTTCTTGGATCCAAAGAGTTGCTCAAGCCTGGCTTGTTTTAGAACTAACTGGCAGCGGCACCTATTTAGGAATAATTGCTGCGCTTCAATTTGCACCATTCTTGTTAGTGAGTATGCAGGGCGGTGCGATGGCCGATCGCCTGGACAAGCGAAAGGTCTTGCTATTTACCAATGTTCTTTTTGTGTTGTCCTCATTGGCACTTGGCTTGTTAATCGTTTTTGAAAGAGTCGAGCTATGGCACGTCATGGTGCTGGCTTTAATCCTTGGTTTTACAGATGGTATTGATAAGCCCGTTAGGCAGAGTTACATTTCAGAACTTGTCGGCATCAAAGATATGCCAAATGCAATTAGTCTTAATTCTGCAAATTTCAATTTTGGCAGGCTCGTTGGCCCAGCGATAGCAGGCCTTTCAATCGCGGTTCTTGGAACGGGACCTGCTTTTCTGATCAATGGCTTTTCTTATGTTTTCGTAATCTCTGCAACCCTTCGCATCAGGAAACAGGAGTTGTTTGAGATTCCGAAGAACACCGGGCCAGTAAAGATTCGTGAGGGAATTCAGTACGTTCTAGCCCGACCAGACATTTTTGTAACCATGGCAGCATGTTCAATACTTGCAACCTTTGGCTTTAACTTTGAAATATTCAATGCACTTATGGCGACCAAGGAGTTCAAAGGTGGCGTGGCTTCCTTTGGGTTGTTGGGAACAGCGGTTGCAGTTGGATCTTTGAGCGCAGCGTTAATCTCACCGCGCCTTGAAAAGTACAGGTCCACCAGATTTGTTTTGATTGGCTCAGTAGTTTTTTGCCTCAGTTTGCTTTTGATTTCTGTAATGCCTTCATATCTGACTTATGCAATTTCTCTGCCACTACTTGGAGCAACCGCACTAACTACCGTAATTGCAGCAAATTCGATAACTCAGTTAAACACGGATCATGAAATTCGTGGCAGGGTGATGGGCATCTATCAGTTTGTTTTCCTTGGGGGAGCTCCTTTTTCATCACCTCTAATTGGTTGGTTAAGCGAAGTAATTGGGATTCGGCAAACGATTGCATTGTGCTCACTTGCAACACTGGTTCCGATCATTGCAATTTGGTTTTTCTACAGAAGTAAATTGACTGTTCCTGCCGATATTTCTGTTTCTGCAATATTGAAAAGAAATAATCAATCTGATTAAGTGGTAGCACCATAGTTTACACGCTCAATATTTTCAGGTGTCCTTGTTTGACTACTAACCCTCACAAATCGAGGTGAATGTGATTTTGCAGGGTCTAACGTGCAGATTGCAAAGGGGATCTTCTCCCTTGTACAGATCCGAGAATCGGAAGTACGAAAAATGACAATTAAATATTCAAAATCTCTTGCATTGGCAACCGCCATTGCATTGACATCTTTAATGATGTCCCCAGCCTTGGCTGAAGATCCTGTGGTTCCAGTAGCCACCACATCCGTTGTAGAGACAGGAACCATCCATGTGCTCAGCAGGGTGATTAATGACAATCTAGGAACTAAGTTTCCAACTGACTTTATGTTCAATCTGAAGCATTGGGGTGCCGATGTGGTTGGTAGTCCATTTATTGGCGCAGGAAACATAGGTACAACCTTTGTGGTTGAAGCCGGTTCATATGTCGTAAGCACACCTATCGTCGATGGCTATTACGGCTCTTGGTACAACGAGGGAATTGCCAATGGCTTTATTCAACTAGAAGCTGGGGATGTTGTAACGATTGTAAGAATTCATAATGACAACGGAATTTCCGATGTGGTCATTGAACAACCAGCTACAGAAGATGGTGGTTTGTTGCCTAATACAGCAACACCTTGGTTCAACTATTTGATTGTTGGATTATTGATAACTGCTGCTGGTGCACTTGGCTTCCGTAAATTCGCGCTGAGTAACAAGTAAAGATCCTCCGAGGGACAGGAAATGAGGAAATCTGGTAGATGGGTCACCGTTGTATTTTCAACTGTGATTGCCCTAGGGCTAAGCACAGTTGCACTTGCAGCGGTATCGATTTATCAGATGAATTCCAGCTCAGGCAGCGTATATCTGCCTGAGCTGGATTCCTCTTTTACGGATAATCCGACGACAGTACTGCCAAAGCCAAAGGTGGGCGATGTAATTGGCACACTGTCGATTCCAAAGATAAAGAAAACTATAAACATTATTGAAGGAACTGGAACCAAAGAATTAAAACTTGGCGTTGGTCATTACGTCGGAAGTGTTTTACCTGGAGTAAGTGATAACTCGGTTTTAGCTGGTCATAGAGATTCAGTCTTTAGAAACCTAGGCCAACTTAAAATTGGAGACCTTATGACTGTTCGCACCAGTTATGGAACATTTGTATATGAAGTCCATAAAATCCGAATCGTTAATGCAAATGATCGCACCGTCATTGTTCCAACACAGGATGCGATACTGACTTTAAGTACTTGCTATCCCTTTAGATTTATTGGTAACGCACCAAAGAGATACATAGTCCAAGCAGGGTTGGTTATTGGCGAACCTATTGCATAAGTAATCCCCCAAGGCGTGACTTCCTTGGGGGTTACTTGTTTCTCATTCCCTCGAATGGAGAACCCTTGTCTTTAGATGGATAAGGTTTTTTCTGCTAACTGTGCTTGTAATTCGATTTCTTGACTCTCAACATCACGACGAGATTGGGAGAAGCGGCCTCGTTCTTCTAATTCAAACTGAGTGTGATGGTCGACTGAGAATTGGTGATGAATCAGCAAGCTCATTAGGTTGTTATCCATGTCCGAAGAATGCGTGGTCAAGGTTTCTCGCATGCGGAAATCAGGTGAATGCCACGTTATCTGAAAGTGAACTATTTCCCTTGCGCTGCCAGGGATGGCCTACTTCAAGGCTTAATTGCTAGAAAAGAAGCGAACCGGTCCAGCGTGCTCAAGGCTTACTTCTTCACCGACTGCATAATCAAATGGCCCAGGGATACGAACCTTCAGGATCTGGCCCGCACAATCGAGAGTAACCATCGCGTCATGGCCGTAGTAATCAATCTTGGAAATGCGTCCAATAGATTGCGTGCCAGTTAGGTTGCGATCAAGTTTGATTTCTTCGGGGCGAATAACAATGTGGCCTGCTTCAACCACAGTACTATTTGTTGCTCGGCTAAACAAATAAGAAGTTGAACCATCAGCCAGTTTTGATGCATCCAGAACTAGCGCATCGCCGGTGCTAATTGCCATGGCAGGTGAAATCGGCGTCGAATAAACAGATTCTGGCGATCCCTGCTGAATGATTTGGCCATCGCGCATCAATGCAACAACATCGGCTGAAACCAAAGCTTCTTCACGATCGTGGGTAACCAAGATTGCAGTTGCGTTGCTCTTGCGCAGTAGATCAATCACATCTGCGCGCAAGTCACCGCGAAGCGCGGCATCTAGTGCTGAAAAGGGTTCATCTAATAAAACTATTGCTGGCTTAATGGCTAGGGCTCTGGCCAGTGCTACACGAGTTTGCTGCCCGCCAGATAGTTGATTAGGCATGCGGTTTTCAAAACCTTGCAAACCAATCAGGTTAAGCATTTCCTTTGTTGTCTGGCGAATCTGGTCTTTCGTAAAGACAGCGCGATCTAAACCAAAAGCAATATTGTCGGCAACAGATAGGTGTGGAAATAACGCACCTTCTTGTGGGACATAACCGATCTTGCGCTTATGCGATGGCATAACAAGAGAAGACAAAGAAACCAGCTGCTTACCAAAACGAATAGTTCCATCAGATGGTGCAATCAAACCGGCGATACTGCGCAGCAGCGTTGTCTTGCCACAACCAGATGGACCAAGCAGGGCAGCAATCTGACCTTCAGCTAATGAAAATGACAGATCGTTCAGAATTAACTTTTGGCCAAGGGAAACTTTTAGGTGGGAAATCTCAAGTGAACTCACTTTTCGCCCCCTAGGTTTTCTTGAATAAAGCTTCGATCTTCTTTATCTGGACGGCTCAATAAAAAGGTTGGTAGCGCCGCAATTAGTACCAAGATTAATGCATAGGGTGCGGCCTCGTTAAATCGATTGATAGATGCTGCAGACCAGATCTGTGTGGCCAAGGTGTCAAAGCCTGTTGGGCGCAGCATCAAAGTAGCCGGAAGTTCCTTCATTGCAGTTAGAAATACCAACACTGTGCCAAGACCAATGCCAGGTGCAGCAATAGGTGCCACAACTTTTTTGATAACCATCCATTGGTTCATGCCAAGAGTTGATGCAACATCTTTCACACTTGATGGAACACGCGACAGTGAAGAGCTCATGCTAGCTACTGATTTTGCAAGGAATAACAGGGCATAGGCAAAGGCCAATAAGAATGTTGTTTGATACAAAGCACCCAGCTTTGAACCAATTGAAACCACGGCTAAACCAACAACAACACCCGGCAATCCATGTCCCACAGTGATGATGCGTTGTGCGATGCGACCGATGCGGGTGGAACCACCAGATAAAACGATTCCTAGGGGAGCGGACATCACAAGTGCGATTAGCGCACCAAGTGCTGCCACAGAGATAGTTGAAATCGATGCTGCCAATAAATCGCCCCAGTTAATGGCAACTTGGTTACCAAGAAATCTAGAGATCAAAACGTAGAAGGGGATAAGCACTGCGTTGACTGCATAGATAGCAACGGTTGCGATAACTGCAAAACGCAGCCAGACATTGTTAATCAGTGAATTCTTAGTTGAATACACCTTTACAACACTGGAATCCGGAGTCTGGCGCTTAACCTTTTCATCTGCCAAAACAACGATGGTTGAAAAGGCAATAAGAACAAAAGAGATAACAGCCGCGGCGCTGCGATCATAAGAAGCGCGATACATGTTTTGAATCGTGACAGTAAGCGTTTCCACGTTTAACAGGGAAACCGCACCAAAGTCACTGATTGTGTACAGAGCGGCCAGCAATGCACCGGCACTGATGTGACCTTTAACTTGTGGAAAGACAACCCGTCTAAAGGTTTCAAATGGAGTTAATCCCAATGAACGCGCAACTTCGATCTGTGAAGTATCAACGGTTCGCAGCCCTGCCAAGGTTGCCAAAATTACATAAGGCAAAGTCGTAATCGACAAGATAAAACCTGCGGCAAAGAAGCCGGAAAATTCGGGAACCAAAGCGATCCAGGTATAGGTAAATACGTATGACGGAATAGCCAATGGCAATACCGCAGGGATGATCAATAAGCGACGAAATGGCAGACGCACAAAGTGCAGGCCGGTTGCCATGGCAACACCGAAAACAACGGTTGTTACAACAACACCTAAAACAAGTGCTGATGTTGTCGCAAGAACTTCTAGTGTTTTTGGGCGAAGCAACAATTGCGCAGTTTCACCCAATGGCTTTTGGCTAGCCCGAACCAGCAAATAACCAATAGGAATCAGGGCTAAAGCAGCAACAATCCCGACTGCGCCACTGAGCACACCACGCACAGCGCGCTGATTACGCGCACTTTGCGACAGTGCAACCTTGGTGCTTTCGGGGAAAGTTGTTGGCATTTTTACAGCAGTCCAACCTCAATAAGCAGGTCCTGTGTTGCCTTAATGTTTTTCAAAGTGTTTAAATCAACAGCTGGGGCTCCGATTTGATCCAGCGTTGGTACATCAGTTGGCGCAGCAGCACCTGCAAGCAATGAATATTCATGGGTATCTGAAACAAACTTTGCTTGGGTTGGGGCACTTGTTAAGAAGTTGATTAGATCTTCGGCAGCTGCGTACTTCTTGCTAGATGCCAGGACGCCAGCACCTGAAACGTTGATCAGGTTTCCTAGATCACCAGTTGCAAAGAAGCCGTTCTTTACATTAATTGCACGGCCCAGTCCTTCGCTAACTTCCCAGATGTAATAGTGGTTAACAAGACCAATTGAAATTTCGCCCTTATCGATTGCTTCAACAATGGCACTGTTTTTTGCATAGATCTTTACACCATTTGCCTGCAGACCCTTTAGCCAAGTCTTTGCAAACTCTGCGCCCTTGCTTTCAATTAACGCGGTTACGAAAGCTTGGAAAGATGCATTTGTTGGCGCAATACCAACTTGGTTCTTGTATTCAGGCTTTGTTAAATCAGCTACTGATTGTGGCAAAACCTTTACGCGATCTGGTGCGTAAGCAAAGACGCGAGCGCGACCTGTCACACCGACCCAGTTGCGATTTGCAGCAACGTATTGGGCCGGAATAGCTGATGCGATCGCATCATTTAATTGGGTAAATAAACCAGCCTGGGCAACTGCTCCCAGCGATCCAGCATCTTGTGCCAAAAATAGATCGGCAGGTGAATTGCTTCCTTCTTCCAGAATTTGTGCAGCAAGTTCTGCTGAATCTCCGTAACGGATGTTCAGTTTGATTCCAGATTGGGCTTCCCATTGGGCAAAAAATGGTGCGATGAACTCTTCAGAACGGCCTGAATAAACAGTTAGCTCGGTGACATCACTTGCTTGCTCATCAGATGATGAACACCCGGTAAGGATGGTCGCAAAAAGGGCTAGAACAACTGCTATCAGGGCGGATCTCTTGAACAAGGGCATCTTCTCTCGGTTGGTTTGGCTACCGAAAGACTCTAGGGCACCTGCCTTATTTACGCAACATTAGTGTTGCGTAATTCATCACATTAGCGAACGGAACGGATGACCGCGGTGACCTTTCCTAAGATCTCGCAGTTGTCGCCATCGATAGGTGCAAAGTCATCATTAGCTGGAAGCAGCCAAATATGCCCATTTTTACGTGAGAAAGTCTTCACTGTTGCTTCGCCATCGATCATCGCGGCAACGATTTCACCGTTATTGCAATCCTTTTGAGAGCGGATAACGACGTAATCGCCATCGCAAATAGCCGCATCAATCATTGATTCGCCAACGACTTTGAGCATGAACAGCTCACCGCTACCTACAAGGGATTCTGGAAGCGGGAAGGTCTCTTCAATTGACTGCTCGGCGGTAATAGGCCCACCGGCTGCGATGCGACCTACTAGCGGGATGTAGCGGGTGGCATCAACTGGGGTTGAATTTTCCGCGGTCTTTTCATCTGGCATCAAAACTTCCAGGGCGCGGCCACGGGTTGGGTCGCGGCGGATAAAGCCCTTCTTTTCTAGGGCTTCTAGCTGGTACTTGACCGAGGCAGGGGAAGTCAGGCCGGCGACCAGGCCGATCTCCCGCATTGAAGGGGGATAGCCGTTGGTTTCAAGGGCATCCTTGATTGCGCCAAGGATCTTGAGCTGGCGGGCAGTTAAGCCGTGGGCACCTGCTGGACCATCTGGAAGTTCAGTCACATTTTTTGCCATGTCCATATGGTGACACAGCTTTGGAAAAAATTCAAACACCTGTTCGAAAAAATGTTGCATTTGTCAGTGGTGGGGTGTTTAATTGTCTTATTCGAACAACTGTTCGAATACCTTCCCCAAGGTTGTTCAGCAGTAAAAGAAAGCGGGCGAGCACGATGAGCGCACTAACTATCAATTCATTTGGTTCAACAACAAGTGGAAAAAGCAGTGTAAATCAAGGCTTTTTAGCCAACACAGCGGCCAATCCGTCCGGTCGCTTGACGCGCCGTGGCCGTCTTGCGCGCACCATCGTTGTTCTCTCGCTGGCAGTTGTGATGGTTGCAGGCTTTGCCGCGACCTCAGGTGCTAACCAAGAAGGGCCAAAGGCATCAGCACCAGCAACCTATTCCGTAGTAGTTGTGGCACCAGGTGAAACCCTGTGGTCTGTAGCTGCAGCCTATGCATCGGGGGATGTGCAGGGGTTTATCAATGAGATCCGCGAGATCAACAACCTGAAGGGGTATGACCTACAGGCTGGCCAGAAGATTCGGGTCCCACTAGGCAAGTAATTCAAGCCTGGCTAACCCGCGACACGCCGCTCAGGTGGCTTTCATCTACTCAACAGGCAAAGCCTCAAGAAATGCTTTATAGTTAACACAAGATGTAGGGGTCAAAGCAAGAATTGCTTCCATTAGTAGTGGTTTTAGGGTATATTTCTAAATCCGCTCTAAAAAGCCCTTTACACCCGAAGTTACAAATATCGAGCATTGATTGGAGGACACGCCGAGATGAATTGCCCATTCTGTAGAAACGAAGATTCCCGAGTTGTGGACTCCCGTCCAGTTGAAGATGGCACAGCAATCCGCCGTCGTCGCGAGTGCCCCCAGTGTGGCCAGCGATTCTCAACCCAGGAGCTCTCACTTCTGAACATTATTAAGCGCAGCGGGGCCACCGAGCCTTTCAGCCGCGAGAAGGTCTTGGTCGGTGTTCGTAAAGCCTGCCAGGGACGTCCCGTTAACGAGGACGATTTAGTTTTGCTTGCTCAGCGCGTAGAAGAAACCCTTCGCCGCACAGGACAAGCAGAAATCGAAGCTCAAGAAGTTGGAATGGCAATTCTTGCGCCACTCCGAGAGCTCGATGAGGTTGCCTACTTACGTTATGCCTCTGTGTACCGTAACTTTGCCTCCCTTGAAGATTTCGAAGGTGAGATCGCTCTTCTCCGCGCTCTACCTTCAGGCAATTCCCCAATTGCTTCAGATTCAAATAGCAATAAAAACAGAGCAGAACAAAGCAGTAACGCATCTCAAAAAATTAATTCATAACTAGAAGACGGGGAAACACAATATGTCAGAGACGGTCATCAACCGACCAGCGAAAATCAAGGCCCACAACACTCTTAAGGGTAAGGGCTTGACGATCGAACGCATCTACACAACCGAAGGAGTGCACCCATACGATCAAGTTAAGTGGGAGCGCCGTGATGTGGTGCAGCAAAACTGGAGAACGGGCGAGACTGTTTTCGAACAACGCGGTGTTGAGTACCCAGATTCATGGTCAGTAAATGCTTCAACAATCGTTACAACAAAGTACTTCCGTGGCGCACTAGGTGCAGAAAACCGCGAGTGGTCTTTGAAGCAGGTAATTGATCGCGTTGTGTTGACATACACAAAGGCCGGCAAAGAACACGGCTACTTTGCAACAGATAAGGACGCACTTGTTTTCGAGCACGAGCTAACACACATGCTCATGCACCAAATTTTCTCATTCAACTCACCAGTGTGGTTCAACGTTGGAACCGCGCAACCACAGCAAGTTTCAGCATGTTTCATCTTGTCAGTTGATGACACTATGGACAGCATCCTCAACTGGTACCGCGAAGAAGGAATGATCTTCAAGGGTGGATCAGGAGCAGGACTTAACTTGTCTCGCATCCGTTCATCAAAGGAGCTCCTAAAGTCCGGCGGAACAGCATCTGGCCCAGTCTCATTCATGCGTGGAGCCGACGCTTCAGCAGGAACAATCAAATCAGGAGGCGCAACCCGTCGCGCTGCAAAGATGGTTGTTCTAGATGTAGATCACCCAGATATCGAAGAATTTATTGAGACAAAGGTCAAGGAAGAAGACAAGATTCGCGCACTTCGCGATGCTGGCTTTGACATGGACCTTGGTGGAAAAGACATCATCTCTGTTCAGTACCAGAATGCAAACAACTCAGTCCGTTTGTCAGACAAGTTCATGCAGGCAGTAGAAAAGGGCGAGCAGTTTGGTTTAACAGCTCGTTCAACTGGCGAAGTTATTGAAACAGTTGATGCACGTGCATTGTTTACAAAGATTGCGCAAGCTGCATGGGCATGTGCTGATCCTGGTGTTCAGTTCGATGACACCATCAATGATTGGCACACAACTCCAGAGACAGGTCGCATCAATGCGTCAAACCCTTGCTCTGAGTACATGTCACTAGACAATTCCTCTTGTAACTTGGCATCACTTAACTTGATGAAGTTCCTCAAGGCTGATGGTTCATTTGATGCAAAGACATTTGGTCGTGCTGCAGAAATGATCATCACAGCGATGGACATTTCAATCTGTTTCGCAGATTTCCCAACTGAAGCAATCGGTGACACAACAAAGGCTTACCGTCAGCTCGGTATCGGATATGCAAACCTTGGCGCACTATTGATGGCATCAGGTCTTGCATACGATTCAGAAGGTGGACGCGCGCTCGCTGGTGCGATCACATCATTGATGTCAGGTATTACATACAAGCGTTCAGCAGAACTAGCTGGAATCGTTGGACCATATGCAGGCTTTGCACAAAACGCTAAGCCACACGCACGTGTTATGCGCAAGCACGCATCTGCTTCATCTGCGGCAAAGTCTGAAACAACACTAGACCGCGATGTATGGACAGAAGCGAACAAGGCGTGGGATGCATGTCTATCAACAGGAGATAAGAACGGCTGGCGCAACGCCCAGATCTCAGTTCTTGCTCCAACCGGAACAATTGGTTTGATGATGGATTGCGATACAACAGGTATCGAGCCAGACTTCTCATTAGTTAAGTTCAAGAAGCTAGTCGGTGGCGGATCTATGCAGATCGTTAACCAGACAGTTCCACTAGCTCTAGAAAAGCTTGGCTACGCACAAGAGACAGTTGAAGCGATCGTTGAATTCATCGCAGCAAACGGTCACGTAATTGATGCTCCAGGACTAAAGCCAGAGCACTACGAAGTATTTGACTGCGCACTAGGTGCACGTTCAATTGCTCCAATGGGCCACGTGCGCATGATGGCTGCATGCCAGCCATTCCTTTCAGGTGCGATCTCAAAGACAGTAAACCTTCCAGAGGATGCAACTGTTGAAGAGGTTGAAGAAGTACACATCGAAGCATGGAGAATGGGAATTAAGGCGCTCGCGGTTTACCGTGACAACTGCAAGGTTGGTCAGCCTTTGTCTGATGGAAAGGCGAAGAAGAAGGAAGTTGTTGCTGAAGTAGAAACAGCAACACCAGTTCGTAACCGTCTTCCAAAGTCACGCCCAGCAACAACAACATCATTCTCAGTTGGTGGCGCAGAGGGTTACATGACCGCTGGTGCATACGCTGATGGCGCACTTGGTGAAGTGTTCTTGAAGCTTGGCAAGCAGGGTTCAACTCTTGCAGGCGTAATGGACGCGTTCTCAATCGCAGTATCTATCGGACTTCAGTACGGAGTTCCACTAGAGACATTCGTAGAGAAGTTCACAAACTTGCGCTTCGAGCCAGCAGGTATGACAGATGATCAAGATATTCGCATGGCACAGTCCATGATGGATTACATCTTCCGTCGTCTAGCACTTGACTACCTACCATTTGAACAACGTTCAGCAATGGGTCTATACACAGCAGCAGAGCGTGCAGCTGCGCTAGACAATGGTGGCGAGTACGTAGAGATTGCAAAGGAAACCGATACCCCAAAAGCACCAGCGGCACCGGTTGCTGCGGCGGCTCCTGTAACTGCTCCAAGTAAGCCAGTGGCTGTAAAGACAGCTGATGTAAAGATTGAAGCTGCACCACTTGCGGCAACAATCGGTTCATCATCTGATCTACTTGAATCAATGGGAATCAAATCTGATGCACCACTATGTATGACATGTGGAGTAAAGATGAGAATGTCAGGAGCATGCTTTGTATGCGAAGGGTGTGGAAACACATCTGGTTGCAGCTAAGCAATAACTATTTTTAACCAACCCCGTTAAAAGCCCCGTCAATCACTGCGATTGGCGGGGTTTTTACTTGTCTGAGTGCTGGCACACGCTCAGGAAATTTCGCCCAGCAATATCACACCTACCTTTCATTGATTGCTCATACCCCGGGGGGTATGGTGTTTTTATAAGGAAGAAACAGTTAAATCAACTGATTCAACACCTTAAGAAATGCAGGTCAGATCATGAGAGCAAAGAAATTCACAGCAGCAATTGTCCTGGCAGCAATTGCAGCCGTTGGCTTTGCCCCATTAGCAAATGCGGCAACTCGTCCAACTGCAGCCCAAAAGCTTCAGCTTCAATACATTGTTGAAGAGGAAAAGCTTGCACGAGATGTTTATCTGTACTTGGCGGCCAATGTGACCACATCTAAGTTTGCAAATATTGCAAAATCCGAGCAGACACACATGGATCAAATTGCAGCGGTACTGAAGACATATGGCTACTGGAATCCAACACTTGTACGCAAGCCTGGAGTCTTTTACAACAAGTCATTGCAAGCCCTGTACAACACTTTGATTGCGCAAGGTTCAACTGATGTAGCAGCTACCATGCAGGTCGGACGCGACATTGAAAACCTTGACATCAAAGATATTCAGGAAATGTTGGAGGCACCAACAATGCCTGCCGATATGAAGCTAGCGCTGGATAACCTGTTGAAGGGTTCTATCAACCACTTGGCAGCATTTAGCCGCTAAGTAAGCATTGAATTTCCCCGCCTTCTCAAGGGGTAGGCGGGGTTTTTCATGTCACCAGCTGGGGTGAAACAGCAGTAGAATTGGGACGTTGTTTTCGGGGTCGATGTAATTTCGAACCGGCGGTTAAAGTCCGCGACCCGATACCCGCCAGGTATCGGTTGACTCAGTGAAACTCTGAGACCGACGGTTAAAGTCCGGATGAGAGAAAACAAACAAAGGTGGGCTTGCGCCTACCTTCTTTGTGCATTCTTTCATGCACCCACCCCGATAACTCATTTCTAGAGTCGGGGGATTAAAAATGGATTACACAGTTGCAATGCAACGTGCCATTGCCCTGTCCGAAAAAGGTTTAGGAAAGACTGCGCCTAATCCAATCGTTGGCGCAGTGATTATTGATTCAAACGGGGCCGTGCTGGGCGAAGGTTTTCATGATCGAATGAATTCGGTCGATCACGCCGAAGTTGTTGCAATTAAAGCAGCTGGAGAAAAAACACAGGGCAGCACAATTGTTGTAACCCTTGAACCCTGCAATCACACCGGCAGCACTGGACCTTGTGTTCAGGCAATCATTGATGCAGGCATCACAACAGTTGTTTTTGCAGTTACCGATCCCAATGAAAAAGCAGCCGGTGGCGCAGCAGCACTTCGTGCAGCAGGTATCACTGTGATTGATGGCGTCTTGAAAGCTGAAGCCGCGTTTTCAAATCGTGCCTGGCTCATAAAGATTCGCAAGAACCGACCGTTCTTTACCTGGAAAGTTGCCGCAACCCTTGATGGCAAAGTAGCTGCTGCCGATGGAACATCAAAGTGGATCACCAATGAAGCATCAAGGGCAGATGTGCAGGTATTGCGTCGCCAAGCAGATGCGATCTTGGTAGGAACAAATACCGTGATTGTCGATAACCCGTATTTGATTCCGCGTGGTGATTTTGCAGGCTATGCCCACAATCCAATCCGCGTTGTTTGCGGGGAACAAGAGTTACCAAAGGATGCTCAGATCTTTGATGATGCCGCCCAAACAGTTGTTGTTAAATCAAAAGACCTTGATGTTTTGGTTGAAAAACTCAATGAATTGGGCATTAATCACGTCTTTGTTGAAGCGGGGCCAACGCTAGGCAGTGCCATGTTAGATGGCTGTTTATTAGATGAATTAATCATGTATCAAGCACCATCGCTGCTGGGCACAGGTAAGCACTTCTTTGCCTTTGATTACCCAACAACGATTACTGATCAGATGCGTATGGATCACCTTGGCACGCAGGTGCTAGATGGCGATGTTAAGTCGGTTTATCGCATTAGGAACGGTGAGTGATGTTTACTGGACTAATTGCAGAACTAGGACGCATCACCGCAATCCAAAAGAGTGAAAGCTCTGCGGTCTTTACCGTTGCTGCACCTGGGCTCATTACCCAGATTGCCGTGGGAGATTCAGTTGCAGTAAATGGAGTTTGTTTAACTGCGACATCAATTGCTGGTGAGACATTTACGGCAGATGTAATGGTGCAAACTTTGACGGTTACTTCGCTGGCTCAACTTGCTGTTGGCAGTCCAGTGAACTTGGAATTAGCAGCATTGCTCAATACCCGCATGGGTGGGCACATGGTTCAGGGTCACGTCGATGGCGTTGCAACTGTTGTCGGATTAACTCCCGGAGAAAAGTGGGCACAGTTTGATATCACGGTGCCAGAAAAACTAGCCAAGTACATTGTTAATCAAGGGTCGATCTGTCTAGATGGTGTTTCACTGACTGTTGGCCAAATCAATGATGCCAACAATGTGGTGACGGTCTGGCTTATCCCTGAAACTTTAGAGCGCACAAACTTATCGACAAAAAGTGCAGGGGATTTAATCAATGTCGAAGTTGATGTGCTGGCTAAGTATGTAGAGCGTCTGCTGGCCAAGGGAGATAAATAATGAGTAATCTCCAAAAGGCTTTAGATGCTTACAAAAATGGTGATTTGATCATCGTGACCGATGACGCGGACCGCGAAAATGAAGGCGATCTGATGCTGTTGGCAGAACGTGCCACCCCGGAAAAGGTTGCTTTCATGGTGCGCCACACAACCGGAATCCTGTGCGTTGCAATGACGCAAGAACGTGCCCGCACACTGCGCCTGCCATTAATGGTGGAAGAAAACCAAGATTCCAAGAAGACCGCATTTACAGTCAGCGTGGATTACAAGGTCGGCCTTACTACTGGCGTCAGCGCCACAGAGCGCGCAAACACTGTGCGTGCATTAGCTGATACTGCAGTTACACATTCAGATTTTATTCGCCCCGGCCACATATTTCCTTTGATTGCAGATATTGGTGGCCTAGAAGCACGTGCTGGCCATACCGAAGCAGGTGTTGCACTTTCATATCTAGTCGGTGCCCAACCAGTGTGTTTGTTATCTGAAATCGTTAATGATGATGGCTCAATGGCTCGCGGTGAATCACTTGCCGCATTTGCAATCCAGCACTCAATTCCGATGATCGCTGTCGAAGAATTAAAGGGTCTTGTCCCTGTTGTACAGGAAGTTAAATCAGAATTTATCTTTGAATGGGCACAGCTGCCTTTGCGCAGCGGTATGTGGTCTATTGCTACTTACCCTGGACTGCGACAGCGCGAACACGCAGTTATCTCTTTTGGTCAAGCCGGCATAGTGCCAATGGTGCGTATTCATAGCGAGTGTTTTACCGGCGATGTGGTGCATTCACAGCGCTGTGATTGCGGCGAACAATTAGAGAAATCAATCTCAATGATTCAGGCACACGGTCACGGATACATTGTTTATCTGCGCGATCACGAAGGCCGTGGCATTGGCTTAACTGAAAAGATTAAGGCTTACCAATTACAAGATGCCGGCATGGACACGATCGATGCCAACCTGCATCTTGGACATGAAATCGATGCTCGCGATTGGTCTGATGCGATTGCAATTGTTCGAGCACTTGGCATTAAAGAGTTAACGTTGCTGACTAACAACCCCAACAAGGTCCAGGCGCTTCACACTGCAGGTATCGAAGTAACGCAAGCTAACTTAACGGTTGTCCCCAATACTTTTAACGAGAAATATCTAGCTACCAAGGAAGAAAAACTTGGTCACTCACGAGGAGGCAAGTAAATGGCCGGACATGCACCAGAAATTGGCATTAAGCCACTTCCAAACGCCAAGGTAGCGATCATCTCTTCGTCATGGCACCTTGATATTTGTAATGACCTGATTGCAGGAGCACGTCGCGCACTTGATACCGCACAGGTAAAAAACATTGAAGTTCAATACGTACCCGGCTCATTTGAAATTCCACTTGCTGCTCAATACGCATTTGAAAAGGGCTTTGATGCAGTTGTTGCGGTTGGGTTAGTACTGAAGGGTGAAACCCCACACTTTGATTATGTTTGCCAAGGCGTTACTCAGGGCGTTATCGATGTATCGCTTAAGTACGGAAAGCCAATTGGGTATGGTGTTTTGATGTGTGACGATCTAGACCAAGCTATCGCTCGTTCTGGCGTTGCAGGTAGCAAAGAGGACAAGGGATATGACAGTGCGATCGCTGCCATCGAATTACTTCACTTACGCAACAAGAATTGAACGCTTAGATAGCCCCATAAAGTAACCATCGATTAAAGTTTCAACTGGTGCATCAGGTTTGTGCGCGGCACCTAGCGTGATAAACAGCGGCGTAAAATGCTCAACTGTTGGATGGGCATAGGGCATTCCAGGAGCTTTAGTTTTAAATCCTGAAAGAGTTTCAACATCACCTTTTAAAAGGGCTTCGGCAGCCCAGGCATCAAACTCGCTAGACCAGGTTGGCGCAATCGCATCGGTGCTCCAATCACGCAAATATGGCAAACCATGTGTCATGAAACCGCTACCGATAATCAAGACACCCATGTCGCGTAAAGGTTGTAAACGTTTTCCAAGTTCCATCAATTTTCCGGGATCACTTGTTGGCATCGACATTTGAAGCACTGGAATATCTGCAGCTGGATACATCACCTTTAGCGGAACCCACGCGCCATGATCTAAACCGCGGTTGCTCTGAACAACCTGTTCGGTATCTGGCATAAGTGAAGCAACAAGATTTAATAGCTCGGTTGCATCTGGTGTTGCATAGGTCATTTCGAAAAACTTTTTAGCAAAACCACTAAAGTCATAAACCAGGGGCGTCCCAGCGACAGGACTAGTTAGGGTCACCGGTGCTGACTCCCAATGTGCGCTGACAATCAAGATCGCTTTTGGTTTTTGAATCTGGCCAGCGATGCCTTTCAACTGTGATGTCCACAACTCATCATCGAGCAACATCGGCGCTCCATGACCTATGTATAACGCTGGTAATTGACTCATGCAGTTACCGTATCTCAAAGTAGTTGAATATTCAACTACTTGTGGAGTTTGCCACCCTTAACGGGGTAGTTACACTCAACCTGTGAGCGTAACCAGCGCAGGTGCAGCCTTTAAAAAGGCTTTGGTTGAAGAATCCCCGCTTCAAATTATTGGAACTATCAACGCTAATCACGCTCTGCTTGCCAAGCGTGCAGGTTTTCGCGCAATCTATCTATCAGGTGGCGGAGTCGCTGCCGGATCTATGGGAATTCCAGATTTAGGAATCACAACGCTAGAAGATGTCTTGACAGATGTACGTCGCATTACCAATGTCTGCGATACCCCTTTGTTAGTTGATGCCGATACCGGTTTTGGTGCATCAGCATTTAACATCGGGCGCACAGTAAAAGATCTGATCAAGGCTGGTGCAGCTGCGATGCACATCGAAGATCAAGTGGGCGCAAAGCGTTGCGGACACCGTCCCAACAAAGAGATTGTTTCAAAGAATGAAATGGTGGATCGCATCAAGGCGGCAGTTGATGCTCGCACGGATGAGAACTTCCAGATCATGGCGCGCACAGATGCGATCGCTAATGAAGGCGTCGATGCAGCGCTGGATCGCGTTCATGCTTACATCCAAGCCGGCGCCGATTTAATCTTCCCTGAAGCAATTCGCACCTTAGAGGATTACAAGAAATTCTCATCCGCGGTTTCAAAGCCAATGTTGGCCAACATCACCGAATTTGGAATGACCCCCTTGTTTACTCGTGATGAACTAGCAGCCAATGGGGTGGGTATGATCCTGTACCCATTGTCAGCGTTCAGAGCGATGAATAAGGCGGCCGAGAACGTCTATACGGCGATTCGACGCGATGGAACCCAGTCCAATGTGATCGACACGATGCAAACGCGGGATGAGTTATACCAAGCCATTAATTATTATGAATATGAAAAAGTACTTGACCAAACACTAGGTAAAGACAACGGGTAGGGACCATGACAGAAATCAAAGTAAAGAAGTCAGTTGCACTCTCTGGAGTACCAGCGGGAAACACAGCGCTCAGCGCAGTAGGTGGAGCAGATCTTCACTACCGCGGATACTCAATCAAAGATTTGGCTGCTAATTGCCAGTTTGAAGAAGTCGCATACCTATTGGTCCATGGTGCGCTACCTACACAAGCACAATTAGACACATACAAAGCAAAGCTCAAGGGTCTACGCGGGCTGTCACCTCAGGTCAAGACTGTTCTAGAACAACTTCCAGCATCTGCCCATGCGATGGATGTTTTGCGTACAGGTTTTTCTGCAATTGGTGCGATCACACCTGAGTCAGCTAAGCACACACCCGAAGAAGCTCGCGATATCGCGGATTCGATGCTGGCAAAGACTGGTTCACTTCTAGGTTACTGGCACCACTTTGCAAATAGCGCAAAGCGTATTGAAGTAGAAACCGATGATGATTCAATCGGTGCGCACTTCTTGCATTTGCTACATGGCGAGAAGCCAAGTGCGCTGTGGGAAAAGGCGATGCACGCATCGCTAGTTCTATATGCCGAACACGAATTCAACGCTTCGACATTTACTGGACGAGTTATTGCAGGAACTGGTGCGGACATTTACTCATGTGTTACCGGCTCAATTGGTGCGCTCAGCGGTCCAAAGCATGGCGGCGCAAATGAAGTTGCGCTAGAAATTCAACTTCGTTACTCATCAGCTGATCAAGCCGAAGCTGACATTCGCAAGCGTGTAGATGCCAAGGAAGTTGTTATTGGTTTCGGTCACCCTGTGTACACAGTGTCAGATCCACGTAACGAGATCGTTAAGGTCCTGACAAAGGAACTTGCAATCGCTGCTGGCAAAGAGAACTTGTACGAGATTGCAGATCGTATCGAATCTGTGATGATGGAAGTAAAGAAGATGTTCCCTAACGTGGACTGGTTCTCTGCCGTTGCCTACGATGCAATGAAGATTCCGGTTAACTACTTCACGCCATTGTTCGTGATGGCACGTATTTCTGGCTGGACTGCTCACGTTATCGAACAACGCAATGACGGAAAAATCATTCGTCCAACAGCCACCTACGTTGGCCCAGAAGATTTAGCTTTTGTTCCAATCGAAAAGCGCTAATTAGTGTCTAGCCATGTAAGTCAAGGTAATCAGCCGTACGATCAAGTGATTATCGACATCGTCGATTATGCGCTGAACTACGAAATCACATCGCCGATTGCCTATGAAACTGCATGGAACTGCTTTATGGACACACTTGGCTGTGGTCTTGAAGCGCTCGAATACGAAGCCTGCACCAAGCTTTTAGGGCCAGTTGTTCCAGGTTTAACTGTGGCACATGGCGTAAAAGTTCCGGGCACCAAGCATGTTCTAGATCCAGTGCAAGGTGCATTCAATATCGGCGCAATGATTCGTTGGTTAGATTTTAATGACACCTGGTTGGCGGCTGAATGGGGACACCCATCAGATAACTTAGGTGCAATCCTTGCAACTGCCGATTGGTTGTCACGTACAACCGACAAAAAGTTCACCGTAAAAGATGTGTTAACGGCAATGATCAAGGCACATGAAATCCAGGGATGCATCGCACTTGAAAACTCATTTAACAAAGTCGGCCTAGACCACGTTATTTTGGTCAAGGTTGCATCAACAGCAGTTGTTGCACAGATGATGGGCCTAACCCGTGATCAAGCACTGGCTGCAGTCTCCTTGGCTTGGGTTGATGGGCAATCACTTCGCACATATCGTCACTTTCCAAATGCAGGGTCACGAAAGTCGTGGGCGGCAGGCGATGCCACATCTCGCGCAGTACGACTTGCATTGATCGCAAAGACCGGCGAAATGGGTTACCCATCTGCACTGACTGCAAAGACGTGGGGTTTTTATGATGTTTCTTTCAAGGGACAACCATTTAAGTTCCAGCGTGCTTATGGTTCCTATGTCATGGAAAACATTTTGTTCAAGATTTCATTTCCAGCAGAATTTCATTCACAAACTGGCGTAGAAGCGGCGATGACGATTTACCACCAGATGCAGGCAGCTGGTAAAACTTCTGACGACATTGCCAAGGTCACGATTCGCACCCACGAAGCATGTATTCGAATTATTGATAAAAAGGGACCGCTTAATAACCCAGCAGATCGCGATCACTGTATTCAGTACATGGTTGCCGTTCCGTTTATCTTTGGCCGACTAACTGCGCGTGATTATGAAGAAGACATCGCAGCTGATCCACGTATTGATGCCTTGCGCGAAAAGATTGTGTGCGTAGAAGATCCTGCCTACACCGCCGATTATCACAACCCTGAAAAACGCTCTATTGCCAACGCAATAACTGTCGAATTTACCGATGGCACCGTGTTTAACGAGGTTGCCGTTGAATACCCAATTGGCCATGCTCGTCGTCGCACCGAAGGCATTCCGCTGCTTATTGAAAAGTACAAGACTAATCTTGCTCGTATATATGATGCAGACAAGCAAAATAAGATCATTGACTTGTGTCTTGATTACAACAAGCTGGCAGCAACTCCAGTAAATGAGTTTATGGATTTGATGGCTCTTTAATGAGCGACATGTCGGCACAGGTGCGTCGTGCGCTAGATGTTGCCGTAGAAGCAATTGGTGGTTCACCCCGCGAAGGTCAGATTGAAATGGCTGAAGCGGTAGCTAACGCGCTAACTGATCGTCACCACTTAATGGTTCAAGCAGGTACTGGTACCGGTAAGTCCCTTGCTTATTTGATTCCCGGAATCGTGCATGGGCGCAAAGTCCTAGTCGCAACTGCAACCCTTGCCTTGCAACGCCAATTAGTCGATCGCGATTTACCGGCAGTTGTCCCAGCGTTAGAAAAAGAGTTAGGCCGCAAAATTTCTTACGCAATCTATAAAGGCGTCGGCAACTATGTCTGCCTGCAAAAGATGAACAGCGAAGATATTGATCCAGATACCGAACTAGTGATGGATGTTTCCTCACTTGAAAAAGATGCCAAGCGGTTAATTGCCTGGGCAAAAACCCCTGGTGTCACCGGAGATCGCGATGACGCACCCGAAGTAGACCGACGTGTGTGGGCAGCAAACAGCACATCTGGTCGCGAGTGCGTAGGCGCTGATGTGTGTGCTTTTGGTTCACAATGTTTTGCCGCGAACGCGAAAGCCAAAGCGCAGACCGCCGATATTGTCGTTACTAACCACACCTTACTTGCCATCGAAATTGTGGATTCGCACCCCATCTTGCCTGAACGCGATTGCGTGATTTTGGATGAGGCTCACGAATTTATGGATCGCGCAACGCAAGCGGTTACTGATGAACTTACTTCTAACCGAGTTCTGCGCGCTGCGGCAATGGCCCGAAAGTTCATGCCTGGCAAGCTTTCAGATGCATTCCACAAATCAGCTAATGATTTCCACGAATCTATGGTCGATTACGGCGAAGATGTGAAAGGGGATCCCACTGCGCAAGGCCGGTTAGAAGAGATTCCGCAATCCCTTGAATTTTCCATTCGGAAAGTCATGGAAGCATCAAAAGCAATCGTGCAGTATCTATCTGCCGATGATGAAATTATCGATACTGATGCCTTGGCAGAGCGCGCTCGTGTTAAGGGCGCGGTCAATGAGATTGCAACTACTGCCAGCACCTTGCTGAAAATGGGCGATGGTTTAGTGCTGTGGTATGAACCAACTTTTTCCACTCTTTATTTAGCACCTTTGTCAGTGTCAGAAGTTCTGCGCGAAAATCTTTTGACCCAAACACCAGTTATTGCAACTTCTGCGACCTTAACTATTGGTAAAGGCTTTGATTCGATGGCTAAGAGTATTGGCTTTTTGGTTAATGAAGAAATGAATGCGGACTTGAAGGATGGAGAAGTGGATCCAGCAAATGTTCAAATGCTAGATGTTGGATCTCCTTTTGATTTTGCTAACCAGGGTGTTTTGTATATGCCTAAGCATTTACCAGAGCCAGGTCGAGATGGACCAAGTCTGGATGTCTTAACCGAACTGGGCGAACTAATTGATGCTGCGGGTGGCCGAACTCTTGCGTTGTTTTCTTCATGGCGCGGAGTAGAAGCGGCAGATTTACATTTACGTAAAGTATTGGCAGAGCTACCTATCAAGATCATTACGCAAAAACGTGGCGATGCGGTGGGCCCACTTGTTGCTCGGTTTGCCCAAGATGAAACTTCGGTTCTTCTTGGAACTATGTCGCTGTGGCAAGGTGTTGATGTTCCCGGAAACAGCTGCATCTTGGTTGCTATCGATCGCATACCGTTTCCACGCCCCGATGAACCGGTCATGAGTGCACGTGCATCCCAAGCAGATGCGGCAGGTGGTAGCGGATTTATGCAGGTTTCCTTACCTAGAGCCGCACTTTTACTGGCTCAGGGCACCGGTCGTTTGATTCGATCCGTTGATGACCGGGGAGTAGTTGCGATCCTGGATTCACGAATTGTCACCAAACGATACGGAAGTGTTCTCCTTAACTCTATGCCACCTCTCTGGCGAACCTCAGAAAAGGCAGTGGTCATAGATTCACTGAGACGACTTCGTGAAAGCATGAAAGAATAATTTTATGCCTCGCATTGAAACTGAAACCCTTGCCGAGCATCGTGATTGGCGTCGTAATCAGCTAATCGATGCTGCTGCAAGTATTGCCATGGAATCAGGTGGCGCAGCAATCACTGTTGCCGCGGTGGCACAGCGTGCAGGCTTGTCTCGAACATCGGTGTATGAATACTTTGGAAGCGGATCTGAACTTGTTGCAGATCTAGTAATTGATGAACTACACAGTTTTGCAGAAACCCTTAACACTGCTGTTGCTGATTGCACAGATGCTCAGTGCATCGTTAGTTGTTGGGTAAAGGGAGCACTTACCTACATCGCTGATGGTCGTCACTTATTGGCTAAAGCGCTCAATGCAACGGCAATGCCACAATCTCGCGCACAACAAATCGGTATGGCTCACCGAGCTTTGATGGCACCACTAGTTAAAGCGGTTACAGATTTAGGCGTTAAAGATTCTCAACGCGCTTTATCTTTTATTCAGGCAATCACCGATGCATCAACAAAAAGAATTGAAGCAGGCCATGACGCAGAAGAAGAGATTGCTTATGCAACTAACTTCTGCATCAATGGCCTGATCAGCAAATAATTACTTTGCAGCTGTAAGTAACTTAGCAGTAAAACCCTCGTACAGCGCTTTTCTGCCTGCAGCTGTGGCAGTTATTTCACATTTTCCACGGCGCATTGTTAAAACCGAGCGAACAACTGAACATGAGCCAACCGCTTTGTACTTAACTCTTTCTCCAAAGTTCGTTGCGTTGGGCAGAGTTGTTTTGCTGAAAGCTTTAAGCGTTTCAGCAAGGGTGAAACTGCCTAGTGTTTGTGTGCCTAGCGTTAAGCGAATCGGCAAGATAACAGTGACGGGGGCTGCCGTGGCATTGCCAGCGCTGGTTACTGAAATTGCACATTCTCCTGATCCAGCCAACGGAGTTATCTGCTGACCATTTAACGCGCACGCTGGTGCAAGTGAACGGTAAGTCAAAGTTGCACCCGCTTTAGAAACTGCAGCCACTGTTGAAACCTGTCGGTAGCCAAGGGTTGCAGGTGTGCGGGTAGTAACGGCAACACCATTGATAGTGGCAGTTACTTCATCTGCGGCCAACGTAGTTGATCCAGCCACTGCTGCCTTGAAAGTCATCGGAAAGAATTGGTCTTCAGAAAGATCAGCCGGCACGGTGTGGTCAAAACGCATAAAGATTCCGCACTTAGAAACTGTGCAATCTACTGTGGTTGTTCCGACCAAAAAGCTTCCGGTTGGCTTAAAAGTAATCGCTGCGGTGGGCAGAAATGAAGCACCGCGGGCGGTGGAAATCCACAATTCAATTGCCTTGTTGCACAACGCAGAACGTGAACCAGCAGCTGCTTCAACACATTGCTGGATATACAAACCACCCTTTGCAGGAACATTTGAAAGCGTGATGTTAACTGTTGCGCCTTGATTATCAAGGTTAGTCAATGGTCCGCTACTAAACTTAGTTTCAGCAGCTTGGGCTGATACTGGTGACATGAGCGAAACAATTAGTGCAACAAGAACGAGCTTCTTCATTTTTCTCCTTATTTGATGGTGATGGGGATAAACAGATCTGAACTTCGATCATTGCTGCGCAAGTGATCGGCGCGCACTGTTATGGCGCACTTAACTTTGGTGCAATCAAACTTCCCTATTCTCTTGGAAATCTTTACTTTTTGAGTAAATCTGCCACCTGGCAAAAACTCTTCGGTTAAGCCAATTGCATACGGTGGGGGATTAGAGGAAATCCAAAAAGAGGCCTCACTCAGACCTGCCTTGTTGATTCCGCCGCCACATGGAGTTGGAGCTTTACCTTTTGCGGGGATGACACAAAATGCTAAATAGATGCCCACAGTTTCATCAAAGAAATTTCCTTTAACCGTTACGACCGAGCCGGCTTTTACGGTGGTTTTTGAAACCGACAAAGTTTGTCCCTGTGTGCCCTTGATGCTTGCTGCTGATGAAAGCGGCATGGAAGAAACAGTGATTGCCACAACTAGTGCCAATAATTTCTTCATGGCCAAACTCTAAATTAGCCACATAAAAGCCTTATCCGACAAGACACAGATATCTGTCGGAGAAAGTTTTGGCAGACTGCCCCCATGAGAAAAGTGGTGATTATCGCCCTTGCGCTGCTGCTTTCTGGCTGTGCCCAAAGCCCGGTTGCCAGTACTTACACAATTTCTCAGGATGATGTGAGATCGATTTCACTTACAACGGATGCATCATTAACGGTTTCCCGGGTCGTTGTTTTAGCAAATGGTGTCGCAGAAATTATTCAATCACTAAATGCGCAATCGATAATCGTCGGTCGAGATATTTCCAGCACCGAAGATTCACTAGCTGATATCCCAATTGTTACTTCTGGTCATCAGGTTTTGCCAGAAAAAGTGATTGCTCAGAAACCTGATCTTGTGTTGATCGATGCATCGACTGGACCTAAATCTGCAATTGAAACAATTAAGGCAGCTGGAATAACAGTTGTGCAGACTCCAGAAAGTTGGAACCTTAAGGATTTACCGGTCAAGGTACGCGCAGTAGGCCGCGCAATTGGTGCACAAGTTCAAGCTGAAGAATTAATCAAGCAAATGAACCAATCCCTCAACACATCAAAGGTAAAGAATTCACCGCGGGTGGCATTTTTGTATTTGCGGGGAACGTCATCGGTGTACCTAATTGGTGGCGCAGGATCTGGTGCTGATTCATTGCTGACTGCAATCGGTGCAATCGATGTTGGCGCACAAACTCTGGATCGGCCTTTTAATACCTTAACGGCTGAAAGCCTGGCTGCGTTAAACCCAGATGTAATTCTGGTGATGAGCAAAGGTTTGGAATCAGTTGGTGGAATAGATGGCTTGCTCAAACTTCCAGGTGTTGCCCAAACGCGTGCCGGTAAAAATTCAGCGGTGATCGATGTTGATGATTCTTTGCTCTTGTCCTTTGGTCCAAGAACGCCGTCATTAGTTGATGCCCTTGCTAAAGCTATGAATAAGGTTGCGCCATGAAAAAGTGGCTGCCAGCAGTTCTGCTAGTGGGCGCATTTGTGGGTTCTTTGTATCTAGGTGCAACCCAGATCGAAAACTTTTGGTCGGCGTTGTTTAATCCAGGTGCAAACGAAATTCTGTGGCAGATCAGGTTTCCGCGCGTAACCGCGGCGGTAATTGTTGGTGCAGCACTTGCCGTAGCTGGCTTATTAGCCCAAGGCGCGTGCAACAACGCGGTGGCAGAGCCAGCGATTCTGGGAACGGCCGCAGGTGCAGCATTTGGCGCAGTCATTGCAATTAGTGCAGGCCTTGTTCAAGTCGGAACAATCGGTGCAATCATTTGCGGAACAATCGGTGCGCTTCTGACAACTTCGTTGACCTTTAAATTGGCCGCAATTCGTGGGTCGCTTTCATCCTTTGGTTTAATCATTGTTGGAATCGCGGTATCTGCAATCTTTACCTCTTTTGTTGGAATCGCATCTGCTCTGGTTTCGCGCGCCGATGCACGGTCCATTTCTTTCTGGAGCTTTGGTTCCTTGGCGTTGATCACCCCCGATAATTTGATTGGTGTTGCAATCACAACGCTGATCGGCATTGCCATCGCATGGAAGATCGCCCCAGCACTTGATCGACTTTCCCTAGGAGATGCAACCGCATTTCACTTAGGGGTCAATGTTTCGCGAATCCGGTTGATTGCATTAATTGGGCTATCAATATTGGCAGGGGGCGCAGTAAGCACCGTCGGTTCAATCGCCTTTATTGGTTTAGCGGCGCCACATATTGCGCGCTTTATCTATGGCCCATCACACCGCAATTTGGTGGCACACAGCGCAGTTATTGGTGCGTTGATTGTTGTTGTGGCAGACACTGTCTCTCGAACTATCGCCCAACCCAACGAGCTGCCGATCGGTCTTGCGACCGCGCTCTTAGGTGCGCCAGTACTTATCGCGCTAGTTGCCTTTAAGAATAATGTTTGGAGAACTCAATGATTACCATCGATGAGATCACCATTGCCATTGATGGCCGCGAAATAATTTATGATTATTCCGAACAGATTCCGGCTGGATCAATTACTGTGATTGTTGGCCCCAATGGCTGCGGTAAATCAACTTTGTTGGCGGCAATCGCGGGGGATATTGCACCTGACAAGGGCACAATCACGATTGATGAACACCATCCAATTTTGACTTCAGCCAATGCCTTGGCAGGGATGCGTTCCATGGTGATTCAAAACCAAAGCTTTACTTTGGGTTTTACGGTTCGCCAAGTGATTGAAATGGCTGGTGATGCCCCCGAAGTAATGAAGGCCTTAGCCCTTACTGAAATTGCTGATCGATTAGTAACCACACTTTCAGGTGGCGAAGCCCAACGCGTAGCAATCGCACAAGCTATTGCCCAAAACACCCCAGTGCTTTTGCTCGATGAACCACTAGCGGCACAAGATGTTCAAAGTCGCGGCCGAATCATTGCGCTGCTGAAGGAATTAGCCGAACAAGGAAAGACAATTGTGGTTGTTGCCCATAGCAACGAAACCGAATTAAGTTGGGCCGATAAGGTTATTAAGCAGTTCCATTAGTTCGGGCCACGACTTTGCAAAGCTTGGATGCAGCGGCAATTCGTGAACATTCATAATTTCTACCCAGCGAACTTCGTGGGACTCATCATTTACTTCATGAGCAACTAGTTCAGCTGTGGCTTGGGCAATAACTGTTTCGTATTTCCAATCGCCGTGATCGTCGGTATATGTGTGCAAGGCAGTTAACAGCGAAGTATCGATTCCGGTTTCTTCAACCGCTTCCCGAAAAGCACCTTCAATTGTGCTCTCATGCGAATCTCGCGCCCCACCTGGGATGCCCCAGGTATCACCGTTGTGCACCCACGGCGCGCGGTGCTGCAACAAAATCTGACTTCCGCGCACAATCAAAATTCCGGCAGCGCCATTAAGACCCCAATGCTTATTTCCGCAGGCGCAATTGACCCATCCATCACCATCGCGCGCGGTCATGTTCGTAGCCTGTCACAACTATCCACAGTTAGCCGAGTGACTTCGCTGTTGCTCTGCTGCTCAATTTATGGTGCCGCACATGGTTACTTTGATTTTGATTGCCTCACTAGTTTTTACCGCTTTGATGACCCCAGCACAGGCTGATGGTTGCGCCGAAAAAGCCTGTATCAGTGTGTACACCGAGAACAACCAAATCATTATTGAAGCCAAAAGGGGTAACACAACTACTAAGAAAGCTATTGCCCAAGCTCCCAAAAAATCCACAGTAAAGCCAACCCCCAAACCAACTGTGCGACCTTTGTTTTTTCCACCTGTGCCAGCCAAAGTTGTTGTTACCAAGCCTTACGTAAAGCGCACCTATAAGCCACGTGTGAAAAAAAGTACAACAACGGTAAATCTGAGCGATCGATTAACAAAGCTGGTTCCAACTGCAGGTGTGGCCTATCAACCCGAATTTGAGCCACTCGTAAAAACTGATGTTTATTTCTGGTGCGACTTGCCAAGTATTTTTCAAAGCCGAGTCGACATCATCGGCGAAATTGTTGATGTCACGTTGCGCCCCTCATTTACCTGGAGCTTTGGCGATGGTGCTGTCTACACAACCACGGAAAACGGAGCCCCGTATCCCAATGGAACTATCCGGCATTCATACGCAAGATCCGGAAGTTATGTCGTAACTCTTTTGACCACTTGGAATGGTAGTTATACACATAACGCACAGGTACGGGCAGTTACAGGAACAGTAAAGAAGATCTCAGTTGCCGCAATAACAGTTGTTCAAGGGCCAACCCACTTCACAACCAGCAAAGGAAAATAATGACTACCGAAAACATCTATGTAAGTGTAATTGCGTTGCCATTGTCAACTGATGGCGAATTTATAGAAAGCGTCAACACCTTTGCGCTAACGCCAGATATGGCAGATCTCAATCTCCTGCAGCGAGATGGCGCTACCGCGGTGATTGATTTATCGATGCAGTTTGCTGATCGTGGTTATAACTGCGATGTCGAATTAATTTCACAAGTAGTCGGCAGGCTTTCTGATATTCAAGTTCGGGATTTCGCACTAGGGACACACAATGCGCAAACCTTTGATACCTATTGGAATATGTGGCTGTACTTGCTCCGCGTTGCCCCTGTGGGTTTTGTTGCCCCTGTTGCTTGCTTGTTTGCGACTCTGGCTTACGAGCGCGCAGATAGCGAGCTGGCTTATCGCGCATTAGATCGAGCAACTGCCGATGATCCAAAGTATGCGTTGACTATTTTGTTGCGCCGAGTCTTTGGTTCAGGCTGGCCGGCCGCGGCTTTTGCCGCAATGAGAATGGAACTTCACCCCAAAGTAACCGCTGGGATTTTTCAGGCCTAGTCGCTAGAATTACACCGTTCACGAGTCCTATGTATTAGCCCCGGCTTAGTAGGCGGCAACCCTCCACCGCGGCGGGGTGCTCCGGGTGACGAACAGGTCGGACTAATTGCAGCTAATGCAAAAAGTGCGACAAGTGTGGCTAAGGATGTTTATTGCAATGGTTTCAACAGGTGCATGGCTCGAAACAGATGATCCCGGTGAGCGTCAATTTGTTTCAATTGGTTCTTTACTTCTTGAAAATGGCGAAACTTTGCCTAATGTCACCATTGCTTATCAAACATGGGGTCAATTAAACGCCGCAAAAGATAATGCGATTTTAGTTAATCATGCGATGACTGGTTGGTCTGATGTTCCCGGGTGGTGGCCATCTATGGTCGGACCAGGAATGCCCTTTGATACCAACAAATATTTTGTTGTCTGTCCTAATGTCATTGGTGGTTGTCAGGGATCAACTGGGCCATCATCAATTGCACCTGATGGAAAACGTTGGGGTTCGCGTTTTCCAACGGTAACGATCAGAGACATGGTTAACGCCGAAGTTGCATTTACCGATGCGCTGGGAATTCAAAAGTACAAACTTGCTGTTGGTCCATCTCTTGGCGGAATGCGTGCCTTGGAATGGGCGGTGCAGTTGCCAGATCGAGTTGGCGCAATCTGCACCATTGGATCATCGGCAGTTGCAACTGGTGATCAAATTGGAACGGCATCAATTCAAATTCGTGCAATTAAATCCGATCCCAATTTCAATAAGGGCGACTATTACGAGCAAGAGCAAGGCCCTGATGAAGGAATGGGAATTGCCCGCCGGATTGCGCATCTGACATATCGAACTGAAGCTGAAATGGATATTCGATTTGGCCGCCAGATGCAGGGCGATGACACCGGACGTTATGCCGTTGAGTCATACCTGGACCATCAAGCCAGCAAACTTGCACAGCGCTTTGATGCAAACACCTATATCGCGCTGACAGAGGCGATGAACAGCCACGATATTGGGCGAGAGCGCGGAGGAGTGGCTGCTGCTTTGGCCACAATCAAGGTTCCAGTGGTCGCAGTATCGATTGATACCGACCGATTGTTTCCAGTGCGCTTACAAGCTGAGATCGCTGAATTAGCCCCCGCTGCAGCCCCGTTGGTGACCATTTCAAGCCCATTTGGCCATGACGGCTTCCTAGTGGAGGTCGAAAGTGTGGGAAATGTGATCCGAGAGGCTTTAAATCTGGCCAAATAGTGGGTTTGGATGTGCATTTACCCCTGTGGACAAATTATAATATAGCCATCGCTTCAGCGAATTCGTTGAAACAAATCAAAGGACAATTGTGGCTGTATTTAGTGCGCTCAAAAACAAGGTGAAGGCTAAGACTTCTTCTAAAAAAGAAGCACCTGTCGCTAAGAAAGCACCAGCGAAGAAAGCAGCGCCTGTGAAAAAGACTGCACCAGTTAAGAAAGCCGCAGTGAAAAAAGCAGCACCGGTAAAGAAGGCCGCAGTTAAAAAGGCCGCACCTGCAAAGAAAGCAGCGGCTCCAGTTAAGAAGGCAGTACCTGCCAAGAAGATTGAACTTAAAAAAGATTTATCAGCAAAAGATGTTCAACAGATTGTTGACGCCAAGAACGCGGTACTTCGCCAAAATGAAGTGTTGGCTGAACTTGATGCACGCGGTGTTACTTCGATTAACCGAATTCCAAAGAAGGCCGATAAAGATTTAGTTGACGAAGCACGCGCGCTCGCAACTGAAGTTCCAGTATTAGTTGAGAAGCTTCGTAAGTCTGGTTTAGGTTCACCATCTCGAATTCTGAAAAAAGCCGAATACGAACTTATTGCCCCAAAGCCAGAACCTGTTAAGGCCGTTGCGGCACCAAAGGTTGATGCAAAGACCGGTAAAGCAATTGTCACAAAGATTGATGGGGAAGAAGTAGAACTTGAAGAAGTTGAATTAGAAGATGTTGAAACCCTGATCAAGGAAGTTGTCGAAATTATCGACAGCGAAGAAGAAGACAAGGGAAATCAGCCACGTGTTGTAGATCTTGCCTCTGATGATGCAACTCAGGGAAATGAAGAGAATGCATTTACATTAAAGGCGTCTGAAGAAGATGATGCACCTGCTCAGACAGTTATGACAGCTGGTGCGACAGCAGATCCAGTAAAGGACTACCTGAAGCAGATTGGCCGCGTTGCGTTGCTAAACGCAGAGCTTGAAGTAGAGCTTGCAACACGCGTAGAAGTTGGTCTTTTCGCTGAAGAGAAGCTCAAGCATGAAAAGAAATTAGATAAGAAGTACAAGCGTGAACTTGAATGGCTTGTTGAAGATGGAAAGCGCGCAAAGAATCACTTGCTCGAAGCAAACCTTCGTCTGGTTGTTTCCCTTGCAAAGCGTTACACCGGTCGAGGCATGTTGTTCTTGGACTTGATCCAGGAAGGTAACTTGGGTCTTATCCGTGCGGTTGAAAAGTTCGACTACACAAAGGGTTATAAGTTCTCAACCTATGCAACATGGTGGATCCGCCAGGCGATCACACGCGCGATGGCTGACCAGGCTCGTACGATTCGTATTCCAGTTCACATGGTTGAAGTTATAAATAAGTTGGCTCGTGTACAGCGCCAGATGCTTCAGGATCTTGGTCGTGAACCGACCCCAGAAGAGCTAGCCAAGGAACTTGATATGACACCTGAAAAGGTGGTCGAAGTTCAAAAGTACGGTCGCGAACCAATTTCACTTCACACACCACTTGGTGAAGAAGGCGATTCTGAATTCGGTGATTTGATTGAAGACTCAGAGGCGGTAGTTCCAGCTGATGCGGTTTCATTTACTTTGCTACAGGAGCAGTTGCATTCAGTGCTAGACACCTTGTCAGAGCGTGAAGCAGGCGTTGTTGCAATGCGATTTGGTTTAACTGATGGACAGCCAAAGACACTTGATGAGATCGGAAAGGTTTACGGAGTTACTCGTGAACGTATTCGTCAGATCGAATCAAAGACAATGTCAAAGCTTCGTCACCCATCACGTAGCCAGGTTCTGCGCGACTACCTAGATTAAAAAGAAGCTAGAACAGTTATGGAAAACAATAAGGTTTTCATTAATCCAAAGAGTGGATCAATCCGCTTAACTGGAACGGTGGACATTGTCGATTCTGAAGGCAATGTCATTGAAACAATTGAAAACCCAAAGTTTTGTGGTTGTGGCCACTCACAAGAAAAGCCCTTCTGCGATGGTTCGCATAAGGGCTTTCTCGATAAGAAAGATTAGTTTTTAGATTCGATTAACTTTTCAGTTTCATCTTGAATCTTTGCAGCAATTGGTTTTAGCTTTTCAGCGTATTCCTTGCCGTGGTGAGCGCAGAACATCAATTCTCCGCCATTGAGAAGCACTGCACGGACGTAGGCCTGTGCGCCACAACGATCGCAACGATCAAGGGCGTTAAGAGGAACTGATTCAAGCAACAACTGTTCTGTCATTTTTCTCTCTCCGTTTCCGTGTACTGCCTTGCTTCTATGGAACAGGAAACCACATTTATTTATTCCCCGCTCGTTAATATTCATTTAATTTCACTAATTAACGCTGAATTAACTCTGAGAGTCGACAATTTCCAGTATTTGAGATGCGATCGGCGCGCTTACGCACGAAAATGGGGTGAGACGGATAATCTTTCGCCCCATGGCTGAGAAAGATGCAATTGCGACCCCTTTGCAAGATAGCTATACGGCTAAGGACCTGGCAGTCCTTGAAGGCCTTGATGCGGTTCGCAAACGTCCCGGAATGTATATCGGTTCAACGGATTCACGTGGCCTTATGCATTGCTTATGGGAAATCATCGATAACTCTGTAGATGAATCGCTGGCCGGTCACTGCAAGAAAATCGAAATTAATCTTGAATCAGATGGGTCCGTTGAAGTCCATGATGATGGTCGCGGAATTCCAGTAGATAAAGAACCAAAGACAGGTTTAACTGGTGTTGAAGTTGTTCTGACAAAACTTCACGCAGGTGGAAAGTTCGGTGGCGGATCGTATGCTGCATCAGGTGGTCTACACGGCGTGGGTGCATCTGTTGTTAACGCACTTGCATCTCGTTTAGATGTTGAAGTTGACCGTGATGGCAAAATTTACTGGATGTCATTCCAACGCGGAACTGCAGGAATCTTTGATGGTGATGGTCCTAAGGCACCTTTTGAGCCTAAGTCAGGTCTTCGCGTTATTGGAAAGATTTCATCAAAGATCACCGGAACTCGAATTAAATGGTGGAGTGATCGACAGATTTTCCTTAAGGAAGCAGAGCTAGATCTTGAAGATATTTACGCTCGCGCACGTCAAACTTCATACCTTGTTCCAGGTTTAACGCTGATTGTTAATGACAATCGCACCAAGACAAAGACAACTGAAACTTTCTTCCACAAGAGCGGTATCACCGAATACTGTAATTACCTGCAGCCAGATGAAGCCGTAGGCGATGTCATTCGTATTTACGGCACTGGGCATTACCAAGAAACAGTTCCTGTCCTTGATGACAAGGGCCATATGGTTTCAACTGAAGTAGAACGCGATATGGAAGTTGATATCGCGATGAAGTGGGGCAATGGTTTTGAGACCACCCAGCGCTCATTTGTAAACATCATTGCTACGCCAAAGGGCGGAACCCACGTTCTAGGTTTTGAGCGCGCACTAGTCAAGGTTGTCAATGAAGCTTTGCGATCAACTAAGACCTTGGCTAACAAAGAAATTGATGTCATCAAAGATGACGTACTTGAAGGTTTAACCGCAGTTGTCACCGTTCGTATGTCTGAACCACAGTTTGAAGGCCAAACCAAGGAAGTTTTAGGAACTGCAGCTGCAACTCGAATTGTTTCTGCAGTTGTTGCCGATAAGATGAAAGAGTATTTCAATACTTCAAAGCGCATTGATAAAGCCAATGGCCGCCTTGTTCTTGAAAAGATTGCTGCAGCATCTCGCACCCGTATCAGCGCACGTGCCCACAAGGATCTACAGCGCCGCAAGAACGCACTTGAATCATCATCGCTTCCTACAAAGCTTTCAGATTGTCGCTCAGAAGATGTAACACGTACCGAACTATTCATCGTAGAAGGTGACTCGGCACTTGGTACAACAAAGGCTGCTCGTAACAGCGAGTTCCAAGCAATCTTGCCGATTCGCGGAAAAATCCTTAACGTTCAGAAGGCATCACTTTCACAGATGCTAGAAGATAAAGAGTGCGGCTCGATTATTCAGGTAATTGGTGCTGGTTCCGGCAAGTCATTTGAATTAGATGAAGCCCGTTACGGCCGCATTATCTTGATGTCAGATGCTGACGTTGATGGTGCTCACATTCGTTGTTTGTTGTTAACCCTGATGTATCGCTATATGCGCCCACTGATTGATTCAGGCCGCGTATTTGCTGCGATCCCACCTCTGCACCGCATAGAAGTAATGGGCGGGGGAGGCAAGAAGGGCGAATACATCTACACATACAGTGATGATGAGATGAAGAAAGTAACCGAAGATCTTAAGAAGAGCGGCAAGCGTTGGAAGGAACCAATTCAGCGTTACAAAGGCCTTGGTGAAATGGATGCAGACCAGCTCCGTGAAACCACAATGGATCCAGATGCGCGCACTTTGCGTCGCATCACAGTTTCAGATGCCGCAGCATCAGAGGCAATGTTTGAACTGCTAATGGGTAGCGATGTTGCACCACGCAAGGAATTCATTGCTAACGCGGAAATCGACCGCGATCACATCGACGCTTAGTCAATCCAAACTTAGTCAATAGAGACTAAGTCGAAGTACTCCTCTTTCCACAAATCCTCATCGCCATCTGGCAACAAGATCACACGTTCAGGTTTTAGCGCTTGTACTGCGCCTTCATCGTGAGAAACCATGATTACGGAACCTTGGTATTCCGCCAATGCACCAAGAATTTCTGCGCGAGATGCTGGATCTAAGTTGTTAGTTGGCTCATCAAGTAGCAAAACATTTGCTGCCGATACAACTAGGACTGCCAAAGCTAAACGAGTCCGCTCGCCACCAGATAAAACCTTTACTGGCTTATGAACATCATCGCCAACAAACAGGAATGAACCTAAGGTATTGCGAGCTTCGGGTTCACGAATATCAGGGGTTGCAGACATCATGTTTTCAAGAATTGTTCGCTCGAAATCAAGTGATTCGTGTTCCTGGGCGTAGTAGCCGATTTTAAGGCCGTGACCATGTTCAACTTTTCCAGTATCTGATTCAAGTTCTCCAGCCAAAATTCGAAGCAGTGTTGTCTTTCCAGCACCGTTAAGTCCAAGAATTACAACACGTGAACCCTTATCAATCACGCATGAAACATCGGTAAAGATTTCAAGGGAACCATAATTCTTTGATAACTCTTCACCCGAAAGCGGCGTCTTGCCACATGGGGCAGGGGTAGGAAAGCGCAGCTTTGCAACCTTGTCTGCGACTCGAACATCATCAAGACCACTTCTAAGTTTTTCAGCACGACGCAACATACCTTGCGCCGCAGTCGCCTTGGATGCCTTTGCGCGCATCTTTTCGCCCTGCTTCTGCAAAATCTCTGCACGCTTTTCAGCGTTCGCACGCTCTTTCTTACGGCGATGCTCATCCTGTTCGCGCTGCAACAAATATGCCTTCCAGCCAAGGCTGTAAACATCGATGCAGTTACGGTTGGCATCTAAGTAGAAAACTTTGTTTACAACGGTTTCAATCAAGTTCACATCGTGAGAGATGATGACCAAACCACCTGAATACTTAGATAAAAACTCGCGCAGCCACATAATGGAATCAGCATCCAAGTGGTTAGTTGGCTCATCTAGCAAAAGGGTTTCAGCACCACTAAAGAGAATGCGAGCTAGTTCGATACGACGGCGTTGACCACCGGAAAGGGTAGATAGTTCATTAGAAAAGACCGCTTCAGATACGCCAAGAGATGTTGCAATCGCTTCGGCTTCTGCCGTTGCCGCATAACCACCGGCTGCAGAAAATTCTGCTTCAACGCGGGTGTAGCGATCCATTGCTTTTTCTAGCGCTTCACCTTGCGCCGTTGCCATCTCTTCTTCAACTGATCTCATGCGAGCTGCGATCTGATCCAAATCACGCGCAGAGAGAATGCGATCAATAACGGTTCCTGGTTCATCGCCAGTGCGCGGATCCTGCGGAAGGTAACCAATTTTTCCAGTGCGATTAACCGCACCACCCGCCGGCATAGTTTCACCAGCTAATACTTTTGCAAGGGTTGATTTACCAGCACCATTTCGACCAACAAAACCGATGCGGTCACCGCTGTTAATGCGAACAGTTACGCCTTTAACAAGAAGGCGAGCACCTGCACGTAATTCGAGCGCTTGGGTTGAAATCACACCCAAGTCTATCGGCTGGGTTTAGGCTGCACCAATTCGAGTACGACGAGGTGCTGCATATGACTTTCCAACCGCAGTTAATTCATCAGAAACTTGAGCTTTGATTGCATCTTCACTCTTTAGCAACTTAGTCAGCGCAGCAATAGTGGTTTTGAGTTCCTTTTGCTCTGTTTCTAGTTCGATCTTGCTCATCTTGGTCAAACGACGAAGTGGCATATCCAAGATATATGTTGCCTGTTCATCATTTAACTTAAAGTCTTTAATCAGCTTATCTTTAGCTGCGGCTGCATCATCGCTGCCGCGAATGATCTTGATGACCTTATCGATATCAATGATTGCCTTGAGCAAACCATCAACTAGACCTAATCGACTTTCCGCTTTTGCCTTGCGGAACTCGGAACGGCGACGAACAACTTCGATGCGGTGATCGATGAATACTTTCAGTAATTCTTTAAGTCCCAGAGTTTGTGGACGACCCTTAACCAAGGCAACGGCATTGATTGCAAATGCATCTTCCATAGGGGTTAGTGCATAGAGCTTTTCAAGAACCTCTTCCGGCTCAAAACCATTCTTAATTTCAATAACAACATTTGTGCCGGTCTGGCCATCAGAAAGATCGATGATGTCGCTGATTCCCTGAATCTTTTTGGCCTTTACCAGGGCTGCAATACGTTCTACAACCTTTTCAGGTCCGATTGTGTATGGAAGCTCTTTAATGACGATACCCATCTTGCGAGAGGTAACCTTTTCAATTTCAACAGTTGCGCGAACCTTAAATGATCCTTTTCCAGTTGCATACGCTTCACGCACACCATCTAGTCCAACGATTTCTCCGCCTGTTGGAAAATCTGGTCCCGGCACAAACTTCATCAACTGCTTAACAGTTGCTGCTGGATTCTCAATCAGAAACTTGGTTGCAGCGATTACTTCGCTCAAGTTATGCGGAGCCATGTTGGTTGCCATACCCACAGCAATTCCAGAGCCACCATTTACAAGAAGGTTTGGATAAGCCGCTGGTAGAACAATTGGCTCAGATAGTGCGCCGTCATAGTTCGGACCAAAATCAACTGTGTCTTCATCGGCTTCGGCAACCATAGACATTGCAGCCGGTGCCAAACGAGCTTCGGTGTAACGCATTGCTGCAGGGCCTGCATCAAGTGATCCAAAGTTTCCGTGACCATCGATTAGCGGTAATCCCATTGAGAAACTTTGCGCCATACGAACCAAAGCATCATAAATTGCGCCATCACCATGTGGGTGCAACTTACCCATTACTTCACCAACAACACGTGCGCTCTTTACATGTCCACGTTCTGGGCGTAGACCCATGTCTGCCATCTGATGAAGAATGCGGCGGTGAACTGGCTTTAAACCATCACGTGCATCAGGAAGTGCACGTGAATAAATAACTGAATATGCGTACTCAAGAAAAGATTCTGAAACCTCTTTGGAAACATCGATGTCGACGATCTTTCCTGGATATTCACCGGGCTTTGGTCCAGCGGGTTTCTTACCTTTGGCCGCAGATTTCGCGGGAGTCTTCGCAGTTGCCATTGGGGCATTCTGCCAAGAGTCAGGCTTAATTTAGGGGAGGGCGCGCCCCAACTGATGAAACACACTTTGCTGCCAATGCCGCACCGGCAGTAAGAGCTTGAGTCAGATCACTTGTTTCTAGCCACTTCGGAATAAATCCAGCAGCAAATGAGTCTCCAGCACCTGTGGTGTCAACAACATTGGTTGTCACTGCAGAAACCTTGGCCTTGTGTGAACCATTAATCGCCATCGCACCCTTTGAGCCCAATTTAATGACAACAAGTGGGGTGATCTTTGCAAGATTTTCTTCAGCGGTTTCAACATCAGTTGAATCTCCAAGATACAAGGCTTCTTCGCTGTTGAGCAAAATTCCATCCATCAAACCAACCCATGAGAGAACTTCTTCTCGACTAACAATCTTCATGGCACCAGTTGTAGTTGGATCAAAAAAGATTGGCTTACCAGTTGCTTTAATTTTCTTAATCATTGCAAGAACTGCATCGCGGCTGCGGAAATCCAAAAGCGCATACCCTGATAGATAGACACCATCAATATCATCAAGTGAAGGTAAATCAGATGCTTCAAGGTCAGCATTTGCTCCATTGTCCGGGAACATTGTGCGCTCACCATTTGCATCAACTAAAATCACAACAACACCAGTTGGGCGTCCGCTATGCATCAAATTAAGGTGTTCTACGCCGTACTTATCCAAGTCAGAAATCAAGGCAAAACCAACAGGATCATTGCCTGTACGTGCGACTAAATGCGCCTTTGAATTGGTGCGGGTAATCCACGTTGCAACATTTGCCGCCTGCCCACCTGGGTGGCTTGAAATTTTACTTGCAGTGTCATTGCCGTAATTGATGGGCTCTTTGAGCTGAGAAATTACATCCAGCGCTAAATCGCCAATACAGAGAATCTTTTTCATTGAAGTGCCACCGCGATCTGTGCACCCAGTAGACAGTTCGCCTTGATAATTTCAGTGTTAATCGCGAGTGATTCACCTTGTGAAGTTGTATGGAAATGTTCGAGCAAGAAAGGGGTCACATTCTTGCCAACTACACCTTGCTTGTGCGCTTTCTCAAGTCCTGATTTCAAAATCTCATCATGTCTGGCCTTGTTCATCTCTTTGACAACTGGGTTTGCAACGACAAGTGCTTTATTTAAAGTGCCAACTGCGCCACGCGCCTTGATGATTGCCGCGATTTCAGCTGGCGAATTAACTCGATGTTCAAGGGTGTATCCAGAATCGGTCAAATAGAAACCTGGGAAGGCATTGGTCTTGTAACCAACCAAGCTGATTGCCAAAGTTTCTAGTCGCTCTAATGTGGCTGGCACATCCAAAATTGATTTAACGCCCGCACAAACCATGGTCATATCTACATTTGCTAATGCAGTCAGATCTGCAGATTCATCAAAGGATTCATTAGCCCCGCGGTGTACGCCTCCAAGGCCACCCGTTGCAAAAACATGAATTCCGGCCATTGCTGCAATGTGCGCCGTTGCCGCAACTGTTGTTGCCGCGCTTTTTCCTTGGGCGATGATGATTGCTAAATCACGAATTGATGCTTTAGAAATATCGTCTCGGTTGGCAATAGCCTCTAGTTCGGCACCTTCTAATCCGACCAAAATTTTTCCATCAAGCAAGGCAATAGTTGCTGGAACCGCACCTGCATCACGAACAATTCGCTCGCATTCAAGGGCTACTTCTAGATTGGAAGGACGTGGCAAGCCATGGCTAATAATCGTTGATTCCAGAGCAACGATTGGCTTTCCGGCCTTGATAGCAGCCGAAACTTCGGCAGATAGCTTGATCGCTTTTTCCATAGCCAAACTCTAGTGCACTCTCATGGGAAGATAAGCACGTGCATTTGTCCCAGATAACTCCCTCTATCTTTTCTTCCCTCGGGTTAGACAGTGCTGTCGATCACTTGGCAATGGGTCAGTCGCCGATGGGACGCGAACTGCTATTTCTAATTGATGGATTTGGTTTTGACACTCTGTCAACGTATGCCGAAGTTATGCCAACCATGAGCCGCATGATTAACTTTGGAAAAATTCATACAGCTTTTCCTTCAACCACCGCGACATCACTTGCAACGCTAACAACCGGAGAACTTCCCGGAGTTCACGGAATGTTGGGGTACACAGTTCAAGTACCGCGCAGCGGAGGCCGGCTGCTAAATGCACTGAAATGGGATGAACGTGTAGATCCCGAAAATTGGCAACCAGTAGAAACACTTTTTGAACGTGCAACAAAAGTTGGAATCAATGTCACACATGTTGCTGCCAAGCGCTATGAAAATTCGGGTTTTACTCGCGCGGTGTTTCGTGGCGCGCAATACAAAGGCGCGAATATTGTCACAGATTTAGTAAGTGAAACTAAGCAAGCACTTCAGAAGACTCCTTCCTTTGTATACCTATATGTAAATGATTTAGATTCGGCAGGTCATTCAGATGGTGTCGGTAGTGATAAGTGGATTGCCGCACTGGCTGCAATTGATCAAATGGTTTCGCAGTTAATGAAGGAAGTTCCTAAAGGAACACGGATCTGGGTTACTTCAGATCACGGAATGATTAATGTTGAAGAAAAAATCATTATTGGACAAGACAATCCTTTGCTTACTGGAGTCAGCGTTGTTGCAGGAGAACCACGTGCACGACACATTTATTTGACCGAAGATTCAGTTCAGGCACGTGTCGATGCAGCTGGTGTGTGGCAACAGTATTTGCACGATAAAGCGCTAGTCCTTACCCGCGAACAAGCGATATCAACCAATCTTTTTGGGGCGAATTTAAGCTCTGATTCAATCGATCGCATGGGCGAAGTAATTGCGATAGCCCGCGGCGGTGTAATTCTTGTAGATGCTGATCGCGACGATAAAGAAGGCGCAATGGTTGGACATCATGGAGGAGATAGTGAGATTGAATCTCAGGTCGGATTACTTACAACTACTTTGAGCTAGCAAGGCAAAGTTTTTACTTATTGTCCTCTGGCTTTATGCCGAACATAATTTCATCCCAGCTTGGAACCTTGGCGCGTGCGGTGATTCCATCGCGTGTGGCTTCATCATCTGGCTCTTCACGAATAACTGCTAGGCGGGGAACCTCGCGAATAGGTTCAATCTCTTCTTCAAGCTCTTGTTCAAGTGATTCTTTCCGGAACTCGCTGTACACATCAATAATGCGACGCTCGGAGGGGTGAGAACTCTCGGTGGGAATCAACGCTGGCGTTGGAAGTTGGCGCGGAGCAGGATCATCACCCATCATCCAGCGGGCGTTTTCATCCATAGAAGTCACAGTGCGCAAGGTGGAATCAAAGTTCCATTGCGCAATTCCAATACCTGAACTGTTTGGGTAATGAAGTTCTAAAGTCCAGGTGCCATCTTCTAAGCGCCATGTGTCCCATGACAATTCAGATGAATCAATGTTGCGGGGAGCTAAACGCGAGATAACTACGCCTAGCAAAGTAACTGCGTCGCGCCCGCCTTCTTTGCGGATAACAATCTGTTGAGCTTGATCAATGATGTAGATGCGTTCAGAAAGAATTGGTCCAGCAAATCGTTCGATCTTTTCAATAGTTGTGTTGTTCTCTCGAGCAATTTGTTCTGCAGTTTGTCCTGCACGTAGCAATCGCTGAATCTCTTTAATGGAAATACTTGGCTCATCAGAAGATGGAACCGCCATCAATCTTTGCTGATTAACAGTTGCGCGCAATGTGTCACTGACTCGTACAGTGAATTCATTTCCATCATTGTCATGCAAAGACAGGTACAGACCATCCTCGGTCTTTCCGTCTAGTCGTAGCTCAGTCACGAGCATGAGGGTAGCCGATGAGGGCCTTATAAGTACGGAAATACGGAAGCGTGGCTGCACATGCCGCAATCATAAATCCCAGAGGTACCCAAAATGCGATGTCGGAACCAAACCGATCGATGATTTGGCCGGACAAAGCACTAGCTAGTGCTCCACCCATAGGCATTCCTGCAACAACCCACGTCAAAGTCTCAGTAATTTGATCCGGCGGTACTGCACCTTCTGCAACGCCGTATGCATTGATCACTAATGGTGCAATAGCAAAACCGTTAAAAAATAAAGCAACTGCCAGCCATCCCAAGGTGTGTGTAAATAACATGGGGACACACAGGGCAGTAAGTAAGAATAAGAAAATCAAGAAGCGGGTTGCGCTAGATGACTTCCATTTGATGGCGCCGTTGATAATTGCAGCGATTCCGCTTCCGAAAGCCCAAATGGCTAACAGCAGACCAGATTTATCTGCTTGACCGCGTTGTTCTGCAAAAGCAACAGTGACAATTGCGATCGATCCGAAAAAACCACCAAGCAATGTTGTGGCAAGAACTATCGCTTGCACTCGTTTGTTTCGAATTACCGCTGGATGGGGATCAATTATTCGTTTAGGAGTAGATGGTGGCTCAGTTGATTTTTGCATGACAAACAAAGGAACACCGACTGCCAAAAAGAAGATTCCAGCCATCATTCCAGCAGCTGGTGAAATGGTTGTGGCACAGGCGGTGACAATGATTGGACCCAAGATAAACACAACTTCGTCCATCAGCGCTTCAAAGGAATATGCCGTGTTCACTAAGTGACGATCTTGTTCATCTTCGGCGGTACTTGATTTATCTGGACTTAAAACATGTAACCAGCGGCGACGAACTAATCCGCCGGTATTGACTGACATTGATTCAGCAATAATGATGCTCACAAACCAAGTCCACGTTGGTGCTTGATTCAAAACTAAAAACGTGAAAAGACAAAGCCCGGCAACCTTAATCGGAATAACACGCACCAACATGGCGCTCTGGCCAATTCGATCAGCAACACGTGACCAATGTGGCGTAGCAAATGCCATAACAACTGAAGCTGTTGCACTAAGTGCACCAGCAATCGCATAAGAATCACTTGCAGCAACTACGATAAAAATTAAGGCAAGAGAATCCATGGAAATTGGCATGCGCGCAATCAATCCAGATATCGAAAATTTAAGGGCCCCAGGGGTTTTAACTATCGTGGAATACCCTGAGAACATAGGCAAGAGTCTATCTCGCCATTAGACTGGGTTCATGACCGATTCCAAGGAATTGCTTGAACTTGCGCTAAAGATTGCTCGACAAGCAGGTGATCTTTTGGTTAATCGACCAGCGTCGTGGGACTTAACTGTTAAATCAACTGCAATTGATATAGCAACGCAGATGGATCTAGCTAGTGAAAAATTAATTGTCGAAAGTATTTTGGCGGCGCGCCCCGACGATGGAATCATCGGAGAAGAAGGAACATCTCGCGCCAGTAAGAGCGGAATCACTTGGGTGATTGATCCCGTAGATGGCACCGTCAATTATTTCTACGGATTACCTGGCTGGGCAGTCAGCATCGCTGCAAAAGATGAGAATGGAACATTGGTTGGCGTAGTTCACAGTCCTACCGTTCAATCAACCTGGCATGCAAGCAAAGGTGGGGGAGCATTCCTTAATGATGTGAAGATTGCGTGCAACAATCCCGTAGAACTAAATCGCGCGCTATTTTCAACGGGCTTTGCCTACGATGTAAAAGATCGCATCGAACAGTTAAAGATTGTGAATGTACTTATTCCACAGATTAGAGATTTACGCAGAATTGGTTCTGCCGCCGCCGATATCTGCCATGTGGCTACGGGTCTGGTTGATGGCTACTTTGAAACTGGGTTGCATGAATGGGATTTAGCCGCAGCTGAGCTGGTCGCCCGAGAAGCCGGGGCGGTTGTGACGACGCACCCATGGCATGGGCTGAATCTGACCCTGGCTGCCGGCCCACACCTGTACGAGGCGCTCAAAGCGTCCATCCCCCAGTAGGCGCAGACGCGATTTACGCTTCCGAGCGTGGCTATGGCACAATACGCAGTCTGCACCGCCAAAGCGTGTGCTTAATAGAAATGACAAAAGGATCCGAATATGAACATTCTTGACGCCGTAGATGCAGTATCCCTGCGCAAAGACATCCCACAGTTCCGTGCTGGTGATGAGCTCAAGATCCATGTTCGTGTTATCGAAGGTAGCAAGAGCCGTCTTCAGGTTTTCCAAGGAATCGTTATTCGTCGCCAAGGCGATGGAGTTCGCGAAACTTTCACAATCCGTAAGGTTTCATACGGCGTTGGTGTTGAGCGTACATTCCCAGTTCACACACCAGTGATCGAAAAGATTGAGTTAGTAAAGAAGGGCGAAGTACGTCGCGCCAAGCTGTACTACCTACGCGACCTACGCGGTAAGGCTGCAAAGATTCGCGAAAAGCGCGATGGCGTTGAAGGTTACGGCGATGGAATTTTGTCTACACCAGAACCAGTAGTGCCCGCACCAATAATTGAGGAAGCTGTAGCAGAGGTTCCAGCTCAAGTTGCGGCTGCAGAAGTTGTGGTTGAAACCGCAGAGGTTCCAGCTGAAGTTGCGTCAGCAGATGTTGTGGTTGAAGCTGAAGCAACTGAAGCTCCAAAAGCTGAATAATCTTTTCAATGCGCAATAAGGGATCGCTCCTTAAGGAGCTCCCAATCCTTGTAGTTGTTGCATTAGTCGTATCCCTATTTATCAAGAGTTTCTTAGTGCAGTTTTTCTATATTCCTTCAGGATCTATGGAAAACACACTTCAGGTTAAAGATCGCGTTGCTGTTAACAAGGTTCCATTTATTTCAGACAACATTAAGCGCGGAGATGTAGTCGTGTTCCGCGATCCAGATAATTGGCTTCCTGAACCATATGACGCCACAACAAACCAGTTAGTTGCAAAGGCGAAGAGCGCGCTGGTTGCAGTTGGTGTTCTTCCAAATCCCGCAAAGCAATATTTAGTTAAGCGTGTTGTTGGTGTCGGCGGAGATCGTGTTGTTTGTTGCACAAAAGCCGGCAACTTGAGCGTTAATGGGGTTGAAGTTATTGAGCCTTACATCTTTGCTGGAAACAAACCATCAGAAATGAACTTTGATGTGACTGTTCCCAAAGGCAAGTTGTGGGTGCTTGGAGATCACCGAGCAGCAAGTGCTGATTCGCGTTATCACCAAGACGATATCAATAAGGGTTTCATACCTTTGTCCAAGGTCAGCGGACGAGTTGTTGGCATCATCTGGCCTTTCAAGAACATCACATATGTTCCAAGAGTTGATGTACTAAACAAGTAACCTTATGAAGGTTATTGAACAGCTTTTAACTAGTGCTGGAATCTCACCGATTGCAGGTGTCGATGAAGCTGGTCGTGGTGCGTGTGCAGGTCCATTAGTAATCGCATCCGTTGTTCTCAATGATCCCTTTGCTGCCGAATTAGCCGTTGTGCGGGATTCAAAAGAAATTGTCGAATCCAAACGCGATGCGGTCTTTGATTTAATTCATCAAGTAGCTGCATCAGTAAGCGTTGTAATTGTCCCTGCATATGAAGTTGATTCGCGCGGGGTACATGCGGCAAACCTGGATGGTATGCGCCGGGCGGTACAAGGTTTAAGCGTTGAACCCGCATACGTTCTTACAGATGGATATGCCATCGAAGGCTTAGGAGTTCCTAACCTTGCAGTCTGGAAGGGCGATCAAGTTGTAGTTTCAATTAGTGCTGCATCAGTTATTGCCAAGGTAACTCGAGATCGCATCATGCGCGAAATGGATCTTGAATTCCCGCTGTATGGTTTTGCTGGCCACAAGGGATATATCACTGCGGCTCACACGAAAGCCCTAAATGAGCATGGACCGTGTGCACAACATCGTCGTTCCTTTGCCAATGTTGCGGCGCTAATCCACAAGTAAGCCAAGGAATCAAAGTAGCTGTGATCGGGGTATTTATCCTCTCTGATCATGAAGACAAAGAGCAATCAAATTACCGGTGCACAAGGCGAAGAAGCTGTTGCACAATTTCTGATCAATCGAAATATCGAAGTTATCGAACGCAATTGGCGAATCCGTGAAGGCGAAATCGACATTATCGCCTTGTATCCAACGGGGGTGTTTTCATTTGTGGAGGTCAAGACCCGAAGCTCGGTTGCTTTCGGACATCCATTTGAAGCAATCAATCGAGATAAGGCTTATCGCATGCAGCGGTTGGCACTTGCCTGGCTAGCTACGCATGGATGCTTGGGATGTGAGTATCAAATCGATGTTGCAGCTGTGCTTATTAAAGCTAATGGTTCACATGAAATTGAATACCGCGAGAAGTTGTTATGACCCTTGCTCTTACTCATTCAGTAGCGCTCTTAGGTTTAGAAGGGCATTTGGTCACGGTAGAAGTTGATATTGCAGATGGGCTTCCGGGTTATTCTCTGTTGGGTTTGCCAGATGCCGCTCTGACTGAATCACGAGAGCGAGTACGCAGTGCAATAGTAAATTGTGGGGAAGTGTGGCCCAATCGAAAAGTTACCGTCTCGCTCTCACCTGCCTGGTTGCCCAAGAGTGGTTCCAGTTTTGATTTGGCTATCTGTATTGCGTTGCTCTCAGCCCATCAAAGTGTTCCAACAGAAAAGATTGAAGAGCTTTTGTTTCTGGGAGAACTTTCATTAGATGGTCGAATTCGTTCAGTTCGTGGCGTATTGCCTGCGCTTATGGCTGCGTACAAAGCAGGTGTTCGCACCGCAGTGGTACCAGCGGCAAACTTTGAAGAAGCACAACTGATGCAAGCAATGACAATTATTCCGATGCACCATCTAAAACAAGTACTGCGCTGGCTACGAACTGGAGAACGCGAAGTAGTGCAAGAGTTTGATTTGCAGTGGGAACAAACTGACACTCGTTTGGATTTTGCAGATGTTGCCGGACAATCCACCGCACGTTTGGCTGCAGAAATTGCTGCTATTGGGGGACATCACATCTTGTTGATTGGCCCACCCGGTGCCGGAAAAACAATGATTGCCGAAAGAATCCCTACAATCATGCCGGCGCTAAGCATTGATCAAGCACTAGAAGTGACTGCAGTTCATTCAATTGCTGGCACTTTGACTCAACGTTCACCGTTATCGCTGCTTGCGCCAATGGTCTCGCCCCATCACACAACTACTCGCATCGCGATGGTTGGTGGCGGATCACATGCAATCAAGCCCGGTGCATGTTCACTTGCACATTACGGTGTTTTATTTGTTGATGAAGCACCTGAATGCGGGCCAGGTGTCTTAGATGCGCTGCGACAACCTTTGGAATCTGGAACCATTACGATCGCACGTAGTATTGGAAACTTAACTTTTCCAGCACAGTTTCTTTTGGTTTTAGCTGCTAATCCATGTCCATGTGGAAAGTTCACTGGACGCGGCCATAATTGCACCTGCACTTCGCAACAGGTTAGGCGTTATCTAGGAAAGTTATCAGGACCCTTAATGGACAGAATTGATTTGCGAGTTCAGGTAGATCCTGTAGGACGTGTAGATATGGCACGGGATGAATTAGGAGAAAGCAGCACCGTAATTCGCACCCGAGTGATTGCTGCTCGAGAGGTCGCAAAAAAACGTTTTGCTGGAATGGGCTGGAGTTTGAATTCTCAGATACCGGCACGTGCTTTGCGTTCAACATTTCAGCCTGAAAGAAGTGCGATGAACTTTCTGCATGATGAACTAGATCGTGAACACATAACTGCCCGCGGCTTACACAAAATCATCCGCACCGCTTGGAGTTTTGCTGATCTGCACAATAACCCAACACCAACTTTAGAAAATGTTATGGCCGCTCACACCATGAGAGGCAAGGTCGAAGCGTGACAGAACAACTAGCACGCGCGGCGCTGTTTAGTGCAATCGAAGCGGGACATCCCTTTTGGTCCTCCGAAATTTCGACCAAAGGCGCACTTGCTGTGTATGAAAAATTAATGTCTGGCGGGTATGACCCGATTAAAAATGAGAAGCTAATTTCCGAGCTTCGTCAGATGAGCGGTGAGCAAGTGTTAACCGACATTGCTGCACATCAAGCTCGACTGGTTACTCCATTAGATGATGATTGGCCCCTACAGGTCAATGATCTTGCTGCACCACCGATCGGCCTAATACTTAAAGGAAACATCGGCGCGTTGCATCAACCATCACTTGCCATTGTTGGAACCCGCAATCCAACATCCTATGGAGCGCGAATAGCTGGAGACTTTGCCGCAGGTTTTGCCGACCGTGAATGGGCAATTGTTAGTGGGGGAGCATATGGAATTGATTCCTATGCACATAAAGGGGCACTGATTGCAGAAGGTGTGACAGTTGCAGTTATTGCATCTGGAATTGATATTAATTATCCAGCGGGAAACACGCGGCTGTTTGCCGAAATTTGCGAATCAGGAGCAATGGTTACCGAGTTCATGCCGGGACACCGCGCGCTTCCGCATCGCTTCTTAACCCGTAATCGATTGATTGCATCACTATCGAAAGCAACACTTGTTGTTGAAGCTGCATTTCGCAGTGGATCATTACGCACCGCACGTGATGCAGCAGAGATCTTTCGCCCGGTTATGGCGATTCCAGGACCAATTAATTCACCCACAAGCGAAGGTTGTCATCGCTTAATTGGTGAGCGAGCAGCAGAGATCGTTACATCTGTGGCAGATGCGGTGGAGTTTGTAGGAGCTAATTGATGAGAGAATAAGCCTATGAGTGATTTCCGTTCGGGCTTTGTTGCCATTGTTGGCCGCCCAAATGTTGGAAAATCGACTTTGATTAACGCACTCGTAGGTACCAAGATTGCAATTACTTCTCATCATCCCAACACAACTCGTACTGCGATTCGTGGAATTGTTCATCGCCCCGAATTTCAAGCCGTCCTTGTAGATACACCTGGCGTTCACAAGCCAAAGACATTATTGGGGCAACGCTTAAACCAAGTTGTGGATCAGAGCATGGATTCAGTCGACATTGTCATCATGTGTATTCCAGCTGATGAGACATCTGGCGCAGGAGACACATTTATTGCTGCTGAAATTGCTAAGCATCCCAAGGCAAAAAAGTTCGCAGTTATTACAAAGACTGATTTGATTTCAAAGGAAAAATTAGCGGTTCGCTTGCTTGGCATCATGAAGATTGCCGAAGGCTTTGTGTGGGATGAGATCATTCCGGTATCGGCAGCAATTCACGATCAAGTAGATCTTCTCAATGAACTTATTGGAAATAACCTGCCGGCAGGCCCTCAGTACTACCCAGAAGGAACAACGAGTGATCAGGCAATCGAACAGTTAATCTGTGAATTCATTCGAGAAGCCGCGCTGCAGGATGTTCGTGAAGAGCTTCCGCATTCAATTGTTGTAACTATTGATGAGTTTGGTGAGCGCGAAGAAAAAGGATCTCGCCCATTTTTCGATGTCCATGCAACTATTCATGTAGAGCGCGATACCCAACGAGCAATCTTGCTGGGCCATCAAGGCGCTCGATTAAAGGAAATCGGAATTCGAGCTCGCGCAGATATTGAGCGCGCACTTGCGGCAAAAATCTTCCTTGGACTTCACATTAAGGTTTCAAAGGAATGGCAAAAGGATCCAAAACTTCTTGCAAAACTTGGGTTCGGCGACAGGACGTAAAAGTAAGACCTAAATTACTTGGCTCTTTTTGCTAGCTAGGTATGAACCAACCAACACCAAAGGCAAACCAATAAGAATTCCCGCTGTTAGTGGCTCCTTCAAGATGATCACACCGAGCACAACAGCCACCGCTGTGTTCACATAAGTTACCAATGATCCGCGAGCTGGCCCGATATCTTCCATTAACTTGAAGAACAAAATAAAGGCAAAAGCGGTGCTCAGCACACCTAAGGCAATTAATGAAAGTGCAGAGTTCATTGAAATGTTTGATGGCCATTGCGCAATTGCAACTGGACCCCAAAAGATAGTTGTAAGTGCCATGGCAAGCCCATTAATTGCAATTCCATCAACTAATGGAAGATTTGAAAGAATCATGATTACCGCATAGGCATAGCTGACTGATGCGATAAGAACCATCACGATAGATAAAAGATCGGCGCTTCCCGTCAAACTTTCGATTCCAACAACCAAGATCAATCCTAAGAAACCAACCACAATTCCAAATATGCGCTTGAACTGCCACACGGAGTGATCTCCGCGCATAGATGTAATGATGGTCGCAAAAATTGGAACGGTTGACACCAATAATCCGGCTAAGCCAGAACTAATCTTTTGCTCAGCAGTAGTGATTAGAATCCAGGGACCAATCATTTCGAGCAGCGCATAGAAGGCAACAAACTTAAAACCCAGTACCGCGCCGTTAAACTTCTTGCGATAAATGGCAATCGGAATCAAGATTGACGCGCCAATTAACGTACGACCAGCTACAACAGCAGCAGGTGGAAAATCTTCAACAGCAACCTTCATGAGAAGGTATGGAATACCCCACAGAAAACCCACTAAACCAAAGTAAATCATTGACTTGCGGGTCACTTATTTTTCACCTTTCGATAAAGCTCAACTGTTAATGCTGCAACGGCATCCCACCCAAAAAGTTTTTGAGCACGTACGCGACCTGCAGCACCGTATTTCTTCAGCAGTTCAGGTTGAGACATCAAACGAGAAATGGACTCGGTCAAGGCTTTTTCAAAAGGTGCTGCCTCACCGTTGTAGTCAACAAGCTCGCCAGTTTCTTTATCAGCAACAACTTCTGGGATACCGCCTACACGAGAACCCAGGACTGCGGTTTCACATCCCATAGCTTCTAGATTTACGATTCCAAGTGGTTCATAAATTGATGGACAGATAAATAAATCAGCTGCGGTAAGCATGGCAGTTAATTGATCATGGGGGAGCATCTCTTTGATCCACCACACATTGTTGCGGGTTGATTGAAGTTCAGCGATCAAAGCTGCAACTTCGTTGCCGATTCCTTCTTCATCAGGAGATCCAGCAGCCAAGACCAAGCCAAATTCCGCCGGTACTTCTTTCCAAGCACGCAAAAGATGGGCTAAACCTTTTTGACGCGTAATCCGTCCAACAAAGATTGCATACGGTCCGCTAATTCCAAAACTTTCAGGCACTGATTGATCGTGATTTGGCGCAAATTTATTAGTGTCTATGCCATTTCGAATTGTGACAACTTTTGCTGGATCAATAGAAGGGTATGCCTTTAGAACATCACCACGCATTCCATCACTGACTGCGATGATGGCACTTGCGCCTTCGTATGCTGTTTTTTCAGCCCACGAAGAAATGCGATATCCGCCGCCTAATTGTTCAGCTTTCCAAGGACGTAATGGTTCCAGAGAGTGTGCGCTAACGATATGTGGAATTCCATGTTGCAACGCAGCGATATGCCCAGCCATGTTTGCATACCAAGTGTGCGAATGGACAACATCAACATGACCAAGATGTGTAGCCATTTCAAGGTCAATCGCTATAGCTTGGACGGCGGGATTGGCATCTGCAAAACCGCTGGGTAATGAGTAACCAAAAGCATCATCGCGCGGACCACCGAAGCAGTGAACATCGACATGAACATCATTGATTGTACGAAGGGCTTGCGTTAGCTGAAGAACATGCACTCCAGCGCCACCATAGATGGCCGGTGGCCACTCTTTGGTAACGATTCCAACCTTCAATGCAGTCATATCTTTGAGAGCCTCTTCCTTGGACAAGGGTGAAAGGCTATCGTTAAGACATGGCCAAACTGCAACTTCCGCTCAGCATCGTTCTTGCTGGTGGCGAAGGAAAGCGTTTAATGCCGCTCACAGCAGATCGCGCCAAGCCTGCTGTTCCATTTGGCGGCTCATATCGTTTAGTTGATTTTGTTTTATCCAATCTGGCAAATGCCAACATGCTAAAAGTTGCAGTATTAACGCAGTACAAGTCACATTCACTTGACCGTCACATAACAACAACGTGGCGCATGTCATCACTTCTTGGAAATTACATCACTCCAGTACCTGCGCAGCAGCGACTTGGACCACGTTGGTACACCGGCAGCGCTGATGCAATTTTGCAAAACTTCAATTTAATTCATGATGAAGACCCAAAGCATGTTTTGGTGTTTGGTGCGGATCACGTTTATCGCATGGATCCTATGCAGATGTTCCAGCAACATTTAGAAACTGGGGCAGGGGTAACAGTTGCAGCGATCCGTATGCCGCGCGCTGAAGCACATGATTTTGGTGTTATTGAATTAGCTGAAGATGGAATCACGATTAAGGCTTTCCATGAAAAGCCGGCTAATCCGCCAGCAATGCCTGGCCATCCAGAACTTTCACTTGTGTCGATGGGTAATTACATTTTCAAGCGCGATGTCATGGAAGAAGCGCTAATTCTGGATTCTGAAGATATCGAATCCCGTCATGATCTTGGCGGAAACATAATTCCTTATTTAACTTCACAAGGTCAGGCCAAGGTTTATGACTTCGCAAACAATGTTGTTCCAGGTGAAACTGAACGCGACAAGGGCTACTGGCGCGATGTAGGTTCGATTGACGCTTACTATGACGCGCATATGGATCTTGTATCCGTTCACCCAATTTTTAACTTGTATAACCGTGAGTGGCCATTGCTGACAAACCCACCTTCATTGCCACCTGCAAAGTTCAGTGAAGGTGGATCTGCGCACGATTCAATTGTTGGTGCGGGTTCGATTGTCGCCGGTGGAATATTGCATGGATCAGTTGTTTCCTACGATGTTTCAGTTGGAAAAGCTGCAATCGTAGAAGGCACAGTCTTGATGCCTAATGTACGCATTGGTGAGAAAGCCATTATCCGCAAGGCTATTTTGGATAAAAGCGTGATTGTTGATCCAGGTGCACAAATCGGTGTAGATCTAGAACGCGATCGTCAACGCTTTACTGTCAGCGATGGCGGAATTGTTATCGTTGGTAAAGGTGTTCGCGTTACCGTTTAGTTACCAGTTTTCGGTCTGATGTTTTAATTCTTTGTACTTAACCATTACTTCAGGTGTTGCACCGCTGTTGTGATGTGCAACTTCACCTAAATCCCAGGTTGGCATTTGACCAAGTAAAGCCCAGGCTGCTTGCTTAGCTGCGCCATTTGCAACGTATTCACCTGCAGGTGGAACCAATACTTCGCGGCCAAACAACGCACTTGCAATAACAGGTACGGCTGGATTTTTTGCAGCTCCGCCGATTAGCAAAATACGGTTCACGCCCACGCCTAATGCAACAAGTGAATCAACTGCATCAGCTAAACCGGCAAGCATTCCTTCAACCATGGCACGCGCAATATCTTCTGGGTTTGAATTATTCAGGTTCATGCCTGCAAATACGCCAGTTGCTTTTGGACGATTAGGTGTTCTTTCACCTTCAAAGTACGGCAACAGAGTTAGTCCGTTAGCACCTGGCTTTGCAGCTAGTGCCAACTGCGCGATTTCATCGTGAGTTTTACCAAGCATGCGACATGCAGCATCCAAAATTCGTGCAGCGTTTAATGTGCAGACAAGTGGCAGATAGCGACCAGTTGCATCGGCAAATCCTGCAACAGCGCCGGATGGATCATGCGTTGGGGTTTCAGATACTGCAAATGCGGTGCCACTTGTTCCTAATGAAACTACAACATCGCCGGGTTGTGCCTGCAAACCCAAAGCCGCACCCGCGTTGTCACCAGCACCAGCTGCAATTGGAATACCAGCAAGGGTTGTGCCACCAAATTGTGAGGGCTCAATTATTCGCGGAAGGGTGAAATTCTGATCATGACGAAGAGCTAAACGCACAATCTCTTCTCGGTAATGTGAAGTGCTGGGATCAAAGTAACCAGTTCCAGATGCATCACTTCGATCGGTAAACAACTTTGTTAAATCCTTACCGCCCTGCAACTGCCATGACAGCCAATCGTGGGGCAGTGCAATAGATGCAACACGTGAAGCGTTATCAGGTTCATGATCTGCCATCCAGCGCACCTTGGATGCAGTAAATGATGCAACTAATTTTGAACCAACTTTTCGCGCGATTACATGATCGCCGCCGACTTCACGGTTCAGATCCTCGGCTTCTTTTGCCGAACGCGTGTCATTCCATAAAAGTGCGGGACGAATAACTTCGCCATCAGAATCTAATGCGACCATTCCATGTTGTTGTCCTGCAATAGAAATTGCTTCGACATCATCTAATCCACCGGCATCTTTAAAAGCTGCGTGTAATCCAGTAAGCCAATGTGCCGGATCCACTTCGGTTCCGTCGGGGTGGGAGGCACGTCCCTCTCGCACTAATTGACCCGTGTGAGCATCACGAATCACAACCTTCACAGATTGTGTTGAGGAATCCACGCCGGCAATGAGTTGTCGATTAGCCATGGGTCAAGGCTAGACTGTGCCAGTCAGCGTTGACCACAGGTGGCGGAAAGTATTTGAGCCACACAAACAAACAATAAAATTGTTGGAGTAAATCATGCGTATTGGTGTCCTCACTGGCGGCGGAGATTGCCCTGGTCTTAACGCGGTTATCCGCGCCGTAGTTCGTAAAGGTGTTAAAGAGTACGGTCACGAGTTTGTAGGTTTCCGTGACGGTTGGAAGGGACCTCTAGAAGGTCTAACCATGCCTTTGAACATCGAAGTAACTCGCGGCATCTTGCCGCGCGGTGGAACCATCCTAGGTTCATCACGTACTAACCCTTTCAAGATTGAAGGCGGCGTAGAAAAGATTAAGGAAAATCTTGAAAAAGCTGGCATCGATGCGTTGATCGCAATTGGTGGAGAAGACACTCTTGGTGTTGCAACAAAGCTAGATGCACTTGGCGTCAAGGTCATCGGTGTTCCAAAGACAATCGATAACGACCTAAACAACACTGACTACACATTTGGTTTTGATACCTCAGTAAACATTGCAGTTGAAGCAATTGATCGTCTGCACACAACTGCAGAATCACATCATCGCGCCTTGATCGTTGAAGTAATGGGCCGTCACGCAGGTTGGATTGCTTTGCATTCTGGTCTTGCCGGCGGTGCAACATGTATTTTGATTCCAGAGCAAAAGTTCTCTGTTGAAAAGGTTTGCGAATGGGTCGAATCACGCTTTAAGTCTCACTACGCACCAATCATTGTTATTGCCGAAGGTGCAATTCCGCAAGATGGCGATATGGTTACAAAGGATCAAACTCTTGATGCCTTTGGCCACGTCAAGCTTTCAGGTATTGGTGATTGGCTAGCTGGCCAGATTGAAGAGAGAACAGGTAAGGAAGCGCGCACATCTGTCTTGGGTCACATCCAACGTGGTGGTACTCCAACTGCATTTGACCGCGTTCTTGCGACTCGATTTGGATTGCACGCAATCACAGCCGCACACGAAGGTGACTGGGGCAAGATGGTTGCACTGCACGGTACAAATATCGCTCGTGTGCCGTTAGCAACAGCGACTGAAAAGCTAAAGACCGTGCCTTTGGAGCTATACAAGGAATCAGAGATCTTCTTCGGATAATTGCCCCGCGCAATGACCTTTGAACTCTCTACACTTCTCCAATGAACTCGAATTCGAGCACACGCTTAGACAATCTGTTCACACCTGGCCTTGTTGCTGCTCAGCAACCTACTTGGCCGGGTGGACCAGATGGTCCACAAGTAAAAGCTGCTGTAGCTGAACTTAAAGCGTTCCCACCACTTGTCTTTGCTGGCGAGTGTGATGATCTCAAAGCTCGAATCGCGTTGGCTGCAGAAGGTAAAGCATTTTGGTTACAAGGTGGAGATTGCGCAGAAACTTTTGTTTCAGCCACCGCGGATTCAATTCGAAATCGCATTAAAACAATTCTCCAAATGGCTGCGGTTTTGCAGTATTACTCCAGCCTTCCAGTAATCAAGGTCGGCCGAATGGCGGGGCAGTTTGCCAAGCCGCGTTCAAGTGAGTTTGAAACGCGTGGCGATGTAACACTTCCCGCATACCGCGGAGATGCGGTCAATGACATTGAATTTACTGAAAAGGCTCGTACGCCAGATCCAATGCGCTTAGTTCGTGTCTACAACACATCTGCGGCAACACTGAACTTAGTTCGTGCATTTACACAAGGTGGCTTTGCAGATCTGCGCCAGGTGCACGAATGGAACAAGGGCTTTATTCGCGATTCAAAAGTTGGCGATCGCTACGAAAAAATGGCTGATGAAATCGGCCGCGCATTGGCATTTATGAAGTCTGCTGGCGTGGATCCAGAAAGTTTCAAGTCAGTAGATTTCTTTGCCAGCCACGAAGCACTAATCATGGAATACGAAAAGGCCCTAACCCGTATCGATTCACGTACTGGTGATGCGTACGATGTTTCAGGACATTTCATTTGGATTGGCGAACGAACACGTCAACTAGATGGTGCACATGTTGATTTTGCATCAAAGGTTCGAAATCCAATCGGAATCAAGCTTGGACCTAAGTCCACCGTTGCAGATGCACTTGCATTAATCGACAAGTTAGATCCAAACCGCGAACCTGGTCGTATTACATTTATTACTCGTATGGGTGCAAAAAACATCCGCGAAATCTTGCCGGCACTGGTCGACGGTGTTACAAAATCAGGTGCCAAGGTGCTCTGGGTATGCGATCCCATGCACGGCAATACCTACGAAGCACCATCTGGATACAAGACACGCAGTTTTGATGACGTTATGGATGAAGTAAAGGGTTTCTTTGAAGTTCACAAAGCTTTGGGTACACATCCAGGCGGAGTCCACATCGAACTTACTGGTGATGATGTTACCGAGTGCGTTGGCGGCGGCGAGCAGATCTCGCATGAAGACCTGGCTTCACGATATGAAACTGCGTGCGACCCACGCCTTAATCATGCTCAATCACTCGAGCTTGCCTTTTTAGTTGCTGAAATGTTGCGCGATCGCTAATTTTGGACAGTGCCGCTTCTTGTAACTTCTCATAAGACACCTGTTGGCATCCTCAATTTATTAGCCGATGATCAAATTCTTATCGGTGCAAATCTTTCAACTGTTTCAGCCTTTAAAGCCGGTCGTGATCTCAAGGTTGTTAAATCAATTCCAGTAATTTCAGATCTTGTTAATGATTACTTTGATGGAGACTTAACTGCGCTAAATGGCATTCAAGTACGCCAACCTGGAGCTGCATTTTCACAAGCGGCATGGAAAGCAATGCGTAAGATTGCACCGGGCAAAACCTGGTCATATGCCGATCTTGCTGAAAAAGCTGGAAGTCCAGCAGCAGTCAGAGCTGCCGGAAGTGCCTGCGCCAATAATGCAATCATGCTGGTTGTTCCTTGCCACCGAGTTGTAAAAACTGGGGGAGCGTTAGGAAATTATGCTTACGGTGTTGATAAGAAGCAGTGGCTCTTAAGCCACGAGGGCTTTCTTTAAAATTTCAATGGCCTCTTGGCATTGCGCATCATCAAAATCTAAATGAGTTACTAATCGCGCGTACTTTGGTCCAAGCGCGCTAATCCACAAACCGGCCTCTTTGCAACGTGTAGCAAGCTCGGCTGCGGTAATCGGAAGCGCGGCTAAATCCAAACCAACAATATTTGTATGAACAGTTGTTGGATCAATTAGTGAAGAATCAATTGCCGCGATTGCTTTTGCTAACTCTTGAGCTCGGCGATGATCTTGCGCTAGGCGTGCAATGTTGTTATCCAGCGCGTAATGAGCCCCTGCAGCCAACAAACCAATTTGACGCATTCCTGCGCCATAGCGCTTACGCCAAACTCGAGCTTTAGCCACGCGCTCCTTGGTTGAAAGCATGATGGATCCGACCGGTGCACCTAACCCCTTAGATAAGCAGACTGAAATAGTGTCAAAGTATTTTCCGTATTCGGTAAATGAAACACCAGATGCAACGTGGGCATTCCAGATGCGCGCTCCATCTAAATGAAGTGCAAGACCTAATTCATCGGCACCTTTGCGAAGGGCTGCAATTTCTGTCATTGGCTGAACGGTTCCGCCACCAAAATTGTGGGTGTTTTCTACAGCGATGGCGGTTGTAGAAACTAGATAGGGGCCACTGTTGGGTCGTGCAATTTCAAGAGCATCTGAGGCCTTTAACAAACCATGCTTTGCCGGAAATGTGCGTGTAGTTATTCCACTAAAAACTGCGGCAGCACCAAGTTCGGCGCGCACAATGTGGCTATTGGTTTCGGCAATCAGTTCTTCGCCAGGGGCTACCAACATACGAATAGCAAGTTGATTGGCAAGTGAGCCAGTTGGTGTAAACAACCCTGCTTCTTTGCCAAACATGGCAGCGACGCGTTCTTCAAGAGAGTTAACCGTTGGGTCATCGCTGTAAACATCATCACCAACTGGTGCATGGGCAATTGCTTCTCGCATCGCTGCGGATGGTCGAGTTACAGTGTCACTTCTAAGATCAATTGCCATTACATCAGCCTACTTCTGTTCCTTCAGCACAATCAAATACATAGCAACGACTACTAAAACTCCGCCTATTGCACTTTGCAGCGTCAGTATTTCGCCACCGAAAAAGATTGCAAAGACTGCCGCGAAAACAACTTCCATGGTCAAGATGACTGCAACCTTGGTTGCGCTCATATGGGCCTGCGACCAAGTTTGAATAATGAAGGCAATTGCAGTTGCAAAGACTGCCGTAAAGATAACTACTGCCCACACTCCAGAATCTGGTGGCGCTGAATACCCACCAGGTATTGATGCAATACCTGCCAATAATCCACACATTGTTAACTGAACAACTGTCATGGCATAAACATCGCGACCCGAAGACCACTTACTTAAAGCAATAATGTGGGCGGCAAAGAAGAATGCGCTAGCCAAAACAAGCATCTCACCTATACCAACAGAAAACCCTCGGATCGAAAGCAAACCCAAACCAACTGTTGCAACCATGATGCACAGCCAGACAAAGCGAGTGATCTTCTCTTTCAGTACAAGCCAAGCCAGAACCGGCGTAAGGACAACATAGAGACCAGTAATAAATCCGGTAATTGCCGCACCTGTTCGTTCCAGACCAAGAGTTTGAGTGATGTAGCCCAAACCTAGAAAGATGCCTGCTAATGATCCCCGCTGCAGCAAATCCTTATTGAAGTGTTTAATCGTTTGCGGGCGAATTAAAAGCATTACTAAAACAGCTAAAGCGAAGCGAGAGAAAAGAAAGTTATTAACACTTTGTCTTTGGATCGCATCCTTCATGACAACGAAGGAAAACCCCCAGGCTGCTGCAACCGTGATCAACGCCCACGGTGCCAGCTTGAGCTGGAGTTGATGACGCGCAGACATCAGCCGCGTAACTTCTTTAGTAAGGCAACTTCCTTGCCATGCTCTGGTTCCATCCCTGGCGTTTCAAGAATCAATGGAGCGTTAGCGACCGCTGGATGTGAAAGTAGCTCTTTAAACGGATCTACACCAATGTGGCCGTCACCGATATTTTGGTGGCGATCTTTTAATGCACCGCACACATCCATCGAATCATTGGCATGTACCAATTGAAAACGCTCGATTCCTGCGACTTCGACCAACAAATCAATCGTTGCGGTCATTCCACCCTTTACTGAAATGTCATGGCCGGCAGCAAAGACATGGCAGGTATCTAGACAAATTCCAACCTTGGGATGATATTCAAGCGCCTTTAAATACATTTCTAGATCATCTAGTTTTTTAACCAAGCTTTGGCCTTGGCCTGCCGTTGGTTCCAGAAGAAGGTAAGGGGCGTCATCACCAAGTGCGTTCAGAATCGGCATCATGCCTTCGTGAATTTGTTTCCAAGCTTTTTCCACATGATTCACATCTACGGCAGATCCCGTGTGAATAACTACGCCAAGTGCGCCGATATCTGCGCCGCGTTGCAGCGAATACTTGGTTGAGGCCAAAGAGTTTAAATACGTTGCCTCAGTTGGGGAACCCAGATTGATTAAAAATGGTGCATGAACATAGGTTTCAATATCTAGTTCCGCAGCTTTGATTTTAAATGCATCATCTAGTTCTGGTTTGGCCTCTGGCATCGCCCAGGTTCGGGGACTAGATGCAAAAACTTGAATCGCTTCTGCGCCAATTTCTTGTGCATATGCAATAGATCTTTTGGCCATTCCACCAGTTGTAGGGGTGTGAGCGCCGATGCGCGGCTTCTTAACTGGCGTAGGCATTGGCTTACCCTACGGTAATCGTTACCAAACTGCCACGTTTTACTGAGGTGTTGACTGCAGGTGAAACTTTTTTAACCACCTTTTTCTTGTTGTTTCCAATGCTTATAACTTTCACCTTTAGGCCAAGGGCTTCAAGCATCTGCTGTCCCGCTTTTGCCTCCATAGTGATTATCGTCTTTGGAATAACGGTGTTGCGTGGGCCCTTAGAAATAAGAATCGTAACTTTGCCACCCTTATTGGCAGTTGTTCCACCTACAGGGTTTTGAGAAATGACCGCTAGCTCAGGAACATTTTCATTAAATGCATATCCGGCTTCTACCGAGAAACCTGCTTCAGTTAACTCATTCAAAGCTTGCTCGCCACTCTTTCCAAGATATGAAGCCAGCGCAATTTGTTCGATTCCCTTAGAAACCAACAAATCAATTTTCGCATCCCGCTTAACTGACGTTCCAGATGCAGGTGATGAAGATATTACAAAACCCTTAGGAATTTCAGAGTTAAAAATCTCCTTTACTGTTCCCATAATTAAGGTGTATTTCTTAAGCGCGGTTTGTGCTGCTTCGGGAGTTAATCCAGTCGTCATCGGCACTGTATATCGCTCTGGACCTTTAGAAACAATCAACTTCACTGTTCCGCCAGCATCAACCTTGCCACCACCTGCAGGGATGCTTTCAATGATCTTTGATTTAGGTATCTCTTCATCAAATCTATTTTCAACAACAACTGCGGTCAGTCCCAGCGGCGAAATTACATTGACCGCTTCATCGAAACTGCCACCAACAATTGAAGGAACAACAACTCGAGAGCCTGGGCCAACTAAGGTCCACCAACCACCGATTCCTAGCGCGACAGCTAGAACTAAAGCCACCTTACGGTTGCGACGTACACGCTTACTTGCGCGTTGTTTCTTTTCTTCCTTGCGGCGAATCTCTTTAGTTGTCTCTACGACAGGTATAACGGGTTGTACTGGAGCAACTACCTTTTCCTTCTTGCGTGCTTTCTCCCTGATAGGTTCAACCGGAAGATCTAGTCCCAGGTCCATTTGATTCTTGCGTGGATCAAGATCTATTTGGATCTGCTGCAACTTATCCAAAAATTCTCCCGCGGTACGAGGGCGATCATCCGGATTCTTAGCGGTGGAACTTGCAATCAAATCATCCAAAGCTTGGGGAATCTCTTTACGCTTACTGCGCAAACGTGGGATTTCTTCATTGACATGCATGTAAGCAATCTGAATTGGCGATTCTGCTGAAAATGGTTTTTCTCCAGTGAGCATTTCATAAGCAACTATTCCAGCCGCATAGACATCACTTCGTGAATCTGCAATACCTCGCTGAACTTGTTCAGGTGAAAGGTAAGAAACACTTCCCAAGATCACACTGGATTCGGCGGTCATCGTCGAGCCAATAATTTCGCCGCGAGCTAATCCAAAGTCAGCGATTTTGACGCGACCTTCATTAGAGATCAAAATGTTTTCAGGCTTGATATCGCGATGAACTATTCCCAATGCATGCGCTGCGGCTAACGCACTTAAGATTGGAGTCAGATAATTGATGGCATCCTTTATTTCAAAGCGACCACGTTCGTTCAAGTATTCGCGAAGAGTATGTCCCTCAATTAATTCCATCACCAAGAAGACTGCCGGAACCCCGCTTTGATTCCACCCTTGGTCTTGCACGGCAACTATGTTGGGATGAGATAAAGCCGCTGCAGCCTTGGCTTCTTTTATAAAGCGAGAAACGAAAGCTTCATCTTGGGCAAGATGAGAGTGCATGATCTTGACGGCAACTTTTCGATCAAGACGTGTATCGACAGCTTCATAGATTGAAGCCATTCCACCATTAGCGACCTGACGTAGCAATTGGTAGCGCCTATCAATGAGCTCTCCGGTCAGATCAGACATGTGCAGATTTTAAGGAGCGTGTGGTGCTCTACCCCTAAGGGCGCGCCCAAAAGAGCTATGAAGTAAGTTTAAACTCACAATTTTCTCGGGTTTGATCCATTGCAAAGTGAATTGATTGTTGGATTTGCCATTGACGCATTTCTTTTTCAATATGTGCACCATCTCGAGCGAGAACCCTTTGCAATCCGGTGTCATTATCGATATCAAGCCAATAAGTAATTGCACCCGCTTCGCGTACCACTTTTTGAGCCGCTCCTACGCCTTCTAGAATCAAGAAATCCGTTGGATCTATAACTTCTTCTCGATCAAATTCCATTAGGTGCCAATTGAAAATCTTGATGGTGTGCGTAAGCCCAGAAAGATGCGCAGAAGTGATTGCTTGCAAAGCATCAGTCAGTGATTGCCCAAGGGCACCATCCCAACCGTTGTACAACTCATCCATGTGGATTGTTCGAACCGTTGAATCCACCGAATACTCGGCGTGCAACTGTGCGGCAAGGGTCGTTTTGCCGGCACCTGCTGGACCATCAATGGCTAAGAGAGTCACGCCAACGCTTCCACCCGATTATTGCGACAACTGCGAATATTGCATAGACAACTGATGTGAACCAATATCCAAGTGATAGGTATTGCGCTGTTGCAACAAGGTTGACGATAAGCCAGAGCACCCAAGTCTCATACTTTTCATAAATCATTAACAACTGAGCAACTAGTGAAGCAATAAGGATAAATGCATCAGTCCAAGTCGCTGCCGCGCCGATATCTGCTAACACGGGAGATAAAATTGCGACACTTACTAGGGTTCCAACCGCAATTCTTATTCGGTTTCTGGTTGAAATGGTTCCAGGTACCGCACCTGTTGGCGCCCAGCCAAACCAGCCGTAAATCGCTGCACCAATGAAAACAATCTGCAACATCGCACTTGCAAAAAGATCAACTTGATAAAAGAAAACGCCGTACAGACTGCTGCTTAAAACCCACCAAGGCCAAGTGATTCTTTTTCCAGTTGTTCCTAAGTAAACGCCTACCAACGATGTGGTTGCTGCAATAAATTCCAGAATAGATACTTCATAGCCCCAGGCAGTAAACAAAGTGGATGACATAGTTAAATCCTTTCCGCATCCGCATTACCGGATGGGTCAATCGGTCGGTCTGAATTTCAGACCCTCTCAGCCTTGTGGGCTCCCGTAGCTGTTACTTTAGCGTGAAATCAGTTGGCGTTTGATGAAAGCGCCACCGGCAACACGAATCCTTCGTGCCTTTGAAGTCTTGGCACGGTGGTTAAAGATGTCGTATCCAATCTTTTCGACCTCATCAACGATTCCACAGTACAAAGTACTTGCCGCTTCAATGCATGGGCGACTAGAGGCTTCTAACATTGCGATTCCAGGAGCAGCTTCAGCTTGTAACTGGCGCACACGTGCGATTTGGAACTTTAGCGCTTCAATAATTTCAGGAGTAAGTACACGCTCTTCCAGCATTTCACGGGTAACGCCAAACTGACCTAACTCTTTCAGCGGCAGGTATACACGGCCACGATCCAAGTCTTCATCCACATCTCTAATGAAGTTGGCTAACTGAAAAGCAATACCTAACTTTTTAGCTGCTTCAAATGCATCATTGTGAAGAGGTCCAAGAATTGGAACCATTTCAAGACCGATAACCGCAGCCGACCCATAAACGTACTCAGTTAAATCTTCGTAACTTTCATATTCCTGAACAGTTAGATCCATCGTCATTGAATGCAAGAAAGCTTCAAAATGTTCGTGGGGGATATCAAAACGATTGACGGTATCGATCAGTGCTCGACCAACATGATCCTGACTTGTTCCCTTCTTTAAATCCGCCAGAACCCCATTGCCCCAATTGCTAAGGACTTCAGCTTTTTCTTCAACACTTAATTCTGAAGCTAAATCATCAACGATTTCATCGGCATACCGCGCAAAACCGTACAGCGCATGTACAAATGGACGCTTTGCTTTTGGCAACAGCAAAGTCGCCAAGTAATAAGTCTTTCCATGCAAAGCATTGAGCCGCTTGCACTCTTCGTATGATGCACGAAGATCGGGATCGGTAATCCCTGCAGCGGTAAGTTCATCCATTTACTTAACCGGACCCACAATTCGTTCTGCAGCAAGGCGACCAGAAATCAAAACCATTGGTACACCAACACCTGGTTGTGTTCCAGATCCGGCAAAGACAACATTTTCAATTCCAGCAGCCATGTTGCGGGGTCTAAATGGACCGGTCTGGAAGAAAGTATGTGCGCTAGCAAATGGTGCACCTGCTTCCATACCTTGGTTTTTCCAATCAAGTGGCGTTGTTACAACTTCGGTTTCGATTGCATCTCCGAAACCTGTGTACCCACGCTGTTCAAGAGTTTCAACCATGTGATCACGATATGGCTTGGTCTGCTTAGTCCAATCAATATCTGCGGTCAGGTTTGGGGTAGGGAAGAGAACATAGTAAGAAGTCTTACCTGCAGGAGCTAAAGCTGGATCATCTAGTGAAGGAATTGTTACAAGCACACTTGGATCGCTCATCAACTGCTTCTTCTTGATCAATTCATCAAAGACGCCATCCCATGATTCGCCGAAGTGAATATTGTGATGTGCGGCAAAGTCATACTTCTTGGAAGAGCCCACCAACATAGTCACACATGATGGGGAATAGTTAAGGCGCTTTACATTCAGCGGGGTCTTACCCAATAGATCGCGCCAAGCTACAGGTAGATCTGGGTTCAGAATGATTGCATCGCATTCGATTCGCTGACCATCTTCTGTAATGACCGCCTTTGCGCGACCATTTTGTACATCTACCTTTGAAACTGTTGTGCTGTACTTGAATTCAACACCGTGCTTTTGAGCAGCTGCCGCCATTGCGCGCGGAACTGCGTGCATTCCACCCTTAGGGAAGAACACGCCATTGACTGAATCCATGTAAGCGATAACCGCATAAATAGCTAATGCTTGCTGCGGGCTAACACCGGCATACATTGCCTGGAATGAGTACACCTTCTGTAAACGTGGGTCTTTCATAAACTGATTGACCTTCGGAGAAAGTCTGCGGAAACCACCAAGTGCAATCAATCGTGCAAGGTTGGGAGTTAAAAGATTAAAAGGTGAATCAATATTGCGATCAATGAAATCATTCATTTCATACTTGTATAGCTTGGTCACAAAATCTACATAGCGTGCATAACCTGCGGCTTCTTCAGGGCTGATCTTGTGTGCAATTTCAGCTTCCATTTGCGCGGTATTTGCATGAACATCTAATTGAGAACCATCTGCATAGAAGGCGCGGTACAAAGGAGAAACGGGCATCAGTTCAACCCAGTCCTTCATATCTTCACCGACGCAACTAAATGCATCTTGAATCAATGAAGGCATTGTTAGAACAGAAGGACCGGTATCAAATGAGTAACCATCTTTTTGTAGCAAGCCACTTCGACCACCAGGAACCGCTTCACGTTCAATCACAGTTACTTTGCGTCCGGCACCTGCAAGTCGCAGGGCAGCACTTAAGCCGGCATAGCCAGCTCCAACGATGACAACGTGATCAGTAGGACCTTTGACGCGAGCAGGCATTTACGCACTCCTTTTTGTTGCGATGTTAGCTAGCTCTACGAGCAAAGCCTTTCCATCGGTGGTGAAAAGTGAAGATTCCGCTGCTGCTAAAGCGGCATCGGTAAGTGTTTCAATCGTTGATTCAAGTTCAGCGCGAGCACCTGTTGATTCAATAATTTCTTGCAAGATAGCAACACCCTGAGCATCAAGATCCGGGCGGCCAAAGTACTTTTTGCATTCTTCGGCTTGGGCCGCAGTTTGGCGTTCATGAGTCATAGCGATCAATACGGTTCGCTTTCCTTCACGTAAATCATCTCCAGCAGGCTTACCTGTTACAGATGGATCTCCAAAGACTCCCAAAAGATCATCACGTAATTGGAACGCTTCTCCTAACGGCAACCCATATGCAGATAACGCCGGAAGAATTTCATTACTGTATTTTGAACTTAACGCTGCGCCCATATGGAGGGGACGCTCAATTGTGTATTTTCCAGACTTGTATCGTGCGATCTTCATAGATCGTTCAGTATCGGTGTCTTTTTGAGTCTGCTCGTGAATATCTAAAAATTGTCCGGCCATTAACTCAACTCGCATCTCGTTGTACAACGGAATCATGCGCGCGTATTGCTCAGCCGGCAACCCTGCGCTGTTAAGCATTTGATCCGACCAAACAAGAGCTAAATCTCCGAGCAGTACTGCGGCAGATAATCCATATTGAGGCGCAAAACCATCTAATTCATCTTGGACATGCATAGTTTCAAAGTGGCGATGTATTGATGGTTTACCGCGACGAGTATCAGAACCATCCATCAAATCATCATGTATCAGTGCACACGCTTGCAAGAGTTCTAATGCAGCCATTGCACGAGTTGTAGATTTTTCAATAGAACCACCCGCGGCGGCATAGCCGGCATAAGCAAACAGGGGGCGAAGTCGCTTTCCACTATCTAGTAAGAAGGATGTCAACGCATCTGAAACCGGTGACAAATCCAATGAGATCGAATTCAGATAAGCGCTTTCGCGGTTCAGGAAGATGCTTAACTCTTCCTCAACGGCACTTCGCACGCTCTTTAATGTCGCCTTTGGCTCTGAACTCACTCGGTAACGATATCCTCACACCGTGGTTCTTCGCACTTCGTATTCATTCGAGTTCTTCCCTCCAAAGGATGTTGAGGGTGAAGATCGTCTCTGGGCTGCCATCGATGGGCTTAAATCAATCGCCCCAGACTTTGTATCAGTGACTTATGGGGCCGGTGGTTCCACCCGTGATCGTTCGATTCGGATTGCTCAAGAAATTACAAAGCGGACAGGTATTTCAACCGTTGCTCACCTGACATGTGTTGGATCTACACGTGATGAATTGATCGCAATTTTGCACAGCTATAAAGAAGCCGGCATCACAAGTATTTTGGCACTTCGCGGAGATCCAACTGGGGGACCAAGTGCGCCGTGGACTCCAACACCAGGTGGTTTCAATCATGCTGATGAGTTAGTGCAATTGGCCGATGAATTCGGTGGATTCACAATCGGAGTTGCTGCATTTCCTGATGGTCACCCTGCATCTAACGGAGATTTTGCTAAAGATGTAGATGTATTAATTCGAAAAGAACAACTAGGTGCAACTTTTGCCACCACGCAGTTTTTCTTTGAAGCACAGCAGTACACCCGATTAGTTGAAGCTCTGGCTGCTCGAGGTTCGAAGTTGGTAATTATTCCAGGAATTTTGCCGGTCACCAATGTGAAGTTATTGCATCGCATGGCTGAACTTGGTGGAACGCCCATTCCGCCACAGATCGCAGACGCCTTTGCAAAAGTAGAAAACGATCCGCATGCGGTGCGCCAACTTGGCGTAGAGATAGCAACATCACTGTGCCAAGAGCTATTGGAAGCAGGAGCTCCAGGCTTACACTTCTACACAATGAATAGTTCGACAGCCACACAAGAGATCTATAGAAAGCTAAACAATGTTAAGTAAGCAAGAGTTCAAGGCAAAGTGGAGTTCTTTGCATAGTGACGCCGAAACTAAAGGCATTGTTGGTGCGTGGCTCAACATCTCTTACCGCTTTGGCTTGATTTGTACATTGCTTCGCATTTCTCCTAATGCGCTTACCTACTTAGGTTTATTGGGTGCGGTCGGAACCGCACTAACTGCACAAACCTGGTGGTCAATTCTCTTCCTTGTTTTCTCATTGTTTTGCGATGGAATTGATGGAAGCGTTGCCATATTTCAGCAGCGAGATAGCAAGTGGGGCGCGACCCTTGATTCGGTTGTAGATCGCATCAGCGAAGCGCTTTGGTTCTATACCTTGTATGCGATCGGTGTACCTGCTTGGATTCCTATTACTTTATGGAGCGTTGCAGCTTTCCAAGAGTATGCACGTACAAAGTTGATCTCATTAGGAGTCAGCGACATCGGCGTTGTAACTCCGGCAGAGCGTCCAATGCGTGCAAGTTACATATTTATCATTTTGGTAATGGGATTACTTGATTTCCCTGGCCTGACAGTTGTTTCAATAATTTTCCTTGCAATTCAGTGCTACAGCTTTATCAGTGTCGTGCGTTTTTCTCGTAGCCAATTGCTTCCGTAACTAAATCACCGCTGATTCCGACAAGGGGCAGCCCGCCACCTGGATGAGCAGAACCTCCAACTAGATACAAGCCTTTAATTGGCGAACGGTTCTTAGCGCGCATAAAGGCGGCGCGCGCACCATTACTTGAAGTTCCATAGATAGCACCGCCTGGAGCAAGAACTGCAGCTTCCAAATCTGCCGGTGTTCTAACTGTTAAGGATTCCAAACGATCACGCACTGAAATGCCACGTGCTTCGATTTGATCAATAATTGTGTTGGCATAGTTTCGAGCAAACTCTTTATCGTTCCAATCGAACTGTCCATGTGTTGGAGCATTGACTAAAACAAACCAACCTTCAAGGGTTTCATCTTTGCTCATCAATGGATCTTGCGGGGCACAGATGTAAATCGTTGGCTTTTCAACCGGCTTTCCATCGGTAAAAATGGCATCAAATTCAGCATCATAATTTTCTGGAAACAAAATTGTATGGTGGTTAAGTACCTGATCTGGGTCCTTACGCATCCCAAGTAACAAAGAAAAACCAGCCACAGAAACATCAGCACTTGCAATGTTTTTTCGCACCTTCTTCAAAGTTCGCTTATGTCCTGAAATCAGTTTGTTGTACACAAGTGATGCATCAGCATTTGCAACAACAGCATCTGCCTGTACAAAAGTTCCATCTGCCAGAACAATCCCTGTCACCTTCTTGCCCTCAGTAGCAATTGATGCAACTGGGGTGCTCAAATGAAACTTAACCCCAACATCTAAAGCCCGCTGATAAACAGTGGCGGTCAGTTGGCCCAAGCCACCCTTTACATGCCAAGCACCAAAGCTTTCTTCCACGAATGCAATAGTAGAAAGCACGGCTGGCGCTTTGCGTGGATCGGATCCACTGTAAGTGGCGTAGCGATCCATGATGTAACGCAGGCGTTGATCTTTAACAATCTCATCTGCGTGCGTGCGTAATGTTTTCCACGGCGCAATGATTTTCATGTCCCGCAAAAAAGTGAAGGGCTTCATCAGCGAGATAGGGGATTTCAGTTCGGATTCAATAAAGGGTCCACGGCTGACATCCCACATACGTTCTGCGCGTTTCATAATGCGATCCCACTGGGCGGCGCTTTCTGGACCAAAAGATTGAGTAATCGAATCCAGGGTTTCTTTTCTAGAAAGATTGGCAAATTTCACATTGCTGCCATCTGCAAAGCGATAATCAAAAGATGGATTTACTGATTCGATAGGGCAGACCAAGCCCATTGGTTTGCCAGTTCGCTGAAAGAAATCTTTGTAGACCGCTGGCAACGTTAGTAACGAAGGTCCAGTATCAAAGGCAACTTTTCCAATCCATTCAGTGCGACATTTTCCGCCAACTTGATCAGATGCTTCATACAGATCAACTTGGTGTCCTCCGCGTGAAAGACGTGCAGCAGCGGTCATGCCACCCATTCCTGCGCCAATCACCACGATCTTCATACTGTGCGACCTTTCCATGTCACTGACTTGCGCACTAAGTATGAGTAAACAATCAGGTAAATCAGCGCAGCGATTGATATCGGATGCAACACACTATCTAGAACACTGCCACGACTCTTGATTGCACTTAGTACCCGGGTTGCAACCATGGCGGCAAAACCAAGCCAACCGTATGGATTTCCTGCAAGCCCCACAATCAATGTTCCGATACTTGTCGCAAACAGAAATGCCACTGCACATACGGCACCAACCACAGATCCAAAAGCCTTGTTTAACGACTTTCCATATCCAGCCTTAATCTCTTTCCAGGATGCATACATTCGAGTCTCGGCAATATCCGCACCGTTTATGACCGTTCCAGCTGATCCACTGGCAATCAATTCACGAGCTAAGAAAACATCATCGATAACTGAGTGTTTAACGGATTTGTATCCACCAATTGCATCAAGAGCCGAACGACGCACGACAAAGAACTGCCCGTTGGCCACAGCCATAGATTTGCGTCCTGAACTTTCTGCATAACGCAGCGGAACAGTTGTAAGCCACGACCACTGAAGCAAAGGCTGAATCAAACGCTCAGCAAAAGTTTGTGCAATCTGGCGGGGATACGGTGAAACAAAATCCAATCGTGCACCATGCAGAAGCGTGACCGCCTTATTGATCGCATCATTGCTCAGGCGAACATCTGCATCAATTGAAACAAGCACATCTTCATTGCTTGCTTCGTACAACTGCTGCAAAGCCCAGGTCTTACCTATCCAGCCATCAGCAAGTTGTGCACCTTTAATTACTGTAAAGCGTGAATCACCCGCAGTTAGTCTTTGCAGAAGCTCATACGTTGAATCTTCTGAGTTGTCATCAAGTAAGTAATAGTGAAAAGGGCCGTCTTGAGCCGAAAGAGTCGTAACAATGCCTTCAACATTTTCTGCCTCATTGCGCATCGGAACCACAACACCGACAGAGTCCAACAATTGTGAAGTGGCTCTAGGTGTGCGAATTTGGACAAAGTTAACCGCTGCAATTGTGAGCAGAATTAATGGAATTAAAGATAAGAGGATCATCAAAAGGCTAGGGTCTTCCGACCCATCGATTAAAGAAGTAAGGAGCTAGTAGCACTCCAAGGATTGCACCAGAAAACAGTGCGACTCCGGGACGACCAAAGAAGAACAAGTTGCCAACAACGCCTGAAAACCAAGTCCAGAAAAGTAGAACATCTGCAGCAAGTAAAGATCCGCCAACCTTGCGACGATCACGTGGTGTAGCAAAGTGCAGAATAGTTATCAGCGTCATTCCAGACAACAGCCAACCAAAAGTGTTGGACAATGGAATTTCAGGTTGAAAGGGAACATGTGCACCATTAACAACCCATGTCCAGCGACCAGCAGTAACCATTAGAGGATCCAAGAATAAATCCCAAGCCATCATCAATAATCCGCCATACAAAAACACCCATGATTTACCAATGCGTCGTGCAGCAACTAAACATGGGTGAGCGATCATGACCCAAGCAAAAGGCACAACTAAAGGCACATCAAATAACTTTGGACCTAATGTTGATGAATACGAATACTCACCAAAAGGCCAACTTGTTGAAACACCTAGTTGTTCAATGAAGTATCCAAAGGGAAGCGTGATTGCCAACAAGCTCCAGCCGTAGCGCGCACCAAAAGCTGCAACTCCGTGGAGAAACATGGCAAAGGCGGCGGTTAAAACAGATGTGATTGTGATGAATTGCAATACATCGCCATCAACTAATGGATAAGCAATCTGCATCAAAATTGTTAAGCCAAGTGCAACACCCATGATCTTGATTAGCAGGGGAGATGCGCCACCTCTAGCCCTGCGACGGGGTGTGTAATGGCGGATGGACATAGGTATAAGTCTGCCTTATTCCATTTATTTAAGACAGTTACTGCAAAGATCCGCGCACTTCACGCACAGCAAAGCGCGCGAAAAGCTCTTCTGAATACCAGTTATAGGCCGATGTATCTGCAATCGCCTTTTGATGCGCAGCCCCTTTGTATGCAAAGTCGCGAATCGCGGCGGCAGATTCCCACAGTGAAAAAGTTCCCTGTAATCCAATGGGAGCTTCACCAATTCCGATGGCTGCAACTAAGCCGGGTGCTGCTTTTAGCGAAACGGTAACGGGTGGGACTGAACTCCAAAATCTAAAGTTCTGGCTCCATTTAATTCGCGCACGTGTAATTGCTGCGACCTGTCCATCCCAATCTTTAACTGTTGCAACAAAAGGTTCTGTGCCCGCCCATTTTCCGTGTGAAGAAATTGGATCTAATACTGCACGAAATTCAGTTACTGAATTTTTACGCCAGCGCTTGATTACTGTTGAAGAATCAAACTTTTCAATGTCCTCAACGACCGCAACTAAACCCCATTGCAAAGCATGAGCATCACTGGGGGTAAAGGTTTCACCTTTGCCGGTTCCTAAAGATTTATGAAAAGAAACATTCTTATCTGCCCATAATGAAAAGCGATCAAAGCCCATTGCTGTAATCGCGAAAGGTAGTTTCGACGGTTTGATCTTCCAGAAGTAAGCAACGATCAATTCTCACCAACAATCATTGGCTTTGCGCCAGTGCATTCAAGAAGTTCGGTAAAGGTAGTTGGATACACCGCATGTGGGTGGCCAGCAGCTGCCCAAATAACCTGGTAATCATTGAGCGCTTGATCAATAAGAATTGTTGCGGGGGACACCCAGCCAATTGGAGCTACGCCACCAATTGAAAACCCTGATTTTTCCTTTACATAATCGGCATCTACTCGGCCAAGCTTTTCAATCCCCAAGTGCTTTGCAACTAATTCTGTATCAACTCGGTGGCGACCGCTTGTAATAACAAGCAGGGGAGAATCATCCGGAAGTTTGAATATAAGTGAGGACGCAATCTGTCCGACTTCAATACCTAATGCAGAAGCAGCTTCTTGCGCGGTGCGGGCGCTATCTGACAGCACGTGAACTTCTCCAGTTAAACCGTGTTCGGCAAGGGCGGCAATGACTCGCTTGACCGCTGCTTTTTCCTTTACGCCTTCCACCTTCGTAGATTATCGAACTATTCAAGTACTCTCAGCACAAGATGAATACAGATTTGTACGCAATGGGTATGCGCGCCCGCAACGCTATCTATAGCTGCTTCTTTCTTTTAGGCTTTTTGGGACTTGCATGGATTCCACGTATTCCAGAGATTAAAGACTCTCTGAATTTAAGTGATGGTCAGTTTGGGCTAGTTCTATTGGCAAGCACCGTTGGCTCAATTCCTGGCGCACAAATTGCCGGGCGAGCAGTGCACTCGTATTCATCAAAGTTAGTTGTTCGAATATCTGGAGTCTTGTTACCAGTTGGTGTTTTTGTGATTGGCATGGCTGACACTGTCCAGATCTTGTTACTTGGGCTCTTTATAACAGGTTTCAATGTTGCATTTATGGATATTGCAATTAACGGCCAAGCTGTTGAGATCGAAAAACACACTAAAGGTCGATGGATGTCTAGTTTCCATGGCTTCTGGAGTATCGGAGCTTTTGCTGCAACTCTAGTCGGGGGACTAATCGCTAACTTTGTTTCACCTCGTGACAACCTGATTGGCATAGCCGTGATTGGCTTACTTACATTTCAGTTTGTGGCTAACTTCATGTTGCCTGCCGAACATGATGGTCACTTAGGTGAACCCGGAAAAGATGACGCTGGCAAAGTAAAACTTGTTGGTAAAGAGTCACTTATTTTATGGGCCCTTGGAATTGGATTGATGTGTTCCTTGATTCCCGAAGGTGGTGCTTACGAATGGAGCGGAATTCTTCTGCAAGACCATATGGGCATTGGTAAAGGTTTAAATGCCGCGGCAGCCACAACTTTCTCCTTAGCCATGATTGCTAGTCGTCTATTGGGTGATCGTGCATTTGAAAAGTGGGGCCATGTAAACACGGTTAAATATGGTGGTTACTTTGGTGGTGGCTTATGGGGTCTTGGACTTTTTGTAGGAATGAGTATCTCAGATTCAAATCCAACAGCAGGTTTGATAATTGTGTGCCTAGGTTTTGGTGCAGCGGGGTTTGGAATGGGGCCATTCTTCCCAGCATTTAATTTAGCGGCTGCATCTATTCCAGGAATCGCGCCATCAGTCGGATTAGCTCGAGTTGGATTGATTGCGATTGCTGCTTATTTTGGCGGCCCAACATTGATCGGTTTACTTGCTGAAGTAACCTCTTTGCCAGTTGCCTTTGCTTTTCCTGTGGTGCTCTACATGATTGTTGGGTTGCAATCTAAATACATCAAAGTTCGTGAGATTAAGCAATAACCCACGTCTGTAGCAAGGTAAAAACTGCAATCATGTACAAAAGGATCGCAAAGCCCTTTTTCATCAGCACAGGGTTTAGCTGACCACTTTTTATAGAAGCCATGCGGGCAATAGTTACAGCAGCAATCGCCATTACTAGTGGAATCTTCCAGTCGACATCATTCCAACTTTGATAGTGCCCAAAGAAAGCAGTAATCGAGTTAATTGCGATAATTGCAAGGGAGGTCCCTGCAGCTTTACCTTGTGGCACTTTAAAGAATAAGACCAAGATTGGAATTGCAAGAAATCCGCCACCGATTCCAAACAACCCTGTGATCATTCCAATTACTAAAGAGATGAGAATTAACCATAAGAGAGGAACTCTCTTTTCTGTTCCAGCAATTGGTTTGATGAGCATGGAAGTTCCAGCAATAGTCAACACCAAGGCTAATCCTGTCGTCAGTACCGAATCACTTAAGCGGTAGGCCAAGATTGAAAAAGTAATATTTGTAGTTAAGCCAAGTGCCCAAATTATTAAGGTCTCTCGAAAGAGAACTTCTTTACTTTTTATCTTAGGTAATAGTCCAGATATCGCAGCGGTTAGGACCACTGCCAATGCAGCAGTGGTCGCAGTCTGTGGTGTGAAATCAAAAATATAAAGCAGAATAGGAACAGTGATCATCGCTCCACCTGCACCGATGAATCCCAGAACTGCCCCGATGAAACCACCTGCAATTATTCCAGCGACGATTTCCATTGGCTAATCATGGTACAAAAAAGCCCGCCGGCAATAAACCGACGGGCTAATTTGTTTTTTAATTACAGGCTAAGCATCCTTTTTATAGGTTGAAAAAGGCCCCTGTTATTGATGGACCGAAATCTGTACCAGTTGAAACTAGTGCGAAGATGATCAAAGCAGCACCTGCAAGTGAGAGGTTCTTGAAGAACCCGACTGTCTCATTTTGCTTAGCTGTTGCATCTGTTTCCTTCCAGAATGCGTGCATCAAGAATGATGTTGGGATCAAAAATAGCGCGATAAGTAGTGCGCCTAGATCTGCGTACACGCCGAATGCGATGTAAAGACCACCGATAAGGATCATCAGACCTGATAGGACCACACTGAACTTTGCCGCTGGAACCTTCTTGTACTGGGCGTAGCCAGTCATTGCCTCAAGCTTTGTCAGATGTGAAACGCCAGATGAGATGAAGAGCAGTGCGAAAAGCACGCGACCGATGATGAGGACGATGTCCATTGAGACTCCTTGAAATATTGGGTGATTGAGAACTTACTGGGTAATAGTAGTTGAAATTTCAACTAATTTTGACCACGACACGCTCACGCACTTGCCATTTGTCGGTGGTGAGGGCTATTTTTCGAACATCTGTTCGAATACCCACAGCTTTGAAAGGTCTCCTCAAAAATGTCAGCCACACAGGTTAACTCCGCCCTCGATGTCACTATCGATGGGGCAACAACTCCTATCGAGTTCACCTATAAAGGAAAACGCTTTCGCATCCATGCCGTTCTATCTCGTTGGTGTGAAGCAGGTGGTTGGTGGAATCGAATCAGCGATGGAAAGTATCGCCCTGATGATCAAGCACGAGCTGTGTGGCGGGTAGAGGCGGCGCCTATAGGTGCGTTAACAACCTTTGAACTAGAGCGTGATGAAGTAACAGGTCAGTGGATTATTCGTAACGTATGAGTTTTATTCATCTCAATGTTGCCAGTGGGTATTCATTGAAATACGGAACAACGCACCCTCATGATCTAGTCCAACGCGCAGCCGAATTTGAAATGCCAGCGCTGGCGTTAACAGATCGTGATGGGTTAGCTGGCGCGATCCGTTTTACGCAAAGTTGTGTTGATTACGGGATCGCACCGATCATCGGTGTTAATTGTGCAATCAACCTGGGTAACGCAAAGGGACGCATCACATTGCTGGCACATAGCGATGGGGGATGGCGCTCGCTGTGCAGATTAATGACATCGCTAACCATGACAAGTGATACCCGCGTCCCAGTTTTAACTTTAGATTTTCTGCAACAGTTCAGTCAGTACAGCACCAATGTCTATGCGATGCATGGCCCTGAATCACCGATCAGCGATGCGATAAACAATCATCGCTTTGATCAAGCGTTATCCATCTTTAATCAAACCCGTGATCTATTTGCTAATAATGCAATTGAATGTGTTTCACACCTTGTTGCAGGTCGTGGCCCACGATCGACTGAACATGCTGCTCGGTCCTTAATCTTTGCCCGCGATAACGATATTGATGCTGTTATCACTAACGCGGCGCGGATGAAAGATCGCAGCGATGGGCCAGTGGCAGATGTTTTAGATTGCGTGCGCCAGCTAGTGCCTTTGCATGATCGTCATATTGAACGCCGTAACGCTGAAGGCTTTTTGAAATCCAGCGATGAAATGATTTCACTGGCCGCTGAAATTGCACGCGCTGCAGGCGAGCGAACACCACGAGCATTGCTAAAGACAACTCGCGAATGGGCTGAACGTTCTTTGCTATCGCCCCAACGCGATATTGGTTTAGGGGGAGCCCACCTGCCAGAACCGCATGTTGTGGGCGTAAATACCGCACAAGAGATGCGGACATTGCTACGCAGCCGCAGCGAAGCTGGAATCAATTGGCGCTACAGCAGCAGCGATCAAATCAGTAAGGCCCGTGCGCGTTTAGATGATGAACTAGCAACCGTTGCAACCCTTGGCTTTGAATCATATTTTTTAACCGTTGCAGATATTGCAGACATGGCAAGGGATGCTGGTATCCGAGTTGCAGCACGTGGCAGCGGTGCAGGTTCCTTGATTTGCCACCTACTTGGAATCTCAGGTGTTGATCCGATGCAGCACGGTTTATTGATGGAGCGTTTTTGTTCTCCCTTGCGCCGTGCTCTGCCAGATATTGATATCGATGTGGAATCTGCACGACGTCTAGAAATCTATGACATGGTCTTTAAAAGATATGGCGATAACGATTGGACATCATCTACTAATCAATCACGATGCGCAGTTGTTTCGATGGTCGATACATACCGCGCACGACATGCAATCCGTGATGCCGGAGCCGCACTTGGTTTGCCGGGTATGGAGATCGATATGTTGGCTAAATCCATGCCACATGTGCGTGCACGCAATATTGCAGCAACCCTTGAATCTTTGCCTGAACTACGGCGTATAAATACTTCAACCCCCTTGATGGCCGCGACAATTGAAATGGCTCAGCGCCTAGATGGTTTGCCACGACACCTTGCAATGCACCCATGTGCAATTGTTTTATCAGATGGTGGTTTTCTAGATCGTGCGCCGCTCATGAGCAGCGCAGGCGGTTATCCCATGGTGGCCTTTGATAAAGATGATGTCGAAGCGGTGGGATTGTTAAAGCTAGATGTCTTAGGTGTTCGGATGCAATCGACTATTGCTTATTCAATGAAAGAGATTCAACGAGTTCACAAAGAAGTAGTTGATATTGATACCGTGCCACTAGATGACACCGCGACCTATGAATTAATTCAATCAACGCGGACCCTTGGAATCTTTCAGGTGGAAAGCCCAGGACAGCGCGAACTTGTTGGAAAACTTGCACCTAAAACCTTTACCGATTTAATTATTGATATCTCTTTGTTTAGACCAGGTCCGGTTAAAAGCGACATGATCACGCCGTTTCTTAAGGCTCGTCATGGGTGGAGTCCAGCACAGATAATTCACCCTGATTTATATGAGATTTTGGCCCACACCGAAGGCGTTGTTGTCTTCCACGAACAAGTTATTCAGATCATCGCAACGATGACCGGGGTTTCATTGGCAACGGCTGATGAAAAGCGCAGATCGTTAGGCGATCGTGCGGGTCAGCAAGAGGTCTGTGATTGGTTCTTTCCGGCGGCAACTGCCAAAGGGTATGAGCCACCAATTATTCAAGAGATCTGGGATGTACTGCGCGCCTTTGCATCCTTTGGTTTTTGCAAAGCACATGCTGCAGCTTTCGCCCTGCCTACATATCAATCTGCTTGGCTTAAGACCCATTACCCAGCAGCTTTTCTTGCAGCGGTTTTAACCCATGACCCAGGCATGTATCCCAAACGTTTGATTGTTGATGAAGCCAGACAAATGGGAATCACTATTGCGCCCATTGATGTCAACGCATCTGATTCGCTCTACCGAGTAGAAGATCACGGCAATGCAATCCGTATCGCCTTATCAACTGTTGCTGGAATCAGCGACGGCGAAGTCCAATCAATTATCGCTGGCCGTCCCTACATTGATTTAAATGATTTTGTCCGCAGATCTGGTTGCAGTACACCGGTTACTGAAAGCTTGATTCTGACGGGTGGCTTTGATTCTTTGCACGCCGATGTTAATCGCAGGGACCTGCTACTTCATTTTTCTGATCTACAAAAGTCGCCAAGTGCTGCGGTTTCTGGTGCCCAAATGAACTTAGGCTTTGACCCACCTGCGTTAATAAGTAGCGGGTTGCCAGCGATGTCGGCGGCCGAGAGTGTGAAATACGAGGTCGATCGATTAGGAATCGATATGTCCCGTCACATGATTGAATTTTACGGAGATTTTCTTAATGCAATCGGTGCGGTTCGATCTAGTGATTTACTAAAGCAGCGATCCCAGTCATCGGTATTGGTTGCAGGGATCAAGGTTGCGATGCAGACACCGCCGGTGCGTTCGGGTAAACGTGTAATTTTCTTAACGTTAGATGATGGATATGGGCTGAGCGATTCAACATTTTTTACCGATGTTCAGGGCGAGTACGCCAATGTTTTGTATTCAACATCGCTGTTACTTGTTAGGGGCGTAACCCGCAGAACTGGGGCCAGAGGCATATCCATAAGAGCCACTGGGGCATGGGATTTACGCGCCGCTTACGAAAGTTGGAGCGCTAAACAAAGTACGCTCGCAATATGACAACGGATGACGAGCCAACCCAGGCAACGATTCTGCATGTCGATATGGATGCATTCTTTGCATCGGTGGCTGAAAAAGATAACCCATCACTAAAGGGCAAGGCCGTTGTTATTGGAATGGGCACTCGCGGTGTTGTATCTGCCGCCAACTATGAAGCTCGCAAGTTCGGAATTCACTCTGCCATGCCAGTGGGACAAGCCAGGCGATTGGCTCCACATGCAATCTTTCTGCCCGTCGATATGGCCCGCTATCAAGAGGTCTCTGGCCACATCATGGAGATCTTTGAAAGCTTTACTCCAAATGTTGAACCAGTATCAGTTGATGAAGCTTTTCTTGATGTAACTGGTGCAAAGAAGTTATTGGGCACAGGTCGCGAAATCGCTGCTGCAATCCGCGCGAAGGTAGAAGCACAAGAAGGCATTACTTGTTCAGTTGGAATCGCGCCTTCAAAGTTCATCGCAAAGTTAGCATCCACACATTGCAAACCCAATGGCATGCTAGAAATCACTAGCGATCGAATTCTGGAATTCCTACACCCACTGCCAATTTCTGCGATGTGGGGAGTAGGCCCAAAGACTGCCGAAGTTCTAGAACGCCTAGGGCTTCGCACTATCGAAGATATTGCAAAATTGCCCCGCACAACTTTGATCCGCGCAGTAGGTGAAGCAGCTGGCGCCACCTTGCATGAACTTGCATGGGGCCGCGATTACCGAGATGTTGCGCCGCAAGATGCGGAAAAAAGCATTAGCGCTGCAGAAACCTTTGCAACTGATCTCGATAACCCTGAAGAAATTCTGCGCGAATACTTACGGTTGTGCGAGCGCGCAACATCAAGGCTGCGTGACAAGGGTTTGTTTGCCAAGACGATTTCTATCAAGGTTCGCTTCGGAGATTTTTCTACGATCAATCGTTCGAAGACTTTGCCACTTCCAATAGATAGCACTCACGATGTGTACGAAGTCGTAAAAGGGCTATACGAAGCGTTACGTATTGAACGCGCTCGATTGCGATTGGTAGGTGTATCGCTAGAGAACTTAAGTGAAGGTGCACCCGTGCAAATGATTCTGGGGGAGCGCGAAAAGGGTTGGCGCGAAGCCGAAGGGGCCATGGATAAAGCCCGCGAGCGTTTTGGCCACGGTTCGGTGCGGCCAGCGCGTTTGATCAACCCTTCCTCCGAAGAAGATGATTAGAAGATGCTGAAGAATAAGTAAAGAAGTAGCGGGCAAGCAGAATCTGTTCTATTGTGGGCCCGTGCCACTATCAGATCGTGAAAAGCGCCTCCTGGAAGAGATGGAGGCTGCCCTTTTAACTGAGGATCCACGCCTTGTTTCAGCTCTGACCTCAAAAGCGCCAGTTTCACCTTCGCGTAACCGCATCATGGTTGGCGCCGGACTAGTGCTTCTTGGCTTGATTACCCTCTTCGGTGGTCTGATTTCCCAGGTAACACCGATCGGAATCCTGGGCTTTGTCATCGCACTTAGCGGCGTAATCACCGCAATCTCTTCGATCTCACCTATGGTCGGTCGCGGCCCACGCAAGCCATCTTCACGCTCAAATTTAAGCGCTCGCCTTGAGCAGCGCTGGGACAACAGAAATCAGGATGAGCGGTAACCAAGAGTAAGACGGCGCTTTAGCTCCTCTTAAGCCCCTCCTTGTGAGGGGCTTTTTTCATGCTCGCAACCTTTTTCAGGCTCAGCTTTCGGTGGGGTGGAATGGGGGCCAAAAGGGATAAAAGTGGCAAAAGGTGGTTGAAAAAGGGGAAAAGTGGAGTAAAGTGGGGAATTAAGCGGGCACGAAAGCTCGCGGCGAACCTGGGGAAGGGGGCGTCAAAGAAATGTTTCTAGGCACCCACGAGCCACGTCTTGATGACAAAGGTCGCTTAATACTTCCCGCGAAATTCCGCGAAGAACTTGCTGCAGGTTTAGTTATTACTAAAGGACAAGAACGTTGTCTTTATGTTTTTCCATCTAATGAATTTTCAGTAATTACAGAGACGCTAAAACAAGCGCCAGTCACTGCGAAATCAGCACGTGATTACAGCCGTGTGATGTTTGCTGGCGCACACGATGAAATTCCTGATCGTCAAGGTCGCGTAACAATTCCACAATCACTTCGCACATATGCAGGATTAGAAAAAGAGTGTGTTGTTATTGGTGCAAATACTCGCGTTGAAATTTGGGATGCAACTTCTTGGAATGAATATTTAGCAGATCGCGAAAAGAGCTTCGCTGATGTTTCAGAGGAGGTCTTTCCAGGTTTGTTCTAACTCTCATTTGTGGCCACTGCCGACCCTTCGAACGCAGCGACACCCCTTCCCCGGTGCCGTTGCTAAACCAAGATCCGTCGGCCGGCAGTGACCAGAGGTGAGAGTTGAAAAGTTAGTTCTATCAATACACGAGAGGGGGAAGAGATGACAAGTACGACTGAACATATATCGGTAATGCGCGATCGTTGCGTTGATCTCTTGTCCCCGCTAATTGCAACTTCCAGCAACCCAGTCGTTGTTGATGCAACCTTGGGTCTTGGGGGACACACAGAAGCTTTGCTACAAAAGTTCCCACACTTAACTGTTATCGGAATCGATCGCGACCTAGATGCAATTGCAAAAGCAACAGCGCGCCTTGCGCCATTTGCAGATCGCCTAAAGACTGCGCATTCAACTTTTGATGGCATTGCCGATGTAGTTGCAAGTTTTGGATACGAGCACATCGATGGCGCTTTGTTTGACTTAGGTGTTTCTTCCATGCAACTTGATCAGACCGAGCGTGGTTTTTCTTACTCACAGGATGCACCCCTTGATATGCGTATGGACCGCACACAGTCACTGACTGCGGGGGAGATCATCAATACTTACGAGCCAGGGCAATTAGTGCGCATTCTTCGCACCTATGGTGAAGAAAAGTTTGCTACACGAATCGTTGAATCAATTGTAAAACAGCGCGCAATCGCACCCATGAATTCAACGGCTCAACTTGCAACATTAGTTAAGGAAGCAATTCCAGCTGCTACTCGTCGCACCGGTGGAAACCCTGCAAAGCGCACTTTCCAGGCACTTCGCATCGAAACCAATGACGAACTTGGCACCATTACACGCGCACTTCCGGCAGCACTAGACCTGCTTAATGTTGGCGCACGTTTAGTTGTGATGTCTTTCCAATCCCTTGAAGATCGCATTGTTAAGCAGTTATTTGTTGCATCTACAACATCTGGCACACCGCGCGATCTTCCATTTGATCTTCCTGAATTAGCGGCAAAGTTTTCAATGATTACTCGCGGCAGTGAAACACCAACCGATGCCGAACTAGAAGAGAACTCACGTTCTCAGTCTGTGCGTCTTCGCGCGATCGAAAGGTTGGCCGCATAATGGCTATGACCGCGCTGGCGCCAGCGATTACTCGCTCAAAAGAAATTTTCGCCGAAAAGACATCACAAGTTGCACTCAAAATTGTTCCCAATGTCTCCGACGGAAAGCAAGCCGATCGTAAATTCTTCGCAATCTTTGTATCAATTGTTGGCGGTATTGGTCTAATGCTTCTTCTCCTGATCAATACCTTGTTAGCACAAGATGCATTTGAATTAACTAACCTCAAGTTAGAGGCGAAATTAGTTAGTGATGAGCGAGAAGCTATTGCACGACAGATTGACAAGCTCTCTTCCCCAGAGGCTCTTGCAAAATCTGCAACAGCATTAGGCATGAAGCCTTCAGAAAATCCAACTTTCTTATCTCTCGATAAGCCAGTTATTGAGGTACCGGTTAAAAATGGGTAATTTTTCATTAGCGCATAAAAGAATCAGAGGTCTGGTTCTAATCCTTGCACTTGTCATGTTTATGTTTGGTCTTCGTTTAGTTCAAGTTCAAGCTCTACAAGCGGGGGACTATCGTGAACGTGCCGTTAATGAAATGGAAAAGGTAAGAACTCTTCAAGCACCTCGTGGAGACATCACCGACATTAATGGAGTTACCTTCGCTCGTAGTGTTGCCGCAACAAGCATTGTCGTAGATCAAACCCAAATCACTGACCCGGCCAAGGTTGCAGCATTTGTTGCCCCTATTCTGGGAATGAAAGTTGAAGAAGTTCAAGAGTCTCTCACCGGTACTCGTAAGTGGAACATGGTTGCCCGCAATGCAAAACCTGCAACCTGGCTCAAGCTTTCGGGCGCGCTAGACCAGTACAACTCACGATTTAAGGCCATGAGCCCTGATCGAATCATCGGTTTCTTTCCAGAGCGCAGTTATGTACGCGAGTATCCATCTGGAAATTTAATTGCATCTTTAATTGGCTTCGTAAATCACGACGGTGTTGGTGCCACGGGACTTGAATCAAGTATGAACTCTATGATCAAAGGTGTCGATGGTAAGTATTCATATGCCAATGGTTACAAGGCTGAAATTCCTGGTTCACAATCCGAAATTATCCCAGCACAATCAGGTACTTCAGTTCGCTTAACTGTAGACCGAGATATTCAGTGGGTAGCCTCAAAGGCAATTGCAGATGTTGTTAAATCTACGCGCGCTCTCAGTGGAACTGTAATTGTCATGGATCCAAAGACCGGCCACATTTTGGCACACGCTACTGCTCCAACATTTGATCCAAATGACACAACCAAGGTTTCTCTTATTGCTATGCGTAACCCATCGGTCCTTGATGTTTACGAGCCAGGTTCAACTGGAAAAGTTATGACGGTTGCCGCAGCCATGGATGAAAAGAAAATTACTCCTGAAACAGTATTAACGATTCCAGACAAGTTAAAGCGTTCGACTAAAGTATTTAAAGATCATGAGCCACATCCAACGCAGCGTTTAACAACAGCTGGGATTCTTGCGGTATCAAGTAACACAGGATCTATCAAAATTGGTGAAATGATTTCTAATGACAAGCTGTACGAATATTTAACAAAGTTTGGAATTGGCACAAAGACTGGCTCAGGACTACCTGGCGAATCACGTGGAATTCTTCCAAAGGTTGCAGATTGGTCTGGCACTACTGCGCCAACTGTGGCTTTCGGACAGGGCTATTCAGTAACTGCGATGCAGGCAACAAGTGTATTTGCAACACTTGCAAATGACGGCGTTCGTGTTTCTCCAACTGTAATTGCAGGAACAAGTGATTCCAGCGGAAACTACACACCATCTGCAACTCGCGAGAGCGTTCGAGTGATTAGTCCAGAAACTGCGGCAAAAATGCGTTTGATGATGGAGAGCGTAGTTTCTGCAAATGGAACCGCACCATCTGCAGCGATTCCTGGATACCGCGTTGCTGGAAAGACTGGAACAGCACAACGCATTGATGACACATGTGGCTGCTACCGTGGATACACAGCATCCTTTATTGGCTTTGCGCCAGCTGACAAGCCGGCATACGTAATTTCAGTAACTATTCAAGATCCAAAGGGAATGCACTGGGGCGGATACCTAGGCGGTCCAGTCTTTAAAAAGGTAATGTCATTTGTCCTTCAATCAAAGGGAATCGCACCAACAGGTGCCGTGGCTGATTCAATTCCATTGACTGAAAAAGCACTTCTTGCTGAAAGAAAATTGATTGCAGATAAGAAGGCAGCAAGTGACAAGACCAATTGAAGAGTTCAAAAGAACGCTTGAATCAGTTGCAGCAGTTGCTAATGCCCAATTAACTGGAGATTCAGCAACAGTTGTAACTGGCATAACGCTTTCAAGTAATAGCGTTCAAGAAGGTGACCTTTTTGTGGCATTGCCAGGTGAAAAGACACACGGCGCCGAATATGTAAAAGATGCAATCGCACGTGGTGCTATCGGGGTACTGACGGATGAAGTCGGAGCAGCCAAGGTTTCTGGCGTTCCAGTCATTGTTAGCAGCAATCCACGTCGCGCAGCGGGAGTAATCAGTGCCTGGTTTTATAGCGAACCGATGCGCGATCTGTATAGCGTTGGAGTGACAGGAACTAATGGCAAGACAACCGTTACAACTTTGCTGCACCAGATCATGTCATTAGCTGGTCGCGAAAGCGGACTTATTGGAACTGTAGAAACGCGTATTGGCGACGAAGTTATCGCGAGCAAAAGAACCACACCTGAAAGTAGCGATTTGCAGGCATTATCGGCAATCATGCGCGAGCGTCATATGCGCAATCTAGTGATGGAAGTTTCTAGCCACGCAATAGCTTTAGAAAGAATTCGCGGTAGCCACTTTGCTGTAGTGGCATTTACAAACCTTTCGCAAGACCACCTTGATTTTCACAAAACGATGGAAGCTTATTTTGAAACCAAGGCCAAGTTGTTTTCCTTTGAATTCGCAGATTTAGCAGTCATCAATATCGACGATGCCTACGGAATCAAACTTAAAGAAATGACTGAGCTGCCAGTTATGACAGTTTCTCGTCACGATCAAAGTGCAAAGTGGCACTATGCATCAATAACTAAGGATTATGTTGGTGCGCATGTTGCAATTAGGGGTAGCGGGGGCATCCTGATTGAAGGAAAAGTTCATCTTCATGGTGGCTACAACTTTGACAATCTCTTGATGGCGGTAGCAATTGCTACTGAAAGTGGAATTGATCCGATAGATATTGCAGCGATCTTGCCTGCGCTAACTGGAGCGGCTGGGCGACTTGAATCAGTGCGCCTGGGGCAAAATTTCACGGCACTGGTTGATTACGCACACTCTCCAGATGCAGTAACGCGTGTTTTGGAAACAGCGCATGAAATCAGCGATGGTCGAGTTATTGCCGTGCTTGGCTGTGGCGGTGATCGCGATGCGTCTAAGAGGGCGCTGATGGGTAAGGCGCTGCATGAAGGCGCAGATGTGGCGATTTTTACTAGCGATAATCCGCGTTCAGAAAAAGCAGATGCGATTTTGGTACAGATGACACTTGGCTTAGATATTCAGGCACCAAGTGAGGTTATTGAGGATCGTTCAGCGGCAATTAGAGCTGCAGTCAATCAAGCTAATGATGGCGATCTAGTGATTGTTTTGGGCAAAGGCCACGAAAAGGGACAAGAGATGAACGGCGTCGTACATCCATTTGATGATCGCATCGAACTAGCTAAAGCGATTGAAGATAAGAAATGATCACATTAACAGCGGGTGAAATAGGTCTTTTAGTCGGCGGCGAAATGCACTGCGACAAAGACTTACTTGTTTCCAAGGCTCCAGTTTTTGATTCACGCAAAGCGGTTCCAGGATGCATCTTCTTAGCATTACAAGGTGAAGCTGTAGATGGACACGATTTTGCAGCCGATGCATATCGAGCCGGTGCGATGTTTTCATTGACAACTAAGCGCATCGATGGTCCCTGCATCGTCGTTGACGATGTCATCGAAGCCCTTTCGATACTGGCTACCTTTGTTCGCAAACGTTTAACTAACCTAACTGTCATCGGGATAACTGGTTCTCAAGGAAAGACAAGTACCAAAGATTTAATGTCACATATGTTGTCTGTAGCTGGCCCCACAGTGTCTCCAGCCGGTTCATTTAACAATGACCTTGGATTGCCGATCACATTGCTTGAATGCGATGAAAAAACTAGATTCTGTATCTTGGAAATGGGAGCTCGGCACTCGGGGGATATTGCGCGTTTGTGCGGTATCGCTGCGCCAAATATCGGAGTTGTTCTAACAGTTGGAACTGCCCACCTTGGAGAGTTTGGATCAGTTCAAGCGATCGCTGAAACTAAATCTGAACTTATCCAAAGTTTGTCTGAAGACGGAATTGCAGTTCTTGGTAACTATGACTTGTACACACCAGCGATGGAATCATTACATTCTGGACGAACAATCAGATTTGGTAGCGGTTGTGAAATCCGCGCGACCGAAGTCGAAATCCGCGAAGGTAGACCACACTTTGACTTAGTTACCCCAGCAGGTCGTGATGCAGTTGGAATGAGATTAGTTGGCGAGCATCACATAGCAAACGCTCTAGCGGTCGCTGCAGTTGGTACCGCCTTAGAACTTCCAATCGAACTAATCGCTAGCTCCTTATCAACTGCTGAGAACTCCAGTAAGTGGCGCATGGAAATTCATGATCTCTTTGGACTTTTACTGATCAATGATGCTTACAACGCCAATCCTGAATCTATGTCGGCGGCCCTGCGATCTCTGGTTCTTTTTGCGCAGGAACGTGGCGGCCAGTCCTGGGCTTTCCTCGGAAAAATGCATGAACTCGGCGAGTCAAGCACTTCACTTCACGCGGGGATTGGCACCCTTGCTCAGGAGCTCGGAATTGATCATTTAGTTGCGATTGGTGCTCCGGAATACGGAGACTTGTTAGGAGATATGGAAATTCACCATTACGCAAGTATTGATGAGTGCCTATCCATGACAGATCACTTTTCTGCAGGAGATGTAGTTTTAGTAAAAGCTTCTCGTTCCGAAGGTTTTGAAGTTTTGGCTCAGAAGCTAGAGAGCTTGTGGTTAGACAAGAGCGGAGTTGAAAGTTGAGACAGATCCTGATTGCTGGTGCTTTCGCACTGATCTTTTCGATCTTTGGAACTCGCGTTCTGATTGGCGCACTTGCGCGTAAAGGGTATGGGCAAATTATTCGTGAAGATGGTCCAAGCAGCCACCACATAAAACACGGAACCCCAACTATGGGTGGAATCATCTTTATTCTTGCTGCGATCCTTGGCTACCTGTTTGCACACCTTGTGACAGGAAACGCGGTGACCGTTTCTGCGATTTTGGTAATTGGTTTAGTAGTTGCTTTAGGTTTTATTGGTTTTCTTGACGATTGGCTCAAAGTTTCGCGTCAAAATTCACGTGGCTTACCTGGTCGCTACAAACTTCTTGGGCAAGCCATTGCTGCCGGAATTTTTGCTTACCTTGGATTGCAGTTTGCTGATAAAGATTCGCTGACACCGATTTCCGAATACTTGTCAGGTGTACGTGAAACAACAATTTACTTAGGACCAGCACTTGTAGTTATTTTTATCATTGTGATGGTGATGTCAGCTAGCAACGGAGTAAACCTGACAGATGGTCTAGATGGTTTAGCAACCGGTGCATCCATCATGACATTTTTAGCTTTTGTTTTAATTGGTGTGTGGGAGTTCGGCCAAAGTTGTGGGCTTAATGCAACCGCTGGTTGTTATGCAGTCCGCGATCCACTGGACCTTGCAGTTCTGGCTGCAGCATTTGCCGGCGGCTGTACTGGATTTTTATGGTGGAACACTCCGCCAGCCAAGATATTTATGGGAGATACAGGTTCCCTTGCTCTAGGTGGTGCAATCGCAGGATTAGCAGCAACTTTGCGCGTTGAATTGCTTCTAATTCCACTGGGTGGGCTCTTTGTCATCATCACCATGTCTGTATTGATTCAAACTGCCTACTTCAAGATCAGTGGCGGAAAGCGCGTCTTTAAAATGGCGCCACTGCATCACCACTTCGAGTTAATTGGTTGGGCTCAAATCACTGTCGTTATTCGTTTCTGGATCATCGCGGGATTATGTGTTGCGATGGGTCTTGGACTTTTCTACGCGCAATGGGTCGTCAAATAATTCATGTCTACCGACTTTGCTGATAAAAAGTTTCTGGTTCTAGGTGCCGGAGTAACTGGAATCTCAGTTGCTCGCTTCTTAAAATCGCAAGGCGCGGCAGTGACACTTACAGATGACAACACAGTTGGTGCCATTAAACCTGAAGCCGTCGATGTGCATGATTTTGATGCGGCAGTGATTTCCCCTGGATGGCGTCAAGATCACCCATTAGTTGTGAAGGTTCTCAATAGTTCGCTAGAACTTTTTAATGAAATTGACATTGCCTGGAACCTTCGTGCAGTGCGCGCACCGCACCAAAAGTGGATTGCAGTTACTGGCACCAATGGCAAGACAACTACAGTTGAAATGACCGCAGCAGTTTTAAAGGCAGCAGGAATCAACTCAACTGCCTGTGGCAATGTGGGTGACACTGTGATTGATGCAATCGATCGAGCTGATGCCTATGATGTTTTGGTTTTGGAACTTTCAAGTTTTCAACTGCACTGGGCCAGACAAGCACAATTTCAGGCTGCTGCAATTTTGAACATTGCTGATGATCACTTGGATTGGCATGGAAGCTTTGATGCCTACGCTGATGCCAAGTTTTCAATTCTAGATCGCACAGATGTTGCAATTCTTAACGCTGATGATGGGGCTGTAGTAACCCGGGCTAATCGCTTTACTGGGCGCAAGGTTTTCTTTTCACTTAACACCCCAGCTCCAGGTGAAATCGGAGTTGTCGAAGAGTTGCTGGTAGATCGCGCTTTTGTTACTGATCCGCAGCAAGCATCAATGATTTGCGAACTAGCCGACGTAGTTCCAATGGTTCCGCACAATGTGTCTAACGCTTTAGCAGCAGCCGGATTGGCACGCGCAATTAATGTTCCTCACGAAGTGATTCGAAAAGCGCTGCAAGCCTTTCGTCCAGGTCGCCACCGCATTGAAACAATTCATGAAGCAGATGGCATTACCTGGGTCGATGATTCCAAGGCCACTAATCCGCATGCAACCGCGGCCTCATTAATGTCGCACCTTTCAGTGGTGTGGATCGCAGGAGGATTGGCAAAAGGTGCGGATATGGATTCGCTGATTGAAAGATGCGCCCCAAGAATTAAGGCAGCAATTCTTGTTGGCCAAGATCGTGGGTTGATTGAAGCCGCTTTGATCAAGTACGCGCCTAATATTCCTAGAGTCCTTATTGATTCTCCAAATGACTACACCCGCGGAGCGGATTCAAATTTATTGATGGAATCAGTTGTTACTGCAGCTTCACAGCACGCAAAGTCAGGGGATGCGGTTTTGTTGGCACCAGCATGCGCATCCATGGATCAATTCCTTTCCTACGCAGATCGCGGAGATAGATTTGCTGCGGCGGTCAGAAAGGTAATTGCTCATGAAGAGTAAGGAAACTCTTTTCACTAAGCCGGTAAATCTTTATTACATGCTGCTGGGGAGCACCTTGGCTTTAAGTCTTTTAGGTTTGATTATGGTTTTTTCTGCTTCATCGATTTATTCATTGGGCTCGCGCGGCACAACGTACGGAGTCGTGATCCGACAATTTCTCTTTCTGCTGATTTCGCTACCAATGGCATGGGTCTTATCGCGGTTGTCACTTCGTCAATGGAAAGTCATCGCACGCTTTGGTGTCTTGATTTCAGTCGTTCTTTTAGTGCTTGTCCAACTTATCGGAAAGAGCGTCAACGGTAATCACAACTGGATCAGTCTTGGAATTGTCGATGTTCAACCCAGTGAGATCGCAAAGTTCTTGATGATTTTGTGGGCAGGACACATGCTGGCAATTCGAGAACGTGCTGGTGCGATTCATAGCAATGTTCTTGTTTTGATTGGGCCAGCCTTCTTGCTGTGCATGGTTTTGGTGATGGCAGGTCGCGACTTGGGCACTGCGTCGGTGTTTGCCTTTATCTTGGCTGGTTTGTTGTGGGTTTCAGGTTTGCGCATCGGCCTATTTGGAATTGGTATAGCTGCAGGTTTGGCAGCACTGGCAGTTTTGATTTTGACATCTCCATATCGCGCAGAACGTTTTGCAGTTTTCCTTAATCCATTTGCTGAAGATCAATACAAATTCTCGGGTTGGCAGCCGGCACATAGTTTGTTGGGCCTAGCCAGTGGTGGCCTTTTCGGTGTGGGTCTTGGCGCAAGTCGCCAAAAATGGGGAAATCTTGCAGAAGCTCACACGGATTTTATATTCTCGGTAATTGGTGAAGAGCTTGGTTTATTTGGAACGTTAGCCACCTTACTTTTGTTAGCTCTGCTGTTGTTTTCAATCTTTAAATTAGCATTACGCGCAAGTGATCCTATGGTGCGATATGTATCTGCAGGTCTTGGTTGTTGGTTTGCAATTCAAATAGTCCTTAACGTCGGTTCTGCGATAAGTGTCTTGCCGGTAGTTGGTGTAACCCTGCCACTTGTTTCTTATGGTGGTTCTGCGTTGGTTGCGACATACATGGGAATCGGGTTTGTTTTAGGTGCAGCGCGTAGAGACCCAGTAATCTATAAAGGATTACAAGAGACGGGAATCAAATGGCTACGGTAGTTCTAGCTGGTGGAGGCACCGCAGGACATATCGAACCGGCACTTGCTGTTGCACGTCAATGGATGAAAACGTATCCGAGCGATACCTGCATTTTTTTGGGAACAAAGAGCGGACTTGAAAACACACTTGTGCCGGCCGCAGGTTTTGAACTACGCGTTATCCCTAAAGTCACAATATCTAGAAAGCCTTCTGCGTCATGGCTACGAATACCATTTGATTTAGTTTCATCAGTGCTTTCAGCAATGAAGGTGGCAAAAAAGGCCGATGTTCTTATTGGTTTTGGCGGTTATGTCAGCGCACCGGCATATTTGGCTGCAACTCTTTCACGTACTCCAATTGTGATTCATGAAGCCAACGCAAAGCCAGGTTGGGCCAATCGACTAGGCGCAGCCTTTACTTCACATCTTGCAGTTGCTCATCCGGTGGAATCAGGAAAGTTTTCAGATGCCCTGCTGGCAGGTTTACCGCTTCGCTCAGATGTTGCCAACGCTTGTGCTGCTTCGGCAAGTAACTGGGCGAGTGCACGAAGGGCTGCCAAGTCGCGCTTGGGCTTTCCTGCAGATCGGCCACTTGTTTTCATTATGGGCGGTTCTCAAGGTTCAATGGCAATAAATGCAATTGTCAGTAACAGCGTTGCAATATTTAATCAAAAGGAAATCTCAGTACTTCACTCAGTTGGAAAACTTAATGCCTTGCCAGAGTCACAAGGTGGCTACAAGCCAGTTGCCTATGTTGATGCAATGGCAGATGCCTATTTAGCAGCTGATTTAATTATTGCCCGAAGCGGCGCGGTGACCTGTAGCGAATTTAGGGCTTTGGGTCGATACGCTCTTTTTGTGCCGCTGCCCATTGGAAATGGAGAACAGTTCGTCAACGCTGCATCATTGGTCGCAGAAGGTCGGGCTGAAGTCATCACTCAAAAAGAGTTCACTGCGGAATTTATTGCTGCCCATGTCGATAGATTGTTAGTCGCTGCCGCTAACGCGCCAATTGATGGAGATGATCAAGACCTTGACGCCGCACAAAAAATTGTTGCCCTGACCGAGTTTGCCTTGAAATCATGAAGCCACAACTGACATCACTTATCGGTAAGCGTGTGCATTTCATCGGAATCGGTGGAGCTGGCATGAGCGGTCTGGCGCGAATCGCTTTGTCTCACGGAATAACTGTCAGCGGCTCAGATGCTAAAGATTCCTCTGTCGTAACCGCCTTGTCTGCACTCGGTGCAACGGTTTCGACATCACATAGCGCAGAAAATGTTGATGGTTCTGATCTTGTGGTGTATTCAAATGCAATTTCAGATTCCAATTCAGAACGTTTACGTGCCCTGGAGTTAAAACTTCCTATTTTGACGAGAGCAGGCGCGTTATCGGTTTTGATGTCGCTATCAAAGAGTGTTGCCGTTGCTGGTACTCATGGCAAGACAACTACTTCATCGATGCTTGCTGTCGCGCTGCAAGCATGTGGGGCAGATCCATCCTTTGCTATCGGCGGAACAATTACCGCTTCCGGATCAAATGCCCATCGTGGAACGGGTGAAATCTTTGTTGCAGAAGCCGATGAATCTGATGGTTCCTTCATTGAATATCACCCATTTGCTGCCATAGTTACAAATGTTGAACATGATCATGTTGATTTCTTTGAAACCGCCGAATCAGTTGCCCAAGCCTTTAGAGATTTTGCCGCCACCATTCAAAGCGGCGGATTCCTTACTTACTGCGCAGATGATGTAGGCGCAGTTGCACTGGCTGACACCCTTTCTTCAATCGAATTGATTTCCTACGGCGTCAATGAAACTGCCGATTTACACATTGATCAGATAGAACTGCTCACTATGGGCTCGCGCGCTAGAGCGATTTGGAAGGGTAAGAGCGTTGGTCACATCGAACTGCAAGTACCCGGCCATCACAATTTATTAAATGCGGCCGGCGTTTTAGCAACAGGTTTAAAACTGGGCTTCCCGCCAGCAGAGCTATTGACTGGTTTGGGAAGCTTTAGAGGGACAGGTCGTAGATTTGAAGTAAAGGGAACTGTTCACGGTATCCGAGTGATCGATGATTATGGCCATCATCCGACTGAAATACATGTGACCCTTGAAGCCGCGCGACGTTTTGCAGATGCTGGCCGATTAATCGTAATTTTCCAGCCACATCGCTACTCCAGGACTAAAGCATTTGCCGAGCAGTTTGCCGCCGAATTAAATGTTGCTGACCGAGCAATTCTGCTTGAAGTGTATGCAGCAAGTGAAAAGCCAATCGAAGGCGTTAACTCGAAGATTATTGCCTCAAAGATGACCAAGGGTGAATACATCCCTAACTTTGTAGAGGTAACAGATTCAGTTATCGCAGATGCCCAACCTGGTGATGTCATAATGACGTTAGGTGCGGGAGATGTGAGTTCGCTAGCCCCAATCATTGTTGAAGGCTTAACAAGGCGTTTTGCTTAAATGAAGCGCTCTTTGATTGCTGCGATAGTCATAGCTCTACTGGCGGGATCCACCTATGTGTTGGGCTATTCAACTTTATTCACAGTTTCGTCAGTAGAAGTAATTGGCAGTACCAAACCTTTGAGTACGGGAATTATCAAGGGGCAGAAGTTGGCACGAGTTGAACCACGAGCGATAGCCACTCAATTGGAAAAACTTGATTGGGTTAAGTCAGCTGACGTTTCACGTAACTGGATCAATGGGAAAGTTGTAGTGGAACTTACATCGCGCACTCCTATCGCAACTTTTGAAAATCAAGTTATCGACTCAACCGCTGCAAGTTTTGTGCCACAAGGCAACCGGCCAGAGGGATTGATTCAGATTGAAGCGGCAAATCTTGAAGATGCTAAAAAGGCTGTTAACTTCTTAACGCAATTACCTGATGAGCTCAAGTCATCCTTGACGGTTGTTAAGGTTCGCAGAACTGGGGCCCTGGTTTTGTTAACCCAAAACAATGGCAAAGATATTCAAATTCGATGGGGAAGTGACTCAGAAAATGAGTTAAAACTAAAGGTTTATAGGGCCCTGATTGCGCTTCCGGAAAATGCAGACATTAAGAGGGTCGATGTTTCGGCACCACGTGCACCAATCGTTAAGTGATTTTTTAAAAACCAATTTTTGCGACACGTTAATCAATTCATGTCGGTGTTTGATAATCACCCTCATGCACTTTAAGTTCGCCTTATCGAAAAGTAGTGAATTGTAAGCCTCAACTTGAGGTTTATGGTTCATAAGGAGGATTAACGTGGCTTCACCACAGAATTATTTAGCGGTCATCAAAGTCGTCGGCATTGGTGGCGGTGGAGTTAACGCTATTAATCGAATGATCGATGTCGGTTTAAAGGGCGTCGAGTTCATTGCGATAAACACAGATGCACAACATTTGCTAATGAGTGATGCAGATGTGAAATTAGATATTGGTCGTAAGACAACGCGCGGTCTTGGTGCGGGAATGGATCCAGACAAGGGACGCGAAGCTGCACTAGATCATGCAGATGACATTGAAGAAATTTTGCGCGGTGCAGATATGGTTTTTGTAACTGCAGGTGAAGGTGGCGGAACAGGAACAGGTGCAGCACCTGTTGTTGCAAAGATTGCAAAAGATATTGGTGCCTTAACTATTGGTGTAGTAACCCGACCATTTTCTTTTGAAGCAAAACTTCGTTCAGCGCAAGCAGATGTTGGTATTGAAGCTTTGCGTGCAGAAGTAGATACATTAATTGTTATTCCTAATGATCGCTTGCTTGCAATTTCAGATCGCACAATTACTTTGGCCGATGCATTCAAGAGTGCAGATCAAGTATTGCTTTCTGGCGTGCAGGGAATCACTGAGATCATTACCCAACCTGGTTTGATTAACTTGGACTTTGCAGATGTTAAGGCTGTTATGTCTGGAGCAGGTTCGGCGTTGATGGGTATTGGTTCTGCCCGTGGCGAAAATCGTGCACTTCGTGCAGCCGAACTAGCGATTTCAAGTCCACTCCTTGAAGCCTCAATTGATGGAGCTATGGGAGTACTTCTTTCAGTCTCTGGCGGATCAGATCTAGGTCTCTTTGAAGTTAATGAAGCGTGCGAGCTGGTTCAGTCAGCGGTTCATCCAAACGCTAAGTTCATTTTCGGAACAACAATTGATGATGCACTAGGTGACGAGGTTCGCATCACCGTTGTAGCTGCAGGATTTGAAGGTGGAGCACCAAAGAAGGTAGCCACACCCGTAATCGATGCAGCAACCCTGGGCGGCGTGGCCGATCCAATTGCTTCAAATGATCCGCTTTCTGTCGCACTCGATCTAGGCAATGAAACTCCAAAGCGTCGCGTGACCTTTGAAGAGTTAGTTGCAGAGGACGAAATCGACGTGCCTGACTTCATGAAGTAAGGCTTTGCCTCACTTCTTTACCGATCGACGCGGAGGCGAAAGCCTTGGCGTCTATGAATCATTGAATTTAGCGCTGCATGTTGGTGACGATCCAGTAATAGTTGATTCCAATCGAAAAAAGATTGGCGCGGCGCAGTTCATGAATCAAGTTCATGGTGACCACATTGAAGTGGTGGAAACGATTACGGCGCAGAAACTTACATGTGATGGTTTGATCACCACCACACCAAATCTTTCTTTGGCAGTCATGGTTGCCGATTGCATTCCTTTGCTGCTGGTTTCCAAAGAAGTTGTCGGTGCAATTCATGTTGGCCGGGCAGGGTTGGTCAAACGCATTGCGATTAAGGCCATACACACAATGAGATCACTTGGTGCAATAGAACTTCATGCCATTTTAGGGCCGTCAATTTGTGGCAGTTGTTATGAAGTGCCTTTTGCGATGCAGCAAGATGTAATTGCCGAACACCCTCGTGCATTTGCGACGACTCGAAAAGGAACTCCTGGACTAGATCTACCGAAAGCATTGATTGCAGATTTAGTAGCAGTGGGTGTTTCATATGAAGCTTCGACGGTCTGCACCTTTGAAGATGAGCTGTATTTTTCTCATCGTCGCCAAAATCCAACGGGAAGATTTGCTGGGGTAGTTGCACTATGAGTCGAAAAGAAGAAATTGCACACAACCTTGAAACGGTTCGTGCAAACATTGCAGCCGTTGCCGCCCATCCAGTTACCTTGATCGCCGTTACTAAGACCTTTCCGGCTAGTGATGTTCAGATTCTCAAAGAGTTAGGAGTCAAAGATTTTGGTGAAAACCGGGACTCTGAAGGCGTAGAAAAGTCTGCAGTTGTGCCGGGTACTTGGCACTTTCAAGGACAAATTCAGAGCAATAAATTAAAGTCGATAACATCCTGGGCCTCGGTGATTCACTCATTAGATGATCCCCGCCATTTTGAAATTATTAAAAAAGTTGCGCCACATCCCTTAAGTATTTTTCTGCAGGTTTCCCTGGATGGGGCCCACAATCGAGGGGGAGCAGGGGTAGATCAGCTATACCGTTTGGCCGAATTAGTGTCGGAATCAAAGGTTCATACCTTGGTGGGCCTGATGTCCGTCCCGCCGGTAGAAATGGATCCGGATAAGGCATATTCGCAATTAGCAGTGATTCGTAATGAGTTTTTACTCAGATTTCCTAAGGCGGATTCTTTATCTGCGGGGATGAGTGGTGATTACCAATCAGCTATTTCACATGGTGCGACACATGCGCGCGTAGGCTCATCAATCCTCGGTTCTCGCTCACCCCACAGGTAACCTTTAACCATGTCTAACGCAATGCGCCGTGTCGCTAATTACCTTGGCTTGATGGATGATCCTGAATTTGATACTCCACAAGCAGCAACTACTAGTACTCCAGCAATCGCATCAACAGGAGATGTTCGCATTAAAACTCGCGAACCACGTTCTGTTGGTTCATTGCGTCACTCATCAGTTGTAGAGATTGCACCACAGCTTGATCTTCCAGCGATGGATCGCATCGTTACTTTGCATCCACGTTATTACAACGAGGCTCGTACGATCGGTGAGCATTTCCGTCAAGGAAATCCAGTGATCATCAACCTGACTGAAATGGATGAATCAGAGCACAAGCGTTTAGTTGATTTTGCAAGTGGTCTAGCTTTTGGTTTACACGGAACTATTGAACGTGTAACAAAGAAGGTGTTCCTGCTTTCGCCTGCAAATGTTTCAGTTAGCTCTGAAGATAAGTCTGCAGCTGCTCAAGCAAGTTTCTTTAACCAGAGCTGATCATGTTGAACGTGGGCTCACTGCTTGCCAGTGTTCTTCAAATCTTTCTGCTGGCACTTTTGGGGCGTTTGATTTTTGATTACGTCCAAATGTTTTCCAGAAGCTGGCGCCCTAAAGGCATCCTGCTTTACTTCGTAGAGGCTATCTACACAATTACTGATCCACCGATGAAGTTTGTTGGTCGTTTCGTGCCACCACTTCGCTTAGGTGCAATCAGTTTGGACATGAGTTTCATCGTGCTCTTCTTCGGAACACAATTGCTAATGGGGCTACTGCGCGGTCTGTAGTTATTGCTTAACTAGCACGACCTCAACACCAATCTCTGAATCCGTGATTGCTAAACCAGGATCACGTGTCATGGATAGCGCTAGAACTTCATCGCCAATATGACCCAGATCAGTTTCGATTGCCGCTGCCATTTCATCAGTGGCATTCCAGGTCACGTTTATACGATCTGAAATTTCCAGCCCATCACTCTTTCGACGCTCCTGGATAAATCTAATTACCTCACGCACATTTCCGGCCGCAATCAGCGCAGGGGTGAGCTCTAGATCCAGCGCAACGCTTTCGCCATCGTGTGAAGAAACGCTCCAACCACTCTTTGGAACTTCGGTAACGACTAGATCATCCAGCGCGATTTCCCAGGTACCAACAGTTGTTGTTCCGGCTGAACGTAGCGTCTTAACTAACGAAGTTGCATCGGTTGCGGCAATGGCTTTTGCGATTTCCTGCACCGCTCCGCCAAATTTTGCACCAAGTGATTTGAAGTTAGCTTTGACGCTGATATCGACAAGGTCGCCATCGGCGGTTGCAATGTCTTGCAAGGTTTGTACATTCAATTCATCGGCAATTTGCTCACGCATAGCCTCAGGCAAAGTTGCCCAGCCACTTGCAGCAATAAGTGCGCGACCTAACGGCTGACGGATTTTGATTCCTGATTCGGCGCGAGTTGCTCGACCTAATTCAACAATTCTTCGGGTCAAGGCAACTTGTGATCCTAACTCTGAATCAATTGCGGCTTCATTGACCAAAGGCCAGTTGGAAAGATGAACCGATGCTGGTTGTGTTGCATCAGCAGGAAGAACCAACTCTTGCCAAACTTGCTCAGTAATAAATGGAACTAGGGGAGCAAGCAGCTGGGTAAGTGTCACTAAGCATTCATGCAATGTGCCAAGGGCGGCCGTATCACCATCCCAGAAACGTCGACGAGATCGTCGCACATACCAGTTAGATAAATCATCAATAAATCGCGCAAGTGCGCGACCTGCAATTTGTGAATCAAAGTCTTCTAGCGCCGCGTCAACTTCCTTTACCAAGATGTTCAGCTCAGAGATGATCCAACGATCCATAAGTGGACGCTGCGATAGGGCTGGGGTTTGGGAAATTTCAAAGTTTGATGCATTGGCATAAAGCGCATGGAAAGAAACAGTGTTCCAGTAGGTCAACAAAGTCTTACGAACAACCTCATTGATACTGTCATGGCCAACACGACGTGCAGCCCATGGAGAACCTGCAGCCAACATGTACCAACGAATCGCATCAGCGCCATGTTGATCCATCAACGCCATTGGCTCTAGAACATTTCCAAGATGTTTACTCATTTTGCGCCCATCTTTATCCAAGATATGGCCCAGACACAGAACTGTTTTATATGAAGATTTATCAAAGACCAATGTTCCGATAGTCATCAAGGTATAGAACCAGCCGCGAGTTTGATCAATCGCTTCACAAATGAAGTCGGCAGGGTATGAAGCCTTGAACTTTTCTACTGAACCTTCCTTGTGCGGGTAACCCCATTGCGCAAAAGGCATCGCACCTGAGTCATACCAGCAGTCAATAACTTCAGGGACGCGTGTCATAGTCGATGAGCACTCTGCGCAAGCAAAAGTGATGTCATCAACAAATGGACGATGTGGATCCAGACTAGAAAGCTCTTGGCCTGCCAAAGCGCCAAGTTCCTTCAGCGAATCAACACAAATCTCGTGCTTGTTTTCGCAGCGCCAAATTGGCAAAGGCGTTCCCCAGTAGCGATTACGAGAAAGCGCCCAGTCAATATTGTTATTGAGCCAATCGCCATAACGACCTTCTTTGATTGTCTCTGGATGCCAATCCGTTGCCGCGTTTTCGCGAAGCAGAGCATCCTTAATTGAAGTAGTGCGGATGTACCACGATGGTTGCGCGTAATACATCAGCGCAGTGTGGCAACGCCAGCAGTGCGGATACGAGTGCTCATATTGTTGATGCTTGTATAAAGCACCACTTGCCTTTAACTCTTTGACTAGCGGCTTGTCGGCATCTTTGAAAAAGATTCCACCAACAACGGCCACCTCAGCCAAGAAGTGACCATCAGGTGCAATTGGATTTACAACTGGCAGGCCGTAGCTACGGCAAACCGCTAAGTCATCTGCGCCAAAAGCCGGGGCTTGGTGTACTAATCCTGACCCATCTTCAGTTGTTACATAGGTCGCAAGAACAACAAAGTGAGCATCTGGAATCTCAATGTAATCAAATGGTCGCTTATAGGTGGTGCGTTCCAACGCTTTACCCAGCATGGTTTTCAGAATCTTCTTTTCACCCTTGACCGCTTCAATTAAATTCTTAGCCACAACTAAAACTTCAGTTGTTTCTTCATGGGTAACTTCGACCGCTACATATTCAACATCTGGGTGAACCGCAATCGCCGTGTTTGAAACTAAAGTCCATGGGGTAGTAGTCCACACCAATAACGATGCATTGAGTTGAGCTAGCTCACCTGAAGTAACCGGAAAGCGAACAAAGACCGATGGATCCGTAACTGTTTCATATCCTTGGGCTAATTCGTGATCTGATAATCCAGTTCCGCAGCGCGGGCAATATGGTGCCACGCGATGGTCTTGCACAAGCAAACCCTTTTTCCAGATTTCCTTAAGTGACCACCAGACTGATTCCACATATTCAGGAGACATAGTCCAATACGCTTCATCAAAATCAACCCAGAAACCCATGCGATCTGTCATGTCGGTAAATGCACTTACGTGACGCTGAACAGATTCACGACACTTGTCATTAAATGGCGCGATACCAAATTTTTCAATATCGCCTTTTCCAGAAAAACCAAGCTCTTTTTCTACAGCGATTTCAACTGGCAAACCGTGACAATCCCAACCCGCTTTACGAGTTACTTGCTTGCCTTTCATTGTGTGAAAACGTGGAAACAAATCCTTAAATACGCGGGCTTCAATGTGGTGGGTTCCAGGCATGCCATTTGCTGTTGGGGGACCTTCATAAAAAGTCCACGCTGGTGCACCTTCACGTGCTGCAACAGTCTTTTCAAAGATTGAGTTTTCGCGCCAGAACTTCAGGATTGAATGTTCGACGGCAGGCAGATCAACAGCTGCTGGAATGGCGCGAAATGACATAAAAAAATCCTCCAGAAAACAAACTCTGGAGGGACGATCGCTGCGTTCACAGCTTTCGCGGTACCACCCGCCTTGCACACTGTGGTGTGCCACTTGTAATCCCGCGTGCCGGTTCTACATGGACCAAGGCCCATTTCTTCCTGCCAGCTCGTGAGGTGATAGCCCCGTCAACGCCCTTTACGCGAGGTTCTAAGTGTAGTTGATTGATTCGTTAAAAATTCACCGTGGCGAACTTGGTCAGGGCGGGTGCGAAGGCATAAGGTTCGCGACATGCCTAAGAAGCCTGTAAAGAAAGTAGTCGCTAAGAAGGCGGCTGCTAAGAAGGCTCCAGCAAAGAAGGTTGCCAAGAAAGCCACTGCGAAGAAGGCTCCAGCGAAGAAGGCTCCAGCAAAGAAGGTTGCCAAGAAAGCAGCACCTGCTAAAAAAGCGGTAGCAAAAAAAGTTGCTAAGAAAGCAGCTCCAGCAAAAAAGGCAGCGGTAAAGAGCATTCCCGTAAAGAAAGCTCCAGGAAAGCCATTTCCATCCAAGACCACTCTGACGGTCGATGAGAAATCCCAAACAGTTTCAGTCTCAACAATTACTGCACCCGTTGTAGCACCGGTTGTAGAAGAGCGTCGTTTAGTGATGCCGCCTCCACCACGTCCGGTAAAGAGTGGCAAGAAGATCGCACCGCTAAAGCCAATCAAAGTCGCACCTACGCCGGTTGTTGTCAGCGAGAACGAATCTCCATGGACTGCTGCCGAAATCAAAGCGATTAAAGGTGAAATTTCAAAGGAGTTAGATCGTTTGCGCAGCGAACTTGCAGTTGTTGAGCAAGAGATGGATGCATTGATTCAAGAATCTGGCGAAGGCGCTGGCGATGATCAAGCCGATGCTGGAACCAAGACTTTTGAACGCGAGCATGAAATGTCACTTGTGATTAACGCGCGCGACATGGTTTTGCAGACTGAACGAGCACTTGAGCGAATTGAAAACAAGACATACGGAAATTGTGAAGAGTGTGGCTCACCAATCGGTAAGGCTCGCTTACAAGTATTTCCTCGCGCAACTCTCTGCATGCTGTGCAAGCAGAAGGAAGAACGGCGCTAACGGTGCGCACGTGGCGCACACTCTTTAGTGTTGCCTGGGCAGTTTGGATTCTTGATTTAGCAACCAAGATCTGGGCGGTCAATAATCTTTCCTATAAATCAAATATCAAAGTAATTGGTGAGTTCTTACAACTTACCTTTGTTCGAAACCCTGGGGCTGCTTTTTCTTTTGCCGCAGGTGCAACGATATTTTTATCACTCTTTAGTTTGGTGGTGATGATCGTAGTTTTGTATTACTCGCCAAAAATTACTTCCCGTGGGTGGGCAGTGGTTTTGGGATTAGTTTTAGGCGGAATCTTGGGAAACATGGTCGATCGCATCTTCCGCGAGCCCGGCATCTTGCGAGGTCATGTAATTGATTGGTTGCAACTTCCCAATTGGCCAGTGTTTAACATCGCTGACATGGCAATAGTTTCTGCTGCTCTGCTTTCTATGGTTTTAACCGTGAGAAACATCCCGCCCATAACAAAGGTAGGCTCACAGCTATGAGTAACCGCGAATTGCGCACCTTGTCGGTGCCAGAAGGAGTCGCGGGAGAGCGCATTGATAGCGCGCTAACTCGTGTGCTGGGTCTATCCCGAACCGCTGTTGTAAAGCTGCTAGAAGATGGAGACATCACAACTGGCGGTAAAGCGATGCCTAAGTCTGATCGTGTGACAGCGGGTCAAGTTATTGATGTCTTAATGCCTGCGCCAGTTAATACCGATCCAATTCCGCTGACACCTTTAGAGGGTCTGACGATTGTTTACGATGATCAAGACATTGTTGTTATAGATAAACCAATTGGATGTGCGGCGCACCCAAGTCCAGGGTGGACAGGTCCAACAGTTGTTGGAGCGTTGATGGCGGCTGGTTATTCGGTCAGCACTTCTGGTCCAGCAGAACGTCAGGGAATTGTTCATAGATTAGATGTCGGCACCAGCGGATTAATGATCGTGGCAAAAAGTGATACCGCTTTTCATGTTTTGAAAGATGCATTTCGCAATCGCACCGTTGAAAAGATTTATCATGCGATGGTGCAAGGTCATTTGGATCCGACAACTGGAACAATTGATGCACCGATTGATCGACATCCCAAGGAAGATCATCGCTTTGCAGTAGTTGCAACTGGAAAAGAATCAATTACTCATTACGAAGTAATTGAATTTTATCGCGGGGTATCCATGGTGAAAGTGGAACTTGAAACTGGTCGCACACACCAAATCCGTGTTCACTTTTCAGCACTGCACCACCCGCTTGTTGGCGACACAACATATGGAGCCGATCCTGTTTTGGCCAAAAGTTTGCAAATGTCTAGACCGTGGCTCCACGCAGCAGAACTTCGCTTTGCTCACCCTGTTACAGGCCAAGTTTTGCACTTCAACGCCCCATATCCTGCCGATCTCACACGCTCGCTGGCGTTGCTTTCCGACGCCGTTCTGCCGTAGCCACTAATCTCGCCAATCATGCCTAAAGACAATTTCGTTCATCTTCACGTCCATACCGAGTATTCGATGCTCGATGGTGCTGCGCGCGTTGGCGATTTAATGTCTGAAGTCAAAGCCCAGGGCATGCCGGCAATTGCAATGACAGATCACGGAAATGTTTTTGGTGCTTTTGAATTTTATAAAGCGGCCAAAAATGCCGATGTAAAGCCAATCATTGGTATTGAAGCCTACGTTGCACCGGAATCACGTTTTGATAAGAAGCGTGTCCAGTGGGCAGATGGCGGAGAAGATGATGTCTCTGGTGGTGGCGCATATACCCACATGACAATCTTGGCCGAAAACAATGAAGGGCTAGGCAATCTTTTTAGGTTGTCATCACTTGCATCTCTTGAAGGTTATTACTACAAGCCTCGTATGGATCGCGAACTTCTTGCACAGTATTCAAGGGGCTTGATCGCAACAACTGGGTGCCCAGGTGGAGAAATTCAAACTCGTTTGCGCATGGGTGCTTACAAAGAAGCGATCAAGGCAGCAAGTGCTTATCGAGACATTTTCGGGAAAGAGAATTTTTTCCTTGAAGTAATGGATCACGGAATTGAAATCGAATCCCGGGTTAAAGCTGATCTGATGAAGTTGGGTAAAGAACTTGGACTACCTCTTCTTGCAACTAACGATCTGCACTACACACGCCAAGCCGATGCTGGTGCACATGAAGCGCTGCTCTGCGTTCAGTCTGGCTCAACTTTGGCAGATCCAAAGCGATTTAAATTTGATAATGACTCTTTCTATGTGAAGACCGCCGCACAAATGCGCGAACTCTTTAAGGATATTCCTGAAAGTTGCGATAACACTTTGTTGATCGCAGAGCGCTGCAACATTACTTTGCGAGAGGGAGAAAATCTGCTTCCTCAATTCGAAGTTCCTGCCGGAGAAACCGAAGATTCCTGGTTGAAAAAAGAGGCAGAGCGGGGATTAACAGAGCGTCTGGGAGCTCGCATTACTCCAGAACATGTTGAGCGTTTGAAGTATGAACTTGGCGTTATGGAGAAAATGGGTTTTCCTGGCTACTTCCTTGTAGTTGCAGACCTAGTTGGTCACGCTAAAAAAGTTGGTATTCGTGTTGGTCCAGGTCGCGGATCTGCAGCAGGTTCACTTGTTGCCTACTCATTGGGAATTACCGGACTTGATCCACTCGAGCATGGTTTGTTGTTTGAGCGCTTTCTAAATCCAGAACGTATTTCTATGCCTGATATCGACTTGGACTTCGATGAACGCCGACGCAGCGAAATGATTCGATATGCAACCAATAAATATGGTGAAGATCGCGTTGCTCAGATCATCACTTACGGAACGATTAAATCTAAGCAAGCGATTAAGGATTCGACCCGAGTTCTTGGTTATCCCTACGTTGTTGGTGAAAAGCTGACTAAAGCGCTTCCACCATCGGTTATGGGTAAGGACATTTCGCTCAGCGGAGTTTTTGATCCAAAAGATGATCGCTATGGCGAAGCCGGCGAATTCCGTTCGCTATATAACGCAGATCCAGATTCAAAACGCGTTGTAGATACTGCACGAGGTCTTGAAGGATTGAAGCGCCAATGGGGTGTGCATGCGGCCGGTGTGATTCTTTCCAGAGAACCGTTGCTAGATGTAATTCCAATTCATCGTCGCGAAGCAGATGGAGCGATCATTACCCAATTTGATATGGGTGCATGCGAAGCAACTGGCCTGCTCAAGATGGACTTTTTGGGGCTGCGAAACCTTTCGGTACTTGATGATTGCTTGCTCAACATTAAAGCGAACCAAGGTAAAGATGTTGTGCTTGAAGATTTAACTCTTGATGATCCGAAAACTTATGAACTCTTAAGTCGCGGCGATACTTTGGGCGTATTCCAGCTCGACGGTGGGCCAATGCGCGCGCTGCTAAAGAGCATGTCGCCAGATTCATTTGAAGATATTTCGGCAGTTATCGCGCTGTATCGCCCAGGTCCAATGGGTGAAAATGCGCACAACAACTATGCAGATCGTAAGAATGGTCGAAAGCCCGTAGAACCTATTCACCCAGAACTATCTGTTCCGCTGCATGAAATCTTGGGTGATACCTACGGCTTAATTGTTTATCAAGAGCAAGTTATGGCGATTGCACAAAAGGTTGCGGGCTTTACTTTGGGTCGCGCAGATCTTTTGCGAAAAGCGATGGGTAAGAAGAACAAAGAAATTCTGGATAAAGAGTACGTTCCTTTTGAAGCAGGTATGAAGGAAAACGGTTTCTCGACAGCTGCAATCAAACGTTTATGGGAAGTTTTGATTCCCTTCTCTGACTATGCCTTTAACCGTGCTCACTCTGCAGGTTACGGTGTCGTTTCCTACTGGACTGCATATCTGAAGGCTAATTACCCAACTGAATACATGGCAGCGCTTTTGACTTCTGTGCGAGATGACAAAGATAAGTCAGCGTTATATTTATCAGAATGTCGTCGCATGGGAATTAAGGTTTTGCCACCTGATGTCAACGAATCAGATGCTGAATACACCCCACGAGGTGTAGATATTCGTTTCGGTTTAGCTGCGATTCGAAATGTTGGAGAAGGCGTCGTTGCATCAATCAAGAATGCGCGTGATTCAAAAGGCCGCTACACATCCTTCGGAGATTTCCTTGCCAAGGTTGATGCCCAAGTGTGCAATAAAAAGACAATTGAATCCCTTATCAAAGCTGGAGCTTTTGGTTCGCTGGGTTCCACACGTAAGGGATTAATTGCCGTCCACCTTGAAGCAATTGACTCTGTTATCGAATCAAAGCGAGCCGAAGCAATTGGTCAGTTTGATCTCTTCGGGGGAGAAGCGGTTACTGCGGTTTCTGGTTTAGATATTGAAGTACCAACTGGCGAGTGGGATAAAGCGATGTTGCTTTCTTACGAGCGTGAGATGTTGGGACTGTATGTCTCTGATCATCCTTTGCTCGGCGTTGAACATGTTTTGCGTTCCAATACAGATATGTCAATTAGCGAACTTGCTGATCATGGCGCACAACATGAATCAATCGTGACTATCGGTGGCTTGATTACAAGTGTTACGCGCAAGGTTTCACGACAAGGTGCATCATGGGCGGTAGTTACTGTTGAAGATTTAGAGGGTGCGCTAGAAGTGCTCTTCTTTGCAAATACTTATAACCAATATTCAATGTCTTTGACTGAAGATCGAATCGTCACAATTAGAGGCCGAGTAGATCGTCGTGAAGATGCTTTGCGATTTACCGCACTCGAAATGTCTATGCCAGATATAAGTGCCGGCCCAACTGGCCCACTGATTATTTCGCTTCCGATACAGCAGTGCACGCCACCGGTTGTCGATCGAATAAAAGAGATTTTGCGATCACATCCGGGAAAGCGCGAAGTTCATTTGCAGCTGGTAGACAATGGAAGTAGCACTGTGATGAAGGTTGATGCATTGATCACATCTTCACCAAGCCTGAGCGCTGATTTGAAATCAATTCTTGGGCCTAACTGCCTGGTTTAAATTAATGGGCATCCCCTGCCGCCTTGCCGTTATAATTGCCTAATGATTCGTACCGTTGACCTGCGCGGACGATCGCTATCTAAAGCTCAATACAACAATGAATTACCGCGGGCAACGCTCAATGTCCAAGATGCGATGGTGCTCATCCAACCTATTCTAGAAAAAGTAAAGAATGGAACAGAAGCAGATCTGATCGCATTAGCCGAAGAGTTTGATGGAGTGAAGCCCGCTAGCATCAAGGTTGCACAGAGCGCGTTGGATTTAGCCCTTGCACAATTGGATCCAGCGATTCGCACGGCACTTGAAATATCCATCCAGCGAATTACAAAAGTTCACAACGATCAATTGCGAGCCGAGAAGACCACAACTGTGGTTGATGGTGGAACAGTTACCGAAAAATGGATTCCCGTAGATCGCGTTGGTTTATATGTTCCTGGTGGTCGCGCGGTGTATCCAAGTAGCGTCATGATGAATGTTATTCCGGCACAAATTGCTAAGGTGCAATCAATCGCCGTTGCATCGCCTCCTCAAAAAGAATTTGGCGGATTGCCGCACCCTACAATTCTTGCAACCTGTGCGTTACTTGGAATCACCGAGGTTTATGCCGTTGGGGGAGCCCAAGCGATTGCACTTTTTGCTTACGGAATGGATGGGGTCTGCGAAAAGGCTGATCTAGTAACAGGACCTGGAAATATTTATGTTGCGGCAGCAAAGCGCGCATTGCGCGGAGTTATCGGAATTGATTCCGAAGCTGGACCAACTGAGATTGCAATCTTGGCAGACTCTTCAGCAATCGCGGCAGATGTTGCAGCAGATTTAATTAGCCAAGCAGAGCACGATGTAATTGCAGCAGCGGTGTTGGTTACAGATTCACCCGAACTAGCAGCAGCGGTAGAAGCAGAGCTCAAAGTTCGCGTAGCTGCGACAAAGCATGCAGATCGAATCAAGTCAGCGCTGTCTGGAATTCAATCTGCCATTGCATTAGTTGATGACATCGCACAAGGTTTAGCTGTTGTTAACGCTTACGCCGCCGAGCACCTAGAAATCCAAACCAGAAATGCGCGCAGTGATGCGGCAAAGATTCGAAATGCTGGCGCAGTATTTATCGGAAGATTCTCACCAGTTTCATTAGGTGATTACTCTGCCGGCTCTAATCACGTACTGCCTACAGGTGGTTGCGCATGTCATTCAAGTGGGCTTTCAGTGCAAACCTTTTTGCGTGGATTGCACTTTATTGAATACGACCAAAAAGCATTTACTGACATTGTTGATACTGTCGTAGTTTTAGCTAACTCTGAAGATTTGCCGGCACATGGTGAAGCAATGACTGTGCGTCTGGAGAACCTGTCATGAGTTGGCCAACGTGGTTGCCTCTGCGTGAAGCTTTGCGTCCATTGTCACCGTATGGCGCTCCGCAGGTTCCAGCAATAGCTGCGCTTAATACAAATGAGAATCCATATGCACCTTCACCTGCGCTGCAAAAGGCGATTACCGATGCGGTAGCAAAGGTTGCCGCTGATCTGAATCGTTATCCAGATCGTGATGCCACGATTCTTCGGGAAAAACTTGCTCAGTACATCAATGAACAAAGTGCAACTAAGTTTTCATTGGACAATATTTGGGCAGCAAATGGTTCCAATGAAATCATCCAATCAATTTTCTTAGCTTTTGGACAAGGTCCTGTTTTAGGATTCATTCCTTCGTATTCGATGCACCCCTTGATTGCAAAGGTCACCGGTTCAACCTGGATTGATGGAAAGCGCAATGCTGACTTTTCGCTAAATACCGGGGATGCGGTTGCTCAAATCTTGGCGAACAAGCCAACGCTGACCTTTATAACAACGCCAAATAATCCAACTGGTGGAGCAGTAACAATTGATTCCATTCAAAAGCTAGCTGATGCGTCAAAACAAGTGGGTGGGTTATTGGTTGTCGATGAAGCCTATGCCGAATTTTCCCAAGAAAAATCTGCAGTCACTTTGATTGCGAACAATCCTCATGTGATTGTTATTCGCACCATGAGCAAAGCATTTGCTTTTGCGGGTGCGCGACTTGGGTATTTAGTAAGTGATGGTGCGGTCAAAGATGCCATGATGATTGTTCGACTTCCGTATCACCTGAGCGCACTTACTCAAGCTGCAGCACAGGTAGCAATTGATCATCGATCAGAACTTTTAAGCGGTGTAGCAACCTTGATAAGTGCCAGAGGTCAGGTTGTACAAGCACTTCACGATATGGGACTGACCACTATTGAAAGTAGTGCCAACTTTGTTCTCTTCACAGGTTTCAAGCAGGATGCGCCACAACTGTGGGCAGCCTTGCTAGAAAAGGGTGTTCTGATTAGAGATGTGGGATTATCAGGGTACTTAAGAGTCACAATTGGCAATGAAGCCGAGAATCAATTGTTTGTTTCAGCCCTCAAAGAGCTCATTTAAAGGAGATAGCCATGAGAACAGCACGCGTCGAAAGAAAGACTCACGAGTCACACGTACTGGTTGAGATCAATCTAGATGGCCAAGGCATTATCGATGTTGCTACTGGTGTTCCATTCTTTGATCACATGATGTCGCAATTAGGCAAGCACTCAGGTTTTGATTTAACAATAAAGACAACTGGGGATGTCGATGTGGATTCTCATCACACAGTTGAAGATACATCGCTTGCTTTTGGACAGGCATTGCGTGAAGCACTGGGGGACAAGGCAGGTATTCGTCGTTTCGGTGATTCGATGGTTCCACTCGATGAAGTCCTAGTTCAAGCTGCAGTTGATCTTTCCGGACGTCCATACCTTGTGCACCGTCAACCAGAAATAGTTGAACTAATTGGAACTTTTGATACAACCCTTGGCAAGCACATTTGGGAGTCAATTGTTGCCGAAGCGCGCATTGCACTTCATATTCGGGTGCTTGAAGGCCGCAACGCACACCATGTATTTGAAGCGCAGTTTAAAGCTGTTGCACGCGCGCTTCGTGATGCAGTTTCACTAGATGGCAGAGTCGCCGGAATTCCTTCGACAAAAGGTTCTCTTTGATAGCAATTCTTGATTACGGCTCTGGCAATCTTCGATCTGCAGAGCGTGCCTTTGCAACTGCCGGTAAAGATGTAATTGTTACTTCAGATCGAAAAGTTGCACTAGAAGCCGAAGGTTTAGTTGTTCCAGGAGTTGGGGCCTTTGCAGCGTGCATGGATGGATTAAATGCAGTCGCTGGAGCAGAAATTGTTCGAGAACGTTTAGCTAAAGAACGTCCAACTTTGGGAATCTGTATCGGAATGCAAATCATGTTTAGTCAAGGCACGGAACATTCGCAAACCCAAGCCCATGCTGGTGTTGGAATCTGGGAAGGAACAGTTTCCAAGTTAAATGCACCAATCTTGCCGCACATGGGTTGGAACACTATAGAAACTAGCTCCGGCTCAGTTTTGTTTAAAGGCGTTGAAGGTGAATCTTTTTACTTTGTTCATTCATTTGCAGCAAAGGTTGCGGTTGGAAAAACACAGGCGTGGAGCACTCACGGAGAAAAATTTCTTGCGGGAGTTGAAGATGGGTACATCAGTGCTACCCAGTTTCATCCTGAAAAATCTGGTGCTGCAGGGCTAGCGCTTATAAAGAATTGGGTGGGATCGCTATGAGTTACCTAGAGCTATTGCCTGCAGTAGATGTAAAGGATGGTCGTGCGGTTCGTTTAGTTCAAGGCGAACTAGATAAAGAAAGCATTTATGGCGCACCACTAGATGTAGCACTTGAATTTCAAGCTGCAGGTGCCGAATGGTTGCACTTGGTAGATCTTGATGCAGCATTTGGTCGCGGCGAAAACTCAGCGCTATTAGCCGAAGTTGTTGGAAAGCTAGATATCAAGGTTGAACTTTCCGGCGGAATTCGTGACGATGAATCTTTACGTCGGGCACTTGCCACAGGATGTCGTCGCGTCAATCTTGGAACTGCTGCACTAGAAGATCCTGAATGGACCGCGCGAGTAATTGCCGAACATGGTGATCGAATCGCTGTTGGGTTAGATGTTCGCGGCCACACTTTGGCAGCACGTGGCTGGACTAAAGAAGGTGGAGATCTCTTTGAAACCTTAGCTCGACTAGATCGTGATGGCTGCGCGCGTTATGTCGTAACAGATGTTGCAAAAGATGGAACCTTAGGCGGTCCAAATTTAGAACTATTGAAATCAGTATGTGCGGCGACAACAAAGCCGGTTATTGCAAGTGGTGGAATCTCATCGCTAGCTGACATCGCTGCTCTGAACGCACTTGTTGGCACAGGTGTGGAAGGCGCAATTGTTGGTAAAGCTTTGTACGCCGGAAAATTTACTTTGCAAGAGGCGTTAGAGGTCAGCGGCAAATGAGCCTGTCAGTTCGAATCATCCCTTGTTTAGATGTCACTGATGGTCGAGTAGTAAAGGGTGTCAATTTTACAGATCTAGTCGATGCCGGTGATCCAGTTGAAATGGCTTCCCTGTACAACACTGAAGGCGCAGATGAATTAACTTTCTTAGATATTTCAGCAAGTGTGGCCGGCCGTGAGACAACCCTTGATGTTGTCCGACGCACCGCAGAGCAAGTTTTTATTCCATTGACTGTTGGTGGCGGAATAAGAAATGTCGACGATGTCGATCGTTTATTGCGTGCCGGAGCAGACAAAGTTTCAATTAATACTTCTGCGCTAGCCCGCCCACAATTAATCGCAGAGATTGCCGATCGCTTTGGCTCACAAGTGTTAGTGCTTTCCGTTGACGCACGTCGGGCTCGAACTGATTCAGGTTTTGAAGTGACAACACATGGGGGACGACAAAGTGCTGGTGTTGACGCACTTGCATGGGTAGAACAAGCGTGTGCTCTAGGAATCGGTGAAATCCTGCTTAACTCCATGGATGCAGATGGAACCCGTGCGGGTTATGACATAGGAATGATTACTGCAGTCCGCGCTGTTGCAAAGGTTCCATTGATTGCAAGTGGTGGGGCTGGATCGTTAGAAGATTTTTCTGCAGCCCTTGATGCTGGCGCAGATGCGCTACTTGCAGCAAGTGTCTTTCACTTCGGAGTCCACCGAATCGGGGATGTGAAGCGGTACCTGGGTAAGCACAATTATCCGGTGCGCGCCGTTGCGACTCGGTAAGGCAGAATAAGCACATGACAACTCTGGATCCACAGGTAGCTGCTCTTCTGAAGGATCCAAACCTTTTGATCCCTGCAGTTGTCCAAGATGTATCCAGTAAAGAAGTTTTGATGTTGGCGTACATGAACACTGAATCACTAGAACTGACCTTGACGACAGGCAAAGCAACATATTGGTCGCGCAGCCGCAGTGAGCTATGGGTAAAGGGTGAAACATCTGGCCATTATCAAGAAGTCCAATCAATCTCATTAGATTGTGATGGCGATGCTGTACTTCTTCAAGTCATTCAAACTGGAGCCGCTTGCCACACAGGAGAACGCACCTGTTTTCACACGCCGTTAGAGCTGCGATCGTAACGATGGATCTAGAACAGTTTCGTGCGTATGCAAAAGTTTCAAATGTCATACCTGTATCGCGAAAGCTGCTTGCAGATTCTGAAACCCCGCTTGGTGTTTACAAGAAGTTAGCAAAGAGTGCTGAAAACACATTTCTTTTAGAATCTGCTGAACATGGTGGGGTTTGGTCGCGTTACTCATTTATTGGTGTTCGCAGCGAGGCCACGTTAAGTGAAAAAGATGGTTTGGCGTATTGGCAGGGGACTGCGCCAGCTGGTGCGCCAACAGGAATCGATCCGCTGCAAGCTCTGCGTTTATCGGCGGCGCATTTACGTTCGCCAAAAATAGAAGGTCTACCACCATTAACTGGTGGCTTGGTTGGTTTCATGGGCTATGACGTTGTTCGAAGGCTAGAAAAACTTCCATCGCTTTCGCATAAAGATATTCCACTTCCAGAGCTTTCTTTCATGCTCACTAGTGACTTGGCTGTGATGGATCACAGCGAAGGAACGATCACATTGATTGCAAATGCGATCAATTGGGATGGCAGCGATGATCGCATCGATGAAGCTTTCGCATCATGCAACGAAAGACTAGATCGCATGCAAACTGATTTAGCACAATCAATACCGGGCGATGCCGCAACAATTCCAGAGTTCTCATTACCCGAATACACCGGAAACATTTCGGCAGATGCGTTTAAGAAAAACATCGCACATGTCAAAGAAGAAATCCTTGCTGGCGAAGCCTTTCAAGTAGTTTTATCGCAACGTTTTTCCATGCCTTGTGCTGCCGATGCTATTGATGTGTACCGCATGCTTCGACTGAACAATCCATCCCCATACATGTATTTATTCCGCTTTACAGATGGAATTGAAATTGTTGGTTCTAGTCCCGAAGCGCTGGTCAAGGTAAATCAAGAGGATGTAATGATTCATCCAATCGCTGGAACCCGTAAGCGTTCATCAAATCCGGAAGAAGATCATCGTTTGGGTGAAGAGCTGTTGGCAGACCCTAAAGAACGTGCAGAGCACTTAATGCTGGTAGATCTTGGCCGCAATGATTTAGGACGGGTATGCGCACCAGGTAGCGTTGAAGTAATTGATTTCATGCACATCGAACGCTATTCCCATGTCATGCATATTGTTTCGACAGTTATCGGCAAACTTGCTAAGAAATCATCGCCCGTTGATGCGCTTTTCTCTGTGTTCCCGGCCGGAACTTTGTCAGGTGCACCTAAGCCACGTGCCATGGAAATCATTGAAGAGTTAGAAACAACAAGACGCGGTGTGTACGGCGGAATTGTTGGGTACATCGATTTCACTGGAAATCTGGATACTTGCATCGCAATTCGAACCGCTTTGTTATACAAAGGAACCGCTTTTGTTCAAGCAGGTGCAGGGGTCGTAGCAGACTCTGATCCAGAGTCTGAAAATCAAGAGTGCCGCAATAAAGCTGCCGCGGTCCTCACTGCGGTGCATGCCGCAAATCGATTGGCGGATTTCAAATGAAAGAACTGTTGCCTGTTTTTATCTCTTTAGTGTGTGTGGTTGCTTTGGTCCTGGCTATTTCTAAACGTTTCAAACTTTCTTCCAGATACGAACGCAAGCCGCGCGAACTAAATACCTGGAGCGCGCTAGATCATGGAATAGACCCAACAGTGGATGACAAGTCATGAGCGTTTTAAATTCAATCATTGAAGGTGTGCGGGAAGATTTAGCGGCGAGACGTTTACCTATGGGGCAGTTACAAGAGGCGTTGGAAACCGCACCTGCCGTCCGCGATTGTTTGCCACATTTAATCTCCGATGAGATCTCAGTAATCGCAGAAGTTAAGCGTTCGTCACCAAGTAAAGGCGCGCTAGCGCCAATAACTGATCCAGCTGGTTTAGCTGCGCAGTATGAAGAAGCAGGTGCGCATGTAGTCAGTGTTTTGACCGAGCAACGACGATTTGGCGGATCGTTAGCAGATTTAGATGCAGTTCGTAAGGCAATTGATTTGCCGATTCTGCGAAAAGATTTCATGGTCGATGAGTATCAATTTTATGAGGCACGTGCACATGGGGCTGATGCTGTATTGCTGATCGTCGCTGCATTGAGTAAAAACCAGTTAGAGGATTATTTCCACCTAAGTACTGAACTAGGTATGCGTTCGTTGATTGAAGTACATACCCATGATGAATTAGAACGAGCACTTGAAATTTCACCAGAGATTGTTGGCGTGAACTCTCGTAATCTAAAAACTTTAGAAGTTGATTCACGTGCATTTGCCGAATTGATTCCACAGATTCCGGCAAATATCGCACGCGTTGCAGAATCAGGAATATCAACCCGCGAAGAGGTCGTGTTTGCACAAGAGTGTGGAGCAACTGCCATATTGGTTGGGGAAGCCCTGGTGCGCTCAGGATCTCCATCTGTTGCGATCAATCAATTGCTAGGTAGGCTTTGACAATGACTAGTGCGGGACATTTCGGTGAATATGGCGGGCGCTTTGTCCCAGAAGCTTTAATTGGCGCGCTTAATGAACTTGAAATCGCTCATAACACAGCGCAGAAAGACCCAGCGTTTTTAGCAGAACTTGCTGAGCTTCATAAAACTTACACAGGTCGCCCCAGCATCATCACTGAAGCAAAACGTTTCTCTGAGCACGCAGGTGGTGCGCGCATATTTTTAAAGCGTGAAGACCTTAACCACACCGGTTCACACAAGATCAATAATGTTTTAGGACAAGCCTTGCTTACAAAGCGCATGGGCAAGAAGCGCATCATCGCTGAAACTGGTGCAGGTCAGCACGGTGTTGCATCTGCAACGGCGGCTGCCTTGATGGGTCTTGATTGTGTTGTGTACATGGGCGAAGAAGACACTCGTCGCCAAGCATTAAATGTTGCACGTATGAAATTACTTGGGGCACAAGTTGTGCCTGTTACAACTGGTTCACGAACTCTAAAAGATGCCATTAATGAGGCAATGCGTGATTGGGTCACAAATGTTGCCGATACTCATTACATGCTTGGAACAGTTGCCGGACCACATCCATTTCCTACGATGGTTCGAGATTTTCATAAGATCATCGGAGAAGAATCTCGCGAACAGATGCTCGCATTAACAGGCAGACTTCCGGATGCAGTCTTGGCTTGTGTAGGTGGCGGATCAAATGCGATCGGAATCTTTAACGCATTTATTCCTGATACTGATGTAAGACTTATCGGATTTGAAGCTGGCGGGGATGGAGTCGAAACGGGACGCCATGCTGCAACAATCAGTGGTGGAACTCCCGGCGTTTTGCACGGAACTCGTTCCTACGTTTTACAAGATGCAAACGGCCAAACCATCGAATCGCACTCGATTTCTGCAGGTTTGGATTACCCAGGTGTAGGACCAGAGCATGCATATCTGCACGATGTTGGTAGAGCTGAATACCGTGCAATCAATGATGATGCAGCGATGTATGCATTTTCTTTGTTAAGCAAAACCGAAGGAATTATTCCAGCGATTGAAACTGCACATGCCTTGGCTGGAGCAATACTTGTTGGACAAGAATTAGGTCCACAGGCAAATCTGCTCATTAACCTTTCTGGTCGTGGTGATAAGGATGTGCAAACAGCGGCTGAATACTTTGGAATTCCGCTGTAATGACGCAATTAGATGAGGTAATGGCCAAGGTTCGTTCTGAAAATCGCGCGGCACTCATTGCATATATTCCAGCAGGCTTTCCTTCCCAAGAAGGATGTGCAAAAGCAATACACGCTTTAGCAGCAGCTGGCGTTGATGCAATTGAAATTGGTTTCCCATATAGCGATCCAGTGATGGATGGGCCGGTAATTCAGGAAGCTGCTGAGATCTCACTTAAGGGTGGAACAGGTGCGGCTGATGTTTTCGCAGCGCTAAAGGTGGCAACAGATACTGGGGTAGCCGCCGTTGTAATGACATATTGGAATCCGATCGAACGCTACGGTGTCGATCAATTTGCACAATCGATTGCCGACAATGGGGGATCCGGAGTTATCACTCCAGATTTAACAATTGAAGAATCTGACCGTTGGCTCGCAGCTGCAAGTAAAAACAAAATTAATCCGATTTATGTGGTTGCCCCTAGTACTAATGATTCTCGACTTGCTGATGTAACTGCCAAGACAGGTGGATTTGTCTACGCCGCAAGTTTGATGGGAGTTACAGGAACTCGTACTAGCGTTTCTGCCGATGCCAGCGATTTGGTATCGCGAGTACGCGGAGTGACAAACTTGCCGATCTCTGTTGGTCTTGGTGTATCAACCCGCGAACAAGCTAAATCCCTTGCGGCTTACGCAGATGGCGTGATCGTTGGTTCGGCATTTATCAAGTTACTGCTTGATGCAAAGAGTGAGCAGGAAGGGTTGGATGCGATTTCGCATTTAGCTCGAGAATTGGCGCTAGGAGTACGCGAAGGGCGCTAGTTTCCGCCTAATTCACAGAATTCAAGCCGAGTTTGGGCTTGGCGCTTTGCACTCTTTATCTATACTTTCCCCATACAACCAGGTAGGCAATGAGAAGCTAATTTTATTAATCGAGGAGCAATAATGGCCAAGCAAGCTGCAAAGAGCGCAGATAACACGACCCGTTGGATAGTTGTTGCGATGGTGGCACTTGTTGTCGTCACCGGAATTGTTTTCTCTCTCTTTGGACAAACCGATAAATCAACCGCCTCTCTTGCAGGCCTTGACGGAGTGAAGCTGAATCCAGCGGTTACTTCAACAATCGATGTTGCAAATGGTTCTTCAATCGCTTTCGACAATGGAGCCGCAACGACTATTGATGTTTGGGAAGACTCACAGTGTCCAGTGTGTAAGTTGTTTGCAGATGCTAATGGCCAGTATCTGGATTCACTTATTCGCGAAAAGAAGGCGAATGTCCGCTATCACATCCTGTCATTCCTCGGAGATGAATCTGTCCGTGCAGCTAACGCATCATTCTGCGCCGCAGATGAAGGACAGTTCTTAGATTTCCACAAGGCGATTTACACAGTTCAGTCATCGGTTGAAAATTCAGGTTTCTGGAGTAATGAAACGCTTGTCAATATTGGAAAGAAGATTGGTATTTCATCTACAACATTCGAAGACTGCGTCAATAAGGGTTCAAAGATTGATTTAGTTCAAGCTAATTCGGATTCCATGAGCAAGTATGGTGTTCAAGGAACTCCAACAGTGTTTATCAATGGCAAAAAGTGGGAGCGCACTCAAAACGGTTTCGTACTTGAAGAGTTCAAAGCAGCTGTTGAGGCTGGCTAAACTTTGAATGTAGCTTTTCCAACTCCAGCACAATCGGTGCTGGAGCTTGGCCCTTTAACCATTCACTATTACGCACTGTGCATCATCACTGGCATAGCGGTAGCCATTTGGTTAGGTGGCAAGCGTTTTCAATACAAAACAGTTCAAGGTCAATCAATTGTTTCAGAAGTAGCATTCGTCGCTGTGCCTTCGGGAATTATCGGAGGACGTATTTATCACGTGATCTCATCACCAAATGCTTACTTTGGAACTGGTGGAAATCCGGTAGATGCTTTCAAGATTTGGGAAGGTGGCTTAGGCATTTGGGGCGCAATTTCCATTGGACTACTGGGTGCCTACCTTCGATATAAGTCTTTAGCTAAAAAAGTAGATCTACCTTCATTTGCGGTGTTTGCTGACGCATTAGCCCCTGGAATTCTCTTTGCGCAAGCAATCGGGCGTTTTGGTAATTGGTTTAACGGGGAACTCTTTGGAAAACCGCTCGAGACCTGGTGGGCACTAGATATTCCGATGCGTTATCGGCCAAATGGTTACACCCAATTCGAATCATTTCATCCAACCTTTTTGTATGAAGCTTTGTGGTGCACGGCAATAGCCCTAATCATTCTTAAATTTGGAAAGAGTTTGAAAGCTGGACAATCTTTTGCGTTGTATGTCGCGACATATTGCTTAGGCCGCTTTTTCATTGAACTAATTCGTATCGATACGGCCAACACAATTGCAGGTTTACGCGTCAACGTATGGGTAAGTCTGCTCGTTGGACTAGGGGCTGCTCTCTCTTTTGCTCGCGCCTCTAAAAAGATTCAGTAACTCTCAGGTACTCTGTCTCTTATGAGTTTGGAAGAGGTCTATCAGAGAAATCTGGAACATCGCACCCATCGTGCAGGCTGGCTACGTGCCGCCGTCCTTGGTGCAAATGATGGCCTTGTTTCAACTGCTGCGTTGATGATTGGCGTAGCCGCAGCCGGTAAACAAGATTTTATTATTACGGCAGGTGTTGCAGGAATTACAGCAGGTGCGATGTCTATGGCAGTTGGTGAATACATTTCTGTTCGCTCACAAAATGACGTTGAAGAATCAGATCGCAACCTTGAAATTGCACATTTAGCCGCAGATCCAGAAGGTGAGTTACAAGAGCTTCAGCAAATTTATATTGGTCGTGGTTTATCGCCAGAGCTTGCGCTTCAAGTCGCACTTGAAATGCATCGCAAAGATCCGCTCGAAGCTCACTTGCGTGATGAACTAGGCCAACACCCAAGCACCAAGGCTCGTCCAATTCAGGCCGCTATTGCTTCGGCCATCTCATTTACTCTCGGCGGCTTGATTCCATTTGCTGGCGCCTTTGCTCCAACTCTTGGAACCAAGGCATGGAGCATCGTGATCTTTACCCTGGCTGGCTTGATTCTGACAGGCGTGGTTTCTGCGCGAACTGCAGGCTCGAAGCTGCTCTCACCAACTCTGCGGGTGCTCATTGGGGGTTCACTCGGAATGGCGATCACGGCAGGTATTGGAAAGATTGCTCATATCTCAGGGCTCTAATTAGCTCTCTTCTTGCTACGATTTCCCACTAAGCAATGAGCACCACGGGCCAAGGTTGTCCCTTTTTCATGTAAGGACAAATCTGTAGGAGCGCGCCCATGGCACTGGCATCCAACTATCCACAAGCACAGGGACTCTATGACCCTGCCGCAGAACATGATGCTTGTGGTGTTGCCATGGTTGCCACGCTCAACAAGGTTGCAACACACGAGATTGTTTCTCAAGCACTGACGGCGCTTCGCAATATGGAACACCGCGGAGCATCAGGAGCCGAACCAGATAGCGGTGATGGTGCAGGAATTCTTATTCGTATTCCAGATGCATACTTTCAAACGGTCGTAGATTTCAAACTTCCTGCCGCCGATGCCTATGCAACAGGAATTGCATTCATCGCCAAAGGCGCAGATGTAAAGGGCGAGATTGCACGGATAGCAGATGAAGAAGGTCTGATTGTTTTGGGTTGGCGTGAAGTTCCGATTAATTCATCGTCGCTGGGAAAGACTGCACTGTCAGTGATGCCAGAATTTCAGCAACTATTTATTGCGGGCGAGAAAGGCGAGAGCGGAATTGCTCTAGACCGCCTGGCATTTTGTCTTCGAAAGCGTGCCGAGCACACATTAGACCTGTACTTTCCTTCCTTGTCTTCACAGACCATTGTTTACAAGGGAATGCTTACAACCGGACAGTTAGAAGAATTTTTCCCAGAACTTTCTGATGAGCGTGTTGTTTCACCGCTTGCTTTGGTTCACTCGCGCTTTTCTACAAATACTTTTCCGTCATGGCCACTTGCTCACCCATATCGATTTATTGCTCACAACGGCGAGATCAATACGGTTAAGGGAAATCGCAATTGGATGCGCGCTCGCGAATCATTGCTAGCAAGTGATCTGATTCCTGGCGATCTCAAGCGCTTGTTTCCAATTGTTGAAATGTCGGGTTCGGATTCAGCATCTTTTGACGAAGTTCTAGAACTTTTGTATCTGGGCGGACGTTCACTTCATCATGCAGTGCTCATGATGATTCCAGAAGCATGGGAAAACCATGCAACGATGCCGCAGAACCGTCGTGATTTCTATGCATTCCATGCATCGATGATGGAGCCGTGGGATGGTCCTGCTTGTGTAACTTTTACAGATGGACATCAAGTAGGTGCGGTTCTAGATCGCAACGGTTTGCGCCCATCACGTTATTGGGTGACTAAAGATGGAATGGTTGTTCTTGCATCCGAAGTTGGCGTTTTAGATATTCCGGCAGAAAATGTAGAGCGTAAAGGTCGTTTACAACCTGGCAAGATGTTCTTAGTCGATATTGAACAAGGACGCATCATTGAAGATGGCGAAATTAAAGATGGTTTAGCAAGTGCCGCACCGTATGGCGATTGGCTGCATGCGGGAATAGTTAAGCTCAGCGATCTTCCTTCACGTGAACACATTGTGTACCCACACTCATCCGTTGTTCGTCGTCAAAGAGCTTTTGGTTACACCGAAGAAGATTTACGTATCCTGGTCACACCAATGGCAAAAAATGGCATGGAACCACTTGGATCAATGGGAACCGATACACCAATCGCTGCACTTTCTGAAAAGCCACGATTAATCTTTGATTATTTCTCACAACTTTTTGCCCAAGTTACAAACCCGCCACTAGATGCGATTCGTGAAGAGTTAGTAACAAGCCTTGGTACTTCCATGGGTCCAGAGCACAATCTTCTAGACCCTGGCCCAAGTAGTTGTCGCCAAATCTCCTTAGCGTTTCCCGTCATTGATAATGATGAACTAGCAAAGATTATTCACGTCAATGCTGATGGTGACTATCCAGGTTTATCTGCGCACGTAATCCGTGGCCTCTTTAGTATCGCTGATGGTGGAGACTCGTTGCGCGATCGCCTTAACGAGATCAAGGTAGAAGTTTCACAAGCAATTAAAGATGGTGCACGAATAATTGTTTTATCTGATCGAGATGGCGATGCAGAAAATGCGCCGATTCCATCACTGCTTCTTACATCTGCAGTTCACCATCACTTGATTCGCGAAAAGACTCGTACCACCGTTGGCTTAGTTGTTGAAGCCGGCGATGTGCGCGAAGTTCACCATGTTGCACTATTGATCGGTTACGGAGCAGCGTGTGTTAATCCATACCTTGCAATGGAATCGGCCGAAGATCTTGTGCTTCAGGGAGTAATTACAGGAATCACTCCTGAAAAGGCTGTTAAGAATTTGATCAAGAGCCTGGGCAAAGGTGTTTTAAAGGTGATGTCCAAAATGGGTATCAGCACTATTGCGTCCTACACAGGTGCGCAGGTATTTGAAGCTATTGGGCTTTCGCAAGAAGTTGTTGATGAATACTTTGTTGGTACAACTTCTCGTCTGGGTGGAGTTTCACTTGATGTAATCGCTCAAGAAACCATTGCACGCCATCACATCGCTTATCCACCTGGGGGAGAAGTTCCAGGAACAAAGCGTCTGCCCATCGGCGGGGAGTACCAGTGGCGTCGCGAAGGTGAACCTCACCTGTTTGATCCAGAGACTGTATTTACCCTGCAACATTCAACACGCAATAAGCGTTATGACATTTTTAAGCGCTATACCGATCGCGTCAATGAGCAAAGCACTCGTCTGATGACACTTCGTGGTTTATTCCAATTTAAAGATGGCGTAAATCCAGCGATTTCAGTTGATGAAGTTGAGCCAATCAGCGCAATCATTAAGCGCTTTTCAACTGGTGCCATGTCTTACGGTTCTATCTCAGCCGAAGCTCACGAGACTCTAGCAATTGCCATGAACCGACTTGGTGGAAAATCAAATACCGGCGAAGGCGGTGAAGAGGTAGAGCGCAATATCCCGATGGCAAATGGTGATTCAAAGCGTTCTGCAATTAAGCAAGTTGCATCTGGTCGTTTTGGTGTCACAAGTAATTACCTTGTTAATAGTGATGATATTCAAATCAAAATTTCGCAAGGTGCAAAGCCTGGCGAAGGTGGCCAGCTACCTGGTAACAAGGTCTATCCATGGATTGCTAAGGCACGTTACTCAACTCCGGGTGTGGGATTGATTTCACCACCACCACACCATGATATTTATTCGATTGAAGATCTTGCTCAACTTATTCATGATCTTAAGAATGCAAATAAGAACGCACGTGTTCACGTAAAGCTGGTTGCCGAAGTTGGCGTGGGAACAGTTGCAGCGGGTGTATCAAAGGCGCATGCAGATGTTGTTTTGATTTCCGGCCACGATGGTGGAACAGGTGCTTCACCGTTGACATCACTTAAGCATGCCGGTGCGCCTTGGGAACTTGGTCTGGCTGAAACTCAGCAAACCTTGTTGCTCAATGGTTTACGTGATCGCATTGTGGTTCAGACCGATGGACAGTTAAAAACTGGACGCGATGTTGTCATTGCAGCTTTGTTAGGTGCTGAAGAATATGGATTTGCAACTGCGCCGCTAGTTGTTTCCGGTTGCATCATGATGCGAGTGTGTCACTTGGATACTTGCCCAGTTGGTGTTGCAACACAAAACCCTGAGCTTCGTAAAAAGTTCACTGGAAAACCAGAATTCGTGGAAACTTTCTTTGAATACATCGCAGAAGAAGTACGAGAGATTTTGGCCCAACTCGGATTCAGAACCCTGCAAGAGGCTATTGGACATGTTGAATTCCTGGATACTCGAAAGGCGGTTGATCACTGGAAAGCTGCTGGACTAAATCTAGAACCTTTGTTAGTACGCCCAGATGTAGACAGTGCATTGCACAACACAACAAAGCAAGATCATGGCTTAGATGCGGCCCTAGATAATCAACTGATTGCCCTTGCTCAACCGGCATTAACTAAGGGCGAAACTGTAAATATTGATCTGCCAGTCCGAAATGTTAACCGTACGGTTGGAACAATGTTGGGTGCAGAAGTCACTCGCAAGTACGGCGCAGATGGATTACCTGCCGGAACTATTGATGTCACCTTGCACGGATCTGCAGGGCAGTCACTGGGTGCATTTATTCCACGTGGAGTCACAATTCGTCTGTACGGTGATTCCAACGATTATGTTGGAAAGGGAATTTCAGGTGGGCGAGTAGTAGTTCGTCCAGATGTAAAGGCCACTTTCCCTTCACAAGACAATGTGATTGCAGGAAATGTAATTGGTTACGGTGCTACCGCTGGAGAAATCTTTATTCGAGGAATTGTTGGCGAACGTTTCTGCGTGCGCAACTCCGGCGCACTAGCAATTGTTGAAGGCATTGGTGATCACGGTTGCGAATACATGACCGGGGGAACCGTCATCGTCCTTGGTCGCACTGGTCGAAACATTGCTGCAGGTATGTCAGGTGGACGCGCATTTGTTTTGGATCTAGATGCTGCAAATGTAAATGCGGACATGGTTGATGTACTGGCAGTTCCGCAGGATCAGAAAGAAATTCTGAAGGATCACATTTCAAAGTACTTTGCAGAAACTGGTTCTGAAATTGCAAACGCGCTACTGAAGGATTGGGAGAAGAGCTTGGCTCGAATCTCACTCATCATGCCGCGAGATTATGCGCGCGTACTTGCCGCGATGGAGCGAGCTACACGTGAAGGATTACCGGTTGATGCACTAGTGATGGAGGTTGCGGCAAATGGCTGATCCAAAAGGGTTTATGACAACGCCGCGCGAAACTCCAAAGCGACGTCCAGTTGATGTGCGCATCAAAGACTGGCGCGAAGTGTATGAACCACAGAGCATGGAACACCTGCAAAAGCAGGCTGGTCGTTGCATGGATTGTGGAATTCCTTTCTGTCATAACGGTTGTCCGCTAGGAAACCTCATTCCTGAATGGAATGACTTGATGTATCGCGGTGACACAAATGAGGCAATTGATCGCTTACATGCGACCAATAACTTTCCTGAATTCACCGGACGTTTGTGCCCAGCCCCATGCGAAACCGCATGTGTTGTTGGGATCAACCGCGATGCAGTGACAATTAAGCAAATTGAATTACGCACTATTGAAGAAGCATTTGGAGCAGGAACCGTTAAACCTTTAGCACCAGATCGCCTTACTGGTAAGACTGTTGCAGTTATTGGCTCTGGCCCTGCAGGTCTTGCAGCAGCACAACAGTTAACTCGTGCTGGCCACACCGTTGCCGTTTATGAGCGTGCTGACAAAATCGGTGGGTTGTTACGTTATGGAATTCCAGAGTTCAAGATGGAAAAGCACATTCTTGATCGCCGATTAGAACAAATGGAAAAAGAGGGAACTCGTTTCCGTCCGGGTGTTGATGTTGGAAATGAATTAACTGGTTCTGACTTGCGAAAGAAGTATGACGCAGTTGTTTTGGCGGTCGGATCTACACAGTGGCGCGATCTTTCAATTAAAGGTCGCGAACTTAAGGGTATTTACCAAGCTATGGAATTTCTGCCATGGGGCAATAAGCAAGCGCTAGGTGAGATAGAAGCACCACCAATTAATGTTGCAGGAAAGCATGTAGTAATCCTTGGTGGCGGAGACACCGGAGCAGATTGCTTAGGAACATCTGTTCGACAAGGCGCAGCAAGTGTTACTCAACTCGAAATTATGCCTCGCCCAACTGATGAGCGTCCATCAGGTCAACCTTGGCCGACTTACCCAATGATTTATCGAGTATCTAGTGCTCATGAAGAAAAAGACAATCGTATGTTTTCAGTGAGTACAGAGGAGTTCCTGGGGGATGGTCAAGGAAATCTACGTGCGATCAAGATTGTTGAAACGCAATTTGTTAATGGAAAGTTTGAAGCTGTGACTGGATCTGAAAAAGAAATTCCATGTAATTTTGTCTTCATGGCAATGGGTTTTACGGGTCCTGAAAAGTCTTCACTAATTACACAACTTGAAGTTCAATTAGATGAGCGCGGGAACATCAAGCGAGACAAAGATTTCCAAACAACAGAAGAGGGAATCTTTGTGGCAGGTGATGCTGGTCGCGGTCAGTCATTAATCGTGTGGGCAATTGCTGAAGGTAGAAGTGCCGCGGCTTCAGTTGATAGGTATCTCACGGGACGCACACAACTTCCTTCACCTATAGCGCCAACTGACCGCCCATTGATGGTTTAAGGTAGACACATGCGTAGAGCGAAAATTGTTTGCACGATGGGTCCTGCCGTTGAATCTGCCGAAAAAGTAAAGGAACTCATCGACGCCGGTATGAATATGGCGCGTTTGAACCTTTCTCACGGCGGATATGAAGAGCACCAAAACCGTCTTGATCGCGTGCGCGATGCAGCAAAAGCTGCAGGAAAGCCGATTGCAATTCTGGTCGACCTTCAAGGTCCAAAGATTCGTCTTGCACGATTTGCAAACGGTCCACATGAATTAGAGCGTGGGGATATTTTTACAATCACAACCGATGAAGTTGAAGGCACCAAGGATCGCGTTGGCACGACCTACAAAGGCTTACCAGGAGATTGCAAGCCAGGAGATCGCATTCTAATTGATGATGGAAAGGTAACTGTCGAAGTTGTCGAAGTTAAGGGCAACGATGTGGTTACAAAAGTTATTCAGCCAGGTGCGGTCAGCAACAGCAAGGGAATTAACCTTCCAGGTGTAGCGGTTTCGGTTCCGGCGCTATCTGAAAAAGACAAAGAGGATTTACGTTGGGGAATGAAAGCTGGTGCAGATTTTATTGCACTTTCATTTGTTCGAAACGCTGCCGACATTAAAGATGTCCACGCCATCATGGATGAAATTGGTTTTCGCATTCCAGTAATTGCAAAAATTGAAAAGCCACAAGCAGTAGATAATCTTGAAGAAATCGTGGCGGCGTTTGATGGCATCATGGTAGCCCGCGGTGATCTTGGCGTAGAGATGCCAATCGAGGAAGTACCACTAGTCCAGAAGCGCTGTATTGAATTAGCCCGCGAAGCTGCCAAGCCCGTCATCGTTGCAACACAGATGCTTGATTCGATGATCACGAACTCTTCACCTACTCGCGCTGAAGCTACCGACTGTGCCAACGCAGTTCTAGATGGCGCAGATGCATTGATGCTGTCTGGTGAAACTTCTGTTGGCGCTTTTGCAATCGAAGCGGTTGCAACAATGGCCCGCATCATCGCGCGCACTGAAGAAGGTGGCTTTGAAATGATTCGTGCATTGCGCACAACTCCAAAGACAAAAGGTGGCGCGATCACTCGTGCTGCAGCTGAAGTAGGCGCAATTGTTGGTGCAAAGTACTTGGTTACCTTTACTCAATCCGGCGATTCGGCTCGTCGAATGGCACGTCTTCGCTCACCTATTCCTATTGTTGCCTTTACACCTGAAGTTGGAACATATAACCGCCTTGCCTTGTCATGGGGAGTTGAACCAGAAGTAACTCCAATGGTTAAACACACCGATGAGATGGTGAAGCAGGCTGATACTTTGTTGATTCAGTCTGGCCGCGCCCAAATCGGCGAAAACGTTGTGATTGTTGCGGGATCTCCTCCAGGAATTCCTGGTTCAACCAATGCAATGCGCGTTCACGTTGTGGGAGATGCCGTTGGCGGAGTGGTTGCTGCTTACCGCTAAGATTGCCTCATTAAGAGCCTCGGTACTCCAACGGTAGAGAGGGCAGTCTCAAACACTGCATAGTGTCGGTTCGAATCCGACTCGAGGCACGCACTGTATGAATTCTGAAAGGGATCAATCGATCATGACGGTTCGCATTCTCGTTGCTGAAGATGAAACCTTAATTCGCATGGATCTTGTAGAAATGTTGCAAGCTGCCGGTTATGAAGTAGTTGCTCAGGCAACCAATGGTCAAGAAGCAATCGATCTAGCGGCCCTGCATACTCCAGATTTAGCAATTCTTGATGTGAAGATGCCAATCCTTGATGGAATTTCAGCGGCCGAAAAAATCATTGAAATAGCGCCAGTTTTGATGCTGACTGCGTATTCGCAAAAAGAGTTAGTAGATCGTGCACGAGATGCCGGAGTAATGGCCTATGTTGTTAAGCCATTTACTATCGGCGATTTAATGCCAGCAATTGAAATCGCAATCAGCCGTCATACCCAGATGAAATCTTTGGCTGCCGAAGTCGCAGATCTTCATGATCGACTTGAAACTAGAAAGCTCATTGATCGAGCTAAGGGATTGTTAATGAAAGCCTTAAACCTTTCTGAACCCGAAGCTTTTTCCTGGATTCAACGGGCCGCCATGGATCGTCGACTGACCATGAAAGAGGTTGCCGAAGCGGTTGTTAACCCCAACGCCGTTCTGGACAAATAGACCTTGGGCCTGTCTCAATAATTGATACCGCAATCCCATTTATAACGAAACTGAGACCTTCTACGCCTACTTTGACCTTGTCTAACGCTCACCCCTGCCATTACTCTTTCAGCCTCCCTGTCCCGGGACACAAGAACAGGAAAGGCAATACCTATGAATAAGAAGTTAACAACTTCGCTGGTCTTTGCTTCAGTAGCTTCGCTTATTTTTGGCGTCACTACAGCATCGACTGCGCAAGCTGCCCCAAAGAAAATCACTCTTGCATTCCAAGGTCCGCTAACTGGTGAAGAAGCACAAGTTGGTCAGGATGAGGTTGCAGGCGTCGAGTACGCAATCAAACTTTTCAATGCTAAGTACAAGAACAAGTATGTAGTTTCACTTGTAAAGGCTGACGATCAGGGCGCACCTGATCAAGCAGCAAAGGTTGCTCCAGGAATTGCATCAAATGCAAAGATCATCGGTCTAGTAGGCGCTGCTTACTCCGGTGCAACAATTGCATCTCTTCCATACTACAAGCAACGTAACCTTCCAATGGTTTCACCATCTGCAACACGTGTATCAATCACAGACCCTTCAGCTGGAGCAATCGGTTTCCCTGTATTCCACCGTGTCGTTGTGACAGACAAGGTTCAGGGTCCATCTCTATTCAAGCTAGCTACAAAGGGTGTAACAGGACCTAAGGCATTTATTGTTGATGACCAATCAGCGTACGGTGTCGGTCTAGTTGACTACATGAAGCCAGGAATTCCAGCTGGACAATCAGTTGGTTTCGACAGCGTTTCAGATAAGACAACTGACTGGTCTGCAACAATTTCTAAGATCAAGACAGCTGGCGCAAACGTTGTGATCTACACAGGTTACTTCCCACAAGCTGCTCCATTCTTTAAGCAGCTTCGCGACAGTGGTTACACAGGAATCCTCGCCGGTGGCGATGGAGTTCTTAGCCCAAGCTTCCCAACACTTGCTCCAGCAGCAGTTCTTGAGGGAGTTCGTCTAACAGCAGGAACTGTTCCTCTATCTGAAATTTCAGCGAAGATGGAAGCAGACTTCAAGAAGAAGATGGGTAAGGCTTCTGGCGTTTACGCAGCTGAGTCAATCGATGCTGCAAACGTATTCCTAAGCTGTGTTGCAAAGGGTGTTTCTACTCGCGCAGCAATGCTTAAGTGTGTCAAGGCTTACAACGGCAAGTCTCTTGCTGGTGCAACCATCAAGTTTGACATTAATGGCGATGTTGCTGGTGGCGCAATGAACGGATTTGAAGTCCGTAGTGGCGTTATCAAGTTCACTGGTCCAATTAAGTAAGTCAAAAGTTCAATAAATTAGATCCAGCAGGCCAAACCAAAAGTGCGGCCTGCTGGGTTTGATTTTTCAGTTTGTCACTCCTTCAACTGTTAGGACGTACGTCGCTTGATAGGTAATTTCTTAGATCAGTTCTGGTCCCTGACCTTTGGTGGATTGAGCCTTGGGTTCATCTACATTCTTATTGCTCTTGGCTACACCCTGGTTTATGGCGTTTTGCGAATGATTAACTTTGCAAACTCTGAAATTTTTATGGTTGGAACTTTCGCCACAGTGATTGTTGTACGAGATCTCTTTAAATTCACGCAAAGTTCCGAGTACGCCACTGGTGTCCGACTTTGGTTTGTTTTAGGAACCGCCCTCATCATCACGATGATCATTTCAGGTCTATTGTCAGTGGTAGTTGAGCTAGTTGCCTATCGTCGATTACGCCGCCGCAACTCCGGAGTCCTCGCACCGTTGATTTCTGCAATCGGTGTTTCAATGGTTTTGGCCGAGTCTGTTCGAATAATGACAGATTCCCGCCCAGTGGCTAGCCCACGTGCCATGGAGAAGAGTTTCATAGGTAAGTTCTTTGATGCGGACATTCGCCTAGACAACACAATCATTGTGATAGCAGCGTTATTACTATTTTTCACTCTTTGGAATTTTATTAATCGAACACGACTTGGTAAAGCAATTAGAGCGGTATCAATGAATCCAAGTGCAGCAAAGTTAATGGGCATTGATATCGACAAAATAGTCTCGGCAACATTCTTAATTGGTGGTGTCATGACAGGAGCTGCAGGATTCTTCTACGTATTAAAGTATGAAAACACAGCTTCGAGTATTGGCTTTGAGTTAGGAATTGCAGCATTTACCGCTGCAATTTTAGGAGGTATCGGAAACATCAAGGGCGCGTTCTTTGGCGGTCTGGCACTTGGCTTGCTTGAGACATACGCTTCTTTCTTCCTTGGTACACAGTGGAAGGCCGTGACAGTCTTTATTGTTTTGGTCATGGTTCTTTACACAAGACCTAATGGTCTCTTCGGCGAATCAATCACACAGACGAGGGTATGATGATAAATATTCGTGATAAAGGCGCGGAAATTTGGGAAAACTCTGGCAAAACAGGCAGAGTGGCAATAGCTACGCTTTCCATTGCGCTGGTTGCCTCACTTCCCTTCATGGGCGGAACAATTTTAAATACACCAATTGCGAGCTATGAGTCTGTTTTAGTTTATCCAATCGCGATGTTCGTTCTGATGGCGATAGGTCTCAACATCGTAATCGGTAAGAGCGGCCTATTGGATCTTGGGTACGTAGCTTTCTTTGCAATTGGTGCCTACACCATGGGTTTATTGGGAACCAAAACTGGACTCAATACTTGGGAGATCCTTCCTATCGGTATCGCAATGTCTATGTTTGCAGGCTTAGTGCTGGGAGTACCGGCGCTTAAGCTCCGCGGTGACTATCTTGCGATCATTACCTTAGGTTTTGGTGAAATTGTTCGAATTGTTGCTCTCAATCTCGGTGCACTTGGCCGTTCTGAGGGAATTATTGGAATTCCAACGCCTCCGCCAATCTTTGGTGTCGAGTTCTCATTCGACAGCCACAGAATTTATTACTGGACTCTTCTCATAATGATTCTCTTTGCAATTTGGATGGTACGTCGACTCTCAGCACGTCGAGCAGGTCGTGCATGGGAATCCATTCGTCAAGATGAGGATGTCGCAGAACTGCTAGGTGTTCCAACCTTCAGGTACAAGATCTGGGCATTTGTGCTTGGCGCATCCGTTGGTGGAGCAGCAGGCGTAATCTATGCATCGAAAACATTATTTATTGCTCCCGACAACTTCACATTGCAGATTTCAATTCTGATTCTTGCATGTGTGGTTTTCGGAGGCATGGGAAATATTTGGGGCGTGATCCTGGGCGCCGTTGTGCTTGGGTACTTACCTGACCGAATTCGTTTCTTGTCAGAGGCTCGACTTTTAGTCTTTGGGTTGGTCCTAGTAATCATGATGAACCTACGCCCAGATGGACTCTTGCCTCGCAAAAAGCGAGAAAAAGCCATTGAAAAGAAGGAGGCAAAGTGAGCACACCAATCATGTCATTGAAAAATGTCACCATGCAGTTTGGCGGCGTTAAAGCTCTCAATGATGTCTCTTTTGACATTAACAAGCAGGAGATCCTTGGTCTGATTGGACCAAATGGTGCAGGTAAAACTACCGTCTTCAATGTTGTCACTGGTGTTTACCAAATCAATTCAGGTGAAATTAATTTCGAGGGAAAGTCACTTGCTGGAGTAAAAAGATACAAAATTACTCAGGGAGGAGTTGCTCGCACATTCCAAAATATCCGTCTTTGGGGGGATATGACATCTTTGGAAAATGTAGTCACCGCAACTGATACTCATAAAAAGTCTGGATTACTTTCTGGCTTATTTGGTATGCCAATTTCTCGTCGAGAAGAAAAAAGAGATAAAGCCCGAGCTCAAGAACTCCTCGACTTTATTGGAATAGGCGAGTACTCAGATCGATTAGCCAAGAATTTGCCGTATGGCGTGCAGCGCCGTCTGGAGATTGCTCGGGCTCTTGGAACTGAGCCGAAGTTGCTTCTGCTCGATGAACCGGCAGCAGGATTCAACCCAGCCGAGAAAGTGGAACTTGCAAATACGATACGAAAGATTCGTGATGCGGGATACACCGTTCTCTTGATCGAGCACGACATGTCCTTAGTTATGCAAGTTTCAGATCGAATCGTTGTTTTAGATTTCGGTGAGAAAATTGCAGAGGGAACCCCATCTGCTATTCAGAATGATCCCCGCGTGATTGAAGCATATTTAGGAGTACAAGAAGATGCGTCTTGACATTAAGGACCTAAGAGTTGCCTATGGAAAAATTGAGGCGATCAAAGGTATATCGATTACGGTCAATGAAGGTGAAATTGTCTCTCTTATTGGTGCAAATGGTGCGGGAAAGACAACGCTTCTAAAGACTATTTCCGGACTTCTAAACCCAACATCGGGAAGTATTGAGTACGGTGGCGAGAGTGTTCTCAAGCATAAAGCGCACAAGAGAGTTTCATTAGGAATTTCTCAAGCACCTGAAGGACGCGGCATCTTTCCTGGTATGACGGTCTTAGAAAATCTAGAGTTGGGCAAGTACCACCTAAAGATGAAGAAGGATGAGATCGAAGAGGACCTGGTTAGAATTTACGAACTTTTCCCTCGGTTGAAGGAGAGAACAGCCCAGGCTGCTGGAACTCTGTCTGGTGGAGAGCAACAAATGCTATCTATCGGCCGTGCATTGATGGCAAAGCCAAAGGTTTTACTCCTAGATGAGCCTTCAATGGGACTTGCGCCTTTGATGATTCAAAATATTTTTAACATCATCACAGAGATCAATAAATCTGGAGTGACGATCTTGCTTGTAGAACAGAATGCTCAGCAGGCATTGCAACGTTCTGATCGTGCCTATATTTTGGAAACTGGAAACATTGTTAAAGAGGCTAAGGCCTCTGATCTTCTCAATGATCCAGCGGTGAGAGAAGCTTACCTTGGAACAGGTGCGCACTAACTCTTAGCGGTCGGCAAGAATCATGCAAGTGATACGGGCAGTGCAGGTGCGCTGTCCGTTTTCATTTGTAATGACAATATCCCAACAGCACAAGGTCTTGCCGATTGAAACTGCTGTTGCAACTCCTGTAACTATTCCTGTTGCAGTGGCTTTGTGATGGGTTGCATTGATATCAATTCCAACGATTCTTCGATTTTCACCTGCATTTAACTGCGTACCGACAGAACCAAGTGATTCAGCTAAAACAACATTAGCTCCACCATGCAAGATGCCCATGGGTTGAGTGTTTCCATCAACTGGCATTGTTGCTACAAGTCTGGTCAATGAGGCTTCGGTAATCTCGATGCCCATCTTCTTATCCAGGGCGCCGCTTCCACGCTCTTTAATAATTGCAAGATAGTCCGGTTCAGTCATGGGCAGAGTCTAACTGGCACTCTACGATGCATCCATGACCAAGCGCCTATTACTTATCGATGGGCATTCAATGGCGTATCGGGCCTTTTTTGCATTACCAGCTGAGAATTTCACCACCGCACAAGGTCAGCACACCAACGCAATTTATGGCTTTGCAACAATGCTGCTATCGCTGCTGTCTACGGAAAAGCCAACACATGTGGCCGTTGCCTTTGACGTCTCACGTAAGACCTTTAGATCTGAAATTTTTCCCGAATACAAGGCTAACCGAGCAAAGACCCCAGATGAATTTCGATCACAAATGTCATATCTGCATGAACTAGTGACAGCCTTTGGAATCACTACCTTTGAAGTTGAAGGCTTTGAAGCAGATGACGTAATTGCAACCATCACTAAGCAGGCCGAGCGCGAGAATGCTGAAGTTTTTATCTGTACAGGTGATCGTGACTCATTTCAGTTAGTTAATGAAAAGACCACGGTGCTTTATCCAAAGCGCGGCGTCAGCGATCTTGTTCGAATGACACCGGCTGCTGTACAAGAAAAATACGGAATGTCTCCGGAACAGTATCCAGATTTTGCCGCACTTCGCGGAGACCCCAGTGACAATCTGCCTTCGGTACCCGGTGTTGGTGAAAAGACTGCCGCAAAATGGGTAGTCGAATATGGTTCATTGCACGAACTGATTGCAAACATCGACAAACTGGGCGGCAAAGTTGGTCAGTCATTACGCGATTCAATTAGTGATGTCATTAGAAACCGAGAACTAACCCAACTAGTTGCCAATGTTCCTTTGGATTTGAGTATCGATTCTTTGGCGTGGAGCGGTGTGGATGAAAACAAAACTAATCCGCTCTTTGAAAAACTAGAGTTCAAAACCCTTAAGGAGCGAATGAAGCCGATTCTACTCAAGGGCACAACTAAGACGGTTGCCCCTGAATTTGAATTATTCGCAGTTGAGATCGCTGAAGGTGTTCTGACTCCTGAAGAAGCGTCAACAAAGATTGCGCAGCATTCGGGTGACATTGCCATTGCATATCAATTAGTTGATGAGAAGCTACATCGTTATGCGGTTGCATTAACGCCAGATGATGTCTTTTTAGTTCATGGTTCAACGATGGGGGATTGGGCAACCAATAAACAAGTTACCAAGATCGCTCATGATGCAAAGTCATTAGCCCGCATCAACGGTTTAACGGGAGTCTGTTTTGATACTTCACTTGCGGCCTATCTAGTTAACCCCGGCGTTCGAAGCCAAGAGCTAAAGGACATACAAGAGCGTTGGGGGGATGGCTCAGCTATCAATGGATCTTCTCCCGAACGGGAACTGTTAACTTCTGCCAGGGCCATGTTGTCCTTGCGAGATTCACTCACGCGCGAATTAAAGGAACGTAACCTGCTCGATCTTTTTACAACTTTGGAACTACCGGTTGCTGATCTCTTGGGACGCATGGAGGCTGTAGGTATAGCGGTCAATAAGAAAGGATTAGAGACACTGGCTGCCTTTTTCGAGGGTGAAGTGAACCGCGAAACAAAAGCGGCGCATGATTCTGTCGGCCACGAATTCAATGTGGCATCTCCTAAGCAGCTACAAGTTGTTTTGTTTGATGAGCTCAACCTTCCTAAAACAAAGAAGATTAAGACCGGCTACACAACTGATGCTGAAAGCCTGGATTGGTTGCATCAAAAAAGTGGGCATCCGGTTTTAACCTCTTTGCTTCGAATTCGCGAAACCAAAAAATTGGGAACAACTGTTGAAGGTCTGATTGCTGAAATTGCCAAAGACGGACGCATTCATACTCATTTCCAGCAGACCGTTGCCGCAACCGGTCGTCTTTCATCAACTGGGCCTAATTTGCAAAACATTCCGGTCCGCACAGAAGAAGGACGCAAGATTCGCGACTGTTTCACCGTTGGCAAAGGTTATGTCGCATTGTTGACTGCAGATTACAGTCAGATCGAAATGCGCATCATGGCTCACTTGTCCCATGATGAAAAATTGCTGGCAGCCTTTGCTTCAGGTGAAGATCTTCATGCAACAGTTGCTGGACTTGTGTTTGGTGTTAAACCATCTGAAGTAGATCCTGAAATGCGTCGACAGATGAAAGCCATGTCGTACGGACTAGCTTATGGACTTTCTTCATATGGTCTAGCGATTCAATTAGATATTTCTCCACCTGCAGCCCAACAATTGATGGACACCTACTTTGAACGATTTGGTGGAATTAGAGACTACTTAAAAACAGTTGTCGAAGATGCGCGCAAAGTTGGTTACACCGAAACAATTATGGGTCGACGTCGTTACTTGCCAGATTTAATGCATGACAATAGACAAAGACGCGAAGTTGCAGAGCGCATGGCGCTCAACGCTCCGATTCAGGGCTCTGCGGCAGACATCATCAAACTGGCGATGCTTAATGTTCAGCGGGCAATTGAAACCGAGAAATTAAACTCTCGCTTACTTTTGCAGATCCATGATGAGTTAATCCTTGAAGTTGTGGCTGGCGAGGAAGAAAAAATAAGTGAACTAGTCAAGCGTGAAATGGGTTCTGCCTATCCTCTGAAAGCACCACTAGATGTTAATGCGGGTCTTGGCCTTACCTGGCATGAAGCGGCGCACTAATTACTTATCTGGATCAGAATTTTCTTTCATGGCCTGAAGGTCTTCTTCATCAGTCGGAACATCATTAGCGGCACTCAGGCGTTCTCGGCCGATAGATAAAATTATAAGACCAATAAAAATCATAACTGGCATAATTGCTAAACCAATTTGTGGAGAATAAGTTTCAGACACGACGCCGCCGGCGGCAGCACCAATTGCCATGAATGAACCTTCTACAGTCCAGATCCAACCAAGTGAAGATGTTTGTGAACCTTTTGGTCTAACCGCTTCCAGGATTTCGAAGTAGAAAACTTTTTGCGCACCACCCAAGAGACCAATGCAGGCGCCAACCAGAGCCATGGTCCAATCAGGATAAGTAAATGCCATTGGTATGCATGCGATAAACCAAAAAATGTAAACTGTTCTAAAGGCAGATAATGGAGCAAGTTTTCTGGAAACTAAGCCTCCCAATAAACCACCAATTACCGTGGCTGCACCATACGTCGCAAGAATCCATGCAACCCGATATTGAACTCCTTCTTGAGTAGCAAAGGCTGGAATCGCAACTGTAAATACCCCTGAGCCAAAGCCGATAAAACAACCCTCTAACATCAGTAGCTGAATAGCTCGATCCCGCCATAACTTTTGCTGATTCTTATGTTTCTTTTCCGGAATCCAATCACGAGAAACGGGAGTGAGCGATAGTGCGATGCCACCGACAAACATCAATGCAGCCGTAGTTCCTAAGCCAAATCCTGGGTGAGAAGAAAGCGATAGCGCAGTAATGACAATTGGCCCAACAACACTTGTTGAACTCATCATTGAAGAATCAAACGCGTACGCCGTACGCAGATACGAATCCGGAACAATGTCTTTCCATAGTGGACGAACAGATAAGTTAATTGGGGGAGCGGTAATTCCCAAAATAAATGCGGTGATTAAAATGGATTCTCTTGTTTCCATTGTGTTGAGCAACAGGATCAGTCCCGAATACAAAGGAACCAAAATACGAATCGGCCACTTTTGACCAAATTTATCCATCACTGAACCGCGAAGTCCTGCAGTCAAAGAACCGGCTAGGGAGTTCAAACCAATGGCAAAGCCAGCCACTGCAATGGAGCCAGTTTCTTGCTCCGCTTTGAAAAAGATACCTAGACCGATCATGCCGTAGGCCAATCGCGCTGGAAATGCGCTAATTCCAAGTCGAATGACCTGTGGGAAAGCCATGAGCTCTCTATATCTATTCATAACGACTGTCAGTCTATCTTTCACGCTCAGGAAAGTAAGTGGATTTGCCCATATGAGCGTGCAAACCGTACCCTTTCCCTTCAGCCGCGAAAGCGGGAACTACTACTTTCTATCCCTACGGAGCACAATTGTCTACACCACAAATTGCAGTAAATGACATCGGATCAGCTGAAGATTTTCTAGCAGCGATCGAAGGCACAATCAGAAACTTTAATGACGGCGACCTAGTATCAGGTGCAGTTGTTCAAGTTGGACGCGAAGAAGTTCTTGTTGATATCGGATACAAGACTGAAGGAGTTATTCCAGCTCGCGAGCTTTCAATTCGCCACGATGCAGATCCAAACTCAATTGTTAAAGTCGGTGAGATTATAGAAGCTCTTGTTCTTCAGAAAGAAGATAAAGAGGGTCGCCTAATCCTTTCCAAGAAGCGCGCACAGTACGAGCGTGCCTGGGGAGACATTGAAGGCAAGAAAGAGCGCGACGAAGTTGTCGTCGGAACTGTTATTGAAGTTGTTAAGGGTGGACTTATCGTGGACATCGGTCTACGTGGATTCCTTCCAGCATCTCTTGTCGAGATGCGCCGCGTACGCGACCTGACTCCATACATTGGCAAGCAGGTTGAAGCACGCATCATCGAACTAGATAAGAATCGCAACAACGTTGTACTTTCACGTCGCGCATTCCTAGAGCAGACACAATCAGAATCACGCACAACATTCCTGAACCAGCTACAAAAGGGCCAGGTTCGCACAGGTGTTGTTTCATCAATCGTTAACTTCGGTGCATTCGTTGATCTTGGTGGCGTAGATGGTTTGGTTCACGTGTCAGAGCTTTCATGGAAGCACATTGATCACCCAGGTGAAGTTGTTGAAGTTGGTGACGAAGTAACTGTTGAAGTTCTCGAAGTAGATTTCGAGCGCGAGCGTGTATCGCTTTCACTTAAGGCAACACAAGAAGATCCATGGCAGGCATTTGCTCGCACCCACACAATCAATCAGGTTGTTCCAGGTGTTGTGACAAAGCTTGTTCCATTTGGTGCATTTATCCGTGTTCACGAGGGAATTGAAGGCCTTGTTCACATCTCAGAGTTGGCAGAACGCCACGTTGAGATTCCAGAGCAGGTTGTTCAGGTTGATGATGAACTCTTTGTAAAGATCATCGATATCGATCTAGAGCGCCGTCGTATCTCACTTTCATTGAAGCAAGCTAATGAAGGTACAGAGATTGAGATCGAAGCATTTGATCCAACTCAGTACGGAATGGCTGCTCGTTACGATGCAGCAGGAAACTTCATTTACCCTGAAGGTTTCGATGCAGATTCACAAGAGTGGAAGCCAGGATATGAAACACAGCGCGAAGAGTGGGAAAAGCAGTACGCCCAAGCTCAAGAGCGTTTCATGGCACACAAGAAGCAGAAGGCTGAAGCAAAGGTGGCTGATGCCGCTGCAACTCCAGCAGAAGAAGTTGCTGCTGCCGAATAAGTAAGAAAGATTCCGACAAAGGAGTCCAGCTTGAAGCCGCGAGAAAAACGTTTGACACTCGCTTACTTCAACTGGACTCCTTTCTCTTTATCCAAAGATAAGATTCAAGCATGCGGGTAATAGCTTTAACGGGTGGCATTGGCTGTGGTAAGTCATTGGCAGCGCAGTACTTTGCTGAACTAGGTGCCCTTGTAATAGATGCGGATCAGTTAGCGCGTGCTGCGATTGAACGTGGCTCAGATGGTTTTGATGAAGTAGTCGCACTTTTTGGTGATTCAATTTTAAAGGATGGAAACATTGATCGCCGAGCTTTGGGTGAGCTTATTTTTAAGGATCCAAAAGCTAGAGCTGAATTAGAGGGAATCATCCATCCTTTTGTCCGTCGCGAATTTGAAGAAGCGGTTGCATCACTCAAAGGCGACGACGTACTTGTTTATGAAATTCCTTTGCTATACGAAACTAATGCGCACGAAAGATTTGACCTTGTCATAACCGTCGAATCAGAATTAGAAAACAGAGTCACTCGCTTACGGGATAGAGGGATGCATATTTCTGAAATCGAGGGCCGAATTGCTGCGCAGGCCACACGGGAACAGCGCATAGAGATTGCCGATTTCCTGATTGAAAATGATGGCAGCGAAGATGAGCTGCTGCGCCAGGTCGAAAACATTTGGGATAGCCTTCACGATAGTAAATAAGTAGGCTTAGCAAATGCGCCCGATATCTGATCTTCAACGCAGGGTCGAGCCCTTTCAAGTAATCAGCGATTATGTTCCGGCAGGAGATCAGCCTGCCGCGATCGCTGAAATAACTAAACGAATCAATGCCGGCGAACGCGATGTTGTTCTGCTGGGTGCAACAGGTACTGGAAAGTCAGCTACAACTGCGTGGCTGATCGAACAGCTGCAGCGGCCCACCTTGGTCCTTGCACCTAATAAGACACTTGCTGCCCAGCTGGCAAATGAATTTCGCGAACTATTACCGAACAATGCCGTTGAATATTTTGTTTCTTACTACGACTACTACCAACCCGAAGCCTACGTACCACAAACCGATACCTTCATTGAAAAGGATTCCAGCGTTAATGAGGAAGTAGAGCGACTTCGACATTCTGCGACGAACTCGCTGCTAACTCGCCGCGACGTCATCGTTGTAGCAACGGTTTCATGTATCTACGGTTTGGGCACACCGCAGGAATACGTAGACCGGATGGTGCGTTTGCGTGTCGGCGAAGAAATCGAACGTAACGCTTTGCTTCGCAGATTTGTAGATGTTCAGTACAAGCGCAATGACATGGCCTTCGAGCGCGGAACTTTCCGGGTTCGTGGCGACACCATCGAGATCATTCCTATGTATGAAGAGCTGGCTATTCGCATTGAGATGTTTGGGGATGAGATCGAGAAGCTATCGACTCTGCATCCCCTAACTGGCGAAATAATTCGCGATGAAGAAGAGATCTTCATTTTTCCTGCCACGCACTATGCGGCCGGCCCCGAAACCATGAAGCGAGCTATCGGCGATATCCAGGATGAACTACAGGTTCAGCTGAATCTATTTGAAAAGCAGGGCAAACTTTTGGAAGCCCAGCGGCTTCGGATGCGCACAACTTTTGACATAGAAATGATGGAACAAATCGGATTCTGCAGTGGAATCGAAAACTATTCCAGACACTTGGATGATCGTGCAGCTGGATCTGCGCCGCATTGTCTACTCGATTACTTCCCGGAAGATTTTCTAGTGGTTATTGATGAAAGTCACGTAACAGTTCCGCAGCTAGGTGCGATGTTTGAAGGCGATGCCTCCCGAAAGCGAACTCTGGTGGAACACGGTTTCCGTCTACCAAGTGCTTTAGATAACCGTCCGCTTAAGTTTCCAGAGTTTGTTGAACGAACTGGTCAAACACTTTACCTGTCAGCAACACCTGGCAAGTACGAACTAGCTAAGGTCAATGGAGATGTAGTCGAGCAGGTTATTCGTCCAACAGGATTAGTAGATCCACAAATTGTGATCAAACCGATTAAGGGTCAGATCGATGATCTACTTAATGAAATCAATATTCGTGCCGCCAAAAATGAGCGTGTTCTAGTAACTACTCTGACCAAGAAGATGTCTGAAGACTTGACTGATTATCTGCAAGAGCGCGGCGTCAATGTTCGCTACTTACACTCTGAAGTAGATACTTTGCGCCGCGTCGAATTACTGCGCGAACTTCGTACCGGTGATTACGATGTACTGATCGGTATCAATTTGCTGCGCGAAGGTTTGGATTTACCGGAAGTATCTTTGGTGGCAATCCTGGATGCTGATAAGGAAGGCTTCCTTCGTTCATCAACATCGTTGATTCAAACAATTGGTCGAGCTGCTCGAAATGTCTCTGGCGAAGTTCATATGTATGCCGATCGAATTACTGATTCCATGGCCAAGGCAATAGATGAGACAAACCGACGTCGGGCAAAGCAGATTGCGTACAACCTAGAACGTGGAGTCGACCCTCAACCGCTGCGCAAAAAGATTGCAGATATCACTGACCTGATTAATCGCGAAAGTGAAGACACCGAAGAACTTTTGTCCCATGAAAAGGGTGGAGCCAAGAAAATTGCCTCATCTGCTGGAATTTACGACAAGTCCTCTACCTCTTTGCCGCGCAAGGATCTGATCGCATTGATAGGCTCGCTCACCGATCAGATGCGCAATGCAGCATCTGAACTTCAATTTGAGGTCGCCGCTAGATTGCGCGATGAAATCAAGATATTGAAGAAAGAGCTACGAATGATGGAAGAGGCCGGGGTTTGAGCATCGATAAGTTGGTTGTACGTGGAGCGCGCGAACACAACCTAAAAAATGTTTCCATCGAACTTCCGCGAGATTCGCTAGTCGTTTTTACGGGCCTGTCAGGTTCGGGAAAATCATCACTCGCCTTTGACACAATTTTTGCTGAAGGTCAGCGTCGATATGTTGAATCCTTATCAGCCTATGCGCGTCAGTTCCTTGGTCAAATGGACAAACCAGATGTGGATTTCATTGAAGGCCTCTCACCTGCGGTATCTATTGATCAGAAATCAACTAATCGAAATCCACGCTCGACCGTGGGAACAATTACTGAAGTTTACGATTACCTGCGTCTGTTGTTCGCTCGTGCAGGAACACCTCATTGCCCTAGCTGCGGCAAAGTTGTCACTCGACAATCGCCTCAACAGATTGTTGATCAGATTCTGGAACTTCCGGCAACGACAAAATTCCAAGTTCTGGCACCAGTTGTCAGAGCCCGTAAAGGCGAATTTGTTGAACTCTTCAATGATCTGATCACTCAGGGGTATTCCCGTGCACGCATTGATGGGGAAGTAGTCCAACTCTCTGATGCCCCTAAGTTAAAGAAACAAGAAAAACATACGATCGAAGTTGTTATTGACCGTTTGACCGCTAAGGCTGAAAGCAAGACGCGCTTAACAGATTCCATTGAAAACGCGTTGCGGTTGGCATCGGGAATTGTCATTCTTGATTTCGTTGATGCAAAAGGTGAGGATAAAGAACGCACTTACAGCGAGCACTTAGCCTGTCATGATTGTGAATTGTCATTTGAAGAATTAGAGCCTCGCTCCTTCTCATTCAACTCTCCATTTGGAGCGTGTGCCGAGTGTTCTGGAATTGGAACAAAGAAGGAAGTGGATGAAGATCTGATCATCCCTGATGATTCAATTTCAATTAATGAAGGTGCGATTGCGCCGTGGTCTGGTGGGCAATCCTCTGATTACTTCTTGCGTTTATTAGAAGCACTTGCCAAGGATCTTCCTTTTTCTCTGGATACGCCGTGGAAGAAGGTGTCAGCAAAAGCTCGTGAAGCGATCTTGAATGGCTACGAGTATGAAATCAAAATGAAGTACAAGGGGCGCTATGGAGCGCGCAACTACACCACCGGGTTTGAAGGTGTTATTCCCTTTATTCATCGCCGACATGAAGAAACTGACAGTGATTACAGCCGCGACAAGTACGAGGCATATATGCGCGAGATTGCGTGCGAAACCTGCAACGGCGCACGACTTAAGCCAGAAGTACTTGCGGTAACTATTGGTAACAAGAACATCTCTGAAATATGTGAACTTTCCATCGCCGATTGTGCAGTTTTCCTGAAGCAAATCAAGCTCAACAAGCGCGAAGCACAGATCGCAGAACGAGTTATGAAAGAGGTCAACGCCCGTCTTGGCTTCTTGCTAGATGTAGGTCTTGATTATTTATCGTTGGCCCGTCCTGCTGGATCGCTATCCGGTGGTGAGGCACAACGCATTCGATTAGCAACTCAGATCGGTAGCGGACTTGTTGGAGTTCTCTATGTTCTAGATGAACCATCAATTGGCTTGCACCAACGCGACAATAAGCGCTTGATTGAAACGCTCACACGTTTACGCGATTTGGGAAACACCTTGATTGTTGTTGAACATGACGAGGAAACAATTCGAACTGCGGATTGGATTGTTGATATTGGTCCGGGTGCCGGAGAACATGGTGGAAAAGTTGTCGTCTCTGGAAGTTATGAAGAACTGATCGCATCCAAAGAATCCATCACGGGTGCGTACTTATCTGGTCGCAAATCTATCGAAATTCCTAAAAAGCGTCGCCCCATTGATCCAAAGCGAAAGCTTGTGGTCAAGGGTGCAAAGGAAAATAACCTCAAAGACATCGAAGTCGAAGTTCCACTGGGTGTATTTGTTTCGGTAACTGGTGTTTCTGGATCTGGTAAATCCACCTTGGTGAATGACATTTTGTACACAACCTTGGCTAACAAGTTAAACGGTGCTCGATTGGTTCCTGGTCGACACAGAACAGTTACTGGTATCGAACTTTTGGACAAGGTTGTGCATGTGGATCAATCTCCGATTGGCAGAACTCCACGGTCAAACCCAGCTACGTACACTGGTGTTTTCGACAAGATTCGTGCGCTGTTTGCCGAAACTAGTGAAGCAAAAATTCGCGGATATCAGCAAGGTCGCTTCTCTTTTAACGTTAAGGGCGGCCGCTGCGAGAACTGTTCTGGTGACGGAACTATCACTATTGAAATGAACTTTTTGCCAGATGTCTACGTTCCTTGCGAGGTCTGTCATGGCGCGCGTTACAACCGTGAAACGCTAGAGGTTCATTACAAGAACAAGACCATTGCAGAAGTACTGAATATGCCTATTGAAGAGGCTGGCGGTTTCTTTGAATCCGTACCGGCAATCGCTCGCTACCTAAAGACTTTGAATGATGTTGGTTTGGGTTATGTTCGGCTAGGCCAATCAGCACCTACCTTGTCGGGCGGAGAAGCTCAGCGCGTAAAGCTTGCAACAGAGCTACAGCGCCGATCAACTGGTCGCACAATTTATGTACTAGATGAACCAACAACAGGATTGCACTTTGAAGATGTCAATAAGTTGTTAACGGTGCTTAATCGTTTGGTTGATACCGGAAACACGGTTGTCGTTATCGAACACAACTTAGATGTCATCAAATGCTCTGACTGGGTTATCGACATGGGGCCTGAAGGCGGTTTCCGCGGAGGATTGGTTGTTGCTGAAGGAACGCCAGAACAAGTAGCTGCAGTCAAAGAGAGCTATACCGGGCAGTTCTTGGGTGAGATTCTAAAGTCAAATAGAAAAGCCCCAGCAAAGAAGTAGTCCAATGGCAGATCCTCAAAGTTATCGGCCTACAAACATCCCGGAACACCCTGGGGTATATCGCTTTTACAACAAATTGGACAAAGTTATCTACGTTGGCAAAGCAAAGAATCTTAAGAATCGCTTAAGCAATTACTTTCAAGCAAATCTTGCGACCAAAACGTATCGCATGGTTCACGAAGCAGTTCGTGTTGATTGGACCATTGTTAGTACCGAACTTGAAGCCTTAGCGCTGGAATTTAGTTGGATCAAGCAGTATCAACCTAAGTACAACGTTCAGTTTAAAGATGACAAGTCCTATCCATATTTAGCCTTATCGCTCAATGATGAATACCCAATGATTTTCATAACGCGCAAGGACAAGCGACCTGGGCTCAAGTACTTTGGCCCTTACACAAACGCCTGGGCGCTACGAAATACTTTTGAAGTTTTGCTCAAGGTTTTTCCGGTCAGATCATGTTCATCAGCTAACTTCACGCGCGCACAGCGCAGTAAGCGCCAATGTTTATTGGGGGACATCGGAAAATGTGCAGCACCATGTGTTGGGTGGATATCACAAGAAGATCACAAACAATTAGCTGGTCGCCTAAATGAATTCATGGAATCGGGTATGGAAAACATCCTGCCTAAGCTTCATGAAGAGATGAACACAGCTGCGGGAAATGAAGAATTCGAGCGCGCAGCACGCTTGCGAGATCAAATCGAATCCTTTGAAAAGGCGCAGAAATCTACTGAAGGCAATTTTTCAGATGATCTGGATGGTGATTTCATTTCGATTTACCACGATGGTTTCCACGCAGCTGGATCGATATTTTCTATGCAACGTGGATCGGTTAAGGGTTCCAGGTCGTGGATTGTGGATCAAGAGATGGTTCTAGAAGGTCAAGATGTCTTGACCTCACTGCTCTATTCAATCTATGGAACCGGTGCGATTGCAGTTCCACGCAATATCTACATTAACGCTGAACCGGTAGATAAAGAGCAGTTAGAACAATGGCTGGGTGGAATTGGATCAACCAAAGTTGAAATCAAAGTGCCACAACGAGGCGAAAAAGTTGAGCTACTCGACACTGTAAAACGTAACGCCCAGTATTCCTTGATTCAATACTTGAGCAAGCGGGCAACAGATGCTGCGGTAAGTGGCAAGGCTTTGACTGAAATAGAAGAGCATCTCAATTTAGGACGAACACCATTGCGGATTGAATGTTTTGATATTTCCAACATTTCAGGCACATCAGTTGTTGCATCCATGGTGGTTTTCGAAGATGGCATGATTAAGAAGAGCGAATACCGACGATTCATCATTGATACCAGCGAAGGATTTGATGACACTCGTGCGATGCACCAAGTGATTACTCGCAGACTTAAGCGTTTGCTTGATGATCGCAAAGAGAATGAAGCCGAAGTTGCAGAACTCGGCGGCAAACCAAGCAAGTTTGCTTATCCGCCTCAGCTCATCGTGGTGGACGGTGGTCAGCCGCAAGTAAATGCCGCACAGCGCGCATTGGATGAGTTAGGGATAAAGGACATTGCGTTGTGCGGATTAGCTAAGCGCTTAGAAGAAGTGTGGATGCCAGGATCGAAGGATCCTCTTATCCTGCCCCGCAACAGCGAAGGGTTGTACCTATTGCAGCGGATTAGAGATGAAGCCCACCGCTTTGCTATTACCTTTCATAGATCACGTCGTTCAAAGGTAATGTTGGAGTCAATTTTGGATGAGATTCCACAATTGGGCTCAGCCCGCAGAGCATCATTGTTAGAACGTTTTGGTTCGGTCGCGGCAATACGTAAAGCAACGGTAGAAGACATCGCAGCAACTCCGGGGATTGGCTCTAAAATTGCCTCAATCATTGAATCTCATCTGTCTTCAATTGCCAGCCAGGGAATCAATACTGAAACTGGCGAGATCTTGGAGAACAAGTAATGGGCAGTGAGTTTTTTGAACTACCGGCAGAAGAGCAACAAAAATCCCTAACCGCTTTTGCTCATGAGTTACTGACTAACTATGGCATCAGCAATACGAAAGTTTCCTGCATCAACTTTGAGTTCAACGCGACTTTTTCGGTCGAAACTGAAACAGGCGTCAAGTACGCCTTACGAGTTAACATCAACTCAACTAGAACGATTAAGAACATGATGGCTGAGATCGAATGGGTCCGCCAACTCAACCGGACGTCGGGCATCAATACCCCCGCACCAATTGCAACTTTAAAAGATGATTTTATTGTTTCCGCCGTCCATCCCGAAACCGGACAGACATTATCTGCCGTGATGTACTCATGGTTAGAAGGGGAAGAAATAGGCGATGAACCAACTTCGGATCAGCTACATGAAGTCGGTAAGGCAATGGCGCTTCTGCATCAAGAATCTTCAGAATTTGTTCTTTCAAGTCGATCCGAATTGCCAACTTTCGATAATTTCTTTTGGGGCACAGAAGATTTTCTCTTCTCTGAAAAATCTAGACTTTCAGTTGCCGATCGAAGTTTGATTCAAGAGGCCCATGATCACATCATGGCGTATACGCGTGATTTGTATGAGACATCACCAGTACACATCATTCACGCAGATTGTCATGGTTGGAATTTGATGTGGCACGAAGGAAAACTTTCAATCTTTGATTTCGATGACTGTGGCTTTGGTGTCCAAGCGCAGGATCTAGCTGTCGCGTTGTATTACTTGGATACGCCAGAGCAAGAGCAAGCCCTTCTGGCTGGCTACGCAAGCGTTAAGCCACTGCCGACTTACTCTGAAAATGCCATGAAAGCACTTCTGCTGCAGCGGCGGTTGTTTCTTTTGAATTACTTGTTTGAAACCAAGAACCAGGAGCACCAAGAGATGCTGCCGGCCTATCTGGAAAAGAGCCTTGAGCGTGTTTCGACCTTCTTGACAGATGTAAGAGGATAAGAGCATGAGCGGACACGAGACCTTAATTCTAACTGGCATGTCAGGTGCTGGGCGATCAACAGTTGCTCACGCCCTTGAAGACTTAGGTTGGTATGTCGTCGACAACTTGCCGCCTGCGCTGCTTCCGGCATTAGTTAGTAAAGGAACGGGGCCACAAGGAAAAGAGTTAGCCGTTGTTGTCGATGTTCGCGGTGGAGAGTTTTTTGATGAATTAACCACTGCACTAGCTGAGTTAAAGAAAAGTAAATCTGCCTATCGTTTAGTTTTTCTAGATGCGACCGATCAAGCATTAGTTCAGAGATTTGAATCAACTAGACGGCCACATCCATTGCAGGGCAAGGATCGAATCGTTGATGGGATCGCACGTGAACGTGAAAAGCTAGAAGAGATTCGCTCTCAATCCGATGTTGCAATCGATACTTCAAACCTCAACGTTCATCAATTAGAAAAGCGAATCGGTGAAATATTTGGTGCAGGAAAGTTGCAAAGAATTCGAGTCAACGTCCTCTCATTTGGGTACAAGTATGGAATTCCAGTTGATTCAGATTTAGTTCTTGACTGTCGGTTTATTCCTAACCCGCATTGGATTCCAGAGCTACGTCCACTAACGGGATTGACTCCACAAGTAAGCGAAAAGGTTTTGGGTAGCGAAGGCGTCAGCGATTTTGTTCAGGATTATGTTCAGTTAGTAAATTCCATGATGCCGGGGTATATGCGCGAAGGCAAGAAATATGTAACGATCGCAGTTGGTTGTACAGGTGGAAAGCACAGAAGCGTTGCTATCACCCAGGAAATCGCACGACAACTCAATGAAATTGGTGCCGAAATTTCAGCACATCCAACGCACCGTGATGTAGGTCGTGAATAGTTTTGACTAAAGTTGTTGCATTAGGTGGTGGCCATGGTTTAGCCGCCACATTGACCGCTTTGCGTCAGATCACTCATCAGTTAACTGCAATCGTTACCGTTGCAGATAACGGTGGTTCTAGCGGACGTTTGCGTGCAGAGTTTCCAATTTTTCCCCCGGGTGATTTACGAATGGCGTTAGCCGCCCTATGCGCAGATGATGAATGGGGTCGTACCTGGGCCCAAATAATGCAACACCGCTTTGAAAGTGATGGCGAACTCAATGGGCATGCGATGGGTAATCTCTTGCTTGCATCAATGTGGAACGCTGGAGAAGATCCCGTTGTAGCTTTAGACAGAGTAGGTCAACTGTTAAAAGTTATTGGTCGCGTCCTGCCAATGGCATCTGTCGCCTTGGATATCGAAGGAACCTTTAATACATCGACCGGAAGAATTGTTGTGCGCGGTCAAAAAGAGGTTGCAACGGCAAAGGGACACATTGAATCTCTGCGCATAATTCCGGAGGATCCTGCTGCGCGAACCGAAGCACTAGAGGCAATTGCTGATGCACAGTGGATCACGATGGGACCGGGTTCATGGTTTTCGAGTGTGATCCCACACTTATTAGTACCTGCCCAACTTGAGGCGTTGCAAAGCAGTAAGGCCCGCAAGATTTTAATTTTGAATTTAGATGCAACTTCACATTCTCAAGGTGAAGAGTTCGCAGGTTCCACCCCTGAAGAGCATCTCAACTTTTTTCATCGATATGCCCCTGGTGTAAAGGTGGATTATTGCCTAGTAGACCATTCAGTTGTGCGGGATGAGCAAGCTTTGCAGCTAGCAGCATCAACCTTGGGTGGAGAGATTGTCGCGGCAGATATTCGTAAAGCACCGGGCAGCATCCATCATGATGCCCAAAAATTAGCTCTCCATTTGGGCCACATTCTCGCTCGGTAAATGGTTGGATTACCCCATGGCAATGACAGCATCAGTTAAAGACGAATTATCTCGTCTCGCAATTACCAAACCATGTTGTCGCAAGGCCGAAGTCTCCTCACTTCTTCGTTTTGCTGGCGGACTGCACATCGCGGCAGGAAAGATTGTTATCGAAGTAGAACTCGATACCTCACAGAGTGCGCGCCGACTTCGAAAAGATATCGCTGACATTTACGGGCATGACTCAGACTTGGCCGTTCTTTCATCCAGCGGTTTACGTAAGGGCTCTCGTTATGTCGTTCGCGTCATCAATGAAGGTGACGCACTTGCCCGCCAAACCGGTTTGGTCGATTCAAATGGTCGACCAGTGCGCGGGCTTCCACCACAAGTAGTTTCAGCTGCAACTTGTGATTCAGAAGCAGCATGGCGCGGTGCATTCATTGCTCACGGTTCATTGACTGAACCAGGTCGTTCATCATCATTAGAAATTACCTGCCCAGGTCCCGAAGCTGCCCTTGCTTTAGTAGGTGCAGCTCGTCGATTAGGAATTGTGGCAAAGGCGCGCGAAGTTCGTGGAGTTGATCGTGTTGTCATTCGTGATGGCGATGCAATCGGTGTGCTGCTTACTCGACTTGGCGCACATGAAAGTGTGATGGCTTGGGAAGAACGCCGCATGCGACGCGAGGTTCGAGCAACTGCTAACCGACTTGCAAACTTTGATGATGCAAATCTTCGCCGTTCTGCTCGTGCAGCAGTTGCCGCCGCCGCGCGTGTGCAACGGGCGATGGAAATTCTTGGGCCAACAATTCCAGATCATCTGAAAGAGGCGGGGGAGTTGCGCATCAATCATGGCCAGGCTTCACTAGAAGAACTCGGTTCATTGGCCGTTCCTCCTATGACGAAGGATGCGATTGCTGGTCGAATTCGACGATTACTAGCCATGGCCGATAAACGCGCTGCAGAGCTTGGAATTCCCGATACTGAGAGCGGCCTCTCGCCAGATTTGCTCAATTAGCCCGCTGATACTTAAGAGTTCACGCATTCTTCACTGGTAAGGTTCTACCTAAGACCCCAGCGTTGTGGCAGTTCTACGAACCACCAGCAGCTGGGCTTTTTCATGTGCCCCACTAGTAGCAAGGACACTTTCATGATTAATGTCGGAATCAATGGTTTTGGACGCATCGGACGTAACTTCTTTCGCGCTTCACTTACAAACCCAAATATCAATATCGTCGGAATCAACGACTTAACACCAAACGAGACTCTTGCTCACCTTTTGAAGTACGACTCAATCTTGGGTCGCCTCGGTCTAGAAGTTACTTTCACAGATGATTCAATCACTGTGGGCGGAAAGACGATCAAAGTTTTCTCAGAGCGCGATCCAGCAAACTTGCCATGGGCATCGGTTAAGGCAGATGTTGTTGTTGAATCTACTGGTATTTTCACAAAGGCTGCAGATGCGCAAAAGCACATCACAGCTGGAGCCAAGAAGGTCATCATCTCTGCGCCAGCAACTGATGAAGACATCACAATCGTTATGGGTGTAAACCACACTCAATATGACGGAGCCAAGCACAACATCATTTCAAACGCATCATGTACAACAAACTGCCTAGCTCCAATGGCCAAGGTACTTCAGGATAACTGGGGAATTGTTAAGGGCTTGATGACAACAATTCACGCCTACACAAATGACCAGGTAATCCTTGATTTCCCACACAAGGATCTTCGTCGTTCACGCGCGGCTGCAACAAACATGATTCCTACATCTACAGGTGCTGCAAAGGCGATCTCACTAGTTATGCCAGAGCTCAAGGGCAAGCTAGATGGTTACGCAATGCGCGTTCCAGTTCCAACAGGATCTGCAACAGATCTAACTGTTGAACTAGCAAAGGAAGCAACAGCTGCCGAAATCAACGCAGCGATGAAGGCGGCAGCAAATGGGCCACTCAAGGGATTCCTTACATACACTGAAGATCCAATTGTTTCTTCAGACATCGTGACCGATCCATCATCATGTATCTTCGACGCAGGTCTCACCAAGGTAATTGGTAACCAGGTCAAGATCGTTGGTTGGTATGACAACGAATGGGGTTACTCAAACCGCCTCGTTGACTTGATCGATTACGTTGGCAAAACTCTGTAATGCCAGATCTTTCAACAATTGATGTAGCAGGAAAGCGGGTCTTTCTTCGTTGCGATCTTAATGTTCCCTTGAAAGAGGGAGTTATTAAGGATGACGGACGAATCAAAGCCTCGCTTCCTACTATTCAAGCGCTACTTGAAAAAGGTGCATCCCTTGTTATTGCAGCACACCTGGGTCGACCAAAAGGTGAAGCAAAGCCTGAACTCTCACTTGCACCAGTAGCACAACGTTTGGCTGAACTACTTGGTCAAGAAGTGAAATTTCCTGGACAGGTAACAGGTGCTGCGGTAACAACAGCGGCGCAAACGCTTACAGCAGGTGAAATTCTTCTTCTCGAAAATATACGTTTCAGTGCAGCAGAGACCAGCAAAGAAGAGACAGAGCGCGCAGCATTTGCGGGCGAACTTGCACAACTTGCCGACTTCTATGTTGGAGATGGTTTTGGTGCGGTGCACCGCAAACATGCATCAGTTTTTGATCTACCAAAATTGCTTCCACATGCAGCAGGAAAATTAGTTGCTGCCGAAGTTGAGGTTCTGAAGAAGCTAACCCAAAACCCAGAACGCCCATATGGTGTTGTTCTTGGTGGCGCAAAGGTTTCAGACAAATTAGGTGTAATAGAAAACTTGCTAGGCAAGGTTGATGTTCTAGCTATAGGCGGAGGAATGGTTTTCACATTCCTGAAAGCTCAAGGTAAAGAGATCGGTACCTCACTTGTTGAATCAGAAATGCTGGATGTGGTCAAAGGGTTAATTGCTACGGCAGAAAAGAATGGCGTCAAGCTTTTGCTCCCAACTGACATTGTTGTTGCACCTGCCTTTGCTGCAGATGCAACCCCAACACTGGTTGCTGCAGATGGAATACCAGCGGATCAAATGGGTCTAGATATCGGACCGGTATCAGCTGCGGCATTTGCTGCAGAAATTGTTAAGTGCAAGACCGTATTCTGGAATGGTCCGATGGGAGTTTTTGAGTTTCCTAACTTTGCCGCTGGAACTAAAGTCGTTGCACAAGCTTTAACACAGGTTTCAGGAATATCTGTTGTTGGTGGGGGAGACTCTGCAGCCGCGGTTCGCGCTCTGGGTTTTGCAGATTCTCAGTTCGGCTACATCTCAACCGGAGGCGGGGCTTCACTGGAATATCTAGAGGGCAAAGAACTTCCCGGACTAAAAGCACTAGAATTAATTTAATTGAACTTGCTGAACATAGGAGCTGACAATGCGTAAACCATTAATGGCAGGAAACTGGAAGATGAACCTCAATCATCTTGAGGCGATCGCAGTTGCTCAAAAGTTGGTTTACGGGCTGGAAGATAAGGATTACGACGCCGTAGATGTCGCTGTTATTCCTCCATTTACAGATATTCGTTCAATTCAAACTTTGGTTGATGGAGATCGTTTGCGCTTGCAGTACGGAGCACAGGATCTTTCCCCAGAGACCAGCGGTGCATTTACTGGTGATATCTCAGGGTCAATGCTTGCAAAGCTTGGCTGTACTTTTGTTGTTATCGGCCACTCAGAGCGACGCGCAATTCATCAAGAATCAGATGCGCTTATCAACCGCAAGATTAAAGCCGCACTTGCTAATGAGTTAACACCAATTTTTTGTGTCGGTGAAGAGCTTGCAATCCGCGAATCAGGAACACATGTAAGTCATGTAATCCGACAGATTCGTGCAGGTCTCGAAGGATTTACAAAGCCAGAGCTGAAGAAGATCGTTATTGCCTACGAACCAGTATGGGCAATTGGAACAGGAAAGACTGCAACCCCTGAAGATGCCCAAGAAGTATGTGCGGCAATCCGTGAAGAGGTCGAAAACATTGGTTCACCTGAAATTGCAGCAAATATGCGCATCCTCTACGGCGGTTCTGTGAAGTCCTCTAACATTGTAGAAATCATGAAGAAGCCCGATGTTGATGGTGCTTTGATCGGCGGAGCGAGCCTAGATCCTGAGGAATTGGCTAAGATCGTTAAATTCCACGCGGTGAAGGAGTAAGCATTACCCCCTTCAGGCGGGTATCCTTACCCCCTACGAACTAGGAGTTTAAGAAAAGTGAAACTAGCTCTATCTATCGCACTTGTTATTACAAGCATCCTCATGATCCTGTTGGTACTTCTTCACAAGGGTAAGGGAAGCGGTCTATCCGACTTATTCGGCGGCGGCATCTCATCTAACTACGGCGGTTCATCAGTGGTTGAAAAGAACCTGGATCGAATCACCATCGTTGCAGGTGGATTGTGGTTTGCTCTAGTTGTTGCGCTCTCGCTTGTGCTCAAGTAAACCAATAACATATTTTCATAATTAACGAAGGTTCTAACAAGGGGATATAGATGGCAAGTGCAATTCGCGGAAGTCGTGTCGGTGCCGGCCCAATGGGCGAGGCAGAGCGTGGCGATTCAATCGCACGTGCTTACGTCTCATACTTTTGCGCTAACGGACACGAAGTTCGTCCATCATTTGCTGTAGAAGAAACCGTTGTTATTCCAGCTGAATGGGATTGCCCTAAGTGTGGTTACCCAGCAGGGCGCGATCGCAACAACCCGCCTAGCCCTGAAGTAAATGTGCCTTACAAGACGCACCTTGCTTATGTGAAAGAGCGCCGCACAGATGCCGAAGGCGAAAAACTTCTTGAAGAAGCTTTACGCAAACTTCGTGGCGAAGACGACGAATAAAAACTAAAGAGATTTAACCGCATCTAGTAGTTCAGATATGCCCATTGCTCGATTTGTAAGATTAAATCGAAGTAGTGGGTATTTTCTTGATGCCAGTGCTTTTCCATCGCCCAACGCTTGCGCTGCTACCAAAGTTTCAAAACCATAGTTTTGTCCTGGAATCGCAATATCTTTCTTTACATCACCCGTAATCTGTAAGAAGACACCATTTTGCTGCCCGCCTTTATGGAACTGTCCCGTTGAATGCAAGAAACGTGGACCCCAACCAAAAGTTACAGGTCGGCCAGATTTATCAGCCAAGATTGCTCGAAGTTCGGCAACTGCGGCATCATCCTTGCGATCAAGGTAAGCCATGATCGCGATGTATCCATCTGTTGGAATTTTTCCGATGAGTTGAGTCAAGGCATCAGTTGCACTGTTTCCAGCACCAAAAATTTCAATTGCGCCATCGGTTACATCTGCAGCAAATGACGGCAGAACACCTTTCCATTCATTCAGAAGCGCTGAAGTTTGTTCCTTGGCTTCTGTGACATTTGGCTGATTGAACGGATCAATCGCAAGAGCTGCGCCAACAAGTGCCGTTACCCATTCCCACACAATGAATTGTGAAGCTAAGTCACCTTCGACAACTAAATCAGCAGCTCCAGCAAAGGCAATAGTAAATGCGCTGCCTTCGCGTCCATTATGAGAATTCTCTGCAACAACAGGCAGGCGACCTACTTGGTTTTTGCCAGTTGATTCAGCAACAAGTTGTTCAATCCAATCGCTCAGTCCTGGCATTCCAGATGCATCATCTGTATACGCCACGTATTGATCAGAAACATATGACAACAGATAGGCGATATCACACACTGTTTGTGAATTAACAAAGAATGCTTTCTTAGTATCGCTTGCATTGTCTAGCAGGACCGAAACATCTACATCTATCAATGCCGCAGGGACCAAACCAAATGGACTCAGCACACTAAATCGCCCGCCTACATGTGGGTCGGCATTTACAACAGTAAATCCACCTTCACGAACTTGTTTATCAAGTGGCGAACCAGGGTCGGTTACAAAGACCATGTGATCTACAGGATTTAATCCGGCATCCTTGAACGCACCCTCAAAGAGTGCGCGCTGTGAGGCGGTTTCAATAGTAGATCCTGATTTTGAACTAACAACTACTACGCTCTTTGAAAGATCAAAAGCTAATGAATGTGCGACATAGTTAGGATCGGTTGAATCTAAAACGAATAACTTCTTTGAGAAAGTTTGTGCAATTACTTCTGGACCAAGGGATGAACCACCCATGCCACACAAGATCACATTGCTCTTATCTCTGTGTTTTGCGGCAAGGGCATCAAATTGCGGCAGTAAATCACGAGAGCTCTCAGGTAAATCAATCCAGTTCAGACGAACTGAAGCTTCGGCTTGGGCTTCTGGTCCCCAGATGGTTGAATCTTTTGTCTTCAATCGCTCATGAAATGCTTGCAGAGATTTGTACTCTGCAGAGCTACGATCGACTTTGGATAAAGCATTTCCCTTGATTGCAATCATTGTTGTTGCGCAGCCTTTACATTTGCTAATAACTCTTCCCATGCTTGGGCAAACTTCTTCACACCATCTATTTCTAGCTCGGTTGTCACCTCATCTAATGAAATTCCCATGGCAGATAGCGCCTTAAGAACTTCGACCGCCTCTGCATAGTTGGTCGAAATAGTGTTACCCCGAACTACGCCATGATCGATTACGGCATCAAGGGTCGATTGAGGCATCGTGTTTACTGTGTCAGGTGCAATTAATTCAATGACATATCGGGTATCTGGATATGCCGGGTCCTTCACTCCAGTAGAAGCCCATAAAGGACGTTGCTTATGTGCACCCTTTGCAGCAAGTGCGCTCCAACGTTCGGAGACAAATTTCTCCTCAAAGAGTTGATAGGCCAAGTGAGCATTTGCAATTGCTGCCTTGCCTAACAAAGCTGTCGCCTCTGGTGAACCATTCTTCTTGAGCAGGCCGTCGATAGATGAATCAATACGGCTAATGAAGAAGGAGGCAACTGAATGCACCTTTGAAGGATCTTCACACTGCTCAACTCCCTTAATGTAAGCCTCAATTACTTGGCCATATCTTTTAACCGAGAAGATCAAAGTCACATTGACGCTAATACCCGCGCTAATCAATGCGGTAATCGCTGGTAAGCCTTCAAGAGTGGCTGGAACCTTAATCATCAAATTTGGGCGATCAATAATTGCCCAAAGCTCCTTACCCGCAGAAATTGTTCCTTCGGTGTCATGAGCTAGACGTGGATCAACTTCAATACTGACACGTCCATCTACACCTTTGGAAGAGTTGTAAATCGAGGTGAACAAATCACACGCTTGGCGAACATCATCAGTAGTCAACTTCTTGACTACCTCATCCACTGTCGAAGCTTTCATCACAGCGATATCGGCGGCGTATTCTGCAGCGCCACTTATTGCCGCACTGAAAATACTGGGATTTGTAGTGACCCCAACGACACCGCTATTTTTGATTCGAGCTGGCAAGGCGTGTGGATCGGTTGATGTTATTTTTGCTCGCGACAGATCATCGAGCCAAATAGAAGTCCCTGCAGTTGCAATATCCTGAACTGACATTAAATTGCCTTCTTTACTTGAGCTACAACGTTTTCGACTGAGAAACCAAACTCCTTGAACAATGTTTTTGCATCAGCAGATGCGCCATAGTGTTCAAGTGAAATTGCTACACCCGAATCACCAATTAACTCGCGCCATCCCTGGGCGATACCGACTTCGATACTGACTTTCAGAACACCGGGGGATAGAACTGAATCTCGATATGTCTTGTCTTGTTCGGCAAACCATTCAAGACAAGGAGCACTCACAACGCGAACATTGATTCCATCTGCAGCAAGTGCGGTTTGGGCATCTATTGCAAGTGAAACCTCGGAACCAGTTGCAATCAGAATTGCCTGTGGGTTTGGAAGATCCTTTAGAACATATGCGCCTTGCGCCGTTCCTGAAGCAGGTTGGCAGGTTGCGCGGTCAAATACCGGCAGGTTTTGACGTGATAACAAAATTCCGCAGGCCCGTCCGCGGGTAATGATCTTTTTCCAGGCTTCCGTTACTTCGTTGGCATCTCCAGGTCGAATTACATCTAGGCCAGGAATCGCGCGAAGTGCGGCAAAGTGCTCGATCGGTTGATGTGTTGGTCCATCTTCGCCAACGCCGATTGAATCATGCGTCCACACAAAGGTTGCCGGAATATTCATTAATGCCGCAAGACGTACCGCAGGGCGCATGTAATCACTAAAGACGGCAAAGGTTCCACCAAATGAGCGCGTTAGTCCATGCAAAGAAATGCCATTTAAAATCGAGCCCATTGCATGCTCACGAATTCCAAAATGAATAATTCGCCCGTATGGATTTGCGCCTTCGATCGAACTACTTGCAGGCAGGAATGATCCACCACCCTTAATGCTTGTGTTATTTGATCCTGCTAAATCTGCAGATCCACCCCAGAACTCGGGCAAGACTGCCGCGATGGCGTTGATTACTTCACCAGAGGCCGCGCGCGTTGCAACATCCTTGCCTGGTGCAAATACTGGAAGCTGCGAATCCCATCCAGCCGGAAGTGATTTTGTTTGTAAACGTTCCAGAAGTTTTGCTTTCTCTGGATTACTACCTTTCCAGGTTGCAAAACGTGTGTTCCACTGTGATCGGGCTTGTGCGCCACGATCTTTAACCAATCGGGCGTGCGCTAGAACTTCAGTTGGCATTGCAAAGTGTTCTTCAGGGTTAAGTCCTAATGCGATCTTTGTCTGTGCAATTTCTTCAGCTCCCAAAGCAGATCCATGCGATGCTGCAGTGCCTTGCGCTTTAGGTGCAGGCCAAGCAATAACAGATTTCATACGGATAAGAGATGGCTTAGTACCTTCTTTCTTTGCCGCCAGCATCGCAGCATCTAGTGCAGCAATATCAACGCTTCCATCCTGTGCTGCAGCCACATCAATTACCTGCCAACCATAAGCACGGTAGCGCGCAGAAACATCTTCGGTAAATGCATTATGAGTATCGCCTTCAATTGAAATTCGATTGTCATCATAAATAATGTTGAGATTTCCCAATTCTTGCGTTCCAGCTAATGATGAAGCTTCTGCGCTAACACCTTCTTGTAAATCTCCATCTGAACAAATAACCCAGATTGAGTGATCAAAAATTGATTGATTACTTGCAGCCGCTGGATCAAGTAATCCACGTTCAAATCGAGCAGCCATGGCCATGCCAACAGCGGTTGCTACGCCTTGGCCTAGTGGACCCGTTGTCATTTCCACACCCGCGGTGTGACCATATTCGGGGTGGCCAGGAGTTAATGAACCCCATGTACGAAAACTCTCTAGATCCTTCATCTCTAATCCATAGCCACTTAAGTACAGTTGTATGTAGAGCGTCAACGATGAATGTCCACAGGAAAGAATAAATCGATCGCGTCCCAGCCATTGAGGATCTGATGGATCATGAATCAAATGACGCTGAAACAATGTATATGCAACTGGAGCAAGGGACATTGCAGTACCTGGGTGGCCATTTCCAACTTTTTGAACAGCATCTGCAGCTAACGCTCTGGCATATGCAACTGCTTGATCATCAAGTGTGGACCAACCCGATACTGTGCTCATTTGCTTTCCATTCTCTTTGTCACCGATAACCACACCCTCCATGAAGCGATCCACACCAAAGTCGATCCAACTAAATGCAAACCAACCAATAGTTCTGGTAGATCTTTAAACCATTGCACATAACCAATTAATCCCTGACCCAGAGCAAAAGCTAGAAAGATCTTCAAACGTTTTTTCGTATGAGTTGAAACTCCATGTACAACAAATAATCCAAAAGTTATTCCAAACAAGGCAATGACTGAATCTGCATGAATCCATGCCATGGTTCGCAGATCAAATGGAAACCTAGGCGCAGTGGCATCTCCGGCATGAGGACCAGAACCTGTCACCATGGTGCCCAAGAAGAGGACGACAAAAGAGGCAATAATGTGAGCGGTCGCAATCTTTTTTACTAAAGGCGCTGGTTCATTCTTCTCTAAAGGTGCAAACCTTTGGGCTCGCAGCGAGGTCGCACCCGCAATCAAAATTATGGACAGCAAAAAATGTGCGGCAACAGTTGCAGGGTGTAAACCGGTTAGTACAGTAATCCCACCGAGAATTCCTTGACCCACAATCCCAAGAACTTGTCCCAAGGCAAGACCCCGCAAATCTTTTCTTCCTGCAGCTAAAACGCTGATCAGAACAATTATTGCGACAAGTACTAGGACAAAGGTGAGCAAACGGTTGCCAAACTCAATCCAAACCTTTACTTGTTCTTCGACTTGGTAAGGCTTTGGGGTATATGAACCCGGGGTGCATTCAGGCCAGGTAGGACAGCCCAATCCAGAACCGGTTAAGCGCACCGCACCGCCGGTCACAACAATTGCGGCTTGGGCAAAGAGCAAGAATCCGCTAGCCGGGGACAGAACTCGTGCCGCCCGTGCTCGCAATGTGCCCATGGTCGTAGCCTATGACTCAGGCGACCCGCACGCTTACGAGTGGCTGAACGTGTCGAATTACGACACAATAGTGTTGTGAAATTAATTGGTGGACATGTAGCAGGGGATGACTCGCGCACCCGTGACCTTGTCGCCCGTTCAATTCTTGAAAACGGCCCATCTACCGCTGCGGTTCTAGGCGAGCGTTTAGGGCTCACACCTGCTGGTATCCGTCGTCATTTGGATTTACTGGTTGCCGATGGAGTGCTTGAGGCACGTGATCCTCGCGCCTCTTCAATCCGCGGTCGCGGTCGACCTTCAAAGGTTTTTGTTATGTCAGACAAAGGTCGCGAAACATTTGAACATTCATATGATGACTTAGCTGTTGCTGCACTGAAATTCATGTCGGTGCAATCTGGGGAGCATCTGGTTAATGCATTTGCCCAATCACGTGCCGATGACATTGAACGAAAAGCAACAGTTGCCATCGCAAAGCGCTCGCACAAAGTTGATGCGCTCGCAACATTTCTTTCTGACCAAGGCTATGCGGCAAGTGTCACGCAAAAGCCTATGGGTGAAGAACTGTGCCAACATCACTGTCCCATAGCTCATGTAGCAGCTGAATTTCCACAGTTGTGTGAAGCCGAGACTGAGGCTCTATCAAAAGTTTTAGGAACGCATGTTCAGCGTTTAGCAACCATTGCCCATGGTGATGGCGTATGTACAACTTTCATCCCCACCGCACAAAACTCAAAAATCCAAAGTTCACAAACAAACACAAGCAAGGGAAAGGTCCGTGCATGACTACAGCACATCCAGAACTCGACGGTCTCGGCAACTATGAATATGGTTGGTCAGATAAGAGTGCGATTGGCGATAACGCCAAGCGTGGACTTAATGAAGATGTAGTTCGTGACATCTCAGCAAAGAAGTCTGAGCCGCAGTGGATGCTTGACCTTCGTCTTAAGGGACTTTCCTTGTTTGAAAAGAAGCCGATGCCTAACTGGGGATCAGATCTTTCTGGAATCTTCTTTGACACAATCAAATACTTCGTGCGTTCTACTGAAAAGCAAGCAACAACGTGGGATGACCTGCCAGATGAGATCAAAAATACTTATGATCGTTTGGGTATTCCAGAAGCTGAAAAGCAGCGTCTGGTGTCAGGCGTTGCAGCACAGTACGAATCTGAAGTTGTATATCACTCAATTCGCGAAGATCTAGAAGCCCAAGGCGTAATTTTCCTTGATACTGATAGTGCGTTGAAACTGCACCCAGAACTATTCAAGGAATATTTCGGAACGGTTATTCCAGTGGGCGATAACAAGTTCGCAGCTCTTAATACTTCAGTATGGTCAGGTGGCTCATTTATTTACGTGCCTAAGGGCGTTCATGTAGATATTCCATTACAGGCATACTTCCGAATTAACACTGAAAATATGGGTCAGTTCGAGCGAACCCTGATCATTGCAGATGAAGATTCATACATTCACTATGTTGAGGGATGTACTGCGCCAATTTATAAGTCAGATTCACTTCACTCTGCAGTTGTTGAAATCATTGTTAAGAAGGGTGCGCGCGTTCGTTACACCACGATTCAGAACTGGTCGAACAACGTGTACAACTTGGTAACAAAGCGTGCAACATGTGCCGAGGGCGCAACTATGGAATGGGTAGATGGAAATATCGGTTCCAAGGTAACCATGAAGTACCCAGCAATTTTCTTGATGGGTCCTCACGCAAAGGGTGAAACCTTATCTTTGGCTTTTGCTGGAGAAGGCCAACATCAGGATTCAGGAGCCAAGATGGTTCACGCCGCTCCGTACACATCTTCATCTGTAATTTCAAAGTCTGTCGCCCGTGGTGGAGGTCGTACTTCGTATCGCGGACTTGTTCAAGTACAAGAAGGCGCACACCACTCCAAGAGCACAGTTAAATGCGATGCACTATTGGTAGACACAATTTCACGATCAGATACATATCCGTATGTTGATATTCGTGAAGATGATGTCTCGATGGGGCACGAAGCAACTGTTTCAAAGGTGAGCGATGATCAGTTGTTCTATTTGATGTCACGTGGGCTAAATGAAGATGAAGCCATGGCGATGATTGTTCGTGGATTTATCGAGCCAATCGCACGCGAACTTCCAATGGAGTACGCGCTAGAGCTCAATCGTTTGATTGAACTTCAGATGGAAGGTGCTGTCGGTTAATGTCAGTTCTTACTACAAACTACTTAACTCCCACGGGTCGTGAAGAAGCTTGGCGTTTCACACCGCTGAAGCGTCTTCGCGGACTTCACGATGGGTCGGCAGTTCAATCTGATCGCTCAACTTTGATTCCCAAGGCTGCGTTGCCTTCGGGAGTTACATTTAGCCGCGAAAATTTAGAGCCACTATCTGTATCCGATGATGTAATCATCGAGCGAGTTAGAGGTGCTGCGGTCCCTGTGGCACATTTAGCTATCGCTGCAAATACTGAAGTGGCTGAACCAATTTTCTTACGCCGCTCAGCAGGAGCGCTAGACACCGCTGAATTTTCACGTGTTCGCATAACACTCGGTACCCATGCGGTGGCAACGGTTATTGTCGAAAATACGACGGACACAGTGTTAGCTGAGGATTTAGAGATTTATTTGGCTCCTGGTGCAAACCTCAAGTTCGTTACCTTGCAAGAGTTTGAATCAAAATCTGTTTACACCGCACGTCACCATGCATTAGTTGATAAGGATGCAACATTTAAATCAATTACGGTGACTGTCGGGGGAGATGTTGTTCGAATCTTGCCAACTGTTGAATTCAAAGCACCGGGAGCATCTGCGGATCTTCTCGGTGTTTACTTTGCAACTGCTGGGCAATTCTTTGAGCACCGAAATCACATTGACCATGCAGTACCTCATGCAAAGTCCAATGTGAATTACAAGGGCGCTTTGGCCGGAAAAGATGCGCACACAGTGTGGATTGGCGATGTTTTGATCCGCGCAGCCGCAGAAGGAACCGATACTTACGAACTCAATCGCAACCTTTTGCTTAGCGATGGTGCACGTGCAGATTCGGTGCCGAATCTTGAGATTGAAACCGGCGAAATTGTTGGTGCAGGTCACGCAAGTACTACAGGTCGCTTTGATGATGAACAGCTTTTCTATTTGATGTCACGAGGAATCGCAATGGCAGATGCGCGTCGTCTAGTTGTACGCGGCTTCTTCAATGAGATTGTTATGGAAATCGGTAATGAAGAGGTACAAAACCGAATTATGGACCGCATTGATGCCGAACTCGAAAAGGCGGCGCACAATGGCTGATTTAACTCTGGAGCAATTGACCGAAGGAAAGCCTGTCCTTATTGAAAAGGATGGCAAATCAATCTGTGTTGCCCGTGTTGGTACTGAAGTTTTTGCAGTGGCCGACACTTGTACTCATTCAGATGCATCACTTTCTGAAGGTGATGTCACTGGCTTCAAGATCGAATGTTGGCTACATGGTGCCGAATTTGATTTACGCACAGGTGAAGCTCTAACGCTTCCTGCAAACATTCCATTAGAAACATATGCAGTATCAATCGACGGAAATGCCGTCACGGTAGAGATTTAGTAACGAGAGAAGAGAGAAGACGATGAGCACACTAGAAATCCGTAACCTGCAGGTATCGGTTGACACTGACAATGGAACGGTTGAGATCCTTAAGGGTGTCGATCTAACAATTAAATCAGGTGAAACCCACGCGATCATGGGACCAAATGGTTCTGGTAAATCAACTCTTGCTTACTCAATTGCCGGTCACCCTAAGTACACAATTACAGGTGGAACCGTCACGCTTGATGGTGCAGATGTTCTCGACATGACTGTTGATGAGCGCGCAAAGGCTGGATTATTCCTAGCTATGCAATATCCGGTTGAAGTACCTGGCGTATCAGTGTCGAACTTCTTGCGTACCGCAGCAACTGCATTACGCGGCGAAGCACCAAAGCTTCGTACGTGGGTCGGCGAAGTTAAGGATGCGATGGAAGCTTTGGCAATGGATCCTTCTTTTGCTACTCGTAATGTCAATGAAGGTTTCTCGGGTGGAGAAAAGAAGCGCCATGAAATTATGCAGCTTGAACTTCTTAAGCCAAAGATGGCGATTCTGGATGAAACAGATTCAGGTTTAGATGTCGATGCACTTCGCATCGTTTCTGAAGGCGTTAATCGCGCAAAGGCAGCTAATGACCTTGGCGTCATTTTGATTACGCACTACACACGTATCTTGCGTTACATCAAGCCTGATTTCGTACATGTTTTTGCTAACGGGCGTATCGTTGAACAAGGCGGACCGGAGCTTGCTGAAAAGCTTGAAGCAAATGGTTACGCAGATTATGCGAGCAAGTAAGGAAAATGAGTTTCAATGTTGCGAAGGTACGCAAAGATTTTCCAATCTTTGAACGTACTATTCGTGACGGAAAAAAGCTTGTTTATCTAGACAGCGGAGCGACAAGCCAGAAGCCGCTTTCAGTTATTGAAGCTGAAAGTAATTTCTATAAGTTACATAATGCAGCGGTGCATCGCGGTGCGCATCAATTGGCTGAAGAAGCGACTGATGCTTACGAAGGCGCGCGGGCTAAGGTGGCAGGTTTCTTAGGTGCGAAAGAGGAAGAAATCGTTTTCACAAAAAGTGCTACCGAGTCTCTTAATCTGATTGCTTATGCAATGGGAAACGCCGAACCTGGATCTCGTTTTGCGCTCACCTCAAAGAATCGAATTGTTGTGACTGAGATGGAACACCACGCAAATCTGATTCCTTGGCAACAACTTGCAGCGCGCACTGGTGCGCAATTGTCATGGTTTGAAGTAACACCAGAGGGACGTTTGGATCTTTCCAATATCGACGCTGTCATCACACAAGACACCAAAGTTGTGGCTTTGACTCACCAATCCAACGTTTTAGGAACGATTAATCCTCTTGATGCAATAGTTAAGCGTGCGCATGAAGTAGGCGCGGTAGTTGTTCTTGATGCCTGCCAATCTGTGCCGCACATGCCAATAGATGTAAAAACTTTAGGTGTGGACTTTGTAACTTTTTCTGGTCATAAAGCGGTAGGACCAACAGGTGTCGGTGTTTTATGGAGCTCTGTGCTCAATGATTTGCCACCATTTTTGTTTGGTGGATCCATGATTGAAACAGTCACGATGACCTCTGCTACCTGGGCTCCAGCTCCACGTAGATTTGAAGCAGGAGTTCCAAACATGGCGCAAGCAGTTGGCTTAGGTGCTGCCGTAGATTATTTATCTGCACTTGGTATGGATGCTGTCTTTAAGCACGAAGTTGAATTAACTGGTTATCTCATCAAGGGATTGTTGGATATACCTGAACTTTCTATTGTTGGACCAAATAACACCGAAGCGCGTGGTGGCGCAGTTTCATTTACAGTAGGTCAGATTCATCCACATGACTTAGGTCAGTACTTAGATAGTCAAGGTGTAGCGGTTCGTACTGGACACCATTGTGCATGGCCGTTAACCAGAAAATTAGGCGTGCCCGCTACAACTCGTGCTTCCTTGTATTTGTACAACGATGAATCAGATTGCGAAGATTTATTTGACGCAATCATGGGCGCTCAGAAATACTTTGCATGATGCAACTAGATAGTCTTTATCAAGAGGTCATTCTTGATCACTACAAACATCCGCTGAACAAGGGATTAGCGAGCACTTATGGCGCGCAGGTTCACCATGTAAATCCAAGCTGTGGCGATGAAATCACACTCAACGTCTCTGCTAAAGATGGGGTAATAACCGCGATTACTTGGGATGGTGTTGGCTGCTCAATCTCGCAGGCAAGTGTCTCTATTGCTAGTGATCTTTTGGTCAATAAGAGCTTTGCCGCCGCCGATGCAATTCTCAATGAGTTCACTGAGCTCATGCAGAGCAAGGGCACAAAAGAGGGAAATCCTGATGTGCTTGAGGACGCAGTGGCACTTGCTGGCGTTTCCAAATTTCCCGCGCGCATCAAATGCGCACTTCTTGGGTGGATGGCCTTTAAGGATGCAGCAGTTAGAATTAACACCACAACAGGGGGAGAGTAACAATGGCTACTAGCGTTGATGATGTAACAGAGGCGATGAAGGATGTTGTTGATCCAGAACTCGGTATCAATGTTGTCGATCTAGGTCTGATCTACGATGTCATGGTTGATGAAGCCAATATCGCGATTCTCAACATGACACTAACTTCAGCTGCTTGCCCACTTCAAGATGTAATTGAAGATCAAACTCGCGCCGCACTTGCTGGAATGACTACTGATGTGAAAATCAATTGGGTATGGATGCCACCTTGGGGCCCAGACAAGATCACCGATGATGGAAGAGATCAGCTGCGCGCTCTTGGCTTTACCGTTTAATTATGTCAATGCATGCAGCGTGGATGACCCACCGCTCTATGACGGCAGATCCTTCAGTGAAGGAACAGAAGTTAAAACCGGGCACCGTTAAAAGAATTTTTTCTTTTGCACGTCCTTACAGAACAAATATCTTCATTTATTTGGCCACAGTTGTGGTGGATGCTGCCTTGGTTGTTGCTACTCCTTTACTACTAAAGCGTTTGATCGATGATGGTGTAATTCCAAAAGACGCGTCGGTAGTAACAAATCTAGCAATTCTGGTTGGACTAATTGCAATTGCTGATGCAGCCTTTAATATGTTGGGGCGATATTTTTCTTCGCGTATTGGAGAAGGTCTGATTTATGATCTTCGCTCATTAGTCTTTTCGCATGTGCAGAAGCAATCAATTGCTTTTTTCACCAGAACCCAAACCGGCGCGCTCATTTCTAGAATCAACTCTGATGTAATCGGAGCTCAGCAGGCCTTCACAGCGACGCTGTCGGGTGTCGTAAGCAATGTTGTAAGTCTATTTTTGGTCACCATCACAATGCTCATTCTTTCCTGGCAAATCACTATTTTCTCTCTTTTACTATTACCTGTCTTCCTAATTCCCACTAAATGGGTCGGCCGCAGATTGCAATCTTTAACCCGTGAGTCCTTTGGCGTTAACGCCGAAATGTCCAGCACGATGACTGAACGTTTCAATGTTTCGGGAGCGATGCTCGTGGCTCTGTATGGGGAACCAGCACGCGAACGCGAATACTTTAGAAGCCGAGCGCGTCGAGTAGCTGATATCGGGATAAAGATGGCGATGCTCAATCGACTCTTCTTCATCGCACTTACTAGCGTGGCGGCAATTGCTACGGCTTTTGCCTATGGCATTGGTGGCCACTTAGCCATTCAAGGTGGAGTAACTGTTGGAACTCTTCTTGCAATTACCGCACTTCTTGCTCGTCTCTATGGCCCACTTACTGCGCTTTCAAATGTTCGCATTGATGTAATGACTTCACTTGTCTCTTTTGAACGCGTCTTTGAAGTTTTGGATCTTGAGCCAATGGTGAAAAATCGCGAGAACGCAATTGAGCTAAAGACTGCGCAGCCTCGCATTGAATTTAAGAACGTTAACTTCTCGTATCCTCGCGCTGAAGAAATTTCACTTGCATCACTTGAATCTGCGGCTAAGGAAGAAACCGTGCAAAGCGGCCAGGTACTCAATGATCTTTCCTTTGTAGCCGCACCCGGAACTATGACCGCTTTAGTTGGTCCATCGGGTGCTGGAAAAACAACCATCAGTGCCTTGCTACCTCGTCTTTACGATGTAACGGATGGCGCTATTTCTATCGATGGTCATGACATCCGTGATCTAACCTTGGAATCACTTCGTGATTCAATCGGTGTCGTAATGCAGGATGCTCATTTGTTCCACGAAACAATTGCGGAAAACCTTCGCTATGCAAAGCAAGATGCGACAGAAGAAGAGATGATTCAAGCGTGCAAGTCCGCTCAGATCTGGAACCTCATAGATTCATTACCAAATGGTTTTGAAACAATGGTCGGAGAACGTGGACATCGATTATCTGGTGGCGAGAAACAACGTTTAGCAATTGCCCGCCTGCTCCTTAAATCACCATCAGTTGTAATTTTGGATGAAGCAACTGCTCATTTGGATTCTGAGAATGAACAATTGGTACATGCCGCACTACAAACTGCACTGAAGGGTCGAACAAGTATTGTTATTGCCCATCGCTTGAGCACCGTCAGAGATGCCGATCAAATTTTGGTTCTAGAAAAAGGTTCAATTGTCGAACGTGGCACACATGATGAACTAGTTGCTAAAGGTGGCCTGTATTCAGATTTATACAACCGTCAAGATTTAACGGGTACGGCGAATTAGAATTCGTCCGTAAATAATCAAACCACCAAAAAATAGCCACTGCAGTGCATATGCCTTGTGCGGACCATCGCTAAGTGGTGGCAACTGGGCAGGTGCAGCCGGGGTAAGTGATGGATCAGATCCACTCAGTAAATCAATGTAAAACTTTTCGGTATCCATTTGTGATTGTGCATTAAGTTCGGAGACCAAACCTTGACCAGTAGCTGGTAAAGCAAAGAAAGAACCACGGGGTAGGGATGAGTCCAAGCGCAATCGCCCGGTAATAGTTACATCGCTATCTGGCACGCTAGTGACTTTTGGTGGTGTCGTTGCTGTAGCGCCTGCTTTTACCCAACCTCGGTCTACCCAAAACTTTTCACCAGATGAACTTGTGAACAAAGTTAAGACTTCATATCCGTACTTACCCTCCCAGTAACGGTTACGAAGCAGTATCTGTTGGGATGAATCAAAACGTCCATTGGTAGTGACGCTTTGCCATTCGTTGTTACCCAGGATCACATCTCTTGCTTCTAGATCAATCGCAGATCTAGCTATGCGCTCTTCAATAACATTGTTTCTTGCCTGTCGGTCAACGCCGCGTGTGTATTGCCAATCGGCTGCCCAGATGCACAACAACACCAGAGCCAAAGCGATTATGGTTTTGAAAAAAGACCAGGGTTCTTTTGTTTTGATTTCAGAGGACATGAATTAATCGAGTGCTAATGGCTTGTCTTCTACGATGTCAGATCCTCTAGTAACTGTCTCGCGACCAGCATTTGCAATGACAACAGCAAAATAAGGCAAGGTCACGGCGCCGGCTAAAGCAAACCAACGATATGGGCTAGGCAGAATTACGGTCAGAATGAAACACGCTGTACGGATCATCATCGAAATGAAGTAGCGCTTCTGGCGGCCAGCTTGATCACGGGTAAGCGCATTTTGCGCACTCGTGATGTCGAAAATCTTCTTTTCCTTGGCCATGGTTCAAGGGTAGTGCTCCGCCCTTGCCTTCGCCCCTTGGGATTAGGCTCAATTTCTCCTTTTCGGCCCCAACGGGTAATCTTTGCCCCAGACCAGTGGCGTAACAACCACTGCAAGAGGAGTTACCGCTCCCACCTTCATCGCCACTAGTGCGGGCTGGTTTGTCGGATAAGAGAAGTATTTCTCTTGCCCTTGCGGTTTTCTTTTGCAGCGCTGTTACACCAAAGCGTTTACGAACCGAAGGAGCACAAAGTCAGCACTGAACCACGCATTAATGATCGAATTCGCACACCCCAAATTCGTCTGATCGGTTACACCGGTGAACAAGTTGGAGTAGTAGATATCGATACAGCGTTAAAGATGGCAGATGAAGTCGGCCTCGACCTAGTTGAGATCGCACCTGAAGCCAATCCACCTGTTTGCAAAATCATGGACTTCGGAAAGTACAAATACGAAGTTGCACAGAAGGCACGGGAAGCGCGTCAGAACCAGACCCACATTGTGGTGAAGGAAGTGCGGTTGACACCAAAGATCGAAAACCACGATTACGAAACAAAGCGTAGTCAGGTTGAGAAATTTCTTAAGGGTGGCGACAAGGTTAAGGTGACAATGAAGTTCCGCGGACGCGAACAAACGCGACCTGAGTTGGGTTACAAGATGTTGCAACGTCTTGCAGAAGATATTGCAGCGGTAGGTTTTGTTGAGTTTGCTCCCAAGCAAGAGGGACGAAACATGACCATGGTTCTTGGGCCAACAAAGAAAAAGACAGAAGCAGTTGCAGAAGCAAAGGCAGCACGCAAGGCGAAAGCTACTGCAGCTGCAGAGACTACGGATGGAGCTTAAGAAGATGCCAAAGATGAAAACACACAGTGGTGCGAAGAAGACATTCCGCATCACAGGTTCTGGAAAGGTTATGCACGAGCGCGCAGGAAAGCGCCACTTGCTCGAGCACAAATCTTCACGAGTCACACGTCGTCTATCGACAGAGTCAGCTGCAAAGCCAACTGTCGCAGTAACCGCCAAGCGCATGCTTGGTTTGAAGTAAGGAGCCGGTTAAATGAGAGTAAAGCGCGGAGTACACGCAGCTAAGAAGCGTCGCACAACTCTTGAACGTGCCAGCGGATATCGCGGACAACGTTCACGTCTTTTCACAAAGGCGAAAGAGCAAGTTACACACTCAATGGTTTATGCATTCAATGACCGCAAAGATAAGAAGGGCGATTTCCGTCGCCTATGGATCCAGCGCATTAACGCTGGTTGCCGCGAACACGGTCTTACATACAACCGCTTCATCCAAGGCCTTAAGGCTTCAGGTGTCGAAGTAGATCGTCGCGTTCTTTCAGATCTTGCGACAAATGATCCAGCAACTTTCAAGACTCTTGTGGATGTAGCTCGCAAGAGCCTTGCATCACTCTAAGTTCCAATAATGATTGAGAGCCTTAACTCGCCACATATCGCGCGAGTTAAGGCTCTTATTGGTTCTAGGGGAGTTAAGGAAAGAAAGAACGCGAGAGAATTTGTTGCTGAAGGTTTGCAATGTGCGCGTGAAGCCCTTGTTGCCAAGAGTGGCCCGAAAGTAGAAACTCTGTACTTAACAGTAAATGGTCGCGCTAAAGCCGAGGAAATTGCTGAGTTGTCGCAGTTCAACACGGTTGATGTCAGTGATGAAGTCATGAAGCAAATGACTGAAACAATTACTCCGCAGGGAATAATCGCAATCTGCAAGATCCCTGATACACGCTTAGATTCAATTTCACTTAACGGTTCACGTAAATTCATTTATTTGTCCGAGGTACAGGACCCAGGAAATGCTGGAACTATTCTGCGTTCGGCTGATGCTTTCGGAATGGATGCCGTAATTACATCACCAGGTAGCGTGGATATGTTTTCGCCGAAGGTTGTGCGAAGTACCGCCGGATCGCTGTGGCATATTCCTGTTTTTGAATCCGTTGCTCTGGAGGATCTAGTCAATCGCGGAGTTCGTGGATTTTCATTGGGAGCTACCGGAAGTAAGAGTTTAAACGAATACGTATCAGCTGGTGACACCGTTGCGATCTTCGGTAATGAATCACGAGGCCTTTCTACTGGTGGCAATCTCAGTAGCATCGAGAGTGTAAATATCCCGATGCCTGGCAAAGCAGAGAGCCTCAACTTGTCGGCAGCAGCCTCGATTGTTATGTATCACCTATCAAATATGCCGCGTTAAAAAGGCTGTTCCCGATAGAGTTCTCCCTATGCGCGTTGAGGAGATTTCATCCTGGGTTGAAGATGCCCGAAAGGCTTTCGCCTCCGCAACAGATTTAGATTCACTCAAAGTTGCCCGTTTAGCCCATGCCGGAGATAAATCACCAATCGCTCTAGCCTCACGTGGTCTGGGCACACTTTCTCCTGAAGATAAAGCATCCTTCGGAAAAGTTATCGGTGACGCTAAAGCTGCAATTGCCGAAGCCTTGGCACAGGCAACCGCAACTTTAGAAGCAGAGCGCGATCGTAAAGTTTTGCTCGAAGAAGTAGTCGACATTACCTTGCCGGTAAACCGTTCACACCGTGGTGGGTTACATCCGATCTCAATCATCAAAAATGAAGTCTCGGACTTCTTCATCGAACAAGGCTTTGCAGTAGAGGAAGGTCCTGAACTTGAATCGGGTTGGTTGAACTTTGACGCGCTGAATATTCCAGCAGATCACCCAGCTAGAACAATGCAGGACACCTTCTTTATCGAACCGATCGAATCAGGGATGGTGCTACGTACACATACTTCTCCAGTTCAAATTAGAACGATGTTGACCCAGCAACCACCAATCTATGTTGTCTGTCCTGGTCGAACTTTCCGTGCTGATGAATTAGATGCAACGCATAGCCCGGTGTTTCACCAAGTCGAAGGCCTTGTGATCGATAAGGCAATCACGATGGCCCACCTTAAGGGCACGCTCGACAACTTTGCTCGACATATGTTTGGTCCAGATGTAACTACGCGTCTTCGACCATCGTTCTTTCCGTTCACCGAACCGAGTGCTGAAGTAGATATTTTCTTTAATAACCGTTGGATCGAGTGGGGCGGTTGCGGAATGGTTAATCCTAAAGTTCTTGCAACATGTGGAATCGATACCGATGTTTATAGTGGTTTTGCTTTTGGAATGGGTCTAGAGCGAACGCTTATGGTCCGCCACGGCATTACAGATATGCATGACATTGTTGAAGGCGATTTGCGTTTTACCCGTCAGTTTGGGGTAGGTCTCTGATGCGCGCACCCTTAAGTTGGATTAAAGAGTTCGTTGATATTCCTGCTTCAGTGACAGCTGAACAAATCTCTGATGGGCTCATTCGGGTTGGGTTTGAGGTAGAAGAGATCATTAAGCAGGGTGCTGATTTAACCGGACCCTTGAAGTTTGCAAAGGTGCTTTCCATCGAAGAGATCACCGAATTCAAAAAACCTATTCGCTACGTTGGTCTTGATTGCGGCGAAGGTGAAACTCGTTACGTCATTTGCGGAGCAACCAACTTTGCAGTGGGGGATTTAGTGGTTGCAGCACTTCCTGGTGCGATTCTTCCGGGGGAATTCACAATTGGTGCACGCGAGACTTACGGTAAAACCTCTAACGGCATGATTTGTTCAGCCCGTGAACTTGGAATCAGTGATGACCACGCAGGCATCATGGTCTTTGCCGAAAAAGAAGTCACCGTAGGCGCTGACGCGATAGAGGCTTTGCAGATTAATGATGTGATCTTTGATGTAGCGGTTAATCCCGATCGTGGATACGCACTTAGTATCAGAGGTATCGCACGCGAAGTTGCAGCCTCGCTCAATCTAAAGTTCACTGATCCTGTTGATGCACTTCGAACACTTAAGTTTGAGGACAGCGGCAAAGGTGTGTCAGCAAAAATCGCCGATAAGTCAACCGCTTCAGTTTTCTATCTTCGCACGCTTTCTGATTTTGATCCAAAAGCAACTACACCTATTTGGATGCGACGTCGTATCGAGAAAATGGGAATGCGCTCGATCTCTCTGGTTGTAGATGTCACAAACTATGTAATGCTGGAACTAGGGCAGCCGCTGCACGCCTTTGATAAAGACAAAATCAAGAGTGGACTTACGATCAAGCGCGCAGGTAAAGCGCAAAAATTTAAAACTCTAGATGGAGTAGAGCGCACATTAGATCCTGAAGATTTAATGGTGTGTGATGATGAACAACCTTTAGCACTCGCCGGAACTATGGGCGGTCTCTCATCTGAGATAACCGAGACAACAACAGGGATCGCTCTAGAAGCGGTTCACTTCTGTGAAGTCTGCATCGCAAAGAATTCACGTCGTCACAAGCTTTCTTCTGAGGCCTCACGTCGATTAGAACGCAGTGTTGATCCTTCATTAGCCGAATTCGCATCAGCGCGTTTTGTTCAACTTCTAATGGCTCATAGTTCAGCCAAGCACGTGGCAACTGTGGTTGATGGCGAACCGATTTATGCACCCTTGGTCAAGATTGACCCTGATTACGTCTCAAAGATTTTAGGTTTTGATGTTCCTGCTAAGCAGGTCGCAGAACTCTTACGTGTAGTGGGCTGCGATGTCGATGAAAAGAGTTTCACCATTGACCCACCTTCGTGGCGCGCGGATTTGCTAACGGCAGCAGATTTCACCGAAGAAGTAGCCCGCATGATCGGCTACGACAAGATTCCATCCATTCTGCCACCGCGTCCATTGCACGCATCGTTGACTGCGACTCAGAAGCGTCGTCGTGCGGTTGCGACAATGCTTGCAAGTCGTGGATTAGCCGAAGTTCAGACCTTTCCATTTACTAATCAAGCAACCATAGATTCAATGGGTTTTGTCGGAGAACGAGCTGCAACGTACAAGGTAGCAAACCCTATGTCAGAAGAATTCCCATTAATGCGTGTGCATTTAGTGCCGGGACTCATCGAAGTTGCGCAACGCAACATCAGCCGCGGAGCCAAAGATTTTGCGATTTTTGAGATGGGCTCAATCTTCCGCAGTTCACAGAAATTAGTTCCAGCTATTTCACCTAATCTCACAAAGCGTCCAGACCAAAAGATTATTGATCAGATCTTTGCAAGCGTTCCAGCTCAGGGATATCACGTTGCAGGCTTATTAGTAGGCAAGACAGAAAATGAGAACTGGCAAGGCAAAGCGCGAAGCTATAACTGGCAGGATGCAATTGCCTTCGCACAAGATGTTCTAGCGCTGTGCAACCTTGAATGGACAGTAGCGCGATCAGATCTTGCTCCATGGCATCCAGGTCGCTGCGCAGAATTAGTAGTAAATGGCAAAGCTGTAGCTCATGCAGGAGAGCTTCATCCACGAATAGTTGCGGCGTATGGTCTTCCAGAACGCTCTGTCGCTTTCGCAGTTGCGTTGAGCGCTCTTCCTGATTCACAGCTAGTAAGGCCGACTACGGTTGGAACAATGCCTGCCGCTGTCCAAGATGTGGCTTTAATCGTTGATTCAACAGTAAGTGCTGCCAATGTGGAAGCTGCTTTACGCGAAGGCGCCGGAGAGCTCCTTGAATCGATCACACTCTTTGATCGTTATGACAAAATTGGTGATGGCAAAATTTCGCTGGCTTTCACTTTGGTTTTCCGCGCCGCCGATCGCACCCTGACTGGCGAAGAAGTTTCGCTCATGCGCGAAGCGGCCACAGCCCTGGCCGGGGCAAAGTTCGGAGCTGTAGTCCGAACCGCATAATTATGCATAAGGTTGCATAATTATAGATCATCCTTTACTCTTTACTCATGAAAACAGCGGTGATTGGTGCTAGCGGGTACGCGGGCGGAGAGTTGCTAAGGCTACTTGCTACCCACCCACATTTTGAGGTGACGGTTGTGAGCGCGCATACAAATGCAGGGGAGCAAGTAACCTCGGTGCACCCTCAACTGCAAAGCTATTCAGGTCGCACCTTCGTTAATGTCGATTCAATCAATTTCGCAGAGATCCAGTTGGTGTTTCTTGCTTTGCCTCATGGCGAATCGGCTGCATTGATTGCAAAGATTCCTCCACATGTAAAGATCGTGGATCTCGGCGCCGATTACAGATTAGAAGATTCTTTGCAATGGGAGAAGTATTACGGTGGAAAGCACGCAGGTGCCTGGGTATATGGAATGCCAGAACTCGCTCCAGGTCAGCGTGAAGCGATTAAAAAAGAGAGCAAGGTTGCTAATCCGGGCTGCTATGCAACTTCAATTGCACTCGGCATCGCACCAGCTATCAGCGTCATTGATTCTTCAGACATCGTTGTTGTGGCCGCATCAGGTACAACTGGAGCTGGACGCAGCGCGAAGATCAATTTAATTGGTAGTGAAGTAATGGGCTCTCTGACCTCATACAAATTCGGTGGTGTACACCAACACACGCCTGAAATAGAACAAGCATTATCTGCAGTTGCTCAAAAAGAGGCAAAGATTTCATTCACACCGATTCTAGCTCCGATGCCTCGTGGAATCCTGTCAACGATTACGGCAAAGCTTATAAAGCCTATGACAACACAACAGGCGCATGAACTATATGCAAAGCATTATGCAGATGAATTCTTCATAGATCTATTGCCTGCGAGTCTAATGCCGAAAACAAGTGCAGTAACAGGAAGCAACAGGGTTCAGCTACAAGTTGCAGTAGATCAGCACACAAATCGTTTAGTGGTTTCAGTTGCTATCGATAATCTTGGTAAAGGTGCTGCAGGTCAAGCGATTCAAAATGCTAATTTGATTTGTGGATTATCCGAAATAAGTGGCCTTGCCTTAGATGGAATAGGTGCATGAAACTTCCACAAGGGTTTAGATCTGGATCAGTTGCGGCGGGTTTGAAAAGTACCGGAGCACTTGACTTAACTCTGATAGAAAACCAGGGCCCACACTTCACATCGGCGGCTGTGTTTACAACGAACAAGGTCGTGGCTGCCCCTGTAATTTGGTCACGTCAGGTGGCAAAGGGCGGGATAGTTCGCGCAGTTGTTCTCAATAGTGGCGGTGCTAACGCTTGCACAGGCCCACAGGGTTTTGCCGACACACATAGAACTGCCGAACATGTAGGTCAGTTGCTCAACGTTTCAGCAGGTGAAGTAATTGTGTGCTCAACTGGCTTGATCGGGGAGCTGCTTCCCATGGACAAAATTATGATTGGACTTGATTCAATTGCACCAGTTTTGAGCATTGATGGCTTGGATGGCAGTGCTAGAGCAATCATGACAACGGATTCAGTTCCAAAGATCGCCGCGGCTTCAATCAACGGCGCCGAGTTTACCGGTATCGCGAAGGGTGCAGGAATGCTGGCTCCAGCGCTAGCAACAATGTTGTCTGTAGTTATGACCGATGCAATAGTTAGTGGAAATGCACAGCAGATCTTCGAGCGCGTGACTGACCGTACCTTTAACCGTATTGATTCCGATGGATGCACTTCAACCAATGACACGGTTCTGTTAATGGCTTCTGGAGCCAGTCACGTAACGATCTCTGACCAGGAATTAGAGCAGACCTTGATGCAGGTATGTGGTTCTTTGGCAGAACAATTGATTGCAGATGCTGAAGGCTCCACCAAAACTGTTGCGATCACTGTGGTAAACGCTGCTAGTGAGAAAGATGCGGTGGAAATTGGCCGTGCTTGCGCACGCAACAATCTCTTGAAAGCGGCCATATTTGGCGGTGATCCCAACTGGGGAAGAGTATTAGCTGCGGTCGGTACCGCCGATGCGCACATGGATCCGTTGGCTATTGATGTGAAACTCAACGGTGTTCAGGTCTGTTCCAATAGCGCACCTGATGCCAACAAAAACTTAGTTGACTTTGCTAGTCGATTAGTAGAGATTGAAATTGATGTAAAGGTTGGTCAAAAGAGCGCAACCGTACTTACCAATGACTTGTCTCATGATTATGTGCACGAGAATTCGGCGTATTCAACATGATAGTTGTGAAATTTGGTGGTCACGCCATGAAAGATGAGAACGGCAATTTTGCCAAAGCTATTTCTGCGGCCTTAGGTACAGGTGAAAAGGTTGTTGTTGTGCACGGTGGTGGGCCTCAAATAGATGCAGCCCTTAAGGCACGCAATATCGATAGCGATTGGATAGGCGGATTTAGAGTAACGACTAAGGAAATCTTTGATGTCGTTGAAGATGTTCTTGTTAATCAAGTGGGACAAGAAGTTGCAGCAACTTTGAGCGCCTCAGGTATTAAAGCCAGAGCAATTTCAGCTCGGCAATTGCCTACAGTTATTGCAAAGCGAAGAACAACTTTGATCGATGGAACACCGGCAGATCTGGGATATGTGGGTGAAGTTCACTCGGTCGATCCCGGACAACTTCTAGAACTTCTAAATGATGGAATAGTGCCCGTGGTCGCACCTGTTTCCTCCGACCAAGATTTGAAAACCGGATTAAACGTCAATGCAGACTTTGCTGCTGCAGCAATCGCGGCGGCCCTGGGCGCATCAGCGTTAATCGTTATGACCGATGTTGCGGGGATTTACCGCTACTGGCCTGATCAGAGTTCATTGATTGATCAAATCAGTGCAGTCGAACTTGAATCAATCAAAAACAGTTTTGCCGAAGGCATGGCTCCTAAGGTTCAAGCGGCGCTAGATGCATTGTCATTTGGAGCTAAGGCGGTTCGAATTATTGATGGAACAGATCCCGATAGCTTTGCATCAGCTTTGGCTGGTAAAGGCGGAACACTGGTAGTCGCATGACAAATAAAAAAATTCTCAATCGTTGGAATACAGTTGTACAAAACAACTATGGAACGCCCTCTATTGCCTTAATTAAGGGAAAAGGAATCGTTGTCACAGATGCCGATGGCAAGGATTATCTTGATTTTTTAGGTGGTATTGCGACTAGCATTTTGGGACATGCTCATCCTGCGATTGTTAAGGCGGTAAGCAAGCAAGTTTCTACTCTTGGACACGTTAGCAATTTTTACGCACATCCAAACGCAATCGTTTTAGCGGAAAAACTAGTACGCATGACCGGTGACAAAGTTGCCAAGGTTTTCTTCTGTCAATCAGGTGCCGAAGCCAATGAAGCAGCCTTTAAGTTATCCAGACGTACCGGGAAAGTTCGAGTTGTAGCAGCTCAAGGCGCTTTCCATGGACGCACTATGGGAGCCTTATCTCTGACCGGCCAACCTGCTAAACGTGAACCTTTCTTGCCTTTGATTAAAGGTGTTAAGCACGTTCCTTATGGTGACATCGGGGCGATGCGCAAAGCGGTAACCAAGAAAACAGCTATGGTAATTATCGAACCAATAATGGGTGAAGCCGGAGTAATAGTTCCACCGGCAGATTATCTGCAACAACTTCGCACACTCTGTGATGAAAAAGGTGCTTTGCTAGTAATTGATGCCGTGCAAACCGGAATGGGTCGCACCGGTGATTGGTTTGGATATGAGTATTCGGGAATTACGCCAGATGTAATCACCGTGGCAAAAGGCTTAGGTGGGGGATTGCCATTGGGAGCAATGATCGCGTTGGGCAAAGCGGCCGATTTATTCCAACCGGGCGATCACGGTTCTACATTTGGAGGTAATCCCGTAACAACGGCGGCGGGGCTAGCGGCAATTGATGTCATTGAATCCAAGAAATTGCTCGCAAAAGTTAAGAAGCAGGGAGCATATTTAATTCAAGAGTTGGCGCTTATCCCCGGCGTTAAAGAAGTACGTGGCGCAGGCTTATTACTTGGCATAGAACTTGATTCCCTAAAGGCGTCGGACATAGCTACGACAATGCGCAACGCAGGAGTTTTGGTCAATGCAGCCAATGAAACAACTATTCGAATAGCGCCAGCTTTAATCGTGACAGATGCACAAATCAATAAATTTATTTCCATTTTTAGAAAGGCGATTTCAGATGGCAAGTAATGCTCAATCAGTTTCGGCCCGTAGAGCTAAGGCAATCTCTTTAATTCAAGCCGGCAAAGTGCATTCACAATCTGATTTAGTAACTCTGCTTAAAAAAGCTGGGTACAAAGTTACTCAAGCAACAGCTAGTCGTGATCTAGAAGAGATCGGTGCAGTTCGTGCTCGCAATAAAGCTGGTGAAAGTACCTATCAAATCCGGGAAAGTTCAGATGATGCCATTGTGCGAAGCACGCCACTTCCATCTAAATTGATTCTCTCCGTTGACCACAGCGCCAATTTGGCGGTCATTCACACTCCTCCGGGAGCAGCGCAATTTCTAGCAAGTTCTTTGGATCATGCTGGGCTCACTGGAGTAATCGGAACCATTGCAGGGGACGACACGATTATTTTGGTATCCAAGAAAGCCACGGGTGGAGCCCATTTAGCGAAAGAATTGCTCGCTTACGCACAAGGTGACGGAAAGAGGAAGTAATGGCTCTATGGGGCGGACGTTTTGCGCAGGGTCCAGAGGACTCAGTCTTTGCCCTGTCTAGAAGCGTGCACTTTGATTGGCGCTTAGCTCCGTATGATCTTCGTTCATCGATGGCTCACTTAGCTATCTTGAACAAAAGTGGCTTGATCGCGCCTAAGGATGCGGCTGTGATTAGCAATGCCTTAAAGGAACTGACTCAAGAAGTCGCTGCTGGCACCTTTGTTGCCAACGATAGTGATGAAGATGTTCATAGCGCTTTAGAGCGCGGATTAACTGAAAAATTAGGCGCAGTAGGTGGATCACTTCGAGCAGGTCGCTCTCGTAATGATCAAGTCACTACTGACCTTAGGCTTTTTTCAATTGACCACATGCTAGAAATTGCAACACTAGTTACCGCTTTGCAAACTGCAATCTTGGAAAAAGCAGCCGAATACGTCAACGATCCTGCACCCGGCTTTACCCACATTCAACATGCACAACCAGTTTCATTTGGTCATGAATTAGCAAAGCATGCCCAAGCTTTTGCGCGAGATTTAGATCGAATTAATGATTGGTTGTCCCGTACATCGGTTAGCTCCTTAGGTGCGGGCGCACTTGCCGGATCTTCGCTGCCGCTTGAACCGGCATTTACCGCCAAGAATTTAGGTTTTGAATCCACCTTTGCTAACAGTATTGATGCGGTTAGTGATCGTGACTATGTTGCCGAAGCTCTTTTCATTTGCGCCATGATTGGAAATCACCTTTCTAGAATCGGCGAAGAGTGGAGTTTGTGGGCATCGCAAGAGTTTGCTTGGGCACGAGTTGCCGATGCTTATTCGACAGGTTCATCGATCATGCCCCAAAAGAAGAATCCAGATATGGCAGAGCTTGCTCGCGGAAAGTCTGGTCGTTTAGTTGGAAATCTTGTAAGCGTATTGACTATGTTGAAAGGTTTACCTTTTGCGTATAACCGTGATCTCCAAGAAGACAAAGAACCTTTGTTCGACAGTATTGATACCTTGTTGCTGGTTCTTCCGGCGGTAACAGGGATGATTGCAACTACAGATTTTGACCGCGAGAAAATGGCACTTGCCGCGCCAACCGGGTTTTCTTTAGCGACCGAGATCGCGGATTACTTAGCAAAAAAGAATGTACCTTTTTCCCAAGGACATGAGGCCGCCGGCAAATGTGTTGCACTGTGTGAATCATCAGCTCGTGAGTTACATCAATTAACTGATGATGAACTTGCCTCTGTGCACCCACAACTTGATGGGGGAGTGCGTGAATTTCTGACGGTGCATGGCGCATTAAATTCACGGACAACATCAGGTGGAACCGCGCCAACCTTAGTTGCACAACAGATTAAAGATGCCTTAACCGCCAACGGAAAAACTAGCCAAGAAATTGCCAGCAAGCGCAAGGCATTTTCAGAGATGATGAGCGCATGAACCTGATCGAAGATCTTCGCTGGCGTGGATTATTAGCCCAATCAACGGATGAGGCCGCGCTTCTTGAAGCGCTAAAGAAGCCCACGACACTGTATGTGGGCTTTGACCCAACAGCGCCATCATTGCACGCAGGAAACCTTGTCGTCCTTCTGGTGCTACGCCGATTCCAATTAGCTGGGCACAATCCAATTGCACTTGTGGGCGGAGCGACTGGACTTGTTGGAGATCCAAGTGGAAAGAGTGATGAACGTACGCTTAATAGCAATGAAATAGTTGAAAGTTGGGTCAATCGAATTCGCAAGCAAGTATCTGCGTTCTTAGATTTTGACGCGCCTAAAAATCCAGCTCAAGTTGTCAACAATCTGGATTGGACCGCTCCGCTTAGCGCGATCGAATTCTTGCGCGACATCGGTAAACACTTTAGCGTCAACCAAATGTTGTCGAAGGATTCAGTATCAGCCCGTCTAGAAGGTGGAGGAATCTCTTACACCGAATTTTCCTATCAAGTCCTGCAGTCATACGATTTCCTTGAATTATTCCGCCGCAATAACTGCACCTTGCAAGTTGGTGGATCAGATCAGTGGGGAAATATCGTTGCTGGTTTAGATCTGATTCGTCGCGTTGAACAGGGAAGTGGTCATGCATTAACAGTTCCACTGTTGATGAAGGCAGATGGAACTAAGTTTGGAAAAACCGCAGGAGGTTCGGTCTGGCTAGATCCAGAGATGACATCTCCATATGCCTTCTTCCAATTCTGGTTGAACTCAGATGACAAAGATGTTATTAACTTTTTAAAAGTCTTCTCCTTCAAGAGCCATGATGAAATCATTGAATTAGAAAAGTCGCACAACGAAAATCCAGGTTTGCGCGAAGCCCATCGCGCTTTGGCACGAGAGCTCACCGCTTTGGTGCATTCAGAAGAAATAACACAACGGGTAGAAGCTGCCGCACGTGCATTGTTTGGTCAGGGAGAACTTTCAGAACTTGATGAAGCAACACTTGCATCCGCACTGGCCGAACTTCCACGTACAACTATTTCTGCACAAGAAGAAATTCCAACATGGGTGGATCTCCTAGCAGCAACCGGGGTCGTTGACTCCAAATCAGCTGCTCGCCGCATCGTCAAAGAAGGTGGCGCATATCTCAATAATGAGAAGATTTCAGGAGAAGATTTCCGCCCCTCAAAATCTGACTTTTTATGCGGAAAATATGCAGTTTTGCGAAAAGGTAAGCGAGATCTCGCCGCTGTCGAATTAGCCTAAGATTCCGTCAAACGGGCTAAAACGCTAGCGGGCGTGGATAATTCGCAATTTCTTGGCTGTGATTAGTAGGGGCGACATGGTGCCTCGCCGATTTGACCGGTCCAGGCCTGCTATGTATAGTTACGCTCCTTGCTGGGAACGGACGATTTAGGCCGGACAGTAGGCACAGATGCTCAAGAAATTGAGCGTCAGCCAGATCTAGTAACTCTCGAAGGTGCGGTTTGACCGCGCCTGCGTGCATGCACTAAGTTTGGCGATCTGCCCTGAAAATCAGAAGGAATTCTGAAAAGCAGTGCGCATCCGTACCTTGAGAACTCAACAGCGTGCCATAAGTCAATGCCAATAGTGGCTTACTTAGTCATGCTTTCAATAGCGAAAAATCATTGTTTTACAATGCTTTTTGATTAAATAACAACCACGGCAAATATATAAATACCTCAATGAGGTATAGCCATAAAAAGCTATACCCGTTGATTTCCTTTGGTATATAAATGACAAATTAAACGACAGTTTGTTTGTCTGATCGCCAAGATGAAAACTTTCTATGGAGAGTTTGATCCTGGCTCAGGACGAACGCTGGCGGCGTGC
>NZ_DAIMYR010000004.1:0-144194 GCF_036734405.1 Candidatus Planktophila sp.
GCACAACCCCTAATAACTAAGCACTAGTAAACGAAAGAGGAACCAAAATGGCAAAGGCCAAGTTCGAGCGCACCAAGCCGCACGTAAACATTGGAACCATCGGTCACATTGACCATGGAAAGACCACACTTACTGCAGCGATCTCAAAAGTTTTGCATGACAAGTACCCAACACTGAATGCTGCTACAGCGTTCTCTGATATCGATAAGGCTCCTGAAGAGCGTCAACGCGGTATCACAATCTCTATCGCTCACATTGAGTACCAGACAGAGAAGCGTCACTACGCACACGTTGACTGCCCAGGTCACGCTGACTACATCAAGAACATGATCACTGGTGCTGCACAGATGGACGGAGCAATCCTCGTTGTTGCAGCTACAGACGGTCCAATGCCACAGACTAAGGAGCACGTACTACTTGCTCGTCAGGTTGGCGTTCCATCAATCGTTGTGGCTCTTAACAAGTCAGACATGGTTGACGATGAAGAAATTCTTGAACTTGTTGAAATGGAAGTTCGTGAACTTCTATCTAAGTACGAGTTCCCAGGCGATGACACTCCAATCGTTCGCATCTCAGCACTAAAGGCACTCGAGGGTGACCAGAAGTGGGCTGACAAGTTGATGGAGCTAATGGATGCAGTAGATGCATTTATTCCTCAGCCAGAGCGTGAAGTTGATAAGCCATTCCTAATGCCTGTTGAAGATGTTTTCACAATCACAGGTCGTGGAACAGTTATCACTGGACGTATTGAGCGCGGAATCGTAAAGGTTAACGAAGAAGTTGAAATCGTCGGTATCCGTACAGATGCTCAGAAGACAACTGTTACAGGTGTTGAAATGTTCCGTAAGCTTCTTGACGAAGGTCAGGCTGGCGAGAACGTTGGACTTCTACTTCGTGGTCTAAAGCGTGAAGATGTTGAGCGTGGTCAGGTTGTTTGCAAGCCTGGTTCAATCACACCTCACACAGAGTTTGATGCATCTGCATACATCCTTTCAAAGGATGAAGGCGGACGTCACACACCATTCTTCAACAACTACCGTCCACAGTTCTACTTCCGTACAACTGACGTAACTGGTGTTGTAACACTTCCTTCAGGTACAGAAATGGTTATGCCTGGCGATAACACTGAAATGTCAGTAACACTGATTCAGCCAATCGCAATGGAAGAAGGACTTCGCTTCGCAATCCGTGAAGGTGGCCGCACAGTAGGTGCTGGTCGCGTTACAAAGATTAAGAAGTAATAGCTCCACAGAATTAAATGTTTGAGCCCGGCGGCTTAAAAACCGCCGGGCAAAAAACAAAAGTTTGACAATTAAATTTAAACGAAGAATAAATAAGAAGGAGAACGACATGGCGGGACAAAAGATCCGCATTCGACTCAAGGCCTATGACCATGAGGTGATTGATAGTTCAGCGAAGAAAATCGTTGAAACTGTTGAGCGCACAGGTGCAACGGTCGCGGGTCCAGTGCCGCTACCAACAGAGAAGAACACATACTGTGTTATTCGCTCTCCTCACAAATATAAGGACAGCCGCGAACACTTCGAGATGCGCACACATAAGCGCCTAATCGACATCATCGATCCAACACCTAAGACTGTTGATTCATTGATGCGTCTCGACTTGCCAGCAGGCGTCGACATCGAGATCAAGCTCTAAGGAAAGGACGACAACAATGACTTATACAACTCAAGCAGCGGGCTCGTCCATCAAGGGCGTTCTCGGTAAGAAGCTGGGCATGACTCAGGTTTTTGATGCCAACAACAAGATGGTTCCAGTAACCGTTGTTGAAGCAGGTCCATGTGTAGTTACGCAGATTCGTACACCTGAGAAAGATGGTTACTCAGCTGTTCAGATCGCTTTCGGCGCAATCGACCCAAAGAAAATTACAAAGCCACTTGCTGGTCACTTCGCAAAGGCTGGTGTTACACCACGCCGTTCAGTAGCAGAACTTCGCACACTCGATACATCTAACTACACAGTTGGACAAGAGCTTGGTGCAACAGTTTTCGCAGCTGGCGAATTAGTTGATGCAACTGGAACAAGCACAGGTAAGGGAACTGCTGGTGTTATGAAGCGCCACGGTTTCGGTGGTCTTGGTTCATCTCACGGTGTAGATCGTAAGCACCGTATGCCAGGTTCAATTGGTGCATGTTCAACACCAGGTCGTGTTTTCAAGGGTATGCGCATGTCAGGTGTTATGGGTGGCGTTCGCGTTACAACTCAAAACCTTGTTGTGCATTCTGTTGATGCAGACCGCAACTTACTTTTAATCAAGGGATCAGTTCCTGGCCCAGACGGACAGCTTGTTTTCATCCGCTCTGCAGCTAAGCACGCGATCTATGAAACAGCAGGAAAGGCTGGCAACTAATCATGGCGCTTACTGTTGAGGTAAAGAACGCAGAAGGTAAGAAGGTTGGATCAGTAGATCTTCCTTCAGACATCTTTGATGCGCAGACAAACATTCCTTTGATTCACCAGGTAGTAACTGCACAACTTGCAGCTGCTCGCCAGGGAACACAAAAGGCAAAGAACCGTGGTGAAACATCTGGTTCAGGAAAGAAGCCTTTCAAGCAGAAGGGCACAGGTCGTGCTCGTCAGGGTTCTATCCGTGCACCGTTACAACGTGGTGGAGGTGCAGCACATGCTGTTCGCCCACGTACATATTTCCAACGCACACCAAAGAAGATGATCGCTGCTGCACTACGCGGAGTTCTTTCAGACCGCCAGCGTCACGATCGCATTCACGTGCTTGATTCAATCGCAACAGCTGCTTCAACAAAGTCAGCAATTGCAGCAGTTCGTCAGTTCAGCGATCGCAAGAATCTTCTTGTTGTCGTGTCACGTACTGAAGATCTAGCGTGGCGTTCACTTCGTAACGCTGATGATCTACACCTTCTTGTTCCAGATCAGTTGAATGCATACGACATCCTCAAGAGCGATGACGTTGTTTTTTCAGAGACTGCGATCAAAGATTTCCTAAAAGCTCCTTCAAAGGGCAAGGGTGCGACTTCGACCGCACGTGAATCTGAAATCACCATTAACTCACGCGAAAGTGAGGTCAGCGCATGAAAGATTACCGCGACGTTCTAGTTGCACCAGTAGTTTCTGAAAAGAGCTACGGGTTGCTAGATGAGAACAAGTACACCTTCATCGTTGCACCAGATGCAAACAAGACAGAGATCAAGATCGCTGTTGAAAAGGTATTTAACGTAAAGGTAGTAAGCGTTAACACAATGAACCGTCAGGGCAAGAACAAGAAGACTCGTTTTGGTGATGGAAAGCGTAAAGACACCAAGCGCGCGATTGTTCAAGTTGCAGCTGGCGACCGCATCGACATTTTCGGAGGACCGGTTTCCTAACAGGAACTGGACCTTGAAAAGAAAAGGATCATCATGGCACTTCGTAAATTAAAGCCAACGACCCCTGGTCAACGCGGCGCAAGCGTTCCTGATTTCGCTGAAATCACTCGCTCGACTCCTGAAAAGTCACTTGTTCGTCCAATTCACTCAAAGGGTGGACGTAACAACCAAGGTCGCGTAACTGTTCGTCACCAAGGTGGCGGTCACAAGCGTGCATACCGTCTTATTGATTTTGTTCGCAATGACAAGGATGGCATTCCAGCGAAGGTCGCTCACATCGAGTACGACCCAAACCGCACTGCTCGCATTGCTCTACTGCACTACGCAGATGGAGAAAAGCGTTACATCATTGCACCAGACAAGTTAGTTCAAGGCGCAACTATTGAAAACGGTCCAAAGGCCGATATCAAGCCAGGAAATAATCTTCCACTTCGCAACATTCCAGTAGGTACAACAGTTCACGCAATTGAACTACGTCCAGGTGGAGGAGCAAAGATTGCTCGTTCAGCTGGTGCATCAGTACAGCTGGTTGCAAAGGATGGACCGTACGCACAACTACGTATGCCATCTGGCGAAATTCGTAACGTTGATGTTCGTTGCCGCGCAACTGTTGGTGAAGTTGGAAACGCAGAACAAGGAAACATTAACTACGGAAAAGCTGGACGTAAGCGCTGGTTAGGTGTTCGCCCAACTACTCGTGGTGTTGTTATGAACCCAGTAGATCACCCACACGGTGGTGGTGAAGGTAAGACTTCTGGTGGACGTCACCCAGTGACTCCTTGGGGTAAGCCTGAAGGCCGCACTCGTAAGAAGAAAGCATCAGATTCAATGATCATCCGTCGTCGCAAGTCGAATAAGAAGCGGTAGGTAGGAGCCCTTATGCCAAGAAGTCTCAAGAAGGGTCCATTCGTTGATGGACATCTACTCAAGAAAGTAGATGCACAAAACGATGCCAACACAAAGAACGTGATCAAGACTTGGTCACGCCGCTCAATGATTATTCCTTCAATGATCGGACACACCATTGCAGTTCACGACGGCCGTAAGCACATTCCGGTTTTCGTAACTGATGCAATGGTCGGTCATAAGTTAGGTGAATTCTCCCCAACACGTACCTTCCGTGGTCACGTAAAGGGCGACGATCGAAAGGCAGCTCGTGGCTAACACACAAGAAAATGCATTGGTTGCACGCGCAGTACTGCGCGACATTCGCCATACACCACAGAAGGCTCGTCGTATCGTCGACCTTATTCGTGGACAACGTGCTGATGAAGCACTCAACATTTTGAAGTTCGCACCACAAGCTGCAGGACAAGATGTGTTCACACTTCTTAACTCTGCAGTTGCAAATGCGAAGGCTAAGAACCCAGCAATCCGTGATGCTTCAGAGCTCTGGGTTGTTGAAGCACTAGTAGACGAGGGCCGCACAATGAAGCGTTTCCGTCCACGTGCACAGGGTCGCGGTTTCCGTATCTTGAAGCGTTCATCACACATCTCAGTTGCAGTTAGCGATGTAAAAACCGTTAGCAAGACTATGAATAAGAAGGGAGCGACCAAGTAATGGGTCAAAAAGTAAACCCACACGGCTTCCGTCTCGGCATTACAACTGAATTCAAGTCACGTTGGTACGCAGACAAGCTATACAAGGATTACGTCAAGGAAGATGTCGAAATCCGTCGCTTGATGCAGAAGGGTATGGAGCGCGCTGGTGTATCTCGAATTGAAATCGAGCGCACACGTGATCGCGTCCGTATCGATCTACATACTGCACGTCCAGGAATTGTTATTGGCCGTCGTGGTCAAGAAGCAGACATCCTTCGTCAGCGTCTAGAGAAGCTAACTGGCAAGCAAGTACAGCTAAACATTCTTGAGGTTAAGAACCCAGAGATCGATGCACAACTTGTTGCACAAGGAATCGCGGAGCAGCTTGCTGCACGTGTTTCATTCCGTCGCGCAATGAAGAAGTCAATGCAAACAGCAATGAAGTCTGGCGCACAGGGCATTCGTGTTCAGTGTGGTGGTCGTCTTGGTGGAGCAGAAATGTCTCGCTCAGAGTTCTACCGTGAAGGTCGAGTACCTCTACACACACTTCGCGCTGATATTGATTATGGCTTCTACGAAGCACATACAACTTTCGGTCGCTTGGGTGTAAAGGTTTGGATCTACAAGGGCGAAGTTATTGGTTCACGTACAGAGCGTGCTGAAAAAGCATTAGCTGAAGCTCGTGCACCAAAGCCAGAACGCCGCGGACCTCGCACACCTCGTGCACCAAAGGCAGAAGTAACTGTTTCTCAAGGAACACCTACTGCAACTGCGGAAGGAGCAACAAACTAATGTTGATTCCACGTCGTGTTAAGCACCGTAAGCAACACCACCCATCCCGTAAGGGCGCAACAAAGGGTGGATCACAAGTTGCATTTGGTGATTACGGTATTCAAGCTTTAGCTCCTGCATATGTAACTAACCGTCAGATCGAAGCGGCTCGTATCGCTATGACTCGTTACATCAAGCGTGGTGGAAAGGTTTGGATCAATATTTATCCAGATCGTCCAATCACGAAGAAGCCTGCTGAAACTCGTATGGGTTCCGGTAAGGGTTCACCAGAGTGGTGGATTGCAAACGTTAAGCCAGGTCGCGTTATGTTCGAGATCTCTGGTGTATCAGAAGCAATCGCAACGGAAGCTATGCGTCTTGCGATGCACAAGCTTCCAATGAAGTGTCGTGTAGTAAAGCGTGAGGAGGCATAAATGGCTATTACAACTAATGAAGTACTACGCCAATTGTCAGCTGAAGATCTAGCAACCAAGGTGCGTGAGTTGAAGGAAGAACTTTTCAACCTACGTTTCCAGGCAGCTACAGGACAGCTAGAAAGCCACGGTCGTCTTAGCGAAGTTCGCAAAGAGATCGCACGTGTCTACACAATTATTCGCGAACGCGAACTAGGAATCGGAGGAGCTGCGTAATGACTACTAACAATGCAGATCGCAGCGACCGTAAGGTCCGTGAAGGAATTGTTGTAAGCGACAAGATGGATAAGACCATCACCGTTGAAGTTTCAAATCGTGTAAAGCACGGGATGTACTCAAAGGTTATGTCTCGCTCAAGCAAGTTAAAAGCACATGACGAGCAGAACACTGCCGGCATGGGCGATCGTGTACTCATCATGGAAACTCGTCCATTGTCAGCAACGAAGCGCTGGCGTTTGGTCGAGATTCTCGAGAAGGCAAAGTAAGGGTTCGGTGGATAACAAATGATTCAACAAGAATCGCGCCTACGCGTCGCGGATAACACAGGAGCTAAAGAGCTTCTTTGTATTCGTGTGCTCGGTGGATCCAAGCGCCGCTATGCCGGTATCGGAGACATCATCGTTTGTTCTGTTAAGGATGCAATTCCTGGCGGACAAGTTAAGAAGGGTGAAGTCGTTAAGGCTGTCATCGTTCGTACAGTTAAGGAACGTCGTCGTCCAGATGGTTCTTACATTAAGTTTGACGAAAACGCAGCAGTGATCTTGAAGGCTGATGGCGAGCCACGTGGAACCCGTATCTTCGGACCAGTTGCACGTGAACTTCGCGATAAGCGTTTTATGAAGATCATCTCGCTAGCTCCGGAGGTGCTCTAATAATGGCAAAGATTAAGAAGGATGACACCGTTCTTGTTATCGCAGGTAAAGATCGCGGTACAACAGGAAAGGTAATTTCAGTTGATGGCAACCGTGTAACAGTTGAAGGCGTTAATCGCCAGAAGCGTCACACAAAGGAGTCAACTGGTGAACGCGGCGTAAAGGTCGGCGGAATCATCACTGTTGAAGCATCACTACATATTTCAAATGTCATGGTTGTTGATGGGGATGGCAAGGCAACTCGTCTTGGTGTTCGCAAAGATGACGAAGGCAAGAATGTTCGCATCTCACGTCGCACCGGAAAGGACATCTAATGTCAACCAAGGTAGATGTACGTCTAAAAGCTAAGTACAAGAGCACTATTGCTCCTGCACTAAAGGCTGAATTTGGATTTAAGAATCCAATGATGGTTCCAACACTTACCAAGGTGATTGTGAACATGGGTGTTGGCGATGCTGCACGTGATTCAAAGTTGATCGAAGGCGCAATCCGCGATCTAGTAACAATCACTGGACAGAAGCCACAAGTTACTAAGGCTCGCAAGTCAATTGCGCAGTTCAAGCTTCGTGAGGGTCAACCAATCGGTGCACACGTAACTTTGCGCGGAGATCGTATGTGGGAGTTTGCAGATCGTTTGCTTTCAATCTCACTTCCACGTATTCGCGACTTCCGTGGTCTTTCACCAAAGCAGTTTGATGGACGTGGAAACTACACATTCGGTCTAACCGAGCAGGTTGTATTCCCAGAAATCGAACAGGACAAGGTTGATCGTCCACGCGGTATGGATATTACTTTCGTAACGACAGCAAAGAATGATGATGAAGGTCGCGCACTACTCAAGGCGCTCGGCTTTCCATTCAAGGAGGCATAAGCCATGGCAAAGACATCGCTCAAGGTAAAGGCAGCTCGCAAACCTAAGTTCAAGGTTCGCGGCTATACACGTTGCCAGCGTTGCGGACGTCCACACTCTGTTTATCAGAAGTTTGGTATCTGCCGTGTGTGCTTCCGCGAAATGGCTCACCGTGGTGAGCTACCTGGTATCACCAAGGCATCTTGGTAACACCAACTTAATAAAAGAATTAGGTCCTATCCAACTAACTACAACGAACAAGGTCTATAGAAAGAAACCAGTTCGAGAAAGGCCACGAGGCCACGTATGACAATGACAGATCCGATCGCAGACATGTTGACTCGTCTGCGCAACGCGAACTCTGCCTACCATGATTCGGTTTCAATGCCGTCATCATCGGTCAAGGTACGTATCGCTGCGATCCTTCAACAAGAGGGATACATCGCGGGATACCGTGTTGAAGATGCAGAAAATGGAGTAGGTAAGAACCTTGTTCTTGACCTTAAGTTTGGTGCAAACCGTGAGCGTTCAATCGCTGGTTTGCGTCGCGTAAGCAAGCCAGGACTTCGCGTTTACGCAAAGTCAACATCACTACCTAAGGTACTTGGTGGACTAGGCGTTGCAATTATTTCAACATCATCTGGATTGCTTACTGATAAGCAAGCCAATAAGCAGGGCGTAGGCGGAGAAGTTCTCGCCTACGTATGGTGATCATCTAATGTCACGTATTGGTCGTATGCCTATCGCCGTTCCAAGCGGCGTTGAAATCACAATCGCTGGACAGCATGTTGCAGTGAAGGGTCCTAAGGGAACACTTTCACTAAACGTTGCTGAGCCAATTCAAGTTTCTCAAGAAGCTGGTGTTATCACCGTTGCACGTCCTAATGAAGAGCGTGTAACACGTTCACTTCACGGTCTATCTCGCACACTTGTTGCGAACATGGTCGAGGGCGTAACTAACGGTTACACACTAACTATTGAAATCGTCGGTGTTGGTTACCGTGTTGCTGAAAAGGGTAAGGACCTCGAGTTCCAACTTGGTTACAGCCACAACATCCAATTCCCAGCACCTGAAGGAATCACCTTCAAGGTTGAGTCACCAACAAAGTTCCATATCTCTGGAATTGATAAGCAGTTGGTTGGCGAAGTAGCTGCAAAGGTAAAGAAGCTTCGCAAGGCTGATCCTTACAAGGGCAAGGGCTTGCGTCTCTCAGGTGAAGTTGTTCGCCGTAAGCAAGGAAAGACAGGTAAGAAGTAATGGCTATTGGTGTAAAAGTCCGCAAAGGTTCGGCAACAAACGCCCGTGCCCGTCGTGCATTCCGCGTCCGCAAGAAGGTCGCTGGAACAGCATCTCGTCCACGTTTAGTTGTTTCTCGCTCATCTCGTCACTTGTTCGTACAGGTTATTGATGACGCACAAGGCAAGACACTTGCCTATGCATCCACAATGGAAACTGATCTTCGTGCCGATAAGGGCGACAAGACTGCAAAGTCAAAGGCTGTTGGTGCATTGATTGCATCACGCGCCAAGGCTGTTGGAGTTACAACTGTCGTGTTTGATCGCGCAGGAAATAAGTACCACGGTCGTATTGCAGCAGTAGCTGACAGTGCACGAGAGAACGGATTGGAGTTCTAATGTCTACTAATCCAACTACCGCGCCAGCAGCAGCAGGCAACGAGCGAGGCAAGGGACGCCCAGAGCGTCGCGAGCGTCGTGATGATCGTGAGAAAGAAAAGAATCCATTCATGGAGCGCGTTGTATTTATCAACCGCGTATCTAAGGTTGTAAAGGGTGGACGTCGTTTCTCATTCACCGCACTTGTAGTTGTCGGAGACGGTAACGGTCAGGTCGGTATTGGTTACGGAAAGTCTAAGGAAGTTCCAGCAGCGATTGCTAAGGCAGTGGAAGAAGCGAAGAAGTCATTCTTCACAGTTCCACGTGTTCAAGGAACAGTTCCTCACCCAGTACAAGGTGAAACTGCAGCAGGTGTAGTTCTTCTACGTCCAGCTAGCCCAGGTACCGGAGTTATCGCCGGTGGTCCAGTGCGTGCAGTTCTTGAGTGTGCAGGCATCACAGATGTTTTGACTAAGTCACTTGGATCTAACAATGCAATCAACATGGTTCACGCAACCGTTGCTGCATTGAAGATGCTTGAAAGCCCAGCACAAATTGCTGCGCGACGTGGTCGTCCATTGGAAGATGTTGCACCTGCAGCAATTATCCGCGCTTCACAGATCACGGTAGGTGCCTAATGCCACGTTTGAAAGTAACTCAGATTCGCTCGAAGGTTGGAAACAAGCCTGAGCAGCGCGACACTCTTCGTTCATTGGGCCTCAAGCGCATTAACGATGTTGTTGTTAAAGAAGATCGTCCAGAAATTCGTGGCATGGTTTACGCCGTTCGCCACCTGATCAAGGTTGAGGAGGTCGAATAAAGATGACACTAAAACTTCATCATCTTCGTCCAGCTCCAGGTGCTAAGAAAGCTAAAACTCGTAAGGGTCGCGGTGAAGCATCAAAGGGTAAGACCGCGGGTCGCGGTGGTAAGGGAACACGTGCTCGTAACACAGTTCGTGCAGGTTTCGAAGGTGGTCAGCTACCTCTCGTAATGCGCTTGCCAAAGCTTCGTGGATTTAAGAACCCAGCACGTATTGAGTACCAGGCAGTTAATGTCTCAACAATTAATGCGCTATTCCCTAAGGGTGGCGATGTAACTGTTGCAGATCTGATTGCAAAGGGTGCTGTACGCGATAGCTTGCCTGTAAAGGTGCTTGGAAACGGCGAAATTGATGTCAAGGTGAGTGTTACTGCACACGCTTTCTCATCATCTGCTGTAGACAAGATCACTGCAGCTGGCGGCACAACAAACGTTCTCTAATAAGCGAACTTTTTAAAACGAAAGAGACAGAGGAGAAGATAAATGCTTACCGCATTTGCTACCGCTTTTAAGACACCAGATCTACGAAATAAGATCTTCTTCACTCTCTCAATCATGGCCTTGTTCCGTTTTGGTTCACTTGTTCCGACACCTGGTGTTTCATACACAAATGTGAAGGAGTGCTTGGCGTCAGCTGAGACCGGTGGTTTGTTTGGTTTGATTAACCTATTCAGTGGTGGAGCGCTTATTCAGCTCTCTGTTTTTGCTCTAGGAATCATGCCTTACATCACCGCATCGATCATTGTGCAGTTGTTAACTGTCGTAATTCCTCGCTTTGAAACTCTTAAGAAAGAGGGACAATCAGGAACTGCAAAGCTAACTCAGTACACACGTTACTTAACAATTGGTTTGGCAATCTTGCAGTCAACAGGTTTGATCGCAGTTGCTCGTACACCAGGACGTTTGATCGCAGGTTGCGACCTTGCAATCATCCCTGACACTTCATGGCAGCGCATCATCACAATGATCGTTGTAATGACTGCTGGTACATCAGTTGTTATGTGGCTTGGTGAGCTCATCACAGATCGTGGTGTTGGAAACGGTATGTCAATCTTGATCTTTACATCTATCGCAGCAAGTTTCCCAAGCCAACTATGGTCAATTAGATTGCAGAAGGGTCTCTTTGCATTCTTCTTCATCTTGGCTGTCGGTGTTCTAATTGTTGCCGCAGTTGTCTTTGTTGAGCAGGCTCAACGTCGTATTCCGGTTCAGTATGCAAAGCGCATGGTTGGACGCCAGGCATACGGTGGAACCAGCACATACATTCCAATCAAGGTAAACCAGGCTGGTGTTATTCCAGTAATTTTCGCATCATCATTGCTTTACATTCCTTCACTCATCGTGAACTTCACAGGAAGTACAGCTGGCTGGGCGGTTTGGATTAGCCGTAACTTTGTTAACGGCGACAACATTATTTACGTCCTTACTTACGCATCACTGATTGTTTTCTTCACATACTTCTACGTTGCGATTACCTTCAACCCAGATGAGGTTGCAGATAACATGAAGAAGTACGGTGGATTCGTTCCAGGTATTCGTGCCGGAAGACCAACATCTGAGTACTTACAGTATGTGCTTTCACGCATCACAGCCCCAGGATCTTTGTACCTTGCATTAGTTGCAATCATTCCAATTGGCGCACTTGTTCTCTTTGGAGCAACGCAAAACTTCCCATTTGGTGGAACTGCAATCTTGATCGTGGTTGGTGTTGGTTTGGATACTGCAAAGCAGATTGAATCTCAACTACAGCAGCGTTCATACGAGGGATTCCTTAAGTAATGCGTTTAGTCCTGGTAGGTCCACCAGGTGCTGGCAAGGGAACACAAGCTCAATTCCTGGCCTCGCACTTTTCAATTCCACATATTTCAACTGGCGATATTTTTCGCGCTAACTTAAAAGCTGGAACTGAACTAGGAAAGCAAGCCCAAACATTTATGGATCGCGGAGAACTGGTTCCAGATTCTGTAACTAATGAAATGGTTAAGGATCGCTTAACCCATGATGATGCCGCAAATGGTTTTATTCTGGATGGTTTTCCACGCAACGTTGCCCAGGCAGAGGTATTGCGCGCAATCCTTGCCGAAAAGAAGACTCCACTTCATGCGGTTTTAGAGTTTTCAGCACCAGATGCCGAGATCATCGCACGGTTGCTACAACGTGCAGAGATCGAAAAGCGAGTCGATGACCAGGAAGATGTCATTAAGCGCCGCCTCGAAGTTTATGCAGAGCAGACTGCACCAATTATTTCTTTCTACCGCAATGAGGGTTTGCTCATTTCAATCACTGCTGTCGGAAAAATTGAAGACATTACGGCTAGTGCAATTTCAGCTCTAAGCCGCCTCGCGCAGTAAGTTTTCACTTATGGCTATCCAGGTAAAAACCTTTGATCAACTAAAGACCATGCGTCGTGCGGGTTTAGTGGTCGCAGAGATTCACAAAGCAATTCGTGAAGCGATTAAGCCTGGAATGACAACCAGTGCGCTAGATACGATTGCGGAAGCGGTTATCAAGCGAAACGGTGCAACCTCAAACTTCAAGGGCTATCACGGCTTTCCAGCAACAATCTGCGTTTCAATAAATGATGAAATCGTTCACGGAATTCCTGGTGATCGAGTCATCAATGATGGCGATGTAGTTTCAATTGATTGCGGGGCGATCATCGAAGGTTGGCATGGCGATGCAGCTTTTTCAATTGGCATCGGTGCTGTTGATCCAGAAGATCAAAAGTTAATGGATGTATGCGAAGAATCAATGTGGCGTGGAATCGCAGCTGGAATGAATGGTGCAAGACTTTCTGATATTGGATTTGCAATTGAGCAGTACACAAATTCGCAAGGTAAGTATGGAATTTTGCAGGAGTACGGCGGCCATGGAATTGGTACAGAGATGCATCAAGAGCCCCATGTACTTAACTTTGGTAAAGCAGGCAACGGTCCAGAGATAATTCCTGGCTTTGTTTTAGCAATTGAACCAATGATCACTCGTGGATCAGCGCGCACCAAGGTTCTCGGGGATGATTGGACAGTTGTCTCGACTGATAAGTCACGTGGGTCACACTTTGAACATACTTATGCAATCCTGCCTGATGGCAAACCATTTGTATTAACCGCCTTTGATGGTGGCAAGGCTGAGCTTGCTCGCCTCGGTGTTGCTATTTCAGATCTTCTGTAAAAACAGCGATTTCGTTACCTTTTTGATACTAAAAACCCTTACATCTCACCCTTCCAGCCTGTATTTTCTGGTCATCCCTCACCCTCGAGGGGCACTAAGTATGGAGAACTCATCGATGAGAAAAACTCTTTTATCCGCTTAGCTATTGCGGCAACTGCAGTTGCTGTCATGGCAAGCTCAACACTTCCAGCGCAAGCTGCTATCAAGCCAGCAGCCAAGGCAATAATTGGTGATGACTGCACCGCAGCATCAGCAAAGTCAAATAAAGTTGCAAAGGGTCGCGGAGTAGATGGCTCAGATTTAACATGCATGGTTGTACCAACAGGCTCATATAAAGGCCAAACAAAGTGGTGGTACAAAGATGTCAAGCCTCTGAAAAATATTGACTGGACTGTTCCAGCAAATCCAGGTGGATATTCATTAACAAGTAACGCGATCAGCGACACTCTTAAGGCTGAAGGTTTGCTTGGTGAATACACCTCAACATTCAAGCCTGGTGCAGGTGGCGCTGTTGGTCTTGGCGCATTCCAAGAGATCAAGGGCAAGCCAGAAGCCGCTCTTGTAACTGGAATTGCAATGACTGGTGGACTTTATTCAAACAAGTCACCTCTTGATCTTCTAACTTCAACACCAATTGCAAAGGTTCTTCGTGAATACAATGCAATTGTTGTTCCAGCTAATTCAAAGTACCGCACGCTCAAGCAACTTATGGATGATCTTGTTGCAAAGCCAAACGGTGTTGCAATCGCTGGTGGTAGCAAGGGTGGAATCGATCACCAAGTAATCGGTCTGCTTGCACAAACTGCAGGCATAGATCCAACGAAGTTAAATTACGTTGTGTTCTCTGGTGGTCCAGAAGTTCTTACATCTATCCTCAGCGGATCAACTCAGGTTGGTATCTCAGGTTCATCTGAATTCAACGCTTTCGTTGCATCAGGAAAAGTTCGCGTTCTTGGAGTCTCATCTGCAAAGCCACTTGCGGGCTTTAAGGGTCAGACCTTTGTTCGTCAGGGTTACAACCTTGTATACGGAAACTGGCGCGGAATCATGGCACCAGCTGATCTTCCAAAGGCTGATTACCTCAACTTCATCAAGGTGATTGACATTATGCACATCTCGCCTTCATGGAAAGAACAACTGAAGAAGAACAACTGGGATAACGAGTTCGAAGCTGGGGCTAAGTTCAAGACTTTCCTCGAGAAGCACATCCCAGAAATTAACAAGGTAATGAAGGGTCTTGGAATCTAATTTGATTCTCAACAAGCTCTCTAAGCAAGGAAAGGGGGAGCTGGCATTTGCCAGCTCCTTCTTCTTGCTTGGAATTTTTGTTGCGTGGGACACCGCAGGCATGGACATCCCTCAAGATAACTCGATCGTTAGTCCGCAAACTTTTCCATACATGGTTGCAGCATTTGCATCCTTAGTTGGTTTTGGATTGATTGTGGATGTATTGCGTGGAAAACACGGTGTACCCGAAGGGGATGAACCGGGAGATCCATACAGACCACTTAATTGGAAGACCATGGCAATTGCTGTAACAGCTATTGGCATGCATGTTATTTTGCTTGAGACCGCAGGGTATGTAATCGCCGCAACAGTTTGTTTTTGGGGAGTTGCCTATGCATTTGGATCTCGCAGAACCCTCAAAGATTTAGCTATAAGCACGGTTTTTGCCGTAATTGTTTATTTTTCATTTAGCAAAGGTTTAAATATAAATTTACCTTCGGGCATTTTTGAAGGGATCCTAAAATAATGGGTAATAATTTTGCTCTATTACTAGACGGATTCCAGACAGTCTTTACGCCAACAAACTTAATGTTTGGCCTCTTGGGAACTTTCTTAGGAACACTCGTTGGAGTGCTCCCTGGAATCGGCCCAGCTTTAGCAATTGGTTTATTGCTTCCAATCACTTTAACTGTTAATCCAACCTCAGCATTAATCATGTTTGCCGCAATTTTCTATGGCGCTATGTATGGTGGTTCGACTACATCCATCTTGCTCAATACGCCGGGTGAGAGCGGTTCGGTAATCACCGCCCTTGAAGGCAATAAAATGGCAAAGGCTGGGCGTGCTGGAGCAGCACTTGCAACTGCAGCTATTGGCTCATTCGTTGCAGGTACTATCGCAACAATTTTGCTCGCTTTCGGCGCACCAGTATTAGCTGAATTTGCCCTAACCATTCAACCTGCTGGCTACTTAGCTTTAATTATTTTAGCTTTTGCAACTGTCGGAACTCTGCTTGGTACTTCACGTATTCGCGGATTAGTTGCGCTTTCAACAGGTCTGGTTATCGGCCTGATCGGTGCAGATCTTCAGTCAGGTGCATTGCGTCTCACTTTTGGAAAGCTAGAAGCGATCGATGGAATCGAAACAGTGACTGTCATTGTTGCAATTTTTGCACTTGGAGAAACTTTGTACTTGGCCAGCCGCCACACAATGGTTAAGGCATCAGTTTTGCAGGTCAACGGCAAAGCGTGGATGACCCGCGAAGATTTCAGACGTTCATGGAGACCATGGTTACGAGGAACAGCGATTGGTTTTCCTTTAGGAGTAATTCCTGCAGGTGGATCTGAAGTTCCAACATTTTTGTCCTACGGTGTTGAAAAAGCACTTTCAAAAAATAAAGATGAGTTTGGTAAAGGTGCGATCGAAGGAGTTGCTGGCCCAGAAGCGGCTAATAATGCAAATGCGGCGGGTGTTCTGGTTCCAATGCTTGCACTTGGCTTACCGACATCTGCAACAGCTGCAGTTGTCTTAGTTGCATTTCAATCTTTCAATATTCAACCAGGTCCAATGCTTTTCCAGACAAATCCCGAAATTGTGTGGAGCTTGATTGCCTCACTTTTTGTCGGAAATTTCCTGTTATTGGTTCTTAATCTTCCATTGATTCGTTTTTGGGTGATGCTTCTTAAGATTCCTTCACATTATTTATATGCTGGCATTACTACCTTTGCGCTTTTGGGTGCATATGCACTGAACAACTCAACCTTTGATTTGCAGGTTGCTCTGGCAGTTGGTGTTATTGGGTTCCTCTTCCGTCGTTTCGGCGTTCCAATTACCCCATTGATTATTGGTGCAATTCTGGGGCCACTTTCAGAGCTGTATTTCAAGCGTTCTTTGCAGATTAGCCAGGGAGATTGGGGCATCTTGATTGATGGAACTTTCCCTAAAGTGATTTACGGAATCTTGATTTTGGTGATTATTGGACCGCTTGTCTGGAACTTCAAAAAGACTTTTGCAATAAAGAATTAAATGGCTGCAGATAAGTTACTTCCCTGGGCTAAGCCACTCTTAGTTTCATCAACGCTTACTCAGGCAACAATCTACGTTCTACGCCCGATGATTACTTATCGCGCTATTGAACTAGATGCCAATGCAGCGCAAGTCGGTTTGATCGCAGCTTTATATGCGCTGTTTCCAGTTTTGTTAGCCCTGCAGTTTGGATCGTGGGTTGGAAAACTCGGAGAAGCCAAATTTGTCATCTATGGAACTTTGGCAATGATGGCCACATCTGTGGCACTGATTTTTGCAAATAGTCTAGTAACTCTTGGAATTGCAACCGCTGCTGCAGGACTGGCGCACTTAGCATGCATGGTGGGCGGGCAGTCGATGGTTGCTTTGCGTGCACCACGTGCAAGTTATGACAGATATTTTGGTTTCTATACCTTCAGCGCATCTGTAGGACACATGCTGGGACCGATTATCGCAGCGGTTGTTGCGGGTTCCAATGGAACGCTTCCTAAATCAACATCTAATGCTTTCTTACTTGGTGTTGTTTTAACGATCATTGCTCTGGTTCCAGTGATCAGGTGGCGCAATGAAAGACCGACTGTTGAAGCCAAAGAGAATACAGAAGGTACTTTTAGGGCTGCAGCGAAATTAGTCAAGCGCCCTGGAATTATGGCTGCGATATACATTTCATTAGCGATTTCATCAGTGGCTGATGTTCTTGTCGTTTTCTTGCCGTTGTTTGGCACAGAGAACAACTTCTCTCCGTATGCAATTGGAGCAATCCTTGCTATTCGAGCTGGCACAACGATGATGTCTAGGTTTTTCTTGGGCCGACTGAGCCAGCGCTTTTCAACATTCCAATTACTGTGGTGGAGCACGATCATTTCAACTGTGTGTTGTGGCGCAATGGCATTCGCGCACACGCCATATTCATTGGGTGCAATTGTCTTCATTGCAGGTTTTTCACTTGGGGTTGGACAACCACTAACCATGTCTTTGGTTTCACAAAAGACTGAAAGCAGCGAACGCGCACTTGCAGTATCTGCCCGTTTGATGGGCAATAGATTTGGCCAATTTATGGTGCCGGCAACTGCTGGAGCCTTGGCCGCAGCATCAGGGGCAGGGGCGGTTTTTATCGGCTTGGCGGTCTTGCTAGCCAGCTCGATTTTCAGCGTAAAACGCAACTGATCTGTGGCCTGAATTACAAAGATGTAGTTCATTGGGCGGATTTCCCTTATTTGAGCCTGAGCCCTAAACTACGAGTTCGCTTGTTTCACGCTTAAACAGAAATGTAGGTACAGCTTGGCTAAAAAAGATGGCGCCATCGAAATGGAAGGCACCGTTGCTGAAGCTTTACCTAACGCAATGTTTCGCGTGGAGCTAACTAACGGACACAAAGTCCTCGCTCACATAAGCGGCAAGATGCGAAAGAACTACATTCGTATTCTTCCTGCCGATCGTGTGATCGTTGAAATGAGTCCGTACGACCTAACAAAGGGTCGAATTATTTATCGTTATAAGTAACAAGGGGAGCAATAGACATGAAGGTTAATCCAAGCGTTAAGAAGATTTGCGATAAGTGCAAAGTCATTCGCCGCAAGGGTCGCGTCATGGTCATTTGCGAAAACCTGCGTCACAAGCAACGTCAAGGATAAGCAGTACAACTTAATAAATAACTCGTATTACGACTTCGGCAAGAAATTGCAGAAGACCCCTGGACTGGTAGGCCGGGGCTCATTTAAAACAATGAGGAGTAATGCGGAGGACCTCCAGATATAGATAGGTAGATACATGGCACGTCTAGTTGGTGTCGATCTTCCACGCGAAAAGCGTTTGGAAATCGCACTCACGTACATCTTTGGAATGGGTCTTACCCGTTCACAAAAGACATTAGCTGAAACTGGCATTAGTCCAGACATTCGCGTTAAGGATCTGCAAGAAGCAGATCTTGCAAAGCTTCGCGAATACATCGAAGCAAACTTCAAAATCGAAGGTGATCTTCGTCGTGAAATTTCTGGCGACATTCGTCGCAAGGTTGAAATCCAGAGCTACCAAGGTATTCGTCACCGCAAGGGACTACCTGTACGTGGTCAGCGCACACATACAAATGCGCGTACACGTAAGGGACCTCGTAAGGCAATTGCAGGTAAGAAGAAGGTGACTAAGTAATGGCCGCTCCTAAATCAAAGACCGCTGCCGCAACAAAGGGCAAGGTAAAGATTCGTAAGAAAGAGAAGAAGAACATTGCTGTTGGTAAGGCTTTCATTAAGTCGACCTTCAACAACACAATCATCTCAATTACAGACCCAACGGGCGCTGTTATCTCTTGGTCATCTTCTGGCCAGGTCGGTTTCAAAGGCTCACGTAAGTCGACTCCATTCGCAGCACAGCTTGCAGCAGAAGCAGCAGCTCGTCGCGCACAGGAGCACGGCCTTAAGAAAGTAGATGTTTTCGTAAAGGGACCTGGTTCCGGACGCGAAACTGCAATCCGTTCATTGCAAGCAGCAGGCCTAGAAGTTGGAGCCATCTCAGATGTAACTCCAGCTCCACACAATGGCTGCCGCCCACCGAAACCACGTCGAGTTTAAGGAAGGAAGAGAATAAATGGCTCGTTATACCGGAGCAGACTGCAAGCGTTGCCGTCGCGAAAAAGTAAAGCTCTTCCTTAAGGGCTCAAAGTGCGATGGACCAAAGTGTCCAATCGAATCACGTCCTTATCCACCAGGACAGCACGGCCGTGGCCGTTCAAAGGAATCTGAGTACCTATTGCAGATGCGCGAAAAGCAAAAGTGCGCACGTATTTATGGTGTTCTAGAAAAGCAGTTCCGTGGTTACTACGAAGAAGCTAACCGCAAGCAGGGCAAGACAGGTGAAAACCTTCTCGTCATTCTTGAGACACGTCTAGACAATGTTGTGTTCCGTGCAGGCTTTGCAAAGAGTCGCGACATGGCACGTCAGTTAGTTCGTCACGGTCACTTCTTGGTAAATGGTAAGAAGGTAAACATTCCTTCATTCCGTGTCTCTGCGATGGACATCATTGATGTTCTTCCAAAGTCATTGGACCTAACACCATTCATCGTTGCTAGCGCAGAGCTTGGCGAGAAGGCAGTTCCAGCATGGATGGAGGTTGTTGGTTCACAGATGCGAATCATCATTCACTCAGTTCCTGCTCGTGCAGTCATCGATACCCAGGTTCAAGAGCAGCTAATCGTTGAACTTTATTCCAAGTAATTTTTGAAAGTCTTGTGCGAAAGCACAGGACATGCGGGCAGTACCTAGCAGGGCCCCTGATTGAAGGATCAGGGGAAAGAGCGGAAATCAAATAGTGGATTTCCCCGAATGAAGAGGAGCAGCAGTGCTAATTGCACAACGTCCAACTCTCAGCGAAGAAGTAGTTTCTGAGCATCGCTCACGGTTCATCATTGAACCGCTAGAGCCAGGCTTTGGTTACACACTTGGTAACAGCATGCGTCGTACATTGCTTTCATCTATTCCAGGTGCAGCAGTTACAAGCATTCGCGTTGCAGGTGCACTTCACGAGTTCACAACTCTTGAAGGAGTCAAGGAAGATCTCACCGATATCGTTTTGAACATCAAGAACTTGGTGCTTTCATCAGATAACGATGAGCCAGCAGTTGTTTACATCCGTAAGTCAGGTGCCGGTGTTGTTACTGGTGCAGATATTGCGGTTCCAGCTGGCGTAGAAGTTCACAACCCTGAACTTCACATCGCAACACTTAACGGCAAGGGCAATCTTGAGATTGAACTTACAGTTGAGCGTGGCCGTGGCTACGTAACAGCGGTACAAAACAAGCAGGCTGGCGCAGAAATCGGTCGCATTCCTGTTGACTCAATCTATTCACCAGTTTTGAAGGTTACATACAAGGTAGAAGCAACTCGTGTTGAACAGCGCACAGACTTCGATCGCCTTGTTGTAGATGTAGAAACAAAGCCATCAATGAAGCCACGCGATGCAGTTGCATCAGCTGGTCGCACATTGGTTGAGCTATTCGGTCTTGCACGTGAACTTAATCTTGATGCTGAAGGTATCGAGATGGGGCCATCTGTAATGGATGCAGCACTTGCTGCAGATCTTGCGCTTCCAATCGAAGATCTAGATCTAACAGTTCGTTCATACAACTGCTTGAAGCGCGAAGGCATTCACACAGTTGGAGAGCTAGTTAACCGTTCAGAGGCTGACCTGCTAGATATCCGTAACTTTGGTTCAAAATCAATTGATGAGGTCAAGGCAAAGCTTGTCTCAATGGGAATGTCTCTAAAGGACAGCCCAGTTGGTTTCGATCCAACCCAACATCAGAACTACAACGCATCAGTCGACGATGATTTCGTCGATGCAGAGCAGGCCTAGGAGAATCGATAATGCCAACACCAAGTAAAGGTCCTCGTCTGGGTTCAGGCCCATCACATGAGCGACTACTTCTACGCACACTCGCAGAGCAGTTGTTCGAGCATGGCAAGATCACAACAACAGAGGCAAAGGCTAAGCGCCTGCGTCCATTAGCGGAGAAGCTCATTACTTTCGCTAAGAAGGGTGATCTGCCTGCACGTCGTCAGGTTATGGCGCAGATTCAAAACAAGGGCGTAGTACACACTTTGTTCACTGAAATCGGTCCACGTTTTGCAACACGCGAAGGTGGATACACACGTATTACTAAGGTCGGTCCTCGCAAGGGTGACAACGCACCAATGGCAGTAATTGAACTACTAACTGAGAAAGATAAGTAAAACTTTCTTTTTTAGAAATTATTATCATGACGGAACCCACTCTCTACCCTGAGAGTGGGTTTCTTCGTTTACGGATCGATCTTGCATACGATGGAACAAACTTTTCTGGCTGGGGAAGACAACCAGATCGCAGAACGGTGCAGGAAGAAGTCGAAAAGGCGCTAACAACAGCAACGCAATCAAAGATTGAAACTATTGTTGCGGGGCGCACCGATGCAGGCGTACATGCCACAGGTCAGGTCATCCATGTCGATGTACCCGACTCACTAAATTTAGATGAGTTGAGCTACAAGTTAAACCGCATGTTAGATACCGATGTGCGGATTTTAAAAGTCGCAGTCGTCAACGGTCCATTTAATGCTCGCTTTTCAGCGCTACGCCGTCACTACACATACAAGATTTTGGATGGCAATCAAACTGTCCTACCGCTCGATCGCCTAGATGTGGCCCCGTGGTACCGCGTGCTAGATGTAGATCTCATGAATCAAGCCAGTGCGCTAATGCTGGGTAGCCACGATTTTGCCGCCTATTGCAAGTTTCGCGAAGGCTCTACAACTGTTCGAAATCTGCAACGTTTCGAATGGACCAGAGATTCAGCCGGCTTTCTCATCGGCGATGTTGTTGCCGATTCATTCTGCTATTCAATGGTTCGCAACTTAGTCGGCGCAGTTGTTTGTGTGGCAGATGGGCGTTTTGGGCCAGACTGGATCGAGCAGACCCTGGCTAACAAGGTTCGAATCTCAGATAGTTTGGTCTTTCCGGCTTGTGGGCTGAGCCTTCGCCAAGTGGACTATCCGAGCGTGCTTTAAAGGGCCATTTTGACCCCTGAGCCTGACGAAGGTACCCTTACTCCTCTGCGCTTGAAAGAGCGCCGTCACTAATTACTATAAGAAGGTAGGCAAGAGCGTGCGTACATACAGTCCAAAAGCTGGTGATGCAGTCCGTAACTGGCACATCATCGATGCACAAGATGTGGTCTTGGGCCGTCTTGCAACACATGCTGCCGTTCTTCTTCGTGGAAAGCACAAGACAACATTTGCTCCACACATGGACATGGGCGACTTCGTCGTTGTTATTAACGCAGAAAAGATCGCGTTGTCAGGTAACAAGGCATCACAGAAGTGGTCACACCATCACTCAGGTTTCCCAGGCGGTTTAACTTCTACTGTGTACGGCGAGCTTCTTGAGAAGCACCCAACACGTGCAGTTGAAAAGGCAATCAAGGGAATGCTTCCAAAGAACTCACTTGGTCGTCAGATCGGATCAAAGCTAAAGGTTTACGCAGGTCCAGAGCATCCACATGCTGCTCAAGCACCAAAGCCATATGTATTCAATCAAGTTTCACAAATCGTGAAGTAAGGGAAAAGTAAATGTCAGAGAACTTTGATCTAATCGACAACGAAGAAGCTCCTACTTCATACTCATCTTCAACACCAGCAGCTGCAACAAACCGTCCAGCAATCAAGGCACCAGGTGCAGGCACCGGTCGTCGTAAGGAAGCTGTTGCACGTGTTCGCCTTGTTCCAGGAACAGGTCGTTGGGTTGTAAACGGTAAGGCTCTTGAAAACTATTTCCCAAACAAGGTTCACCAACAACTAGTGTCAGAACCATTCCGCACAGTTGGTGCTGAAAACCAGTACGACGTTTTTGCTCGCATCAACGGTGGTGGAGTTTCAGGTCAAGCTGGCGCACTTCGTTTAGGTGTTGCACGTTCACTTAACCAAATTGATGAGGAAGCAAACCGTCCAGCACTTAAGAAGGCTGGATTCCTTTCACGTGATGCACGTGTAATTGAGCGCAAGAAGTACGGCCTTAAGAAGGCTCGTAAGCGTTCTCAATACTCAAAGCGTTAATTCACTTTTACCAAAGGAGTTCAATTGGCGCTTTTTGGCACCGATGGAATCCGTGGCTTAGCCAATCGTGATCTCACCGCAGAACTCGCATTAGATGTTTCTGTCGCCGCTGCGCATATATTGGTAGAAAGCTCGTCAAATAAAGATCACCAACCAACTGCAATTGTTGGGCAGGATTCACGTGCCTCTGGAGAGTTCCTAGAAGCAGCCGTTGTCGCTGGTTTAACAAGTGCTGGAATCAATGTGTATCGAGTAGGCGTGCTTCCAACACCTGCAATCGCGCACTTAGTAGCAGAAATGAAGTGCGATTTAGGTGTGATGATTTCTGCATCTCATAACCCAATGCCAGACAATGGAATCAAATTGTTTGCCCGTGGTGGCGGAAAGCTAGATGATGCAATCGAGGCTCGTATTGAAGCTCGCATGGGCGAGGACTGGGAGCGCCCGACTGGTCGCAATGTTGGCCGCGTGATTAAAGATGAAGCTGTTGCAGAGAAGTATTTAAAGCATCTTTTATCTTCTGTTGAAACACCACTAAAAGGTCTAAAGATTGTCGTCGATTGCGCCAATGGAGCATCATCTTATGTTGCACCAGAGGTATATCGCCGAGCAGGAGCAGAAGTAGTTGCAATCTTTAATCAACCTGATGGTTGGAATATCAATGATGACTGTGGTTCAACACATTTGCATCAACTTCGATCTGCCGTGCTTAAAGAAGGTGCTGATCTTGGTATCGCTCATGATGGCGATGCGGATCGTTGTTTAGCAATTGATGCCTTGGGTAATGAAATCGATGGCGATCATATTCTTACAATTTTGGCTCGCGGCTTTAAAGCTCGCGGAGTTTTGAAAGCCGACACGGTTGTGGGCACCGTTATGAGCAATCTTGGCTTCATGCATGCCATGAAAGATTCTGGAATCAACGTTGTTACAACTCCGGTTGGCGATCGTTATGTGCTTGAAAACATGATTGCAAATGATTATTCACTTGGCGGGGAACAATCTGGCCATGTCATTATGCGCCAATTAGCTAATACCGGCGATGGTTTGTTAACCGCGCTTCAACTGATGCAAGAAGTTGTTCTCACTGGAAAAACTCTCCAAGAATTAGCATCAACCATGGTTCGCTTCCCACAAGTTCTTATCAATGTGAAAAATGTGGCAAAGGATAAGCTGCCTGGAAATACTATTATTGAATTAGCTGTGAAAGCAGCCGAGCAACAACTGGGGGATTCAGGGCGAGTTTTATTGCGCGCATCTGGAACTGAACCGCTGGTAAGAGTCATGGTTGAAGCTGCCAGTGATAGCCTTGCGCAAGAAGTTGCTCAGCACCTTGCAGATGTAGTTCACGCTCAGTTGTCTGTATAAACGAACTAGGAGTAGTTAAATATGTGCGGAATTGTGGGTTACACAGGACCCCAATCTGCCTCACATCCATTAATCGAAGGTCTGCGCCGCCTTGAATATCGCGGATACGACTCTGCAGGAATCGCGCTTGGCACACCAGGCAAGTTATTCATTGAAAAGAAGGCTGGCAAACTTTCTAACTTAGAAAATTCACTTGATGCCTCTCTTCCTGATGTTCATTCAGGAATTGGTCATACACGTTGGGCCACTCATGGTGGGCCAACAGATGGCAACGCACATCCTCATGTTGATAATGAAGGAAAGCTTGCCGTTATTCATAATGGAATAATTGAAAATTACACTGAGCTTCGCACACAGTTAGAAGCTAAAGGGCATAAGTTTTCATCTGAGACAGATACAGAATCAGTGGCGCACTTGCTTAGCGACTTGCGTAAATCGCACAATGGAGATTTAACCGCAGCAATGCGAGATGCCGTCAAAGCACTACGTGGATCATTTACCTTGCTGGCTATTCACGCCGATGCTCCCGATGTAATCGTTGGAGTTCGACGTAATTCACCACTTGTTGTTGGTTTGGGTGATGGTGAAAACTTCATGGCATCTGATGTTGCAGCCTTTATTGAGTTCACAAAGAAAGCAATTGAACTTGGCCAAGATGAAGTTGTCACAATGACTCCGACATCGGTTGAAATCACCGACCTTGATGGCAATCCAGTAAAACCAAAGCATTACGAAATTTCATGGGATGCAAGTGCTGCACAAAAGGGTGGTTTTGCCCATTTCATGTTGAAAGAAATCTTTGAACAACCAAAGGCTGTTGCAGATACCTTGATTGGCCGCTTAAGCGATAACAATCAAATTCTGCTAGATGAACTTCATATGAGTGCCGACGAAATTCGTTCACTAAAGAAAATTACTGTAATTGCGTGTGGAACCGCCTATCACGCAGGCTTGGTCGCGAAGTATGCAATTGAAAAATGGGCAAAGATTCCAGTTGATGTAGAGATTGCTAGCGAATTTAGATATCGCGATCCAATCATTGATCCAAGTACCTTAATCATTGCGATATCCCAATCTGGTGAAACCATGGACACCTTGATGGCGGTACGTCATGCAAAGGCAGCCGGTGGAAGAGTTTTAGCAATCTGTAATACAAATAGTTCAACGATTCCTCGCGAATCAGATGCAGTCCTTTACACACATGCAGGCCCCGAAATTGCAGTGGCATCAACGAAGGCTTTGTTAACTCAGATCATCGCGGTGTATCTGATTGGTTTACATCTAGGTCAGGTAAATGGATCCTTAAAGGATTCAGAAGTTCGAGATCTATACAAGGAGCTCTTAGAACTTCCAGGAAAGATTGAGCAGATCCTAGAAACGGTAGAACCGCTGCGCGAGCTAACTCGAACATTTGCAACGAATAACACCGTTTTGTTCCTAGGTAGAAATATTGGTTATCCCGTGGCACTAGAAGGTGCATTAAAGCTCAAAGAACTTGCCTACATCCACGCCGAAGGTTTTGCTGGCGGCGAATTAAAGCACGGTCCAATCGCACTAATTGATCAAGGAACGCCTGTGATTGCGATTCTTCCAGCGGGCCACGAACATGCTTTGGATGAAAAGATGCTCAGCAATATTCAAGAAGTCAAAGCGCGCGGTGCTCGTGTAATTGTTATTGCAGAAGAAGGGGCACGTGTTGATGGCGCAGAGCACGTGATTCGAATTCCAATTGCTCCTGCTTTGTTCCAGCCAGTTTTAGCAACAGTTCCGCTGCAGGTATTTGCTTATGAAATGGCGGTTGTTCGCGGTAATGATGTTGACCAACCAAGAAACTTGGCTAAATCTGTAACGGTTGAATAATGGAAAAATTAGCACAAACACGCAAGAGGCAAATGGACCGAGCCCTTCGCTGGTCCTTACTTCTTTTTGTGGGGTTTTTGATAGTTACCCAACAAGTTCTGACAAATGGTCCATTAGTTGCTTATGACAAAGAGATCAATAGTCAATCTAAACCTCAATTTGAAGGTCTAGCAGGATTCATTCTCAGACGTTTAGATGATTTAGGACTGCGGAGTTTAACCGCAACAATATTGCTGATTGCCGCATCATTTATCGCATATAAATTCAAAACGTGGCGTCCACTTAATTTAGCGATGATTTCATTACTTTCTCTCAATCTTGTTGTTGGATCATTCAAAATTGTTTTGGGTCGCACAAAACCTCGTGATGGTTTTGATCTTTTGCATGCAGGTGGAATGTCATATCCAAGCGGGCATGCATCTAATGCGGTTTTGTCGTGGGGAATTCTGGCGTACTTGATTTACCGATATGCAAAGGTAGATCGCTACCAAGGACGCCTTGCTAGCGCAGGTGTGGTTCTAATCAGTCTTACAGTTTGCGTTGTGTCCCTGATCCGCCATACCCATTGGTTTAGCGATCTTTTGGGTGGCTTATTTGTTGGAAGTGCTTTGTTAGTCGCGGTTATTGCTATTGATAGGTATGTTCCTTCGAAAAGCCAGTTGCACTAGACTTCGGAAATGTTCGAGCGAGCTGAAGCGCGTATTGATCTTGATCGCATTAAGGCGAACATCAAGCATCTGAAAGAAGTTTCAGGTGCTCCTGTAATGGCTGTCGTTAAGGCAGATGCATACGGACATGGATTACTCCCGGTTGCTCAAGCTGCCCTGGATGCAGGCGCATCAATGTTGGGTGTAGCGCTATTGGAAGAAGCAATAACCCTACGCAAGGCGGGCATTACGGCACCAATTCTTGCCTGGCTAGTTCCACCCAGATCTGACTTTAAATTAGCTGTCGATAATCAGATCGAATTAGCTGCATCATCAATTATCGCCCTTGGACAAATCGGTGCGGTGAAATCCGACAATCGTCCACGTGTCCACTTAGAAGTTGATACCGGAATGACTCGCGGAGGATTTCTCAATGAGTGGGGCAAATTGGATGCTCACCATGTTGCCAACATCGACATCGTTGGAATTTTCTCTCATTTTGCCCGAGCCGATGAACCAGATGAAGAACAAAATGTTTTGCAACGCAATCGATTCAAGGAAATGGTTGCGACTGTTGAATCATTTGGTTACACCAATATTGTTCGTCACCTTTCTAATTCTGCAGCAACACTTAAAGATAAAGAGTCCCGGTTTGATATGGTCAGAGTCGGAATTGCGATGTATGGAATGTCACCAGATGTGAAAACTCTGGGTGATAGTGCATCGCTTGGATTAAAACCCGCGATGCAGGTACGCGCAAAACTGCATTTAGTAAAGACAGTTCCGGCTAATTCACCCGTTGGATATGGCGCTACGGCCCATACAACTGCTGAGACAAAACTGGGAGTTGTTGCAATGGGATATGCAGATGGGATTCCACGAGTCGCACAAGGTGCTGGTGTATTTGTAGATGGGAAACGCGCACCAATAATTGGCCGAGTTTCTATGGATCAATTTGTGGTGGATCTGGGGGCTCAATCCAAGGCTGCTACGGGTGATTGGGTGATTATTTTTGGCGATGGTTCTACCGGTGAGTACACAGCAGATGACTGGGGAGCTGCATCGTTATCAATTAATTATGAAATAATTACACGAATCGGGCCCCGTGTGCCTAGAATCTACGCACCTCATGTCTACTAATAATTCAGCGCTGCAAGTCGAACGAGTAAACGTCTCCTTCGGCGGTCTTCGGGCACTCAATGATGTGTATTTAGAAGTTGCAAAGAATGAAGTTGTTGGATTGATTGGCCCTAACGGTGCGGGCAAGACAACTTTGTTTAATGCACTCTGCGGCTTGGTAAATCCAGATTCAGGCGAACTCCATCTCAATGGAAAAAAACATGATTTCCCAAAGCCATATGAATTAGTTGATCTAGGTATCGCGCGAACATTGCAAGGTGTGGGGCTCTTCGGAGACTTAACTGTTTTAGAAAATGTCATGATTGGTGCGCAACATTTAGCAACGACTGGATTTCTTTCAGCAGCTCTTGGTCGCAACAGAAAAGATGAGAATCAAATTCGCGACAAAGCACGAGTTGCATTAGAACGTGTTTATGCAGGTGGTATCGCACATCGCCGTGCAGACACGTTGTCATACCCCGACACCAAGCGTGTTGCTATTGCACGTGCCCTAGTGAGTGAGCCAAAGATTTTAATGTTGGATGAACCTGCCGGAGGTTTGGGAAGCCAAGATATTGAGTGGATGAATTCGCTAATCAAGAATCTTAGTGTTGACATGTCTGTGCTTCTCATTGAACACCACATGGATGTTGTTATGTCAGTTTGTAGCAGGCTCTATGTTCTTAACTTTGGTGAAGTGATTGCAAGTGGAGATGCTGAGAAAGTGCGACGTGATCCAGCAGTGATGGCTGCTTATCTTGGAACAGGAAGCAACAATGTCGCTTAATGTTTCAAATTTAACTGTGCATCATGGGGCCATTTGTGCGGTCAACCAAGTTTCGATAGCGGTACCAACCGGCAAGCTTGCAGCCATTATTGGGGCCAATGGAGCGGGCAAAACCACTTTACTGCGCGCTCTTTCTGGGCTCAATCAACCAACACATGGCTCAGTGATGTGGAAGGGCGAGAAGATTGTTGGAATGAAACCCGAAACATTAGTTCGCCGGGGCATTTCACATGTATCCGAAGGTAAATCAGTTATCCCAGAGTTAACAGTGCGCGAGAACTTAGAGTTAGGTGCTATTTGGCGCCGTAATGCCAAAGAATCAAAAGAATCTATCGATCAAGTTGTTTCAATATTTCCACGATTAGGTGAGCGCTTACAACAACGTGCCGATACTTTATCTGGCGGCGAGCGACAGATGTTGGCTATTGGCAGAGCGATTATGTCTAAACCACAACTACTTCTTTTGGATGAACCATCCCTTGGTCTTGCACCACTGGTTATTGAACAGATTTTCCAAACAATTCGCGACTTAACAACTTCAATGAACTTAACAGTTCTATTGGTAGAACAAAATGCAATGGGAGCACTAAAGATTGCCGATCTTGGAATTGTTCTCAATCTTGGAAGAGTTGTTGCAATGAATCATGCCCAAGCGCTCATCGATGATCCTGCCGTGCGCGCGGCATATTTGGGGTACTAATGAGCAAACTATTAGAGACCGTTCTTATTGGCATATCAACCGGATCTATTTATGCCCTGATGTCGATTGCTTTGGTGCTGGTGTGGAGATCAACTCGTGTAGTCAATTTTGCCCAAGCTGGTCAAGCAATGCTTTCCACCTATATTGGTTTTGAGATTGCTAGCCGAACTGAAATATTCTGGCTTGGCTTGGCCGGTGCCATTGCTGCCGGAGCTTTACTTGGAGCAGCAGTGGATTTTTTCTTCATGCGAGTTTTATTTAAACATGCCGTTTCAGGAGCTGCCGCCGTGGTTGCACCGGTAATTGCAACCTTGGGCTTACTCGGAATAATCAGAGGCATTGTGGGATTGATCTGGGGCGGAGAATTCAAATCAATCAAAGCGCCAGCATCCACAGACGGTTTCACAATTGGTGATACGACGATTCCATTCTCAGCCTTAAATCTGCTGGTTATTGGCACCGTTTTCTCAATTCTTATTACCTTGGCCATAGTATTTCAACGCACAAATTTGGGATTATCGCTACGTGCCTCTGCTTATGCGCCCGAGATTGCGCAGTTAGCGGGTATCAAGACGGCTCGAATCAGGACTATAGGTTGGGCGATTTCTGGTGGGGTTGGTGGCGTCGCTGGAATGTTAGTTACATCTAACAACTTCCTCTCACCTTATTCACTAGATCTATTGCTCGTCTTTGGATTTATTGCAGCGGTCATTGGTGGACTTGAAAGTATGGTCGGGTCTGTCGTTGGTGCATTACTTCTAGGAATTGCTCTTACCTTTATTTTGAACTACGTCGGAACATCATTGGTGTTTATCGGTGGATTTGTAGTTCTGATTGTGGTGCTTCTTGTTAAGCCAGATGGAATAATGGCGAAGGGCAGGGCCCGCCGTGCGTAAAAAAATTGCTTTGTTTATCTTCATTGGTTGGGTCTTGGTTTTAGTTGGTGATCGCGTAGATGAACTTCGTGTTTATCAAGGCGCACAGATCGCGATGTACACGATTGCGCTTGCATCAATAGTTTTGCTCACTGGTTATTCTGGCCAAGTATCACTTGGTAATGGAGCGATGATGGCCGTCGGTGGTTATGCCGCGGCCCTGTCCCTCAACAATCTAGGAAGTCCCGTTTGGTTTGCATTTGTAATGGCAATAGTTGCCTCAGCTCTCTTTGGTGCTTTCCTAGGAACGGCAGCTGCCCGATTATCCGGACCATATCTGGCGGGAACAACCTTGGCTTTGGCGGTGGGTCTTCCAGAAATTGCTAATCAATTTGATTTTCTTGGCGGAGTTCCTGGACTTCTCTTTGATGTTGGTTTTCCTCCGGAAAGATTTGGCCCAGAGTTCTCGCAATATAAATGGTTCTTTTGGATCGCAAGCTTTATTGCACTGCTTGCTTTGTTTATTACCTCGAATATCCTTCAATCACGTTACGGGCGAACCTGGCGTGCGATCCGTAGCAGCCCATTGGCCGCCGAGCTTTCGGGAATCAATTCATCGCGGATGAAGATCCTTGCCTTCACCATCAGTTCAGCCCTTGCTGGACTAGCCGGCGCGGTGCTGGCCATGACCATAAGCCTGGTTGCACCTGGGGCATACACACTGACTCTTTCCTTTGCTTTGGTTACAGGGGCCGTACTCGCTGGGGTCTCGAGCTTGCCGGGGGTGGTCTTCGGCGCCCTGATTTTAGTTCTCATTCCCGAGGTCGCAGATGTTGTGGCCAACAGATTTGGAGGTGGTGAGAACCTGAACAATTATCTCCCAAGCCTGATTGTCAGTGTTTTGCTGATCCTCTCAGTAATTTTTACACCAAATGGGCCGGGCGAGAAGTTGCGTGGACACCACCATAAAAAGAAGACATGAGCGCTTAAATTACTAGTAAGTAACTAGTAGATTACGAGAAGTTCAACCACCCTCGATGGAAGGAAAACAATGATCAGAAAGACCCGCAGAAAGGGGACCTGGCTTGCAGCCACAGTTCTCGCAGTTGGAAGCTTATTTGCAACATCGCTTCCAGCATACGCAGAGACCGGAGTCACCAGCAGCGAGATAAAACTCGGTATAACTCTTCCGCTTACTGGAGCAGCATCGCCTGGCTATAACAAGATCGGCAATGCGATGAACGCCTACTTCAAGTATGTCAATGACAATGGCGGGGTCTATGGTCGAAAAGTCACTCTCATCCAAAAAAATGATGAGTACTCACCACAACTGTCGATTGCTAAGACAAACGAATTGATTTTGAAGGATAAAGTTTTTGCATTAGTTGGCCCACTTGGAACTGCAAACTTCACATCAGTACACAAGTCAGTCGGTATTGCACGACGCGGAATCCCAAGTCTTTTCCTCAACACTGGATTTAGTGGATTTGCAAATAAGAAAACTTATCCGACCTCATTCATGGTTCTTCCTTCATATGCAATGGAAGCAAAGATCATCGCACAATTCCTGAAAGAGAATCATGCCGGAAAGAAAATCGGCATTGTTTATCAGAACGATGAGTTTGGAATTGATGGAATGGGTGCCTTCAGGGCAGCCGGAACTAAATTTGATGTAACTGTTGCTTACACATCAGGCACTCAGAGCGCTGCTACTGCACAGACCTGGGTTTCCCAGCTTGCAGCAGGTGGAGCTCAAGTCGTTGTCTTCTTTGGTGTAACTTCAGCAACAGCTCCGCTGCTTGCAGTAGCTGCAGCAGCTAAGTACGCACCACAGTGGATCCTTGGATCAGTTGGTGCAGACCCATTAACTCTTCGAGCTCTCGGTGTTCCACTAGCAGTTCTTAATGGCGCACAGACTCCAGCTGGTAACCCATCACCAAATGACACTAGCGATGAGTACGTGAAGCAATTCCAAGAGATCAACACCAAGTACAACACAGGTACTGCCTTTGATGACTATGTATTGCAAGGTATGAACATTGGTCTTATGACTGTTCAAGCTTTGCGTGCCGCAGGACCACGACCAACTCGTAAGGGATTGATTAGAGCTATGGAAACCAAGGGTTCAACCTTTGCATCCGTTGCCTATTCTCCTCTTGGTTTTTCAAAGACCAGCAACGTTGGTCACACCGGTTACTACATGGCAGTGATGGATGCCAATGGAGATAGAAAGCCATTTGGTGGAAAAGTAACGCTCTACACCACTAACAGTGGCACTGGTCCAGTTACGGTATCCACTTTCAAACGTCCGGCAATGCCAGCGAAAGGATTACCAAGTAACTCATGAGAAACTTTAAATTCAAGCGTTCCTTAACGCTCGTAGCAGGAGCAGCACTTGCTGCATCACTGCTTGTTGCAGCACCTACGGTTGCCAGCGCAAACCCTGTTTGCGATGGCAAGATCCCAGTTCAGACATGCGGAGGTGCAACATCTGATGGTGCGCCGTACGCAATGATGGTTCCTGCAAACTTCAATGGAACTGTTTATCTGTATTCACATGGATACCGTCCAAATGTTCCAGTTCCTGCTGGAATTCCTGGATACGGTGGATACACAGTCACTAATACACCGCAGCCTGGCCCAAACGCAACAGTAATTGGCGCGCTTTTGGCAAAGGGATATGGTGTTGTTGGTTCTGGTTTTGCACGCCAAGGTTGGAATGCAGATTCAGCAATCAAGACCAACGTTGAACTTGTAGGTCTATTCAAGAAGCAGTTCACCAAGACCACAAAAGTTGTTGCATGGGGCGAATCTCTAGGTGGATTCATTACTCAAGCTCTTGCAGAGAAGCATTCTGATCTCTTCAGTGCTGCAGCACCGCTGTGTATGGCTAGCGATATCACTCCGCTTATGACAATGGCAGGAGATGCGCTCTGGGGTATCAAAACCTTCTTTGATCCAACAATCAAGGGTGGTAACTACTCAGCTGGAACTGCGGGTTACGCCGAAGCGATGGGAGACCTAGTTAAGGTCTTCACAGCTATCGGATCACTGCAAGCAGCTTTTGCTGCAAACCCAAGCACTCCAGCTTGGCCAGCGACTTCAAAGGTTCCAGATGCAATCAAGGCAATTCCTTCACGTAGCGCACTTGTATTAGTAGCGTTGATGTCTGGAATTCCGATGCAATCAGCGAACTTCGATTCAACATCAGCACCTGCTGGTTTGCCAGCTGCGAGCGCTCTTTCCTTCCAGCTTGCGATTAACCCAGCATTTGCCGCTCTTCAGAACGTAGCAAACGCTGCAGCACTTGCAGTTCTTGCAACGCATGACTTGGAACTACAAGCTGGCGGCGCAGTGTTTGATAACACCAACACTGACTATTCAGCAAGAGTTGCTGAGGATCAGTATTCATGGGCATCAGCGCTTTCAGGTACATCAGGAACAGCGGGACTTCTCAGTGTTCTTGCTGCATCACCTCGCGCTAAGGCAAGTCCTGCTGCAGTAGCTAAGTTGAAGACACTTGCTTCGCATTCAGGAAAGGTTGAAATCCCAACCATCCTCTTTACCGGTGTTGCAGATCCAATCACTACTGCTGGTAACCAGCAGTCAGTGATTGATAAGTATGCAACTTATTGGGCAGAGAAGTGGGTAGCTGCAAGAAAGGCAGGAGATCGCAAGCGTCCTGTTAACAATGTGCTAGCTATTTGGAACCTCCCACCTGAGAAGTACACCAAGTACACAGCTGCGGGAGCGCCAGATACATCTGTTCCTGCTGCAACTGGTACTAATCACTGTAACTTCACCACATCTCAGTACATGGCAATTGCAGATCTACTTGCACATGCCTCAGCTAATGGGCAGCATCTTTCAGGAGGTCCATTGCTTACTAAGCTTCGTAAGGCAGGAAATATGACTTACGATCGTGGTTACAGCGCTCCGCAGTTGAAATACTACGGAGATAACTAAGTAATCAGCTCTATATAGGGTGTAAGTAAAAAGCGGGGCCAGATTTATCTGGCCCCGCTTTCCTTTACTCTAAGACAGTGATCACAATTGCAACACCGGAAGCCATGCATCACCTTGGCCTTCAGTTAGCCGCACATCTGCGTGCTGGTGATCTACTCCTTGTAAATGGCCCACTTGGCGCAGGCAAGACAGTTCTGGCTCGGGGAATCGGAGCAGGGCTTGGTGTTTCCGGAGTTACATCTCCAACCTTTGTTATTTCAAGAGTTCACAAAGCCGCAATTCCATTTATCCATGTTGATGCATACCGTTTAGTGGATTCTGAAAACCCCAATCTTTACTTAGATGATTTAGATCTAGACATTGCGAATTCAATTACCGTAATCGAATGGGGCGGTGCTGAATCAGCGCGATTAAGCGAAGACCGCCTTGAAATCACAATTGATCGAAGCGATGACGTAAGAAAAGTTGACGTTAATCCCATCGGTTCACGCTGGGCAGGGTTTTCGTTATGAGCAAAGTTTTAGCGATAGATACTTCAACTTCACGAACCAGTGTGGCAATAATTGAAAAAGGCACTGTTCTGTATAACGGTTTTCGAGATGGTGCAACTGCGCACGGTCCATCCTTACCAGTATTAGTTCAAGATGCGTTAGCAATCAGCGATGTTGATCAAGTTATTGTTGGAATGGGCCCAGGACCATTTACTGGGCTACGAGTAGGAATCGCATTTGCACAAAGTTTTGCGCTAGCCCGCGAAATACCCGTGCGTGGTGTTTGTTCCCTGGATGCAATTGCGGCACAGATTAATGAAGCTGATTTCATCATCACCGTTGATGCACGTCGCAAAGAGGTTTACTGGGCGCGATATACAAATGGTGTTCGAGTTGGCCAACCTGCAGTTAATTTTCCGGCAGATGTCACGGGTGCACCAATTCACGCAGATCTTTTTCCGGACATGGTGTCATTGGTCAATTTGCCTGGCAATATCACCGAGCCAATTTATTTGCGTAGACCTGACGCGGTAGCAACGGCTGATAGATGATTACTTATCGCCAAGCTAACGCCTTTGATCTTCCAGTTTTTGTTTCTCTGGATAGAGAGCTGTTTCCATATTCACCGTGGTCTGCTTCCCAATACAAAGAAGAGTTTTCTAGCCCAACCCGCCACTTTGTTGTTGCAGTAGATGAAGCACGCAACATCATTGGATACGCAGGTGTTTTCGCACCAGGGGGCGCCGAAGCAGATGTACTGACTGTGGGCGTTATTCCTGCCCAGCGCGGAAAAGGAATTGCCCGCCAATTGATGAGGATGATTACCGAATGGGCTACAGCGCAAGGCTCAATCGCAATGATGCTTGAAGTCAAAGTAGATAACATCGAGGCAATTGGTTTATATGAATCTTTGGGGTATTCAAAACTAAACATTCGCAAGGATTACTTTGGTGCAGGGTTAAATGCTGTGGTGATGCGATTGGATTTGCCATGAGCCAACCAATTGTTTTAGGAATCGAAACTTCATGTGATGAAACCGCTGTCGGCATTGTTCGTGGCCGCACATTGCTAGCTAACGTAATCGCATCAAGTGTGGAAGAACATGCACGGTTTGGGGGAGTAGTTCCTGAAATCGCAAGTCGTGCCCATCTAGAAGCAATGATTCCAACTTTGTATCAAGCATTGAAAGATTCAAAGATTTCTCTTAAAGATATTGATGCAGTTGCTGTAACTGGTGGACCTGGATTAGTTGGGGCCCTTTTGGTTGGAGTTGGCTCGGCGGCAGGTTTAGCACTGGGATTAAATAAACCAATCTATGCAGTAAACCATTTAGCCGCACATGTCAGTGTTGATTACTTAACTCATGACAAGCCGCTTGATCCAACAATTGCTTTGTTAGTCAGCGGTGGTCATTCATCATTGCTACAAGTTGATGACATTACCGGCTCTATTACAAAACTTGGCGAAACTATGGATGATGCTGCAGGAGAAGCTTTTGATAAAATTGCTCGCGTAATGAAGTTAGGTTTCCCGGGCGGTCCTGCAATAGACAAACTGGCACACGATGGAAATGCGAGCGCTATTGATTTTCCACGTGGCTTAACAACATCAAATGATTGGCAGACCCGGCCTCTTGATTTTTCTTTCTCTGGCTTAAAAACCGCAGTTGCTAGATATTTAGAAGCAACACCAGATTACGCACGAGCAGATGTTGCAGCCTCTTTCCAAGAAGCAATCGTTGATGTTTTGTTGTTGAAAGCCCTTGCTGCGTGCAAGCAATCTGGGATTGATTCCCTTGTGATCGCTGGCGGAGTTGCGGCTAATTCCAGACTTCGGGCCGTGGCTCAGGAGCGGTGCGACAAGGTCGGAATCCAGCTGCGCGTTCCAAACCCCGGATTGTGTACTGATAATGGGGCGATGGTCGCCGCCCTTGGCTCATTGATGGTCTCAGCCGGCCGCATGCCCAGCCCAGTGGCTTTTGACGCTGATTCAAGCCTGCCTGTGACCACCGTCAGCCTCTAATTCCGATTTCCAGCGTGGCTGCCTCGATTTGCTGCAGGGGAATAGCACGCCTAGAGTTTGCGTTAGCACTCACGACCTGAGTCTGCTAATTCGGGTCGCATGAGGAAACCAAAAGGTAAAACTAGAAGGAGCACACCATGGCAGTAAAGCCACTAGAGGATCGCATTGTTATCAAGACAAATGAGGCTGAAACAACGACAGCATCAGGTCTTGTTATCCCAGATACAGCAAAAGAAAAGCCACAGGAAGGCACTGTTATCGCAGTAGGCCCAGGTCGCTTTGATGATGGCGTACGCGTTCCAATGGATGTCAAGGTTGGCGATGTAGTTCTTTACAGCAAGTACGGCGGAACTGAAATCAAGCACGGTGGAGAAGATCTACTTGTTCTTTCAGCTCGCGACATTCTCGCTGTAATCGAGAAGTAAATGGGAAAGAGCCTTCAATTTGATGAGCAAGCACGCCGCGCCATGGAGCGTGGTGTCAACATTCTTGCTGACACAGTAAAAGTAACACTTGGACCTAAGGGTCGTAACGTTGTTATCGCTAAGTCTTTTGGCGCACCGATCATCACTAATGATGGTGTGACAATTGCAAAGGAGATCGAACTTTCAGATCCTGCAGAAAACATGGGAGCTCAGTTAGTTAAAGAAGTTGCGACAAAGACAAATGATGTCGCAGGCGATGGAACTACAACAGCAACTGTTCTTGCTCAAGCAATGGTTAAAGAAGGACTTCGTAACCTTGCAGCGGGCGCACAGCCAATGGATATTAAGCAGGGTATCGAAGCAGCCGTAGCAGCGGTTTCAGAAAAGCTCCGTGAGCAGGCAACTCCAGTTAATGGAAAGCCACAGATTGCAGATGTTGCAACTATTTCTGCACAAGATCGCGCAATTGGCGAACTAATTGCTGAAGCTATGGACCGTGTGGGTAAAGATGGAGTTATTACAGTTGAAGAAGCATCAACAACTGGACTAGATCTTGAATTCACAGAAGGAATGCAATTCGACAAGGGTTACATCTCTCCATACTTTGTTACCAATCAAGATCGCATGGAGGCAATCCTTGAGGATGCTTACGTGTTGATCTCAGCAAACAAGATTTCTGCGCTGGCTGATCTATTGCCATTGCTTGAAAAGGTTGCCCAGACATCAAAGCCACTATTGATTATCGCTGAAGACATCGAAGGCGAAGCGCTTTCAACCCTCGTTGTTAACCGTATGCGTGGAGTTTTTGCTTCAGCTGCAGTTAAGGCGCCAGGTTTTGGAGATCGCCGCAAGGCAACGCTTCAGGACATCGCAATCCTTACAGGTGGACAGGTAATTTCTTCAGAGCTTGGAATGAAGCTTGATGGAGTAACGCTTGAAGATCTTGGAAAAGCTCGTCGCATCGTTGTTACTAAAGATGCAACAACAATTGTTGATGGAGCAGGCGATAAGGCAGCAGTTGCTGCTCGTGTTTCTGAACTTCGCAAGGAGATCGAAAACAGCGACTCTTCATGGGACAAGGAAAAATTGCAGGAGCGTCTGGCAAAGCTTGCTGGTGGAGTATGCGTAATCAAGGTTGGCGCACATACTGAAGTTGAATTAAATGAAAAGAAGCACCGTCTAGAGGATGCAATCTCTGCAACTCGCGCCGCTGTTGAAGAAGGAATCGTTGTTGGTGGAGGTGCTGCACTAGTTCACGCAGCTGATTCACTCGAAGGCGATCTAGGATTCACAGGCGACAAGGCTGTTGGAGTTCGTTTAGTTCGCAAAGCGTGTGATGAGCCTCTTCGTTGGATTGCAGAAAACGCAGGACTAGAAGGCTACGTAGTAGTTGCAAAGGTTCGCGCAATGAAGCACAACGAGGGCTTCAACGCTGCAACTGATGTCTACGGCGATCTTGCTGCAGATGGTGTTATCGATCCAGTAAAGGTAACTCGTTCGGCACTAGCAAACGCTGCATCAATTGCCGCAATGTTTATTACAACTGAAGCAGTTGTCTATGAGAAGCCAGCAGAGCAAGCAGCTGCTGATGCTGCCGGCGGACATGGACATTCACATGGCCCAGGTGGACACTCTCACTAAAGTAAATTGAATGGAAAAAGCCCCGCAGATTTCTCTGCGGGGCTTTTTTATTTCTCGAGGTCGGAAGAAAACTATGAAGCGTGTGAAATATCCGGAGTAACGCCGTCCTTGCCAAGAATTGCTAGGCGATCATCTTCAGATAATCCTCCCCAAATTCCATACGGCTCTTGCACTGCAAGTGCGTGTGCACGGCATGCAGCGATCACTGGACATGCTGCACAGACAGCCTTCGCTGTATTCTCGCGATTGCGTCGGCGAGGTCCGCGCTCTCCATCTGGATGAAAGAACATCTCAGAAGGAAGTTCGCGGCATGAACCTTGGTACTGCCACTCCCATTCATCAGCAACGGGGCGGGGTAAGCGTGAAATTTCGGCCATGGCGATACTGTACAACCGCGCCATAGGTTGTTCAAGTATTTCCGTGCCATAAGTTGTTCAAATGGCGTTTTCAGGTGGTGAGTTGGACCACTTCACGACACGATAGCCCCATGGAAGAGGAGCTATTGACCGTTGCCGCGGTCGCTCGCCGCATAGGAGTGGCTCCAGCAACCCTTAGAACCTGGGACCGCCGTTATGGCCTTGGACCTTCAGCGCACGAGGCGGGCGAGCATCGTCGTTACTGCCCGCAAGATCTAGCGATCCTGACCACAATGCGAAAGTTGATTACGGCAGGGGTAGCTCCGGCCGATGCAGCCCAGCAAGCAAAAGATTTCAAGGGTCCAATTTCAGTTGAACACATCATGGATAGTTTTGAAGTTCGCGAAGAGCTAGTCGAAGCCCTTTACGCCGCATCTAAATTATTGGACAAAACATTTGTTGAAGATGCACTGCGCAAAGACATTGAAAAACATGGAGTAATTGCTTCGTGGTCTGAAGTTATTGTCCCGCTCTTGTTTTTGATTGGTGAAGATTGGGAAAAGACACAAACCGGTATTGAGGTAGAACATCTACTTACCGAAATTCTTAAGGGAGTCTTGCGCGAGAAATCCTCGGGAGTTTCCGAACCATGTAATCCGCGGCCTGTTTTACTCGCATCAGTCGGCGAAGAAATGCATTCATTGGCACTGCATGCTTTGGCATCGGCGTTGGCAGAGAAAAATATTTCGACCTATTTTCTTGGAGCGCGCACACCATTAGAAGCTCTCAGTGGCGTGATTACGCGTTCAGCTCCACCGGCGGTTTTCCTGTGGGCACAATTGCCACGCAACGGTGATCCACGTTTTTACACAGATATTCCAGCTGTCCGTCCTGCCCCACGCATCATCATCGGTGGTCCAGGTTGGGGCGTGAATGCGGATTGCCCTGTGGCCCATGTCAGCGATTTGTCGCAAGCATGCGCTGAAATCGAGCGTGCAGTAGGGCTCTAAAGCCCCGATAGACTTTGGCCTTCGATAGGGAAGGGGGTCACATGAGCGATACAGACAAAGTCGCAATGCTTGGACTCACCTACGACGATGTTTTACTTCTGCCTGATGCATCTGATGTTGTCCCATCTGAAGTCAGCACAGTTACTCAATTAACTCGAGATATTTCTATTGCGGTACCGCTGGTTTCTTCAGCGATGGACACAGTTACAGAATCTGAAATGGCGATCGCCATGGCAAAAGCCGGCGGAATCGGAATCATCCACCGTAACCTTCCGATTGAAGCCCAAGTTACTCACGTCAAACTTGTTAAGAATGTTGGTTTGGCTGGAGCGGCCGTAGGTGTTGGTGATGATGGTTTTGCACGCGCACAAGCTTTGATCGAAGCCGGCGTTGATGTAGTTGTAGTCGATACAGCACACGGTCACCACCGAGCAGTTCTGGATTCAATCGCCCGCATTAAAAAATTCTCACCAAACACCCAAATTATTGGCGGAAATGTTGCTACACGTGCAGGTGCACAAGCTCTGATTAATGCAGGTGCTGATGCAGTAAAGGTGGGCGTTGGTCCAGGTTCTATTTGTACAACTCGTGTTGTTGCAGGTGTTGGAGTTCCACAAGTAACGGCAATTTTGGAAGCATCAAAGGCTTGTAACAAAGCTGGCATTCCTTTAATTGCAGATGGTGGCTTGCAGTATTCAGGTGACATCGTGAAGGCTCTTGTCGCTGGTGCTAACTCAGTGATGTTGGGTTCACTTCTTGCAGGTTGCGAAGAATCACCTGGTGAATTGATTGAAATTAACGGCGTCAAGTACAAGGCTTATCGCGGTATGGGTTCACTAGGTGCGATGCAATCTCGCGGTGAGCAGAAGTCTTATTCGAAGGATCGTTACATGCAGGATGATGTTTTGTCTGAAGACAAACTTGTACCTGAAGGTATTGAAGGCAAGGTTGCATTCCGCGGATCTGTGGCTGAGGTTGTACATCAACTCGTTGGTGGACTTCGTTCAGGTATGGGGTATGCAGGTGCACCTGATATCGAAACCCTTCGCCGCGAAGGTCGTTTGATTCAAATTACCGCTGCAGGATTACAAGAAAGCCACCCTCATGATGTGGCACATGTTGCTGATGCACCGAACTATCAGAAGAAGGGCCGCTAATGAATAACATCGAAATCGCCCCAGGAAAGCGCGCTCGCACCGCTTATTCCTTTGATGACATCGCCATTGTTCCTAGCCGACGTACCCGCGATCCTGAAAATGTTTCAACTACTTGGCAGATCGATGCCTACAAATTTGATTTGCCAATGCTTGCAGCTCCAATGGATTCAGTAGTTTCACCCGAGACTGCTATCGCGATTGGAAAACTTGGTGGCCTAGGTGTTCTCAACCTTGAAGGTTTGTGGACTCGCTATGACGATCCTCGAATTCCTTTGGGCGAAATTGCGTCAATGCCCGATAAGCATGCGACCAAGCGCATGCAGGAAATTTATGCCGCTCCAATTCGTCCAGAATTAATTAAAGAACGCATTCAGCAAATTCGTGATGCTGGAGTAACTGTTGCAGCTTCATTGTCACCAGCGCGCACCGCTGAATTCCATAAAGCTGTAATTGCTGCCGGAGTAGATATTTTCATTATTCGCGGAACAACAGTTTCAGCAGAACATGTTGCTGCGGCAGATGAAGCTCTTAACCTTAAGAAGTTTATTTATGAATTAGATGTGCCGGTAATTGTTGGTGGAGTTGCAACATCGACAGCCGCCCTTCACTTAATGCGTGCAGGAGCAGCTGGAGTTTTGGTTGGATTTGGTGGAGGCGCAACACATACAACGCGCAAAGTATTAGGAGTAGAAGTTCCTATGGCATCTGCAGTTGCCGAAGTTGCTGCTGCCAGACGTGAATATCTTGATGAATCAGGTGGACGCTATGTTCATGTGATTGCAGATGGTTCAGTAGGTCGTAGCGGTGATATTGCAAAAGCGATTGCATGTGGTGCAGATGCGGTAATGATGGGATCACCTTTAGCAAAAGCGGTTGAAGCACCTGGACTTGGTTGGCACTGGGGCTCAGAGGCCCACCACCCAGTTCTTCCACGTGGTGAACGCGTCAATGTTGGAACTGTTGGAACCCTTGAAGAGATTTTGCTCGGACCTTCACATACAGCAGATGGATCAATGAACTTGTTTGGAGCTCTTCGTCGCGCAATGGCAACATGTGGTTACTCAGATGTGAAGGAGTTCCAGCGCGTAGAGGTTCTTATTCATCGTGGCTGAAACGCGCGGAGTACTAGTTGTTGATTTTGGCGCACAGTACGCACAATTAATCGCACGACGTGTTCGCGAAGCACATGTTTATTCAGAAATTGTTCCATCTTCAATTACTGCTGCCCAAGTAAAGGCCAAGAATCCTGCTGCAATTATTTTGTCTGGTGGACCTTCCAGCGTCTACGCAGAAAATGCTCCAGCATTGGATGCTGAAATACTTAAGCTAGGTGTTCCAGTTTTTGGTATTTGTTATGGGTTCCAAGCCATGGCGGTGGCACTTGGCGGTGTTGTAACACAAACAGGTAAATCAGAGTTTGGTCGCACAGACACAACAGTGGTTACAACTTCCAAGTTGTTTACAGGACTGCCAGCCCAGCAAAAAGTGTGGATGTCACATGGTGACGCAGTCAGCAAAGTTCCTGCAGGATTTACTGTGTGTGGCGCAACTGCTGATACCGCAATTGCTGCCTTCGAAAATGAAACGGCGCTGTTTGCGGGTGTTCAATTTCACCCAGAGGTCCTACACAGTGAGTACGGGCAAGCAATCCTTAGTAATTGGCTGGTAAATATCGCAAAGTGCGATGCGACATGGACAACTACAAATATTGCCGATACTGAAATAGCAAAAGCCAAGCAAGTAATTGGCGACAAGAAAGTAATTTGTGGATTATCTGGCGGAGTTGATTCGGCGGTTGCGGCCGCAATAATCCAGCAGGCGGTTGGAAATCAATTAACCTGCGTTTTTGTCGATCATGGTTTATTACGTAAAGGTGAAGCCGAACAAGTAGAACGAGACTTTGTGGCATCTACCGGCGTTCAATTAGTAGTTGTCGATGCCAAGAAACAGTTCCTAGATGCACTCAAGGATGTTACAGATCCAGAAGAAAAGCGAAAGATAATTGGACGCGAATTCATTCGTTCATTTGAAGCAGCTGCCCGCAATATCGCGGCAGAAGGAAACGTTGAATTCTTAGTTCAGGGAACTTTGTATCCAGATGTTGTTGAATCTGGTGGCGGAACAGGGACGGCAAACATAAAGTCGCATCACAATGTGGGCGGCTTACCCGATGATCTGCAATTCACATTAGTAGAACCGCTTCGCACCTTGTTTAAAGATGAGGTCCGACAGGTTGGTCTAGAACTTGGATTACCGGAAGAGATTGTGTGGCGACAGCCATTTCCTGGTCCAGGTTTGGGGATTCGAATTGTTGGCGCAGTAACACAAGAACGTTTGGATTTATTGCGCGAAGCTGATGCAATTGCTAGAGCAGAGTTAAAGTCTGCTGGGTTAGATCGCGAAATTTGGCAGTGCCCAGTTGTTCTTTTGGCCGATGTTCGAAGTGTCGGCGTGCAGGGGGATGGCCGCACCTATGGGCACCCAATTGTTTTGCGCCCAGTATCTTCTGAGGATGCCATGACCGCAGACTGGTCACGCGTCCCATACGAGGTTCTAGAAAAGATTTCTACACGCATAACCAATGAGGTCCGCCAGGTCAATCGCGTAGTTCTTGATGTAACAAGCAAGCCACCTGGCACCATTGAATGGGAATAAATTAAGGGTTTTCACAGGGTTTCGATTTACTATTAGGCCATGTCAAAAGGAGTTCACGTGAAGAGATTGATCGTTGCAGCGGTATCAGTAGCTGCATTATCTGCTTCATCATTAATTATTTCTCCTGCTGCTGTTGCTAACACAAAAAGTAAGTCAGCAAAAGTTTCTGAAATAAAATGTACAAAAACTAGAGCAGTAGGACACACACCTCCATTGGTTGCACCAGCTGAGAAATTATTGAAGCGCTTCCCACGTACATTTACTTTTGCAACAAATTGCGGAAATATCGTAGTAACAACTGTTGGAGCTAAGGCACCAATCACAATTACTCAGTTAGCCACCCTTGCACGTGGTGGCTACTTCAATAACTCCTTGTGTCATCGCTTAACAACTAAAGGTTTATATGTATTGCAGTGTGGAGATCCAACGGCTACAGGTGGTGGAGGACCAAACTTCACATACCGCGATGAAAATCTTCCAACGGAATCTTTAAACAACTATCCAGCTGGAACAGTTGCAATGGCTAATTCAGGTCCTGGAACAAATGGAAGTCAGTTCTTCTTAGTTTTTGCAGACACAACTTTGGGTGCAAATTACACAATTTGGGGAACGATTACTCAAGGTTTGGATATCGTGAAAGCGATTGCTAAAGCTGGCGTTAAGGGTGGTGGCGCAGATGGCACACCTAATCAACCAATCGCAATTAATCGTGTGACGGTTTCAAATAGCTGAATAAAGTAAGCGAAGTTTTGTTAATTACAAACTCGAAGAACGCGCCTTATCAATCGCCTCGGTCGTCAAAACTCTGATCGCGTAAACGAAAAGGATAAATCCAAATCCTGCTCCAATAAAGTAAACAGATCGAAATGCCATTTCGCGGCCAATAACTCCTTCCAAGGCAAATACAATTCCTCCACCGAGGAGAGTGCCAATTGGAATGGTCCCCCAAGCAAAGAAACGATAAACACTGTTTACACGACCCAGTAAATTTGCAGGAATCAGACTCTGTCGAAGTGAAACAGTAACGATATTCCATAGGACGCCAGCGAATGTTTGAAAAAATACAAGCACCCAAACGAGATACCACTTTGAAGCAAATCCAATTAGTAACGCACCAAATGGCATTACAAAAAGTGCTATTGCGAGCGATCGACCACTCCCGATCTTCTCCGAGACCTTAGGTCCGAGTAGTCCTCCAAGAATTCCGCCAAAGGCGGTAGCTGTTCCGAGAATTGCAAAGATAAAGACCGATGTATTTAGAACTTCCTGTGCGAAGAGAATATAGACAGCCGCACTAAGTGATGCGATACCGTTTAGTAATCCAAGGATGATCGCCATTGGTCGAAGTAAGTCATGGTTCCAGAGCCAAGAAAAACCTTCTTTAATTTCGAGTCGAAAATTGATCGGATCAGATTTTGCTTGCGGCTCAAAACTTTTTACCGTCGGCTTCATTCCCGCGATGAGTGCTGCTGCCACAAAAAAGGTGACAGCATCAACAAAAAATGGAAGAAATACTGCAGTCGCGATAATAAAACTTCCAAGAGGTGGACCGATAAATGAGTTTGCTAGAGATTCTGCAGACCACATTCGGCCATTTGCTTTCTCTAAATCCTTGTCCTCAACAATCGCTGGCATCAAGGTTTGAGCGCAATTATCTCGCAAGACTTCTGCTAGGCCGAAAAGAAAGCCAGTCATCAGAATAACAGAGTAAAGCATGTAATTGGTTTCTAAGCTCGTTAGAGAAGTTAATTCGTTAAGAGCCGGAAGGGAATCTCTTTCGAGGTAAACAAATACTCCGACTGCAAAGGTAAGTAAGCCGCGGACGATGTCCATCGCAACAATTATTCGTTTACGATTAAATCGATCTGTGATAACTCCAGCATGCAGAGTAAAAATGAGCCATGGTAAGCGCGAGATCACTGCCGACAGTGCGATGAGAAGAGGTGATCGTGTAACTGCAGATGCCAACCATGGGTATGCGATAGCAACTATGCCGTCACCCAGGTTTGAGATTGTGGTTGCGCCCCACAACTTCCAATAAGAAGCGCTCAGTTTAGTCTTAACCTTTAACGACTTCACTGTGATCTCCTAGCTAGCTTTGTTACGCAGTATTAACAATCTTAAAAGCTTCAGCAATTCGACCTTCTGGAAGTCCGCCCATACCTGCGTTGCGCTGACCCCATTCTCGAACCATCTTTTCTAAATCTTTATTGTGTGCAGTTTGGGATGCATGGGCATGTAGCGCCGCCATCTTGAGATCAAAAGTGTCGGTGATATCAACCCAATGATCTGGGTGGGCAAATCCAGATACCCATACCTCTTTCACGCGCCACGGCTGTAAGCCTTCTTTTTCCATTAAATCAGTGAAAGCAAAAGGGTTACGAGCATCAGGATAGACAGCTTGGATAGTTGCTTCTCCAGCAGCTAAATGATCTGGATGACTTGCACCAATTCGATCCCAATTGCGTTCTGGACTTTGACACACAATGCGATCTGGTTGTGAAATTCGAATCTGTCGGACGATATCTTTGCGGAGTGCAAGAGTTGGTTCTAAATGTCCATCAACATAATTTAAAAAAGTTATGTCAGTGACACCAATTGCCGCACCTGCAGCGCGTTGCTCGCGCTGACGGATGGCAGGCATTTCCTCTTTAGTAAAACCTGACTCTTCGCCACCTTGATCACCATTTGTGCAAAAGACGTAGGCGACTTCAATTCCCTTTTTTATCCACTGCGAAATAGTTCCTGACGCGCCAAAATCTGAATCGTCAGGGTGGGCATTGACGACCAAAACTCGCTTGATCTCGGTATCTGCGATCGGTTCCATGCATGAAGCCTAATAGACTCGACCTTATGACTGAAATCGATCCACTCATTGAGGGACTTAACCCTCAACAAGCGGAGGCGGTTACCCATGCAGGCGGGCCACTTTTGGTTGTTGCAGGTGCAGGGTCAGGAAAGACTCGAGTTTTAACTCGTCGAATCGCATATTTGATGTCGCGCAGACATGTTGCTCCCTATCAAATTCTTGCAATCACTTTTACAAATAAAGCTGCAGGGGAAATGAAAGAACGTGTTGCCGAACTTGTAGGGCCAATTGCAAAATCCATGTGGGTTTCAACTTTCCACTCGGCCTGCGTTCGCATCCTGCGCCAAGAAGCAACACGTCTTGGATACAGCAACTCATTTAGCATCTATGACTCTGCTGATTCGCAACGACTAATAACTATTGTGGCCAAAGAGTTAAACCTTGACCCTAAGCGTTATCCAGCACGTCAATTCCAGTCCATGATTTCCAATGCAAAAAATGAGTTGCTAGGCCCACAGGACTATCTGAACTCAACAACTAATCAATTCGAACAGGTCGTCGCCGATGTTTATGCGGTGTATCAACAACGATTGATGCGGGCTAATGCAATGGATTTTGATGATTTGATTCTAAAAACGGTAGAAGCCTTGCAACGTTTCCCAGAAGCCAAAGCTCGATTTAGATCACGCTTCCGTCATGTTTTAGTTGACGAGTATCAAGACACAAACCACGCCCAGTACATTCTTGTAAAAGAGTTAGTGGGGACCGATCTTGAAGGCCAGCCACCTGCAGAGCTGTGCGTTGTAGGAGATGCAGATCAATCCATTTACGGCTTCCGGGGTGCGACGATCCGTAACATATTGCAGTTTGAATTGGATTATCCAAACGCTCGGACTGTATTGCTGGAACAAAATTATCGATCTACGCAAAACATACTTAATGCTGCTAATGCCGTAATCACTTGTAATGAAAGCCGTAAAGAGAAAAACTTGTGGTCAGATGCAGGTTCTGGAACACCACTGGTTGGATATGTCGCCGAAAGCGAGCATGACGAAGCAAACTTTATTGCTGATGAAATTAGATCACTTCAACGCGAAGGCGTTTCTACTCCTGGTGATACTGCAATTTTCTATCGCACTAACGCACAATCACGTGTATTTGAAGAAGTCTTTATGCGCAGCGCGCTACCTTACAAAGTTGTCGGTGGTCTTCGATTCTACGAGCGTCGTGAAGTAAAGGACTTACTGGCGTATTTGCGAGTTCTGGCTAACCCTGAAGATGAAATTTCGCTTCGTCGAATCATCAATGTTCCAAAACGAGGAATTGGCGATACTTCTCTGGATTACGTAGATTTGTTTGCCAGAGATAACAACATTTCATTTTGGCAAGGTTTGCTTCGCTGCCAAGAAGTTGGATCGGTGCCTTCACGCGCTGCACAAGCAATTAATGAGTTCACCTCCATGATCAGTGCATTAAGCGTATTAGTCGAAGCCAAGACCAAGCCATCTGTAATTGTTGAAGCCGCGCTTGAACAATCAGGTTTGTTGAAAGAGCTGATCGATAGCACCGACCCACAAGATGAAGTTCGAGTTGAAAACTTAAAAGAACTTGTCGCAGTTTCGATGGAATACGAAGAAAGACCGTTTGAAGAACTTGGCGAAGATGAAGAGATATCACTTGCTGGTTTTCTAGAAAAGGTTTCTTTGGTTGCAGATGCTGATGAAATTCCAGAGGGAGAAGATCATGGCGGAGTTGTAACCATGATGACTCTTCATACTGCTAAGGGTCTTGAGTTTCCAACAGTTTTCTTAACAGGTATGGAAGATGGAATTTTTCCTCACTCTCGTACCCTTGGAGAAAAAGATGAGATCGAAGAAGAACGTCGTCTGGCATACGTTGGCTTAACTCGTGCACGCCAGCGGCTTTATATTTCGCGTGCCGAATACAGATCTACATGGGGCGCACCTAACTACAACCCACCATCACGTTTTCTCGATGAAATTCCTGAAGAGGTAATCGAATGGCGTAATCAATCAGGAACATCTGTATCTCCATCTTTGATTAAAAAAACACGAACTCCATCAACGCCTCCGCCAAGAGCGACAGGAAAGAAGAGCGTTGCAATGGAGCTAGCTGTCGGTGAGCGTGTGTCACATGACACATTCGGTTTGGGGACCGTAGTTTCGGTGGCTGGGGCAGGCGATAAGGCTGAAGCCACAATTAACTTCGGACAATATGGTGAGAAGCGTTTGCTGCTGCGTTATGCACCCGTTGAGAAGCTCTAGGATTACCCTCATTAGCGCATCAGAACTGAACTGATTGGAAGCCCAGTGGATCTCTTTGAATACCAAGCTCGCGACATCTTTGAAAAGCATGGCGTACCCGTACTAGCTGCAAGCGTTGCAACAACTGCAGATGAGGCAGAAAAAGCAGCAGCAGCTATTGGCGGAAAGGTTGTCGTTAAGGCACAGGTCAAAGTTGGTGGACGCGGAAAGGCTGGCGGAGTAAAGCTAGCTGAGAATCCACACGATGCTCGCGAAAAGGCTGGCGCAATTCTTGGAATGGATATCAAGGGGCACACAGTTCGCACAGTAATGATCGCCGCAGCTGCGCCAATCGAATCTGAGTATTACTTAGCTATCTTGCTCGATCGTTCAAACCGAACATTTCTTGTAATGGCATCTGTTTCAGGTGGAATGGATATCGAAGAAGTTGCACACTCTGCACCTGAAAAGCTGGCAAAGATTCCAGTGTCAGCTGTTGATGGCATTTCACTTGCTAAGGCAAAAGAAATAGTTGCAGCTGCGCAATTCCCAGCAGATGTTGCAGATCAAGTTGCTGATGTGTTGCTCAAGCTATGGGATGTTTTCCAGGGTGAAGATGCAACCCTTGTCGAAGTTAACCCATTGGTAAAGACAAAAGATGGCAAGATCATCGCACTTGATGGAAAAGTTACTCTTGATGAGAACGCAGAATTCCGACAACCAGATCATGAAGCTCTCGTTGATCAAGCCGCAGAAAATCCACTAGAAGCTGCCGCTAAAGAAAAGGGTCTTAACTACGTAAAGCTTGAAGGCGAAGTAGGAATCATCGGTAACGGTGCAGGTCTTGTAATGAGCACTTTGGATGTTGTTGCTTATGCAGGAGAAAAGCATGGTGGAGTTCGCCCAGCTAACTTCCTTGATATTGGTGGCGGCGCATCTGCGCAAATCATGGCTGATGGTCTTTCAATTATTCTTGGTGACAAGGATGTAAAGAGCGTATTTGTAAATGTGTTTGGCGGAATCACTGCATGTGATGCTGTTGCAAACGGAATCGTTCAAGCCCTTGAATTACTTGGCCCTAAGGCGACTAAGCCAATCGTGGTTCGCCTGGATGGAAACAATGTTGTTGAAGGACGAGCAATTTTGGCTAAGGCTGCGCACCCACTGGTTGAGCAGGCAGACACAATGGATGGAGCAGCAAATCGCGCTGCAGAATTGGCGGCGAAGTAATGTCTATTTTCATCAATGATTCAAGCAAGGTAATTGTTCAGGGAATGACTGGTTCTGAAGGAACCAAGCACACTCGACGTATGTTGGCATCAGGCACAAAAGTTGTTGGTGGAGTTACACCAGGCAAGGGTGGCCAGGTCGTTGATATCGACGGTCATCAACTTCCAGTATTTAATACAGTTGCCGAAGCTATGTCCGCAACTGGTGCAAACGTTTCAGTTGTTTTCGTACCACCTAAGTTTGCAAAGGCAGCTGTAATTGATGCAGTTGATGCCGCAATGCCATTAGTTGTTGTTATCACTGAAGGTATTCCAGTTCACGATTCTGCAAGTTTTTATACATATGCCCAAACAAAGGGAACAACGCAGATCATCGGACCAAACTGCCCAGGCTTGATTAGCCCAGGAAAATCAAATGTTGGAATCATTCCAGCAGATATCACAGGTGCAGGTCCAATTGGTTTAGTGTCAAAGTCAGGAACGCTGACCTACCAAATGATGTACGAGCTTCGTGATATCGGATTTAGCACAGCAGTTGGAATCGGTGGAGATCCAGTAATTGGAACAACCCACATCGATTGCCTTCGTGCATTCCAAGATGATCCAGAGACAACTGCGATTGTCATGATTGGTGAAATTGGTGGAGATGCAGAAGAGCGTGCAGCTGCATTTATTGCAGAGTATGTAACCAAGCCAGTTGTTGGTTACGTTGCAGGCTTTACCGCACCAGAAGGAAAAACAATGGGTCACGCGGGTGCAATTGTTTCTGGTTCATCAGGAACTGCCCAAGGCAAGAAAGATGCATTAGAAGCTGCCGGCGTAAAGGTTGGCCAAACACCTAGTGAAACCGCGCGTTTGTTACGCGCAATCATGGGTCGATAACAATGATTACGCGGGTACTTGGAGCTGCATTGCCCCAAGTCTTGCGTAGCGTTGCTTGGCTTTTACTTCCTACATCATTTATCGCGCTCCTTGCTTGGGCTACTGCAGGCAGTGCAACAGGTAATACAGGGGACCCACTGCGTGCAGCGTTGTGGATCTGGATCGGTGCGCATTCAATTCCATTTGATTTATCACTGCCACCTTCAGGTTTGGCGGGTCATCTTTCATATCTTCCACTAGGAGCGTTGATCTTCCCGGTTCTTGCTATTCGTAATGGCGTAGCGCGCACAATTGAACGTTTAGATAATGACAGTTCATTAGTAGGCCCAGCACGTGCTGCCTTTGCAGCTTTGTACACATTGTTTGCTGTTGGGGCCTCCTTTTTCTCAAAGACCGAATCAATTCGCCCCGTTTGGTACTTCGCCTTAATTTATGTTCTTCCTTTTACTTTGTTATGTGCGGCAACGGTCGGAAGACGAGTCGCATTGGGCCAAGGATTTCTTTATGGCTCACGCATTATTGCCTTGTTGCTAGGAAGCTCTTCAATTATTTTTGGAATTTTGCTGCTGGTAAATATCACAATGGTTAAGAATCTAACTACTGTTTTGCAGCCAGGAATCTTTGGCGGATTTCTTTTGCTACTTCTTAATATTTTGTATATCCCCAATGCCATAGTTTCTACTCTGGCTTACTTTTCAGGAGTGGGCTTTGCAGTTGGGTCTGGAACTCTTGTATCGCCAACTTCCTTCAATTTAAACAAGATTCCGGCAATGCCATTGTTGGGTGCTCTGCCTGAAGGTAAATCACTGATTTCCCTGATTGGAGTACTTGTTATTGTTGCAGCGGGTGCGCTTTTAGTTTCGTGGACAATTTCCCTCAATCAAAAGGTGCTTTTGCAGAGTTTAATTGTTGCCGTTTTACTTGCAGCATTTGTAGGGTACTCAGCTAGCGGTGCATTGATTACCGATGCGATGTCTGCAGTAGGTGTCTCTACCTGGAAGTTCACATTAGCAATTGCTGCCCAACTTGGTCTTGGAGCCGCACTGGCAATTTATCTGCCGAGATTCATAAATCGCAGATGAGAAAGCGTATCGTCATTCTTGCTTCAGGGCAGGGGTCTTTAGCACAAGCAATTATTGATGCAACTGACCTAGAGATTCAAATTGTTGCAGTTGTCTCTGATCGCGCCGATGCACCTGTCTTAGAGCGAGCAAAAAGAGCTGCAATCAATACTTCAGTAGTTGAATTAAATTCCGATCGACAAAGTTGGAACACAAGACTTTTTCAACAAGTGGAGCATTACAAACCAGATCTAGTTGTTAGTGCTGGTTTTATGCGAATTTTATCTCCTGATTTTGTTAATCATTTTCCAACAATAAATAGCCACCCTGCATTACTTCCCGAATTCCCTGGGGCACATGCCGTTCGAGATGCATTAGCGGCGGGTGTATCGGTAACAGGTACAACTGTGCACTGGGTAGATGCAGGCGTGGATACTGGTCCAGTTATCACTCAAATGGAGGTTCCGGTGTTGCCGGAAGATGATGAGGCAACTCTTCATGAGAGAATTAAGAAAGTAGAACGGGGTCTCATCGTTGCGACCATAGCATTGATTATTCCGACACTGGAGACGATTTCACGATGAGAAAACCAATACGTCGCGCGCTTGTCAGTGTCTATGATAAAAATCGTTTAATCGAAATTGGGACAGCTCTTAGCGCTAGTGGTATTGAAATTCTCTCAACTGGATCGACTGCCAAGAATTTGGCAGATGCTGGAATACCTGTCGTAGAAGTCAGCCAGTACACAGGTTTTCCAGAAATTATGGGCGGCAGAGTTAAGACCTTACATCCTCGTATCCACGGTGGAATATTGGCGGATCAAGAAAATTCAGAGCACATGGCTGCAATTGCTGACCTAGAGATAGCACCCTTTGATTTAGTGATTATTAATCTTTACCCATTTGCCGAGACCATCGCTTCGGGTGCCAGTTTTGAGGAAAGCATTGAACAGATTGATATTGGTGGCCCAGCAATGCTTCGAGGCGCTGCAAAAAATCATGGCTCAGTTGCGGTTATTTCTCACACATCTCAATATGACCAACTCCTTGAGGCAATTAATTCTGGTGGCTTTACTGAAGCAGCGCGTCGTCAATTAGCGCTCGAAGCATTTCGGACAACAGCACAATACGATCTAGCCATCGCTAACTGGCTTGGACAATCTGAAGGAAATGAACTTCCAGATTGGCTTGGGCAGATTTGGCAGCGCAAGAGTTCATTGCGATACGGCGAAAACCCACATCAAGGTGCGGCGATTTATTCTGGTGCAACATCAGGGATTGTTGATGCGCAACAGCTTCATGGCAAGGAAATGTCATTTAATAATTACACGGATGCTGATGCGGCTTGGAGAGCAGTTTTGGATCATCGTGACCCTGCCGTTGCAATTATGAAACATGCTAATCCTTGTGGTGTTGCAGTCTGTGAGCAAGGTATTGCCATTGCTTATCAACTCGCACATGAATGTGATCCTGTTTCTGCTTTTGGAGGAGTCGTTGCCGCAAACAGAAAAGTTGATCTGGCTATGGCAGAGCTACTGTCCAAGATTTTCACTGAAGTACTAATTGCACCTGATTTTGATCCAGACGCGCTTGAATTGTTAATGAAAAAGCCTTCGATTCGAATCCTAAAGTGTGCCTTCACGACGATCAATCCATTGGAGCTACGTCCGGTATCGGGTGGAATGTTGTTGCAGGGAACAGACTTAATAGATGCACACGGTGATTTACCTTCACAGTGGAATCAAGTCAGTGGCGAACCAGTTGATCAACAAACAATGAAGGATCTTGAGTTTGCCTGGCGCAGTGTGCGATCTGTGAAAAGTAATGCAATCTTGCTAGCAAAGATGACAGCTTCTGTTGGAATTGGAATGGGCCAAGTGAATCGAGTTGATTCGGCACGTTTAGCCGTATCTCGTGCAGGAGATCGAGTGAAAGGCTCTGTAGCGGCAAGTGATGCCTTCTTCCCATTTGCAGATGGCCTTCAAATTCTGATTGATGCAGGTGTAACCGCAGTTGTTCAACCTGGTGGCAGTGTGCGCGATGAAGAGGTTATTGCTGCGGCTAAGGCTGCAGGAATAGCAATGTTTTTCACTAATACTCGGCATTTCTCTCATGCATAACGAAGTCGGTAGGCTTAGAACATGAGCGCGCAGATACTAGATGGCAAGGCCTTAGCCTCGGCTATGAAAGCCGAACTAAATGTTCGAGTAGCTGCACTTAAATCACAAGGAATCACTCCAGGCCTTGGAACAGTCTTGGTTGGAGACGATCCTGGTTCGGTCTCGTATGTCAATGGAAAACATCGGGATTGCAAAGAAGTTGGAATCAACTCAATTCGATTTGATCTTCCAGGTGATGCAACTGAGAAAGATGTTTTAGCCGCAATTGCAGATTTAAATGCTTCCAAAGAGTGCACCGGTTACATTGTTCAACTTCCATTACCAAAAGTAATCAATACGCAAAGGATTCTAGAAGCGATTGATCCCAAAAAAGATGCAGATGGCTTGCACCCTATGAACTTAGGTCGCCTAGTGTTGGGTTTTGATGCACCACTGCCATGCACACCTCGTGCAATCGTTGCGCTTTTAGATCACTATAAAATTTCGACACAAGGCGCAGAAATCACAGTCATCGGCCGTGGCTTAACTGTTGGTAGGCCATTGGGTTTGTTGCTTACTCGCAAACAAGAAAATGCAACTGTAACCCTGACTCACACGGGCACAAAGGATTTAACACTGCACACAAAAAAGGCCGACATTATTGTTGCAGCTATTGGGCAGTCACATTTTCTGAAAGCAGAAATGATCAAAGATGGCGCAGTTGTAATTGATGTTGGAATTTCTCGAACAGAACATGGTTTAGATGGTGATGTGTGTCCAGGTGTATATGAAAAGGCTTCATATGTTTCTCCAATGCCTGGGGGAGTCGGTCCCATGACTCGAGCAATGTTGCTGACAAATGTGGTTGATGCATGCAGTTAAATAATCGACTGCTTACCCTCATAAGTTATGGCCTAGTCCTAACCGGTGTGGTTTTAGGGGTTTTCGGAGTAGTGCGAGGCGGATCACTTTTTATCGCCGCTGGGACCGTCGGCATAGCTCTGAAATCACGAGATTTTCGCCGCATTGAGTTTTACCTTCCGCTTGCTATAGCTATTGCACTTTTTGTGCTGGCAATTGCACTTCCTCGCGGGCGGTAGAGTTGCCCCATTCGCAATTAGCCATGAATGGAGTCACGATGGGTGGCAAAGTCACTGTAGTCGGTGCAGGTTTTTACGGTTCAACAACAGCTCTTCGCTTAGCTGAATATGATGTTTTCGACACCGTTGTTTTAACTGACATCCTTGAAGGAAAGTCAGAAGGTTTGGCTCTTGACATGAACCAGTCTCGTTCGATTGAAGGATTTGAGACAAAGCTAATTGGTGCAACAACAACTCCTGAAGGTGCTGGCTACGAAGCCACTGCAAATTCAGATGTAGTTGTGATTACCGCAGGCCTTCCACGCAAGCCAGGAATGAGCCGCATGGATTTAATTGGTGTCAACGCTGGAATCGTTCGAGGCGTTGCTGAAAATATCGCAAAGCATTCTCCGAATGCTGTCATCATCGTTGTTTCAAACCCATTGGATGAAATGACCGCATTGGCTCAGATTGCTACCAACTTTCCGAAGAACCGTGTAATGGGTCAGGCAGGAATGTTGGACACTGCGCGCTTTACAAACTTTGTTGCAGAAAAGCTCTCAGTAAAAGTTGCATCAGTTAAGACTCTGACACTTGGTTCTCATGGAGACACAATGGTTCCAGTTCCAAGTCGCTGCACAGTTGATGGCAAGCCATTAAGCGATCTACTTTCTCAAGCAGAGATTGCAGATCTTGTTGACCGCACACGTAACGGCGGCGCTGAAGTTGTTGCACTTCTTAAGACAGGTTCTGCTTACTACGCACCATCTGCAGCGGCAGCTCGTATGGCGAAAGCGGTCATCGAAGATTCTGGCGCGGTTATGCCGGTATGCGCGTGGGTTGATGGCGAATACGGAATTTCTGGGGTCTATCTTGGCGTTGAAGCCCAGATTGGTCGCTCAGGTATCAAAAAGGTTGTTGAAAGTTCATTGACTGATTCAGAGGTTGCAGCCCTTAAAGAGGCCGCTGAAGCAGTTCGTGCAAAACAAGCAGATGTCCAAACACTCTAAGTAATTTTCAAAAGTTGATAAAGGGGAGACTATGAGCAAGATCAAAGTAACGGGAACTGTCGTCGAACTAGATGGCGATGAAATGACACGCATCATGTGGCAGTTCATCAAGGATTCATTGATCCTTCCTTACTTAGATGTAAATCTTGAGTACTACGACCTAGGCATGGAACACCGTGATGCAACTGATGATCAAGTAACTGTTGATTCAGCACGCGCAATCCAGAAGCATGGCGTTGGTATTAAGTGCGCAACTATCACTCCAGATGAGGCACGTGTTGAAGAATTCGGTCTTAAGAAGATGTGGAAGTCTCCTAACGGAACTATCCGCAACATTCTGGGTGGCGTGATCTTTCGCGAGCCAATCATTATTAGCAACGTTCCTCGTTTGGTCCTACATTGGACTAAGCCAATTGTTATCGGCCGTCACGCATTTGGTGATCAGTACCGTGCGACAGACTTCAAGGTTCCAGGTCCAGGAAAGCTAACAATCTCATTTGTTCCTGAAGATGGCTCTGCACCGATTAACACTGAAGTTTTCAACTTTGAATCTTCAGGTGTTGCAATGGCGATGTACAACGTTGATAATTCAATTCGCGACTTTGCACGCGCATCTTTGAACTACGGACTTCTTCGCAAGTTCCCGGTTTATCTTTCAACAAAGAACACAATTCTTAAGGCCTACGATGGTCGCTTTAAGGATATTTTTGAAGAGATCTACCAAAAAGAGTTCAAGGCTCAATTTGATGCTGCAGGAATTTGGTACGAGCACCGCTTGATCGATGACATGGTTGCCATGTCACTTCGTATGGAGGGTGGATATGTCTGGGCATGTAAGAACTATGACGGCGATGTTCAATCAGACACCGTCGCACAGGGTTACGGCTCACTTGGTTTGATGACTTCAGTGTTAATGACTCCAGATGGAAAGATCTGTGAATCAGAGGCAGCTCACGGAACAGTGACACGTCACTACCGTGATCACCAGGCAGGTAAGGCGACTTCTACAAACCCAATCGCTTCAATCTTTGCGTGGACACAAGGTCTGGCACACCGTGCAAAGCTGGATAACAACCCAGAGCTTGCAAAGTTCTGTGCAACTCTTGAGCGCGTATGTATTGAAACTGTTGAGCAAGGAAAGATGACAAAGGATTTGTCACTTCTTATCTCAAAGGATGCGCCATACCAAACAACACAGGAGTTCTTGAATTCAATCGACGAGAACCTAAAGAAGGCCATGGCTTAATCCTTCTTGTATTAAAGAATAAGAAAAGCCCCGCTGTTTCCAGCGGGGCTTTTCTTATGAAAGAAATGAATTAAACGCGCTCACCAGTAGTTGAGTTGAACAAGTGAACGGATCCCTTAACCGCTTCGACAGTAATTGTGTCGCCTGGCTTTGGAGGATTCTTTGGATCCCAGCGAACAATTACTTGCGCGCCTTCATCTGTTGCATTTGCGAACTTAACATTGCTGTCAGCTGGCTTTCCGTAAACGAAAGCATCTGAACCAAGCTCTTCCACAACTTCAACAAGAACGTGGAATCCCTTTGATGATGGTGTGAAGCCTTCTGGACGAACACCAACTGTTACGGATGATCCGGCAGATGCAGGAACATCAATTGCTAGATCTCCAAGCATTGCCTTGCCACCGCTCACTGGAGCGATAAGTAGGTTCATCGCAGGTGAACCAATGAAGCCTGCAACGAAAGCGTTTGCTGGGTTGTCATAAAGATTACGAGGAGTATCAACTTGCTGTAGCAGACCATCCTTCAATACTGCAACGCGATCACCCATAGTCATAGCTTCAACCTGGTCGTGCGTTACATAAACAGTTGTGATTCCTAGACGACGCTGCAATGCAGCGATCTGTGTACGAGTTGCTACACGCAACTTCGCATCAAGGTTTGATAGCGGCTCATCCATAAGGAATACCTGAGGTTCGCGAACAATTGCGCGACCCATAGCAACGCGCTGACGCTGTCCACCTGATAGAGCCTTTGGCTTGCGCTCTAGGTATGGCTCAAGGTCTAGCAACTTTGCTGCTTCAAGAACACGACGATCACGTTCTTCCTTTGGAGTTCCTGCGATTTTTAGTGCGAAGCCCATGTTCTCTGCAACTGTCATGTGTGGATACAGTGCATAAGACTGGAACACCATCGCAATGTCACGATCTTTTGGTGCAACATTTGTTACATCGCGATCGCCAATTAAAATGCGGCCGCCATCAATTTCTTCAAGTCCTGCCAACATACGAAGTGATGTTGACTTACCGCAACCTGACGGTCCAACAAGAACTAGAAACTCTCCGTCATTTACGGTGAGATTTAACTTGTCGACTGCAGGTGCTGTTGTTCCTGGATAGATACGTGATGCGCCATCAAAAACTACTGATGCCATGAGATTGCTCTCCTTCTCCGGGCAGGTACGTGCCCGACGGTCCGAGGATGAAGGTGATGGCCGGTTGGCCAACGGGGCAAGATTACGCACAAACCCGGCGTAAGGGAAGATCTCGCTTTCCGCCACGGCTGTGAGAATGTATACTTGGCACATAATGGAACCTCCCTCGTTGGCTTCACTATTTCTTGATCTAGCAACTATTGCTGGCCTGATTGTTCTGGCCTCATTCTTCGTAGCAGCTGAAATCGCCCTCATCTCACTTCGAGATAGCCAAGTCCGAGAAATCGCGACCCGTGGCAAACGTGGCGCTCGCGTTGCAGCCCTAGCCGCACACCCCAACCGATTGCTGGCTGCCGTCCAAATTGGTGTAACTGTCAGCGGTTTTCTCTCTGCCGCCCTTGGTGCCGATAGATTAGGTGACTATGTAATCCCTTGGCTGGAATCTTTGGGCATTGCAAACGCTTGGGCAACAACCATTTCTCTAATTGGCGTCACTTTGGTGATCGCTTATTTCTCTTTGGTCTTCGGCGAACTAGTTCCAAAGCGAGTAGCTTTATTTAGAGCTGAAGAGATTGCCATGGCAACTGCCGGAATCATTAATGTGGTTGCCAATATTTTCCGCCCACTAATCTGGCTGCTCTCTAGATCTACTGACATTGTTTTGCGTGCATTTGGCGTTGACCCCAAGGTGCAACGCAGCCAAATGTCTGAAGAAGAGTTGCTCGACCTGGTTACTGGCCACGCTGCTCTGACCGATGAAGAGCGCGACATTGTTGAAGAAGTCTTTAACGCCTCTGAACGTCAAGTTCACGAGGTCATGGTTCCGCGCACCGAAGTTGATTTCATGGATGCTTCATTAACTGTTGGAAAAGCGATTGAGCTAGCGGTAGATAAGGCACATTCTCGTTACCCAGTTGTTCGCGGATCTTCTGATGAAGTTGTTGGCTTCATCCATGTTCGCGATCTTTTGGATACATCTCTTGCAAATAAGAGCACCAAGATTGTGGAACTGGCAAGAAACATCATGTTCTTACCTGGCACTAAAGGTATTTTGCCTGCACTTTCTGAGATGCGCACGCAAGGTCAACACCTGGCAATCGTTTTGGATGAGTACGGCGGCACCGATGGAATCGTGACCCTGGAAGACCTTGTAGAAGTGCTTATTGGCGATATTCGCGATGAATACGATGAGCATGAAAACGAAGTTTCCGTCGAAGAGCGAACAGGCGATTTCGAAATAGATGGCTTGATTTCAATTGACGATTTAATTGAAGAGACCAAGCTTGATATTCCTGAAGGCCCGTACGAAACCGCCAGCGGTTTTGTCATGCACTTCTTAGGTCGAATTCCTCAAGTAAATGATGTCGTCAACGTTAATGGCCTACGAATCACCGTATTAACCATGGAAGGCAAGCGCGCGGGGCAGCTATTGATCTCGCGAACAGCATCTGTGTGAAAGAATTACGCCCATGACACAGAAGCGAGTTCTTTCAGGCATACAGCCAACAAGTGACTCCTTCCACCTGGGCAATTACTTAGGTGCACTTAAGCAGTGGGTTGAACTTCAAGATGGCAACGATGCTTTTTATTGCATCGTGGATCTTCATGCCCTAACCGGTGAGATAGAGCCTGCGCTATTTAGAAAGCGCACCTTGGCTTCGGCTGCCCAGTTAATCGCTCTTGGCATCTCACCCGAAAAATCAACGCTCTTTGTCCAGTCCCATGTTGCAGAGCACAACCAACTGGGCTGGATCATGGAATGTCTTGCAGGTTTTGGCGAAGCAAGTCGCATGACTCAGTTCAAAGATAAGTCGGCAAAGGGAGGAGCAGACAGCGCACGTGTTGGTTTGTTTACTTATCCAATGCTGCAAGCTGCAGATATTCTTTTGTATCAAGCACACTTTGTTCCAGTTGGAGAAGATCAGCGCCAACACATTGAACTAACCCGCGATTTAGCTACACGATTTAATTCACGATTTGGTGAAACATTTAGATTGCCCGAAGGTTACATTTTGAAGGCTGGAGCAAAGATCTATGATCTTCAAGAGCCAACTTCAAAGATGAGTAAATCCTCAGGATCTACTTCAGGTGTTCTCGAAATTATGGATACACCAGAGGCAAATACGAAGAAGATTAAAAGCGCTGCAACAGATGCAGGCCGTGAAGTTAAGTTTGATGAAAAAGAAAAGCCTGGCATTAGCAATTTGCTAACAATTCATTCATCACTTTCTGGACGTTCAATTTCAGAGCTAGAAAATGAGTTTCAAGGCAAGGGCTACGGCGACTTCAAAGGCGCGGTGGCAGAAGTAGTTGTCGAATACCTGCGCCCGATTCGTGCCAAGGCGTTAGAACTGCTGGACGATGAAAAGCACTTGATTGATTTGCTTCACAATGGGGCCGAAAAGGCCCGGGTTGTAGCCGGTGCGACGCTCTCAGATACCTATAAGAACCTGGGTTTAGTGAAGTAATCAGCCCAGCCTCTCAACCCCAAGTTGAGAGTTTTCCAAAACGTTACACCCCCGATATCAAAATCAGCCCTTGCGTGTTGAGTTTATTCATGCGCAAGTAATAGGCTCCCAATTACACAAAGCTTCCATAATTACCTTGTAAAAGTGAGTTATTGAAGATCCCCTTGAATCCTTGGAGGAAAATTGAAGAAAGTATTTCGTCTTGTAGCAGTTGTTGCTGCAACTGTAATGGCTGCAACAACTTTTGTTGCTCCAGCAACAGCGGCAACTAAGGTAAAAGTAGGCCTTGCTTATGACATCGGTGGTCGTGGCGATAAGTCATTCAACGACTCAGCAGCAGCAGGTCTTGATCTTGCAAAGAAGAACCTAAAGGTTACTGCTCGTGAAGTAACAGTTACTCAGGGTTCAGATTCAGAGCGCGAAGACAAGCTTCGCTTGCTCGCTAAGGCTGGGTTCAACCCAATCATTGCTGTTGGTTTCCTATACGCGGGACCAATCAAAGCTGTTGCATCTGATTATCCAAATGTTCAGTTCGCAATCATCGACGATGCTTCAGTAGATCTACTGAACGTTGCTGGTCTTGTATTCGCTGAGCACGAAGGTTCATACCTAGCTGGAGTTGCTGCAGCACTTGCAACAAAGTCAGGCAAGGTTGGTTACATCGGTGGAGTTCGTATTCCTCTACTACAGAAGTTTGAAGCAGGATTCGTTGCTGGTGTTAAGGCAACAAAGAAGTCAGTAACTGTTGACGTCAAGTACGTCACAGAGCCACCTGATTTCGGTGGTTTCAATGACCCAGCTAAGGCAAAGGTTATTGCTAAGGGAATGATCGATAAGGGCGCAGATGTTATTTACTCTGCAGCAGGTGGATCAGGTGCGGGTAACTTCGCAGCTGCAACAGATGCTGCAAAGGCTGGCAAGAAGGTTTGGACTATCGGAGTTGACTCTGATCAGTGGCAAACAGCTTCAGCAGCTGAGAAGAAGAACATGCTCACATCAATGATCAAGCGTGTTGACCGTGCTGTTTACGATGTTATTGCAACAGCTGTTGCAGGTTCATCTGTAAACGACGTACTTGATGAGTCAGGTATCTACGGCCGTGTATATGACCTATCACTTAACGGTGTTGGAGTTTCATACTCAGGTGGATACATCAACAAGTACAAGGCACAGATCGATAGAGCTGCTGCTGGAATCAAGTCAGGAAAGATCAAGGTTCCAACAAAGCCATAATCGCTTTGTTGCTTAGATCTACTTAGAAAGTGGCGTTTGGCCCAACAATGGAGTTAAATCTCCTTGTTGGGCCAAATGTTTTTCGCACCGCAACAGTCAAAGGAGATTGACAGTGTCAGTAGCAGTAGAACTGCGGCACATCAGTAAGCGCTTTCCCGGCGTGATTGCGAACAAAGATGTTTCAATCAAGGTTGAAACCGGAACTGTTCACGCGCTAGTTGGAGAAAACGGCGCTGGTAAATCAACAGTCATGAAGATTTTGTATGGCATGCAACGCCCAGATAGCGGCGAGATTTTAGTAAATGGCAAAGAGGTTAATTTTAAGAACCCAAATGATGCAATCGATGCCGGCATCGGTATGGTTCACCAGCATTTTATGTTGGCTGACAACTTCACAGTTCTCGAAAATATTATTTTAGGCTCCGAACCAACGCATGGAGCAACAATTGATTTTGCAGCTGCCCGCAAGAAGATTGTAGAAATGGCAGCTCAGTATGGATTAGAGATCAACCCAGATGTTTTGGTAGAAGAGCTAGGCGTTGGCCAGCGTCAACGTGTAGAAATTCTAAAAGTTTTATTCCGCGGTGCAAATATTTTGATCTTTGATGAACCAACAGCGGTATTGGTTCCACAAGAAGTTGATGATCTTTTCAAAGCTCTAGAAGGTTTGCGCGCACAAGGCATGGCGGTCATCTTTATCTCTCACAAATTGGATGAAGTTTTACGTGTTGCTGACGAGGTAACGGTTGTTCGACAGGGTTCAACTGTGGCAGAAGTTAAATCAAAGGATGTAACTGCTCGCCAATTAGCTGAGCTCATGGTTGGAAGCGAGCTTCCAAAGCCTTCAACCCTGGGACATACTCGCCGCGAAGAAATTACTTTGGCGCTCAAGAGTGTCTCCGTTCCTGCACCAGGAAGTCGCGATTTGATTTCAAATATCAGCTTTGACTTACATGCAGGTGAAGTTGTCGGTATTGCAGGTGTCGAAGGAAATGGCCAAGCCGAACTTGTTGAAGCCATTATGGGGCTACGTGATTACACCGGTTCTATTGAATTCCATGGCAGTGCAATTGACTCACTAAGTGTGGCCGATCGTCATGATCTAGGAATTGGTTTGATTCCTGAAGATCGTCAGCGTCAAGCATTGATGATGACATCACCATTGTGGGAAAACAGAATTTTGGGACATCAACGCGGTAAGCCAGTTATGCGCGGTTTTGTTATTGACAAAAAAGCAACATTCGAAAGTACTCGCACGATCATGCAAGAGTTTGATGTGCGAGCACCTGGCCCAGACACTTTGGCGGCAGCCCTTTCTGGTGGAAATCAGCAAAAGTTTATTGTTGGTCGCGAAATGAGCAAGGCACCGGCATTGTTGGTGGCATCGCATCCAACTCGTGGAGTTGATGTGGGTGCGCAAGGTGCGATTTGGGATGTTCTTCGCAAAGCGCGTGAAAAGGGAATGGCAATCGTCTTGATTTCGGCAGACCTTGAAGAGTTAATTGGAATGTCTGACCGTCTGCTAGTGATGTTACGCGGAACTATCACCGCTGAACTTGATCCAGCAAAAACTACGCCTGAGCAACTAGGTTCTGCGATGACAGGTGCGGCATGAGTAACACATTTACAAGAAAGTTTTCACCGAGCAAGGTTGGGCTAGCAGTTGCAGCGCCTTTGGCAGCAGCTGTTTTTTCAATTCTTATTTCAAGCCTTGCCGTTATAGCAAGTAAGAAATCGCCTGTTGAAGCTTTCAAGACTATGTGGGATTACGGCACCGAAACCGGGTCTCTAATGGAAATTGTTAATACGGCAACTCCTTATTACATCGCTGCAATTGCGATTGCAGTAACTTTTAGAGCGGGTCTTTTTAATATTGGTGTAGAAGGACAGTTACGCCTAGGTGCCTTGTTTAGTTGCTATATCGGAGCAATGTTTGTGCTTCCACCAGTTTTACATGTTGCTGTGGTCTTCATTATTGCAATGACTTTTGGTGGCTTGTGGGCCGCGATTGCTGCCTACCTCAAGGTTAAGCGCGGCGTGAATGAAGTTATCTCAACAATCATGCTCAACGCTTTGGCAGGTGGCCTGTCTGCCTATCTGCTTTCAAAGCACTTTGCAGTATTTGAAGAAGGCTCAAACAATCTTGAAACAAAAGAACTACCTGCATCTGCGCAGGTTCCAGATCTGATGCCACTATTGCGCAAGGTTGGCATTGAAGATCAACCAGGTGGTGGCGTCTACGGAATGTTCTTTGTAGCTGTCGCGCTAGGTCTAATTTTCTGGTTTGTCGTTAATCGCACCCGTTTTGGTTTTGAACTTCGCGCATCAGGCTTAAACCCAATCGCAGCCCGTGTCAGTGGTGTTAACTCAAAGAAGATGACATTTTTGGCGCTAGTAATTTCTGGGGCAATCGCAGGATTAGCAGGGTTGCCCGAAGTTCTAGGTCAGACTCACACATACAACTTGGGCTTCCGTGCAGGTATTGGTTTTTCTGCAATCGCAGTTGCACTGTTAGGTCGTAACTCTGCTGGCGGAATGGCCGTTAGTGCACTTCTCTTTGGATTCCTTGAAGTAAGTTCTCGTGCATTGGAACTGATCGATATCGCACCCGAAACCTATGTGATTATGCAGGGTTCAATTCTTTTGAGCGCTGTTATTGCCTATGAAGTGGTTCGACGCTTTAAGTTGACTTTGCAAAGCAAAGAACTAGCAAAGGTGGTCACAGCATGAAAGCTATGAAGATCTTGCGCTATGCCGTAATGCTGGTTTTTGTATTGGCATCAATTCGTGTCATCACAGGTGCATCGGATCTAACAAGTACGGGTACAGCATCTGCCGCATTGCTTCTTTCGGTGCCAATTGTTTTAGCGGCGCTGGGCGGTTTGTTCTCAGAACGTGCAGGTGTTGTGAATATTGGTCTTGAAGGCATGATGATCATGGGTGCATGGGCTGGTGGTTACATTGGTTCGCAACATGGTCCTTGGGCTGGATTATTGGCTGCAATGATCTTTGGATCTGTTGGTGCACTAATCCATGCAGTAGCAACTGTTACTTTTGGTGTTGATCATGTTGTATCAGGCGTTGCAATTAACATTATTGCCGCTGGTTTAGTTCGCTACTTATCGACGCTTATGTACAAGAGTGGAGCGTGGCCAGGGCCATCTCAATCTCCAGGTATTGAGACAATTTCAGTCAACGGATTGCCAATCTTGTCCGGTGGTCAATACTTTGGATGGAAGAGTCCAGATCTTTTGGGATCGATTGCAAACCTGAATTGGTTCTTTGTCTCAGATTTAGCATCGATTCTTCGCGGCTTAACTGGAGATGTTTCCTATGTAACGATGGTTGCAATAGCTTTTGTCCCACTGGCTTACTTCATTTTGTGGCGTACCGCCTTTGGTTTGCGTCTTCGAAGTGCAGGTGAAGCACCAGTTGCAGCAGAATCATTAGGTGTCAACGTTTATGCAATGAAGTATGCAGGTGTACTTATTTCAGGTGGTTTAGCTGGATTAGGTGGCGGTTTCTTAGCAATCGTTGCCGCAAGTAATTACCAAGAGAATCAAGTTGCAGGTCGCGGATACATTGGTCTTGCAGCGCTTCTGTTTGGAAATTACCGCCCAGGTGGATTGCTCGCAGGTGCTGGATTGTTTGGTTTTGCCGATGCGCTACAGCTTCGCGATTCAGCGGCGATCCACGCACTTCTCTTGTTTATCGTGGTTATCTTGGCCTTTGTTGCATTTAGAAAGTTCAAGAGTGGCAAACAGATCGGTGCAGTAATTGCTCTTGCAGCAGCTGGATTTACTTTGTGGTTCTACTTCGCAGTTGAAGAGCTTCCAGGTCAGTTGGTAACAATGACTCCATACATTGCAACAATTCTTGTCATGGCACTTGCATCTCAAAGATTGCGAATGCCGGCGGCAGATGGAATTCCATATCGTCGCGGTGGACTTCGATGACAACAATTAACTGGGATTCGATTCACCAGGCAGCTATCGGTGCGATGAAGATGGCCTATGCGCCATATTCAAAGTTTCCGGTTGGAGTTGCTGCATTAGTTAATGATGGACGTATCGTCACAGGTTGCAATGTTGAAAATGCTAGCTACGGCGTTGGCTTGTGCGCCGAATGTGGTTTAGTTTCAAATCTATGTTCAACAGGCGGCGGTCGCTTAATTGCAATTGTCTGCGTAGATGGTCAAGGAAATTACCTTGCACCGTGTGGCCGTTGTCGTCAGCTTTTGTTCGAACATGGTGGCCCTGAAGCGCTACTTATGACCGATGATGGTCCACAAAAGATGTCAGCGATGCTTCCGTGGGCATTTGGACCCGAGGATCTAGATCGCAACGAGCGCTAAATGCTAGAAGCCTTCTCCGCCGCAGAAGTCATTGCGGCAAAGCGTGATCACCATTCATTGACAGACCCACAGATTGACTGGGTAATTGATGCATACACCCGTGGGGCTGTTGCTGATGAGCAAATGTCAGCGCTGCTGATGGCGATCTTGCTCAATGGTATGGAAAACCGCGAGATTTCTCGTTGGACCGATGCCATGATCAATAGCGGCGAACGAATGAATTGGTCGGCTTTATCTCGGCCAACAGTTGATAAGCATTCAACTGGTGGAGTTGGCGACAAGATTACCTTGCCTTTAGCACCACTTGTTGCGGCATGCGGTGCTGCGGTTCCTCAATTATCAGGTCGCGGATTAGGCCACACCGGTGGAACTTTAGACAAACTGGAATCTATTCCTGGCTGGCGCGCATCATTATCTAATGAAGAAATGTTAAAAGTTTTGCAAGATTGTGGTGCGGTGATTTGTGCAGCAGGTGCTGGTTTAGCACCAGCAGATAAGAAGTTGTACGCACTTCGTGATGTGACTGCAACGGTCGAAGCAATTCCACTTATTGCTTCATCAATCATGAGTAAGAAGATTGCCGAAGGAACAAGTGCACTTGTTTTAGATGTGAAAACTGGCGCTGGTGCATTTATGAGCGATCCAGCAAAAGCAAAAGAGTTAGCCCATGTCATGGTGGGTCTTGGAAAACGTGCTGGAGTAAAAACTCTTGCCTTAGTAACCGCGATGGATGTTCCACTTGGATTGACCGCCGGAAATGCTTTAGAGGTTCGCGAATCAGTTGAAGTGCTAGCTGGTGGGGGACCATCAGATATTGTCGAACTAACCGTTTTGCTGGCACAAGAAATGTTGGAACTTGCTGGGATAAAAGACGCCGATCCTGCAGCTGCTTTGAAAAATGGAAAAGCAATGGATGTTTGGCGTCAGATGATTTCGGCGCAAGGTGGAGATCCAGATGCAAAGCTTCCAGTTGCGCGCGAGAACACCATTGTTACTGCACAAAGCACCGGAACAATTCTTTCAATGGATGCAATGAAAGTTGGCATGGCGGCATGGCGCTTAGGCGCAGGACGCTCCCGCCAAGGTGAAGCGGTTCAAGCAGGGGCTGGAATCGAGATTCACGCCAAGCCGGGGGACACCATTACCGCTGGGGCGCCCCTTTACACGCTCCATACAGACACTCCAGCCGCCTTTACGCGCGCTTTAGAGTCACTGGATAACTCTGTGACAATAGGTGAAATGCCGGTTAGCGGAATTGATCGACTTCCGCTTATTGTTGAACGTATCGTTGATTAAGGAGCAGGCCAGATGAGCATGAACAGCATTCCGACTAAGGCGCAGATCAAAGTTGTTCCTAAGGTCATGTTGCATGATCACTTAGATGGCGGATTACGTCCGCAAACAATCATCGATATTGCCAAAGAGATTGGGTACACGGCTCTACCAACAGATGATGCAGCAGAGCTTGCAACCTGGTTTCGCGAATCCTGTGATTCAGGTTCATTAGTTCGCTACCTTGAAACTTTTTCACACACAATCGCAGTAATGCAGCGTCATGAAGACATTGTGCGCGTTGCACGAGAGTGTGCACTAGATCTTGCTCGAGATGGTGTTGTCTACGCCGAAGTCCGCGGCGCACCAGAGTTGTTTACAGAAAAAGGATTGTCAATGTCTGATGTTGTGGAAGCGACATTAGAAGGTTACAAGCAAGGAATGCAGGAAGCAAAAGCAGAAGGATTCACAATTGTTGTGCGTTCTTTGTTATGCGGAATGCGTCAGAACAAAAGATCCCAAGAAGTTGCTGAATTAGTTGTTAAGTACCGAGACAAAGGAGTCGTAGGCTTTGATATCGCTGGTCCTGAAGATGGTTTCCCGCCATCTGATCAAAAAGATACTTTTGATTATCTTCGTAAAGAAGATGCCCATTTTACTATCCATGCTGGTGAAGCGTATGGAATCCCCTCAATCTGGGAAGCCATCCAAATCTGCGGAGCAGAACGACTAGGTCACGGTGTTCGTATCATCGATGACATTGATTTTTCCGGTCCTGAACCAAAATTAGGTCGTCTAGCAGCCTATGTTCGTGATCGTCGTATTCCACTTGAACTATGCCCAACATCAAATCTTCAAACTGGTGCAGCAGCAAGTTATGCCGAACACCCTATTGGTGTTCTAGCTAAATTACGTTTTCGTGTCACGCTAAATACTGACAACCGTTTAATGAGTCAAACCTCTTTGTCTTTTGAGATGGAAGAAGCGGTAAAGGCTTTTGGGTGGGACTTTGCCGAGCTGCAAAGAGTCACAATTAACGCTATGAAAAGCGCATTCATCCCTTATCCAGAGCGTCTAGCGATTATCGATCAGGTCATCAAGCCAGGGTATGCCAAGGTTTCAGCTGGTTCATGATTGATTTTACCGATCCACATTTTGTTGCAGATCCTTATCCAGCGCTGAAAGAGTTAAGAAATGCACCGGGTCCGGTGTGGCACGAAGAGATGCATATGTTCTTGGCCGCACGACACGGTGATGCAAATGATGTTTTTCGCAATAAGTCTTTAGGCAGAATTTTCAAAGAGAAAACCCCCGACTTTGAATGGGAAATCTTTAATTGGTTACACGCGGATTCGATTCTTGATAGTGAACCACCAAAGCACACTCGCTTACGTTCTTTAGTAGCCAAGGCTTTCAATCGTCAAAAGATTGAAGGAATGCGACCTGCCGTCGAGCGCATCACTGAACAATTGTTGGATGCCATAGATCTTAAAGTTAAGGCGGGCGAGAATTTTGATTTGATCGCAGACTACGCCGAACCCTTGCCGGTAAAAATTATTGCCGACCTTCTAGGATTTCCAGATTCAGAAGAGCACCTATTGCGCCCTTGGTCACAAGCTATTGTGAAGATGTACGAAGTTAATCCATCGGTGCAGTATCAAACTGAGGCAAAGTTGGCAGCCAGTGAATTTGCCCAGTATGTACGAGATTTGGCAGAGAGTCGTAAAAAGAATCCCGGTCAGGATTTGATTTCCGATTTAGCAAGTGTCGAAGAAAATGGTGAAAAGCTCAATATGCATGAGTTAGTTGCCACTTGTGTGTTGTTGCTCAATGCTGGCCATGAGGCAAGTGTTAATGCTTTTGGTAACGGCATGGTGGCTGCCTTGCAACGGCCAGATCAAGTGAAGCTGCTTCGGGAAACTCCACGCGAGATTACAAACACAGCACTCGAAGAGTTCATGCGCTTTGATGCACCACTTCATTTGTTTGAACGTACAGCAACTGCTGACACCGAAATCGGGGGAGTGCAGATACAGGAAGGGCAAAAGATCGCTGCTCTGATTGGCTCTGCAAACCGTGATGAATCAGTGTTTTCAGCCCCTGAAACCATGGATTTAAGCCGTGATCCCAACCCACATATTGGTTTTGGGGCAGGCATTCACTTTTGTCTTGGTGCACCGCTTGCTCGATTGGAAATGAGTGTTTCCTTGCCTGCTTTATGGGAAAAGTATCCAACCATGCAGTTAGCTTCAGAGCCTGTGCGTCGCCCTACCTTTGTGTTACGAGGTTATGAAAGCGTTGCTATCTCTGTTTGATGTGGGTACGAAGACTGTGCGCCTTTTCGAGTAACGCTTAAGGATGCAATTGAGATTCCAAACTTCATGGCATCAATTGGATCCTTGCCACTTGCAAGGGCGTAGGCAAAACTTCCAACAAAAGCATCTCCAGCACCTGTGGTATCAACAGCTATAACTTTTGGCGCACTAGCACGGTGAAGTTCGGCAGTCGGGCTTATGTACACAGCACCCTGACTACCTAAAGTAACAATGGTGCTCTTACCTGGTCTAAAGCTTTTCAAAACATCATCACTTGCTGGCAAAGTTCCATGAAGCTCACGGAATTCGGTCTCATTAGGAATCAACCAATCTGTCATTTCAAGTAGCTCGGCTGATAATTCTTGGTAAGGCGCAGGATTCAAAATTGTTGTACAGCCAAGAGCTTTTGCAGCCTTGAAAGCAGCAAGTGTGACCTCTTGTTTAATCTCGCACTGGGCAACCACAATTGCTAGATCCTGAATCGAATTAATCGCTTCGACCGCCTTGGTAACTTCGATTTCATGGTTTGCACCAGGAATGATGATGATGCGGTTTTCACCATTGCCATCGACCCAGATGTGGGCAACACCATTGGGAGTAGAGCTGGTTTCTACAAATCGTGAATTGATTCCAACTTTGACAAAGTTCTCAGCAATTGCCTTTCCAAATACATCATCACCTAATTTTCCAATGAAATGAACTTGGGCTCCACAGTGCGCCGCCATAACAGCTTGGTTTGCTCCTTTGCCACCAAACCCAGTGGTAAAGAGCTGCCCCGCTAGGGTTTGGCCTGGCTCTGGAAGCACATCGGCATAGGCAGTTAAATCCATCATGGCGCTGCCTACGACAACTATTACTGACGGTCTCATAACGCTAGGCTAGCGGTTATGAGTAAAACTTCAATCATTCTGGATGTGGATACTGGCGTTGATGATGCATTTGCAGTTCTTTTTGCTGCGCTGCATCCAGATATCAATCTCTTGGGTATTACTTGTGTTGATGGAAACACAAATATTGATCAAGTAGTAGCTAACACCCTGAAAGTGCTAGATGCCGCAGGAGCACCTGATATTCCAGTTGCACGAGGAGCATTGAAGCCACTGCTTGGTAAGAGTCAGTATGCCGAGTATGTTCATGGAGCCGATGGAATGGGCGATTTAGGAATTGCACCATCAAAGCGAAAAGTAGATTCTCGTTCTGCAATTGAACTGCTCCGAGATCTAGTTGAACAATCACCCGAACCTGTAACGATAGTTCCCTTAGCGCCACTGACAAACATCGCTTTGTTTTTGCGTGCTTTTCCAGAAACAGCCAAAAAAGTTCATCGAATCGTTTTGATGGGTGGCTCTGCTTCTGCGGGTAATGCAACAGCTGCTGCAGAATTTAATGTTTGGCATGATCCAGAAGCCGCCGCCATAGTTTTCCAAAGTGGTGTTCCAATAACTATGTATGGCTTAGATGTATTTATGCGTCCAGGTATCAACCGGGAACAAGCAACACACATGCAAAATTCAGATAACGCGGCTGCACAATTTGGTGGGTCACTTGCGCTGGCATTTATGGAACGTCTTGGTGTTTCTCCGGTAACCCTTGGCGACTATGGCGCAGTGGCGAGTGTGATTCGCCCAGATCTGTTTACAACTGAAATGTTTGATGTTGTTGTAGACACATCTTCAGGCCCAGCACGTGGTCAAACAATTGTTGATCGACGTGATGCATTCCTGAAAGAGCTAGAACCTTTAGACCTTGAGGACTCAGCCAAGGTTCGAGTTACTTTAGATCTGGATGTAAATGGCGTAGAACAGTTGTGGCTTACAACCATTAATTCATAGGCTTTATAGGCCTAGTTTCTACAAACCAATTGGATGCCAAACGGTCTTTGCCTCCATGAAGGCGATGATTCGACCAGGATCTGCAGATTTAAATGCGTGGATACGCTTTAAATTCTCAGCTCCAGCAATCTTAACTTCTGAATGCAGTTTGGCAGGCAGACCAGAGATATCTAACGCATCAATATCCATGTGAGACGCCATCCATGGGGCAATCTCTTCCTTCTTACCGGTCAAGATATTTATGACTCCATGTGGCAGATCACTCGTTGCCAAAACTTCTGCAAATGTCATCGCAGACAATGGTGCTTTTGTACTTGCTAACACAACAACTGTGTTTCCAGAGGTAATAATCGGTGCAACCACATCAATAAAGCCAAGAAGTGAAGGTGTTTCAGGCGCAATAGCTGCAACGACTCCCATGCTTTCTGGAATTGTAAAGTTATAGAAAGGTCCAGCAACCGGATTAGTTGATCCTGAAAGGGATGCAATTTTATCTGTCCAACCTGCATACCAAACTAAACGATCAACTGAATCAGATACTTCCTTTTCAGCTTTGACCTTAGTTAAACCGGTAACCTGCATGATCTCGTCAACAAATTGCGCGCGACGACCTTCGAGCATTTCAGCGATGCGATACAAAATCTGTCCACGGTTGTAAGCAGTTGCTTTGTTCCAACCAGAATGTGCAGCACGTGCTGCAACAACTGCTTCACGTAAATCTTTACGAGATGCCAAGCATGGGTTAGTAATAAAGCTTCCCTTGGCGTTCTTTACCTCGTATGTACGTCCAGATTCTGTCCGAGGGAATGCACCATTGATATATAACTTATAAGTCTTCTTGACATCGATTCGATTACTCATGGCTAACTCCCTTCAAGTATGCAGACAGGCCGTGGCGTCCACCTTCGCGGCCCCACCCCGATTCTTTGTACCCACCAAACGGTGATGTTGGATCAAACTTGTTAAAGGTATTTGCCCAAATAACACCAGCGCGAAGCTGTTGCGATGCCCATAAAGTGCGTGAACCCTTTTCGCTCCAGATGCCCGCGGACAAGCCAAATGGAGTGTTATTGGCCTTTTCGATCGCTTCTTGTGGGGTTCTAAATGTGAGCACCGAAAGAACTGGACCAAAGATTTCTTCACGAGCGATGCGATGTGCTTGGGTGACACCAGTAAAGATTGTTGGTGCAAACCAGAAGCCCTTACCCGGAAGCTTGCATGCTGGACTCCAGCGTTCTGCACCTTCGGCATTGCCTGCAGCTACAAGCTCTGTGATCTTTGCCAACTGTTCTTTGCTATTGATCGCACCAACATCAGTGTTCTTATCCATCGGATCTCCAACACGAATCTTTTCCATGCGGTTCTTTAACTTATGCAGTACTTCTTCAGCGACGTTTTCCTGCAATAACAGGCGTGATCCTGCGCAGCACACATGTCCTTGATTAAAGAAGATTCCGTTAATAATTCCTTCAACAGTTTCATCAATTGGTGCGTCATCAAAAACAATGTTGGCAGCTTTTCCACCAAGTTCTAGGGTGACACTCTTCTTAGTTGGTGCAACCGCGCGAGCAATAATCTTTCCGACCTCAGTAGATCCAGTAAATGCAATTTTGTCGATGCCTGGGTGATTAACAATCAGCGCACCGGTTGAGCCATCACCAGTCACAATATTGACAACCCCGGCAGGAAGTTCAGCTTGCTGACACACTTCAGCAAATAACAACGCAGTTAATGATGTTGATTCAGCAGGCTTAAGAACGACGGTGTTTCCAGTTGCAAGAGCCGGTGCAACCTTCCAGGCCAACATCAATAAGGGAAAGTTCCAAGGAATAATCTGACCCGCAACACCAAGTGGCTTAGGTGAGGTACCAAGACCTGCGTATTCAAGCTTGTCTGCCCAGCCTGCATGATAGAAAAAATGAGCAGCAGCTAGTGGAATATCTGTGTCACGAGATTCGCGAATTGGCTTTCCGTTATCAAGAGTCTCTAGCACTGCAAATTCGCGAGCACGCTCCTGCATGATTCGAGCGATGCGATACAGGTACTTTCCTCGCTCTTTACCTGACATCTTTGACCAGGTTGATGTGTACGCCTTGCGTGCAGCCTTGACCGCAGCATCAACTTCGGCTTTGCCTGCCAATGCAATCTGACTCAGCACATCTTCGGTAGCGGGGTTTATTGTCGGAAAGTGCTTACTTCCTGCCACAAACTTTCCACCAATGAAGTGGCCGTACTTTGGTTTAATTGAAACCACGGCGCGTGATTCAGGTGCTGGTGCGTATTCGAAGCTCATTGTTCTCTCCACTAATCCATCGTCACATACTGAGGGCTTGAGTAATAACCTTCATCCAACTTCATACGTTGCATCAATAGATCATTGAGCAAAGCACTGGCACCAATACGAAATAGCTTCGGATTGAGCCAATCTGGTCCAACAGTTTCATTGACCAAAACTAATTGTTTGATTGCATCCTTTGTGTTTCTAATTCCACCTGCTGGCTTTACACCGATACGAGTATTGGTCATTTCATAGAAATCACGCACTGCTTCAAGCATCACCAATACAACTGGGGGAGTAGCCGCAGGTGCAACTTTTCCGGTCGAAGTCTTAATGAAATCGGCACCAGCTGCCATTGCTAAGAAGGAAGCTTTGCGAACATTGTCATAAGTGACAAGCTCGCCCGTTTCAAAAATCACCTTAAGATGTGCTTTTTCTCCACACACCTGTTTAATTTGTACAATCTCATTAAAGACATCGATATACCGTCCTGCAAGAAATGCACCGCGATCAATCACCATGTCAATTTCCGCAGCTCCTGCATCAATTGCATCTTGGGTATCTTGAATCTTTACTGGCATTGATGCTCGCCCTGATGGAAATGCAGTTGATACTGCAGCTACCGGAACATGCTGCCCACCAATCAAATCTAGATGGGTTCGAGCAACAGAAACCATGTCGTTATAGACACACACCGCTCCAACACTTGGGACCGTTGAATCAGTTGGATCTGGACGCACCGCTTTGGTGCACAAAGCTTTGACCTTGCCTGGCGTATCGGCACCTTCGAGCGTTGTTAAATCAACCATGGTGATTGCAGTTTCGATCGCCCAGCGCTTAGAACTGGTTTTAATGCTTCGAGTGGCAAGCATTGCGGCGCGAGCATCTGCGCCAACTTGATCCACACCTGAAAGATTGTTGAGGTAACTCTTTAGTGAGGCATCACTGCCATCAACTAAGCCGTAAAAACTCACGATAACAATTCCTTAAGCGGTGGTCGTAGTTGATCCAAAACTGCTTGGGCTGCCTTGGAATCCCTTTCAATTGCCTCAATGTAACACTTCATCTTTGCTTCGGTCCCGCTAGGACGAATGATGATTCGCACACCCCCATCGAGCCAGATTCGAATTCCATCAGTTGGTGACAAGCCATCAGTTGGTGTTGCTAAATCATCGATCGAGGTAACTAATCGACCAGCGATCTCTTTAGGTGGTTTGGCGCGCAAACCGCCCAGGATTACTCCCACCTTAGAAAGATCACTTAAACGAATGGAGATTTGTTCTGTTGCATGAAAACCATGTCGAGCCCAGATCTCATCCAGCAAATCGAGCAGAGTTTTACCTTCAGCTGCCAGGTCTGTTGCAATTTGCGCCAAAGTAATCGCCGCAGAAATTCCATCTTTATCATTTACTGTTGCTGCATCAACGGCGTAGCCAAGTGCCTCTTCATATCCAAATGTTAAATTCTCAATTTTTGCAAGCCATTTAAAGCCAGTTAACGTCTCTTTGAAATCTAGTTGGTAGTGAGCAGCGATTTTTCGAACAATTGATGATGAAACAATTGAGTTTGCAAATATTCCTGAATCGATCTTTCGCGCAATAGATTCAGCAAAAATCGCGCCTAACTCATCTCCGCGTAGCATTCTCCACCCAATTGCTGGATCATTAATCGCAGCTGCGCATCGATCTGCATCAGGATCATTGGCAATCACTAAATGCGCATCAAATGTTCGAGCGGTTTCAAGTGCCAAATCAATTGCACCTGGTTCTTCGGGGTTAGGAAAAGCAACCGTGGGAAAGTCAGGATCTGGAGCTGCTTGAGCTTGAACCAAGATTGGTGACTGAAATCCCGCTTTGTAAAAGACCTGTTGAATTGTTTCAGTACCAACTCCATGCATAGCGGTATAAACAATTCGCAGAGATCCAGGGGCACCTGCCAAAGAAGCGGTTCGGTTGATGTACTGCTCAACTATTTCTTCGCCCAGTACTTCCCATACTTTTCCCCGCGGTTGTGATTTCAAAGATGTGATTGAGTCAATTTTTGCTGCGATTGCTTCATCTGTTGGAGAAACAATTTGAGATCCTCGGTAATGAATTCCATCAACGGTGCCACCGAGATATACCTTGTAACCATTGTCCTGCGGCGGGTTATGGCTGGCGGTAACCATGATGCCGACATCACATTGCAGTTGATTTGTTGCAAAAGCTAAAACTGGTGTTGGCAAGGGGCGGGGCAAAACAAAAACCTTCATGCCTGCACCACTCATTATTTCAGCGGTTTCAAAGGTGAAATCTTCAGATCCATAACGGGCATCACGGCCAATTACAACTGAGGTTAAATTGCGTTCCTTCATGTAAGCAACAATTCCTGATGCCGCACGACCAACCACTGCGCAATTCATTCCAGATGGCCCAGGTCTAACCGGTCCACGTAAACCCGCGGTTCCAAACTGCAGAAAACCATTAAAGGATGCGCGTAGTTCAGTTTCATTACCCGCATCAAGCCATTGTTGTAATTGTGCAGCGGTTACTGGATCTGGATCATCTGCAATCCAGGCTTTTACTTCCTGCTCCAGTGAGTGATCCATATGCTTAGAGTAACTTCGGAATAACACCTTTGAGAAGTGCGCCCATGCGATCAGCAGCGGCTTTACCTGCTGCGATTACCTCTTCATGGTTGAGTTTTTCGCCAGTGACTCCAGCTGCAGCATTAGTGACTAATGAAATGCCTAGAACTTCAGCACCTAATGCATGTGCAGCGATCGCTTCTGGAACAGTAGACATTCCAACAAGATCTGCGCCCATTGTTCGCATCATTAAAATTTCAGCAGGAGTTTCATATGTTGGTCCGCGCCAATGCACGTAAACACCTTCTTGTAGTGATGAATCCTCTTTCTTTACAATCTCACGAATTCGCTTGCTGTACAGATCCGTTAAATCAACAAATGTTGCACCAGAGAGCGGAGAAACAGCGGTTAGAGAGATGTGATCACGAATCAAGACTGGTTGACCAACTTTGTATGCAGTGTTAATTCCTCCACAAGCATTAGTCAAAATAACCACTTTGCAACCAGCTTTAACTGCGGTGCGGACGCTATGTACGACAGGTTCGATCCCCTTACCTTCGTATAAGTGTGTTCTGCCTAAGAAAACTAAAGCACGTAACTTTTTTCCATTGCTTTCGATTTCATATGAGCGGACTTTGCCCGAATGACCTTCGACAGCAGGAGCGAAAAATCCAGTGAAATCTTCAGCGTTGCATTCAAATGCCGGTGTTCCAAGTGCATCAACTGCACTGACCCAACCTGATCCCATAACGAGCGCGACATCATGCTGAGCAATTCCTGTCTTTGCTGCAATCTCACTTGCAGCTTGCTCAGCCGCCGCCAGCGGGTCTTTATAGAGAAGTTCGGTCTGTGTCATGCGGCAATAATGTCATAAAGGTGGCGCATGCGGTTATTTATTTCATTCTCTTTGCTTCAGGCCAGCTGTACCCAAGGTTTGCAAAAGCCTTTCGAACAAATGGCATAGATATTCCCACCACATTTGTGTAATCACCTTCGATTGATGGAATGAAGGGAGAGCTAAAACCGTCCAAGGTAAACCCGCCTGCAACATGTAAAGGTTCTTCAGTTGCAACGTAATCTGCAATTTCTTCATCGCTCATGTGATCAAAGCTCACCCGAGTAGTTACCCGATCTGAAATCTCAATGTCTTTTGCGGTATCAATAATGCAATGACCCGTGTGTAACAACCCAGAATTTCCACGCACTCGCTTTGCACGCTCAATTGCAATCTCAGGCGTACCTGGCTTTCCCAGAGATAGGCCATCAAATTCAAAGGTCGAGTCACAGCCGATAATGATTGCTGGGAAATCAATTTGTTCGCGCACTGTGTGCGCTTTAGTAATCGCCAGTGCGATCACCATATCGGCAGGAGAAAGTGAGTTAAAAAAATCAGTTTCTTCATCTACATGACTAACAATTATCTTTGGAGATAACCCAGCCGACTCCAATAGGCGACGACGGCTAGTTGATTGTGAAGCTAAAACAATTGTTGTCATGGTGATTAAACCCTTGGCTCTATTTGTAATGAAATTTTTGCCTGCGTTGCCAAGGGTATCGGTACCAAGTTCCGGACGATACATCTACGATATGAGGGTGAGAAATTCTTTTCCCATTGTTGGTGTAATTGGTGCTGGACAGCTGGCACGAATGAGTAGAGCCCCCGCAACCGCCTTAGGTGTTGAACTCTTACTTCTAGCTGGTGATTCGCTGGATTCGGGCGCTCAAGTTACAAACCACATAGTTGGTGACTACAAAGATTTACAGACAGTGCGAGCCTTTGCTCAAAAATGTGATGTTGTGACATTTGAGCATGAATTAATCCCCTTGAGTATTGTCAAAGCTTTAGAAGCTGATGGCGTAGTTGTTCGCCCATCCTCTTCTGCTTTTGTTTTTTCGCAGGATAAATCTGCGATGCGAGAAAAGTTAAGTGGTTTTCCAGCGCCACACTGGCAATTAGTTACATCTGCAGATCAGGTGAGTGAATTTCCCGTTATAGCTAAGGCGATTTCTGGGGGGTATGACGGTCGGGGTGTTTGGAAAGTTTCCGATCAGCCTGAGCTAGCAAAACTGCTTCAGCAAACCAACAAGTTATTAGTTGAAGAACTTATCGATTTTGATTATGAAATTGCCGTCTTGGTTGCCCGTTCTCCTCATGGGCAAGCTACAACCTGGGCTCCGACTCAAACAATTCAAAATGATGGAATCTGTACCCTGACTATTTCACCTGCTCCGCAAGTTAGCTTTGAACTAAGCGAAAAAGCTCAGAAGTTAGCACTTGAAGTTGCTGCAGCTGTTGGAGTCGTCGGAGTAATGGCGGTTGAGATGTTTGTCAAAGAAGATCAATTATTCATTAATGAACTCGCAATGCGTCCCCACAATTCTGGGCATTGGACGATTGAAGGTTCGAAAACCAGTCAGTTTGAACAGCACCTGCGAGCAATTTTGGATTTACCGTTAGGGGATCCTGTGATGACGGCACCTTTTGCAGTCATGGGAAATATTCTTGGCTCAAATAAGCAGGACATGTATCGTCCCTACCTCCATCTGATGGCTCGAACACCTGGGCTTAAATTTCATCATTACAAGAAAGAGGTACGCCCAGGTCGCAAGATTGGTCATGTAACTTTGTTGGGTCAAGACCTCGTAGAATTAATCCAAGAGGTTAAGCATGCGTTGGATTACATGAGCGGAGAAATCGATGAGTGATGTAGCAATCATCATGGGATCAGACTCAGATTGGCCGATCATGGAGGATGCAGCAAAACTCCTTGATCAACTTGAAATTAGTTACACCGTTGATGTTGTTTCAGCTCACCGCATGCCGCTAGAAATGGTTGAGTTTGCTCAGACTGCAATTTCTAAGGGGTACAAAGTAATTATTGCAGGTGCAGGTGGTGCGGCGCATTTGCCTGGAATGGTTGCATCAATAACATCGCTACCAGTGATTGGTGTTCCAGTTGCTTTGAAAAATTTAGATGGCATGGATTCTCTGCTTTCTATAGTTCAAATGCCGGCAGGCGTACCTGTTGCAACAGTGGGTATTGGCAACGCTAAAAATGCCGCACTACTTGCTGCACGGATATTAGGGGTTTCTGACAAAGCAATTTCTGGCAAGGTCATTCAGGGTTTACAGGAGATTAATAAAATTGCTAAGGAAAAAGGTGAATCTTTGAATTCGCGCCGAAATCAGAAGACTGGTTTCTAACCCCGAGATCGATACTCGATTGCTGGGCAGCGATCCATAACAGTTAACAAACCTGCTGCTTGCGCCCGCGCAATCGCTTCTTCATCAATTACATCAAGCTGAAGCCACACTGCTTTCGCACCGATTGCAATTGCTTCATCAACAACTGAGCCAACTAATTGTGAATTTACAAAACAATCAACAACATCTATTGGAACCGGAATCTCTGACAGCGTGGTGTAAGCATTTTCGCCATGAACGGCTTCGGCTTTAGGGTGTACCGGAATGATGTGATGACCTTTGTCTTGCAAAAGCTGCGCAACACCAAACGCTGCTCTATCAGGGTTGTTGCTTAGTCCAACCACAGCCCATGTCTTTAAAGACAGAACCGCATCAATTGTTTCTTTGGAATTAATCGGTTCGACCTAAAGCGTGGAACTTCCAACCAGCTTTTCGCCATAAAGAGCGGTCTAACATGTTGCGTCCATCAATAATGATCTTTGATTTAACAAGAGAAGCGATAGCCGCTGGATCGATTTGGCGGTATTCCTTCCATTCAGTTAAGTGCAGAATCAAATCAGCATCTTTAAGAGCATCTGTAACAACTTCTTGGTACTCAAGATTAGGAAAACGCTTACGTGCAGGCTCGATTCCTTGTGGATCATGAACTACAACGATTGCACCTGCAGCTTGTAACTGAGCAGCAATATCAAGAGCTGGGGAGTCACGGACATCGTCACTGTCGGGCTTAAATGTCGCACCGAGCACGGCAATTTTGTACTTGGTTAAATCCTCTGAAAGTTCACCGCGTACAACATCGATAACTCGTTGGCGAGCACGAAGATTAATGGCGTCGATTTCGCGCAAGAATTCGAGTGCTTGCTTTGCGCCTAGCTCTTCTGCGCGCGCCATGAATGCACGAATATCCTTTGGAAGGCAGCCTCCACCAAAACCAATACCGGCTTGCAAGAAGCGATTTCCAATACGTGGGTCATAGCCGATTGCCTTTGCCAAGACAGTGACATCGCCACCTGAAGCTTCGCAGACTTCAGCCATTGCATTAATAAATGAAATTTTTGTGGCAAGGAATGAATTTGCAGCAACCTTTACTAATTCTGAAGTTGGCAGATCTGCACGAATCCATGGAGTACCTAGAGCGATAACCGGCTGATAAACCTCTTTGAGGATTTCTTCTGCACGGTCATTTGCGACACCAACAACTAAGCGGTTAGGAGTCAAAGTATCTTCTACGGCAAAACCTTCACGAAGAAACTCTGGATTCCATGCTAGATCGGCTTGTGGTGCAATTTTTGCTAATTCATCGCGCAAACCTTGTGCAGTACCAACTGGCACTGTTGACTTACCAACAACTAGAGCGCCATCTTTTAAGTGTGGGGCGATCGCAGCAACAGCAGCTTTCACATATGTTAAATCTGCCGCGAGCCCATCTTTACTCTGAGGGGTTCCAACACAAACAAAGTGAACATCTGCATCTTTAACAGCTGAAAAATCTGTTGTAAAAGACAATCGTCCAGTTTTCATCTCTTGTTCCAACAAGGTGTCTAACCCTGGCTCATAAAAAGGCAACTTTCCACTTTGTAGAAGTGCCACCTTTTCAGGATCGGTATCCACGCCAACAACGGTGAAACCCAAAGAAGACATACATGCAGCATGGGTGGCTCCTAAATAACCGCAGCCAACTACCGAGAGAGTTAAAGTCATGCCTGAGAGTTTACTTCAGAGCTCCGCAAGGATTTTCATCAGCGGTACGAGTCTTGAATTTATCGATCACAGTTGGCTTACCCGTTGTTGATGCGGAAGGAGAAGGGGTTACCTCATCGGTGAGCGGCAAATCTTCACGAATTCGATTGAATAGTTCTGGCGCTAGCTCTGAATCCCAAGTAACCACGGATCCAACTCCTGCAACTCGCGCATTGGTATTTCCCAATGGAATAGTCAGAGTTCGGACGTTGCTTGAAGAAAGATTCTTCATTTGCTTTGCAAGTGTCAAGAGATCGCTCTTATTGAGTTCTGAATCTGTCTTAATTGTTTCAATCGCTGCATTGAAGAAATTTACGAGTTTAACTGGATTAAGTAAAACTCCAGTGCTTGTAACTTTACGAAGGACTGCGCTCATGAATTGCTGCTGGCGTTGCATGCGACCTAGATCGCCCATTCCGTCAAAATCACGTGTTCGTACATATTTGAGTGATTCAACACCATTAAGTGTGTGAACACCTGCGGGAAGAACTAAGTGGCTACCAGGATCATCAATATCGCGCTTGGTGCAGACTTCGATTCCACCAAGTGCATCAACCATTCCGGCAAAACCAGCAAAGCCGATTTCGATGTAGTGATCAATGCGTATTCCGGTTTCATTTTCCACAGTTTCAATCAAGAGCGGAGCTCCACCAAATGCAAAGGCGGCGTTAATTTTTCCAAGTGCAGCTGGAATAATTTTCTCTTTGTTCAACGATGAAGGATGTTCTGGAATAGTTACTAAAGAATCACGTGGAATAGAAATAATTGTTGCCTTATTGCGATCTTTAGAAATATGAACAATGAGCATGGTGTCTGATCGCGAACCGGCAGCAGTTTTTGTGCTACCTACGCGGAGTAACTTCATTTGTTCTTTAGTCAGACCTTCACGAGTATCAGAGCCAACCAATAAATAGTTAAGCGCTTTATTTGGCTTATCTGGTCGGTTGGTTATTGATCCAAAGGCATCGATGCGATCGATTGCGCTGCTGACTTGTCCCAGCCCCAGCCAAGAAAAGGCGGAAATCAGAACTACTCCCACAGATAGTGAGGTAATAATCCGAATTGCCCGCGTTGATTTCACTGTCAGAGAGTACTTGAGCGATAGCGTGTACGCGTTATGTCGACATCAGCGAACACGTTATATGGCTCACCGAAGCGGGAAATCTCGGTGATCCTGCCTGTCCTGAACGAGCAGAAGCATCTCGAGGATTCTGTGAATTCGATCTTGTCCCAGAACTTTTCTGGAGCAATCGAAGTAATTCTTGCAGTGGGGCCTTCACAGGATGAAACGATGAAAATCGCGCAGTCAATCCAATCCAGAGATTCACGTGTTGTCGTAGTTGAAAATCCCACAGGGAAAACCGCTGCAGGCTTAAATCTTGCTATCGCTGCAGCTCGTTACTCAATCATCGTACGGGTTGATGGACATTCACAGATTCCGCATGATTATTGTGAAACTGCTTTTCAGATTCTTAGTGAAACTGGCGCAGTAAATGTTGGTGGAATCATGGCCGCTAAAGGTGTGTCACTTTTTGAACGTTCTGTTGCTCGCGCCATGCGCAGCCCACTTGGTGTTGGTGCATCTCGCTTTCATACAGGAGGAGGTGCGGGAGAATCAGATACTGTCTACTTAGGCTGTTTTAGAAAAGAAGCATTACTGGCGGCAGGTGGATTTGATGAAAGATTTACTCGAGCACAGGATTGGGAACTCAACTTTCGTTTACGCGAAAGTGGAGGAGTTGTTTATTTTGATCCACGATTGCAGGTGACATATCGTCCCCGCTCGACAATCAAAGCCCTTGCTAAGCAGTACTTCGAATACGGTCGCTGGAGACGAGTTGTTTCAAGAAGACATAAAGGAAGCATTAACTACAGATATTTGGCTCCACCATTTACAGTTATTGCAACTTCGCTATCACTAATTGCAGGTGCAGTATTAGGGCCATTGTTCTTCATTCCCGCACTTGTGTATTCGGTGTTTATCCTGGGGGCTTCGATAATTATTGGTAAGAGCATGGGTGAGATTCTTTGTTTACCAACAATCTTGCTCACAATGCATATTTCATGGGGGCTTGGATTTCTCACATCACCGAAGTCACTTGCCCCTGCGGTAACCTTGTCTCCGTGAGTACCCCATTGCAGGTTTATGAGCCATTTAGGGCTGGCCTACCTAAGCTCGGGAAGTACTGGAAGTCCCTGTGGTCCCGCAGAACATTTATTTCTGAATACTCCAAATCCGAACTGCGCGAGCAGCATTTTGATTCAGTATTTGGGCAGTTATGGCTTGTCCTAAATCCATTATTGCTATCAGGGGTTTACTTTATTTTGATCGTGATTATCGGTGGATCAACCGATAGTTCGCGCTATGTGCACTTGACTGCAAGCCTTTTTCTCTTTTACTTAGTAGCTAACTCATTAACCGGCGGCGTAAAGTCAATTACTGCAGGGCAACGGCTCATTTTGAATACCGCTTTTCCTAGAATCATGTTGCCTTTGTCAGCGGTTATTATTGCAATCTTTAAATTTATTCCAACTTTAATTGTCTTCTTCGTTGTTAAGGCGATTGTTGGTTCACCATTTTCTATAGAGATGTTATGGGCAATTCCAGTACTGCTCATTACGATTTTTCTGGCACTTGGCCTTGCCATAACTATTTCATGCATCAATGTCTATTTCAGAGATATCGCAAATTTCTTGCCTTACTTGACTAGAACACTTCTCTACTTGTCTCCAATCTTGTACACAGCATCTGCGTTAGATCCAAACCTCAAGGCCCTTGAAATTGTTAATCCACTGTTTCCTATATTGGATTCTTGGTCACGCGCTTTAGTGCAGGGTGTAGCCCCAGAAACATCAAGCCTGCTTCAGGGATTGGCTTGGGCAACAGGTATCTTCTTTATTGGTACTTATTTCTTTTTGTCGAGGGAGCGTGAGTTCGCTGTCCGCCTCTAAACTTCACAAGACAAATGAACTAGCTGTTTCAATTAGAAACGTTGGTCTGACTTACACGACTGCAATCGATCGCAGACCCACCTTAAAAGCGCGCGTCAAAGCTTTCGGACGCGGTGGAAAACAAACTCGGGTTGTTCGTGCACTCGATGATATAAATCTTGATGTTGAATATGGTCAAGTATTAGGTGTAATTGGAACTAATGGCGCGGGTAAATCATCGTTGATGCGCTGTGTTGCAGGAATCCTGCCACCATCACAAGGCCGCATCGAAGTGTATGGATCTGTAAGTACCTTGTTAGCACTAGGTGTCGGATTTAATCCATCTATGTCAGGACGCGATAACGTCTTTTTGGGTGGCTTGGCTGCAGGAATGTCTCGTGAAGAAATCCAAGGACACTTCGATGAGATTGCTGACTTTTCAGAGCTAGGTGATGCCATAGATGCTCCCATGCGAACTTATTCCTCAGGAATGTATGCGCGCCTAGCTTTTTCAGTGGCTGCAACCGTACGACCAGATATTTTGATAATTGATGAAGCACTCAGTACAGGAGACGCAAAGTTTAAAGAAAAGAGTCTCAACCGAATCAAAGAGTTGAGAAGTGATGATCGCGCACTGATCCTTGTAAGCCATGCAATGCAAACATTGCGAGATACTTGTAACGATGTGGCGTGGCTGCATAAGGGAAAGTTGATTCAACGCGGTGAACCAAATCAAGTAATCGATGCATATCAAGAATTTCTACATCTTGGAAAGAGTGCAGCAATTGATGAGGATGTTTAAGCCGCTCGTTTTACTTTTAGCCTTAGTTGCTTTCACTCCGCAACAAGCTTCTGCTGTAGAGATTCCAACTGAATTTGCGATTACAGGTGCGGGTTATGGGCACGGAGTAGGGCTAAGCCAAATCGGTGCTCGCTCTAAAGCCCTTGCCGGCGAGACACCTACTGCGATCCTAAATTACTATTACAAAGATGTATTAATTCAACCTATGGATGATTCAAAGATTCTGCGAGTAAATGTAGGTCATCTACTTAGTACCGCAAGGATTGCAACAAGAACTCCTGATGCGACACTTCAAATCTTTAGTGGAGATATTGGAGATGCTCAAGAAATAGCACCTCTTGCAGTTGTCCCAGTCAATAGTTCGTTAAATTTTTCCATTCTGGGCTCTACAGTTGTACCAAGTGTTGTCACTGGAAAACAGACTACGAGTTTGCCAAGAAATCGAGTCTTTACAGTTCGATGGAGCGGAACTCGATATTTACCCGGTGTCGATGGAGTCGTTTCACTAACCCATTCATCATTGACAACTAGATATCGATATGGGCAAATGCAATTTAGAGCAGTTAAAGCTTCAACTCTGGGCTTTCGACTAGAAGTGACCAACTCAGTTCGTTTGGCCGATGAATATTTGTGGGGGATAAGTGAAGTCCCTTCTTCGTGGCCAATGGCAGCTCTTGAAGCCCAAGCAATTGCTTCTCGTACATATGCTTTGAATAAAGCAGGTATCTATCGCGCCCGTTGCGATTGCGATTTATATGGTGAAATTTCTGATCAAAAGTTTCTTGGTTTTGCCAAAGAAACTGAAAAAGGGTGGGGAAAGTTTTGGAAGGCTGCGGTTACCAATACCGCAGGATTAACTCTGACCCAGAACAACCTACCTATTGCGGCATATTTTGGGAGTTCTACCGGTGGCTTAACTGAAACGGCACTTAATGCGTGGGGTAGCGAGCGTACCTATACCCAGATTATTGCTGATCCCGGAAGTCAAGATCCAAAGCTCAATCCAAATTTCTTCAGTTGGAAACGTTCAGTCACCCAAGCTTCAGTTGCCCTTGCCTTTGCATTGCCTGATGTCGTTTCGCTTGAGATTGTTTCAAAAAATCTGAGCGGAACTGTTGCAACAATTAGAGCAACATCTAGTACAGGAATTCAAAAAAGTCTTCGTGGAGAAACATTTAGAAGCCGAACAAGGATTCCATCTGCCTATTTTGATTTAGTTAGCGTGCAAAACGCTGTTGAGCCCACCCCAAGTCCCAGTCCTTAAGACAACTTCAAGGCCACCATCGAGTGAGTTTCTGCGGAATAATAAATTGCTTGCTCCAGAAAGTGTTCCGGCTTTAACTATTTCACCATCAGGTAACTTAACTTTTGCTGCAGCCGTTATGTAAGTACCAGCTTCAATCACACAGTTATCACCTAAAGAAATACCCAAACCTGAATTTGCACCCAGTAAGCATTTCTGGCCAATTGAAATAACTTCTTTGCCGCCACCGCTAAGTGTTCCCATGATTGAGGCACCACCACCAACATCGGTCCCATCTCCAACAATCACGCCAGCTGAAATTCTTCCTTCTACCATTGAAGTTCCAAGTGTTCCGGCATTAAAGTTAACAAAACCTTCATGCATCACCGTTGTACCTGAAGCTAGGTGAGCACCTAGTCGCACGCGATCAGCATCAGCAATTCGAACACCTGACGGAATTACATAATCAACCATTCGCGGGAACTTGTCGACACCATAAACACTGACATGTCCATGTGCTGCTTTCAATCGTGCGCGAGTGATTTCAAAATCTTCTACTGCGCATGGACCCACAGAAGTCCAAACAACATTGCTCAGGATTCCAAATATTCCATCAAGTGCCAGCCCGTGTGGTTTCACGAGTCGATGTGAAAGCAGATGTAGTCGCAAGTAAGCATCTGCTGCATTGGCTGGTGCTTTTGAAACATCAATTTCAATACTTACAACTTCACGCGAAACTGCGCGCGCATCATCATTACCAACAAGTGCAGATAACTCTGCCGGGACGGATGCTGAAAGTTGCGACAAGGCAGGGGATGGAAACCAGACATCAAGGGTTGCACCCTTAGCGATAGTTGCAATCCCGTGGCCAGATGCGATGGTCGTCATGAGCCAAGCGTAGCCTCTATTGTTAGCCGCATGCGTATTGCCGTCTTTTGTTCATCCTCACCCTCGATCGATAACAAGTATGTAGAGCTTGCTTACGAGTTAGGCAAGGGAATCGCTACCTCTTCTAATGAGTTAGTCACTGGTGGTGGTCACATTTCGATGATGGGTGCGGTCTCTAGGGGAGCACGTGATGCTGCCGGCAAGACAATCGGCGTGATTCCAAAAGCATTGGTGGATATTGAGTTTGCAGATCATGACAACGATGAATTGCATGTTGTCGAAACTATGGGGCAACGAAAGCACATGATTACCGACATTTCAGATGCGTTTGTGACTTTGCCTGGCGGTGCGGGCACTCTTGAAGAGTTTTTTGAAATTTGGGTTGGGCATTATTTAAAGTTTCATACCAAGCCGGTTGTAATTCTTGATCCATTTGGAATCTATGCACCTTTACATGAATTAATCATTCATTTAGAAGATGAGAAATTTATAAAGCCTGGAATGCGTGAGATTGTTCAATGGACAACAACTGTCGATGAAGCATTGCGAGCGTGCCAAGCTTGAGAAGTAATCACATCGCAATGAGTCTTGTCATTGATGCTCCAATCCAAACAGTGTGGGCGGCATTAGCTGATTGGGAATCACAAAGTGACTGGATGCTGCAAACAACAGTTGAAGTTACTTCTGATATTCACGAAGGAGTTGGTACATCGATTGCAGCTTTTACAGGAATTGGAAAATTAGGAATCATGGATCACATGACTGTGACTGCGTGGAATCCACCAACTGTGTGCGATGTCGTTCATACAGGAAAAATTATTAAGGGCACCGGGCGATTTGAATTAACTGAGCTCACGCCACAATCGACACGGTTTGATTGGTCAGAAGAGGTTCTTGCTCCGCGAGCGCTATTCCTTCTTATTGCACCAGGTTTGTACGTAGGAGTACGCATCTCACTGTCGGCCTTGCGCCGCCAGTTGCAGCAAAGGAAGTAAAGTTGCCTCATGGGCAAGCAACCGCAAACACTGGCGCAAGCCCTTGCCACATTGCCCGAAGAAGAACGAATCATCTTGACCATGCATTATCTGAAGTCGATGAGCGCCTCAGAAATCGCATCAATGCTTGGTGTTCCAGACAGGTCTGTTGAGGCAATAATTCGCCAAGGTAAAGCCCGATTGAGCGCGATTCTGGGCATTTAGGCCAATCTCGAATTCGCACTACGGCTCATTCTGCGAGATACTTACCCCCTTGCTTTACACATAGCAGTACCAACGATTTAGAGGAGTCTCCCCATGGCAGCCATGAAACCCCGTACTGGTGATGGTCCAATGGAGGTCACAAAGGAAGCCCGCTCCCTAGTGATGCGAATCCCTCTTGAAGGTGGCGGACGCTTAGTTGTCGAGATGAACGCCGAAGAAGCAAACAATCTCAGCGCAGCTCTACACGCAGCTGTTGCTCTCGTTAAGAAGTAATTTACATTTAAAGGCACTAGCCTTACCAATCATGTCAGCGCTACCTCAATACGCATCTTTTGAGATTTCAAAGGCTGCCAGTGCTCACTCAATTGCACTTGGATTCTTTAAAAACCTAGATGGCAATTTCGAATTTGTCTCACCCCTTGCAGCCGAGGTGGAAAAGTTCTTCGCCCTTAACCTTGTTGATGAATTAACTTTTTTTGCACCAACTGGCAAAGCTGGAGAGCTTTTTGAGGTTCCAGTCAGCGCTGAAAATTCTGAAACAGATCGATTATTTTTGGTGGGAATTGGTGATCAAAGCGGTACCGCTGCGCGCGCAGCAGGAGCCGCGGTTGGTCGCAAAGTACGGGGAAAGAACACAACAGTATTTTCAGCATGTGTTGTCTCAGAGATTAAGTCCTTTGCAATTTCGGTTTCCTTAGGGGCTTGGGTCTGGAATCTAAAGACAGACAAGAAAAAAGAAGAGCCAACAATTTTTATTGCAAGCAAAGATGCTCAGACGATTAAAGATGCAGCAGCAATTGCCAACGCAATCTGCAGAACTCGCGATTTAGTTCACACTCCAGCAAACATCAAAAATCCAGCATGGATGGGTAAGCAAGCAGAAGATTTTGCAAAGGGAACTGGCCTAACGGTCAAGATATTTGCAGGTGCGGCACTGAAAGAGTTCGGCGGTCTTCGTGCAGTAGGTGGCTCATCACCCAAGCCAGGACCACGAATGATTCAAGTTACATATCAGCCAAAATCGAAGAAAAAGTCAGCGAAGGCTTTGCCACACATTGTTTTAGTGGGCAAAGGAATCACTTTTGATACAGGCGGAGTTTCGCTGAAGCGTCCGTATGACACGATGATGGCAATGAAGAGTGACATGGCAGGCTCTGCTGCAATTCTTGGAACCCTGACGGCGCTTGAACATCTACAGCCAAATGTTCAAGTGACAGCATTAATGATGATGGCTGAAAACGCTATCTCTGCCACAGCGCAACGCCCAAGTGATGTCATCAAGCATTACGGTGGAACAACGGTTGAGGTAATTAATACCGATGCTGAAGGACGTTTAGTTTTGGCCGATGGCTTGGCGTATGCAGATGCCAATTTAGATCCAGATTATTTAGTAGATATTGCAACCTTAACGGGAGCAGCGACACTTGGATTAGGTCGTCAATATGCAGCGATGTATACCCGCGACAATTCTTTAGCTGCAGCGCTTTCAAAGGCTGGCGAAGCAACCGGTGATCGCGTCTGGCATATGCCGTTAGTTGATGATTACAAGGATGCTTTGCGCAGTGATATCGCGGATTTAAATCACACAGCAGATAAAGGTAAGTTTTCTGCGGGTTCAGTGACTGCAGCACTGTTTCTTGAAAACTTCACATCAACTAGACGTTGGGTTCATTTAGATATTGCAGGAACTGCGCGCAGCGAAGTTGATGCAGGTGAGAACTCTAAGGGTGGAACCGGATTCGGTGTGCGCCTTCTTACCGAGTGGATAACCTCATTGTCATGAGAGTAGATCCACATACTTTCGCCGAGAATTTCATTCCCGAAGATCACTTTAAATCGCAGGCTCGCGCTCGCGGTGTTGAATTAGGAACAGTGGATACAACACCTGGAGCCGGAGCATTTCTAAAATTCTTAGCTTCTACTTTAAAGGCACAATCAGTAGTTGAAGTAGGAACAGGTTCTGGCGTTGGTAGCTTGTGGTTATTTGATGGAATGCTTCCAAGCGGAACTTTGACTTCAATAGATGATGAGATGGAACATTCACAAATTGCTAAACTTGCTTTCGCAGATGCAGACATTGCACCAAGTCGATATCGCTTGATTACTAACTCTGTCCTTGAAGTTATTTCAAAGCTCACCGATCGTGCCTATGACTTAGTTGTTGTTCGCCATAACCCGAAAGATTTAGGTTACGTCATCAATGAAGCGCAACGGATTCTGCGAAGCGGTGGAGCCCTGGTGATAGATAATTATTACGGTGGCGGCAAGGTCTGTGATGCAGCCCAGCGCGATCCTCGCACAGTCGCCCTCAGAGATACTGGGAAAATCATCAAGAATGACACTGATCATTGGGTGAGTTCCTTAGTGCCAGTCGGCGATGGATTACTGATCGCAACAAAGTTGTAGCAAAATAGCGCCATGATATTTCCTCGCAAAAAAGTTGCTCCCGTGCCAGCCCCTTGGTGGCAGGCAAACACCTCCTCAAAAAATTCAAAGGGATCTATTGCGCTGATCGCAGTTTTAGCAGGAGCAGTTGGTGGAATTCTGGGTGTTAATGCATCAGGTGCATCACTTTTTAATCGAGTTAATCTCGTTTCATCTACCAGCACCATTGAACGTGCACCGGATTCAGTAGCCGGGACTGCGCAAAGAGTTTTGCCGTCTGTAGTGTCGATTCAAACTCGTTCGCTTACGGGTGCGGGTACAGGATCAGGATTTTTCATTGATAGCGATGGCTATATTTTAACTAATAACCATGTCATTAGTTCAGCCGCGCAATCAGGTGGAAGCATCCGAGTCAAGCTCAACGACGGACGAACCTTTATTGCAAAAGTTGTTGGCAGAGACGCATCGTATGATTTAGCGGTTTTGAAGATTGCGGCATCAGGTTTGAAGGCGATGCAATTTGGCGACAGTGATTTAGTTGCAGTTGGTGATGCAGTCATTGCTATTGGTTCTCCCTTGGGATTATCTGGAACTGTCACCACTGGAATCATTAGCGCTAAGGATCGCCCAGTTACTGCAGGGGATTCAGATAATGAAAGCTCTTTCATTAACGCCTTACAGACCGACGCTGCAATTAATCCAGGAAATTCCGGTGGTCCACTAGTTGATTCAACTGGCGCCGTAATTGGTGTCAACTCTGCGATTGCTTCTTTGGGATCTGGTCTTCGAATTGGTTCGATTGGTCTTGGTTTTGCAATCCCAATCAACCAAGCCCGAAAGACTGCAGATCAATTAATTAAAAATGGTGTTGCTACCTATCCAGTAATTGGAATCTCATTAGATATGAATTACATGGGTGAAGGTGCCCAAGTTGCTACTTCAGGTCGCGGAATCTTGGCTGGCAGTCCTGCAGAAAAGGCTGGCCTGCGTGGCGGAGACATTGTCATTGCTCTGGATGGAAAGCCTATTAACGGCCCAGAAGAGCTCATTGTCAGTGTTCGATCCAAGAATGTTGGTGATGTTGTAACCCTGACCTATAAGCGCGATGGTGTTGAAAGAACTATCTCTTTAACTCTAATCGCGGCTAAGAAATAATTGGCGTAGGCTACAGAAATGTTCTTTGATCTGGGTGCAGGTGAAGTTTTAGGGCTTGCAATCCTTGCGATGCTGCTTGTCGGACCAGAGCGTCTGCCAAAAGTTGCCGTAGAAGCTGCGCAATGGGTCAAGAAACTTCGTGGCTTAGCAAATAAAGCAACAACTGAACTTCGAGATAATCTGGGACCAGGGTTTGAAGACTTGCAACCCAAGGATTTGAATCCAAAGACTTTTGTAAAGAAGCAAATTTCAGATTTGTTAGATGAAGAAACACCTAAGCCAAAGGTTAAGAAACCTACTGCAATGATTGACCCAGATTTACTATGACACTTCTGGAGCAAGTTACAGAAGCGCTTTCAAAGGTTAATGATCCAGAGCTTCGCAAACCAATAACAGAGCTGGGAATGATTGAAGACCTTTCTGAAGTTAATGGTTCCATTTCACTAAAGGTATTGCTGACTATCGCAGCGTGTCCGATGCAGGATCGACTGCGGACCGACATTACAGGTGCGGTGCAATCAGTTCAGGGTGTGCAAGGTGTGGAACTTTTGTTTGGAGTCATGAATGAAGAGCAACGCAACTTTGTGAAAAAAGTTGTCCGTGGTGGACGTGAAAAGTTTATTCCTTTTGCCCAGCCAGATTCTTTGACACGTGTCATAGGTATCGCATCTGGAAAAGGTGGAGTTGGAAAGTCATCAGTAACTGCAAATTTGGCGGTTGCTATGGCTAAAAATGGTTTGACTGTTGGAATTTTGGATGCAGATGTTTACGGTCACTCAATTCCGCGTCTGATGGGATTGATGGGACAGCGACCAACGGCAATCGACCAGATGTTTATTCCACTCGAGTCTTATGGCGTAAAAACAGTTTCAATGGAAATGTTTAAGCCAGAACGCTCCGACCCAGTTGCTTATCGAGGTCCGTTGCTTCACCGAGTGCTGGAGCAGCTACTTTCTGATGCCTATTGGGGAGATTTGGATGTTCTCCTTATTGATTTGCCACCCGGAACTGGAGATTTAGCGATCTCTTTGGGCCAACTGATTCCAACTTCAGAGATTGTGGTCGTAACAACGCCACAGATTGCAGCAGCAGAGGTTGCAGAGCGTGCTGGACGCATCGCACACCAAATTCACCAACATGTCATAGGTGTTATTGAAAACATGTCAGCCTTTCCATGCCCAAACTGCAGCGACACGATTTCTTTGTTTGGAGAAGGCGGAGGAGATGAAACATCTCGCCGACTGTCACAACTTGTAGGTATTGATGTACCGCTACTTGGCAAGATTCCCTTTAGCCCTGCGCTACGTACTGGTGGAGATGAAGGCGCACCAATTGTTGATGCCGATCCAACTTCACCTGCTGCAATTGCAATTTCTGATGTTGCCGAGAAACTAATGAAGCGTAGTAAGTCTTTACTCGGAGTCCGATTGGGTGTCTCGACGTAACTCCTTAGCTAATTCGTCAACCAGGTCTGCAAGTTCAGTACGCACAAAATCTCGAGTAGCAACTTCACCGAGTGAATTACGCAGTGCCGCAAGTTCGCGGGTTAAGTATTCAGTATCTGCAATAGATCGTTCATTCTGCCCACGATCCTCATTGAGTTGAATACGATCACGGTCTGCTTGGCGATTTTGTGCAAGAAGAATCAAAGGTGCTGCATATGAAGCTTGCATAGACAAAATCAAAGTAAGAAAAATAAATGGATAATTATCAAACCTTAAATCAGTAGGTGCTGCAAAGTTCCAAATGACCCAAAAAGAAATAAAGATTGTCATGTACACCAGAAAACGCGCAGTACCTAAGAATCGTGCAAAACGTTCTGACAAACGACCAAAAGCTTCAGGGTCATAATTTAGACGAAGTGAACGTCGAGTCTCGCGTGGTGTATCTAAGTCATTGTTACGTGCCATCGTGAAACCTCCTTAAATACTCTCTGATTCGAAAGAAACTGGTGACTTTTCGCGGTGATCATGTCGCCAGTTTTCAGGCAACAAGTGATCCAAAACATCGTCAACTGTCACAGCTCCCAAAAGACGCTCATTGGCATCTACAACCGGCAAAGAAAGCATGTTGTAGCTGGCCAAATGCGAAGAAACCTCGTGCAAGGTGGCATCAGGATTTGCACCTCTTGTATCTGTATCAACAATTGAACCCAGCAGCGTAGAAGGTGGTTCGCGAAGTAAACGTTGATAGTGAACCACGCCAATAAAGCGTCCTGTTGGAGTTTCAACTGGTTGGCGACAGATGTAAATTTGTGAAGCAAGGGCTGGAGAAATTTCTTTCTGGCGTACCGCTGCAAGCGCATCTGCAACAGTGGAATCTGCGGTTAGAACTATTGGCTCTGTTGTCATCATTCCACCAGCTGAGTAATCCTCGTAAGTCATCAAACGTAAAACGTCTTCAGCATCTTCAGGTTCCATTAGATCTAGAAGTGCATTTGCACGTTCTTCACCAACTTCGCGCAACAAATCTGCTGCATCATCGGGATCCATCTCGCCTAGAACATCGGCAGCACGTTCTCCTTCGAGCTCTGCAAGAAGTGCAACGCGATTTTCTTCATCCATTTCCTCTAAAACATCGGCAAGTCGCTCATCTTCAAGAGCACTAGCAACTTCGATACGACGCTTGGGAGCTAAGTCTTGTAGTACAGCTGCAAGGTCTGCAGCACGTAGATTGGCCAAAGTTGAAAGTAGATTAGCAACACCTTGATTTTGTTCAGGATTAGCAAAACCGACAACTTCTTCCCATGCAACTGTAGAAGTTGCTCCCTTTCGTCGGAAGCCTCTGCCTTTACGCATGATGTGAACTTTGGCAATCAACCAATCACCATTTCGAGATTGCTCCATACCCATATCTTCAACAACAACTTCTTCAGAAGTTTCAACCAAAGTAATTGAACGATCTAGCATTTCGCCAAGAACTAGGACTTCACCTGGACGCGTATCAAAACGGCGCATATTCAGTAGACCCGTAATTACAACCGCGCCACTTTCAATTGAAGTAACTCGAGTAATGGGAACAAAAACACGACGTCGCAATGGAACTTCAACTACTAATCCGAGAATGCGAGGCTGTTGATTGTTAGTTCGAAGGGTCGCGACAGCATCTCGCACCTTTCCGACGGGATCACCATTTGGGTCAAAGACCGCGGTGCCAGCAAGACGGGCGAGAAATACTCGGTTTAAGAGATTTCCGCTCATGGGTTAAGGGTACCTTTCTCTTATGAATCCAGGTGAACGTATTAATGAACATACGGCGATACCTGCTAAGCCTGACCTGATTCGATTGGGACTTGGAATCATTGGCATCGGAACATCTGGTCCATTAATTGCAATGAGTGCGATGCCAATCCTGACATTAATTTTTTGGCGCAACTTGGGTGGATCGCTTATCACCTTGCCTTTTGCGTTGCGTCATTCACGCGATCGCACAGGAATGAAATGGGCAGTCATTGCCGGAGTGCTACTAGCACTTCACTTTGTTGGATTTTTCTTAGCTATGCGCATGACAACCGTTGCAGCAGGTACCGCACTTGTTGCCCTGCAACCAATTTTTGCAGCATTGTTTGTAAAGTTTAGCGGCGGGCACATTCCATCAAAAGCTTGGCTAGGAATGGTCGTTAGTTTTGTGGGAGTAGTTCTTGTTTCCGGTGTGGATCTAACTATTTCACTGAGAGCTTTTCTGGGTGATATTGCTGCACTTGTTTCAGCAGCTTTAGCTGCGGCTTACATGATTGCTGGTTCAAAAGCACAACGAACACTAGAGACAAGTACATATACAACGGTTTGCTATTTTGTGTGTGCCATGACCGCACTACCGGTGGCTTTAATCGCTGGAAATGAGATTTTTTCTTTCGAACAAAATGAGTGGTTGATTCTGTTGGGCCTAATTCTTGGCGCTCAATTATTAGGACATACGATGTTTAATTCAGCACTGAAGCGAGTTTCACCTGCGGTAGTTTCTCTCATCGTGTTTTTCGAAGTGCCGGTTAGTGCAGTACTTGCGGCTTGGTGGTTAGATCAAACCCCTCCTATTGGTGTAATTCCAGGAATCGCGTTAATTTTGATCGGTTGTATATTGGTTGTAACTAGAACAAGGAGTGTAAAGAGTGATTGATCTACACACCCACACTAATTGCAGCGATGGAACCGATTCGCCCCGCGAACTTGTTAATAAGGCGATTGTTCAGGGATTAGAAGTATTAGGAATAACAGACCACGACACAACATCAGGGTGGGCTGAGGCGACCGAATCACTTCGCGGCTCACTGAAGTTAGCACTGGGTTCTGAAATTTCTTGTTTAACAAATGATGGTGTGAGCGTTCATATGTTGGGCCTGCTCTTTGATCCTGAACATGAGGAAATGCAGCGTGTGCTTGAAGAAACTCGCGATGGACGACTTCCACGAATGCGAAAGATGATTGAAAAAATGCGAGCTGAAGGCATTGATATTTCGATTCAAGATGTTGAGCTAGCTATGCCAAAGGGCGCAACCATGGGCAGACCACACTTGGCTGATGCACTAGTTGCAAAGAAAATTGTGAAATCACGAGATGAAGCTTTTACGAATTTGTTACATAACGAATCACGTTTTTATGTCTCTCATGCTGCGCCTACTCCTATCGAAGCAATTGCTTTGATTCGAAGAGCTGGGGGAGTTGCAGTAATCGCACATCCATTTGCTTCACATCGTGGAGAAATTCTTACACCTGAGGATTTTTCAGAATTAGTTGCCGCTGGCTTAAACGGTATTGAAGTCGATCATCGAGACCAAAATCCTGATGAAAGAGCCTTGTTGCGAACTATTGCACAGGAATTAGATCTTGTTATTACTGGAAGCAGTGATTATCACGGTACTGGAAAACTTAATTCATTAGCAGAAAACCATACCCGTAGGGAACAATGGGAGAAGTTAGAGTCTCAATCCAATGCTCGAAGGGTGGTTTCAGCGTGAAAGACATAAGCGCAATTACATTCGCAGTCCAATCATTTGTCACGCTGTTTGTAATCATGGATCCACCCGGAGCGACCCCAATTTTCTTAAGCTTGGTTAAAGATAAATCCCCTAAGGTCCGCAGAATTTTGGCGGTTCAGGCCGCAGGTGTTTCACTACTAGTTATTTCTATTTTTGCCTTATTTGGTCGCGCAATTTTGAGTTACCTCAACATTTCTATGGAAGCGCTACAAGCAGCAGGTGCACTCTTGTTACTCCTTGTTGCCCTGGAGTTATTAACTGGAAATACCAACAAGCATGGCGAAAATGGTGATTCAAATATTGCCTTGGTGCCACTTGGAACTCCACTATTGGCGGGCCCTGGCGCGATTGTTGCAACGATGATCTTCGTTCAGCAGGTGGATTCAACTGCGATGGCACTAGGTTTAACGGCAGCTGTTGTGGCGGTTCACATCGCGATTGCAATCGCACTGATGGCATCGACCACAATCCTTAAGGTGATTAAAGAAGCGGGTGTGACACTTGTCGCTCGAATCGCAGGTTTATTGCTTGCAGCAATCGCTGTACAAATGCTTGTGGATGCGATTCGCGTCTTTGTTACTGCTTAGCTTTCTTTAAACTTCTTGGTACGAGTTCTGTTTCTTTCAGTACGGGGTTTAGGTGCTTCCTGTTTTGTACGGGCTGGTCGCGATTCCTTGCTCTCAACTTTTGCAATCGGTTTAGCTTTAACCAAGCGACCAGAAGAACCTGCAGGAATGTTTAGGGTTTCATAGAGATGTTCCGATGATGAATAAGTCTCTTCAGGCTCAGCTAAACCAAGTTCTAGCGTTTGGTTAATCATTTTCCAACGAGCAAGTTCATCCCAATCAACAAAGGTAACTGCAATTCCATGTGCACCGGCACGCGCGGTACGTCCAATGCGGTGTACGTAAGTTTTTTCATCTTCTGGGCATTGGTAATTGATTACGTGAGTAATCCCATCAATATCAATTCCTCGCGCCGCAACATCGGTCGCAACAAGCACATCAGATTTACCAGCCTTGAAGTCGCTGAGCGCTTTTTCGCGTGCACTTTGTCCAAGATCACCGTGGATAGGTGCTGCATTAAATCCGCGCTCTAGCAAATCTTCCGCTGTTTTTTGCGCAGTTCTTTTTGTGCGGCAGAAGACCATCGTTGGTCCACGTCCTTCAGCTTGCAAAATTCGGGCTAGCATTTCAATTTTGTCTAATGCATGTGCACGTAAAACATGCTGTTTGATTCGGGTCACAACTGCGCCTTCATCTTCACTATCTTGTGTGCGAATATGAATTGGTTGATTCATAAAACGACGTGCAAGAGCAATGATGTCACCCGGCATAGTGGCCGAAAACAACATGGTCTGAGCACGATTAGGCGTGCTAGATAAAATCTTTTCTACATCGGGCAAAAAGCCAAGGTCTAACATTTCATCAGCTTCATCCAAAACTAATCGGGAAACCTCTTTAAGCTTTAACTGACCTTGACGAGAAAGGTCTAGTAGGCGCCCAGGTGTTCCAACAACAATTTCAACTCCAGCCTGAAGCGCTTCGATTTGTGGTTCAAATGCGCGTCCACCATAAACAGCAACAGTGCGAATTCCACGGTTAGATGCCAGTTCTTCAATGTCTTTTGTTACTTGCGTACACAGTTCTCGTGTTGGAACAACAATTAAAACCTGAGGTAAACCTTTTTTATCAAAATCTGCCCACTCTGGATCCTGTGGAGCGATTACTCGCTCAATAACTGGAATGCCAAAAGCAAGCGTCTTTCCAGTTCCGGTCTTAGCCTGACCGATTACGTCACCATCTGCCAAAGCAATTGGCAGAACCATTTCTTGAATAGCAAATGGTGCTAAGAAACCGTGGGCATGCAATGCCTCAATTGTTTGACTGCGCAGGGGCAGGTCAGCAAATGTTGTTGCCATATTTATTTAATCCTAACGATTTTAGTTGCGCGGAAATCCTGAAATGCCACGCCACATGAGGTTGTAAACCAATGCAACTGCATCTTGTCGACTTAACTTGCTATCTCGTTCGAGCCAGTGACGAGCAGTTACTTGCGCATAACCAATCATTCCAACACCCAAAAGCATTGATGCCTCTTTTGGTAGGCCAGTATCTAGTGCAATCACTGCGCTAACCGCAGCTGCACAGTCGTATGTCATTCGATTTAAGCGTTCACGAACCTGTGGTTCAACACTCATGTCACTCTCGAAAAGCAATCGGAAGGCTTCGCCTTCCTTTTCGATAAAAGCAAAATAAGCATTAACTGTTGCCAATACTCGGTCCTTGTTATCAGGAGTAGATGCAATTGCTTTTTGAATCTCAAAAACCAAGGAATCAATGTGTAAATCCAAAACCGCTAAATACAGTTCTAGCTTTGATGGGAAGTGCTGATACAAAACTGGTTTTGAAACATTTGCGCGATCTGCAATCTCATCCATCGCAGCGGAGTGATATCCCGCAGCCGTAAACACTTCAAGTGCGGCAGAGAGCAATAATGCTCGGCGCTCATCTCGAGGCAAGCGAGCCTTGTTGGATGTGTCTACGTTACTCATTGGTCCAATCGTACGGCAGAATTACCAATCATGAACCGCTCCTATGAAGGCTTCCGCATCCTGCTGGTGCATGCACATCCTGATGATGAAACCATCAATAACGGGGCAACAATGGCTTTGTATGCAGATCGTGGGGCTCAAGTCACGCTCGTAACCTGTACGCGCGGCGAAGAAGGCGAAGTCTTGGTTCCAGGACTTTCTCATTTAGCAAGTAGCGAGCAGGATCAACTTGGTGCACATCGCGAGATTGAATTAGCTGATGCAATGAAGGCACTTGGTATTTCTGATTATCGATTCTTAGGTGCACCCACGACAAAATTTCGAGACAGCGGAATGATGGGAACAGATCCAAATAATCGTCCAGATGTTTTTTGGCAAGCAGACCTTGATTCCGCTGCACAGATTTTAGTCAAAGTAATTGAAGAGATTAAGCCACACATTTTGATTACTTACGATGAAATTGGCGGATATGGACACCCGGATCATATTCAAGCGCATCGTGTTGCAATGAGAGCATCAGAATTAGCTACTTGGCAAATTCAAAAGATTTATTGGAACACAATGCCCAAATCAGTTTTAGCTGAAGGTATTTCAAAGATGAAAGAAATTGGTTCTGATTTCTTTGGTGCAGAAAGTGTTGATGACCTTCCATTTGCTAAAGATGATGAGTTTGTAACTACTTTGATTGATGGCGGGGCATATGTCGATGCAAAGATGGCGGCAATGAAGGCACATGAAACTCAGATTGCGCTGGACGGTCCCTTCTTTGCGTTATCAAACAATTTGGGACTACAAATTTGGGGCGATGAGTACTACACCTTAGTTAAGGGCAATAAGTGCGAACCATTTGATACTAAGGGCCGCGAAACAGATTTAACGTCAGGCATAACTCTGTGACAAAAGGCATTTATTCACTGTTATTTGGAGCCGCACTGGGCGCAAGTTCAGTTTTTATCTATAGCTTTTATCCACCGGTCGGTTTGATAGTTTCCCTTTTTGCCACCGTTGTTGGAATTTGGGCAACCGGCAGGTTGTGGGGCAAGCGTTCTTATAAATTTATTGCCTCAATCGCATGGGGCTTTGTTGTTCTTCGAGCAGGGTTTCCAGGCCTTAACGAGGAGTATTTAATTCAAGGCGATGCAATTGGTGAGTCTTTGATTAATTTTGGTTTTATTGCGATCGTCATCGGAATAATTACCCCACTCTAACTCCAGCTTTGTCCTTCAGGAGTGTCCTTAATTTCTAGGCCTAGATTTTCTAATTCGCCGCGAAGTTGATCACTATCACTCCATCGCTTTTCTGCTCGAGCAAGTGTGCGTTCAGCTAGCAGTTTCTGCATCTCTACAGTTAAAACTTTTTCAACTATTGGACGCCCCAGATCTAACCCAAGAACTTGATCGGCATATTTAAAGATCGCACCCTTGTCTGGCAAGGAACTTTTCTCAATTTCACGCAATCGGATAATCACTCGAGATGTATCTAAATCTGTGTTAAGTGCCAATTCAATTTCAGGATCGCTAACGATCGCTGTGCTTATTCCCCATTGTGCCATCTTCATTCGCCAGCGCTTCAAAGTCTCAGCAGCTGCTTCTATTGCATTCCACGTCAAATCCATTTGTGAGCGATACTTGTTTTCTAGAAAACAAAGCCGAATTGCTAAAGGATCAAAACCGCGCTCAATGACATCCTTGAGCAAGACAACATTGCCAGAACTCTTTGACATCTTTTTACCCTCAAAAAGCAGGTGTTCACCATGTACCCAGAGATCCACGGCTTCCTGATTAATCAAAGCATTTGACTGTGCCCGCTCATTTTCATGATGTGGGAAACGTAGATCTATTCCGCCTACGTGAATGTCAACATGTCCATTTAAGAGTTCTAATGACATCGCCGAGCATTCGATATGCCATCCGGGAAAACCTTTTCCCCACGGTGAATCCCACACCATCTCAGTTCGATCTCCAGCTGCTTTCCACAATGCCCAGTCGGCATGAAATCGCTTTGCGCCGTCTTCGGTGTATTCGTATCTATGTCCAGGCTTTAATGAATCAAGTCTGTTACCACTAATTGCGCCGTACGTTGCAAATTTTTCAGCGCTAAAGTAAACCGAAGAATCTGAACCAACATATGCAAACTCTGCCTCAATCAATCTTCCAATCAGATCTAACATCATTTGGATGCTTTCACTTGCCCTTGGATATGCAGCCGCAGGTTCAATGTTGAGTGCGGCTAAGTCGTTATGAAATCTAGCTTCGTATTTACGAGCAATTTCAAATGGATCGATCTTTTCTAACTTTGCTTGACTCAACATCTTGTCATCATTTACAAAATCTTCAGACATGTGTCCGACATCAGTAATGTTTTGAATCAGGTATGGAACCGACCCGTTTAGACGTACTACTCGGGCGATTAAATCTGACAGTAAAAAAGTACGAAGATTTCCGACATGTGCATCGCGATATACCGTTGGTCCGCAGCAATACATTCGAATACGTTCTTGCGATACGTCGATATCCTTTAGTTGACGGGATTGAGTGTCATATAACTTCATACCTTCTCAATCACCTGCTTCCAGACGAAAATCTCACTATAAGAGAATTCGATAACTTCTCCATTTTTCTTACGCAATGAATGTGGGGTAACCAGATGGCCCAAGATGTCACGAAAGCCCCCATCGGGCTCGTGCAGCCTGATGCTTACCCGTGAGCCGATGAGTTCAGTGAATTGTGATTCGAGCTCTTCTGGCATGAGACAACGATAAACCCACCGTTAAATATCGACCACCGCCAATTATCAACTAGCGGTAAATATCGCGCAGCGGCGTTACTTGGCGTTAGAATTCCTCACCAGACACCATGTCCAACACTTTGGAGGCAGCTCGTGACCTATGTGATCGCAGACCCATGCATCGATGTAAAAGATAAATCCTGCATCGAAGAATGTCCGGTGGATTGCATTTATGAAGGCGATCGCATGCTCTACATCCAGCCAGATGAGTGCGTGGATTGCGGTGCGTGTGAGCCTGTGTGTCCAGTAGAAGCCATCTATTACGAAGATGATGTCCCTGGCCCATGGAAAGAGTTTGGAAAGGTCAATACCGAATTCTTTATCGAAATCGGTTCACCAGGTGGTGCAAGCAAGGTTGGCCCAACCGGCACCGATCACGCTTCAATCGCAGCCCGCCCACCAAAGAGCGAGTAACCATTGCGTGCCCAGCTCCCAGACTTTCCGTGGGATGCGTTAGCGCCATTTGGTGACAAAGCCCGTGCCCATCCGCAAGGGATTATTGATCTCTCTCAAGGAACGCCGGTAGATCCAACACCTGAATTTATTCAACAAGCACTTCGTGATGCTTCAAACTCACCAAGTTATCCAGTGACCGCCGGAACCCCAGAACTTCGCGCCGCAATTAAAAAATGGGCAATGCAACGTTTAGGTGCAACTGGTGATTTTGATGTGTTGCCAATTATTGGATCCAAAGAGTTAGTTGCTTGGCTTCCCACATATCTTGAATCAAAAAGTGTATTAATTCCTGAAATTGCTTATCCCACGTATCACGTAGGAGCAGTTCTGGCTGGTGCTGATTCTGTTCCGGTTGCAATTGATGCACAAAGTTGGCCAGTTGCTGATTTAGCATGGTTGAACTCGCCTTCTAATCCAACTGGACGAGTTCATAGCGTTGAAGAAGTAAATCGTTGTATTCAATGGTCCCGTCAGAACAAATCAGTTTTGATTTCCGATGAGTGTTATCTCGAGTTTGATCAAAATGCACACTCTGTTTCAGTCTTATCTCAAACAGGCGGTGACAACACAAATATTCTTGCGGTGCATTCATTATCCAAACGTTCATCAATGGCGGGCTATCGCGCAGCATTTATGGTTGGAGATAGTGCGTTAATCGCTCGAATCCGTGAGATTCGAAAGCATGGCGGAATGATGGTTCCTCTTCCTGTTCAAAAGGCGATGACGGTTGCACTTGCTGATGATGAACATGTTGCCCAACAGCGCGCTCGCTATAACGCTCGTAAAGATGCGATGCGTCCAGCTTTGGCCAGTGCAGGATTTACAGTTGAGTTCAGCGAATCGGGTTTGTATTTGTGGTGCACACGTAATGAAGATGCTTGGACCAGCGTTGCCTGGCTTGCAGAACGTGGAATCTTGGCAACTCCCGGAAGCTTCTATGGCGAGCAAGGAAAAAACCATATACGCATTGCAATGACCGCATCTGATGCCCACATTGCAGATGCAGTTCAACGTTTGAAGGCTTAATAATGGCTGTCGCAATTCTTCTAGTTGGTGGCTTTGGCACCCGCTTAATGCCATTAACCCGCAATACCCCAAAGCCCATGCTCACAGTTGCCGGGATTCCTGTGACAGAACATCAATTAATGATGGCGAAAAAAGCTGGAATTACACAGATTGTTTTGGCGACTTCTTATCTATCAGAAGTTTTTACACCCTATTTTGGAGATGGCTCCAAATGGGGGATGAGCATTAAATATGCTGTTGAAAAAGAGCCCCTTGGCACTGGTGGTGCAATTGCTAATGCTGCGCAGTTGCTTGATTCTGAAGAATCTATTGTGATTTTAAATGGAGATGTACTGAGTGCTCACGATTTAGCAGAACAGATTCGCCGTCATGAAGCTAATGATGCAGATGTAACTTTGCATTTAACTCAAGTGGAAGATGCTCGTGCTTTTGGTTGCGTTCCAACTGATTCAGAAGGACGTGTTACGGCATTTCTTGAAAAAATGGATAACCCAGTTACAAATCAGATCAACGCAGGATGTTATGTCTTTAATCCACGTGTCATTTCTTCGATTCCATTAGACACAGTTGTTTCTGTAGAGCGTGAAACTTTTCCGCAGTTAGTAAGTAATGGTGCAAAGATTTACGGATATCTGGAAAATGCATATTGGTTGGATATTGGAACACCAAAAGCTTTGCTCAAAGCATCAATAGATATCGTCCTTCGCAGTGGCCCTGGCTTAGTTATGCCAGATGCTCACGTTGATTCCACTGCTGTGATTACTGGGGGCAGCTGCATTGGCCGGGGTAGTTCAGTGGGGGCTGGGACTCGAATCAATGGCTCTATCGTTGAGGCCGGAGCTGTGATTGGCCGCGATGTTGACATCCAGGACTCATTTGTTGCCACTGGTGCGATCATCGCTGATGGAGCAAAAATAGGGTCAACATTTGTCACAAAAGGTGAAATTCTTCCAATTCCTCAGTAGCGCGAGCGTGAATTGCTCTGTTCGGGCTTGACATGAGCGAGTTACAAGCGTGTAATTCACTCTTAAGAAAGTCTTTTCCAAGAGGGATGAGACAAGATCTAGCTAATGGAGCATCGACGTTATGCCGATTCAACCCGCAGCCCAGAACTCCCCAATCCCCACTTCAGGTCCAACAATCACACTCGCATCTGGCGAAAACATGGAGCTTTCATGGCAGGAGCGCGCTCTGTGTGCGCAAACTGATCCAGAAGCTTTCTTCCCAGAAAAGGGTGGCTCAACTCGTGAAGCAAAGCGCGTATGTCTTTCATGCGATGTTCGCTCCGAATGTCTTGAGTACGCACTAGCTCATGATGAGCGCTTCGGAATTTGGGGCGGTCTTTCAGAACGCGAACGTCGTCGCTTAAAGCGTCGCACTGCGTAAGGTTCACATTTCTCTCACGAGAAAGTGAGTTATAACTATGGCTTCCCAAGCCGCAGTCGATAAGCATCGCGTAACCGCTGTTCTTGTTTCACACAATGGAGCGGTTTGGTTACCCGAAGTTGTTGCAGCGCTAACCTCGCAAACTCGTCCGATTGATCTCATTACTGCAGTCGATACTGGATCGCAGGATGCGTCTACAAAACTTTTAAAATCTGCACGAATTCCATTTATCGCTGCTGATGTTGAAACAGGTTTTGGTGAAGCGGTTTCTTTAGCCGTCGATAAATTACCAAGGGCTGTAGATCATGAATGGATTTGGCTTATTCATGATGATTGCGCACCAGCGCCAACTGCACTCGCAGAGTTACTAGCTGCAATTGATGACCGCCCACAAGTTGTGATGGTTGGCCCAAAGTTATTGGGATGGCATGACCGTACACATTTGCTTGAAGCCGGAATAAGTATTGCTGGCAATGGTGCACGTTGGACAGGGCTTGAACCTTTGGAATATGACCAAGGTCAACATGATGGAATTTATGATGTCTTGGCTGTTAGCACCGCCGGTGCACTAATTCGTCGTGATGTCTTTGAAGAACTAGGTGGCCTAGACCCTAATTTAACTTTGTTTAGGGATGACGTTGACTTCGGATGGCGTGCCCGCGCAGCTGGTCACTCAGTAATGGTTGCTACCGGAGCAGTTGCATTTCACGCGCAAGCATCTGCTACAGAGCGCAGAGTTGTAGAAGTTGATGGCGCTTTCCTGCACAGACCTTTGCTTTTGGATCGACGCAATGCTGCATATGTATTGCTTGCGAACTCTTCTTGGTGGATTTTGCCTTGGCTAGTTATTCAGATCCTTAGCAGTGCAATTGCAAGGGCCATTGGGTATTTAATTGCAAAACTTCCAGGGTATGCCGCTGATGAAATCTTGGCAGTCGGAGCGTTAATCATTCGACCGGGTTCATTGATCACTGCTCGCAAGATTCGAAGAAAGCAACGATTTGTTTCAGCACGAGTTATTGCCGAATTCATTCCACCACGATGGTCTCAGATTCGACTTGCATCCGAAGGTGTTATTGATGCGCTTCGCTCAAGGTTATTTCCTGAAAATGCACAGGTTTCTCAACCAACAGTGTTGGACTCTAACGAAGATGAAGATTTACTTTCTCCGGTAGATACAACTCACTGGTTTGCAGTATTCAAGCGCCCTGAAGTAATTGGCTTTCTACTTATTGCAATAATTTCTATTCTTAATTCACGCAATAGATTCGGCGCACTCGTTGGGGGAGCACTACCAATCTCTCCGTCAGGTGCCACCGATCTTTGGCAAACATATTTTCAATCGTGGCATCAAGTTGGAATGGGTTCTTCAGTTGCCACACCGACGTGGGTTGCAATTACAGCAACGGCATCTCTTGTTTTCTTAGGTAAGGTCCAATTCTTAATCACAACCTTCTTCTTGGTGGCTCCTGTCATCATGATGTTTACAGCATCGAAACTACTGAAGCAGTTGACCAAGAACCCTTGGATATCGATTCCTGCAGCATTCCTTTACGCCATTTCACCGGTTGCCATTGCAGCAGTTTCTACTGGCCACATTGCAACTGTCCTGTTCTTGATTCTTGCGCCTTATGCAGCGCTCTTACTTCGCGATATTGAGAAGATTGAGCAATTTAGCTGGAGAAAGATTGCGGGCATCTCTCTGCTATTGGCAGCCCTTTATGGCTTCTCATTAATGATTTTTGTGATTGGTTTCGTCGCGGGCTTGGTTTCAACATTGAGCGATTATGAGAAACATGCAAAAGAGGCAAATCCACAGTTGTACTTACTTCGCCTGCAAAAGCGCGCATCGTTGATCTTCATCCCATTTTTGATGAATGTGCCGTATTCGCTAGAGGCGTTGGTTCACCCAAGTCGCTTGTTAGTTGAGCCTGGATTGCTTATTTCAGGTGGAGGTCCAATTTCAGCCTTACTGGGTAATCCAGGTGGGGCAAATGCATTACCAATGTGGTTAGTAAGTCCCATTCTTTTAGTGTTGATAGTTTCACTATTCTCATCAACTCATGCACGACGCATCGCCGAATATGGCGTCGGCGCACTTGTCTTAGCGGTAATCCTGTCTGCACTTTCTATTTCAACACATGGAAATGAAGCTTCTTCCAAAGTTTGGTCAGGTCCTGTAATTGTTTTAGTGACTCTTGCAGCGATCGCAGCGGGAACGGTGCTATTGGATCGATTACGTGAAACATTAGTTCTGAGCCATGTGCATTATCGTCACATTCTTTCAGCTTTACTTCTTTTTACAACTTTTGCTTATTCTGTTGCAGCAATTGGTTGGTCAGTCACTAAAGGTGCCGATTCTTTGGTTCAGGCAAATCGCGAAACTGTAATGCCTGCATTCTTAAGCGTTGAAAGTGATACCAAGATCCTTGTCTTGCGCGAAGTTGGAAGTGAAGATCAAAGGAAGATTCAATACCATCTTTCACGGGGTAAAGATATTTCACTCGGAGAACCTGATGTTGCACCTGCACAAAGTTCTGCGATTGCAGAAGCTGCGCGTGGACTAATTGATGGATCTGGCGTTACAAGTAGTTCAACACTTAGTGATTTTGGCGTGAAGTATCTTTATGTAAAAGCGCCCTTTAAAAGAGAAATCATTCGATCTATTGATGGCTTAGGTGGCTTCACACGAACCTCGGCAACCTCGTTAGGTGTTGTATGGAAAGTTACTGCTCCTGCCTCACGACTGATGTTTGTTGGCACAGACGGGGTTCGCAAAGAGTTGCAAGCAGGCGAAGTTGGGGCTCGAACTTATGTCCCATCTGCGGGAACACTTATTTTGACTGAAACATATAACCGCTCATGGCAGGTACTTGAAAATGGATATCGATTAGAACGAAGCAAGAATGAACAGGGATTACCAACCTTTAAAGTCACTGAGGCCGGAGAGATCTCTCTAATCCACGATGGAACTACGCGTCGTGCCTGGTTGTCATTGCAGTTGATTTTCTTTGTTGTTGTGCTTGTAATGGCTCTTCCCGCGGGTCGTCGCAAGAGTGAAATTTCAGAAAAGGAGTTGGCATGAACTTCTCCCGCCCGCTTCGTTTTATTGCATTTATAGCAGCTGCGATTACCATCGCATTGGCGCTCAATGTTGCCGTAACTAAGAAGAGTTTTTCTGAAAACTATCCAGCTGTTGTATGTCCACCGACTCTCCCTGGTCTTGCCTCTCAAATCTCACTTTCCTCGCAGAAAACGCAGTTCCAAACTTTGCAGGATCGAAGCACGAAAACTAAAGCTGTAAAGGTTTTGCGCCTACCTGTCATGAAGGATTCTCTACTCTTTAATTCAGAGGGTTCAACTCCCGTGGTTTGGCAAAGCCGTTCTGGAAGTTGGGCTGGAGGAGCACTGTGTTCAGGTCCTGCTTCATCGCAATGGTTTGTCGGGGCTAGTGCAGACATCACTACCAAAGGTCGTTTAATAGTTGTAAACAGCGGGCTTAGTAATGCCGTGGTTGATGTGATTGTGTTTACAGAAAATGGAAAGCAACCTCTTCGTACTTTAAATGTTCCATCTAAAAACTATCTGGTTATTCCTGTTGATTCACTTGCTCCCGGAGACAAGACTTTAACTGTCAACGTTCTACCTCGCTCCGGCAGAATTAATTCATTCATGATAGATGAGCAGGGTAAAGGTCTGAGGGCACTAGGTGGAGATTTGATCAATCCAGTAACCTCTGCAAGCAAAACTCTCGTTATTCCAGCGATTCCTAATCAAAAGAAAAAGCCAGGACAAAATACAGGATCTACTAATGTTCTGAGAGTTTTAACTCCAGGTGAAGTTGATGCAAGCATCACGGTGGAACTTCTTTCTGCAGATGGAGTTTTCATTCCTGTTGGTCTTAATTCGAGAAATGTTGCGGCAGGGTTGGTAACTGAATTTAGTTTTTCTCCAAGTGTTTCTTCACCTGTATTTGCACTGAAAATTACTTCAACTGAGCCGGTTGTTGCTGCAGTTGAATCCTCAGTTGCTGTAGGAGCAAGAAGAGACTTCACGTGGAGTACCCCGGCACCTGAGTTATCTGCATTCACAATGGCCGTTACGGGTCTTGCACCCTTGATTGCATTTACAGGAGCGCAAATAAACGTGGCAGTCGATGTGACTTTAGTTAATGGCAAGGTAGTTCGGAAAGCCATCAAGGGGGCGGATATCGTTACATGGAAAGTGCCAGGATCTGCTCGTTCCTTTACGATCACTAAGGTAGGTAAGCAGACTTATGCAGGTGCATTAGTGTCTTCTGTAAATGGCTATGGCTATTTCCCAATTGCACCTGGAAGCGTACTTACTAGAGTTGAAGTACCTGATTCAAATATTCGCATTTTAAATCCTTGATAATCCCAAGTTTTCCTACCTGCTCCCACTAATGTTTCTCTTATGAGAACTCAAGGTGGGCGGGGGTGCTCCCGTGCAGGGTGCAGATCTCTTGCAACCATGACCTTGACGTATGTGTATTCCGAATCAACGGCTGTAGTTGGACCATTAGCTACCTTTTCTGAACCACATGCATATGACTTGTGTGCAGTTCACGGAACTCGCTTGAAGGTCCCTCATGGTTGGAGTGTTATCAAGCAGGAGCTTGATGGTGTTTCTCCAGGACCAAGTGAGGATGACTTGATGGCGATTGCAGATGCAGTGCGAGAAGTTGCTTCAAAAGAAGTGGAGCCAATTACGCCAACTCCATCAACATCTGCGCAACAACAAATTGGTCGCCGTGGTCACTTGCGAGCGGTTCCTTCATAAAAAATCATGGATCTAATTCCAAATATTTTTAAAGCTTATGACATCAGAGGCTTAGTAGACACCGAAATTGATGCAGATTTTGCCTTTGCAACGGGAATGGCATTTGCCCGATTTTTACAAATCGAGCGAGAACCCGGAACTATTGTTATTGGTGAGGACATGCGTCCATCATCTCCAGAACTGGTCGAAGCATTCTCTGCCGGTGTTACTTCACAAGGCATGGATGTAATTCGAATCGGCTTAGCTTCAACAGATATGTTGTACTTCGCATCCGGAAAACTGGGGCTGCCAGGGGCGATGTTTACTGCGAGCCACAACCCTGCTCAGTACAACGGGATTAAATTGTGTTTAAGCAAAGCGCGTCCGATAGGTAAAGAGTCAGGATTGCTGACTATCGAGAACTTTGTTCGAGAGGGTTCACCTATTGCATTGCGTAATGTAGGCGTTGAAAAGCATCGAGATATGCTCAATGAGTATGTAGATCATCTCTTATCGTTAGTTGATGTCACAAAGATTAGGCCCCTAAAAATCATTGTTGACGCTGGAAATGGAATGGCTGGACACACCGCTCCTGCAATTTTTGCTCGACTCAACTGTGAAGTTATTCCTATGTACTTTGAATTAGATGGTTCATTTCCTAACCATGAAGCTAACCCACTGGATGAATCCACACTGAAAGATCTCAAGCAAGCGATGATTGATCACAAAGCCGATCTTGGCTTGGCTTTTGATGGCGACGCAGATCGTTGTTTCTTAGTGGATGAAAGAGGCGTCGCAGTTAACCCATCTGCTTTAACCGCTTTGATTGCACAACGAGAATTAAAGAAGCGACCAGGATCAAAGATTATTTATAACTTGATTTCTTCCCGTGCGGTTGCGGAAGTGATTCAAGAAAATGGCGGGACAGGCTTACGTAGCCGAGTTGGTCATTCATACATCAAGAAGATGATGGCTGAAAGTGGCGCGATTTTTGGTGGCGAGCATTCTGGTCACTTCTACTTCAAAGAGTTTTGGATGGCAGATAGTGGCGCACTTGCCGCTCTGCATGCGATCGCAGCCCTTGGTGAAAGCAATGCCACCATGTCAGCGCTACTAGCTCCATTTATTCGATACAGCTCAAGTGGTGAAATCAACTCAAAAGTTTCAGATACCCAGCAAGCAACTGAGGATGTTCGCAAGAGTTACCAGTCTCAGGATGTTTCGGTTGATGAACTTGATGGATTGACAGTCAATGGGGATACCTGGTGGTTTAACCTTCGCCCATCAAATACCGAGCCTCTCCTAAGACTTAACGTTGAGGCTTCTACGCAGGCTCAAATGGAGTCGGTACGTGATGCGGTTCTCGCACTAATACGCCGCTAACCCCCGTTTTCCATGACGAGCTTTTCACAAGAGGGCAGTAACCTATGCCTATAACCGCCTAGCACAGTAGAGCCCTACGCCTTAGGTATCCAATTAATACTTTGATTACCAATTAAGGAGATTTACGTGAACGTTCCAGTTACTTCAACTCTTCCAAAGCATGACATTGCTGATGCATCACTTGCAGCAGAAGGTCGCAAAAAGATCGAGTGGGCCGAGCGCAACATGCCTGTACTTGCTCAAATCCGTGAGCGCTTTGAAAAGTCACAACCTTTCGCAGGAGTTCGTATCTCTGCATGTATGCACGTCACAACAGAGACCGCTAACTTGATGCGTGTTCTAAAGGCTGGTGGAGCAGAGATTGCTCTTTGTGCATCAAACCCACTTTCAACCCAAGATGACACAGCTGCAGCTCTTGTACATGAGTATGGAATTTCAGTGTTTGCTCGCAACGCAGTTGATCGCGATGGGTATTACAAGCACATCAACGCAGCCCTTGATATCGAACCACACCAAGTCTTTGATGATGGTTGCGATCTTGTTAACACCCTTCACACAACTCGTAAAGAATTGATTCCAAATATCGCAGGTGGTTGCGAAGAGACAACAACAGGAGTTATCCGCCTTAACCAGATGGCTAAGGATGGAGCGCTTCAGTTCCCGATGATCGCTGTTAATGACACCGACACAAAGCACATGTTTGATAATCGTTATGGAACAGGGCAATCGACTCTTGATGCAGTGTTTCGTGCAACTAACTTCTTGCTTGCAGGTCGCATAGTTGTCGTTGCTGGATTTGGTTACTGCGGTAAAGGTGTTGCAGAGCGTGCCAAGGGTATGGGCGCAGATGTAATCGTTACTGAAATTGATCCAACTAAGGCACTTGATGCAATGATGCAAGGCTTCCGCGTGATGCCAATGCTTGATGCTGCAAAGGTTGGAGATGTCTTTATTACTGTTACAGGTAACCGCGATGTATTGCGTGATGAGCACTTTGCAGTCATGAAGGATGGCGCAATCATGGCTAACTCAGGCCACTTCGATATCGAAATCGATGTTGCATGGCTAGAACAGAATGCAAAGACAAAGAACTTAAAGATGCGTCACCAAACTGATGAATATGTGTTGTCAGATGGGCGTCGTTTACTACTTCTAGCTGAAGGTCGCTTGGTTAACCTAGGCGCTGCAGAAGGACACCCAGCATCTGTAATGGATATGTCATTCTCAGATCAAGCTCTAACTGCTGAATACCTAGTTAAGGAAGCAAAGAACTTGAAGCCTGGTGTACACGAAGTTCCTACATACATCGATAAGGAAGTTGCTTCACTGAAGTTGATCAGCATGGGCGGACGAATCGATGTGCTAACTCCAGCACAGGATATGTACCTGAACTCTTGGGAGCACGGTAGCTAATGACTTTAGTCATGGTCGTCGATGACGACCAGGATCTCGCAGAGATGCTCGGCATCGTTTTAACCGGTGCCGGCATCGATGTGGATCTAGTAAGTCGTGGCGATGAGGTCATGGATGTTTTTCGTAACAATCCTCCAGATTTAGTTTTGTTGGATGTTATGTTGCCTGGCCTTGATGGAATCGAAGTCTGCAAATTAATTCGCGCAGAATCTATGGTTCCAATCGTCATGCTTTCGGCTAAAGGCGACACCCAAGATGTTGTTAAAGGTTTAGAAGCTGGCGCTGATGACTACATGGTTAAGCCATTTCGTCATCCGTCAGAATTAATTGCGCGCATTAGAACCCGCTTGCGCAGAACAAATGCTGATGTATCGGGGCTTTTAACGATTGGTGATTTAGCAATCGATGTTCAAGCTCACCAAGTAACACGTGCGGGTAAACAGATTGCATTAACCCGTTTGGAATTTGATCTACTAGTGGCACTTGCAAAAGAACCTGGAAGAGTATTTACGCGGGATGCTTTGCTCAGCGAAGTTTGGGGCTATCGTCATTCCACAGACACGCGCTTAGTCAATGTGCACGTTCAGCGTTTACGTTCAAAAATCGAACACGATGCAGAACATCCAGAGATCGTTGTAACTGTGCGCGGAGTTGGATACAAAGCTGGAGTAATGGGCGGTTCCTAATAATGAACCGAATCTATCTACGAATTCGTAATTCCCTTGCGATCAAGGTAATTTTTTCTACAGTCATACTTTCCCTGGTGATTACCGGCATCACAGGATCAGTGCTCAATTCTCAGTTATCTGCGGGCGTTAAAGATGTGAATCTCAATTCAGCGCTGGTTGAAGCTCGATCGACCATTTTTACCGCCGAATATAGATTCTTACTAGCTCAGGGAGAAAAAGACTCCGAAGTTCAAAAAGTTGTAGATGATGTCATTAGTTCTGCAACAACTTTAACTTCTAATGAGAACGCACGAGAGGTTGTATTCCTGAGAAGCCCTGGAAACACACGGGAAAACAATTACGAGATTGCATCAAACCTTTTGGACCCGGGTTCCATCCCTACTACTTTAAGTGAGCAGGTTCGAAAGAACCCTGATTTGGTTTTTCAATACACCGACATGAACTATTTAACTGGGTCTAGAGTCAAAGGTTTAGCAATTGGCCAGAAAGTTCAGATTCCAAATGCAGGTCAGTACGAGATGTACATTATCTTTTCCTTGGCAAATCAAGAAAAAACTCTTGATCTAATTAGTCGCTCCTTATTCCTAACGGGTTTTGTATTGCTTCTTATGGTCGGTCTCATTACTTGGCTTGTAGTACGGCAGGTAGTTAGGCCGGTACGAGAGGCGGCAATGATTGCTACCGAGTTCACAGCTGGAGATTTCCGAAAGCGCTTGAAGGTTGAATCACAAGATGAAATTTCGACTCTGGGACTAGCTTTCAATGAAATGGCTGAATCTATTGAGAAGCAAATTGCTCGTCTTGAGAATTTATCTCGCGTACAACAAAGATTTGTTTCTGATGTTTCACATGAACTGCGAACCCCACTGACGACGTTACGTATGGCTTCTGAAGTAATTTACTCAACCAAGGGAACGTTTGACCCAATTGTGGCAAGAAGTGCTGAGTTGTTGGTTGCTCAGCTAGATCGATTTGAAAAATTGCTCGAAGATTTACTAGAAGTTTCACGATTTGATGCTGAAGTTGCTGTTTTAGAAGCAGTGGATTTCGATATGGTCCAACTAGTACAGCGTTGCGCCGATGATTTGGGGCTTGTTGCCAAAGAGCGAAAAACCCAGATTTATGTCAATTCCACTGAATCAGTAGTCATGATTAAGGCTGATATTCGACGAGTCGAGCGCATTCTTCGTAATCTATTGGCTAACGCCATTGATCATTCTGAAGAGATGCAAATTGATGTGCGAATCGTTTCTAGTGAACATGATGTTGCAGTGGGTGTGCGTGATTATGGAATCGGACTTGATGAAAGTGCTCTCACCAGAGTATTTGATCGATTCTGGCGTGCTGATCCTTCACGTGCCCGAACTCGTGGAGGAACTGGACTTGGACTGTCGATTGCACTTGAAGATGCGCGATTACACAATGGTGAACTCGAAGCATGGGGACGCCCTGGGCATGGCGCACATTTTGTTGTCACGCTTCCGCGCAATACATGGGAAAGCATTGAGCAGCGACTTATTCCTTTAAAGCCTGAAGACTACAAAGCTTAGTTTCCACAGTTTTTCCTTCTCGCTCCTAGATCAATTCAAGTGCATCATGATTGCCGAGTGAGTGCATTTGCTGAACTGTCACAATTGATCTTTCCTAGCCGATGCTTTGGCTGCCGTGCATTAGGTCCAAGCATTTGTTCATCGTGCAGAAGTAGTTGGCATCCACATTATTACAAAACTAAAGTTGATAGCCTCACCGTGCATTCGGCACTTTTATATACACCAACAGCGTCAAAGATAATTCTCGCGTCTAAGGAATCTGGCCTGAAGGGTGCGGATGAATTGATCATTGATGCGATCACTCATGTTTTAGCTAAAGTGATTCTAGACAACACTTTGTATCGTTTAGTACCGGTTCCATCCAGTAAAACATCGCAACGACGCAGGGGCAGAAGTTTTATTGTGGATCTTGTGTCACAAATTTCACAACGAACCGGAATTCCAATGGTTGATTGCCTGCAACTTTCCAGAAGAGTTCTAGATCAAAGTGGATTACATCGCGATGAGCGGGCTGCAAATCTTGCAGGAGCCTTTACCCTGAGTTCGCACGCCAGGGGAGAGCTGATACTGGTTGATGATGTAATCACAACGGGAGCAACCCTGCGAGAAGCGGCTAGAGCGGTTTATTCGCAGGGTTTTCAGGCTATTGGCTCAGTCACCGCGATTACCGCCTGCGTTGCCCAACCTCTACGATAAGGGTCTGAATACGGGTTCCACCCCCATCGAAAGGCGAGGTCAATGCCAGCGTTTGTAGACAAGATTTTGCGTGCAGGCGAAGGACGCATCCTTCGCGATCTCACCAAGATCGTTGCCTTGGTCAATGCTCAAGAGGCTCGCTTTTCAGCGATGTCAGACTCAGAGCTACGCGAACAGACACCTCTTTTCCAAGGCCGCTATGCAAATGGCGAATCACTTGATGATCTTTTGCCCGAAGCTTTCGCAGTTGTTCGCGAAGCAGGTCGACGTACTTTAGGTCAACGTCACTATGACGTTCAGATCATGGGTGGCGCAGCAATGCACAAAGGCAATATTGCCGAAATGCGTACAGGTGAAGGAAAGACTTTAGTTGCGACGCTACCTTCATACTTAAATGCAATTGCTGGACGCGGTGTGCACGTTGTTACAACAAATGATTATTTGGCAGAGCGCGATAGCGAATGGATGGGTCGAGTTCATCGATTCTTAGGTTTAAAGGTTGGCGTCATTCTTGCCAACATGTCTCCTGCTGAACGCCGTGAGGCATATTCAGCAGACATTACTTATGGAACAAACAACGAATTCGGTTTTGATTATCTTCGTGACAACATGGCTTGGTCACTTGAAGAATGTGTACAGCGTGATCACTTCTTTGCAGTAGTCGATGAAGTTGACTCGATTTTGATCGATGAAGCTCGTACGCCTTTGATTATTAGTGGACCAGCAGATAAGGCCACCAAGTGGTACGTCGAGTTTGCCAATCTTGTTCAAAAGCTTCAACGCGATGTTCACTACGAAGTAGATGAGAAGAAAAAGACTTCAGGAATTTTAGAAGCTGGTGTCACTAAGGTCGAAGAGCTATTGCAGATTGGAAATCTGTACGAAGCCGCCAATACTCCAATGATTGGCTACCTAAACAACGCTATCCGTGCGAAAGAGTTGTTTAAGCGCGACAAAGATTATGTTGTTATGAATGGCGAACTGCTCATCGTTGATGAGCACACTGGTCGCATGCTTGCAGGTCGTCGCTACAGCGAGGGCTTGCACCAAGCGCTAGAAGCTAAAGAGCGCATTGAAATTAAGGACGAGAACCAGACTCTTGCAACAATCACCCTGCAAAACTACTTCCGTCTGTATGACAAATTGTCAGGTATGACAGGTACAGCAACCACAGAAGCTTCAGAATTCCAGCAAATTTATAAGCTAGGTGTTGTTCCAATCCCAACTAACCGACCATCACAGCGAATTGATTCACCAGATTTGGTCTACAAAACTGAGATCGGAAAGTTTGCAGCTGTAACTGCAGATATCGTTGAACGCTATCGCAAGGGCCAGCCAGTATTGGTTGGAACTGTAAGCGTTGAAAAGTCTGAAGAACTGTCAGCATTTCTTCGCAAAGCTGGAGTTCCTCACGAAGTTCTCAATGCAAAACACCACGAACGTGAAGCAGCGATTATCGCGCGCGCGGGTGTTAAAGGCGCGGTAACCGTTGCTACAAACATGGCAGGCCGTGGTACCGACATCATGTTGGGTGGAAACCCAGAGTTCATGGCTGATTTTGAATTACAACGTCGCGGAATTTCTCCAGTTGATAATGCTGAAGAGTATGAAAAGGAATGGCCAGCAGAGATTGCTCGACAAAAGTCAGCAGTAGAAACAGGTCATGAAGAAGTTGTCGGACTTGGTGGACTCTACGTTCTAGGAACCGAGCGCCACGAATCCCGTCGAATCGATAATCAGCTTCGAGGTCGTTCAGGTCGCCAAGGTGACCCAGGTGAATCACGTTTCTATCTTTCATTGCAAGATGATTTGATGCGTCGATTTAATTCAGGAATTGTTGAACGCTTCTTAACCGCTGCCGGTCTGCCAGATGATGCACCAATTGAATCAAAGATGGTTTCAAACGCGATCAAATCTGCACAAACTCAGGTTGAAGCGCAGAACTTTGAAATGCGTAAGAATGTTTTGAAGTATGACGATGTCATGAACCGCCAGCGCACCGTTATTTATGGTGAGCGTCGGATGGTGCTTGAAGGCGCTGATATCAAGGAGCAAGTAGCAGTATTTGTTTCAGATACTTTGTCTGCTTACGTTACAGCAGCGACCGCTGATGGTTATGCAGAGGATTGGGATCTAGAAACTCTGTTTACAGCGCTTAAAACGATCTACCCAATTTCATTTACTATCCAAGATCTTGAAGCCAGAGCTGGTTCACGTGTGGGCCTAGATGCAGAATTCATTACCGCTCAGGTACTCGAAGATTGCGAAGCGGCATATGCACGCCGAGAAGAAGCTCTGGGTGATGAAGTCATGCGCGAACTAGAGCGCAAGGTTTTGCTATCAGTCCTGGATCGCAAGTGGCGCGAGCATCTTTACGAGATGGATTATCTGCAAGAAGGTATCGGTCTTCGTGCGATGGCCCAACGCGATCCACTAGTTGAATATCAGAAAGAAGGCTTCGATCTATTTGCAGCCATGATGGATGGCGTAAAGGAAGAGATCGCAGGCTTTGTGTTCAACATCGAAGTCTCTGTCGAGAGTGCCAGCAATCATGTTGTAGCTCCAGGTCTTGAATCAAAGCAATTGCCTCAGTCAGGTTTGCAGTACACAGCTGCCGATGAATCAGGCGTGCGCACAACTGGTGAAGTTTCTCGAAACGCACCATGTCCATGTGGATCAGGTAAAAAGTTTAAGCGTTGCCACGGAGGCGCAGCTTAAATTTAGATAAGTGTTAGACAGGTACATAACCATCGTCCGTCTAACCCCTCAAATCTGATTGCAACCACACGTAAGCGATCTCCAAATCGCACCGTGACAGTGGCTTCACAAATACCATCGAGCGGCTCTGTAATTCTTATTTTGCGAACTCTTCCAATTTCCGTCAAGGAACCAGTTGCCCGTTGAAGTTGTGAAAATATCGAGTAATGACATGACAATTGAAGTTGTTGAGAAGATCTTCTGCCTGCCCAAATTTCAAGCACATTGTGAGTGAATTGATTAATTAGCGGCGTTATTTCTGGCAAAGTAGCGGCAGAGGTTGGTTGGGGTGCAAATTCTGGATCAAACTCTTCACCAAAAGTGCTGGGCACTAAGTAAAGTCGCGGCTCCTTAACTACTTCTAGCTGCGGAGCCGGTCGAAACATCTCTAAGACCGGATGTAGAAAATCTTCATTAGGATCACTTGAAACTGGAGTTAACTCAGTAATTGTAAAAGTTGGCATTTGGTCAAAGTCACGTTGGGTTGTCATAGACATACCGTTGCCTTGTTAATAAGGGAAAAACTCACTCTTTAGTCTTTAAATCTCTCATACCTTTGGCTGATTGTGGACAACTTCAGGTCAGATGTCGCTCGAGCCCGTTGGGTGGGCCCATGAAAAATAAAAAAGACTCTTATGGTGCGCGTATGCCACTTGCGATTACTTTAATTGTTGCCGCATTTGCTTCTGCATTCTTTATCTCAACATATTCAAATAGAGGCTATAACTATTGGGTTATCGCACAACCTATAACGCCGGGTCATGTCATAGACATAACGGATCTAAGAACAGATCACTTAAACCTAGGAAAAAGCACCGAATATTATTTAAGAGAATCTGATCAAGTTATTGGCTTGGTTGCCACACGCCAGATGCGGGCGGGTGAGGTCATATCAATGACAGATGTGGATAGCTCCACAGAATCAATGTCAACGAGTGCGGTCCCACTCAATCTTCGTTCAGGAGACTTAGCTTCTGGAATAAATGTAGGTGATTCAGTAGATCTATATTGGGTACTTGATTCGCGCAATGGTGAAGAGGTTATCGATCCAATTTTGATTCTTGGTGGAGTAACTCTAATTGGCTTAGACAGCTCGAAGAACTCTTTAGGTGGAGATGTATCAATAACTGTTGCGATTGAAGAGACTCAAGTTCTTCGAATGTTAAGTGCGACGACCCAAGGCCGATTAGTTGTAGTGCGCTCACATGTCTGAACTTGAAATGCCCACAGTGATCACTGCCATTGCAAACTCCGAAGCCGAGGGATTTGTTGCTGGGACCCTCTACGCACAAGGGTGGAATGTAGTTTTTCGAGCAATTGATTGGGTTTCACTTCAAACTTACCTTCAATCAAATACAGAGATCAGTCAAAATGCACTTCTTATTTTTGGTACAGATTTGCCTGGTGCAAACAAAAAGTTAATGGATTCATTGAACGGAGCAGTCCGACAGGTAGTCGGCTTTTCTTTACCCAATGTTGGTGATGGTGATTTTGGTGTTCTTAACCCACTGCCTAGCATGGGCACAGATCTTGTTTCCTTAGTTCGTGGGTTTGTGCGGGCGCCCTTAGTCCGAACAAGTTCAATCACCCAACGTAAACCTCGGACCTCAAAAGTTATTGCAATTGGATCTGCAGGTAGTTACACCGGCTGCACCTTCCTGGCACTCAACCTAGCCATGGAGTTAAGTTTGCTTGAAAAATCCACCTTACTGATTGAAGCAAATTTTCGAGCGCCTTCACTTTCGCCACTGTTATCGATGCGAAAGATTACAGAGAATTCACAATGGAAGAAGATCGCATCTAATCTTTCGCTTTCGGAGATAACTCAAGATACATCAGATGAATTAACTGAGTTCATGAATAAGGCAACAGATGAGTTTGATTTTGTAGTCTTGGACATAGGTTCTATTTCGGGCCTTTCAAATCGCTTGACTGACAGAAGATGGACTTCAGCTGTAACTACCTGGTGCTGCGATCAAGCAGATGAACTTATGATTACTTCACGTGCCGATTACTTGGGTCATCACCGATTAGTTCAGGTTATTGATTTGTTGCAACAAACATCCATACGGGCGCAATTAAGTTTTACCCAAAACATGAAGTCTTCGGGTAAACGTGGGGAGGCAGAAATGGCACGTTTTCTCACCGCCACAACTTCGCTAAAGCCGATCCGTGTGAGGAGCATGAAAGATGAGGCTCGAACAGTTCAAGCTGCCGAAGATGAACATGCCACTATGGTTGAGACAAATGAGCGCTCACATCTGCGCAAGGCGATCGCTGAATTAGCCCGAGAAATCACCACATAAGTTCTATTACTATGGGTGAATGCGCGCATACCTTCCGATTAGCCAAAAGGATCTTGAAGCCTTTGTGCTGACGAAAAGTATTGATGCGGATGAGGTATTTGCACCAACGCAGGCTTTTGTTTCAGAAAATTTGGATTGCGATGAAGAAGAGCTCGAGTACTTGCTATCCATTGTTGCAGGTGAAGAGGCTTTAGAACTTCGCCTATCGGAGAAAGCTCCTGGAATTGTTTTGGCTTTTGAGGTAACGGATGAGCAAATCGCTGAAAATTATGAAGATTCAATCACGCTGAAAACCTCATTGCCATGGGATCAGCTGCAGTGCGCACTTCTTGCTTTTCAGGGCGAGGACGAGTTGGTCTGGTTTGCTACCCAAGAGATTGAGCTTCATTTGGCGGAGTGGAAGTAACAATGCTCCAACTGGAAAAGTTATTGGGTGCACGAACAACTATCACTATTGATCAGGCTGAAAGATTGCGGGCACTTGTCGCCAATTGGCAACTCCTGTCAGATCTTTCATTTGCAGATTTAGTGTTGTGGGTTCCAATTCGCAAAGACATCACTATGTGGCCAACAGGACACATTGCCGTTGGCCATATACGTCCAACCACTACGTCAACTGTTTATGTCAATGATGTTATTGGCGATGAAGTTTTGTGGGGATCCAAACCAATCATTGATGAAGCACTTTCTGGTGATGAAATAATTAGCGCCAGCGACCCTGAAAAAATAGGCGAGATGTTGGTTAAATCCGAGTCGATTCCGGTTACATACGAGGGTCAAGTTATCGCGGTTATTTCAAGCCATAGAAATGTTGAACATTCCCGTGGCTCTGGAAAGCTTGAAAGCAACTATCGCGATCTGGCTAAGCACTTATATGAAATGGTTGCAGAGGGCAGCTTTCCTTACGAGGATTCTGAATCAATGTTTGAACCCGTTCCTCGTGTTGGCGATGGCTTAATTCGCCTGGATGCAAATTCAGCAATCTCTTATGCAAGCCCTAATGCAAAGTCAGCGTTTTCTCGTATGGGATGGCGCGGTGATCTAGAAGGCAAAAACCTTGGTGAGATTGCTGAACAGATCGTTACTGCATCACCGAATGCACACGAAGAAGGTATTCGATCGCGGTTAAATGGAAAGATTTTGCAAAGAGTAGAGATTGATAATCAAGGCGCAACAATTGATTTATTGGTTCTGCCACTTATTGTTGGAGCAGACAAGATTGGCGCGCTTGTTTTGCTGCAAAATGTGACCGAGTTACGTCGACGCGATCGCGAACTAGTTACCAAAGATGCGACGATTCGTGAGATTCATCATCGCGTGAAAAACAATCTTCAAACCGTTTCCGCGCTACTGCGTTTACAATCACGTCGAATTGAAGATCCAGCAGCCGCTGCTGCGCTAGAAGAGGCGGTCCGTCGCATTGCATCTATTGCTTTGGTCCACGAAACCTTGTCCAACAGCACCAAGACCACTGTCGCATTTGATGAGGTCTTAAGTTCCTTGGTCACCCATTCACTTGAGCTCAGCCCACGGATGGGGGAGCTACGCATTGAACGAATTGGTGAAATTGGTTTACTGGAATCCCGGGTTGCGACTCCATTGTCTTTGGTTGTGACGGAGCTTATTCATAATGCACTCGAACATGGATTGGCCGAATCTGGAACACATTTGAAAATTGAACTTCAGCGGTATAGCAATGAAGGATTAGTAACTATTTCAGATGATGGCGTTGGGTTGCCTGAAGAGTTTGACTTAACAACATCGGCTAACTTGGGTCTACAAATTGTTAGAACACTGACAGAAAATGAATTACAAGGTGAACTTATGTTGGAATCAACAGACAAGGGAACTCAAGCGAAGTTGCGCTTTCCACTTTAAATCTGGTTTTGCTGCTCCATCAAACGCGCACGATTACGTGCTGCACGACGCTTGAGCGCACGACGTTCATCTTCAGATAACCCGCCCCATACTCCTGCATCCTGTCCACTTTCCAGCGCCCAAGCCAAGCAAGGCTCTTTGACAATGCAGCGCTGACAAACCTTTTTTGCTTCTTCGATTTGGGTAAGGGCTGGGCCGGTATTTCCTACGGGAAAGAAAAGCTCGGGATCTTCATCGCGGCAGGCTGATTGATGTCGCCAATCCATCGCATGTCTCCTTAGGGAAGTAAGACTCAATTCAAGAGTTTGGTTGTGATACACACAGTTGTGCGTGCAAGACTTCAATTGTCCACTGTGTAACGCGCGAATACAAGGATGTTTGGTAAAGAGTTTTCAAAATCAGGGTGATCTATCTCAAGTGCCCCCGACAGGAATCGAACCTGTGCACCTGCCTCCGGAGGGCAGTGCTCTATCCCCTGAGCTACGGGGGCTCATTGGGTCAGAGTGAAGGTTATCAGCGGGTGCAAATTACTGTGCATACTGCAAGAATTACGCCATGAATTCAACAGCGTACTTTGCTACAGGATGTTTTTGGGGAGCAGAACGACGCTTCTGGCAGTTAGATGGCGTGCAAGAGACAAGCGTTGGTTACATGGGTGGAATTCGCCCCAACCCGTCATATGAGCAGGTATGTACTGGAGTTACCGGACATGCCGAAATGGTGAAAGTTGTCTTTGATCCAACCAAAATTTCTTACCTTCGATTATTGCAAGAGTTCTGGACCATGCATGATCCAACATCTTTGAATCAACAAGGTGGTGATATTGGAACCCAATATCGCAGCGCAATTTTCACGACAACCCATGAGCAGATGCAAGTGGCGCTCGCCTCATGTCAGAGTTATCAAGACGAATTAACAAAAGCTGGCATGGATCGAATTTGTACAGAGATTTTAAGTGCCGAAGGTATCGAGTATTACCTGGCAGAGGAGTATCACCAAAAGTACTTAATAAAGAATCCAAATGGTTACGATTGCCATTCAAGCACGGGTGTTCCTTACCCAGAAACGGTTCATTGATCATGAGTGAAAAAGAGTATCCAGTAAAGATTGACGAAGCCGAGCTTGCAAAGCGTGTAGATCCATTGTCGTATGCGGTTTTGCGTGATGCTGCTACGGAGACTGCATTTACTGGTGAATACACTGATACTGAGACAATTGGTGTTTATAAGTGCAAGGCTTGCAGTGCTGAACTATTTAGGAGCGAAACCAAGTTTCACTCAGGTTGTGGCTGGCCATCCTTTTATGCACCCACTGAAAACGACGCCGTTGAGCTTTTGGAAGATCGTTCCTTAGCCCCACGAATTCGCACAGAGGTTCGTTGTGCGGCATGCGGATCCCACCTTGGACATGTATTCAAAGGTGAAGGCTATGCCGTTCCTACGGATGAACGCTGGTGTATTAACTCTGTAGCTTTGGTCTTAGAGGAGCGCTAGTAATCAAGTCCTCTTGATTCGTGCACCGCTTGGTAGCAGTACCAGGCAAAGACACTTCTGTAGGGGCGCAGCTTTTCTCCCTTAACGTCCAACAACTTTGCCGTCGTTTCTTCCTTTGTTTTGTGAATCATGTCCCAACCGCGACGAACCGCTAAATCGCCAGTTGGCCACACATCAAGTCGACCAAGTTGAAACATCATGAACATCTCAACGGTCCAGCGACCAACTCCCCAAATCGAAGTCAAAGCATCAAATATTTCTTGATCATCATGGATCTGATCAATTTCGTTAATCGGAATTGATTTATCAAGTGCAGCCGATGCAATCCCTTTGATTGTTCGGGTTTTTGCCCCTGAAACACCGATTTCTCGCAGTTGCTCATCACTGAGCTTTACTACTTTGCGCGGCGTTATGGAACCTTTGCACAGCTTTACAAGTCGCTCATGAATCGTGGCTGCTGCCTTGGTTGCAAGTTGTTGAGAAATAACCGAACTAACAAGTGATTCAAAGTGAGTTTCAGAAGGTTCGTTTCGACCAAGGGTGCACAAAGGTCGACGTTCGATAAGGCCGGCAAATTTGGGATCAATCTGCGCAACCTCAGCGACTATTCGGCGCATCTTCTGCGCAGAGTGAACCACCATGAATTACAAAGAGAAAGTTGGGTACTCGTCTGTCACCAGCAAAAAGGCGTAGCCAACCACACGGTTCCAGTAGGCAATAGTTCCTACAACACCTTCGGCACAAACTTCTGGATACTTGCCGGTAAACAAAATACTGAACCATCCCAGCAGTGTTAACAAGGCTGCATAAATTATGTAAACAATTCCAACTATGTACAGAGGCACTGCTAGGAGCCACTTAATCAATGGCAACCAGCGGTTGAGCTGCTTTGCATCAACTTCTGGAAAAGTAACGCTGACAAGGTCATTCTCTTCAATTGAAGGGTATTCATCGGTAAGCAAAACCAAGTAAACATCAACACGCGTTTGTAGCGATAACAACGCTTCATTGAAAGCTAAGACATAGCTTGGATAGACCTGACGAACAACAATTGCTAAACCAGCAGGTAGCGCCATTAAGCCGGCGAGAATTCCAACTGCATCATCGGAGAACGCTGTCGCTGGCGAAAATGAAGAGACGAAGATAAATGCTGGGACGACAAGAATTATCCGGAAAAAAGCGGTTAGGCGATTTCGCTCAGTAAGGGATACATCGATCTGGGTTTCAATTTGGTTGCTCATAAGCAGCAATCTACCCCTGAATGCCAGCAGGGATTGCTAATTGCAGCCACTTTGCCGTACTTTTACAGTTCTTGCAGGCGCGCTTGCAGAAATTGTTGCAGAGTTTAAAGAGATGGAGGTGAAGAGATGGCGGGCATTAAAGAGGTTGCAGAAGAAGCTGGCGTTTCTACCGCCACTGTTTCACGCGCTCTTCGCGGGCTTCATCATGTCAATCAACAAACGCGCGACAAGATTCTTGCCGCTGCTGAAAAGTTGAACTATCCGTTACATACAGAGCGTCAAGGCACATCTAGCGGACGTACAAACTCTGTCGGAGTCGTCGCACCTTACATTTCTCGTTGGTACTTTTCACAAGTTATTAGCGGTGCCGAACAAGCATTGCGCGAAGCTGGAATGGACTTACTTCTCTATAACTTTAGCCAAATGAAGGGCCGCGAAAGGCTTTTTCAACACCAACTGCTTAAGGGTCGCGTTGATGCTCTGATTGTCATCTCACTTCCTCCGACAGAAGAAGAGTTTGATTCAATGCTCTCACTTGGAATTCCAATTGCTCTGGTTGGCATGGATCATGAAAAGTGCGCATCGATCAAGATTGATGATGTTGCTGGTGCTAGAACTGCTACCCAGCACTTAGTAAATCAGGGTCATAAAAAAATTGGGTTGATGTCAGGTCGACCAGATGATCCATTTAATTTTTCTGTTCCACAAGATCGTCGTAAAGGCTTTATGCAAGTCCTTGCTGAAAATGACCTAGAGTGGCTGCCTTCTCGTGAAATTCATGGTGATTTTACAATGCACACCGCATCTCGAGCGATGGATGATTTATTGGCTCGCCCTAATCGCCCGACTGCAATCTTTTGCGAATCAGATGAAATGGCTATTGGTGCGATGCAAGCGTTACGCCGCCATGGTCTAAAGGCACCTGATGACATTTCAATCATTGGTTTTGATGGTCATGAAATGGCAGAGTTTTCAGAGTTAACGACAATTGAACAGCCAGTCACCTTGATGGGTGAAATGGCTGCATGGTCAATCATGGAGAGATTACGTAAGCCTGTTGCCGATCCGCCTTCACTTGTTTTACCAACGACGCTCGTGGTTAGAAATTCAACGCGTCGTTTGAATCCCGAAGAACAAGTTCTCTGAAAATTCCAACCTACTTATAAAATTATCGATCTAAAGGTAGCCTTACGGGTATGAGCGATCGCCTGGTTTCTGTTCCGCACCTTTCAATTCTACAAACACACCGCAGTGAAAAATGGCGAGGATTTCCGAAGGATGTACTGCCATTACCTGTGGCTGAGATGGATTTCCCAGTAGCTGATCCAATTCGGGCGATACTGACTGAAATGGTCGCAACATCTGATCTTGGATACCTGGGGTCTATTCCGGAGCTAGGCCTAGGGTTTAAAAAGTTTGCCCACGAGCGCTGGAATTGGGATTTGGATGAATCTCAAGTTCGCGCGGCAACCGATGTTGGTGTCGCAGTTGTCGAAATTTTGCGTGTATTCACTCAACCTGGTGATTCAATCTTGATTAATTCCCCGGTCTATCACAATTTTTATAACTGGATAAATGAGACAAAGCTCAACAAAGTTGATGTTCCACTTGAACGCACTGGTGATGAAAACGCCAACCCATGGGAAATTGATTGGCAAGGAGTTGAAAAAGCCTACGCCTCTGGTATAAAAGTTCATCTCTTATGTAGTCCGCATAATCCACTTGGAAGGATTTATACAAAAGATGAGCTTTCTAAATTTGTTGACCTGGCTGAAAAAAATAATGTCTTAATCATCAGTAACGAACTTCATGCTCCTTTAACCTACAAAGGAAATACCTACACCCCGATTTTATCCTTAGGAGAAAAGGCACGAAGTGTAAGTATTGTGGTAACTGCAGCATCTAAAGGTTGGAATATTGCAGGACTTAAGTGCGCCATGATTGTTACTCAGGATGCCAAACTTTTTGCGCGCTTAAGTGAAATGCCTTTAGCAGTGCATTATCGATCCTCTTTGCTTGGTGCGTTTGCGACCGCTGTCGCATTTTCTGATGGTGGACCATGGCTAGATGATGTTGTTTCGCAATTAGATGAGAATCGGCACCTGATAAAAAATCTGCTATCTGCCAAACTTCCAAGTGTTAGATACCACGTGCCAGACAATGGATATTTGGCGTGGCTTGATGTGGAAGCTTTGAACTTAGGCGAGGATCCCTCAAAGGTCTTGCTAGAAAAAGGTCGAGTAGCTTTTAATGCAGGACATACCTTTGGAGTGCAGACCTCTCAATATGTTCGACTCAATTTTGCGACAAGTCCTGAAATTGTTTCCGAGGCTATAGATCGCATCGCTCGGTCGGTATAAATGATTGACAAGAAATATGATGTAGTCATAATTGGTGGTGGACATAATGGATTGGTTGCCGCTACTTATTTAGCTCGCGCAGGCAAATCAGTCAGAATTCTTGAGGCTAATCCAGAAGTAGGTGGGGCTACTCAAAGTGTTCAATCCTTTCCTGAATACGAGGCAAATCTTTCTCGATACTCTTATTTAGTTGCACTGCTACCAGACAAGATTGTTAATGATCTAGGTCTTAGCTTCGAATGCATCTCTCGTGAAGTTTCTAGTTATACCCCCTACGGCCAGGACAAAGGTTTGTATGTCTCTCGCATCTGGGATTCAAAAACTGAAGATTCCTTTAATCAGTTAGATCCAAGTGGAAATGAAGGGCGGGCGTGGCAATCTTTCTATGCAGAAGTTGCAGAGTTTGCCGAAAAGATAGCGCCAACAATGCTCGAACCGCTAAAGACGCGAAGCGAGCTCAAGCGTCAGTTGGATTTAGATGCGACCTGGCAATATTTGGTGGAAGAGCCAATCGGCAAAGTAATCACTGAAAGATTTGGCAATGACATCGTGCGTGGTGTGGTGCTGACAGATGCACTGATTGGAACTTTTGCTTCAGCCTTTGATATCCAAGCAAACATTTGTTTTTTATATCATCTGATTGGAAATGGAACTGGAGAATGGAAAGTTCCCAAAGGCGGAATGGGTGCCTTGGTAAAGGAACTTGTCCGCGTAGCCACAAAAAGCGGGGTGGAGATTTCGTTAAATTCGAAAGCCAATAAAGTCATATCTTCATCAAGTGGCGTAGAAGTTACGATTGAAACAGGTGAAGTTATTCAAGCAGAGTATCTGCTTTCAAATGCAGCTCCTCAGGTCTTAGCTAAACTGTGTGGATCCATCGCTCCTAAGAGCCTTGATGGATCTCAAATGAAAATCAATGTTTTGCTCAAGCGTTTGCCACAGTTGAAATCAGGAATCGATCCTCGATTAGCTTTTGCTGGAACCTTTCATGCCAATGAAAGTTTTACTCAATTCGAAACAGTTTTCGAGCAAGCACAAGCCGGAGTAATGCCTGCGAAGATGCCAATTGAAATGTATTGCCACACATTGACCGACCCATCAATCCTGAGCCAGAAACTGCAAGATGATGGCTATCAAACCTTGACCTTGTTTGGCATCCACACACCTGCTTCTTTGTTTGATAGTGATCATGATGCTGCGCGCGATGCTGCACTTAAGTCAGCGCTGGATTCGCTCAATGAATATTTGGCGGAACCAATTGAAGATGTAATCGCCGCAATTGAAGTTAAAACACCGCTTGATATTGAAGAAGCAATCTCGCTTCCACGCGGAAATATCTTTCACACTGATTTAGCCATGCCTTTTCGCGAGGATGGAACGCCTGAATCATGGGGTGTCGAAACTGACGACCCACGCATCTTTATTTGTGGCGCTGGCGCTGCTCGAGGCGGGGGAGTCAGTGGGATTCCTGGCCATAATGCGGCCATGGCAATCCTTTCTAACAATTAGACTGAGGACATGAGTTTTCACCCAGAAACATCGGCAATTACCGCAGGCCGTCCTGAAGTTGCACCTGATGCTTCCCTGAATCCTCCAATTGTTTTTTCTTCCACATATCACGCAGGTGGTCCAGTTGGTTACGGCCGTTATGGCAATGAAAGTTGGAGCGCTTTAGAGTCTGCAATTTCAGAACTTGAAGGCGGACAAACACTTTCGTTTTCTTCAGGTATGGCAGCAATCAGTGCAGTCTTTTCTATTTTGCCAATCGGTGCACCAGTGGTTGCATCAAATCAGGGTTATAGCGGAACCATGGGATTGCTTAACCAGCATCATGCATCTGGTCGACTTGAAGTTCGTTTTGTAGATATTACAAATACTGAAGAAGTAATTGGCGCCATGAAAGGCGCAGCATTGTTGTGGCTAGAGTCTCCAACTAATCCTTGTCTTGATATTGCAGATCTTGCCGCACTGATTTCAGCTGCCAAGAAACAAAACATTGGCGTTGGCGTCGACAACACCTTTGCAACACCATTAGTTCAAAAGCCATTGTCGATGGGCGCTGACATTGTTATGCATTCGGTAACAAAGTTTCTAGCTGGTCATAGTGATGTAGTTCTTGGATCACTATCAACAACCGATGCCGCCTTGTTTAAGCGCTTAGAGGAATCACGTCGATTCAACGGCGCAATCCCGGGACCTTTTGAGGCCTGGCTTGCACTTCGAGGAATTCGTACATTTCCGGTTCGATTTAGAGCAGCTGAAGCCAACGCAAAGACGCTGGTTACTCGATTACAAAACCATGCGAAGATCACCAAGGTTCGCTACCCAGGTTTTGGGGCTGTCATATCTTTTGAAATTGATGGAAATGCAGAAAAGGCTGAGAAAGTTTGTGAATCATCACGTTTGATCGCACATGCAACAAGCCTTGGTGGCGTTGAATCACTGTGGGAGCGCCGTCGTCGTTGGGCTCTAGAAAGTCCATCAGTTCCTGAGCAGTTGATCAGGCTTTCAGTCGGATGCGAGCATGTTGATGATATTTGGCAGGATATAGAGCAGGCACTGGCCGCTCTATAGAGATTTTTTAAGCAAGAGCGAGTATTTTTATCCCATGTTGAAAGCCATTCGTCGCACCTTTGCAGCCTTGACTGTAACTGTGCTCGCCTTTCGCGCAGTGGCATCATTTTTGTCATGGGTTGAGCATCAGGACGAATCAGTAGCCGATACCTGGGTCGATGAAGATGAGTTTGAAGATGCCTGATATTCAATACATTCCGGGCACCTGCAATATTGGCAAGAGTGAAGTTCGTAAGAGGCAATTAGTTGCCCTTGTTGGTTTATTTTTCACAATCTCAACATTGTTTGCATTCAATACAGTTGATACACCTACTGAAGTGCGTCTAGGAATTTTCTTTCCATTAATGGTTGCATCAGTTGGATTTGTTCAATCACGTTCTAAGTTCTGCCTGGCCTATGGTTTTGCGGGAACATTTAATGTGGGCAAGATGGGCGATATCAAGCGAGTATCAAGCAAGGAAGATAGAGCCGCAGACCGTAAGACCGCGCTTGTCATTCTTGGTAAATCTTTTCTGCTAGCAGCTATAGCAACAGCGGTGGTATTAGTACTACCCTTTTAGTATGAAGATACAAATTCATACACGCAACGCAGATTTAGCCGAAGATTTCAAAGATATCGCAATTGAGAAACTTAACAGCATGGAGCGATTTAGTGTCGTTATCGATCGCGTCGAGGTTGAAGTTTTACACGAGGCAAACCCTCATCAAGGCAAGCACAAGCACAAAGTAGTTCTTACTTCGCATGGTTCAGGGCCATTGCTTAGAGCAGAAGCGGCAGAGTTCAATGACTTAGCTGCTTTTGATACCGCAATTAAAGCTTTCGCTCTACAGATCCGAAAGATTCATGAGAAATCTAAGGATTACGATCGTTCAACAGTACGAAAGATGAAAACAGAGATCTAAACGATCTCGCTTCCATCCTTACGTGTTGCCGTAAGACTAGCTACAGCTGTCACTGTTAGCGCTGCAACGATGACAAAGAGACTCACTTCAATAGGTACGTGAGGCAGTTCCAATCCGGCAATTTCATGAATTCCTATGCCATGGAAAGCTTCGATAAACATCTTGAATCCGATGAAGGCCAGGATGAAGGAAAGCCCCTTGGACAAGAACACCAAGCGCTGTAGTAAACCTTGGAGCAAGAAGTACAACTGACGAAGCCCCATCAGCGCAAAAATGTTTGCACAAACAACGATGTATGGATCACGGGTGATTCCAAAGATTGCAGGAATTGAATCAAGAGCAAAGACGAGGTCAGTGAAACCTAGAGAAATTAATGCAATAACAAAGGTTGTCGCACCTTTGGAACGCAAGAAGGTGATCATGCGATCTTCTTTCCATTCTTCCTCGCCCTTATCTTCGACTAGAAGTCGATAAGCGGTGAAGACAAGGAACGCGCCAAACACAAAGAAAGCTCCAGAGAACTTCTCAATGATCGCGCTACCTGCAGCGATAAAGCCACCTCTTAGCAATAAGGCAATGATGATTCCCAATAGCAGAACTAGTTGTTGCTTGGTCCTATCCACTTTCAATCTGCTCAGGATGATGACAAACACGAAGATGTTATCTACTGACAGTGCATACTCAGTTAGCCAGCCGGCAAAGAACTCTTTTTGTGCATTTGGATCTGTCGTCCAGCCTGGCAGCATGATTCCAAAACCAATCGCCGCAGACACATAGATAAATGTCCAGATTCCCGCCTCGGTCATTGTGGTCTCTTTGTTGCGACGAACAATCGCAAGAGTTAAGTCAAAGAGAATTACAAGAGAGAGAATTCCAATGGTCAATAGCCAAGTAGTCGTAGATTCCATGGCGGTATTGTGTCAGTTAGTGATGCACCCAGATGGTTGAAATGGGCGGAATTGTTAACTTTCCATCACGTGCATCGACTATTCCCGCGCTCACGATCAGTAACTTGCCACTTATTTCCACATCAACAGCAGAATCGGACAAATTCATATAGACAGAAACATTGCCACGACGAACCGCCAGCAGTGAATCACTCTTTAATCCATGGATGGGTGATTCAAGCCAGTCGATTGATCCCTGATCAATTAGATGATCGGTACGTAGCTTCAAAGCGTTGCGATAGAGATTAAGCGTGCTCTTTGGATCAGCATTTTGCTTTTCGACAGTCAATTCTTTCCATTTGTCGGTTAATGGCAACCACGGTGTTCCACTTGTAAATCCAAAAGGAGCTGTCTCACCGGTCCAAGGAAGTGGCACACGGGCACCATCGCGACCTTTTTGTGCGCCTTTAGTTCTGAAATAAATTGGATCCTGCCGGGAGCTATCTGGAATTTCTCCGTCAGGTAAACCTAATTCCTGTCCAGCAAATACATAACAGGAACCAGGCAGTGCTAAAACGAAAAGTGCAAGTGCGCGTGCCTGAATTTCGCCGATTCGTGAAGCAACACGTGGAGAGTCATGATTACTTAAGGCCCAAGTAGGAAGGGCTCCAACAGAATCCATGAGCTCAATTGAGCGGGTCACGACTCCATAGAGAAAATCAACTTTGAAAGGCGCATCCAACAAATCAAAGTTGAAGACTTGATGCAATTCATCACTTCGAACATATCGAGTTGCATTAACTGGAGGATGAACCCAGGCCTCGGCAACAGCCATGATTTCGCGATCTTTATATGAATCAAAGAGTTTGCGCCATTGACGATAAATTTCATGGACACCTTGACGATCAAAATAAGGAACCGTTGGAAGAAGGGCATACCTAATTTCTGGATCCATGGAAACATCTAGGCGCAGTGCATCACTTATTCCCTGAGGATCAGGATGGTTGGTCAACAAATTTTCTTTAACTAAACCATGTGCGACATCAATTCGGAAACCATCAACTCCAAGGTCTAACCAAAAACGCAATGTAACTTCGTAATCACTGGCAACCTCTGGGTTTTCCCAATTCAGATCAGGTTGTGAAGAATCAAAAAGGTGAAGGTAATACTGGCCATCTTCAACTTGCGTCCACGAAGGTCCACCGAAAAGTGAGATCCAATTATTTGGGGGAGTTCCATCCTCATTTGCATCATAGAAATGAAAGCGAGCACGTTCTGGCGAACCTCTTCCGGCCTTAAGTGCTTGTTGGAACCAAATATGTTGATCTGAAAAATGGTTAGGAACAACATCGACAATTACTTTTAAGCCCAAAGAATGTGCGACATCAATAAGCTTTTTGGCATCAGCTAGGTTTCCAAATCTAGGATCAACATCGCGAGGATCAGCAACGTCATACCCGCCATCTTTATTTGGAGATGTGTAGAAGGGGCTCAACCAGATTGCATCAACGCCCAGTTCTTGAACATATTGCAGCTTGGAGATAATTCCTTGCAAATCACCTTCGCCATCGCCGTTGCTGTCAAAAAAGGACCGCGGATAGATTTGGTAGATAGTTGCTTGCTTCCACCACGGCGAGGCTGTCATGGTGTCAGGCTACGGAATTGGCAATCGCTGGACAATGTAAAAAGGATGTAAGTAACCCTCGTATGTTTCTCTTTTATAACGTTTGTTCATGCCGTTACACTCGGTATATGAATCTCCTCTATTTAGCCCTTTTACTCCTTATTCTACTTGGAACCCTTTATTGCATTCGTTCCCTCCGAGCCCTTCACGACAAAGTTTCAAAGAAGAGTGAACGGATATCCAGGGAGATTCACAAGGCCGCAGCTGAGAGCAAAAAGAATTCGCTGATCGCCTATAGACAAACCGAAGCATTCATTCAGCTGAGCAATTTGTTACAGTTGAAAGCTGCGATTCCATCTACCCGTAGTTGGGCAGCCTCACCTGATCTCTTGCTTCTCATTTCAGAAATAGTGAAGAAGAATAAGCCTTCACTTGTTGTAGAACTTGGGTCAGGTGTTTCGACTCTAGTAACAGCAAAATCTGGTGCGCGCAAAGTTGTCAGTCTTGATAACTCAGAAGAATTCGGTGGGAAAACCCGCGATCTTTTGAAAGAACACAAAGTGCGCGGTGTTGAAATTCGCATTGCTCCATTACGCCCATATGCAAATGGTTCAGAGTGGTATGACGTTTCAACGCTGAAAGATTTAAAGAAGATTGATTTGCTTATTGTGGATGGACCGCCAGGGTATAACAATCCAGAGGCTAGATATCCTGCGCTAAAAGAGTTTAAAGATAAGTTGTCAGTAAAGGCCATAGTAATAATTGATGATGTGAACCGTGATGGAGAGCGCAAGCTGGCCGAAGATTTTGCCAAGGCTTTGCCGAACCACGTCTTAACTATTCTGGATCATGAAAAAGGCACAGCGGTAATTGCACCTCGCTGATTAAATGCCAATTACTCGTGAAGAGGCTTTCCAAGAGGCTGCCTCGAAGATTCTAGATACATCAACTTTTGTGCGTGCCGTTTTGTCTGGACGCCGCAGAAATATGAGCGTTGAATTTGAACGAGTGGATATTCGCCTTGTTGAATTAAAAGGTGTCCTGCACCTTCAGTTGATGCAAAATGATGGACGAACAACAACGACTAAAAATCTCTTGCCTACTGTACTTGAAGTAGATCAACTTCTAGATAGTGGATACGCAAACATTATGGTCGAAAGCACCAGCCAGGTTTATTCCATAAGAGTGACAAAGAGCGGGGATGCCCAAGTGCACACCGAAAAACGTCAATCTGAACAGAATCTGGCGCACGATAAGAAGAAAGACAGATTGCTTGATTCCAATGATCCGTTCTTGCGCGAAGTTGGAATCGCTGATGCAAAAGGCGTTATTAAGCCTTCACGTCAGGATAAGTACAAGCAGGTTGAAGAGTTCTTGCGCTTGCTTTCCCCGGCACTCAACGCAGCTATCGAAGCAGGGCAGATTCATAAGCCAACGCCAACACAGCCGCTTCGAATAACTGACCTTGGTTGTGGCCATGCATATCTAACTTTTGCTGCACATCAATTTCTGATGAACTCTGGAATACCAGTCATTGTCACAGGCATTGATGTTCGCACTGAATCTAGAGATCGCAACAATTCAATTGCCCAAAAACTTGGCATAACTAAAAGTATTTCATTCAAGGCTGAAGAGATTTCAAAGACAACAGCTGAAATGACAGATGTTGCTATCGCTCTGCACGCGTGTGATACCGCAACTGATGATGCCATTGCCTGGGCAGTAAACGGGGGATCAAAGCTTTTATTAATCGCACCTTGCTGTCATCACGATATTCAAAAGCAGATTGATGCAGCACCTGAACCTTGGGGAGCGCTAACAAAGTTTGGTTTAATGAAAGAACGTCTTGGTGATCTACTTACTGATTCATTCAGAGCGCAACTTCTAAGGCTTGCTGGCTATCGCGTTGAAGTTATTGAATTCATTGGGGGAGAACACACGCCTCGTAACTTGATGATCCGCGCAGTAAAGACTGATGCAAAGCCAGAGCAGTTAGATATCGATAGATACCGAGAAATTACCGCTCAATGGGGTGTGAAGCCTGCTTTAGAGAAGAAACTTTCGACGCTTAACATCCGTTAGACTTAGGACATGTCTAAGGTCCTTGCATCTCTTCCAGTTGGTGAAAAGGTTGGTATCGCATTTTCTGGCGGTCTCGACACATCAGTGGCAGTTGCCTGGATGCGCGACAAGGGCGCAGTTCCTTGTACCTACACCGCAGATCTTGGCCAGTATGACGAGCCAGATATTGATTCAGTTCCAGATCGCGCAAAGGAATACGGCGCAGAGATTTCACGCCTTGTTGATTGCAAAAATGCGTTAGTTGAAGAAGGTCTTGCAGCGATTGCTTGCGGAGCTTTTCATATCCGTTCTGGCGGAAAGCAATACTTCAACACCACGCCTTTGGGTCGTGCAGTAACCGGAACCATGTTGGTGCGTGCAATGCACCAGGACTCAGTTGAAATCTGGGGCGATGGATCAACGTATAAAGGTAATGACATTGAACGTTTTTACCGCTATGGGCTGCTTGCAAATCCCAACCTAAGAATTTATAAGCCTTGGCTTGATCAAGACTTTGTTACCGAACTTGGTGGCCGTAAGGAAATGTCTGAATGGCTAGTTGCTCATGGACTTCCTTACCGTGACAGCACTGAAAAGGCGTATTCAACCGATGCAAACATCTTGGGTGCAACCCACGAAGCAAAGAGTCTTGAAAATCTTGATACCTCGGTAGAGCTAGTACAACCAATCATGGGAGTTCGCTTCTGGGATCCAGCGGTCAAGATCGATACTGAAGATGTAAAAATTACCTTTAACCAGGGACGCCCTGTTTCAATCAATGGAAAGTCATTTGCTGACATCGTTGATTTAATGAAGGAAGCCAACACGGTTGGTGGGCGTCACGGACTCGGAATGGCCGATCAAATTGAAAACAGAATTATTGAAGCCAAGAGCCGTGGAATTTATGAAGCTCCAGGAATGGCGCTGCTGTTCATTGCATATGAGCGATTGATTAGTGCAATTCATAATGAAGACACAATCGCTAATTACCATGCAGAGGGACGCCGTCTAGGACGCCTGTTGTATGAAGGTCGCTGGTTTGATCCACAAGCTTTAATGCTGCGCGAATCACTGATGCGTTGGGTTGCATCTGCAGTTACTGGAGAAGTAACAATTCGTATGCGCCGCGGAGATGATTATTCGATCATCAATACAACTGGTCCAGGACTTAGTTACCACCCTGAAAAGCTTTCAATGGAGCGCACTGAAAACGCTGCCTTTGGCCCAGTAGATCGCATTGGCCAACTAACCATGCGCAACCTTGATATTGCCGATACTCGTGCCAAGTTAGAGCTTTACCGCTCACAAGGCCAGATCGGTGATGGCGAGTTTAAATTAATCGGCGAAATCGAATAACAAGGAGAAAAATGCCAAAGAAAACCTTATTAAAAGTATTTGCGGTTTTAGCCGTATTAGCAATTGCATTTGCATCATTTACAACACTCGGAGGAGATGACACAGTGTCAGGATCAGCAGCAGGACTTCCAGCAGTATCTGGTAACGCGGGAGAAGCACCAACAATCACACCTCCAACAGGTGCAGCACCAACAACTTTGCAAACACAAGACCTAATCGTTGGAACAGGAACAGAAGTTCTACCAACTTCAACTCTGACAGTTCATTACACATTGATGACATGGTCTAACGGAGCGTTGATTGAGTCTTCATGGAACGGTGGAGAGCCAGCAACATTCCCACTATCTGGCGTAATCGCCGGATGGCAAGAAGGTCTGCCAGGTGCAAAAGCAGGTGGACGTCGTCTATTGGTAATCCCAGCAGACAAGGGTTACGGCCCAAATGGTTCAGGCCCAATCGGACCTAATGAGACTTTGATCTTCGTCGTAGACATCATCGCTGTTTCATAATTAGCCTTAAACAAAACCCCATCGCCTAAATAGGTGGTGGGGTTTTGTCTTTGTTCACCGTGCATTAACCAAGTATTGAGTAACCTCGGCACATGAGAAAGCTCCTTGCTGAGTACCTAGGTACCGCACTTTTGGTCGCAATCGTTGTTGGTTCAGGAATTATGGCCACCGATTTAACTCAAGATGTTGGTCTACAACTTCTTATAAACACAATTGCCACAGTCTTTGGTCTGGCAGTCTTGATTCTTATCTTGGCTCCAATTAGCGGTGCACATTTCAACCCTGTTGTGACCTTGGTTGATTTGATTCAAGGCAAGAGTTCGATGATTCAATTTCTACAATATGCCGTTGTTCAAACAGCTGGAGCAATAACAGGTGCATTTTTGGCAAATGCAATGTTTGGTAATGCAATTATTCAAACTGCAACCAAGATTCGATCAGGCAATAACCTGTACTTAGCGGAAATTGTTGCTACAGCTGGCTTGATCCTGGTGATTAACTTGCTTGTAAGCCAAAAGAATTTAACTGTGATTCCTGCAGCAGTTGCTGCCTGGATCGGTAGCGCTTACTTCTTCACAAGCTCAACTTCTTTTGCCAATCCTGCAGTAACAATCGGACGAACATTTAGCGACTCTTTTTCTGGAATTGCACCAGAGTGCGCGCCTAAGTTTATTGCAGCCCAAATCCTCGGAGCCATCATCGGCCTGGGTCTAGTGAAAGCACTTACTCATGACAAATAAACCAACCGTTCTCTTTGTTTGCGTTCACAACGCAGGTCGCTCACAGATGGCTGCAGGCTTTATGCGCGAGCTAGGTAAGGGGCGAGTAGAAGTACTTTCTGCAGGAAGTGCACCAAAGGATTCAATTAACCCAATTGCGGTAGAAGCAATGGCCGAAGTTGGAATTGATATTGCTAACAACACCCCAAAAGTTTTAACAACTGAAGCGGTTGAAGAATCTGATGCGGTAATCACAATGGGTTGCGGAGATGTTTGTCCGTTCTATCCCGGTAAGCGTTATGAAGATTGGGTTTTAGATGACCCTGCAGGACAAGGAATTGAATCTGTTCGTGTAATTCGTGATGAGATCAAAGGTCGAGTTGAAGCTTTACTCGCTGAATTACTGAGCTAGTACCGCAGCGGCAATCTTCAAGTCCTTTTCAAAAACCATCAACTGCGGTCCATCCAAGGTCTGTGTCAGTGTGGCCTTGATGTTGGCATCAGTTAGTTTTTGCAAACTCATCTGAGCTTCGATGTAGTTGCTAGGTGTTTGCAACGGTCTAAGCAATCCGTATTGATCTTTCTTGCCAGCTTTAATTGGCGTGATAATCAAGCGCTTGTTAGATGAAAATCCCCACTTGAGAACAAGAATCAACAGGGCTAATGCTGCAAATCCGCCAAAGGATTGCAAGAACAATGCGTTATTGATTCCACCAAGCATATTGTAAGTCTAGTAGAACTTGATGAGCTCCTGCATGAAGGCAATCTCTTTTTCTTGAGCTTTAATAATTGCGAGGGCAAGTGCTGCTACTTCTGCGTTCTTTGAATCCAATACCTTTTGCGCCATCTTTATTGCACCTTCGTGATGCTTGATCATTCCTTCAAGAAATAGGCGATCAAAAGTTACACCTTCAGCATCACGCAAACTTTGAATCTCTTCATCGCTGAGCATTCCATCCATGGTGTGACCCATATGAGTTGAAGGGTTTACACCAGTCCAGCTATCCATCAATTCGATCTCAGGAGCTTGCGCTGATTTGATATCTCGAGCTAGCGCAAGAATTTCATCACTAGTTGAATTAGTCAGAGCAATGTCTGACATCAATATAGCTTGTTCATGGTGGGGGATCATTTCTTCTGCAAACTTAATGTCTGCCGCACTAAATTCAGAGTTAGCTTCGGGTGCTGCTGCACATCCAGTTAAAAGCAGAATCGAGAACAGTACGAGGAAAATCTTTTTCATGTTACGACCCTATCTTTCGATTAACCAATTGTGGCGATTCCGCGGCTGATTTTAATTGCAACCTTGGATAATCCTGTCGTGGCTGGTCCGAGAACTAAGTCTCCATCAGCTTCGAACTCAGAATTATGAGCACTGCACATCCAACCGCTTTCTGTTCTGGACACCGTGATTCCCTGATGTGGACAGCGCAGATTAAAAGCTGTGTATTTATTTGTTCCTATTCGTGCTATCCCGACAGGGACGCCTTTAATAGAACCAATCCGCATCGCCCCACCGACTGCAGAAAGCGCCGGCAAATTTTTCAGCGTTACTGAAAGCTTGCCATTGGGAAGCTTCTTTACCGCTGCATTTGCTGCAGCCGGTACTTCACTGCCACCCAATGCAACAACTGCGCACACACCTGCAAAGAGAGAACGACGCGAGATTGGTTCCATCTGAAGTCCTTACTTTAACTTGGTGTACAAAGACACATCAGCTGTTCCAAAAGCCAAACCATCAGGCAATGAACCAGCAGGCAAGCCCAAAACCGTTGCGATTGTTGCAGCTACTCCTGGAGCAAGTACCAAGGTGGTACCTGCGTATGCAGTAGTGCGTAGCTTTGCCTTGCGATCATTGGTGATCTTTGGCTTTGCTGTCGATGCATTAGTGATCGTCAAAATATCAACCTTTGCATTTCCTGCTTGAGGAACTATTGCTGAAACAACACCTTTAGCTAAATCAATAACTGGATTTTTTAGTGTGAGGAACTGGTTATTAGCTGTATTAAAGAAAATAATATTGCTTCCAACATGTTGAACGCCAGCTTTATTGGCTGTTACTGGAATATGGAAAACAACTTGGCTAGTTGGCTCACTCACGTTCTCGCCAATGACAGCAGCCGTTGCGCCGCCTTGTACGTAGAGAATTACACCTGCTGCTTCAAGTGTCGATGCAACACCTGCAGCAGTTTTCATATGGGTCATGCTTTGACCAGGCTTGGCAGCATCAGCAACAGCTGCTCCTGAACCACCAATCAAAAGTAAAGATGACATGGCAGTAGCGGTGATCATTCGTAGCTTCATAACTCTCCTTATGAATCAATTAGATTTTGATAACGGTAAATGCACCACGGGGGTCCAGCAACTCGGAAATCGCGTTCAGGCTCAGATTCAAGGTTGATTCTCAGGTAGCCACGCTCAACTGATCACCGATTACGAGGTGGGAGGAGCTTTCGCCTTATGTACATCAGTCTTACAGCTAGTTTTGATTTGAAGGAAACTTTTGCACCCTTTGGGACAATAGTTCTCTCGATGTATGGCTGTGAATTCTTAACAACCTTATGAAAGTTTTCAATGCTTATTTCCTCCTGCAGCGCTTCTTGCTTGCTATAGGAATTGAACTGGCCAATCTCATTTCCTCCACAAAAAGGACAACTATCAAGGCTTGTCGCAATGCGCTTTTGGCACTTTGGATTCAGACACAGCGGCATGGTTCAAATGTTAATGTGTTGGATTTGTAATGTCCTTACGAAACCTTGATTCTCAGTGAATCGTCAGCAAAGCTTTTGTAAAGCTTCTTGTTGCCCGCTGGTGATTTACCTATATCTACGCCTGCTTTTTTCAATTCACCCTTTAACTCTTTGCGAAACAGGTGGTAATCCACCTCTACTGCATGACGTTGCCCTGGTGTGAAATTGAAATGAGGATTCTTAACCTCATGATCAATGGCAGATTTCATATCTTTTGGCCTACGGTATCTTCCATTTATCTCTAAACAAGCAATCTTTGCTTGATAGTCAGCCAGTGGCCAAATACAACCTAGGGGTTGAAACAATCCGATGAAGTAAAGATTTTCATACTTTTCATGCATCATCTTCTTAAATAGCGGCACCTCTGTTAAGTTCTTAAAGTTTATAAAATCTTCATCAAAAAACGGGAAGGTAGTCCAGAAGCCCGTTGCTGCGCAAACAATGTCAAAATCTTCTTTACTGCCATCGACAAACTCAACGGTTAATCCACTCCAAGATTTAATGGCTTTGCGCGGCTTTATCCGGCCGTGGCGAATGTAATCCATCAGATCTGAGTTCAAAGTTGGGTGATTAGTTAGCGGGAGAGTGGTGTTCTCAGGTAATCCATAACGACTGTATGGACCTTGAATTATTTTGACTAAAAACTTCAGACCATATTGGCGAAGCTTCCTTGGTAACCACTTACTACGCGCAGCAAAGACATCACCTGGTTGGCCAAAGATGAACTTTGGAAAAAACCATTGCGGACTTCGCATTGACATGTGCACAGTCTTAGTCATCCGTGCTGCTTCAACAGAAATATCACATGCAGAGTTACCACCGCCAATTACGAGTACACGCTTGTCTCTCCAGCTCTCATCCACACCCTTGAAATCATGGGAATGTAAAAACTTTCCGCTGTAATTTCCTGGGTACTCTGGATACTTCGGCACATTATGGTGGCCATTAGAAACCATCAAATATTCAAATACTTCACTCTTCTTCACTCCACCGTTATCGGTATATTCAACGAGCCACGTTCCATCGTGTTGGCGAGTCACATGATTTACAGTGTGATCAAATTTAATTCGTGGCATTACTCCAAAATGAACCGCGTAAGATTCGAAGTAATTTTGCAGGTGGATATGGCTCGGATAATCAGGATATGAATCAGGCATTGGATAATCTTCAAACTCAGACCATGCCTTAGAGCTAATTAAATGCGTGTTCTCATAAACACTTGAATGTCCTGTTTTAGAGTTAAAGACCCAGTTGCCACCAACTTTGTCATTCTTTTCAAAGACCACAACATCTAAACCGCTTTCAATGCAGTTCTTGGCTGCGGTGATACCACTTGGGCCAGCTCCGATGACGCAGATCCTTGGATTCATAAATTAATTATTGCCTATAACCTGAATTTGGCACTCGGGCTCACTTACGTAAGTGGGTGGTGAGGGACTCGTTATCAAACCTTCAAACCATTCCCTTTGACCCACTAAGCGGATATATCCGTTCTTGACTCATCTCCAATATTAGGGATAGCCAGGGACAAAACAAGGGTATTGAAAGATATTCAAGCCATTTTGGGAGGTAAGAGCAGAAATGACTGCTCAATTTCCCACTTGGCTTGATCTTCCCATTACCCTTTTAGAATGCGGATGAGAGGGAGTATCTCCAAGGGTTTGCTCATAACCCTTGTCTTTGCCCTGAGCCCACTTTCTGCCTATGGAACTAACCATGCAGGACCAAAAACGCCAAGTTGTGGAAATTACAAAGTAAGCACCAACGAGATAATTGTGGGTGTTAAATTTCCAAAAGGCACATATCAAATTAACTCCTTTGGAATTTCCTGTACAAAAGTAATGGGAAATAAAGGTCTATTTGCCAAGTTCCTGAAATTAAAGGATAAAGATCCACTTCCCAAGCCCTGGCGATACCTGGCAGATGCAGTAGGAGCACCAAAGTTTTCATCAGGTCCAGGAGTTGGATTTCGTGTTCAGTTAATTGCACCAACACCAACGCCAACTCCAACTCCAACACCCACTCCAACTCCAACACCTAC
>NZ_DAIMYR010000004.1:144294-157724 GCF_036734405.1 Candidatus Planktophila sp.
ACCAACACCAACACCAACACCAACACCAACACCAACACCAACACCAACACCAACACCAACAAAAGTGCAAAGTATTGCTGAACGTTGGGAGGCAATCGATCAAACCGCATTGAATGTGGCCAGACCATTCATGCTTGCAGCAAGAGCAGATTCCCACAATGTTAAGTTTTTTTGGAAAGGAAGTACCAAGGCGGTTCCCGAAGCTATCGAAGAGATAAAGGTTCGCTATGAGGCGGTAGCAAAGTTTTGGGCGCCATATGTGGAAATCAAAAATCCTTTGCTAGTTATTGTTGGCAATTTAAATGAATTTGAGTGGTCATGCCAAGAAAAGCACAATTGGTTTGGGCCAGGTTGGAGTCAGCCAGATTGCTTACAGGTCGAGAAGGCTGGCCGGACAGATGGAACTATGGCCGGACAAAGCCAAATTGATACAAAGAATATTGATCAATACCTAGTCGATTCAAGGGCGCGACTAGATACCGTGATGTTCATGCCACGAATTGAACATGAATTTATGCATAACGTATTTCATGCGATGGCAAAGAATTATCATGACGCGATGCCATGCTGGATGATGGAGAGTGGTGCAGAATACTGGGGCATCGTAAGTTCCTCAGGCTCCAATTTTGATCGTTTTATTGCTTTACGCAATCACCAAGTTCAAAAGGGGAGTCCAAAAATGGACAATGTTTCCTTGGCAACTTGGTATGACTATCTTGTAAGTACAGATTTACACATTCTTCCAGGGGTACGGAACCAAGGAGATCATTGTCTATCAGTTCGAACCGAGATATATTCACACGCAATCCTTGCTAACGAATACCTGGCTGGCAAAGTTGGGCTCAAGGGCTACTTAGAATTAGTAAAGAATGCAGGAATCGAAGGATGGCCCAAGGCGGTTGAAAAATCATTGAATATGAGTCTCAAACAACTATATGAAGATATGGCTGGTTACATGAAGTTTCATTACGAGCTTGTAATGGCAAATCCATTTGCACACCGAAGTTTACCTAGAGATTAACCGGCGGTTTCAATAAATCTGGTGATAGCTTGGTTGTATTAGACAAGTGATAGGCAAAACAAAGTAATGAGAGCGACTACGTACTTTCAGATTTAGAAACCAGCCTCGGGCTTACTTTCGTAAGTGGGTGGTGAGGGACTCGAACCCCCGACCCGGTGATTAAGAGTTAGCGGACAAAATAGCTCTAACGGGTCTGTATTTAGTTTTGTGACGAATGTACACGCCTAAACTGACAATAACCACCCCCTTTGAAGATCCACGTTGCTCCTCGGTTGCTCACACTTCAGTGGCTGAGAATGTCAGTGGCGCCCGATAACTTAGGAATCATGGAAAACTTACAAGAAGCAGAGGGCATGACCCCACTGATCCAGTCGGCCATAAGGCTTAATGAAATCTACAAGTCGCTCCTATCCGGGGGATTTAATGAAGATGAAGCTTTGACTTTGATTGCAAAGATGACAAAGCCAGGCTCACAAGCGTCCTGAGCCAAACTGTTTGAAAGGATTGATATCTGGTAACTCTTAACCACTGGCTATTTGTCAGCCCTCTCTTCTAATCTTTTTCCATGACCACAAAGCGACGCAAGAGAATCAATGGTTTGGTGTGTCCGGGATGTTCAAAGATTGGAACGCTGCGAAAGATTCTCTATGGCATGCCTGATCCTGAAAGCTTCGACTTCGAAAGGTATGCGGTAGGTGGGTGTTGTGTTAGCCCTGATGGGATTGATCCTGATGTTAACTGCAGGGCGTGTGATTGGACTGGGTTTAGAGATTCAATCTAGGGGTAGACGCTACGCCTAAAAACTATGCTTAGCCTATGAATACTTTTACTTAATTGCCTTACACTTGAATTTATGGAGGCACTGAAAAGACTCAGTTTCAAGCAGTATTCCTTTTACGCAGTAGTTTTTTTATTCGGTTTTCTTCATCAACCAAATTGGGTCATAGACAATTTCTGGCTAAAAGCTGACTTTTATGATTCTCTACCTTTTCAGTTTCCTTACGTTCTCTTCTTATTCATTTATTCAATACTCTTGGTTGGAGTAACTTGGACAGTAATCCAATGGATAAAGCGAAATCTATGACATCAATTTGAGAACCCGGCCCATTGACGGGGCTGAGTTTGAGCCATAACCTACTTTCATGGATCCTTTTTACGCTATTCCAGCATTCATAGTCTTTACTGTCGTTGGCATCGTTGTTCTATTTCGAATAGCAACTTCGCCGATTCGTGGTGCGCGACATGTCTACAACGTGGTAAATCCGAATGTTAAATCGGCAGATAAAGAAGATTCGAAAGAGATTCTAAAAGATAGTGGCACTAGAGTTTCAAGTTATTTAGGATTTTTGTTTTCTTGCTTCATGGCTATTTTGGTTTTCTTTTTGGTCTCATTGTTACATTTGCCCTATATTCTAAATTTGATTTTAGGTATTTGTGGCGCTGCTCTGCTCTATTTTTCATTCAATTACTTTCAAAACCGTTTGCCTTGATGGAAAGTGTGACTTTATGACTCAAATTGCAGTTGAGGCTGAATATTTCAATTTTTTGCCGAGTGGAGGGTGGATGCCAGACTTTGTTGGCACATTTTTCATTGATACAGGCGGGCGTGTTTCTTTAAACCATGAAGTCTTGACGCTGAACTTAGCAGAGATGTCATATTGGGAAAACTTAGGTAAGTCTCCGAGTGGTACTCCAGGAATCAATATGTGGATAGCGGGAGAAAGTTTCCTGATCATTAAGGATGATGCACTAGCAATAGCTAAGCCATTTTTTGAATCGCATCTTTTATCCAAGAAAAAGGCTTAACAATTCCCTAACACCCTCCTGACACCTGTAGGTATCAGGAGTGATGTCTGGGGACAGTTCACGCTCAAATGCCAAACTCTTAATCACTGGGTCGGGGGTTCGAGTCCCTCAACACCCACGGTGAGTAACGAGAGAGCAACGCCTAACAATATGGGGGATTCTAAATGTCAGCTCTGCGCGCTACATTGCGCTTACAACTACATGATGAGCAAGCGAGAGATCACTCTTCCGCTAACATTCATTAACTGTTTGTCCGTGGAGGAGTACATATGAGTTTTGTCTATATCTTAACTAATGACTCAATGCCAGGTTTTATAAAAATTGGGCTGACTGAAAATCCTGTTTCTGAGAGAGTTTTGCAACTGGACAATACGAGCGTTCCAATTCCATTTCAGTGTTATTACGCAGCAAGAGTTGATGACAACAGAAGGATTGAACGTGCTTTGCATACAGCTTTTGGCGATTTCAGAGTTCGTCAAAATCGTGAATTCTTCAAAATGGATCCCTATAAGGTAAAAGCCATTCTTGAGGTTTTGGCTCTAGAAGATGTAACACCTAAGAATGAACTTGTAGCAACGGCTGAAGATTCTCAGGCTCTACGGACTGCAGGTATAAAATCTGGAAGATTTAAGTTTTCTTCTGCGAATATTCCAATTGGATCCACTCTAAACTTTGTCAAAGATTTGAATCTGACGGCAGTTGTAGAAGAAGATAGCTGGGTAATTTTTGACGGCCAAAAGCACAGCCTTACTACCGCCGCACTTGAGGCCCTAAAGAAGTGTGGCTATAACTGGAGCTCGGTTCAAGGACCGGAATATTGGTTGTTTAATGGAGAATCGGTGGGAAGCCTTCGAACTCGGCAATTAGAGCTCGATGATTCTAACGATCTCTAATCACACCCATCCCTTCCAACTTCCAATATGTTTCTGCCACTTCATCTCTAGGTCTTTAACACCACCATAATTTCTAAAATTGATGATCTCAATCTCGTAGCCACATTTGCAATGTGCCATACAGATTATTGCGCCATCAAGCTCTGGGTATTCCAGAGAGAATTGATGTTTGCCGTGTGATATTCCAGTTAGGAGTATTGATCCCATTTTTGCCCTCCGCTCTTCCGATGGTGAAAATCATCATCGGCTGGTCTTCCTTTAGGGCCACCATGCGCAGAAAGTGCGGGTTGGCACTAAGCAAGCTAAAGGGCTTGTCGCTTAGTTCTTAACCAAGGAAAATGCTATCTGGTCGGGCTGACAAATCTTCAGCAGGAGCTCAAAATCAATAGTGAGGGGGAGCAATGAGGTTCACGCCAGGTGCACTCACGTGTTCGGATCACTATCCAAATACGAAAAGAGTTTCTCGCTTTAGGTATATACAAGTAGACCTACTACCTTCCACAAACCTGGAAGACCAAAAGCTACTAACTGGGATGCTCGCACAAGCTGAAGATCTTGCCCGCCAGGTCACCAAGAATTCAGCCAACGATGCAAGTTTTGTGAGATCGCAAGAACGCCTAATTAGAAATGCGCTCGCAGGGTTGCTTTCTGAATGCGCCTGGCGCCTGGCAATCAATGGCTTAACACAGAAGGAAACTCTTTTGTCCACGAAATTTAATCACACATACGATCAAATTGATTTAGTTTCTAGTGAGAATAAAACAATCGAAGTTAGATCATCTTTCCCACGGAAAGGACTTGCATTCGCACTTTGCAACCCAACGTATGAATTTGATGTGATTGGACCTTATGTCAATGATTATAAGCCCAGCGAGATCTCGAAAGATATTTATGTGAGAACACTGTTTCCCTTTGATGAGTCGGAGTTAATCGAAAGAGTGAAAGGCAAAGGAATTCAGATGTTCTTAACGGGTGGAGCTACAAACGAAATGTTCATGGACTCAAAGACATTTATCGAAAAATCAATGACTGCTATGGAAGACGTAATTCTTAATCAAACTGGCCCAGCCTCAACTTACAAAGTAATTCCCTTTTCAAGGGCGCTCGACACCTTTGAGGTAGCGGAAATCCTGGGCTACCAACATCGAGAGGCATGGTCATACTTTGAATCCACATAAATTCGGTAGATATTTCAGCAACTTTGGTCAATATCCTTATATGTGTCAGTGCTTTCTGACATTCTAGGCACTCTAAAGAGCTATCGAATGGATCAAAGTGTCGTTTATTGATGTACCTGAAACTAGGTTGAAGGTTGCTCCCTTCAACATAGGTAATCGCCGATACATCGGGGGAAAGTCCTTGCTCCTGAATGCCATTGCAGATTCAATTCCGGATCACATTCCCAGACGCTCGTTCTGTGACATTTTTGCAGGTACCGGGGTAGTCGGTGCCGGTGCATTTTCTGATTTCAAATCTGTGACTTTTAATGACCTTTTGTATTCGAATGAAGTCATCTACAAGGGTTTCTTTGGAAAAGGCACATTTTCTCAAACTAAATTAGAAGAATTTAGAAACGATATGTCGATCAGGTCTTCTAAACAGATCCGGCATAACTATTTCTCAAGGAATTTTTCAGGGAAGTATTTTTCGGAAACTTCAGCCAAGGCCATTGGCATGATCCGTGAAACTATTGAGGCTAACTCCTATGACTTTAATCAACGTGAAAGGGCGATTGTTTTAGCATCTCTCTTGTACAGCTCAGATCGTATTGCCAACACAGTTGGCCATTACGAGGCATATCGAAAGGGCGTGGATGACTTTAAAGAATTTGAATTTCGACTCATTTCCCCTTCTCGAGATTTAAAGGCTGAAATACATCGGAAGGACGCAAATCAGTTAGCAAGAGAAATCAAATCTGACGTCGTATATATCGACCCACCATACAATTCTCGACAATATAGTCGTTTTTATCATGTTCTTGAAACTTTAACTAAGTGGGATAAACCAGTTCTTGAAGGTGTTGCCTTAAAACCACCGACTGAAAATGTAAGTGAATATTGCAAAGTGGGTGCAGCTGAAGCCTTTGAAGACCTCATTGTTAACCTTGACACTAGCTTGATCATCGTTTCCTATAACAACACCTATGCATCTAAGAGTTCCTCAAGTCGAAATAAAATTAGTCTTGAGGAAATAAAGTCAATTTTAAAGGCAAAGGGCAAAACCAGAACCAAGAAAATTCCTCATAAGCACTTCACCGCGGGCAATACCGACTTTGATAACCATCTCGAATATTTGTTTGTAACTGAGGTGGACTAAATGAAAACGGCAGTATTGACATCATTTACCCGCTCTCCGTTCTTTTATGTTGGGGACAAGTACAAACTTCTGCCGCAGATATCGCAGTTGTTTCCCAAAGAATTTGATCGAATTATTGAGCCCTTCGTTGGTGGAGGAAGTGTTTTTTTAAATACCGAAGCTTCTGAGGTTTTAGCAAATGACCTGGATTCAAATGTTATTGATATTCATGAGCTTTTGTATTCGCAAGGCGAACAAATGGATCAATTCATTTCAAAATTTGCGAAACTAGCACGAAGCTATGGCTTAACTTGTTCATTTGATGGCGATTTGGTTCCAGAGGATGTAAGAAAAGAATTCCCAAAGACATACTTTGCTTACTTGAACCGAGCCGGTTATGCAAAACTCAAAGAAAAGTACAACCGTTCTGAAAAAAGAGATGCAATTGAGTTATATACATTAATGATTTATGGCTTTAATCGAATGTTGAGATTCAATAGAGCGGGCGATTTCAATATTCCGGTCGGTAATGTCGATTTCAACCCAAATGTTGTCAGAGCCTTGCAGGGCTATTCGGCTAAAACGGTTGGGCGCAAAGTAAGTTTTAGCAATTTAGAATTTGAAGTTTTTCTAAACTCCATCACGTACAGGAAAGGGGACTTCCTGTACGTAGATCCGCCTTATTTGATAACCGCAAGCGAGTACAACAAGGGTTGGGATGATATATGTGAGTCACGCCTCTATGCCATATTGGATCATTTGAATACTCTCGGAGTTAAATTCGCCGTTTCAAATGTTGAAATTTATGGTGACCGGGCGAATGTAATTTTAGAAAAGTGGATGCAGAAATACAAAGTACACACAGTTTCAAGTAATTACATAAATTACTTCGACAACGGCAAGAAAAAACTCAAGGAAGTTTTGGTTTGCAATTATGAGTAAACGTGAGTCTCAATATAAACCTTTGCTTTTAACAACTACAATTAGAAATCCAGAACGTTTGAGAAATTTTCTTCTCGTACTTAAGGCATTTGATGGCAAAATTCTTACCAATGCAGTCTGTGAAATTGTTGAGGGTGAGTTAATTCGTAGAGGGCTTTATATTCCGACCAGAGGTGTTACCGCTGAGATTAAAGAAAAGTGGTACAACTTGGACTTATTGAATGACGCAGAGGTTTCGTCATTAATCGAACTCAACCCACAGCAGCACAAAGAGGCAGGTTTCGATTACGGATGGCCTTCCAGATTTGATACACACTATAAATTAGGAATGTGGTTTGGCTTTGTCTACTATGAAATCGGAGAGAAGGTCGAATTCTCTGAACTAGGGAACCTGTACGTGCAACAAACAGAAATTAATGATGAATCCTTCTTTGCTAACGATGAACAGCAGATCTTCTTAAATGCATTTGCACGCTATCACCGGAGAAATCCCTTTCAGAGAGTCCTCAACCACAATCGCCCTTTAATACTTTTACTAGGTGTTCTTGAAGAGCTCTCAAAGGATTCTGACTGGGGTAGCGTAGGACTAGCTCGTCATGAGCTTCCATTCTTGATAGTTTGGAAGAATAATGATGCGAAAGAATTAGCAAATTTCATTGTGGAATTTAGAAAGAAGTGGGCTTACACACCAAGTAGCGAAGTTGTATTTGACACCTGTGAGCAAATCCAAGGTGGTTGGAATAAGGCAGAAAAAATGGCAACGATCACAAAGGATCTTCCAGATGAAGTCCTGCGCAAATTTAGACTTACAGGCCTTATTTCAATTAGAGGTGGTGGCAGATTTATTTCTTTAAATAGTGACCTAAAAAGTGTTTCAGATTACTTGCTTAAGAATTATACGGAACTTAAGACTTTTGCTACAGAGCGAGAGTATTTTGACTATGTAGCAGTTATAGATCCTTTTCTCATTCAAGAGGGAGTTGCCAAGACGCAATCTACATCTGACGAAGATCAAGCAGCTCTTCAGTCTTGGGTTGAATATTTTGGGGTTGAAAACATTAAGAAGGAACTTATGAACTTGAGCAAGGGAAGTAGTTCGAAAGATGATGTACTTAGAATTACACCTGAGCCGCTTCGACTTGAGTTTTTGTCGGCACTACTTCTTAAACACACGTATGAGCATTCGAGAGTGGTTGCGAATTATAAACGTGGTGATGATGGACTTCCAATTTCACATGCGCCCGGGAACAACGCAGATATCGAGTTGTATGAGGGATCGTCCCTACATTTATATGAGGTAACTTTGATAAAAGGAGCAGCTCAAGTGAAGGCGGAAATGGCTCCTATCACCCGGCACCAAGACGATTACAAAAGAGGGCATTCAGATGTGGATACAATTTTCGTGGCCCCAAACATTCACATCGACACGGTCCGCTGGGTCGAGTATTGGAATGACAAAGGATTTAAGATTTCAAATAAATCAATTGAAGAGTTCGTCGCAGCCCCGTAGCGCACCATCCAAAACAGCCTCAGATGGGCCTAGGGCGAGCGCATTTGCGCTCACCTAAGCAGAGACATTCGAACGCCTGTTCGAGGTCCTCTAGCGCCCCTTGGAAGCCTTATTTGGGCCACCTGAATTAAAGATGGCAGCCTGAGTTTCTTGAAGATCTTTCGCGGTATCTGCGTTTAGATTCCTAATCTTTGCGATCTCCAATTGCTTGTCGATTTTTGTTGGTTTTGATTTTTTAATTTGCCTTGATGGTTTTATGGCCACTGGGATCTTTTTCCTTTGCTATCTGTTTGTAAGAGCGGGTTATCTAACCCTTGCAAGGTGCAAGCACCTGATCACAAGGTCACTTCCGGTTTTGTGTAATCAATGACTGCGTTTGATAACTTTCTGCGGGCTAGATAGGCATTTAGCTGTTCTTGCGTAATCACTCGATTCCTGCCGACTTTGAGTGCAGCTAATTCGTGCCGACTCAAGAGTGCATAAATTGAAGAGACCTTAAACCCGAGTTGGTCAGCAACTTGTTGAGGTGTGTATTTTCTGTTGTTGAATTCGTTCATCTTGCAAGGTTCTCATTCAATGAAGGCTATGTAAGCCCAAACTGACAGAATTTGATCTCCAAGACCCAAATCCGCTCTATCTTGATGTCAGTGGTGGGAGATACATTGTGGGTATGAAGAAGAGTCCGGAAAACAAACAGGAGGGTAATCCTGTGTTTATCGAAGTCCCCAAGCCAGTCAATTCGATGACCGCTACCGAAAAGAACGATTTTGTCGAAGAGATTCTCAAAGCCATTGAAGGACAAAGTAGTTAAAGGAGTTTCTATGACTATCCCAAGAGATGAAAAGTTGAAGATTACTCAGCGTGTGCACGCGAAGTGGTCTGAAATTTATGATGATCGAGATGATGTGGAAGCAAACGACGCATACTTCAAGATGTACGAAGAAGCTATGGCTGAGGCTGAAGAGAAGTATAAAGATAGGCCAGCAAATTCCTAGGGATTTTGACTCCTTAGGCCACTGCCTTATCTACTAATTCTTTCACTGTGCATGACAGCTGTATTCACTTATTTGGTCTCAACACTTAAGGGTGGGGGGGTCAACTTTCTAAAAGTTTTAGCATTTTCTCCTGATGTTTCAGCATCTCGGGGGAGTGCGCATAATTCACTGGTTCTTTATCGACAGCGTCCTTCCATTTATACGCAAATTGCATAAAGCTTGCCCATAAGGACCTGGGATGACTTTGGCCTGGCCAGATATTAGTTACAAAAAATTTCCTTATTAACTTCAGAATTTGGTACCTGGTTAATCCATCGGAGAAAAGCTTATTCATAATCTTGCCGACTTCATCTCCAGGGATTGGCACTGATGCAAACCCTTCATCGTAAGCAATGTGCATGAACTCTGTTACTAAGTCTTTAGTGGTCCACTCAACCTCTGGTTTTTTGGAACGATGATTCGGATCGCCAATTGGATCTACCCCAAGGCGATGCACCGAGATCCCAGGCAGAAAATCGGATTCTGGAACTATTGATTTTTCTTCTTCATTCTTTTTTTCCTCTTTTACCAAGCGCAGCTTGGATTTCTTATTAGTATAAGTATCTATATTTAATGAATAGTCATTAGTACTAGTAGTTATATCGCTAGTAGTTATATCACTAGTAGTTAACAGTGGATCCTCTAATAGAGAGCCTGAAAATCCGTTTTCGGTTAGTTGCTGGCTGAAGGGCTTTTGAACTAGTTGAACCTCGGTTCTCCACTGGCCATTGATTTGGAATTTATGAAATTCGATTAAACCTGCATCGATCAGCTCTTTCATAGCGGCACGGATGGCATCCCTGCCTTCTTTCACTAATGGTGCGACTTCATTGGCGGGCAAAGCACGGCCCGCATCTCTATAAAATTGAAGAAGTCCGAGTGCACGCAGTGAGAGCTGAACTGAATTATCTTTCGGAGTATTTCCTGCAATCATTATTCCGCCTCCGATGCAGTTCTTAGGAGAATTTCGACTTCACGATCATGCAGGATTTTTGCGATTTGCTCGGGGCTTGGCCTGAATGCATCCTGAACCAACAGAGCATTTTGCATGGATTCAGAAGTTGCGCTTGCATAGTGCTTCATCGTTACAGTGGATGAGGTGTGGCCAGCAAGGGTTGCTGTGGTCTTTTCGTCAACGCCATGTGTAATTAAATTTGTGACTCCAGTATGTTTCATTTGGTATCGAACGTAGTTTGCTGAAATCCCTGCTGCGGACAAAAGTTTCTTCCAATCTCTTGTATCAGCCTTAGGTGATTTTTTACTTCCAGTTGAATTCGGAAAGATCAATCCTTCATCTTTGCGCCAGAAAACTCTTGCTGTTTGTTGCGCCAACTCGTGAATACGCAAAATTTCAATTTGTGCATCAGAAAGTTTTAATACGATGACGTCCTTCGTTTTTCGTGGCTTGAAAACTAATCCCTGACCCGTCACTTCTTGAACTTGACGAGAGCAGGTGAGGATCCCTAAGTCCCAATCAATATCACTCCATTTCAGCCCCATTACTTCTCCGGGACGTAAAATCTTCATCATGCCAATTTCAATCCTTGCTTGCATATAAGGATCCTTAGATGCCTCCGCATAAATTTTTGTTGCATCCTTAATCGGAATAGGAGTTCGCTTATTGATTGGTTTAGTTAATTTCTTCACTGAGAGCATCGGATTAAACGGAATTTCTCCAAGTCTGAAGGCATCACTGAAAGCGCCCATTAGGGCGGTGTGTGTTATGTGCAGGACACTGCCACTATAGGAGTCAGCTAAGTTCTTGTAATGAGTTTCAATTAATCTCGGTTTAACCCCTGAAACAAGCACATGGCCAATTTGTGGCTTAATCCAACATTTAACCGCCGTGCGGTAAGAGCGCATCGATTCAGATTCCAAAGTCAAAGTATCAAGCCAATTTTCCATAAATTCGCCTAGTCGCATTTTTGGGTTAACGGCAAAGCTAGTGCCGCCCATGCCCTGATTCCTGCGGAATTCATATAGGAATGCCTCCGCCTCTTTTTTGGTATTCATTGTCTTGCGTCGGCGAATTGTTTTGCCAGCTGGAGTCACATCAAAGACAGCAACAATGTACTTTGCTGTACCTTTCTTCGAGTAAATGGAGCCTTGCCCATTTGCTCTTTTTTCTTTTTTCTTTGAATTTGTGGTCGTCAAATTCTTATTAGTTGACATTGTTTTTCCTATCTCTAAGACATTGGTGGGAGTGCGCCACTTTGTCTTTACAAAAATATCTTTACGTCTAATTATAGAAAACAATTTGCATGTCTGCTCGTTGCTATTTTCACTTCAAAGATTCAATCTAACTATGTATGTGAAGAGTTTTCTTACGCGAGTAAGAAATTAACTATGATCATAGATAGTAAGAAGGTTTCAACCTCAAGAAGCTGAATTTTCTTAAATTAGATTAAAGAGATTTTTTGTTGCTCACTCGTTGCTCACCGGTAAGTGGATTCGATCTCACGGGGCCCTAAAAAAAGTCACTTTTAGACGTAACTTGAAGTGGGTGGTGAGGGACTCGAACCCCCGACCCGGTGATTAAGAGTCACCTGCTCTACCAACTGAGCTAACCACCCGATGCAAACAGGCGCCGGAAACGCTTGAATGCAGGGGGAAACCTATCAGCAACCCACGCCTTGCCGCACATTCCCGACACACGCATACTTAATTCATGAGTCTGTTGGAAATCAGGATTGCCCTAGTTTTAGGGCTTCTTGTGGCGGGAATAACTCCAGCACAGGCCGATTCAGCTACCACCGCACTTGCCGTGATTGAACAACAGGTCACCAAGGGGCGTGCTGCAAAAACTGGTTACACACGTGCCCAATTCGGACAGACGTGGGCTGATGTTGATCGCAATGGCTGCGATACCCGTAACGATATTTTGAAGCGGGACTTAACTGATGAAGTATTTAGAGTAAAAACGCGCGATTGCGTTGTTGAATCTGGAACTTTGCTAGATCCATTTTCGGGGGAGACCATTAATTTTGTTCGAGGCAACACCAGCAGTATGGAGGTTCAAATCGACCATGTAGTTGCGTTATCTAATGCCTGGCAAACCGGGGCCTTTAAGTTGAGCATTAAAGAGCGAACCGCTTTTGCCAATGATCCGATGAATCTTTTGGCGGTTAAGGGAAGATTGAATTCACAAAAAGGTGATGGAGATGCAGCAACATGGTTGCCGCCACTGAAGAGTTTTCGATGCGATTATGTTTCTCTGCAAATAGCAGTAAAACTAAAGTACAAATTGTGGTTTACCGCGCCAGAGAAAGAAGCGATGATTCGAATTCTGAAAAGCTGTCCCGAAAAGGATTTACCTAAAGGTTAGTGCCCATCCTTGTAACGCTGATATGAAGCGTTGATTTCGATCTCTGCTTCATCATGTCCAACCCACTCGCCACCTTGTACAGACTTGCCTGGCTCGAGAGTTTTGTAGACTTCAAAGAAGTGCTTGATTTCAGATAATTCATAAGCAGGTACGTCATTTAAATCCTGCAGATAAGACTTGCGAACATCACCGGCAGCAACACAGAGCAGTTTGTCATCTCCGCCAGCTTCATCAGTCATATTGAGCATGCCAATCACGCGACAAGAAACCACGCAACCAGGGAAAGTTGGCTCATCCAACATGATCAGAGCATCTAGTGGATCGCCGTCCTGGGACAGAGTGTTCTTAACGAAGCCATAGTCATAGGGATAACGCGTTGATGTGAAGAGCATGCGATCTAGGCGCACCTCACCGGTGATGTGGTCGATCTCGTACTTGTTACGTGATCCCGCTGGGATTTCAACAACGACGTCGAAAATCATTTCAGTCCGGCTCTCTACTTATTGGTGCAAAAGTTTTACTACTTTAAAACTTGGGGTGAACGACGGGGCTCGAACCCGCGACATCCCGGACCACAACCGGGTGCTCTACCAGCTGAGCTACG
>NZ_DAIMYR010000005.1:0-152292 GCF_036734405.1 Candidatus Planktophila sp.
GGATCCGTCTTGATTACAAGGTTCCATCACGTGGACTTATTGGTTTCCGTACCGAGTTCTTAACTGAAACTCGCGGAACTGGTTTGCTACACCACGTCTTTGATGGTTACGAGCCATGGTTCGGAGACATTCGTACTCGTGCAACTGGATCACTTGTTTCAGACCGCATGGGAACAGTTACTTCATATGCTCTGTATGGAACACAAGATCGCGGAACTATTTTCGTAGAACCAGGCGATGAAGTGTACGAAGGTATGGTTATTGGCGAGAACTCTCGTAACGATGACATGGATGTTAACTGTGTCCGCGAAAAGAAGCTAACAAACATGCGTGCTTCAGGAACTGATGAATCAGAACGTTTGATTCCACCTAAGAAGCTCAACATGGAAGGTGCACTTGAATTCTGTCGCGAAGATGAATGCGTCGAAGTAACACCTGCAGTTGTTCGTATTCGTAAGGTTGTTCTAAACGGCGACGAGCGAGCACGTGCTACTTCTCGTGCAAAGAAGGCAAACCTCAACGTTAACTAACAGGTAATTCACAGAGAAAGCCCCGCACTGATAATTAGGTGCGGGGTTTTTTCACTGTTTGAGCATTCACAATTGTTCCCTGGTTCCAGGATCTTTCAGGGTTGATCCCTAATATCTAGTTCAAAGTACTTGATAATCAATTCGTGGAAAGAGATGAAAAAATGAAGAAGAAGCAACTTCTACCAGTCGCAATAGTCGCCGCAGTATTGGCTATTGGTGCAGGTGTAATCACCGCCGACACACTTATCTCTTCGCGGATCCAATCGCGCGTGTATCAACAACTGCCGGATGCAGCAGATGTATCTGTATCTATTCCGCTTCAAAATATTCCAAGTGATCTGACTTCAGATACGATCAAGTTAGCCAAAATCAATGTTGGACGTGGCGATACTGGAGATGCCAAGTTCAAGCCATCACTTTCGATTGCAGCCCGCAATATTGCGAAGAAACAACCAAACATTGTTGGTTCCCTTGAAGTTACCGCAACTATCCCTGCAGCCACGATTACACAGCAAGCCGAGTTTGAAAATGCTCAAATTGTCGGCAACACCTTACAAGTTTCAGTTGGATCAGGTGGTTTAGGTAGAGCCATATTAATGCCTAAGTTTTCAAATAATCAGTTGTACTTTGAACTCAAAAGCGTCTCGCTTTTTGGAAGCGAAATCCCAGCCTCTTCCTTACCTGCCGATGTGCAAGCACAGATCAAGAGCCAGAGTTTGCGAGAGCTCTCAATCCCTAAAGGTATGAAAGTAAAATCAGTCTCATTAAGCAGCAAGGGGCTTGCACTGAAGTTGTATGGAAACAATATTGAATTTGGTAATTTAGGAACAATCTTTAAGGAGAGCTAATGAAACTGGACATCAAGAAAGTTCTTCCAAAGGATCCATTTACATATCTCGGTCATAAATCTATTCGCATCATTACTGCTGTGTATCTGCTCATTGTTGTAATCCGCAGTTGTGTTCATCTATTTGCATCAGATGGTGGGGCAAATAGCATTGCAGGTATAGATGTTTCGGTGGAGGGTGGAGACAACATCATCGCCATCTTCCACCAATGGGGAGCTATTCAATTAATCCTTGCAGGCCTTCTTGTTGTGTTGTTTTTCCGCTACCCGGGATTAACCCCATTGGTTGTGTTGACCCTTGCGATTGATCCGATAATGCGCGCACTAGCTGGACAGATGATGTCTGTGACCTCACAAAGCACACCACCTGGTGAGGCTCTGAACTGGCCAGCCTTCTTCACCCTTGTGCTCTTATTTGCTGCCGCCATTGCGGAAAGAAGATCTTCTAAGGAGAGATAGTCAGATGACTATTGAGGAAACGCAACCTGTAGTCGATATCCGTGCCCCGGCACGGTATCGACCGTTTTTTTACCATTTAAAATTCCGACCCATGAATCAATTACAGCCGTACCAACGCCTGAATCAACAAAATCTAAATCAGTACCAGGACCATCATCTGAGATCAGAATCTCTGTCTGACTTGATGCGTTTGTTGTGACAGACACAAATGCATTCTTTGCCGGTCCATGAACAAAAGAATTAAGTAGCCCCTGTTCAATGATTCGGTAAGTACCTAACAAAAATAGAGAATCTAGTTGCTCGCTGCTTTCATCGATTTCAATCAAAACAGCCATACTTGATTCATACTGCACAACCAGAGATTCGATCGAACCCTTTAATCCACCAGTCTCAAAATTTGGCGACAGGACTTGAATAAGGTTCTTTAAATCTGCGCTACGTGTATTTTCTAGTCGCGCTAGGGCTCGGTCGATAACCTCATTTACTTCAGCAGATGAAGCGCCCTGAATAGATTTAAGTTTCATTCCAACAACCATGAGGTCGGATTGCACCCGATCATGAAGAAATGTCGAAGTCTGACGTCTAATCGCTTCATCAAGATTAACCAACTCTTCGCGGTCAGCTTTAAGTTGCTTTACTAAGCGATTTGCTTCCTGGAGACGATTTGCAATGCTTCGTTCGGCTCTATGCATCACATAAAGTGCGAAAAGACTTAACACCAAAGACCCAATGAATAAACCTGGAGTAAGAGTCAATGCTGGGGGGAAGTCATAATCAAAGCGCTCAACGAGAATTGGTCGGGTGATTGGGAAATATAGAAACTGGAATGACTGAGCGAAAGCAACTTCAAGAATGTATGCAATGAGGCTTTTACTGCTCCAAAAACGGTATCGGCCACACAGATAGGCCAAAATCGCAAAACTTAATGCAGGTGGTATTGAAAGTAAAAGGATGAAAAAAGCCGCCTCGTATCTAGCTATACCTTGTGGCTCTTCCAACATCAATGGTGCGAATCGAGAGAATTGAAGCGAGAAAAACAGGAGGAAGATCAGATACGGGTTATACGGATATGGACCGATCAGAGCCAGCAGCCGCTTGATTTTCAGGGACATTAATTCATTCTCATCAATTCCATATAGCGAAGCACAGCAGCTGTTTTTAAATCATCACTTGGAGCAGAGTCGGGTAATAACACAGCGTATGAACGTGACAACTCCTTACGGACATATGAATAACTGAGGTCTAACTGCAGAGCAATATCTTGTGCGCTTTTACCTTGGGCGCTCAGGGACATAATCGATCGTTGACGCGGAGTGAGTTGGAAGTAGATAGAGGATTTAACCTCTGCATTCTCAACTTCACCTGCCGATACTTGCTCCCAGTTTCCCTTACCTGATGAAGTTAACTTAATGATGTCCACATAATCTTGTAGGGCCATATCAGCAGACTTATCAAAAAAAGACCATCCACTGCGCATCGCTTTAGGAACGCGACCTACCATTTGCGAGACTGAGTACTGTGAGTAAATAACAATGCCGATGTACTCATTAATGTTTCGTAGTGCAATACCTAGCTCGATTCCATTCAGGCCATTTTGATCTAATGCAAAATCAATAAGTGCCACATCGGCTTTGCGAACCAAAGTTCTATTCAGTACCTCATCAGAATTTGAAAAAGAACCAATAATTTCTAAATCCTTCGATTGCCCAAGCATCTCACCCAAGATTCTGCGCAGCGCAGAGTCATTTTCTACGTAGAGCAGACGGGTTGATCTCATGTCTGATTTTCTCATAGCCGAAGTAAAGCAGAGCAAATGACTGTCACATTTGTTCTCTTTTCTAAATCAAGGTCACAGATGTATTGACTTGAATACCTTCCAAAGGCATTTTTTCGTGGGCCTAATTATTTATTTACGCTGTGTTTATGAGTATTCCAGCCAGCACCCGTCGTAAATACATAAGTAATTTCCTTGCAATTGTGTTAGCAGTAACTGGTTTACAAGCCATTGCAATTAGTTCTGCCCCGACTGCATCAGCTCTAACTTGGACAAATGTTACTGGTCTTACTGTGCGAGGGAACTTGAACCATATTAGAACAAGCAACGATGGCTCTGTTATTGGTGCCGTGTCAAAGGGGCAAAATAACTCAAATCTTGGAGATCTCTACTTGTCGCGAGATTCTGGTGCAAGTTGGACAACTACAACTTCGGATCGAACTACATCCAATGGGCTTTATAGGCTTGCAATTAGCGGAGATGGAAGCCTAGCTATCGCCGGCGATGATGCATACATTCTTCGAGCTTCTTACTCGGGCTCAACTTGGAGTTATTCCAACCGTACGTGGAGTAGCCCAACAGGTTCAGGGACAAATCAACGCTGTGCTGGATATGGCCCCAATTTTAACTCCTTTGCAACCAGTACTAATGGTTCAAAATGGGTTGCAGGTGCTCGCGATGAATCGTGTGTATATACATCGGATAACTCTGGTGTGGATTGGTCTAACTCAAATACCGGTGGAACCAACTTTGGATCTGCGATCAGCGCGGACGGCACAGTTAGGGTTACATCAAATTCAAATGGAAACCTGTATAGAAATTCCGGGTCCGGTTGGTCTGCGATTACTACTTCAGGTCTGCCAACATCAACAGGTTGGTCCGGTATAGCTTGCGATTCAACATGTACAAAAATGGCTATTTACACCTATGGCGGGAGGGTCTATACGACATCAAATTCAGGCGCAAACTGGAGCGCCGGGGGCTCTCCTAATCGGAATACTTCAGATCTCTCTATGAGTTCAGACGGAAGCGTAATTGTATCGACCGATGGCGCGGAAATATATATATCAAAAGATTTGGGCGCTACTTGGTCTAGCGAAGGGCAGACGGGTAAATCTTGGACTGGTGTGACAGTTAGTGGAGATGGCACGAAGATTTATGCCTCAGCACTTGATGGAACTATTCGTAAGGCTGATATTCCACCCACTATAAGCGTGGCGTGTAGTGGTGGTGGCTCATTTAGCATTGAGAACAATGTTGTCATGACAAGCACATTAGATTGTGCTGGTGCGGTAGTGATACCTGATGGGGTAACTTCTATTGCAACAAATGCATTCTCCAGATTTTCCAAATTGGATGATGACGAAAGAATTACTTCAGTTACTATTCCAAATACAGTAACCACAATCGGCGCTGGCGCTTTTCAGGATAACCGTAAAGTCTCCTCTCTCACTATTGGCTCTGCCGTTACTACGATTAGCAACGATGCCTTCAACAATCTTTATGCACTAACCACGCTAGTAATTCCAGGAAGTGTTCAAACTATCGGTGCTCGAGCATTCGCAAACGTTAACCTCACTTCCCTCACGCTCAACGAAGGTCTCGTCACAATTGGTAATTCTGCTTTCCTAGGCAATAAACTTGTAACTCTTGTAATTCCAAACTCTGTGACGACCATTTCATCCGAAGCTGCTTTTGCTGGTTATGGTCTTATTGAGACACTTACTCTGGGAAGTGGTCTAACGACAATTGGTAATAGAACTTTTGAAGGAGTAAGCAGACTGCAGTCACTAACGATTCCGCCAGGTGTCACGACTCTAGGCACAAATGCTTTTAGGGACTACGCACAATCAACTTACACATATTGTGGTACTTCGTTGACGGCAACAGTTCTAAATAGTGCGGGTTTGACTGGAAAAACAAAAACTTGCCAAGCAGCACAAACCATTACCCGCACCTCAACCTCACCGTCATCACCTGTTAAATCTGGCACCTACACACCAGCGGCAACTGCTAGTTCATCCCTAACTGTTGTAATCTCAATTGCAACTGGATCTGCAAGCGTCTGTTCGATCTCAGCAGGGGTTGTCACCTTTAACACCGTTGGAAGCTGCGTTATTCAATACAACCAGCCTGGAAATACAAGTTACTCGGCAGCAACGCAGGTGACTGAGACTTTAACTATCGGCAAAGCCACTCCAACATTTTCAACCTGGAGTGATGTTTCGAAGAACTTTGGAGATTCCCCATTCACGGTGACAGCACCAACTGTTACAGGTTCCTTAGGCGGCACATTCACATACTCATCTGCCACCACATCTGTCATTAGCGTCTCAGGCACAACACTTACCGTTGCCGGTGCTGGCAGCTCTGTCATCACAGCAACCTTTACCCCAGATGATTTGACCAACTACAACATCACAACGATCAATATGACGGTCACAGTTGGTAAAGGATCACCAACATTTTCAGCCTGGAGCAATGTTCCTAAGAACTATGGAGATTCCCCATTCACGGTGACAGCACCAACTGTTACAGGTTCCTTAGGCGGCACATTCACATACTCATCTGCCACCACATCTGTCATTAGCGTCTCAGGCACAACACTTACCGTTGCCGGTGCTGGCAGCTCTGTCATCACAGCAACCTTTACCCCAGATGATTTGACCAACTACAACACCGCAACGACCTTTATGACGGTCACAGTTGGTAAAGTGAATCAAGCTACCTTGTCAGTAGCAAATAAGTCATTATGGGCACACCAAACTGCGTCCCTCTCGTCATGGACAGCAACTGGAGGCTCAGGAACTGGAGACCTAACTTACTCAGTGACATCTGGACCTTGCACAATTTCATCAGGAGTACTCTATGGAAATCCAGAGGGTCCAAATGGCCGCAAGGTTTGTACTCTTACAGTGACTAAAGCGGCAGACACAAATTACAACGCGATCACATCAGCTTCATTCACCGTCACGATGGCATTTTCATTCAGTCAAAATAAATTGTCTTTACCGAGTGGTGTGACAACTGCAACGTATGGAACACAAGTTCAAATTACATCTGAATCTTTGAATGCAATTTCAGGCCAAGTCTCTTTCCTAGCGGGAGGACAACTGATAACTGGTTGTTCCAATATTTCTGTCACGGCTTCGCCATGGAAGGCTACGTGCAATTGGACACCGAGCATTTCTGGTTCGATTATCCTCACAACAGATTGGGTTCCTGAGGATACTAATACGTATGCAACTAGTCTTAACACGAATTCATATTCGGTGGTCGGTACGCAGTCAGCACTGACAATTAGCGTAGCTAAGATAGTCACGACAACTTCTCTCGCTCTGAGTACACCAACCTCTACTTATGGATCTATAAACACGATTACAGCGACAGTATCAGCGCCAGGAACTGTCACCTTTAAGAGTGGTGGAACAGATATTGCTGGATGTGAAAGCGTTGCCACCACTCTTGCCTCACCATACACAGCGACTTGTCCATGGATCCCAACGGGGGTTGCCTCATATTCACTCACTGCTGTTTTAACGCCGACTGATACGGTCGCATACTCAACTGCAACATCAACGGCGCTGACCCCAACATCTGTTAAGTCCCCTATAACAATTACTCCAACACCTGGCCTGACAAAGGTTTTTGGTGCACAAAATCCTCCGCTGACTTACTCAATATCTTCGGGTGCGCTTGTGCTCTCAGATACCTTGTCCGGAGAACTTGCCTATGTAGGTAGCGACGCTGGCTCTTATGCCATAAATTTAGGGACACTTACAAACGCCAACAATCCCATGTACGAAATTACTCTCGCCTCTGAAACTTTTACCATCACCAAGGCAACCCAGTCGGCAGTCAGCTTGTTATCGTTGAGTTCTGCCTACAACCCCAGCAATAAAACCGTCACGCTGACGGGCTCTGGCGGAACCAGCACAGGAAGTTATGAATACGCTCTGGATTCATCAATCAGCACTTCTGGATGCTCAGTTAACGGTTCAACACTTACTTATATAACGGCGGGAACATGCGTCATAGGGGTTACTCGAACTTCAGATACTAATTACCTTTCTCGAACCGATGCTGTTTCATTCTCGATTGGCATTGCTAGTCAGACCATTACTTTTGGGTCACTGTCGGAAAAGAATTACTCAGCTGAAACCTTCACAGTAAGTGCTACTTCTTCGGCTGGTCTGACTGTTGTCTTTACATCTGCCTCACAATCAGTTTGTACGACATCAGGCACATCTGGCAGCACAATTTCCCTGTTAGGTGTTGGAACATGTGTAATCAATGCGAACCAAATTGGAGACGCAAATGTCTCTCCTGCAAGTGAAGTGTCACAAATCTTTACGGTTAATCCCCGTGCGATCACGGTGACAGCAGATGCTAAGACAAAAGTCTATGGAACTGCAGACCCAAGCTTTACTTACACAATCACTTCAGGTTCACTCGTTTTGGGTGATGCAATCACTGGAGCACTTACAAGAGCAGCTGGAACGGATGTCGGTGCCTATCAAATCCAACAGGGAGCACTGATAACTGCAAACAATCCAAAATATGCAATTACTTTTGTGGCGGCAGATCTTTCTATCACTCGAGCCACACCAACACTTGTTCTGACCTATCCAAATTCAAATGTTGCAATCTTGCGACCAGGGGCTGTTAGCACACCAATAGTTACTACTAGCTCGAGCTCGGGCTCACTCACTTTTGCTACAAGTGCGGCAAGTTCAATCTGTACTATCAACACGACAACGGGTGTGATTTCACTCTTTGGTGCAGGAATTTGCCCTGTTGCAATGACTACTGCAATCACAACAAACTTCATCCAACACACAGAGACAACGACAGTAACTGTTGCACTCTTGAGTACATCCCTTGAAGGTATTAATCAGAGCGATTTAGTCAGCATGGGCCAGCCATTTTTTGCCCATGCCAGCGTTGATCAGGCTTACTCCTTTAGCAGTGGCAACAATGGCGCATCTGTGGCCATTCCTGCAGGAGCACTTGATCCACTTGTTCCAATTTCAATTCACCTTCTCACGGATTCAGCAGACCAGCGCGAAATGATTGGCGGCACCGGAACATCAGTTCTTTCCGTGGTGGTCTCATGGGTAGCACCAGATGGCTCAGTTCCAAATACCAATACAGGTAAAGCGATTTCGGTAACGTTGACAAATCCTGACATTAAGAAGGATGCCAAGATCTACAGCATTATCGGTAATCAGAGCAAACTTCTTGGAACTGCAACCGCTGATGGATCTGTGACAACGTTGATTACCGAAGATCCGGTGTTGTTGGTCATTAACCCAGTTGCGACCCCTCCAAGTTCGGGTAGCGGAGGCGGTGGGTCGACCTATGTAGATCCAACTCCAACCATTGATCCGTCAATTGCAGCTGCAGCCAAAGCGCTTGCAGATGCAAAGGCAGCAGAGGCTAAGGCAGCAGCAGATGCCAAGGCAGCAGCAGATGCTAAAGCCTTAGCTGAAAAGAAAGCTGCTGAAGAGGCTGAATTATTGGCAACACTGAAAGCAGCGCAAGAAAAGGCAGATGCCGAAGCATTAGCTGCTGCAAAGAAAGTTGCAGATGAGTTAGCAGCAGCTCAGTTAAAGGCTGAGGAAGAGCTAAAAGCTGCAGCTGCACTCAAGCTAGCCGAAGAGCAGAGAATCGCTGCAGAGCGAGTAGCTGCTGCAAAGAGGATCACGACCGTGTATTCAACTTCCGCAGCCTTCAAGCTCAATAAGACTTACACAAACCGCTTAAAAACCAACACAAAGAAGATTGCCACTGGCAGCACAGTGACCTGTATTGGATATGCCAAGAGTTCAAAGACTCTGACATATGCAAAGGCCAAGGTTATTGCTACTAAGCAAGCGAAGGCGTTGTGTTCATCAATGAAGAAGATCAACCCAACATTGAAGACAAAGAGCATTGTGCATCCAGCTAGCAAGGCTCCTGTGACCGCAGTGAACAAGAAGTGGATTCCAGTTAGCTATCGCGTTGACGCAGCAGTGAACTAATGATTATTTACAGTTCGATTGTGGAAAGCATGGTCCGCAAGTCATTTCAGGCTGTGCAAGATCATAATTATGATGAGCTTCTCAAAGGTGTTTCATCAAGGAACTTGACGCATCGCTTTGCCGGCGCAAACTCCTTAGGTGGCATACGACATGACAAAGTCGCCCTTGAAAAGTGGTTTAAACGTGTCGGGACTGTTCTGCCAGAGCTTAGATTTGAAATTAAAGATGTGCTTGTAAGTGGCGGTCCATGGAAAACCACCGTTGTTGCGCGCTGGGTAGCTAGATGCACCTTAGAAAATGGCGAACCATATACAAATCCTGGTGTACACATTATTAAATTGCGGTGGGGTAAGGCATATGACTTTGATGTCTACGAGGATACTTTTGCGGTCACAGCAGGACTTGAGAAACAAGCACAAGCAGGAATTACAGAGGCCGTCGCCCCTCAAATAGTGAGCTGATACTCCTTCTGCGAGACCGATTTGTCGGACTCTTCAGGCAAGATTCTCACTGTGAGTAAGCAGCCATTCAGCCTTGTACGACAGGTACTTAAGGCTGCCCCTGTTGCACTGGACGCGGAACAGTTGGTCGTTGTCGCACACCGTGGATCTCCACTTGTTGTTCAAGGCGGACCAGGTACCGGAAAGACAACTGTTTTAGTTGAAGCCGCCTTGGCTCGTATTGAAGAAGGGCAAAACCCAGATTCAATTTTGCTACTTACCTATGGACGCGAACGAGCATCAGAACTTCGCGATGCAATTGCGTTGCGCACAACCAAGACCATGTTTGAACCGTTAGCACGCACATTCCACTCTTTAGCTTTTTCGATTTTAAAGATGAAAGCAAAGTCAGATCCTGATCCAATTTTGCTCAGTGGTCCTGAACAAGAGAGCTATATCCGTGAATTACTACAAGGTGATATCCAAGATGGATACAAGGAATGGCCAGAAGATTTACATAAGGCGCTCACGACAAATGGTTTTGCCCGCGAACTTCGCGATTTGATTTTGCGTGCATCAGAACGTGGGATCGATGCTGATGAATTAGCAAAACTTGGAAAGCAAGAGGGCGAAAAGTATTGGCAAGCCGCAGCTGCCTTCTGGAAGCGGTATTCAAATTCGATGATCATGCGCGAAATCAGCGCCCAGGATGCCAAGCTACGTATCGATCCATCCGAACTAGTTTCGCGTGCATCGATTCATTTACGTAATAACCCAGACTTGCTAGATCAACTGCGCAATCGATTTACAATAATCATGGTTGATGAGTTCCAGGAAAGTGATCCGGCACAACGCGAACTATTGGCCTTGCTTGCTGGCAACGATGTAATCATTTGCGCAGATGCTGATAGCGCCGTTGGACGATTCCGCGGAGCAGATCCTGATGGTTTAGCCGCAGCTCTTGACCCGTATCGCGCGAATGAGATTGTTCTTTCTCATGTGTATCGCAACGCAAAGGCGGTCTTTGCAGTTGGGCATGAATATGTTCAGAGTTTCCGTGGGTCGCCAGTTACTCGCAAGCGCTACGAAGCCAATGAAAATCAAGGCTTTGTAGGGGTCCATCGCTTTAGAAGTACGGCCGAAGAAGCAGCCTTTATCGCCCATCAATTCCGCAGCGCACATTTGCGTCAAGGTATTTCATATAGCGACATGGCAGTTGTTTTGCGCACACCAGGAGTTCAAGCATCTGCTTTGCGCCGGGCATTTTCACAAGTTGGTATTCCAGTTGCTTCTGAACTTCAGGCATTAGCTGGCAATCCTGCAATTACTCCGTTCTTGCTGTTGGCACGGGTTGCAATTGGGGCACAACCACTCAATTTAGATACGGCCGAGCGTTTGCTACTTTCTGAATTTGGTGGCGCTGATTCAATTTCGCTTCGCCGCATGCGCAGAGCCATGATTACTGCGCGTCCTGAAGGCGATGAACGTTCCGGAACCCAGCTGTTACTAGATGCAATTCTTGATGGACAGTTATTTGTTGAAGGTGCAGACAGCGTTGTACGAGTTCATGAATTGCTCAAAGGTGCAAAAGCCATTGCGCGCAACAAAAGCGCGTTAGCCGATGATCTGTTGTGGTTTATCTGGGACAACGCACTAACAAGTGATGGGCAGAAGTTAGCAAACGCATGGCGCAACCAAGCGTTGCGTCCCGGAATCCGTGGAGCTGCTGCCGATCGAGATCTTGATGCGATGATGCAGTTGTTTGATTCTGCTGCGCGTTATTCAGAGCGCTTTCCATTGTCAGGCCCGGCAGCATTTATTGATGAAGTTGCGCAAGAAGAAATCGCCGGCGATGTCATCACCGCCAAAGGCATCCGCCCAGATTTCGTAGAAATTCTGACCGTGCACAGTGCAAAAGGTCGCCAGTGGGAAATAGTTGCAATCGCAGGTTTACAAGAAGGAACCTGGCCAAACCTGAAGCAGCGTTCTTCCTTGCTAGGTGCTGAACGTTTAGTAGAACGCAAGCGCAACCCTGATATTCCACGTGATCAACTAGATGTAATCGCGGCAAATGGCTTAATGCAGGATGAGCAACGCTTGTTCCATGTGGCTCTAACCCGTGCACAACAATCACTTTTTCTCACCGCTGTGCAACGCGAAGATGAAGAACCTTCGCAGTTCTTTGAAGCAATCGAAGTCATGGTCAATAAGACCGATGATGAGGATGAACATGTCATCACCGATGTTCCACGTCCAATTACCGCCCCAGCTTTGACGGCCGAACTTCGCGCTCAGTTAGCTGGACCGAAGGCAAAAGAGGCCGCAGCGTTGCTCAAGGCCATGAGTACCGAAGGAATTCATTTGGCTAACCCAGATAGTTGGATTGGTTCAGTTCCATTAAGTACTGATGCACCGGTTATTGATCCAGACAAAGAAGTTGTTGTTTCGCCATCGGGTGCAGAAAGTTTCGTCGAATGTGGCGTTAAGTGGTTCCTGCAAAACAATGGCGGATCAGATGGTGATAGCACCGCACAAGTCTTGGGTTCTGCGATTCACGCTTTTGCGGCAAAGATGGTGCAAGAGTCAGGAACAACCCGTGAACAGTTAATTGATTCGCTACGAAGTTCCTGGAAATTGATTGATCCAGAAAGTGGCTGGGTCAGTGCATCACATCTGGAATCTGCGGTCATAATGCTTGAAAAGTTTGCCGAATATCACAAAGAGACTAAGCGCGAAATTAAGGGTGCTGAAATTCGCTTTGATGTAAAGCTAGGGCGTGCTCGAATTATCGGAACCGTGGATCGACTTGAAGTTGAAGCTGATGGATCACTCTTCATCATTGATTTCAAAACTGGCAATACTGCAATTAGCAAAGAAGAAGCCAAGAAAAATCTGCAGCTTGCTAGTTATCAATTAGGTGTCCATGAAGGTGGATTTGTTGATGGAACCAAGAGTTCTGGTGCAGAACTGGTGTACTTAGGAACAAGCAGCGCCGGCGCATCTATCCGGCCGCAGCATTCAATTGATTTGGAAGAAACCAAAGCAACGATTGAAACAATCGGTGAAGGCATGGGAGCTGCAACTTTCTTTGCAACAGTTAACAAGCGCTGTAAAGGCTGCCCAGTAAGGAAATCCTGCCCAGTTCAAAGCGATGGCCGGGCGGTGATCGAGCAATGACAATTAACGAAAACATTGATCGATTGACGCCTAAGTACACACCCGAAGAAATCATCGCCAAGCTTCAGGCGCATCCAAAGTTTGGTTCACAGATCAAACCGATTACCAAGCATCAATCAGCGATTATCAGTAGTGGTCTAGAACCAGCTGTTGTTATCGCAGGTGCTGGTTCTGGCAAGACTGAAACTATGAGCAACCGTGTTTTGTACCTGGTCGCCAACGGTTTTGCCACACCTGATCAAATTTTAGGTCTTACCTTTACACGTAAAGCTGCCGGCGAATTATCAGTTCGTATTCGAAAGCGCTTGCGCCAATTGTCACAATTGCCAGAATTCAAACACATAACATCCAATAGCACCGCAGTGACTACGTATCATTCATATGCCGGTAAGTTGTTAAGCGAGCACGCAATCCGTTACGGAATCGATGCTGATGCCGAACCATTGGGCGAAGCTGCAATTTGGCAGATCGCATCTGATGTTGTGCGTAACTGGTCTGATGATTCATACCGCAATGACAGCGCGGTCAGTACTGTGATCAAAGATTTGCTGGGACTTTCTAAGTTCATGTTAGAGCATCAAGTAAAGGCCGCAGACATCGAAATAATTGGAAACGAGATGCTTGCGCAGTTGCAGTCACTTGCTGGTAGCACTAACGAAGATACCCGCGCAGTTGCTCGCGCGATGCGTCAACGTAATTCATTGCTACCCATGGTTGAAACCTTTATGGAACGCCGCAAGGCTGCAGGTGAATTATCATTTGATGATCAGATGTCGTTAGCTGCAGACATTGCGCAAAACTTTGAAGATGTGGGCACCCTGGAACGCGGCAAATACAAGATTGTCTTATTGGATGAATATCAAGATACTTCGCAATCTCAGGTGCGTATGTTGTCTTCGTTATATGGAAATTCTGTCCAAGAAACTGGCCACCCAGTAATGGCGGTGGGAGACCCATCGCAGGCTATTTATACCTGGCGCGGAGCATCAGCCGGCACCATGGCTTCCTTCCACAAATACTTTCCTAAGGCTCAAGGCCAAACCGGGGATGCACAGTTCTCGTTGCCAACAACTTTCCGTAATGATGCAATCATCTTGGCTGCAGCAAACACCATCAGCGCTGAAATAAAAGCTGCAGGTGGTCAGCAAGTTGTAGAACTAGAAGCTCGTGATGGTGCAGGTGCGGGTGAGCTTGCCTATGGTATTTATGAAACAGTAGAAACAGAATCACAAGCAATCGCCGAATACTTCAAGGCGTTGTGGAACCCCGAAAGTAACAAATCTTTTGCAGTATTGGTGCGAAAGCGCAGTCAAATTACTTCTATCGAAAACGCATTGCGCGAACAAGGTTTGCCGGTAGAAATTATTGGCATTGGAGGTTTGATTCATATTCCAGAGGTTGCAGATGTTGTTACTTTGATGAAGATCATCACCGATCCTGATGCTGGTTCCTCATTAATGCGCCACTTAACTGGAGCTCGTATCAATTTAGGCCCGCGAGATATTGCAGCACTCGGTGCATTCAGCCGTGAACGCGCTAAAGCGATGCATGCAGATTCCAAGAGTTTCATTAAAAAGATTGCAGCCGGTAACCCTGATCAATTAGAAGCAGATGATCAGTTCGCAGGATCCATCATTGACGCACTTGATGAGATTGCCTCTGCCAAAAAGAGCGGATTCAGTGATCTTGGATATCAGCGCCTTGTGACATTTGCACAGGATCTGCGTCGTTTGCGTGCTCGCGCAGGTGGGCAGATCACCGACTTAGTAACTGAAATTGAAAACTACTTAACCCTTGAATCAGAAATTACTTTGCGCGAAGGCTCACAGAGCGGACGTCGTCACTTAGATCGTTTCTTGGATGAAGCAGCAAAGTTTGAACGCAGCGGCGGATCGGTTTCAGCATTTTTGGATTGGCTAGATGTCGCATCAGATGAAGAGGGCGGCCTAAAGGTTGGAGCCCCTGAAGTACGCACAGATGTTGTCCAAATCCTTACCGTTCACATGGCAAAGGGCGCGGAATGGGATGTAGTTGCCGTCCCTGGTTTATCTGAAGGAACCTTCCCCGGAGTAAATCGCTCTGACCCAGATAACTGGTTAAAGAATGAAAAGCATGTTCCATTTGCCCTGCGCGGAGATGCACACGAGCTTCCACTTTTTTCTTTAGATGGCATTACTAAGAACAGCGACGCTTCCAAGGCGATTAAAGAGTTTGCTCGTCAATGTGTGGATCAAATCAAGATGCGAGAAGAAATGCGCCTTGCCTATGTTGCTGTTACTCGTGCTCGCACACATCTAATCTGCACAACTTCATGGTGGCGAGATGGTGCAAACTCAGTTTCTCCCTCAAATATTTTTACGTTAATTGCAGGAGCAGCAAGTGCCAATGGTGGTCGCTTGATTTCTGATGTGGCAGCACCTGATGATGATGCCGAGAACCCAACCCTTGAAAATCCACAGACAGCCGTTTGGCCACGAGATTACTTAGGGGATAAGCGCGCACAGTTTGATGCAGCTATGGAATTAGTTAATGCATCCGATGTTCATCCATTGCTTGATTCGAAAGATCCAGAAGTTAATTCTTGGATTATGGATGCGCACAGTTTGATTACAGAACAACGCAACCGTGCATCTGATGTTTTACACGTACCTTTGCCTACTCGATTATCAACCTCAACCTTGGTTGCTTTGCATGAAAATCCACAAGAGCTCGCGCTCAATATTCGCCGCCCAATGCCGCGCGGACAAGATCAATATTCACGTCGCGGAACCGCTTTCCACTTGTGGGTTGAACGCCAATTCACCGATGCCGCCACATTATTTGGTGATGAATACTTGGATTACTTGGATCCACTAGATGATGATTCAAAATTAGAAGATCTAAAGGCTGCTTGGCTCAAGAGCGAATTCGCTAATCGCACACCAGCACGAGTTGAAGTTCCCTTTGAAACCACTATCGCTGGCGTATTGATTCGAGGTCGAATCGACGCCATTTATGCATCTGGAGATGGCTTCCAGGTGGTGGATTGGAAGACTGGTTCCAAGCAGCTGGGTAAGTCTGCTCAGGTTCAATTAGCTATGTATCGCTTGGCATGGGCCAAGTTATCTGGCTGTGACATTTCCAAGATCTCTGCGGCTTTTCATTATGTTCCAACCGGAGTCACGGATAAGCCTTCAGATTTGTTAGATGAAGCTGCCTTGATTGCGCTGATTACTTCAGTTGATCAGGCTTAACCGCTGATGTTTTTAAGATCCCATTTCTAGAATAGGGATTTAGAGAATTCTTACTCGCACTGGCAAGTGATCACTTACCCCCGTCGCAACTGTCGGCAAAACTTCATATTGATCGGGCTTCAAGGTATCGCTCAAGATGTAATCAAACTGAACTTTGCCACCCCATGATGGATATGAGTTTTGCTCAACTAAAGAATTCCACCTTGAACCAACCGCGGGCAGACCCTTGGGCAGATTCATATCACCGATAATTAAAACTTGCGTTCCATACTGCGCGGACAAGCGAGCTGCCCACTTCTTGATTTTTCTCAATTGACGATAATTTACAAATGGAACAAATGAAAGGTGTGTATTAATTACTGTCCAGCCATTGTCTAGTGTGGCAGCTAGTGCAACTCGCGGCTCATCTGCAACATAGATGAATCGCACAGATTGTTTACCTTTTTTGTTTTCGGCCGGAATAACTAAGGGCATCCCAAAGGGAGAGTTACCTAATTCCAAACGATCCCAATGCTTAACCGGAACCTTGGATACCAATCCAATTCCATAACTACCTTCAGTGTGTGAGCTTTGGTTGGCTGCCAAATTTTCTTCATTAACGATTTTTAGGTCAAGTGAATCTAGCGTTCGCCATTTAGATCCTGGCTCGCCAATAATTACCGGAGCAAATGCCCAATGAGTAGTTCTCATTGCTTCTGCAACCAATCTGGCCTGCGAAACAACGCCTGACCTTGCCAAACCCTCATCAACCTCTTGAATTCCAATGACATCAGCGCCAACAGTTTGAATCGCTTCACCCAGCTTTTGCTGGTCGGCAGCAAAGTCATTGGTGGGCGGAATAGCCATTCCGTGCAGCAAATTCCATGAGGTTACGCGCATTGCCCAAGGCTAGTAGCGTTCACCCCTATGAGCGCGCGCAACCCTGAATCCATCCCGGCTTCGCTCTCGCCTATCAATCGCGAAAGCGAATTGCGCACAGATGCGGCCAAGTTAGCCCAGTTATGGCAAACCGCTCAGATCATTCACTTGGTTGATGCCCGTTTAAGCGCAGCCGATGATTCATTAACCTTTATTGATGCAGCTACAGTTTCAGCGCTAAGTGATGTTTTTGTCCAAGGTGATCGTTTCTTCTTAGGAATCGGCCGCGATGACAATCAGGCCTACTTTGCTTGGCACACGACGTGGATCAACAAACCAGAAGATGATGGCACTGAAGAGTTTGAAAAGCGAAAGTACGAAGGCTTTAAATCTTTGCGCGAACTTGGTGGCACTTTAGATGCCGATGAATTAGCACTTGCCATGCACGCAGTTGGTTTAGCAAACTGGCATGCAACCCATACGCATTGTGCGCGTTGCGGCGCGCTGACTAAAAGCGATCTTGGCGGAAGTGTTCGAGTCTGTCCTGAGGATTCAACACAACATCATCCGCGAACAGATCCTGCAGTGATTGTTCTAGTCAAAGATAAAGATGATCGAATCCTGTTAGGCCACCAACCAGTTTGGCCCGCCAAACGTTTTTCAACATTTGCAGGTTTTGTTGAAACCGGAGAATCTTTTGAAGAATGCGTATCCCGCGAAGTCTTTGAAGAAGCTGGTGTGTATGCATCAGAGATTAAATACTTAACCTCTCAGCCTTGGCCATTTCCTGCATCGATCATGATTGCCTTTGAAGCCATTACACATCGCCCAGAAGAAGCCCGTCCCGATGGTACTGAAATTACTGAAGTACGCTGGTTTTCCCGTGATGAAATGAAAAAAGCTGTTGCTGACAATGAAATCTTGTTGCCACCAACAATGTCAGTTGCACGTCGAATGATTCAAGCTTGGTACACACGCGTTGATGGATATACACGGGACCAATTGCGCGGTGGTGAATCGTGGAGACCGTAGGAAACCCACGCGCAGAAGAGATTATAGAAGCGCTAGATAATGAACAACGCGCAGTAGCACTTGCTACACGTGGCCCGGTCTGTGTAATTGCAGGAGCTGGAACAGGTAAGACCCGCGCAATCACACACCGCATTGCATATGCCGCAGCGATCGGAACAATGGATCCACACAAAGTTTTAGCCCTGACCTTTACTGCCCGTGCTGCCGGAGAAATGCGCACACGGTTGCGTTCATTGGGCGTTCCAGCTGTTGCTGCTCGCACAATCCACGCAGCTGCGCTGAAGCAATTAACCTTCTTCTGGCCCCAGGTTTTTGGTGGCCGAACACCAGATTTACTCACAACTAAGAGCGGATTTTTGACCGAAGCGATTAAACGCGCACAACTGCAAGGCGAATTATCAATTACATCCCGAGATCTACTGCGCGATATCGCAACAGAGATTGAATGGGCCAAGGTTTCACAGGTCGCACCTTCAGATTACTTAAGCGAATCACAAAAGCGCACCGTTAAGCCGCGCATTAATCCGGAACAATTGGCCAAGGTCTACACCGCCTATGAAAGTGTGAAGCACCAAGAGCGTGCAATCGACTTTGAAGATGTATTACTGCTGACAACTGCGATGATTGAAGAAGAACGTGAAGTTCGCGAACGTGTTCAGGATCAATACCGATTCTTTACGGTTGATGAATATCAGGATATTTCTCCGCTGCAGCAACGTTTAATCAACGCCTGGCTAGGTTCTAGACAAGAGCTGTGTGTTGTTGGCGATCCAGCTCAGACCATTTATTCATTTGCCGGGGCAACACCTGTTTTCTTAAACTCCTTTACGCAACGCTTTCCAGAGGCTGAAGTTGTGCGCCTAACTACTGGCTACCGATCAACGCCAGAAATTATCTTCACCGCAAATAGCATTCTGCGAAAAGGTGCCATGGGCAGTGAACTAGTTGCAATCAATGATCACGGTAGCAAGCCAACGATTAGTGCATACGGCGATGAATCAGCTGAAATCGCAGGAATCGTTAAAGACATCACCAAGTTGATCTCTGAAGGAACACCTGCACAAGAGATTGCAGTTCTGGCGCGCACTAATAACCAATTAAACGGTTTAGAAAAAGCAATGAACGCGGCAAACCTGCCGTACCAAGTTCGCAACACTGAAAGATTTTTCGAACGCAAAGAAGTCCGCGAATTCCTAAAGCAAGTTCGTACGGCATCGGTTATTCCTACTGAAGGTGTTATTTGGTTAGATGAACTGCGCACTCTTGCTCAACCATTTTTAACTGGGGGAGCAATTGATGGAATCGCAGCACTGCTTCACTTAGCGCGTGAATTAGATAGTGATAGCGGATTTACTCCAAAGAATTTACGAACCTACCTTCGCGAAGTTGAAGATCGAGTCCAGCAAAACAATCCACCAACAATGCCGGTCACAACCCTTGCGACTCTGCATGCGGCAAAAGGTTTGGAATGGGAACGCGTTTTCTTGATGGGCGTGAGCGATGGAATCTTGCCGCTTGAAAACAACAGCACCACAGGTGATCAAGCATCAATTGATGAGGAACGACGCTTGTTCTATGTTGGTATCACCCGTGCAAAATCAGATCTTCGACTGAGCTATCGCGGCAAAGCCTCACGATTCCTGGCTGAAGCAGGCCTAGCCAACTAGTTCTATCTCTTCTCAAATACCCTATTTACGCTCATTTATGCGGGGAATTAATTACCTTGCCAGTACCTCAACCCATGCTTTATCCTTAGGGCTTCAGCTTCATGGCGGAGTTGAAGATGATGGAAGGGAACGAATATGTCTAACGCATCATTCGTATCAGCAAACGCTTTGCGTTCTGCTGTGATTCCTTCTGCTCATACAACCAATAAGCCTTCTACTTGGCATGCAACAAAGCCAGCGTTTTACGCAGCTTTTTATGCCGGATACGAGGCCAATGGTGGTTCAATCGAATAATTCGATTTAGAACTAGAAGCCAAGGGCCTCGAATCCAAAAGGATTCGGAGCCCTTTTTGTTTTCCAAAAACATCTATAGAAAGAAGAGGTGAGAACATGAGCGTTCTCTTCAGCGAACTACTAGTACCAGGCTGGGCAGATGAGAAGATCGGTTTGGATGCCGTAACGGGCACTTACAGCGACGGGTCATCATTTAATTTGCCATGCCACACAGCAGATCCTGAGCTCTACTTTTCTGAGGATGAGATGCAAGTACAAGAGGCCAAGTCGCTCTGCGGCGGATGTCCCGTGCGTGCACAGTGCTTAGAAGGCGCGTTATCGCGCCAAGAGCCAGCAGGTGTGTGGGGCGGCGAACTATTTGAAGATGGTCGCATCATCGCCAAGAAGCGCAAAGCAGGACGACCTTCTTTGAAAGAGGTTGCTGCACGCAATGAGCAAGGCGAACTAATTGAACTCAATGTTGCAAAGGGTGAACGCGAGGAAAGCGCTGCTTAAGCTGCAAACATGTTCAGATTAGTTAGTGATGGCCACAATGCAAAGAGAATGGAGATCGGCAGGATAAGGAAGACAACTGGAATCATCATTGAAATTTCAGCCTTACCAGCCGCCCCCATGATTCGATTGCGCTGATTGCCTCGAGCTTCAACTGCGTGACGCGAGAGAACTTCTACAAGAGGTGCTCCCCGCAAGGTAGCCGTAACTAGCGCATCAACGAAACGACGAATCATTACTGATTTAACGCGCCGGCCCATTGCATCCAAACTCTCATGTAATGGTTGCCCGGAACGCACACCAGCAACAACAATTTGAAACTCTTTAGCAAGTGCCCCATCTGCACTGTTTGCAATTCGCAACATGGCACTTAACGGAGTCTCCCCAGCGGCTATAGCAAGAGTAAGTAGTTCAACAATGGCCGGAAACTCAGCCTCTATAAGCTCGCGTCTTTTCTTCACATCCTGGGTAAGTTGGCGATCAAACAATAGATAAACACTTGCTCCTGCAAGAACAGTTGCCAAAATCGAAAGAATTAAATTAGCGGACAGGGTCGTTATTAAAGCAAGTGCAATAGCGCCAGAACCGGCAGAGTATCCATACTGCTTGATTCGAAATTGTTCATAATCCAAATCAGTGGCTTTACCTAATTCCTCTAATCTGATTCGAAGTTGTGTTGTGTCAGAACTGGTACGGGCGCTTTTACGAGAAAAGTTCTTGGCTTCGGCTAGCGGATCTCGATGATCTCCCACAAGGATCAAAGCAGCTGCAGGAATCACGAGCAAGGCGGTGACAAATAATGTGGCAATCAACGTGAACCTCCAACAAACACTCGTGGTGTTTGGGGTAGACGACCAAGATAATTCATCCAAAGATAAGCAACAGCGGTCATTACTAACCCAACAATTAGCACTAATGCACCCGTTGTAGTCGAATACGCGATTGCGGTACTTGGTTGTGTTGATAGAAGTAGCAAAAGAATCCAGGGAGCTGCTGCCGAAATGTGGGCAGAGTTTTTAATCCAGACATGTTTAACATCGATCTCACGTCGTAGTGCTAAATCTTGACGAAGAAAATCCCCTAATGTGCGCAGAATCTGCAATAGCTCGCTACCGCCCAGACTCTTTGCAATCAAAAGCGCTTCAAAAATCTGATCACTACCGTGGTGCGAAAAAGTAGATTTCAGATCTTGAATTGCTTCGCCCAAATCTCCGCTACTAAACAAGGTTGCCTTAAATCGCAGAAACGAGGGCCGAAGAATCTCTGGACCTCGGGTGGCTAACCCTGCTAAAGATTCGGATAAAGAAAGTCCTGATTGGATTCCAGACATTAAGTGATCAATTACTTCAGGCCATGCTGCAACCAAAGCTGCCTCATTTAATGAACTTTTTGCTTTAACTGTTATGAAGGCAATCCCTGCGGCCAAAGTTCCAAAAGCAGTTGCAATCACTATTGATTGAGTCATTAGCAACACAACGGCTGTAGCAACTGATGCTGATATGCCTATACGAAGTGAAAGTCTCATGCATGCCACCAAGTGGATAAAGGCGCACCAATAATTTCAAACTTTTCAGGATGGGGCAGCGAACCAACCCCACGTATGTATTGCTGACCATCCCATTTCCAGAGTGTCTCAATCTCGGCGCGATCATTTTCGTATCGTCCGGTAACTGCAGCAACTTCATTAATCCTTCGAGCGCCAGATGCATCTAGAGTTGCATGAACAATGAGATCAATGACTGAAGCAACTGTTGGAGCTATGAATTTGTGTGAAATGTTTTCGCCAGCCAGCAGTGGCAGTGTCTGCAACTTAATGATTGCATCTCTTGGCGAGTTTGCATGAAGCGTGCCCATTCCCGGTAATCCGGAATTTAATGCAATCAAGAGATCTAAAGCTTCAGCTTCTCGAACTTCACCGACAATTATTCTTGTAGGGCGCATTCGTAAGGACTCTTTGATTAATCGACGAAGCGGAATTTCTCCTTCTCCTTGCAGATTAGGGCTTCTTGTTTGCATCTGAATAACATCCGGCAACTGGGGAGTAAGTTCAAATACCTCTTCAATCGTGATGACTCGCTCACTGCGAGGCACTGCACTGGCTAATGCATTTAGGACGGTGGTTTTTCCAGCCTGAGTTCCACCACACACCAAAATATTTAGCCCAGCTTGCACGCTTAAAACTAAAGCGGTGCCGATCTCCTTGCTCATGACTGAACGATCCACTAGATCGCTGACGGAAAGGTTTTTCATGAGGTGTTTGCGGATATTGACCGCCCAATGTGCAGCGGTTATTTCTGGAATAACAACATGCAATCGACTGCCGTCAGGCAATCGCGCATCAACAAATGGATGAGACAAATCCAACCTGCGCCCGCTCCACATCAATGCCCGCTCCACGATATTGCGTACCTCATCGGATGTCAGCAAGAGATTTGTTAATTCACTTCGACCATTGCGGGCAATAAAGATGCGCTCTGGTGAATTAATCCAAACCTCTTCAATTGTTGAATCTCTCATCAAAGGAGCAAGTGGTCCAAAGGTCACATCGATATCTAGTTCCATGCGGAAAAGGTAGAGCTGCGACCGACAAATTAACCTGCGCTGTGGATACTGCAAACCTCAGCACGATCGAGTCTGGCCAAAAGTGAAAGTGAGCCTTCGTTTTCTTCAGCAAGCACAAGAAAGAGCTTGATTTGTAATGTGTGATCGACCGTAAGTGATGTTGCCTGCAGCAAGCGCTGGACTAACTTTTCTGCATGAGATTTTCCATCTCTAACAATTATTACGACTTCGTTTATTCCTAGTCGACCCACACATTCCTCTTGTCGAGTTAATTGTGTTAGTTCATAAGCAAAGTGCAAAACGTCACGAGCCTGCACCTGATCGGATTCGGGATTGCTAAAAAGTATTTTGACCAGGGCGAGAGGTTTGTGAGTTCTTGCCGCAATTAAAATTTCACGCCGTAGTTGCTCGTAGAAATAGGAAGGGGAGGACAAATGTGTTTGGGAGTCATGAATTCCATCGTGCGAGAACAGCATTGTGAGTTCCTTTGAGTTAGCCTTATCCCTATGACTCAAGATCCTGCCAAAGCAGCCAAAGCTCGCGCACTAGTGGCATCCCTACTCTTTGTTGAGGCGGCGGTCATAGCAGGCTTGGCGTTATGGCTGATCGTGATGACATTTACTCACGACAATGTTGAGATTCTGCCGCTTCTAGGAGTTTTGCTTTTTGCACTGCTTGGATCAGCGGGATTAGCAGCAGCGGCTATTGGTTATCGACGAGGCAAATACTTCGGTAGGTCAGCTGCAGTATTTGCTAACTTAATCGCACTCGGCGTTGTTTCTTATCAAGTAGAAGCTCACTTGTGGTTTGTTGCAGGACCTTTAGCAGCACTTGCTGGTGCAACTCTTATTGCTGCGTTGCGCGCAATTCCAACTGATCTTTAGAAGTTAAAGCTGGCGTTACCACTCAACAATCTGGTTGTCTTCCCACAAAACACCGGTTACATCACCAGCATTAAACTCACGAGTTGCCAGCCACAGTGCACAGGCCGCACCTTCTTCAGCACTTCGAGGTGCATCTTCTCCGCCCATGTCTGTGCGTGAATGGTTTGGACAGACTGCATCTACCAACAGTCCGCGCGCACCTAAACCAGTTTCATGTGCAAGGTTTCTAACCATTGCATTAACTCCTGCTTTGCTAATTCGATAAGGTGCTAGCCCTCCGGCATTTCCAGGCCCTGACATTCTTCCAAGACATGCAGAATAAATAATTACTCGACCCTTGCGGGCATCTGCCATGGATGGAACTAAACCGTTGACCAGAATAAAAACTGAATCAAGATTGATCGCCACTACTCTGCGCCATTCTTCATCTGTGGTTCGCAATGTCTTTGACATTTTTTCGCTCATAACTCCATGGGCCAGAATCAGTACATCTGGAGCAGAGTGATCGGCTGCGATTTGAGTGACAGTTGCTCGGGTTGCAGTTAAGTCTTCAAGATCCACGGCATAAGTAGAAAAATTGCGATCTGGATATGTGGCTGACAAGGATTGCTGAGCTGTCGCCAATCGGCTTTGATCCTTTGCAACCATGACAATGTCATATCCACGTGCGGCTAACCCCTTGGCATTTTCAAAGCCCAAACCTCGGCTGGCACCTGTGACTATCGCTGTTGGCATGGGATAAGGGTGGACTAGATGCCAGCTCTTTGCAGGGCGAAATGAGTGTGGCCAATCTCGCCTAAACAGGCGGAAATCGAGTTTATTCATGCGGGCTTAGGCCGATAGGCTAGGCCGCGTAACCAATGCAAAAAGGAGTTTGCCAGTGTCGGCACAGGATTTTGGTGCAAATGATTGGCTCGTAGATGAAATGTACGAGCAATATCTACAGGATCCTTCTTCCGTAGACCCTGCATGGGTTGAGTACTTTAAAACTAATAAGCCAGGAACTCCTGCAACTTCTTCTGCAGCATCAACTTCTTCTGCAAGCAAGGGTGTTCCACCAATTCCAAAGGCGCAACAAAAAGCAGCTGCACCCGTTGCACCAGCTCCAGTTGCTGCAGCAGCGCCAGCACCGGTCGCACCAGTTGCAGCAGCACCAGCACCAGTTGCAGCAGCACCAGCACCAGTTGCAGCAGCGCCAGTGTCACAACCAATCGTTCGTGAATCTGCAACTGCGCAACCAACTCCTGCAGATCCAGTTGTAAAGCCAGCCCCAGTTTTGATCACACCAGGTGCATCGTCACTTGAACCAATTCGCGGAGTTAGCGCTCGCGTTGTTCAAGCAATGGAAGCATCGCTTTCTGTTCCAACTGCAACATCTGTTCGCGCAATTCCTGCGAAGTTAATGATTGATAATCGAATTGTTATTAACAATCACCTGACACGAGGTCGTGGTGGAAAAGTTTCATTTACTCACATCATCGCCTACGCAATGATCAAGGCTGTTCGTGCAATGCCTGAAATGAACGCCTTCTTCGGTGAAATTGATGGCAAGCCAGCAATTGGAAAGCCGGAACACATCAACCTTGGTGTTGCTATCGATTTAGCAAAAGAAGATGGTTCACGTCAGCTACTTGTCCCATCAGTCAAGGGTTGCGAAGATTTAGATTTTGCACAGTTCTGGAATGCCTACGAAGCACTAATTAAAAAAGCACGTGGCGGATCTCTAACTGTTGAAGATTTTGCAGGAACAACAATGTCGATCACCAACCCAGGAACAATCGGAACTGTTCACTCAGTGCCACGCCTGGTTCAGGGTCAAGGTTTGATTTTGGGCGTTGGAGCGATGGATTACCCAGCAGAGTTCCAAGGAGCCAGCGAAGAAACCCTCATAAACTCGGCTGTTAGCAAAGTAATTACTCTTACAAGCACATACGACCACCGCATTATTCAAGGTGCACAATCTGGTGATTTCTTGCGCCGTATGCACGAGTACTTGTTAGGCGCAGAAGGTTTCTACGATGAAATTTTCTCTGCCCTTCGCATCCCATACGAGCCAATTCGTTGGGCAAAAGATTTTGCATTTACACGCGATGAAGAAATCAACAAGACTGCTCGCGTTCAGCAGTTGATTCAGGCGTACCGAACATTTGGTCACTTGATGGCAGATGTTGATCCGCTGGAATACGTACAGCGCTCACACCCTGATCTAGATGTTGTTACACATGGTCTAACTCTGTGGGATCTTGATCGCGAATTTGCTACAGGTGGATTTGGTGGCAAGAAGTTCATGCCACTTCGTAAGATTCTTGGAATCCTTCGCGACTCTTACTGCCGTTCTGTTGGTGTCGAATACATGTACATCCAGGATCCAGTAGAGCGTCAATGGATTCAAAACAAGGTGGAAGTTGGTTACGCCAAGTTGCCTCGCGAAGAACAGCTGCGTGTTTTGCGCAAGCTCAACAGCGCAGAATCATTTGAATCGTTCTTGCACACAAAGTTTGTTGGACAAAAGCGTTTCTCGCTAGAAGGTGGCGAATCAGTAATTCCACTACTTGATGCAGTTGTATCTGCAGCCGCCGATAGCGGTCTTGATGAAGTTTGCATCGGCATGCCTCACCGCGGACGTTTAAATGTTCTTGCAAACGTTGCTGGAAAGTCTGCTGGACAGATCTTCCAAGAGTTCCAAGGACATTATGCAGAGAACCAAGTTCAAGGTTCTGGTGACGTTAAGTACCACTTGGGTACATCAGGAGTCTTCACATCTGAAACTGGCGCACAGACAAAGATTTATTTAGCGGCAAATCCTTCACACCTTGAAGCAGTTAACCCAGTTCTAGAAGGAATTGTGCGCGCTAAGCAGGATCGCATGAACGTTAAGAACGCCTTTTCTGTAATGCCTATTTTGCTTCACGGAGATGCTTCCTTTGCTGGCCAGGGCGTAAACGCTGAAGTTCTACAGCTTTCACAGCTTGGCGGATACCGCACAGGTGGAACTATTCACATTGTCATCAATAACCAAGTTGGTTTCACAACTTCACCACATGCATCACGCACATCGCAGTACTCAACTGATTTTGCAAAGATCATTCAAGCTCCTGTCTTCCACGTTAACGGCGATGACCCAGAAGCGTGTGTTCGTGTTGCACGTTGGGCTTATGAATATCGTCAAGAGTTCAACAAAGATGTAGTTGTTGACATGATCTGTTACCGCCGTCGTGGTCACAATGAAGGTGACGAGCCAAGCTTCACACAGCCATTGATGTACAAGTTGATTGATGCAAAGCGTTCAACACGTACTTTGTATACCGAAGCACTTGTTGGTCGTGGAGATATCACTCCTGAAGAAGCCGATGGAATCGCTCGCGATTACCAAGAGCAATTGGAATCAATCTTTGCTGCAGTCAATAATATCGAGCCAGAGCACGATGCGAATTTCAAAGTACCTGTGGCACCAAATGCAGAAGCAATAAATACGGCTATCTCTGAAAATGTTGCACGTGAAATTGCTGCAACACAATTGGCAGTTCCAGAAGGATTTACAGTTCATCCTAAGTTGACTCCACAGCTTGCAAAGCGCGTTGAATCACTAAACGATGCAACAATCGATTGGTCAACTGGTGAAATGTTGGCATTTGGATCATTGCTTCAAGAAGGTCACCCAATTCGCCTTGCAGGACAAGATGCGCGACGTGGAACTTTCTCTAACCGTCACGCAGTTATCGTTGACAAGGAAAACGGAAACGAGTGGACTCCACTGCGTGCATTGATCAAGGATGAAAATCAGTTCTTTGTGATCGACTCATTGCTTAGCGAATATGCAGCGATGGGCTTTGAATATGGCTACAGCCTTGAGCGCGAAGAAGCCCTAGTTCTATGGGAAGGCCAGTTCGGAGACTTTGCCAACGGCGCGCAAACAGTTGTTGATGAGTTTATTTCATCTGCTTTGCAGAAGTGGGGCGAGCGTTCATCCGTTGTTCTGCTTCTTCCACATGGATATGAAGGTCAAGGACCAGATCACTCTTCAGCACGAATTGAGCGTTACTTGCAGCTATGTGCCGAGCAGAACATGACTGTGGCACAACCTGCCAGTCCAGCAAATTATTTCCACTTGTTACGTTGGCACGCAAAGAATCCTGCGCGTCGCCCACTGATTGTCTTTACTCCAAAGTCAATGCTTCGTCTCAAGGCTGCAGCATCTGCGCTATCTGATTTCACTACTGGTCACTTCCGTCCAGTTATCGGTGATGATTCAGTACAGAACGCATCACGCGTTATCTTCTGTTCAGGAAAGATTTATCACGATCTAGTTGCTGAACGCACAAAGCTTGGCGAAAACGGAACCGCAATTGTTCGCGTTGAACTTTTGTATCCACTACCAATTGATGAAATGGTTGCCGAAGCTAACAAGCATCCAAATGCAAACTTGTTGTGGGTACAAGATGAACCTGCTAACCAGGGCCCATGGTCACACATTGCATTGCGCACTTCGCACGCACATGGTGGTCATGGATTTGGCGAACGCATCTTGCGTCGAATTTCTCGTCGAGCGACAGCGTCTCCAGCAACTGGAAGCCATCACTTGCACGAAGATGAGCAGAAGGCGTTATTGCTCGAAGCCTTTACTCGCTAATTGGTGAAATAAGAGCCAGGTAGTTTCCTACGAGCGCTTAATTGCGCTTTGTCTTGTTTCGGGTTTTCTTAATTCGCAGTAACGCGACGCCGACAATTTCATTGGCTGGAATCCATCCCCAGGTACGTGAATCCGTGCTTTCATCGTTATCGCCCTGAACCCAAAAATTGCCACCATGAGATTTCTGCAACCGCTTTACTAGAAAAATTCCTGGACGTTCTTCGCGCTCCACAACTACAACTTTTCCCAGGATGCGCTCTGCGACCAGCGGGGAAAGACCTGCAGGAAACCAAGAGACCAGAAGCCAGTCACCGTCATTAATGGTGGGTGCCATGGAAGATCCGGAGATCTTAACTGTGCCAAATTTGCTCACGGGCGGTAGTCTCGCACCATAAAGAGGCAATTCCGCGTTACTAAGGGGAGAAAAAATGTTTGCACCAAAGACAACTGTCTACGCACACTGCGATCTGCCATGTGGTGTTTATGACCCAGCACAGGCGAAGATCGAAGCGCTTTCAGTAAAGGCTTGCATGGAAAAGTACGCTGCAAATCCTGATGCTGATTTCCGTTCACGTTCAGTGGCGATCAAGGAAGAGCGTTCACATCAGGTTAAGGAGCACCTATGGGTGCTGTGGACTGATTACTTCAAGGCCCCACACTTCGAGGCGTACCCACAGTTGCACTCATTGTTTAATGAAGCAACAAAGCTTGCAGGAGCTGCAGGTACAAAGGGAACTCAAGATGTTGCAGTTGCAGATTCATTGATCAAAAAGATTGATGAGATTGCAGAAATTTTCTGGGCGACTAAGAAAGCTTAGCTTGTTTTTCTACTTGCTCAAGTAACAATTGAGTAAAGCAAGAATCTATTTATCGTTTTGAATTAAGTGAAGAGCAGCGGTGCGGGCGAGGAAAGATACTCGCTCCACCGCTGATCTTTTTACTAAAGCTGCAGCAATCTGTCGTTCATTTTCATAGACCTCGCATTCAAAGGTCAATTCTTTTCCTTTAATTTCAATAACACGAGATGTTGCTCGTAACGATGCACCGATCCCGGCCGGTGATAATGAAATGAATTCAACGCTAATTGGGATTGTGGTTTCACCTGGCTCTAGATAAAGATCCAACGACAAGATCGCAGCATGTTCCATTAAGTTAATAAGCAGTGATGGCGCAATGATCGGCAAGTCACCAATTCCAATTGCAACAGATGTATCACCAGGGCGAACCACCATTTCGGTAAATCCAACCGCTCCAAGTACCTCATCCTCAGGCAACATGTTTAGCGCCCCTGTCCATCATTGCCTTGAGTACGTGGATCGTTGGGATCTGTGCCATCTGTTAAAAATGTAATCTCTTCAGTGTGCTCAATTGTTACTTCGCGGTGCTCGATCTGGCCAAACTCATCGATTTCAATTGAAATTTCAGTCATGCTGTATTGCGTTACAACTTCAGTAAACGCTCCAGTCATTTGCCCATGAATCTGGCGATAAATCGCATCATGCAGGTCTTCTGGTGCCTTTTCATTACATGTTCGGCGTAGAGCATCTTGCATTAATTGACGCATCGCTTGCTCGTGTGCCAGTTCTGCCTCACATGCTGGACATGTAGCTATGTGTACTTCAATAAGAGAAATTTGCGCCTGCTCAATGCTTCCTTCTACCAAAAGAACAAAAGAGTTAAGCACTTCATTGCACGCTAGAGAATTTCTGCTGTTGTAGAACTCGTTGAAACTCATGATTTTGCCCCCGAATTCTTCTCGGTGGAGTAACCCAGTTCTTTTGCATACTCTGTTAACCGTTCGCGCAGTTGTTTTCTTCCGCGATGCAGACGGGACATAACTGTTCCAGCAGGAACGCCAACGATTTCTGCAATCTCTTTATATGAAAAGCCCTCAACATCGGCCAAATAAACGGCAATACGAAACTCTTCAGGAATTTCCTGCAAGGCACGCTTGATATCACTGTCAGGTAAATTCTCTAACGCTTCAACTTCTGCTGACTTACCTTGATCACTTGTATGCGAAGCAGCATTCGCTAACTGCCAGTCTTCAATTTCACCTGAACTTAGTTGTGGTCGGCGCTGATCTTTGCGATAAGTGTTGATAAATGTTGTGGTTAAAACTCGGTACAACCAGGCACGTAAATTTGTTCCAGGTTCAAATTGGTGAAAAGAAGCAAATGCTTTTAAATAAGTATCTTGAACTAGATCCTTTGCATCATGTGGATTCTTTGTGTATCGCAATGCCGCTGCGTACAATTGATCAGTGAATGCAAGTGCATCACGCTCGAAGCGAACAGCACGATCCGCTGAGCTCTCTTTAACTAGATCCGTTGACATCGCCTAAAACACTATCGCTAAAAGAGGGTTTCTGGCTCTCCCAAAGGCATTTCCACGATTAAACCTTTTCCATTATTTGCCACACTGTTGACCGCACTTGATACCGGATGCGCCTTTACGATTGATTCAGGGTTCTCAACAACCATTAAGGATTTCAATTCATTCACATCGGTATTTCGGGGATTGAGCCATGCATCCCAGCGATCATGCGGCATAAAGACAGGCATGCGGCTGTGAATACTTTCTAATTCGCCCTGAGCTTCTTGGGTAATAATCGACGCAGTTTCAATGACTCCACCATTTGGTGCCCGCCAACTGCTCCAGATTCCGGCAATCGGAAGTTGATTGCCATCCCGCGCAGAAATGTAGAAAGGTTGCTTGGGAGAGTACTTACCTAACGCAGTTGCCCACTCGTAGTAACCGGTTGCAGGAATCAAACAACGTGTGGCACGAAATGCATTTCTAAAGGTGGGCTTTTCGTGTATTGATTCGCTACGTGCGTTGATTGCGCGAGATTGCGAAGCACGAGCTTCTTGAAAGTCAGTCAGCCATGGCCCAATCAATCCCCACGAAACTATTGCCAACTCTTTTTGTTCTCCGGCATCAGAACCTGATTTGTCATTGGCTCGAACGATGTAAATGGGATTGGTTGGTGCGATATTCCAGTTAAGTGGCAATGTACTTTCGGGAGCGGTTCCGGTAACTGAAAACTGCTCCATAAGCTCGCGCATATCCGCCGTTTGCGCATAACGTCCACACATAATTAAAGGGTATCGCAGGTGCGCTCAGAGGTTAGACTTAGGCGATGACAAACAACGCCCACTGGCCCGCGATTTACCGCGGCGCAACACCAGTTGATATCAGCGTTGTCATTCCTGGATCTAAATCAGTTACCAATCGAGCTCTTATTTTGGCGGCACAAGCAAGCACTCCATCAACTTTGCGACGCCCGTTGGTTTCTCGCGACAGCGAATTGATGGTGGCGGGACTAAAAGCTTTAGGTGTTGGAATTGAAGAAAAGTCAGTTGTAGTAAATGGTCATGCAGAGTTGCAATGGGTAGTTACCCCGAGCCCTTTGCGTGGTGGAGTAAAGATCGATGTTGGTAATGCTGGAACGGTAATGCGCTTTTTGCCACCGCTTGCCGCGTTAGCTACAGGTGAAGTTGCATTTGATGGCGATCCTCGTTCATATGAAAGACCTTTGGGCCCTGTAATAAAGGCGTTAGAAGAGTTCGGAGTTTCAATTGAATACGATAATCGCTATAGCTTGCCATTAACTTTGCATGGAACCGGATCAATTCCGGGCGGTGCATTAACTATTGATGCCAGCGCATCCAGTCAGTTCTTATCTGCTCTGCTTTTAGTTGCACCAAGTTTTGACAAAGGAATCATTGCAACACATCAAGGGGGGTTGTTGCCTTCGATGCCGCATATCGAGATGACTGTAGATATGTTGCGTGATTTTGGAGCGACTGTAGAAATTGATTCAGCCAGCCAAAGTTGGCAGGTAAAGCCTGGTGCATTGCACGGAAAAGATTTAGTGATTGAACCTGATCTATCAAATGCTGCGCCATTTCTTTCACTTGCAATGGTTTGTGGCGGAAGTGTGACAATTGCAGATTGGCCTAAGACAACAACTCAACCTGGCGACCAGTTGCGATCAATTCTTACTGCAATGGGTGCAACTGTTTCATTCAGTGATGCCGGCTTAACTCTGACAGGCACCGGCACGATTCATGGCATAGATATTGATCTACATGATGTTGGCGAATTAACCCCATCTATTGCTGCCTTGGCTGCACTTGCTGATTCACCATCTAATTTACGGGGGATCGGGCACTTGCGTCTGCATGAAACCGATCGTCTTGCCGCGTTAACTCGCGAAATCAATGCTTTAGGTGGAAATGTTGTTGAAGAAGAAACCGCATTGCACATTAATCCAACACCGTTGCATGCTGGTGTTTTTCATACTTATGAAGATCACCGTTTAGCAACAGCTGGCGCGGTTCTTGGGCTAGTTGTTCCAGGTATTGAAGTAGAAAACATTGCAACAACTCGTAAGACGCTTCCTGATTTTCCAGGACTATGGAGCTCACTTTTAGTATGAGTCCACGCGAATACGATGAATCAGATGCGCGCGTTCGCCCATCTCGTAGCACCCGCCCGCGAAGCAAGGACCGTCCTTCACACAATGATGCAATTTCAGCTTTAGTAACAACGGTAGATCGTGGTCGCCAAACCTGTATTACAGAAGATGGCACCATTGTCACTGCGATGCGTGCGCGCGAATTAGGTCCAAAATCTGTTGTAACTGGTGACAACGTTTCATTAGTCGGAGATGTGTCCGGTGCTGAAGGATCTCTTGCACGAATCGTTGCTGTTCAGGAACGTCGCAATTCCTTAAGTCGAACTGTTGATGATGCAGCACAAGTTGAACGCACAATTGTTTCCAATATTGATCAATTAGTAATTGTTGTTGCTGCGGCTAATCCCGAACCGCGTCGGGGATTAATTGATCGCTTCTTGGTGTCAGCTTTTACTGAAGGAATTGTTCCAAAGATTGTTGTGACCAAAACCGACATAAGCAAAGTGCCAGCATTTCTTGCAGAGTATGCAGATTTGGATGTCGAGATTATTCATACCGCCATTAAAAGCCAATCACGTGAAAAAGATTTAGAAAAACTGCATCAAGTACTAGAGGGCAAAATTTCTGTTCTGGTAGGACATTCTGGTGTTGGTAAATCAACTTTGATTAATGCTTTGGTGCCTGAAAGCAATCGTGCAACTGGTGATGTAAATGAAGCAACTGGCCGCGGCCGCCACACATCTTCTAGTGCAATTGCGCTGCCATTGGTAGATAGCGATGGCTGGATCATTGACACGCCCGGCATTCGCGCATTTGGTTTATCTCATATCGATAATCAGCGAATTGTTGATGCTTTTAGCGATCTATCCGAAGTTGCAGCTAACTGTTTATCCAACTGTTCTCACGCTGAAAGCTCGTGCAAACTTGACGCGTGGGCAGCACCAGATGGGACCCCAAATCCCCACAGAGTTGCACGCCTGGCAAGCCTTCGCTCGCTGCTTGCCGTAAAGGACGCACCTATTACGCCTGTGGAATAGACTCACATCATTATGAGTACAAGCAATGATTCAGCGCAGATTCTTGATGATCTGGCCCTTGCCCACGCTTTAGCTGATCTTGCAGATGCAATTTCTTTGGACCGATACCAATCACAAGATTTAGTTGTTACTACAAAACCCGACAACACTCCTGTTACCGATGCAGATCGCGCAGTTGAAACTGCAATTCGAGAAGCGCTGAGCACTCATCGCACAGGTGATGGTTTAGTTGGAGAAGAGTTTGGAAGCGATAAAGGAAATTCAGGACGTTATTGGGTTATTGATCCAATCGATGGAACTAAAAACTTTATGCGCGGAGTTCCAACGTGGGCAACATTGATCGCACTGGTGCAAGTTGATGCAGCTGGTAATGAAGAAGTGATTGTCGGAATTGCAAGTGCGCCAGCTTTAGCTAGGCGTTGGGCAGCCGCCAAGGGACATGGCGCAACTGTGAATGAAAAGAAGATTTCTGTTTCAAAGGTTTCATCCCTTAACGATGCATCGATTTCGTATTCTGATTTTGTTGGCTGGGGAGATCGTTTAGAACCTTTCCAAAAGTTGCTTGCTGTTGCTTGGCGCACACGCGGTATCGGCGATTTCTGGTCACATATGTTGGTGGCAGAAGGCGCAGTAGATGTGGCAATTGAGCCAACTCTGGCATTGTGGGACATGGCCGCCCTAGACATTATTGTTCGAGAAGCTGGCGGAACATTTACAAATACTGCAGGTCATAGCGGACCTTTTGGTGGAAGTGGTGTTTCAACAAATGGCGTACTGCACAACGCAGTAATCAATGGCTTGAATCCGTAGTAGACACAGAAGAAGAGAGCGACAATGAGCACAGAGGCAGGCAAGACGCAGGCAAGCAATACATTGGCAAGCAATACACCGCTTGAACCAACAACTTTGTCGGTACAAGGAATGACCTGTTCTTCCTGCGTGAACTCTGTTGAAAAAGCGCTCAATAGTGTTGAAGGCGTCAGCGCAACGATCAACTTTGCAACTGAAACCGCGCACATTTTGGCGCCCGCTGAAATCACTGCCAAAGATTTAATCAAGATTGTAGAAAAGGCTGGATATTCAGCATCACTGTTGGTTGATGCGCAATCAGTAGCTTTGCACAGCAAGAAATCCGCCCGCGCCTTCTTCTTTGCAGCAATTTTTGCAATTCCAGCAGTTGCACTTTCTATGGTCATGAGTTGGCACCACCAAGTAGATATGTGGATTCATGATCTATTAGATACCGCTGGCTTGCCACATCCTTTGTATTCAGCAACTGCATGGCTAGTGATTGCTCTGAGCGCTCCAGTAGTTCTAATTGTTGCCTACCCAATTCACAGAGCTGCACTAAAAAATCTAAAACATCCAACTATGGATAACTTAATTTCAATGGGCTCGTTAGCAGCATTTGGTTGGTCGATTTATGCCAACTCAACTGGTGCAGGCGATGTTTATACTGAAGTTGCTGCAGGAGTTATTTTCTTTGTGATTCTTGGTCGCTACCTAGAAACTCGTGCCAAGGCCAAAGCCAGCAGCGCGCTATCTTCACTTCTTGCACTAGGTAGTAAAGAGGTAACGATTGTTCGTGGGGGATTCCCGCTGATTGTTCCAATTGAGCAGTTACAAATTGGTGATGAGTTTGAAGTTCGCCCAGGTGATCGAATTGCAACTGACGGAATCGTCGTAAAGGGTGAAAGCGCGGTTGATAATTCAATGCTTACCGGGGAAACCAAGCCGGTAGATGTTGGCCCAGGCTCTTCAGTCATCGGAGCATCCGTAAACCACAATGGTCGTTTGATTGTCCGAGCAACTCGTGTTGGTAGCGATACCGAACTTGCACGTATCACTGCAATGGTGATCAGCGCACAAGGTACTAAAGCACCAATTCAACGTCTTGCAGATCGAATCAGCGCAGTCTTTGTTCCAATCGTTACTGTTCTTGCAATTGCGACTTTTGTAGGTTGGTACTACACGGGATCAACACTTACTGAATCAATCTCTATCGCAATTACTGTTCTTGTTATCGCTTGCCCATGCGCACTTGGTTTAGCTACACCCGTTGCATTACTTGTCGCGTCCGGCAGAGGTGCAGCACGTGGAATTGTTCTACGCGAGCCACGTGTCCTTGAAGTTGCACGTAAAGTTGATGTCGTCGTTTTTGATAAGACTGGCACCCTTACAGAAGGCGTCATGCTTGTTCAGGAAGCAACTATCTCTACCGCTGCAGGCGCGGTTCTAGGTCGCTCCTTTGCCGACATTGTTACCTCTGAACACATTATTGCTTCTGCCCAAGCGATTGAATCTCTCAACAATCACCCAGTAGCACTTTCAATTACCAGATACGCACTTGCTCAGAGCGCATCAAAGTCTGCGATTCCAAATAGTGCCAGACCAACGTATGCAGTTTCAGACTTTTCTGTGACACCTGGTGCAGGTGCTGCAGGGCGTGTATCAATTCTGTCGCAATCTCCAGTTGTACTTATCGGTTCTCCTGCTGCTGTTGCACATAGCTCAACTGAATTTCATGCAGAGATTAAAGCTGCGGTCGAGCGGGGACAAGCTGCTGGTTTAACTGTTGCCGTGCTTGCTTGGGATGGCGTTGCAGTTGCAGTCTTTGCTGTTGGCGATCAACTCAAAAGTGATGCTGCGCAAACTGTTTCAGCACTTAGTGACATGGGAATCACACCTTGGCTGGTAACTGGTGATAGCTCTGAGGTTGCAGCTAATGTTGCAGCAACAGTTGGAATCGATGAAGCACACGTTGTTTCCCATGCTCTGCCTGAAACCAAACTTGAAATAGTAGAACGCTTAAAGAGTGAAGGTCACACCGTCTTAATGATTGGTGACGGCATCAATGATGCCGCAGCATTGACCGCTGCAAACCTTTCAATGGCAATGGGCACTGGAACTGATACAGCAATCAATAGTGCTGACATCACTTTGATGAATACTGGTTTAGGAAGCGTTGTCTCGGCACTGAAACTTTCCACGAAGACTCTAAAAATCATTCGTCTGAATATGGGGTGGGCCTTTGTCTACAACATCATTGGCTTACCGATCGCTGCAGCTGGCCTACTAACGCCGTTGTACGCCGCAGCAGCTATGGCCGCAAGTAGCGTGCTGGTTGTTACTAACTCACTTCGTATCAAGTAATTCTCACGCACTGTGTATTCCGATGCCCCTGTAATTTTTAGGCACGGTGACAAGCAAAAAGGACCCTCATAAAGAGGACCCTTTTTTACTTTTAACACTGTATTGCTAGTAGCGGGGGCAGGATTTGAACCTACGACCTCTGGGTTATGAGCCCAGCGAGCTACCGAGCTGCTCCACCCCGCGTCGGTAGCGCAATCTTATGCGCACCAATAGATAAAGACCAAATCCATGCGATTGCCCGCATGAACTTGGCCTTTATCTCAAAGAGTCAATAAATCAATCTTCACATTAAGTGTGAAGAATAAATTACTGGCTTAACTTCAACTACTTGTTTTGTGCATTGATCGCTGCATCAAGTGCAGACTTCAATCGCTTTTGTGCTCTGTCATATGCTGCAAAGTCTCCCTTTGCAAGGGCGGCAAGGCCATCTGCATATGCCTGCTTTGCACTAGCCAGAGAATTTGCAAGTGAAGAGTTTGTGGTTGTTCCACCAGTAGTTCCATCAGTAGTTCCACCAGTAGTTCCACCGGCAGCGGTTCCGGAGTTTCCACCGAATACCTGATCAAGTGCACCCTTTAATGTGTCGTCATATCCAATTTGATCTCCGAAGGAAACAAGCACCTTCTGAAGCAAAGGATAAGCAGCGGTATTTGAAGTCGCCCTTACATATACAGGTTGTACATACAAGAGACCTCCACCAACTGGAAGTGTCAGCAGATTTCCAAGTACAACATCAGAGCCACCGCGACGAAGCAGTGACAACGAGTTTGCAACTTCTGGTTTTGCTTCGAAGTTAGAAGCTACCTGTGAAGGGCCTGCAATATTTGTATTACGAGGTAACTGCAGAACAGTCATCTTTCCGTAATCAGGACCTGGATCTGAGTTAACAACTGCAAAGGCTGAAAGGTTCTCACGACCACCACGAGGAACAAATGGAGTAGTCAGTGAGAATGCAGGCTTCTGCGATCCTGGCATTTGAAGCGTTAGATAGTAAGGAGGTTGCGCAGATGCGTTAGCTCCAAATGTTGATGGATCGCGTGGTACGCGCCAGAAATCCTGTCCGCCGTAGAAAGCTTCTGCAGTCTTAACGTGATACGAGCTAAGGATGTCACGTTGAACTCTGAAGAGATCTTCTGGATAGCGGATGTGCTCTAGAAGTTGGGCTGAGATTTCGCTCTTTGGCTTAACAGAATTTGGGAATGCCTTAGACCAAGTCTTTAGAACTGGATCCTTTTCATCCCACTCGTACAAGGTGACGGTTCCATTGTATGCATCAACCGTTGCCTTAACTGAGTTACGGATGTAGTTAACTGTTCGATTTCGCTGAGTAGCGATAGTTGCAGAGTTTGTAATATCTGCAATTACATTTGAAAGAACGCTCTGGCGTGAATAAGGGTAGCCAGCACTTGTCGTGTAGCCATCGATAATCCACATGATCTTTCCATCAACTAAGGCTGGGTATGGATCTCCATCAAGGGTCAACCATGGTGCAACCTTTGCAACGCGATCACGAGGATTGCGCTCAAAGAGAATCTTTGAATCCTTGTTAATTAGATTAGAAAGAAGAATTCTCTGCTCTTGATACTTCAACGCGAAGATAGCTTTGTTGAGTAATGAACCAACTGGAACGCCACCAGAACCTGTGTAGGTGTAGTTACGCTGTCCATTTGGTGAAGTGTCATCTGGGTAATCAAACTCAACAGGTGTATCAGTCTTTACTCCACCAATGATTGAGTAATTTGGAACGTTTTCACCGAAGTAAACACGTGGTTCAAAATTACCAAGTGCTCCTGTTGGAGGAAGATTTCCAACTGTGAACTTTGGTTTTCCATCTACATCTCGGTCATTTCCGTATGCTGCAACAATTCCAAAACCATGTGTGTACACAAGGTGATCGTTAATCCAGTTACGTGATGGGTTTCCTTCAATATTCAGCTCGCGAACGGCAATGATTACATCGCGCTTTACGCCATCTACTGTGTAGCGATCAATATCCAGTGACTCTGGAAAGCTGTAGTACGGACGAATTTGTTGAAGTTGTCTAAATGTTGCTGACAAAACATTTGGATCCATAAGGCGAATATTGGCAATTGTTGCCGCATCATCTGCAAGCTGGCCGGTGTTTGTCGCAACTGTTGCTTGATAATCCTTAATGGTTACATCATCGATGCCGTATGCAGCGCGGGTAGCGTCAATGTTGCGCTGGATAAAAGGAGCTTCCTTTGAAGACTCACTTGGCTTTACCTGGAACTGTTGAATCGCACCTGGGTATAAGCCTGCGATCAGTACTGATGAAACCACTAATAACGCAGTTCCCGCTGCAGGTAGTACCCATGAGCGACGGACGATGTTTGCAAAAAATAGCAGTGAACAAACAATTGCGATTCCAGCAAGGATTGCCTTAGCAGGTAAAACGGCATTTACATCTGTAAATGTAAGCCCGGTAATCAAACGGCTTTCCTTTAGTGCAAGTGCGTAGCGATCAAACCAGTAAGCAACCGCCTTAAGCAGGACAACTAATCCAAGAAGTACTGAAAGTTGAACGCGAGCTGCAACTGTTGTGCGATCCTCTTGAACTTGTAGACGAATATCACCATAGAGATAGTGCACAGCAACTGAAGCAAGAATTGCAAGAATTAATGTTGAGATACCCCATGAAATCAATGTCTGCCAGAACGGTAAACGGAATGCGAAGAATGAAATATCCATGTTGAACTGTGGGTCTTTGACACCAAATGGAGTTGAGTTTCTAAACAACAACCAAGTGCTCCACATTTGCGATCCAGCAGTACCTGCAAAGTAGAACAACGCAATGCTTAAACCAATAATGATTGGGCGACGAATTGGTTCAACTTGTGAACGGTAACGTTCTAGGTTGTCTGCCTCTACTGTCATAGGTACATACAGCGGACGTCGCTTGTATGCCAACAGCACATTGAAAATCACAATGACAGATGTCAGCAAACCTGAAACAACAAAGAGCGTTGCCTTTGTTGTCAAAATTGTTGACCAGGTGTTTGTGAAGTTAACAGATTTAAACCACAACCAATCAGCGTAGAAGCCGCTCAGTGCCGTGAAGAGAACACCGATTCCAACAAGGATTGCAATCGTTATTGCCAGCGGGCTCTTGCGGCCTTTGATTTGGAAGGATGGGCGTTGAAACTGGGGGTTATTCGTCATGGGGCAAAGTTAGCGCAACGGGAATTACGCCACCAATTAGGCGTTGTCTTTAAGGGCTTGGAAAGGTGAATAATTCCTGAGAGCCAAATCTTTACTCTGTTTTTGGGTGGGATCGAGCAGGGCTTTCCTCCTTTAGCCCTTAGATCGCTCCAAATAGCTAATTGCTTGAGCCAATGTGGCAACAGTTACTACTTTGATGCCTTCAGGGACATTACTGATCTCTTCGGCATTATCCACGGGTGCAAAGAAAACTGTTGCTCCCACTTTTCGGGCAGACATAATCTTTTCGTTGATCCCACCAATTGGACCAACGATGCCTCGGGCCGTAATTGTTCCGGTGCCTGCGATGTGCCGTTTCTGAAGCAAGTCTTTTTCAGTTAACAATTCAACTAGACCAATTGAAAAAACAAGACCTCCACTTGGACCACCAGTTTCACCAGTCTTAAAAACAATCTTCTTCGTATCAAGTTGGTTTGCGCGGTCAACACCTTGTGATTTTGTGTCAGCCATAATTTGTGGATGTGATTGCAAGTAATTAACCGCAGCAACAATTGCTGTGTCTTGTGATTTAACCATGTCGGCCTTGGCTTGCTTGCTCTCTTCTTCTGTTGAAGTTCCAGGAGGATAGATAGCAGATTTCGGATACACAGAGCGATTACCACTTATCCATGAGTACACCAGTTCTGGTCCAAAAATCCAGGCATCGGGGTTTGTCACTCTGATCGACATTAAATCAATGCGACCAGATGCGGGATAGTTTGTTAAATCTTTAAATGTAATGACACCCTTGAAAATGTTTTGAGCTTCACCTGGCAAGACAATTGCAAAAGGCAAAGGCGCAAGAGTTGCTAGTGCAAAAAAGATTCCTAAAGTTGCCTTGGCTAATCGTGGAAGCCTTGAAAATCTCATCATTGTTGGGTCAATTAATTTCGCGCTAGATAGTGCTTTACCTAGTTAGAGGACTCTGAATCATTTTCAGCATCGCGGGCTTGGGAATCGCGGAGAGAATCCTGAAAGCGCTGAAACTGTCCAACAGAGCGCTGTGTTTCTTGCTGAAATTTCCCTTGAAACTTTGTAACCCATAGAACGTATCCGAGTGCACCAATTAGTCCAGCGGCAGGAACTACCCACCAGATTAAAGCAGCGAAAGCGTTGGACATGAGCCCAGCCTACTGGTTGCAACTGCCCTGCGCTGACCGGGAAAAACGCGTTGGAATAGAAAAGGGTGCGAAGTTGTTCTAACACTGGGAGGATTGATCCATGACACCTTTTGGCTTCACACCAGGAAATTCAGATGACTCTAACGAGCCAGTTGATTTTGCTGCGATGATGCAACAGATGCAACAGCAGATTCAAGAACAGTTCTCAAAGCTGGGAATAAATGCTTCAGGTTTTGGTGGTTCAACTGAAGCTTTACCGAAAAACCTTGTGCGCGATACCGCCAAGAAGTTTGCAACTGCTCAGGGCTCAGCACCTATTGGCGCTAATGATGTTGCCGAAGTTGAACAAGCAATCTCTATTGCAGAGCTGTGGCTTAACGATGCAACTTTTTTCCCGCAATCCCCAAACTCTGGAAGTGTTGCTTTAGCTCGCACTGATTGGGTTGACACGACGTTGGCGGGTTGGCAAACAACTGTTGAACCACTGGCAATTGGCTTGTCATCTGCAATTGGTGAATTGCTTAATCAAGCACAAGGCGAGAGCGTCTCACAGGACAATCCCTTTGGCGCTGATAATCCTTTTGGCCAAGGAAATATGCAGATCCCAATTGGAATGATCTCAGCGCTTCTAAACTCCTTTATTGGAACACTTGTTGCTACACAGCTTGGCCAAGCAATTGGTGGATTATCGGGCAAGGTCACGGGCGCTCACGATGTGGGTTTACCGCTAATTGATGGGGCTTATCCAACGCTTGTTCCACAAAACATTAAGGAATGGGCAACTGATCTTGATATTCCTATGGAAGAGATCCGCATATTTCACGCACTACGTGAAGCTGCAATTGCACGGTTGTTTGCCCACAATCCATGGCTAGTTTCATACATCCGCACCGCAATCACTGATTACGGCAAGGGAATCAATATTGATATGGAAGCGATTCAAGAGCAAGCACAGCAAGCACTTGAATCAGGCCATGGCTTTGATCCAACAAATCCAGAGAGTTTGAATATCGCGCTCAACGATGGAATTTTTACACCACAAGAAACGCCGGCACAGCGCGCAGCCCTTACAAAATTAGAAACTGCGCTTGCATTAATTGATGGCTGGAGCGAAGAAGTTGTTGCACTTGCTGCAGGGGATCGACTTCCGAATATTGGAGCGCTTCAAGAAACTCTACGCAGAGGTCGCGCAACATCTGCACCAGCACAACAACTCTTTTCATCACTATTTGGTTTGCAAGTTTCACCACGCCTTGCACGTGAAGCATCGGCATTCTGGAAGCAAGTTCGTGAAATCAAAGATGTTGAAGCCCGAGATCGAATTTGGAGTGGAATTCTTCCCACCGCCGATGATTTGTTAACACCTGAGAGCTTTCTGAAGAGTTTGGAAGTTCCAGATGATTTGTCAGGGTTGCTCTAGATTTCTTGATTCAAGGTTCAGCGATGAAACCTCATCAAACCTTACCTACAAACAGAAAAGCGAACTCCCCGGTCACTTGCTCTAAATCAGCCTTCCCCTTGCTGATGTAGAACTGTTATCCGAGGAGTTCGTAGTCGTAAAGTAAGTCTTTCTCGGAGGTTTATCAAATGAGAACCACGTTGACAAAGGGTGTTTTTCTCCGATATTGAAGATTGCTTGGCGCATCTTTCGAAAAAGAAATCGCGTCATCGATTACCCAATCTCTCAAGGTTTAGTTGAGAGATGACTTACTATTTTTCAATGACCAACCACCAAAGTTTTATGCCAGAAGGCCAGAGCGAAAACTCGCACGCCTTTGTGGAACAGACCTTGGAGGGCGAAACGTTGCCAGGAATCTCAGAAGGCGAGATTGTTGTAATTAGGTCAACTCGTCGAAAGAAAAACATCTCGGCTTATCGCCAAGGTGGCCGCATCGTGGTTTCGATTCCAGCCCGCATGAGCAAGGCTGATGAGCGAGAGATGGTTCCGCAAATGGTTGCCAAGATCCGCGCTCAAGAGGCTGCGGCCACAATGAGCGAGGAAAGCTTGCACATTCGAGTCGATGAGCTGCTGACCGAGCTTGCCCCTGAAATCTCGCTGCGCCCATCGGCCATCACGTGGCGCGGAATGCGCGAGCGCTGGGGCTCATGCACGGGCACGGACCGAACAATCAGGATCTCAGACCGGCTCAAAGGGGCTCCCGAGTATGTCGTGGACTATGTGCTTTTCCATGAGGCGATCCACCTGCAGTACTTCGACCATGGACCCGAATTCAAGGCCCTTTTGGCCAGATTCCCGCTCGAGGACCAGGCTGAGGCGTATTTGAGCGGGTATGAGGCGGCCGAGAACGCTCTGACCGCCCCAGAGGCTCTAAAAAAACTCCTAAATAAAGAGGGTTAGATAGGCGCGTTTGAGCGTGTTGGCGAGTAATCTCGTACACAACGCCTGCCCCATACGGGGAGCATCCCAATGGGATCGCACGCGTCGATAGGAGGAAAAGAATGACAGCAGAGACATACAAAGGTGACGCTTACTGCGTTAAGTGCAAAGAGAAGCGTGAATTCGAGGGAACCGTAAAGGTCTCAGACTCTGGTCGTCGCATGGCACAAGGCATCTGCCCAGTGTGTGGCACCAAGGTCAATCGCATCCTTGGCAAAGCACAGTAATTAAATTTCGTTTCGAGTAAGTGAGCTCGATTTCACTTTCGAACGTCTAGCGTTACAAAAGACCCTCGCACTATTTCGGTGCGGGGGTCTTTTGCTTTCCACCCAACTATTTCTCTAACTTTGCATTTCTCCTATCTGTGTATTTCCAAGATTTCACTCGGTAATCAAAGAGTGAAGTCCTCCACAGATTTGAAGCCCTCTGATCGCTAGTGCGCTCGCAATCACCACTGTTGGGCCATGACAACATTTATGGAAAATCAATCACAGACACCTGGGCTACTGGCACTAGAGCAAGAAAGCCCCCAGAACCAAGCAGTGCATACTGAGAAAACTCGTCGGAAGTACATACGCGGATCACGGCCAGCGCGGGTAACCAAAATTTCGATTGAGCAGTTCAACACTGAAATTGCGGCTGATCCTAAACCGCGGCTAAAAACGGGGGTACAAATTAGTGTCCCAATCGCTGAGATAGAAAAATCTTTGATCATTGCTACCGCTCATCGAGCGATAACAATTCATCATCCTGGTGCTCGTGCGATTATCGCAAAATTTGATGGAGAACATAGCGCTCTTCAAATCAGTGATGAAGTAAATGCTCCTATTGAAGTCGTTGAAAATGTAATTGTTGAATTGCTAGATGCCCAGTTAGTTGACATCAGTAAATCGAAAGTTAGATTGCATAATCGTTTTCAGTCTCACATCGCGCAAAGGGCAGCACACACTGAAGATCAAAGTAATGATGCTTCCTATCGACAACTTCAACAACGCATGGTTTCTGAACTAAGCCAAACCACGTGGGTCGAAGGTGTCATTGACGGTGGCGTAGAGCTCTTGTCTGCACGACAAAGTTTTGGTGTTGAAATTTATGGGAGCAATCGAGTTGCGACACTTATCTATAACGGTTTGCTTGCAAGTGGAGTAACAAACACTCGATTTTCAATCACTTCACGGCGCACACAGTCTTCAATTGGTGATTTAGATTTGGGAACTGGCATCCTTAGAACTACTGATTATGGATTGAATTATGTGGCTCGAATGGAGGAGTTAGCCCGTGAATGGTCGCTTTTCCCAACACCTTCAAAAAATGTAAAGGGAAGCATCGACGCTCTGATTCCCGAAAGAAATCTTCGTATCGTCATAGGCCAATATCCTGCTGAATTAATTGAACAACTCATGCGCGATGACATGGATCATTTCTTTGTTGGCCAGATTGTTGGTGGTGCGGCCTTATGTGGTCCCCTTGTTGTGCCGGCTAAAACTCCCTGCAAAAGCTGCATCGAGATTGGTGTTAGCGAACGGTATGGAATGGAAGATTTAGAACCAGTGAAATTTCACTGTGACGAGCTTCCGGTATCTGTTGGGTATCAAGTTGCTGGTGTCGCCACACAAGCAGTTCTTCAGTTAATCGACACAGGATGCAGCGAATTCATCGGGTCACAGTTGACCTTCGATTACTTGTCGCCAGCCCCTGGTGCCCTTACTCGATTCGCTCGTCATCCAAAGTGCCCATGCCAATGGAAATGAATGTGAAGTATCCACAGGCAAATCAAGTTCCAATAGTGAAATTTGTTTAGGAAAGAAAATATCAATTCCGTCACTAAGCACATCCGTCACTAAGTACATCCGTCACTAAGCACATCCGTCACTAAGTACATCCGTCACTAAGCACATCCGTCACTAAGTACATCCGTCACTAAGTACATCCGTCACTAGTCACTTTAAACGAAAGAGGAATAATGAGTAAATTACTGGAACGAGCATTTGTCGCTGAAATAACTTTTCGTCAAAAACTAATTACAATCCAGCAAAACTTTTTCGCACGCCTCAAAGATGATCGTGGGGATGTTCCAGGGTGGGTGCTTGTTGTTTTGATGACAACTGGACTTGTCACTGCAATTTGGACTATTGCAGCTCCACGTTTAACCGCTATTTTGAAAAACTCTCTTGATTCAATGAACGGCATTCGTTAAGTGTTTTCGCGCATTCGAGCCCATTGGCTACGTGAGGATGGAAATGTCGAAAGTGCCTTAGTTCTCATACCGGTGCTCTTTCTTTTCCTTATTGGAGCTCAAATAATTGCCGCAACAAATTTGCGCAATGCAGATTTAGCGATGGCCCAAGGTGATGCGGCAGAGCGCGCAATATCCCAACAATTTCATGCCGATGATGAAGTTATAGAGATCGGTGGTGGGATTGAAAAAATCCGTGTCCTAATCACCCATCGTTCGCACAGTGTTTTGCAGTTGGTTCCAGGACTCATTGAAATTTTTGGAGGAGCTCCCAAGACACAAGTTGTTGGCATCTCCGTGATCGAGCCAATCAATGAGTGATGGATCTAGTCATTCAATAAGTGGAAGATCGAGCCAATCAACGTGTCAGACGCCCTCTGTGTGGCAAAAGTTAGCAAGGCATGCACGCCGCGAAGATGGGGGAGCAATTGTCGAATTTGTCGCGTTAGCGATTCCGTTGTTTATTCCAATATTTATATATCTCAATAGTTTTTCATCCATTAGTGCAAATGAAGTGATTGCTCGTTCCATGGCTCGCGAAGTTCTTAGAGTGTATGTAATCAGCGAGAATGATGGTGCAGCACGGAATTTGTCTAGTAGCGCAACACAATTGTTGGCAAGGGAATGGAACCTAAGTCCGAGCGAAATGGCTAGTTTGCGCATTCATATGGATTGCTCGCACTTTCCATGCTTAACCGCAAATGGTCGAATCAAGTTAACAATTTCATTCATTGATGATCAAACCCAACGAGAGGTATCAGCAAGTGCGCAAGAGCACCTCAGTCCATGGCTTTAATCAAGTCCTTAAGAGCATCTCAGGCCTTGGCATTAATCTTAAAAAAAGATTCAAATCTGAAACCGGATCAATCTCGGTGATTGTGATTGGCCTATTCGTGATCACCGTTGCTTCCCTGATGGTGATGACCGATGTGTCATCAATAATTGTTGCTAAGCGTTCTCTTGTGCAGGCAACTGAAGCAGCCGCACAAAGAGGAGTTCACGCTCTCGATAAGAACAAGTATTACCAGGGCAAAGGAAATATGTTCACTGTGCCTTTGGCCATTGCAACGCAAAGAGCCCACCCCGTTATACCAATCGATTGCACGAGAGGAGGGATCGAAGTTTTACTTGAACTTAACTCATGGAGCAATGATGAGAGTGATATGAAGTGGCACCAATTAAAGGGAATTGAATTAACGAATTTTGATTGTGATGGCGCTTCTTTAGAAATAAGCACACGATCTGAGATGAAACTTCCTTTCCAGGTTCCATTCTCTAGAACTAATTCAGTGTTTTTGACCGCCTCAGCGGGTACAACAAACAAAGTTCAAGAGGGCTTCTACTTGTTTGGAATTCGGCTGAACTGACAAAAGATTTGCATGCGAACTGCGATGAATGAATCTCAGATTGCTTACTTTTCTCCCATAAAATTGCGGCATTCGCATGCGCATGCTTGGTTGGCTATCCTTAACCCATGGCCGCACGCGAATATCAATTAGAGATCGATGCGATTGATGCGACCCTTGTTTCGATTGAAAAGGTTTTGGACCTACCAAAGTTGCGCAAGCAGGCAGAAGAGCTAGAGGTAGAAGCGGGTGTTCCTAATCTTTGGGATGACCCAGAGGCGGCACAAAAGATCACAAGTCGCTTATCTCGCGTGCAATCAGAGATTGCAAAGTTATCGGGGCTGCGCCAGCGAGTAGAAGAGCTGCCGATCCTCTTTGAATTAGCCGCTGGTGAACCTGGTGGAATTCATGATGCTGAGAAAGAGTTGGATGCGGTTAAGAAATCCGTTAGCGAACTTGAAGTTCAAACCCTGTTAAACGGTGAATACGATGATCGTGATGCTTTGATAACTATTCGTTCAGAAGCCGGTGGCGTTGAAGCTGCGGACTGGGCCGAAATGATCATGCGCATGTATTTGCGTTACTGCGAACGTCACTCATTCAAGGTCGATGTTCTTGAAACTTCTTATGCAGAAGAAGCAGGAATCAAATCAACAACATTTAAGGTTTCAGCACCCTATGCCTATGGAACCTTGTCGGTAGAGCAGGGGACGCATCGATTGGTTCGCATTTCACCATTTGATAGCCAAAGCCGACGTCACACATCATTTGCTGGCGTTGAAGTAGTTCCAGTTGTTGAACAAAGTGATCACATTGAAATTGATGAAAAGGAAATTCGCGTTGATGTGTATCGCTCATCTGGTCCAGGTGGGCAAGGCGTAAATACAACTGACTCTGCGGTGCGTTTAACCCACATTCCAACGGGAATTGTGGTGTCTTGCCAAAATGAACGCTCACAAATTCAAAACAAAGCAACAGCTATGGCTGTATTGCAATCAAAGCTTCTAGAACGTCGTCGCCAAGAAGAGCAAGCCAAGATCAATGCATTGAAGGGCGATAACTCAGGTTCTTGGGGAAATCAGATGCGTTCATATGTTTTGGCCCCCTATCAAATGGTCAAGGATCTACGCACCGATTATGAAACAGGAAACACATCCGCAGTATTAAATGGTGAAATCGATGAGTTCATCGAAGCTGGAATTCGCTGGCGCCGTAGTTCGTAGCATTCAGCCGGACAGGGATTTTCGAAGGTAAGAATTCTAAGAAATCGTATCCTTGTCTCAATTGTTCGATTCCCGGAACATAAGAACTAATAGCCACGCTCAGGATTTCGAGGAATTGCTTAGCAAGAAAATTGCACTGCCGTCGGATTCGAGCAATCTCACACTTTTCTCACGCTTAAAGACCCGCGACATCCAAGGATTTCAGCCCCTCTTCCATAAACTAAGCGCAGGTCGAAGGTGGTTCCCCTAACTCCACCCCGCAGATGCAATGGGAGATTCAATGATTCGCTTTGAGAATGTCACCAAGATTTATCCAGGTCAGGAGCGCCCAGCTCTTGATTCTGTAAATCTTGAAATTGTTAAGGGCGAGTTTGTTTTCCTTGTCGGTCTTTCAGGTTCAGGTAAGTCAACTTTCTTACGTTTGGTACTTCGCGAAGAACGCCCAACATCTGGTGCAATCCATGTTGCCGGCAAAGATTTGGGAACATTGTCCAAGCACAAAGTCCCAGAGCTTCGCCGCTCAGTTGGAACTGTTTTCCAGGATTTCCGTTTACTACCAAACAAGACAATTTCAGAAAACGTTGCATTTACTTTGCATGTTCTTGGATATTCACAAAAAGAGATTAACCGCGAAGTTCCAGAGGTTTTAGAGCTAGTTGGTTTGGAAGATAAGGGCGATCGATTGCCGTCAGAGATTTCAGGTGGAGAACAACAGCGTGTGGCAATTGCTCGCGCATATGTAAGCCGCCCGCCAATTCTTATTGCAGATGAGCCAACTGGAAACCTTGACCCAGCAACTTCTGTGGGAATCATGAAATTACTTGATCGCATAAATCGCGAAGGCACAACAGTTTTGATGGCAACACACGATGCTGGCATCGTGGATCAGATGCGCAAGCGCGTTATCGAACTCGATGGTGGACATGTAATCCGCGATCAGGTTCGTGGTGTTTACGGGTACACGGGTTAAGGGCGGGGAGAGAGAACATGCGCGCACGGTTTCTTCTAAGTGAGGTTCGAATTGGACTTCGACGTAACTTAACTATGACCTTTGCTGTTGTTGTGACAACAGCGATCTCACTGTCATTGCTTGGTATAGGCCTTCTTTCAAACGCACAGGTCGGTGCGATGAAGGATTATTGGTATGACAAGATCGAAGTATCAGTATTCCTTTGCGGAAATCTTTCTGATTCATCATCATGTGCCGCAGGTGCGGTAACTGCCGATCAGCGCTTAGCAATTCAGCAGGATCTGCAGGAGATGAGTGTTGTAGATAGTGTCTTCTATGAATCACAATCACAAGCATTTGTTCGCTTCCAGGAGCGTTTCAAGGATTCAGCGATTGCACAAAATGTAACTGCCGATCAACTTCCGGAATCATTCCGAGTGAAGTTGAAGGATCCAGAACAATTTGCGGTAATTGTCAGTGCATTCAGCGGTCGCCCAGGTGTTGATGTTGTGCAAGATCAACGGGCAATTCTTGAGAAGTTCTTCCAGTTGTTAGCTGTGCTTCGAAATGGCGCGCTAGCAGTTGGTTTTGCTTCGGTTCTTACTGCAGCACTTTTGATTTCTAACACCTTACGTATCGCTGCCTTTAACCGCCGCCGCGAAACAGGTGTAATGAAACTTGTTGGTGCATCATCGTGGTCAATCCAGCTTCCATTCTTGCTCGAAGGTGTTATCTCGGCCGTGATCGGTTGGGGATTAGCAACGGGCTTGCTCGCTGGTTTAAAGACTGTTGTAGATTCAAATATTGCTCCGCTTCTGTCCTTCACTAACTTCTTTGGATGGCGCGAAGTCTGGGTTTCATCGGCGTACTTACTTGCAACAGGCTTGGTAGTTTCAATTCTGGCCTCTGTGATTACGCTTCGCCGCTACCTTAAGGTTTAATTAACTTATTGAGGGGTGGTGATGCGGCATGGTTAAAGAGATAGGCCGCAAGGTCATTGCTCAAAACAAGAAGGCCCGTCATGACTACGCAATCTCAGATGTTCTTGAGTGCGGATTAGTCTTAACCGGTACTGAAGTTAAATCACTTCGCGCAGGTCGCGCATCCCTAATTGATGGTTTTGCCATGATCAATGATGGCGAATTGTGGTTGATGGGTGTACATATTCCTGAATACACCGAAGGAACCTGGACGAATCACACGCCCCGTCGCGATCGCAAGCTACTTGTTCACAAACAAGAGCTGCGCAAACTCATGGGAAAACTCAAGGATTCAGGAACGACGTTGGTTCCGCTTCAACTGTATTTCAAGGATGGCAAAGCCAAGGTTGAAATCGCTGTCGCCAAGGGTAAAAGGGCACATGACAAGCGTGAAGCGATTAAAGAACGCGAGGCAGACCGTGAAGTTTCCCGTGTTGTTTCGCGGGGTATGAGCGGTAAAGCTTCTCGTGCTGCTTCCAAATACGGGGATTAACGCTTTCCTGCTTCTCTGATTTACACTTATCTCACCGCCGCTTCGATACCTCAATTTTTGAGGCACAGTCGCGACGGCGCAGAAAATTGACAATTAAATAGGGAAAAGAAATACGTTTCTTTTTCTCCAAGTAAGTAAGTGTGAAAGCACTTTAAATCTTGGGGGTGAACGGTCTCGACTTTGGATGTTGAGGCAGGGGAAGCGGGCCGAGGAAGCCGGAATGATCTCGTAAACCAATAATCCGTGCAAAAAATAACTGCAGACCTTAAAAAGTCTGATTTCGAACTAGCTGCATAAGCAGTTCAAATCCGTTAGCCCAGGTGCCGCTCTCGACCTGGAATCTAGCGTCGACTAGGGGGCTTTTCACTTCATTGGTGTTGCAAACAATGATGGAGAACAGTTTTGCAACTGAGTTCGTCGAAGATAGGTGTGTAAAAACTTCGGGACTGAGAAAGCGTTAATCACACTACGCCCGTAGAAGCCCTGTTTTAATACCGAAGGACCCGGGTTCGATTCCCGGCACCTCCACTTGTTTGTTTAGTGCTGGCCTTCTGGGCCATGACCATCATTACCCGATGAGCGACCATTTTTTCGAGATATACCAAATTTACTGAACAGGTTACTCATCATGAAGAACTCCGGAAAATACTCACGTCGCAATCCGATGTAACAGGTGACGACCGCGAAGAGTCCAATTAAACGTGGAATAAGTGGAAATCCTGTGATGAGTAAGAATTGAACACCTACCAAATTTCCACAAGCTATAAGAAGTAAGTGAATGAATTTTCTAAGTAGATTCAGTAGGACGATAGCTAGCGAAGCCTTTGTTTCTAGCCGAGACTTAACAAATTGTGAAGACAAAGCAATCGATAGGGGACCAGCAAGAACTGCGATTAAGAAGAGAATTGTGACAACAATCGCTAATGACTCCATTTATCTACCCCAATCAGTTCTAATTGCTGCGAATAGAACCATGTCTTCTCGAGTTCCATCATCTTGGCAACATGCATCTCTCAATATTCCTTCTTGCATATAGCCAGCATTCTTCAAAACTTTTAATGAAGGAACATTTGATGCAACTACTAGTGCTTCAATTCGATGAAAACCGATGCTCTCAAAACCATATTCAGTGAGTAAGCGTGTAGCAGAAGTGGCCACACCTTTACCGCGGACATCTGCTGTTAGCCAATAACCGATTTCAGCTTTTCCAGAATCCAGATCTAGTGTGTGAAATGAAAGTGCACCAGCAAACTTTCCGTCGTATTCAAGCGCCAATTGCAACTCAGTTCGCATTGTGAACCCGTTAGGAGAGCGCTCACGAACATAATGTTCAGCATTAGTCATTTGATAATTAGCTGGAATGCGCGTGAACTTCGGAATCAATGGATCTTGGACACCCTCATACAACGGAACAATGTCTCGTTCTTCAGGCTTGCGAAGTGTGATCAACCCATACTGCAGAGTTGGAACTTCAGTTGGCCACCAGATCATTGGTGAAGTATCGCAGGTAATAGATTTCAACAGTGCCCACGGGGAGTAGTGGTCAGGAAATCTCACACAGCTTCAAGGAATGGACGAGAAGGAACGAAAAAGGTTTTACCAGTGGGTGATTTCCATAGGCAAGAGCCATCAGGATTACTTTCAAGGCTCCAACCACCATGTGTTTTCATTCTATGGTGACGTCGGCAAAGTAATCCAAGATTTGCAGGATTTGTTTCGCCCCCTGTTTCCCAACTCTGCGCATGATCAATATCTGAACTCTGACCAGTTCGTCTACATCCAGGGAATCTGCAAATTCGATCACGCGCAAGTAGATAATCAACTAGTTCTTGGGGCGGTGTGTATTTCTCTCTTCCAAAATCTAGGAGATTTCCAGTAGTTGGATCGCTAACAAATCGTTGCCAATTTCAATCTGCCGCTAAACGCCTGGCAACGGAGGCGGGAATCGCTCCATATCCAGCAAGTTGTCCAGGATTTTCAGCTAACCCCAACAATGTTGGAAGATCAATTGCAACGCTAATTGTGATTGGACGTCGATGCGGCTGAACATCATTTGCTAATGAAGCTAATGCTTGTGAGGCGATAGCAGTTAATGCATCTGCCCGCTTCATGTCAGCAGAAAGTAAAGACCAATCAGCCGCGTCCTGCGCATCTTGCTTGAGAATGTAGGCCTCAATAGATTTCATGACGGTTTGAGCATCTTCTGCTGGCAAAATTGCGATAACTGTTGCCATTCCATCAGCTTCTGGATAGCAGGTTACGCGTCGTGAATCTCGCGCACGATCAACTAACTCCTCGAAATCCTCAGGTGCAAGCTTTGCAATTGTTGTCTTGACCTTTGATGCAACTTGTCCTGGGGTATGAAACTCTGCATGTGCAAGTGCAGTCTGTTCCACACGGAAAACTGACTCAGGGCTTAAACCATTTTTAATCGCGGTAGCGGTTTCTCGTGCAATCACAGTTGCATGAGCGACCGAGATCTCACCAGTAGAAAGCGCGGAAATAGTGTTGGGGAGATGTCCGATCAATACACGTGCTACATCAATTCGATTTTGCGCAGTCGTTGGTGATAACCGTAAAGCGGTAGCAACATCTTCTCGCTCTTCTTCATCAACGCATCCAAAAATTCCACCATCTTCATCAGCATATTCGCCAGCAATTGCCACCAACGCTTCTTGCTTCAGCGCACAGATCCAAGACTCTTGGCGATCAAGGGCGGATAAATAATCGATTCGACCAGAAGCACTCAAGGAACGTGGATGGATCTCAATTAATTCGCCCAATATTTTGTATCCGGGCTTTGCTTTGAGTAATTCGGCAACCTCAATATCGAGAATCTCTCGAGGAATACGAAGTGCGGTTGTCATGGATCGCACTATCGAGTGCGCTACCGACAAATTAAAAAGTTATTCACAACCCCGAATTCGAGGAACTGCTTTACAAGATTGAGCGTTTAACCCTCTTGTAAGTCAGTAGGTGCGCCGTGTACATCAAGAATTTGCTGCCCAGCAGGCTTGCCATCCCCACCTAACTTCGCACCTTCGCCACTGCGGTTAAGTGGTGCTTTTGGCTTGGCATCATCCTTGTAAATTGCTGGAATTGAGCCCAGTAAGCCCTTTTGGAAATCTTCAAAGGCCTGCAGAACTTCGCGCTTTGTATTCATAACAAAGGGCCCCATCCATGCGACAGGCTCTTTAATTGGTGCTCCACCAAGAATAAACAGTTCTAGCTCTGGAGAACGTGCTTCCTGCTGATTTGCAGCGCGAACAACAATGGTGTCGCCATCTGCAAAGACTGCTAGCTGTCCTGCTTGAACTGGGCGCGCTTCATCGCCAACAAATCCAAAGCCACTCATTGCATACACAAGTGCGTTGTAATCCTTGCGCCATGGCAAACGTAATTCGGCGCCAGGTGCAACTGTTGCATGCAACAAAGTAATTGGAGTTTGTGTTGACCCTGGACCAAAGTGACCATCAACTTCACCAGCAATAACGCGCAACAAAGTTCCACCATCGGCAGTGGTTAACAGTGCCACATCTTTTGCGCGAACATCTTGGTATGCAGGAGCTGACCACTTCTTTGCTGCAGGCAAGTTAACCCACAACTGGAATCCGTGGAACAAACCGCCGGACATAACCAAACTCTCTGGGGGAGTTTCAATGTGAAGAATTCCAGCACCTGCTGTCATCCATTGTGTGTCGCCATTTGAAATTGTTCCGCCGCCACCATTGTTATCTTGGTGATCAAAGATTCCATCAATAATGTAAGTAACTGTTTCAAAACCGCGGTGTGGGTGCCAAGGAGTTCCCTTTGGTTCACCTGGCGCGTACTCAACCTCGCCCATTTCATCTAAGTGAATGAATGGGTCAAGCTCTGCTAAATCAACACCGGCAAATGCGCGACGAACCGGGAAACCTTCACCTTCGAAACCTTGCGGCGCAGTCGTAATGCTCTTTACCTTGCGTGCACGTGCACCAGGAATTTCGCTGACGCGAGGCAATACGGTGATGTCGCTGACGGTTACTGCTGGCATTGGTCTCTCCTTAGTTCAGAGCCCAAGAGTAATTGAACTTTCAACTACCTGCAACCTGGAAATTACAAGGCTTTGAGCGCGGAAACGACCTTTGTTAACGAAGCTTTGGCATCGCCAAAGAGCAACATTGTCTTTGGATCGTAGAGAAGTTCATTCTCAATACCAGCAAAACCTGGGCGCATAGAGCGCTTCAAGAAGATGATGTTGGCGGCATTGTTAACTTCAAGAATTGGCATACCGTAAATTGGGCAACCCGGAGTTGTTTGTGCTGCTGGATTAACAACATCGTTTGCACCGATAACAATTGCAACATCTGTTTGACCAAAGGTTGGATTAACTTCATCCATTTCAGCCAGTTGATCGTAAGGAACATTGGCTTCGGCCAAAAGAACGTTCATGTGTCCTGGCATACGACCTGCAACTGGGTGAATTCCATATGCAACATCGATGCCCTTTGAAATCATTAAGTCAGCAAGTTCGCGAACAGTGTGCTGTGCTTGTGCAACAGCTAGACCAAATCCTGGAACGATCACAACGCGACGGGCGTAGTTAAGCAAGATGGCAACATCATCTGGCGAACCAGAACGAACTGGACGTTCTTCGCCAGCTGCTGCAACATCTTGTGGCTTTGCAGTAAAGGCACCGAACAAAGTTCCAAACAATGAACGACCCATTGCCTCTGCCATCAAGCGAGTCAAGATAGTTCCTGATGCACCAACAAGAGTTCCGGCAATGATCAATAAGGTTGAATCAAGAACGTAACCACTAGCCGCAACAGTTAACCCTGTAAATGCGTTGAGCAATGAGATAACAATTGGAACATCCGCCCCGCCAACTGGAAGCACAAACAAAATTCCGAATAGCAGAGATAGACCGGCAAGAATTAGTAGTGGAGTTGTGCCAAGTGAGGTAACAACCCAACCACCAACGCCAAGGACTGAAACCAGCGTTGCAGCAATAACAAAGCGGCCCGCTGGGAAAATTACGGGGCGAGTAGTCATCAACTCTTGCAGCTTCATGAAAGTAATAATTGATCCGCTGAAGGAAACACAGCCAACGATTACGGTAAATACGGTGAAGATAACGACCGCTGTTGTGGCCTTATCGCCCAAGTTTAAGTATTCAACAATGGCTACTAGCGCTGCTGCGCCGCCACCCACACCATTAAATAGTGCAACAAGTTGTGGCATCTGCGTCATCTGAACCTTGCGTGCTGCAGGAACTCCAATGATTAGACCAACTGCGATTGCACCAAGAATCCAACCAAGGTTGTTTAGTGGAAGTGATGAGCCCTCGTTGGAGTAAAAGAAGACAACTAATGTGGCAAGACCGGCACCAAAGGCACCGATTAGATTGCCGCGGCGCGCAGTCTTTGGATGTGAAAGTCCCTTCAACGCAAGAATGAACGCGATACCTGCGGCAAGACCAATCAGGTCATAAACGGTACGGCTCATTTCTTATTTCCTTTGAACATCTCAAGCATTCGGTCGGTAACTACAAAACCGCCCACCATGTTGATAGTTGCCAGAATAATCGCAGCAACTGAAAGGCCAAGTTCTAAATTAGTTTTACTGTGATCGGCAACAATGATCGCACCAACCAAGATAACTCCGTGGATCGCATTAGCTCCTGACATCAACGGAGTGTGCAATGTAGAAGACACCTTAGATACAACTTCGAAACCAACAAAGACTGACAGCACGAAGATCGAAACAATTGCCATTGGTTCCATTACTTTGCTCCTCTTCGCGCACCAGCGTGCGTTACCGCAGCACCATTGATGATTTCATCCTCGAAATCTAAGTTAAATGCCACCTTTTGATCATCCTTGGCCGGTGTTGTAAACAAGGACAAGAGATTGACGACATTTCGTGAGTACAAGAATGATGCGTGGAATGGCAGCTGACTTGGCACATCTTTTCCGCCCCAAATGCGAACTCCACCTGATGTTTCAACTATTTCGCCCGGCTTCGATCCTTCAACATTGCCGCCAGTTTCTGCAGCTAGGTCAACGATGATTGTTCCTGGCGCCATTGCATCAACCATTTGCTGCGTCATTAAACGTGGAGCTTGTCGCCCAGGCACTGCAGCAGTTGTAATAACAACATGAGATTTTGCGATGTACGGCGTCAAAAGCTCGCGTTGCTTTGCGGCACGATCTTCAGTCATTTCGCGCGCGTAACCACCGGCTCCTTCTAACGCTTCAAGTTCGAGTTCAATAAATGTTGCACCCATTGAACGAACTTCATCGGCAGAAGCTGGTCGAACATCGTATGCAGAAACAACTGCGCCTAAACGTCTAGCAGTTGCGATTGCTTGCAAACCTGCAACACCTGCACCAAGTACCAATACCTGTGCAGGTGTAACTGTTCCTGCAGCAGTCATAAGCATTGGGAAAAAGCGTGGAGAAAGTTCTGCTCCAATAACAGCTGCGCGGTATCCGGCACACAATGCTTGTGAAGTCAGCGCATCCATTGATTGTGCGCGAGAAATACGTGGAACAAGTTCTAGTGAAAATGCGGTTACACCCGCAGCAGCTGCTGCATCAATGGAATCAACTGCGGTAACGGGGGATAAGAAGGAAATTGTGATCGCGCCTTTTTTCAAGGTAGCCATTTGCTTGGGAGTTAATGGCTGAACTGACAAAACAACATCTGCATCAGAAATAACATCGCCAGGCTTTACCGTTGCACCAGCTGCGGAAAAATCAGCATCTGTTGCTTGCGAATGTGATCCTGCGCCAGATTCGACAGTTACATCCAGACCTAGCCGAGTTAACTTATTGATGATGTCAGGGACAAGCGCAACGCGCTTTTCTCCCTCTTTGATTTCCCGTGGGACGGCTACGCGCATGACGGAAATGTTAGTGCGTATAGCCCTTTAAGTCACCACGAACCAGGTGGTACAGGATGGATTGAATCGTGGTTCTGCGGTGGAAAGCCTCGCGCCAGATGACCGAGCGCGGCCCATCAATGACTGATGCCTCAACTTCTTCACCACGGTGTGCAGGTAAACAATGCATGAACAACGAATCCTTGCTTGCTAACTTCATTAAATTCTCGGTCACTGCAAATGGCGAGAGTGCCAGCACCTTCTCTTTGCGATCACTTTCTGAATCACCCATCGACATCCATACATCTGTGTACAGAACTGATGCATCTTTTGCTGCAGCTTCAGGATCATTTGTGACTTCAACTTTTCCGCCACTTTGTGCTGCAATATTTTTTGCAACAGCGACAACAACTGGATCCGGCGACCACTTACCACTTGGAGTTGCTACAACAACATGTGCGCCCATGATTGCGCCCATGATTAACCACGCATGAGACATATTGTTTCCATCGCCCAAGTAAACAAATTTGCGCCCTGAAATATCAGTTCCAAAGTTTTCGCGAATCGTTAACCAATCAGCTAACAACTGCGTTGGATGATCAACATCGGTTAAGGCGTTAATAACTGGAATAGTTGAATAAGCACCCAATTGATCAACATCAGATTGAGCAAAGGTTCTAATAATTAAGGCACTGCAATATCCGCTGATGATCTTTGCGGTATCTTCGATAGTTTCGCCACGACCTAATTGCAATTCATCGCCACGAATAAAAATTGGAGTACCACCCAAATGGGCAACAGCGGTTTCTGAAGAAAGACGGGTACGGGTCGATGGCTTTGTCATATAGATAGCGACAGTTTTGTTGGCCAAAGCGGTGTTTGAACGCAGTGGATTCTCAGCAAATTCAGCCGCAGTTGATAGCAATAGTTCGACATCAGCACGGCTTAAATGCTCGGTTCGCAGTAAGTCCTTCATTTGTGAATTCTACCCGTAGTTTTGGGCTTCACATAGGTATTCTTATCCACCTCATGGGCATCTTTCGAAAATTAGGAATTGAATCGGAGTCTGATACCGATCTCTTGACTCGCCCGTCCCTGGATGAAGATCTTCAAGAAGATGATGGTGGCCACGATCGTTTTGCGCACTATGTGAAAAAAGAGAAGATTGTTGAATCTGCAGTAACAGGAAAAGCAGTGAAAGCTCTATGTGGAAAAAAGTGGATGCCTTCTCGTGATCCCCAGAAGTATCCAATCTGCCCAACCTGCAAAGAGATTCACGCTGGGTTGAAACCAGATCCTGAAGAAAAGTAACGATGAAGCGCTTTACTGCCTTCGCACTTACATTAATTACAGTTGCAACGCTTACAACTCATATCACGACCGCACATTTAGCAGCTGCCGAGGATAAACCGCCACGCAAAGTTGTAACTGGTTGGCTTCCATATTATTCAGTTCGAACAATCATGCCACTAGTGCGAAAGTTACCAACGGCGCAACCAACAGTTGCTGGCAAGCCACCCGTATGTGACGAATCCCAATACGGCCCAGCAGAAAACCAAGCTATCGAATCTTCGTACCTGTTTAAAAATAAAGATTTAATGAAAGAGGTAATGCCTTTCTGGTTTTCAATTAAATCTCCAACAGTTATTCGAAATGACTATGTAACAGGCAATCCTTCCTGGCCCATGGCAGACACCGTGTGTTTGATTCGTCGCGCAGGAATACAAGTCATACCAACAATGACCGATGGAACGGGAAAATTAGAGCTTTCCAATTACCTAGCAAACCCTGCAACTCGAGCAACTATTGTTAAAACAATTGTCGATCTAGTTCTGACAAATAACTTTGATGGCATTGATCTTGACTATGAAGGTTTTGCTTTTGTTGATGGAAATACAACATGGACAAAGACTGCCCCTCGTTGGGTTGCTTTAGTTAAAGAACTGAGCGTTGCTTTGCGCTCCCACAACAAGTTGCTTTCAATTTCAACACCGTATGTGTATGACCCCAAGGAAAAACAAAAAGGTTACTTTGTGTACGCCTGGGCAGATGTGGCAAGCAGTATTGATCGCTTACGCATCATGACGTATGACTATTCAGTAGCTAAACCAGGTCCTATTGGTCCTATTTCATGGACCGAGAAGACCCTTAAATATGCAGTCAGCATTATGTCTCCTTCAAAGGTGTTCATAGGTTTACCGGGTTATGGTCGTGACTGGATTACATCGGTAAAAGGAAAGTGCCCAGTAAGTGCGCCACCGGGATTAAAAGGTGGTGCAAAAGCTGCAACATTTAAAACAAGTTACGCATTAACAAAAGCTGGTATTGATAAAGCAACACCAGTCTTTGATGAAAAGTTTAGTGAAGCAACATATTCCTATACACAAACGTATAACGGCCTTTCGGAAGCTGGTGCATCAACTGAATGCACAGTAAGCCGAACTGTTTGGTATCAAAATGATCGAAGTTATGCAGAACGAATGGCACTTGTTGCCAAGTATCGTTTAGGAGGCGCGGCGTTGTGGACGCTTGCAATGGAATCTCCTGAAGCAACTTTAGAGTTACGTAAAGCAGCGCTTGCGATTGCACCAGATCCAGTTGTAAACACTTTAAGTATCGAAGGTGCACCACAGAACACAATTAATTATGCCGGATTGTTTACAGTTAAAGGCTTACTAACACTTAAGGATAAAACACCAATTGCGGGGCTAAAAGTTTCACTAGAAATCAAACGCGCCAATGAAACTGTGTGGACCCAGGTAACCGAACTTGTAACAGGGGTTGATGGAGTTGTTTCCACTCCAATGACCCTTGGCGCAAATGCAGCGCTACGTCTGACCACTGTTGGAACGTGGGAACAAGCAGAATCAGTTTCACAACAAGCAGCAATGATCGTGAAGAGCACCCTGCAACTGGATCGCCCGGTATCTGTCTCAAAGGGCGCGCCAATAGTTGTAAAGGCGCAGTTGCTGCCACGTTTGGCAGCAAAGTCTGCGCAATTACAGAAAAACATCAACGGTAAGTGGCAAAATGTAGGTACACCAGTGCTCTCTGATGCAGATGGTTTGTTTACCTTTACTACCGTTGAGCCAAAACGAGGAGTCATAACAATGCGAGTTCAGTTGATCGGCGATATCGCTTCTGAGCAATTTGCAATTGTTGTTCGTTAATCATGCCTAAAATTAAAAGCAAACCTGATGTTAATGAAAAATTGGATGAAGAACTTAAAGCAATCTTTAGTGGCGATATTCCATGGGTAACAATTGTTTGGGATGACCCAGTCAATTTGATGACGTATGTGACATATGTGTTGATGGAGCTTTTTGGATTTAGTAAAGAGAAAGCTCATGAACTGATGATGAAGGTGCACACCGAAGGCAAGGCGGTTGTTTCAACCGGAAGTCGCGAAGAAATGGAACATGATGTTGCCAGACTTCACGAATATGGTTTGTGGGCAACACTGCAACGTGGTGACCAAGCGCTATGAGTGAAATACAACATGGATTCTTCCGACATGGAGACAACGCTTACTTAGCTAACTTCTCTGAATCAGAACGCGAAGTCTTACTTAATCTGACGGAGCAGATCATCGAACTGCTTGCTGAGCGAGTTGATCATCACAACGATGACCCGCTAGCTGCCATGGTGGGCATCACCGCACATGACACGCCTCCCGATGATGATGTGTTGCTGCGGCTACTTCCTAATGCATATGCGGATCAAGTGGATGCATCAGAATTTCGTCGCTATACCGAATCAACTTTGCGCCAAAAAAAGCAAGCACACGCAATGGCGATGCGAATGCACATTAAGACCGCAATCGATGGTGTCATTGAATTAGATCATGATTCAGCAAATGCCTGGTTAGGTGCAATGAATGATGTGCGACTTGCTTTAGGAGTTCGGTTAAAAGTTGCGGAAAATACACATCAAGAGCTAGAACTGTTGGCACCAGATGACCCAATGCGTGGTGTTTATGCTGTTTATAGCTGGCTGGGCTGGCTACAAGAGAGTTTGATTGATGCGCTAATGGATGAAAATCAATAGTTCGTCAACCAGTTAGACCATAAGTGCAAGGTAGGCTTAGCCTGTGAGTGATGCCCCGATTGGAATCTTTGATTCAGGTGTAGGCGGATTAACCGTTGCACGTGCAATTCTTGATCAACTTCCTAACGAGTCAACGCTTTATATTGGCGATACCGCGCGTGGACCTTATGGACCACGACCTCTTGCTGAAGTTCGTGAGTTTGCTTTAGAGACCATGGATTTTCTTGTCTCGCAAGGCGTTAAAGCCATTGTTATTGCATGCAACACCGCATCGGCCGCCATGCTTCGCGATGCACGCGAACGCTATTCAATTCCTGTTATTGAAGTAATCCAACCCGCAGTCCGCCGCGCAGTTGCGGCCACACGAACTGGAAATGTTGGAGTTATTGGAACCCGAGCAACAATTGATTCAAAAGCATATGTAGATGCATTTGCCGCAGCGCCTCAGCTGAACATCACATCGATTGCCTGCCCGCTTTTTGTGGAATTTGTTGAACGTGGTGAAACTTCTGGAACAGAGATTACAAAAGTTGCGCGGCAGTACTTAGCACCAGTTATGGATGCCAAGGTAGACACATTGGTGCTTGGTTGCACGCACTATCCACTGCTAACTGGCGTGATCTCTTATGTAATGGGTGAAGGCGTGACTTTGGTTTCTAGCGCTGAAGAAACCGCTAAAGATTTGTACCGAACTTTGGTTGAAAACGGTTTGCTGCGCAACCAATCAACAACATCTGCCACACATAAGTTCTTAGCTACCGGTGATGCCAAGGCCTTTGAAACCTTAGCCCGTCGTTTTCTAGGCCCAGAAGTAACTAAAGTCGAACACCAAGTTCTATAACTTTCCACTTCAATAACTAACAAAATAGGAGTAAAGATGCCACGCAACGATGGACGTTCTGAGAAAGATCTGCGCGAGATTAAGTTCACTCGTGGTTGGTTAGATCATGCAGAAGGATCAGTCTTAGTTGAGTTTGGCAAGACTCGCGTTTTGTGCGTTGCATCATTTACACCAGGTGTTCCGCGCTGGTTGAAAGATACGGGCAATGGTTGGGTTACATCTGAGTATTCAATGCTTCCACGTGCAACGCACACACGTTCAGATCGTGAAAGTGTTAAGGGCAAGCTAGGCGGACGCACACAAGAGATTTCTCGACTAGTAGGACGCTCGTTGCGCGCTGTAGTAAACATGAAAGAACTTGGCGAAAACACAATTGTTATCGACTGTGATGTTTTACAAGCAGATGGTGGAACACGCACCGCTGCAATTACTGGGGCATATGTTGCGTTAGCTGATGCAATCACTTGGGCAAAAGCACAAGGTCACATTAAGGAAAACGCAAAGCCACTTAATGATTCTGTTGCCGCAGTAAGTGTCGGAATTATTGACGGTGTTCCGATGCTCGATCTTTGCTACGAAGAAGATGTTCGGGCAGGTACTGATATGAATGTTGTTGTCGCAGGTGATGGACGTTTCATTGAGGTTCAAGGAACCGCAGAGGGTGAACCATTTGATCGTGCGCTCCTTAACCAATTACTTGATTTGGCAGTTGCTGGTTGTTCAACATTAAATCAACTGCAGAAAGATGTGCTTGCTGAGTAATGTCCCACACACTTGTTCTTGCAACGCGTAATCAAGGAAAGATCACAGAATTTCGACGAATTCTTGATGAGCTTGCTCCAGGACAGATTGAATTAATTGGTGTTGATCAATTCCCAGATTTGGTCGATGTAGATGAAACCGGTTCCACCTTCGAAGAAAACTCTTTGCTGAAATCCCGCTACACCTGCGCAGCAACAGGGTTGCCTGCGATCGCAGATGATTCGGGATTGTGCGTTGATTTTCTAAACGGTGATCCAGGCATTTTTTCAGCGCGCTGGGCCGGAAACCATGGAAATGATCAAGCAAACATTGAAAAGCTGTTAGAACAACTTAAGGATGTTCCGGATAACAAACGCACAGCGCACTTCACCTGCATCGCTTCGTTAGTTATGCCTGATGGTCGGGAACAGATTGCCGAAGGTCGCTTTGAGGGTCACATTCTCCATGCCCCAGTCGGTGAGAACGGTTTTGGCTACGACCCAATTTTTCAGCCCCTGGGATTGAGTATTTCCTCCGCACAAATGAGCGCGCAGGAAAAGGATTTAGTCAGTCACCGCGGAAAATCGCTTCGTGCTATCGCACCGCATGTCATACAAATGCTCGCGAGCCTGGGGTAACCTTTACCTATACAAGTGCGTTAAAAACGTGCGTACCGCAACCCAAGGAGTTCCACGTGGCCGTTAAGAAGACCGCAAAGAAAGCAGCAAAGAAGTCAGCTGCGAAAAAGTCACCAGCTAAGAAGGCTGTTGCAAAGAAGAAGTCACCAGCAAAACGAGCCGTTGCAAAAAAGGCCGTTGCTAAAAAGAAGACAGCAAAGAAAGCAGTTGTTAAAAAGACTGCAAAGAAGCCTGTTGCTAAAAAAGCTGCAGCAAAGAAAACTGCGGCCAAGAAAAAGGTTGCTAAGAAAGCTCCTGCAAAGCGCGTAGTTAAGAAGGCTGCAGTTGCAGTCACATCTGCACCACGCCCTGTTGCTACGCCAGCACCGGTCAAGGCAGCAGCTCCTACTCCTGTTAAGCCAGTTGCTGCACCAAAGCAATCAACATCTACCCGCACAGCATGGTTAGTAGTAATAGGAATTGCAGCACTCGCAATTATTGTTTGGTCACAATCATCAAGCAGTGATAGCGATGACGCAGCACCTGCCCCTGTTGCTTCACAATCAGCAGAACCATCAGCAGAACCAACTGAGTCTGAAGAACCAGCCGCAGCGGTTGCTGTAGTAGAAGCACCAACAAAGTTTGTTGCACTAAACGCTGAAGGCGGACTAAAGCTTCGCTGGGTAGCACCTATGGCAGTTGAGGGTCTAACTGGATACAACGTCGAAGTCCGTGCAAACGGAACTGGAGATTGGATTGTTATCGCAACGGTTCCAGCAGATCAACTTACACAGAATGTTTCAAAGGCAAGTGATTCAGGATGGACTCAGTTCCGCGTTTCATCTGTTTACTCAGATGGACAAACTGCATCAGCAACAGCTTTTGGAATTCCAGGAGAGTTCAAGTAAATCGTTAATTAGTTAAAAAACCTCTCACCGAATGGTGGGAGGTTTTTTAATGTTCAAAAACAGATTATTGAGAGTCGCTTAGTTGCGCAGCAATCGCATCCACATATGCACGAACACCTGCAGGAACTAGATGAACTCCATCTGGCCCAAAGTATTCGGGATGCTCGGCAGAAATACTGGCCCAGTCGATTAATCTGGCACCGTATTGAGCGGCATACTTTGCGATAAGTGAATTGTTTTCATCGCGCCACCCACGGGGAACAGCGGTGTTTACAACAATTATTCGTGGTTGTTCAGCGATTTCAGCAAAAATAGCCGCCACTTGTTCTTCGGTAAGTTTATTGTTGTTTCCAAGGTTGAAAACGATTGTGGAACCAACCATGTTGGCCTTGTCGTTTTTTATAACCTCCAAAAGCTCTGGTGCTTGGCGGCCAACGCGCGCATTAATCAAACCAATGTTTTCGCGAGCATCTAATTCGAATCTGATTCCTAAAATTACTGAATCTCCAGTTACCCATAAATCACCAAGCACCACCGGTGCGGTTACAGGTGGTTGCTCTAGTTGTTGCTTGAGCTGATTAAGTTGCTTATCTCCTTCGGCTATTGCACTGATTGCAGAAGTTGCAGTGATACCTAAAGTTGAAAGAACAATTAGCACGACGCCAATTTTTTGACGAATCTGAACCCGCTTTGTTCGATACTTCATGCCTTTGAACCAGTAGTCAATAAGGCCAGTTCTTACAGGTAATTCAACAAGTCGCAAGGAAATATCGGCTAAAGCAAAAACAATTAGTACTCGCAAGGTGTAGAGCGCCCAAGGGGAACCCTCTAGATCAAATTCGGGGCGGGTAAGTTGAAAAACAACCCAGTGCCAAAGATAAATGGCGTAAGAGCGTTCTCCAATCCACACAAATGGTTTGCTACTAAGAATTGGTGCAAAGCGAGATGCTGGATGCACAATCGAGGTAATGATTGCGCAACAAAAAAGTCCCGCCAATGGAAAAGCAATTTTGTAAAGAGTTGGATCGCTTTCATCAACAAAGAGAAATGCTGAAATTATTCCGACTAATCCAAAGATTCCAATTCCATCAATAAAGTCTTGGGCTTTTTTTGAAACAGTCTCGCTTAAGTTTTGGGGGATCCATCTAACAGCTAAGGCTGCACCAAGGAATAAGCCAATACTGTGGGTGTCAGTACCAAAGTAAACATGGCTGACTTTTGAGGTATTGGATGCATCGATCTGCAGCGAAACAACAAAAAGGGAAATGCCAGAAAATGCCGCGATTAAGAGCGCTGCTCCAGAGATTCTATTTTTGCCAAAGTAACGCAGAACCAGCAAAAGGATTAATGGCCACACTAAATAGAACTGAGCTTCAACTCCAAGTGACCAAGCGTGTTGCAGCAGTGGTGGGCGACCAATTGCTTCAAAGTAATCTGTCTGGCGGAAAACCAGCCACCAATTCATGCCACCCAGTAATGCAAAAGGTGTATCAATAACAAACCTGCGCATTGTGTCTGGTGCCCACACGTTAATGAAAACCATCGTTACGATGATCATAAACACGAGTGGTGGCAACAAACGTCGAATGCGTGCAGCATAGAAAGCACGCAGATCTAAACCACCACTTCTTTGAATTGAATCAAGAAGCAATCGCGTAATCACATATCCAGAAATGACAAAGAACAGGTCTACACCTAAAAATCCGCCTGGAATCCAATCAAAACCAATGTGATAGAGCATCACCGCAATAACGGCTACGGCACGCAAACCATCAATGGCAGGTATGTAACGAATGCCGCGGGAAGTGGACATGGCTGTTATGAGCTAATTGAAACTAGCGCTTTGCAGTTTTCTTAGCTGCGCTCTTCTTGGCTGGAGCTTTCTTAGCTGTTTTCTTGGCACTCTTTGCGGGAGCAGCAAGTGCTGGACGAGTGCGCTGGCTAGAAACCTTAAGTGGACCTGGGTTAATCAAGGTGTCATCAGCGTTTAGATTTTCAATGACACTCTTTTGTAGCTCTTCTAACCGCTGGAAGGCACCATCAAGCCGGTTACGAGATTGTTGAATTGCAGACTCTGCAGCATCTAGTGATTGTTTTTGAATTCGATACAAACGTTCAGCCTCTGAAATAACACCAGCTAGCCATTGGCGATAACCTGAAACTTCGGTAGTTGCTTCTGCGACGATTCTTTCGCCTTCACGACGTGCTGCGGTCGCAAGCGAAGCAATTTCGCGCTTCTTACTTTCCATCAAACTTTCTGCTTCAGCTTCTGCAATTGCCAGTTTTTCTTCAGCTTCTGCTTCTGCAGTCTGAATGTATTTGCGTCCGCGTGATTCAGCGCCTGAAAGAATTGAGCGGGCTTTGGCATCTGCTGCCTCTAGCTCTTCTTTTGTCGCACGTGTCGTTTCAGCAACTAAGCGCGATGCTGCCGCTTGCGCCTTGCTCTCGCGCGCTTGCGCAGATTTGATCATGGACATTGCTGTCTCAGTTGCAAGAATCTCAAACTCTTCTTTTGTTAAACCTGTGATGTCACGACGGGATTTCAAATCCGCAATCTGTGCTTCTAGTTCGCGAATGCGATCAACAGATGAAGGTTGGTTAGAACTTTCATCCTCGCCAGTAAAGCCCACCCAGTTAAGGAAGCTCTTCTTTTCAGCCATCACGCACCCCGCAGCCAGTTCAAATGTATATAGAAAGTATGTCTAGTTGGGGCTTAGGTTAGAGCAAGGGCCTATTTACTGTAAATCGCCACAGAAATGGCTATGTATTGCGAGATCCACGCGGCTAACACGAAGATATGGAAGAGCTCATGGAAGCCAAAGTACTTGGCCGCGCGACCTGGGCGCTTGAGCGCATAGAAGATTGCGCCCACCGAATAAAAAAGTCCTCCAATGGCGATTGGAAGTAACACCCATAAACCACCCGCCCGATACAGCGCTGGAGTATAAAAAACAGCAACCCAACCCAAGAGCAAGTAGTTAGCAACGTAAAGCCAACGTGGTGCGTTGAGCCAAAAAATTCGCAAGCCAACACCCATTGCCGCGCCGATCCAAACGACCAATAGCAAGATTGTTCGGTCGCGACCTTCTAGTAATGCAACTGCAAATGGTGTGTATGAACCGGCAATCAGCAGATTGATATTGGCATGATCCCAACGGCGCCACAACTTCTTTTTTGTGGGAACCCAAGGAACGCGGTGATAAATCGCAGAGACACTAAAAAGCATGATTGATGTAATGGAAAAGATTGCCACCGCAAACTTCAGCGATGATTCACTCAAGATAAAGAGCACTAGCGATGCGATTATTACCGCCGGAGTAGCACCCAAATGAAACCAACCACGAAGTTTTGGGGGAATTACGGGTGATTGGCTCATTGAGTCAGCCTAGGGCACTAAATTGAATTTAACCGTGGACAAAGACCAAAGCCACTGCCAAACTTGCGCAATGACACATAGATCACCCATATTTGAAATCAGCGATGTATATATCGATCAAGAAGCAGCATTAAGTCCGATGGGTTGTACCTATCTTGGTAATGGTTTAAACCAGGACAAGCTAGATGATTTCTCAATCGCAGCTGCAGAAGTTAGTGCAAACCTAACGCGTGAGACATTAAATAAGTTGGCAGCACTAGAGCCAATCGATGAAATCGATCGCATTGCCAAGGCGGTAATGACCGAACGCCTTGAATCAGGTCTTGCACTACACGATAGCCAAGAGGCATTTGTTTTATGGAATGTTTTAACATCTCCTCCATCAAATGTTCGTTCCATCTTTGAGTTAATGCCAAAGAGCACCGCACAAGATTTCGACAATATCGCTAAGCGTTTGGCGGCAGTAGATGGCGCATATAAATCATGGTGTGAAACCATTTTGACCGTTGCTAAATCGGGAAAGACAACCGCGCAACGTCAAGTAAATGGTGTAATCGCGCAACTAGATAGCTATGCCAATGGCGGTTACAGCGCGATGTGCAAAAACTTTGATGCAGCTGGCAACTACCCCCCAATTCACGAGGCTGCAAAGCTTGCTGAAAAAGCATCTGCTGATGCTGCGCAATTTTTGCGCACGCAGTATCTTCCAATCGCAACTCCGCATGATGCAGTTGGCGCAGAACGTTATGCAGTATGGGCTCGCTACTTCACTGGAGCACAACTAGATCTTCCGGCAACTTATGAATGGGGAAAGCAAGAGCTCAAGGCGATTAACGATCGCATGTGGGAGCTTGCAAAGATTATTAATCCTCAAGCAAAAACTTTGCGCGAAGTCGCAGACACTTTGGATAATGATCCTAAGTACAAAGTTGTTGGCCCTGAAAATGTAGTTAAGTACTTGCAAGATTTCACTGATGCGGCAATGAAGCGCATGAATGGTGAGTTCTTTGAAATCGATCCACGAATCGCAATCTGTGAAGCCCGAATAGCTCCAGAAGGCAGTGCGTCGGCTCCTTATTACAATCCACCATCTGAAGATTTATCTCGTCCAGGTACAACGTGGATTCCGATGTTGGGTAAGAATGAAGTCAGTAACTGGCACCTTGTTTCAACCTGGTATCACGAAGCAGTCCCAGGTCACCATCTTCAAATCGGAACAGCAACCGTTGAAAAGGATCGCTTAAGTCGTTACCAACGCCAAGCTGCGTGGGTGAGCGGATACGGCGAAGGTTGGGCGTTGTATGCAGAACGTTTCATGAATGAACTTGGCGCATTTGATGAGCCAGGAATTGAAATGGGTTACCTATCTGCGCAAGCGCTACGTGCAGCTCGAATCGTTGTAGATATTGGAATGCACCTTGGTTACAAGGACTTTGATGGCAATGTTTGGAATGCTGAAAGTTCCCGTAAATTGCTCAATGAGCAAGCACTCCTTGATGAGGATCATTCACGCAGCGAAACTGATCGTTACTTGGGATGGCCTGGACAGGCAATTTCCTACAAGGTCGGAGAGCGTGTCTGGATGAACTCTCGCGAAGATGCAAAAGCTCGACTTGGCGATAAGTTCAACATGAAGAAGTTTCACAACTACGCATTGAAGTTAGGACCAATGGGTCTTGATCCATTTGCTGCCGAAATGAAAATGTGGGCAGGCCAATAAGTTACTAACAAGTAATTCAAAGAATGGGGCGGTACTGGTCGGTAGACCGATACCGCCCCATTTTCACGCTCAATTTCTAAAAAAATAATTAAAAAATTCGGAAAAAAATGCCGTAGGAAGGTGCAAAAGGCTCGCAAGAGGTTCACACTATGGGTATCGATGGTCAAGGGAGCTCCTCGAGGTCTCCCAGGGTCAACGGTTTGCGAGAGGTCAAAAGGACCTCTCCACATAATCCTCACGGAGGCTAATTAAATGCAACTAGATAGCAACCAATGGCAATTGGTCTATAACGTATTCTCGTTTGGACTAATTTCAATGCTCGCTTGCACGATTTACACACTAGTTTCACAGCAACGTGTTCTACCTAAGTACCGTAACGCTCTAGTTATGTCATCAATGGTTACATTCATCGCTGGCTACCACTACCTACGCATCTTTGATTCATTCAAGCATGCTTCAGAAGGTGGAATGGTCAAGCTTGATGGATCTCAGGATGCATTCAACGAGGCATACCGCTACGTAGACTGGCTACTAACTGTGCCACTACTACTAGTAGAGGTAATTGCAGTACTAGCTCTAACTCGCGAAGTTTCACGCTCACTTATCATGCGTCTGGTCCCAGCTTCAGCTGCGATGATCGCGCTTGGTTACCCAGGTGAGATTTCAAACGATCAGAACACACAGGTTCTATACGGTGTTCTATCAACACTTCCATTCCTTTACATCCTTTACGTTCTATTCGTAGAACTAGGAAAGTCATTGGATCGCCAGCCAGCTGGTGTTGCAGAGACTGTAGGCCGTTTGCGTCTACTTCTTATCGCAACATGGGGTGTTTACCCAATCGCGTACATCTTCAACATCGTTGGTGACGCTTCAGCATCATCATTCGTAACTGTTCAGGTTGGATACACAATCGCTGACGTTCTAGCGAAGTGCGTATTCGGTCTAACAATTCTGAAGATTGCACGTATGAAGTCAATCGCAGAAGGAATGAAGGACGATCACTAATCTTTGATTAGTGGTTTCTTTTAACTAAGAATCCTAAAAACAGGAGTGTCGCGAAAGCGGCACTCCTGTTTGCTTTCATAGACTATTCACATGAGCGCAGCGGATAAAGATAAAGTAAAGTCAGAAAAGTTGGATAAGTACTGGATCAATAACTACCGCATGGGTGGCTACATGCTCTTTGCTTGTGGTCTGATTAATCTGCGCTACCAATGGGGAGAGCCAGACATCATCTCCCGCAGCTTGCTAATTTTTGGCCCAGGAGCAGCAATTCTTGGTGCAACATTTGTGCCATCAATGGTTTCAATCCTTGGACGCCGTGAAGTTAAAGCGCTTATGGCAGTAGCTGGTATTGCATTAATTGCTTACGCATTTAGCAACTAGTTATTCAGTATTTGTTTTTTTGATTACTTTCTAAAGGACAGATCAGCCTTTTTCATTTCTACAGTCAAAATGCGAATCGCATTTGGCCCCATGCCATGTAGCTCTTTAACCGCTGCTAATGAGGTTTTGCGCAGATCTGACAGTTTGAATAAGCCGTCATCAATAAGTGCTCGTCTGGCAGGACCTGCCAGCCCTAATTCACGCCAGACCTGATCAACTGATGCGTAGTAATCCAAGTCCACATCACTGCTTGTTTGATGGATTTCTGATTGGGAATTTAGCCTTTGCATTTTTTTCTCTTCACGGCGAGCAGCAGCGGCACGCTTTATTTCAGCGGCTTCTTTTTTGATTTTGGCTGGTGACTTCTTTGCCATAGCTGAACTCTAACTTTGAATTGGAAACTATTATTAAAAAACTAGTGTGCGGGAGGCGGGACTTGAACCCGCACGTCCGAAGACACAGGTTCCTAAGACCTGCGTGTCTGCCATTTCACCACTCCCGCAAACCCTTACCAAAGCGTTACCGCCTAAGTATGGATAGGGGACAAGATTAGAGGTAAGTTAGCAATGTTCCAAAACGGCCCCTTGGGCCTTCCTAGAGCGAGAGGTTCACGCGCAATGTCACTTAATCCAACCCCTGCAGACAAGTTCACCTTCGGTCTTTGGACTGTTGGTTGGCAGGCACGCGATCCCTTTGGTGATGCCACACGTGATGCGCTCGATCCAGTTCGAACTGTCAACGAGCTTGCAGCACGCGGTGCCTATGGCGTGACCTTCCATGATGATGATCTGATCCCATTTGGAAGTGATGAAAGCGCACGACGTGGACATATTGATCGTTTCAAAAAGGCGTTAGCTGAAACTGGCATGAAAGTTCCAATGGCGACAACAAATTTATTTACGCACCCAGTCTTTAAAGATGGCGCATTTACATCTAACGATAAAGACATCCGTCGCTATGCAATTCGTAAGGTCATGAAAAATATTGAACTTGCTGTAGAACTTGGCGCAACCACATATGTGTGTTGGGGAGGCCGCGAAGGTGCTGAATCAGATGGTGCTAAGGATGCCTACATCGCACTGGATCGTTTCCGCGAAGCTTTTAATACCCTTGGAGAATTCGTAACTGACAACGGTTATGACATTAAGTTTGCAATTGAACCAAAGCCAAATGAGCCACGTGGAGACATCTTCTTACCGACAATTGGTCACGCACTTGCTTTCATTAACTCGTTGGATCGCCCAGAGCTTGTAGGACTTAATCCAGAAGTTGGCCATGAACAAATGGCGGGACTTAACTTTGTGCATGGAATTGCACAAGCTTTGTGGCATAAGAAGTTGTTCCACATCGATCTAAACGGACAACATGGTCCAAAGTTTGATCAAGATTTAGTTTTCGGTCATGGAGATTTGAAATCTGCATTCTTCTTGGTAGATCTGCTCGAACGCTATAACTACAGCGGTCCAAAGCACTTTGATTACAAGCCAGCACGCACTGAAAGCGATAAGGGAGTGTGGGAATCTGCAACGGCAAATATGCGCACATACCTTGCGCTTAAGGAACGCGCAGCAGCCTTCCGCGCAGATTCACGAGTGATTGCAGCGATGAAGGAATCAAACATTCCTGGTCTTGCCGAGCCAACTCTTGCTGCAGGTGAAACGTGGAAGGATCTTGCAAAGGATTCCTTTGATGTGGAAGCTGCGGGCAAGCGCGGTTACGGCTATGAAGCCGTTGATCAACTAGCGCTAGAGCACTTGATGGGTCTAACTAGCTAAGTCGCGTTGGCTCCGCGGCGTGAGATCGCATCAACTCCTGCAGAGATCAGCAATACAAGTCCGGTAACAATGAACTTGATACCTGCTGCATAACCCAAAAGCCCCATGCCGTTATCAATAACGGCAACTACAAGGCCGCCAAGGATTGCATCGCGCATCTTTCCTTTGCCACCAAAGAGTGAAGTTCCGCCAATAACTGCCGCACCTACTGCGTACAAAAGCGTTGAGCTTCCACCTGTAGTTGGTGAAATCGAGTTTTGACGTGAAGCAAAGATCAATCCAGCAATAGCTGCTAAACCAGAACAAATCATGAAGGCATAGATTCGGATTCGCTTTACATCAATGCCTGCACGGCGCGCAGCTTCGGCATTTCCACCGACTGCATAGATGTGGCGACCAAATGCGGTGCGACCTAAAACAAATGTTCCAATGACAAGTAGCAACAAGATAACTGGAACAACATATGGAATTCCCTTAAGACTTACGAGATCTGGGTTGTTGCTTCGTTCCAGGTTTAGTGCGAAGACTGCCAAACCAGTAATCAACAAAAGCCCTACAGTCTTGATAATCCATAACTTCTTAAGTTCGGTCTTTAAGCCAGCTTTGCGACGAGAATTCATGGATGCCAGACCCGAAAGAACATATGCCACCGCAACCACAAGGAAGAAAATCCAACTTATTGTTGGTGACATGTTCGAATTTTGAACCGCCAAAACTGTTGGATCTTCAACACGGATAGTTCCACCTTCGCCGGCAAGCAGCAGAAGAACGCCTTGAAAAGCTAAGAACGCCGCCAAAGTAACAACGAATGATGGAATACCAAGTCGGGCTACCAAAGAACCTAATAAGAAACCAAGGAATACACCGACTGCAATACTTGCAACCAACGCTACATACCAAGGCTGTCCTTCATTTGTAATCAAAATAACCAGCACCGCACCTGTTACACCGGCTGTATATCCAGCTGATAAATCAATCTCGCCTAACAAAAGTACAAAGACCAGACCCATCGCGATAACAATTACTGCAGCTGCCTGGGTAATTAAGTTTGCAAAGTTTCCCGGTGTTAAGAACACATTCGATAGCGAACCAAAGACAAGGCACAGCACAACTAAGCCCAAAACTGCTGGCAAAGAGCCGATATCGCCAGCCTTTACCCGAGCCCAGTAGTCAGCTACAGCGCCCTTAATTGTTGGAGCTTCAACTTCAGTATTCATGCTCATTTGGTTGCTCCTGAATTAGCAGATGGAGCGTCCACTCCAGCAGATTTTCCGGTGGTGATTAGCTCAATAACTTGTCGAGGAATAACCTCATTTTTGTTTACTTGTGCTGCCATGTTTCCTAAATACAAAGCTGCAATGTTGTCGGCAACCTCAAAAACATCGTTGAGGTTGTGGCTGATCAAAACAACAGCCAAACCATTATCTGCAAGTCGACGAACAAGATTCAAGACTTGTTCGGTCTGAGCAACACCCAGAGCTGCAGTTGGCTCATCAAGAATTACTACCTTGCTATTCCACAGAACTGCGCGAGCAATTGCAACGGTTTGACGTTGTCCGCCTGATAAAGATGACACAGTTTGTCGAATTGATTTAACTGTACGCACACTCAAGCCATCCAAAGTTTTGCGGGCGAGTGCTTCCATAGAAGTTTCATTTAAAACAGGTCCGCGCTTTTGTTCGCGACCTAAAAACATGTTGTGGACGATATCCAAGTTATCGCACAGCGCTAGATCCTGGTACACAATTTCAATTCCAAGTGCGGTCGCATCACGAGGTCCGCCAATAGAAACTTTATTTCCTTCAAAGAGAAATTCGCCAGCTTCAGGAGTGTAGATACCAGCGATGCACTTGATCAGCGTGCTCTTACCGGCACCGTTGTCACCAACTAGTGCGGTTACCTGGCCAGCATGAACATCAAAGTTGACATCCTTAAGTACATGAACGGGTCCGAAGGATTTATTAACTCCTCGTAAGGACAGTAGCGGTGTTGTCATGAACTCTCCAATTTTTTAACTAACGATTGGTTCTCTCATTAAATTCTCTGTAAAGAAGTTGCGGCCCGGAGAAACCTCCGAGCCGCAACCCATATCTTTTCCTGGTTTAACTACCGGAAATTAGATTCCGTTAGCTGTGCAGAGCTCTTCGATTCCTTCGCAAACTGCTTCGCGAGTCTGGAATCCATCAGCAATAACGTCCTTGACGTTTGCCTTTGTGATACCAGTTGGAACCAATAGAACTGAAGGAACATCAATTGAACCGTTGTTTACTGATCCAGTTGCTGTTGTTGCTTCTTCACCATTTAGAAGCGCGATTGCAAGTGCTGCTGCAGCTTCTGCTTCAGCCTTGATCGCCTTGTAAACAGTGTTTGATAGGTCGCCTGTCAAGATTGCGCGCAATCCATCAACAGTTGCATCCTGACCAGATACACAGACCTTGCCGTTTAGCTTGTTCTTCTTTAGAACTGCTACAGCTGCAAGTCCAAGACCTTCGTTAGCTGAAACAACTGCATCAAGCTTTCCGCCAGCCTTTGTTAGCTGCTGTTCGAAAATTACGCCACCCTTTGCGTTATCCCAGTCTGGGACAGCTTGGTCATCAACAAGTGTGTAGTTCTTTGAATCAATCAAAGGACGAAGAATTGAATCGTAACCAGCCTTGAATAGTGTTGCGTTGTTGTCAGTTGGTGAACCGTTCAAGTAAACGATACGTGCATTTGTCTTTCCTGCTGCATCAAGACATGCCTTGATACCTTCACCCTGTAGACGACCAACTGCTTCGTTATCGAATGAAACGTAGTATGAAGCTGAACCATTAAGTGTTAGACGGTCGTAGTCGATTGTCTTTACACCCTGTGCTGCAGCCTTGTCCTGAACAGCCTTAGCTGAATCTGAATCTAGGTTTACAAGGATTAGAACTTTTGCACCAGCTGTAAGCATCTGGTCTGCAATTGTTGCGAATTGTTCCTTGTCACCGTTTGCGTTTTGAATATCAACCTTAACTCCGGCTGCATCAAATGCCGCTTGTAGGAATCCGCGGTCAGCAGTTTCCCAACGGTTTGATGACGCTGCATCAGGAAGAATTACACCGACGAAACCATCGCCAGCTGAATCTGATGAGCTTGAGCAACCTGTTAGTACGAGTGCGAATACAGCAACAAGTGCTGTAAGCGCGTAACGAAGCTTCTTCATATATCGAACCTTTCAAAGGTGTCTTACCCCTGGCCGAACGATTTCGACCAGATGTGGAGGGCAATAACGTGTGTAAAAAGTAGTCCGAAAGCCGCGAAAGGTCACTAGGTTTTCCCAGAAATCTCACCCCTTTACCTAACGATTCGGTAACGCCCTTGCGGGGCCGCGATAACCTTGCGCAATGCCCACTCAGGTAGAACAACTAGAGACCGCGCTTATGGCTGCAATCGGCCGTGCGCTGGAATCGGGCTCGCTCAAGGGCGCAGCACCTGAGTCGATCAAGCTAGAACGCCCGAAGGATCGCACCCATGGCGACTATGCATCTTCTATTGCACTGCAGCTAGCAAAGCCTGCAGGGATGAATCCCCGCGAAGTCGCGCAGATAATTGCAGACCAATTAAATGGTGTTGATGGGATTTCCAAGGTTGATATTGCAGGTCCCGGATTTATCAACATCACTTTGAACCGTGCAAGCCAAGCCGCACTGGTGGAAACGATTCTGAAAGCAACCAAGGATTTTGGAAAAGGTAATGCGCTCGCTGGCGTAAAGATCAACCTTGAATTTATCAGCGCTAACCCGACTGGACCTTTGCACCTTGGTCATACTCGTTGGGCAGCAGTGGGTGATGCACTCGGTCGCGTATTAACTGCAGCAGGTGCGCAAGTGACTCGTGAGTTTTATATTAATGATCGCGGGAATCAGATGGATTACTTTGGCCAATCTGTCGAAGCGGTTGCGTTAGGCAATCCAGTTCCTGAAAATGGTTATCAAGGCGAATACATAAAAGATTTAGCAGCCGATGTAGTTGCTCAGAATGCAGCAATTAAAGATCTTCCTGCCGATGAACGCTTTGTTGCATTTAGAGAAGCCGCGTATCAATTGCAGTTAAAGGATCAGCAACGAGTTTTAGATACCTTTAACACCCACTTTGATGTGTGGTTCTCCGAGCGTTCCTTGCATGAACAAGGCGCAGTTGAACATGGCATGGAAAAACTGCGCAAACAAGGGCATGTCTTTGAAGTAGATGGCGCGGTCTGGCTGCGAACAACTGATTTTGGCGATGATAAAGATCGTGTCATGACAAAGAGCGATGGTTCTCTAACTTATTTCTCTTCAGATACCGCCTATTACATCAATAAACGTGAACGTGGTTTTGATATTTGTATCTATATGTTGGGCGCCGATCACCACGGGTACATTGGTCGTTTAAAGGCAACTGCAGCATGTGCTGGAGATGATCCTGAATACAACATTCATGTTTTGATCGGACAGCTTGTAAAGATTATGGAAGGCGGCGAAGAGGTCAAGCTTTCAAAGCGCGCTGGAACAATCATTACGCTGGAAGAGCTAGTTAAAAAAGTTGGCGTTGATGCTGCGCGTTACACCTTGATTCGCTACCCCGTCGACACACCAATGGTGATGGACCTAGATATTCTGAAGCGAAACACTAATGAGAACCCGGTGTATTACGTTCAATATGCGCACGCACGTATTGCTGCGGTGTTACGTAACGCTCAAGAACTAGGTGCGACGTTAGATCTGAAAGTTTTTGATCCAGCTCAACTTTCTCACGACCGCGAAAATGAATTGTTGGGTGCATTAGCCGAATTCCCACGCGTTGTAGCCAGTGCCGCTGAATTCCGCGAACCACACAGAATTGCACGTTACCTAGAAGAGTTAGCGGGCACGTATCACGGCTTTTATAACGACTGTCGCGTTTTGCCGATGGGGGATGAACAATTAACTGCGCTGCATACCGCGCGTCTATTACTGTGTACTGCAACAAAGCAGGTCATCAGCAACGGTCTTGATCTATTGGGTGTTAGCGCACCGGAGAGGATGTAACCCATGTGGTCTTCATCCGTTCAAACCGGAACAGAAATTTCTATTGCAGGAATGACGGCAAAGAATTTGGCTAAAGATTTTGGCACACCAACTTTTTTTGTCGATGAAGCTGATTTTTATTCACGTGCGACAGAATGGAATGCCGCCCTTAAAGAATCCTTTGGGGATAACGCGGGCACGGTGTATTACGCAGCTAAAGCCTTTATTTGCACCGAAGTAGCCCGCTGGATTAAAGATATTGGGATCGGTATTGATGTTTGCACCGGCGGTGAACTAAGTGTCGCCCTTGCTGGTGGAATTGATCCAGCAAAAATTGAATTGCATGGAAACAATAAGTCGGTAGCAGAGATTGAAAAAGCGGTTGCAAGCGGTGTCGGAACAATTGTTCTTGATTCGCTGTATGAAATCGAAAGAGTGGCTACTGCTGCGGCAAAGGCCAATAAAGTCCAGCGCGTTCTTTTGCGTTTGACTCCTGGAATTGAAGCCCACACCCACCAGTCAATTGCGACCGCACATGAAGATGTGAAGTTTGGCTTTTCAATCGCTAGCGGTTCTGCATGGGATGCAATCGCTGCGGTGCGATCACATGCATCACTTGAACTTCGCGGATTTCACGCACATATTGGTTCCCAGATTTTTGGTTACGAATCCTTTGAACTTTCAGCAGAGCGCTTAATTGGTCTGCTTGCAAAGTATCGTGATGAGTACAAGAGTGAGCTGCCAGAACTAGATCTAGGCGGTGGCTACGGCATCGCATACCTGCCAGGTGATGCCACAGTGATTCCAGCAGATGCGATGATAGCTTTGTCTGCCGCAGTAACAAAGAATTGCCAACTACATTCCTTAAAGGTTCCAACTATTTCCATCGAACCAGGACGTGCAATTGTTGGCCCAACCATGTTTACCTTGTATGAAGTTGGCACAGTTAAAGATGTAACTCTAGAAAACGGCACGCATCGTCGTTATGTATCAGTCGATGGCGGCATGAGTGACAATATTCGCCCTTCTTTATACGGCGCCGTGTACACAACTGTTCTGGCTAATCGCACCAGCAGTGCAAAAAACGTTTCTAGCCGACTTGTTGGAAAGCATTGTGAAACCGGAGACATTGTTATTCGCGAAATCGATTTGCCCGATGACATTGTTCCTGGGGATTTATTAGCTGTGCCGGCAACAGGTGCATATGGACGCAGCATGGCGAGCAACTACAACCATGTTCCTCGTCCACCTGTTGTTGCAGTAAAAGATGGAAAAGCTCGTGTAATTGTGCGCCGAGAGACCGAAGATGATCTTCGGATGCTCGATATTTAACGCCGATCAAAGCATCTGTGAAAGAATGGCCCCATGAACTCGGGCTCAAAACAACTCTCTATTGGCATGCTCGGCTGCGGTGTTGTTGGCAGCCAGGTTGCTCGCCTGCTCCAAGATGATGAGCAAGAGTTATCAGAGCGCTCAGGCGCGGTTCTTAAACTATCTAAAGTTGGAGTACGTACTGCTGGTGCACGTGAAGGTGTAGATCCAGCGCTCATCACAACAGATCTTCAATCAATTGTTTCTGATCCAAGTATCAATATTGTTATTGAAGTAATGGGTGGAATCGAGCCCGCTAGAACTTTAATTCTGGAAGCGATTAAAAATGGCAAGTCAGTAATCACTGCCAATAAAGCCTTGCTTGCTACACATGGTCACGAACTCTTTAATGCCGCTGATGCTGCCAAAGTTGATTTGTATTATGAAGCAGCTGTTGCAGGTGCAATTCCAATTATTCGTTCAATGCGCGAATCATTAGCGGGGGATCAAATTACCCGTGTGATGGGAATTGTTAATGGAACTACTAACTACATTCTTACCAAGATGCATGAAGAAGGCCGCGCCTTTGATGAAGTTCTAAAGGAAGCACAAGCCCTTGGCTACGCTGAAGCTGATCCAACTGCAGATATTGAAGGCCATGATGCTGCAGCAAAGGCAGCCTTGCTTGCCAGCCTGGCTTTCCACAGCACAGTAGTCATCGATGAAGTTTATTGCGAAGGTATTTCAAAGATTTCAGCTGATGATGTTGCAGCTGCTAAGTCAATGAACAGTGTTATCAAGTTACTTGCGATCGCTGAGTTAACCGTTAAAGATGAAATTTCTGTTCGTGTTCACCCAGTTATCTTGCCTTTGTCACACCCATTGGCATCAGTGCGTAATGCATTTAACGCCGTCTATGTTGAATCTGAAGCTGCTGGTCAGTTGATGTTCTACGGACGTGGCGCAGGTGGCGCTCCAACAGCATCAGCAATCTTGGGCGATTTGGTTGCAGTTGCCCGCCATGCTGCTTATTCAACTGTTGGTTATGGCGAATCAGATTACGCAGACTTAGATATTGCACCTATTGGCGCAGTTAAATCACAGTTCTTCGTGCGCTTACATGTTGCTGATAAATCAGGTGTTTTGGCATCAATTGCGCAAACTTTTGCCAGCGAAAACGTTTCTATTCAAACAGTTCGCCAAGCTGGACTAGGTGCAGATGCCGAATTAGTAGTTGTTACACACGCAGCATCTGAAGATGCTTTAGATGCCTGTATTGAAAAGTTACGAAAGATGGACATTGTCAGCAAAGTTGAAAGCGTTATTCGCGTTGAAGGAGCACAGAGCTAATGGGTTTGTTTGGTAAGAAAAATAGCGGTGCTCATCAGTGGCGCGGAGTTATTGAGGAATACCGTCACCGTCTTCCGGTAAGTGCCAAGACACCGATTGTTTCTTTGCGCGAAGGTGGCACACCACTTATTTATGCATGCAATCTTTCAGAACTTCTTGGCAACAATGTGTGGATCAAGTACGAAGGCCTTAATCCAACCGGTTCCTTTAAAGACCGTGGCATGACAATGGCGATTTCAAAAGCTGCCGAAGATGGCGCCAAGGCTGTTATCTGTGCATCAACCGGAAATACTTCAGCATCAGCGGCTGCCTATGCGGTCAAAGCAGGAATGCGTCCAGCGGTTCTGATTCCTAAAGGCAAAATCGCCATGGGAAAGCTTGCACAGGCAGTTATTCACGATTCAACAATTTTGCAAGTAAATGGAAACTTTGATGATTGCTTAACTCTTGCTAAAGAACTTTCAGAAAATTATCCAGTTGCACTAGTTAACTCGGTTAACCCATTTCGTATTGAAGGCCAGAAGACTGCAAGTTTTGAAGTTGTAGATATGTTGGGCGATGCACCAGATATTCATGCACTTCCAGTTGGAAATGCTGGAAACATCACTGCATATTGGAAGGGTTACAAGGAGTACAACAAGGATGGGCTTACAACAAAGCTACCGATGATGTACGGCTTCCAAGCTGCAGGTGCTGCTCCTATTGTTAAGGGCAAAGTTGTGAAGAACCCAGAAACAATCGCAACTGCAATTCGCATTGGAAATCCAGCGTCCTGGCAGCAAGCTGTAGAAGCTCGCGATATGTCAGGTGGAGTTATTGATTCAGTAACTGACCGCGAAATCTTGTCTGCATACCGTTTAATTGCGGCTAAGGAAGGAATTTTCGTCGAGCCTTCATCTGCTGCTGGTCTTGCTGGCCTGATCAAGTACAAGAAGGCGGGCAAGTTACCTAGGGACAAGACAATTGTTATTACTGTTACAGGGCATGGTCTAAAGGACATTCCTTACGCACTAGATGCAGCAAAGAAGCCAGTTGTTGTTCCAGTCAACGCAAAAATCGCAGCTAAAGCCTTGGGACTTGCTTAAAATGAAACCAACATTCAAGGCACAACCAATGCAGGTGCAAGTTCCTGCCACTAGTGCCAATTTGGGACCAGGTTTTGATTGTCTTGGTTTAGCGTTAAACCTGCATGATCGTTACATGGCGCAAGTTATGGATGAACCAGGTGTTGATATTGATGTCACCGGAGAAGGTGCAGATTCAGTTCCAACAACTGATAAGAATTTAATCATTAAGGCAATGTACAAAGGTTTTGATTTCTTAGGTGGACGTCCCCGCGGAATTGCGTTGCGTCAATTAAATGTCATTCCTCATGGTCGTGGCCTTGGTTCATCTGCTGCAGCAATTGTTGGTGGGTTAGCTCTTGCTCGCGCCTTGGTTCTTGGTGGTAACGAACGCATGTCACATGAAGATATGTTGAATATCGCCAATCAAATGGAAGGCCATCCTGACAATGTGTCGGCTGCAATTAACGGCAGTGCCAATATCGCGTGGCAAGAAAGCCAACGTGGAAATGTAATTGCGCAATCACTACGCATCGATGTAGATCCACGTATTGGTGCGCTTGCTTTTGTTCCAGCAACTGAGTTGTCTACGTCAAAGGCTCGCAAGATGTTGCCAGAATCAATTCCACATCAGGATGCGGTTCGAAACTCAATTAACACAGCGGTTTTGGTGCAAGCACTGCAGAGTCGTCCAGATCTTCTATTGAGCGCTACTGAAGATTATTTGCATCAGAGTTACCGCAGCGATGCCATGCCACAAAGCTATGCCTTGATGACAAAGCTGCGTAAGGCTGGGGTTGCAGCCTTTATTTCGGGTGCGGGTCCAACTGTTCTAGTTCTTCACACAGGTGGCGATGCTGAAGCTGCCGAATTAGAACGGGCCGCAGGGGATAAGTTCCAGATGATTCCATTGGGGATTTCACGCACAGGTGTTGCGGTCGTTACCGCGTAATTCTGCTCATTTTGCGATTTCCTGCTCAATCCTGCTAACCTTCACTCATCTGAACGGCTCATCTAGCAGCCAGTAACTCATCAGATATTTTCAAAAAAACAAAAATCCCAGGCTCTTTCGGGTTTATAGCCCAGAGCCAATAGCGAAAAGATATACATGACAACAGAAATTGAACCAGTTCGTTCAAACAGTCCAGAGCTTGCTGCAATGACCCTTCCAAAGTTGAAGACGGTAGCTACACAACTAGGTGTTGATGGCGCAGCAAAGATGAAGAAGGACGCACTAGTGGAGGCAATCGCTGATTTACAGGCGAAGAACCGCGAAGCTGCAAAGGCTGAACGCGAAGCACGTCGCGAAGCGCGTAACAACCGCAAGAAGGAATCAAAGCCTTCGAATAACACACAAGATTCAGATGATGACGGCGATGATGATTCAGCGCCGCAGTCAAACAATGATCGTGGCGGCAATGATCGCAACGACCGTGGTGGTCGCTTTGATCGCAACGACCGTGGCCGTGGACGTGACCGCAATCGCGATCGCAACCGTGACCGCGCACCACGTGAAGAGCGTGAGCCAGTAATTGGCGAAGATGATGTTCTAGTTCCAGTTGGTGGCTTACTCGATATTCTAGAAAGCTACGCATTTATCCGCACAGGTGGATACCTGCCCGGACCTAACGATGTTTATGTTTCATTGCAGCAGGTTCGCAAGAACGGTCTGCGCAAGGGTGATGTTGTAACTGGCCAGGTTCGCCAACCTCGCGAAGGTGAAACCAAGCAAAAATTCAACGCTTTGATCACCCTTGAAACCGTTAACGGAATGACTCCTGAAGAGGCACGTAACCGTGTTGAGTTCGGAAAGTTAACTCCGCTTTACCCTCAGGAGCGTTTGCGCCTAGAGACTGAGCCAAATGTTCTTACAACTCGTGTTATCGATTTGATTGCACCAATTGGTAAGGGTCAGCGTGGTCTTATTGTTTCGCCTCCAAAGGCCGGTAAGACAATGGTTCTTCAATCAATTGCTAACGCGATCACAACAAACAATCCAGAGTGTCACTTGATGGTTGTTCTAGTTGATGAGCGTCCAGAAGAAGTTACAGATATGCAGCGATCAGTTAAGGGTGAAGTTATTGCTTCAACATTCGATCGCCCAGCTGATGATCACACAACAATTGCTGAACTTGCTATCGAGCGCGCAAAGCGTCTTGTTGAACTAGGTCACGATGTTGTTGTTCTGCTTGACTCAATTACTCGTCTTGGTCGTGCATACAACATCGCAGCACCTGCATCAGGCCGCATCCTTTCTGGTGGTGTGGATTCAGCTGCGTTGTATCCACCAAAGAAGTTCTTCGGAGCAGCTCGTAACATTGAAGATGGTGGATCACTAACGATTCTTGCAACCGCATTGGTTGATACAGGTTCTCGTATGGATGAAGTTATCTTCGAAGAGTTCAAGGGAACTGGAAACATGGAATTAATCCTTGACCGCCGTATGGCTGACAAGCGAATTTTCCCTGCAGTTAATGTTGTTGCTTCAGGTACACGTAAGGAAGAAATCCTTATGGGTTCAGAAGAGCTCAACATTGTGTGGAAGCTACGTCGTGTATTGCACGCACTAGAGCCACAAGCTGCCCTGGAACTGCTGCTTGAGAAGATGAAGGGCACTAAGTCCAACGTCGAGTTCTTGATGCAGATCCAGAAGACAACTGCGGGACCGGATGACTCAAAGTAAGCGTAAATTTCTCAATTGTGGGCTTATCGCCTACCCTTGAGCTCTGTTAATCGTCCGTTTGGTTCACTTGGAGACAAGACCCAAACATTAAAGAAGGAATAACCATGAAGCCAGATATCCACCCAGAGTACAAAGACACCCAAGTAACTTGTGGTTGCGGCGAGAAGTTTGTAACTCGTTCAACAGTTGCTAGCGGATCTATCTACGTTGAAGTTTGTTCTGTATGCCACCCGTTCTACACAGGTAAGCAGCGCATCCTTGATACTGGTGGTCGCGTGGCTAAGTTCGAAGAGCGCTTCGGTAAGAAGAACTAGCTTTCTAAAGGAACCGCATCGCAGCCCTGGTCGGGTTGCGGTCGCGGTTTTTTTATTTCCCATTCTCAATCTAAATTGACCAGAATCGAAATAGAAAGGAGCAGTCGATGAGCAATGATCGCTTTGCATCAGCACATGAAATGGTGCGCGAGTACGCCGAACTAGAAGAAAAGATGGCTGATCCTTCTATTCACGAGGATCAAGCAAATGCTCGCAAACTTGGACGACGGTACGCCCAACTTGGTCCCGTCGTTTCCGGATTCAAAGCCTGGAAGTCATCAGAGGATGATTTATTGGCTGCAGCAGAATTAGCAGCGGTTGATCCTGAATTTGCTGCAGAGATTCCAGCGCTTGAAGCTGCACGCGATGCGGCAGCTGAAAAGCTAGAAGAGTTGTTGTTGCCACGTGATCCCAATGATGATCGTGATGTTATTTTGGAAGTTAAAGCAGGTGCTGGTGGAGATGAGTCGGCGCTATTTGCAGGCGATCTATTGCGCATGTACATGCGTTATGCAGAAAAGCACAATTGGAAAGTTGAAATTATTGATGCCACCGAAAGTGAAATGGGTGGATACAAAGATATTTCGGTCGCAGTTAAGTCAAAGGGAACTGCAGCACCTGGAGAATCACCGTATGCACGTTTGAAATTCGAAGGCGGAGTGCACCGTGTACAGCGCGTTCCGGAAACTGAAAGCCAGGGGCGTATTCACACATCTGCCGCTGGAGTTTTAATCCTGCCTGAAGCCGAAGAAGTAGATGTCGAGTTAAATATGAATGATGTACGTGTAGATGTCTACCGCTCATCAGGTCCTGGCGGGCAGTCCGTTAATACAACTGACTCTGCTGTGCGTTTAACCCACGTGCCAACCGGCATCGTTGTTTCTTGTCAGAACGAAAAGAGCCAGCTACAAAACAAGGAATCTGCGCTGCGTATTTTGCGCGCACGTTTGTTGGCTGATGCTCAAGAAAAGGCGGAAGCGATTGCATCTGCAGAGCGTAAGAGCCAGGTTCGAACAGTTGATCGTTCGGAGCGAATCCGTACCTACAACTTTCCAGAAAACCGCATCAGTGATCACCGCGTTAATTACAAGGCGAATAACTTGGATGCAGTCCTTAATGGCGATTTGGATGACATGATCCAAACTTTGCTAGATGCAGATAAAGCAGCACGTTTGGCCAACGCTAACTAACATGATCATCAAAGAGATTCTGCGCGATGCTAAATCGCAGTTAGCCGAATCTGGTATTTCTGAAGTTGATGCAGAACACCTGCTTGCACATGTTCTAGGACTATCTCGCATGGATCTTCATAACCCTGTAATGACTGAATCAACTTTGCTCGGTATCGAAGACAAAGGTGTTTTAGAAGAACAGTTTCATGATTTGTTGGATCGTCGCCTTAACTTTGAACCCTTGCAGTACTTAACTGGAACAGCTGGATTTAGATACTTAAACATTGAAGTTGGCCCAGGAGTCTTGGTGCCACGTCCAGAATCTGAACTATTGGTCGAAGCTGTGTTACAACACATCGAAAACTTGCCAGCACCAGTAAGTGTTATCGATCTAGGTGCAGGTTCTGGTGCATTGTCATTAGCAATTGCAACAGAAGCACCAACAACCCGAGTAATTGCAGTAGAAAAAAGTCCAGAAGCACTGGTCTGGCTTAAGAAAAACGTCTCAGTAATCGCTGAAAATGTGCGAGTTGTCGAAGGCGATGTGTCAGATGTGCTGCCAGGTATTAAGTGCGATGTAGTAATTGCAAACCCGCCTTATGTTCCAGATTCACAAGAGTTGCCGAGAGATGTTGCAGGCTTTGAGCCTCACATTGCACTATTTGGTGGCCCCACTGGAATGGAAATTCCGCAACAATTTATTACCGCTGCGGCACGGCTGCTAAAGCCTGGGGGAGTTTTAGTTATTGAACACACAGAAGATCAGGGTTTAGCAATTGCAGCCGCGCTGTCAGTAGATTTTTCAGAGGTTGCCCTGCATGATGACCTAGTAGGCAGACCACGTTGGACGAGTGCGGTGAGGAGTTAGCTATGGCAAAAGATATTGATCTTAAGAAAGGCGAACTTTCTCGTCACGTCAACAAAGCCGCAAAAGCTATCGCTGATGGTTTCATTATCGTTATTCCTATGGAACACAGCTATGCCTATGTGTGCGATGCTTTCAATCAAGATGCGGTTCGCGCGATGCATGTACTGCGCGGAGACCCATTGTTTACCGCAGCTCAAGTAATTGTTGGAAGCGTGAAAACTACTGATGGAATCATTCGCGAAGTAACCCCTGAAATTAAAGCTTTAATGAAAAAGTTTTGGCCAGGAATGTTGTCCTTAAATTTGCGTCCACAACTTGGACTTAGCTGGGATCTTGGTGACAACAATCAACTAGACCGCGTCAGTGTTCGAATTCCAAAAGCTAAATTTGCCAAAGCTTTAGTGACAAAGACTGGTCCACTTGCTGTTGCAAGTGCAGCACGTAAGTCAATGGCAGCACCAAAATCATTGGGTGATGTGTGGGTTCTTGAATCAGATGTCGCGCTGAAGTTTGATAATGGCAATCTTCGCAAGGGCCCAATTTCTACCGTCATTGAGGCCGATGAAACCGGTGTGCGCTACCTGCGCGAGGGGGCAATCTCACTTGCAGAGATTCAAGCCATCGTTCCCGGAGCAACAGGAATTTAACCCGCTTGCCCGATAGGGTTTAGCCATGTCCGAAACCTTCTATGGCCCAGATTTTAACCTTTTAACCTCGCAGGATCCTGAAATCGCCGCGGTTCTTTTATCTGAACTCAAGCGTCAACAGACCAACTTGCAGTTAATCGCATCTGAAAATTTCACATCACGTGCAGTTCTAGCCGCATTGGGTTCGACGTTATCTAACAAGTATGCCGAAGGTTATCCAGGCAAGCGCTACTACGGCGGGTGCGAAGAAGTTGATAAGGCTGAATACCTAGCAATCGATCGCGCAAAATCTTTGTTTGGCGCAGAGCATGCAAATGTTCAGCCACATTCTGGTGCATCGGCAAATGTCGCGGTGTATCAAGCATTTACTAAGCCAGGTGACACCGTACTTGCAATGGACTTGGCACATGGTGGTCACTTAACTCATGGATCGCCAGTTAACTTTTCAGGTAAGTGGTTCAACATTGAATCCTACGGAGTTCGCCAAGACAACGAACTTATTGATTACGACCAATTGCGTGATCAAGCCATTCGCACCAAGCCAAAGATGATTTGTTCGGGAGCAACGGCCTATCCATCACTGGTTGATTTTGCAAAGATTCGCGAGATTTGCGATGAAGTTGGCGCAATCATGTGGGTAGATGCGGCGCACTTTATTGGTTTGGTTGCCGGTAAGGCGATCCCGTCTCCAGTTCCTTATGCAGATGTTGTTTCATTTACAACACACAAAGTTTTGCGCGGTCCACGTGGTGGAATGATTTTGGCTAAAGCACAACATGCTGCAGCAATTGATAAGGCGGTTTTCCCTGGAATGCAGGGCGGACCGATTATGTCTGCAGTTGCAGGCAAGGCGATTGCATTGGCAGAGTGCGCGACACCTGCGTATCAAAAGTACGCCAAGGATGTAATTATCAACGCAAAAGCTTTAGCTGCAGCGCTTGAAGCAGAAGGTATGCGCGCAGTATCTGGCGGCACTGAAACACACTTAGCGTTGATGGATATTCGTAGTACCGGCATTAACGGCAAGGTGGCAGATGAGCGTTGCGGAGCTGCCGGAATTGTTATGAATAAGAATTCGATTCCTTACGATCCAGAAAAGCCAGGAATCACAAGCGGTATTCGTGTGGGTTCACCTGCAACTACAACGCAGGGAATGGGTGTTGAAGAGATGAAGCAAATCGCTTCCTTGATTTCACGGGCAATCAAAACTGATGATGCAGCTGCACATGCTGGGATCAAAACTGAAGTCCATGCACTAACCGCCCGTTTTCCAATTTACCAGGCGTAATTTCCTGTAATGCGCGAGTACTTAATTACCCTGCTGATATCAGCAGCGCTGTGTTATTTAATTACTCCCTTAGTTCGCACCCAAGCAATTCGTTTCGGGGCAGTCGCTGCGATTCGAGATCGCGATATCCATAGCGTTCCAACTGCGCGTTGGGGTGGCGTTGCAATGTGGGCAGCGATGGCACTTACTTTTGCCATTGTTAATCATTTGCCACTTGTTGGTAAATCCTTTGGGCAGGAAACACAAGGTATTTTCTTAGCGTCAACGGCCATTGTTCTATTGGGAATGGCAGATGATCGCTTTCAGTTAGATGCTCTGACAAAACTTGCAGGACAAGTTTTCGTCGCCGGAATTTTGCTTATCTATGGAATTCAGATCTTGTGGTTACCTATCAACGGTGTCATTACATTGCCATCAAGTATTGGTCAGCTAGTAACAGTTTTGATTGTTTTAGTCGTCATAAATGCGGTTAATTTCATTGATGGCATGGATGGATTAGCCGCAGGAATCGTGGCTATTTCAGGTATCGCATTCTTTGCTTTTGCATACTTATTGGCTGTTGAATACGGGTTTAGCCGTGCGGGTGCGCCATCACTAACTACCGCGGTTTTAGTGGGTATTTGCTTAGGTTTCTTGCCCCATAACATCAATCCAGCCAAGATCTTTATGGGCGATAGCGGATCTATGTTGTTGGGACTTCTTCTTTCAGCAGCTGCAATTACTTTAACTGGCCAGGTAGACCCCAACGCAATTTCTGCCGAATCCCTTGGACCGACTTTGCTGCCGTTATTGCTTCCATTTGCAGTTCTTGCAATTCCTTTCTTGGATTTACTGCTTGCAGTTGGTCGCCGTGTAAAAGCTGGACGTTCTCCGTTTGCACCAGACAACCAACATCTTCACCACCGATTGCTCAGTGCTGGTAATTCAACAAATAGAACTGCGGTTATTTTGTATCTATGGACTGCAACGATTGCTTATCCTGTGACTGTTCTTGCATTTGCCCCATGGTGGGTTGCACTTATTACTGTCTTAGTATTAGTAGGAGCTAGTGTTGCAGTTATGAAAAGCAAGAAGAAGGTAGATGCATGAGCAAGTCAAGTAATCCCAGTAATGAAGCGCAGCTGTTGAAAGGTGCGGTAAAGCCAACTGCAATCACCGGCTTAATTTCAATTATTATTTCAGCAATATTTGCCGGCTTACCTGGTCTTTATGGCGCACTTCTTGCACAGTTCATCGTTGTCATATTTTTTGCCGTCACTTTGGGGGTTTCCAAGATCTCAAAAGATCTTGATCCACTTTCTACAATGGGTCTTGCGCTTTTTTCCTACACAACCAAACTTTTGTTTGTTGGCCTTTTCTTATGGGCAATCACCAACTTCACCGAGCGTGAAACCATCAACCGAACCAGCTTTGGAATCGCCGCGATCGTGCTAACCCTGAGCTGGCTAGGCGGGGAGATTGCCAGTTACATGAAGCTGCGCATACATTTACCCCTGCCCGATAGTTCCACGAGCAAGGAGAAGTAATGAGCCGCACTAATGAAGGCGCAGCCTGGACCATTTTGGGGTACCTACTTTCTGGCCCGCTTTTCTGGGGTGGAGTCGGCTATGGCCTCGATGCTTGGCTTGGTACCGGCTACTTCTTAGCCTCTGGGCTTTTGCTGGGAATGGGTGCGGCTTTGTACCTAGTGTGGCTGCGTTTCGGGCGCTAAAAGAGTCCTAATCCACAGATATTCGATTTCGCCCAAAGGCTCATTTACGCATAGGGTATGCCCGAAGAACAAGCCCTTAACCTCATGAGGAGTACGCGTGCGCTCGATGTATAGCTTTCTTGCTGAAGGCGACGAGTTCGTTCCCCCAAGTAGTAAAGACTTCGTTTTACCTCCTATTTTTGGCGAAAACCCGTACACAACAAAACCAATTTTCCTAGTTTTTCTCTCAGTAATAGTTCTTTCAATTTTCTTCTTAATGGCATCTCGCAAAGCGGCAGTTGTTCCTTCTAAGCTTCAATTTGCCGGTGAATCTGTGTATGCATATGTGCGCAATGACCTTGGTAAAGAGATCATCGGTCATGAATTCATGCGCTTCGTGCCATATCTATTCACGCTCTTCACATTTATTTTGGTGAACAACTGGTTCGGAATTATTCCGATGTTGCAGTTCCCAACAATGTCTCGAATCAGTTTTGCTTACGTTCTTGGAATTATTACCTTCGTAGTTTTCCACTACGTGGGTATCCGTCACCACGGAATCATCAAGTACATGAAGGACATCCTCTTCATGCCAGGTGTTCCTAAGCCGGTTTACATTCTTTTGACACCAATTGAAGTTGCGACCTACTTAATTGTTCGTCCTTTGACTATCTCGCTTCGTTTGTTCGCAAACATGTTCGCTGGTCACTTGCTTCTTATGATCTTTATCCTGGGTGGAGAACATCTACTACAGGGTGCTATTGGCTTGAAGTTGGTTAGCCCATTTGCTTTCGCATTTGGAATCGCATTGACCTTCTTCGAGTTCCTTGTTCAATGTCTTCAGGCGTACATCTTTACCCTGTTGACCGCCCTATACATCGGCGGCGCTATTGCTGATGAGCACTAACTAGAGTTCCACAGCAGTAAAAACACGTACCACCTACTAGAAATACCAACGGAAAGGTAAGAAAAATGACAGGCACACTCAACCTCGTCGGTTACGGTCTTGCAGCAATTGGACCAGGACTTGCAGTTGGAATGATCTTCTCTGCGTACATCAATGGCGTTGCACGCCAGCCAGAAGCACGCAGCGTTCTACAGCCAATCGCATTCCTAGGCTTCGCTATGGCTGAAGCTCTAGCGCTATTCGGCCTCGTACTCGCATTCGTTCTCTAATTCATATTCGATAACTAGCTAGAGGAATACAGATGTCATTCTCATTGCTCGCAGCAGCAGGTGCGCCTAATCCGCTTTTACCTGCAACAGCTGAAATTGTTGTCGGATTCGTCGCTTTCGGTTTGCTGTACATGGTTATGCGCCGCAGAGTGGTTCCAATGTTCGAGAAGGCTTTCACTGCTCGCACAGAGGCAATCCAAGGTGGAATCGAGCGTGCTGAAAAAGCACAAGCAGATGCTGCCCAAGCGCTAGTTCAGTACACAGAGCAACTTTCAAAGGCACAAGCAGAATCGCAAACAATTCGCGAAGAAGCACGTGCACAAGGAGCAGCAATTCTTGAAGAGCTTCGCACAAAGGCGCAGGAAGAAGCAGCACGCATTACCGCTGCAGCTCACGCCTCAATCGAAGCAGAACGTCAACAGGCGGTTACATCTCTTCGCAACGAAGTCGGCGCGCTCGCAGTTGAACTAGCTTCAAAGATTGTTGGAGAAGCACTCGATGATCAGGCGCGTCAATCACGCATCGTTGATCGTTTCCTTGATGATCTAGAAAAATCTAAGTAGTAGATAAAAGAAGAAGCAGAGAGAAAAGGTAAATGAGAGCTCAACTCGGAGGCAGTAGTCGTCAGTCACTTGTGGCTGCACGAACAGCACTTGATGCTGCTGTTAAGGGTGTCGATGCACAGACTGCATCGACGTTGAGCGCTGAACTTTTCTTTGTTGCAGATGTCTTGGGTTCCAATATCTCTGTACGTCGCGCCCTTACCGACACATCTCGTGATGCTGCCGCAAAAGGTGTATTTATTAAGGATCTATTAGCTTCAAAGGTAGGAAAAGCAACGGTTGGACTACTAACCGATCTATCTGCACTCCGTTGGTCTGGAGCGAAGGATCTAGTACAAGTTATTGAGCAGTTAGCTATTGAAGCGGAGGCGACAGCAGCTAACATTTCAGGCGAATTAGATCGTGTGGAAAATGAGATGTTCGTTATTTCAAATACGATTTCTAATTCATCAGAGCTACGCAAGGCTTTTAAATCAGATGCACATGTAGCAAAGGCGCAATTGGCAGCCGAGCTGCTCAAGAATGCATCTTCTTCGACAACAAAGTTAGTCTCACAAATGGTAAACGCTTGGCGTGGCCGAAGCATCGAATCAGCATTTGCTGATTTCCAATGGGCATTAGCCGCACGACGCAACCGTGTGATTGCACTTGTTCGAGTTGCAGCACCAATGTCCCAAGCACAGCAGGATCGCTTGGAAGCCGCGCTGAATAAGCAGGTAGGACAACCTGTTCGTATGAATATTGAAATCGATCCAACAGTTTTGGGTGGAGTTTCAGTGAAGTTTGCAGATGAAATGGTTGATGGTTCAGTTTCAAATCGTTTGGCTGGGGCCGCACGTGCCTTGGCTGGAAGCAAATAAAGGGAGAAACACATGGCAGACCTAAAGATCAATCCTGAAGAGATTCAGGGTGCCTTAGCGAACTTCGTTAAGTCATACGATCCAGGCGTTGCGGCTCGCGACGAGGTAGGAACAGTAAGCCAGGCAGGCGATGGCATTGCACGTGTTGAAGGTTTGCCTTCGACAATGGCAAATGAGCTATTGCAATTTGCTAACGGCACACTAGGTCTTGCACTCAACCTAGATGTTCGCGAAATCGGAACAGTTATTTTGGGTGACACAACAGGAATTGAAGAAGGATCATCTGTTCGCCGCACTGGTGAAATTCTCTCCGTACCAGTTGGTGATGGCTTCCTAGGTCGCGTCGTTGATGCACTTGGAAATCCAATTGATGGCAAGGGTGAAATTAAAGCTGAAGCACGTCGTGCACTAGAACTGCAGGCTCCCTCTGTAGTTCAGCGCCAACCTGTTAAGGAGCCTCTTGCAACTGGTATCAAGGCGATCGATGCAATGACAGCGATTGGTCGCGGACAGCGCCAGTTGATCATTGGTGACCGTCAGACCGGAAAGACAGCTGTTGCTGTTGACACAATTATTAACCAGAAAGAAAACTGGAAATCTGGCGATAAGAAGAAGCAAGTTAAGTGTATTTATGTTGCTATTGGTCAGAAGGGTTCAACGATTGCTGCAGTAAAGGGCGCACTCGAAGAAGCTGGCGCAATGGAGTACACAACAATCGTTGCTTCACCTGCATCAGATCCAGCAGGTTTCAAGTACTTAGCTCCTTACACAGGTTCTGCAATTGGCCAGCACTGGATGTACAAGGGCGAGCACGTTCTTATCGTGTTTGATGATCTATCAAAGCAAGCCGAGGCATACCGTTCAGTCTCACTTCTACTTCGTCGTCCACCAGGCCGCGAAGCGTACCCAGGAGATGTTTTCTACTTACACTCACGTTTGCTAGAGCGTTGTGCAAAGCTTTCTGATGAACTAGGTGGCGGTTCTATGACCGGCTTGCCAATCATCGAAACAAAGGGAAATGACGTTTCTGCGTTTATTCCTACAAACGTAATTTCGATTACTGATGGTCAGTGCTTCTTTGAAACAGATCTTTTCAACGCCGGTGTTCGCCCAGCGATCAACGTAGGTGTTTCTGTTTCTCGTGTAGGTAGCTCTGCGCAGACTAAGGCGATGAAGAAGATTGCTGGTCGTCTACGTCTTGACCTAGCTCAGTATCGTGAACTTGAAGCTTTCGCAGCATTTGGTTCAGATCTTGATGCTGCATCAAAGGCACAGCTAGAGCGCGGTGCGCGCATGGTTGAACTTCTCAAGCAAGGTCAGTACTCACCGTACTCATTGGAGCGTCAGATCGTTTCAATTTGGGCGGGTACAACTGGAAAGCTTGATGATGTTGCAGTCGCTGACATCCGTCGCTTTGAAGCGGAACTTCTCGAATTTATCGGCCGCGAACGCAAAGAGATCAACACTGTTATCTCTGAAAGCAAGCAGTTAGATGATGACACCATCGCAAAGATGGAAGAAGCTGTCACAGCATTTAAGAAGCTATTCAAGTCATCTGTTGCTGCGGCACTTAATGAAGCGCCAGCAGATGCTCTAGATGGCGAAGATGCAGAGTCAGTGACTCGTTACGTTCAACCGGCGGTGAAGAAGTAACCCATGGGTGCCCAACTTCGCATATATCGCCGACGGATGCGATCCGTTAAAGCGACCAAAAAGATTACGAAAGCAATGGAGTTAATCTCTGCTTCACGTATCGTTAAGGCGCAGCAACGAGTCGCAGCTTCAACTCCTTATGCAAATGAGTTGACCCGTGCGGTATCTGCAGTTGCAACTTTTTCTACAACAAACCACCCATTGACTACGGCATCAGAGAATCCAAAGCGTGCAGCGGTGTTAATCATCTCTGCAGACCGAGGTATGGCTGGTGCGTACTCAAACAACGCAATCAAGGAAGGGGAGCAGCTCGCAGCCCTTCTTCGTGAGCGCGGTTTGGAAACCAAGTCATACCTAGTTGGCCGTAAAGCGGTTAGCTATTACAAGTTCCGCAATCGCGAGATTGCTGGACAGTGGACAGGTTTTTCTGACAATCCAACTTATGAAGATGCACGTGAAGTTGCCGACGCTTTGATCGAAGCATTCATTCTTGATGCGCAGGTAGATGTCAATGGAGTCGATGAGATTCACATTGTCTTTACTGAGTTCAAGTCAATGCTTACTCAAAATGCGATGGCAAAGCGCATGCTTCCGCTAGAAGTTGTAGAAAGCGAAGCACCAGCACCAGCTGGATTGCTACCAATGTATGAATTCGAACCTAGTTCCGAGGTTGTGCTTAACGCACTGCTACCTCGTTACATTCAGGCTCGAGTATTTAACGCGATGTTGCAATCTGCAGCTTCAGAGCATGCAGCTCGCCGTCGCGCAATGAAGTCAGCAACTGACAATGCTGATGATCTAATCAAGTCGTTAACGCGACTTGCGAACGCGGCTCGTCAGGCCGAAATTACTCAAGAGATCAGTGAAATTGTTGGCGGCGCAGACGCGTTGGCCTCAGCTAGTGCAGGGAGTGAATGATGTCGAACTCAAAAAAGGGCCGCGTAGCTCGCGTAATCGGACCGGTGGTGGATATTGAATTCCCCGCGGATTCAATGCCAGCGATCTTTAACGCGCTACATGTAGAGACAACCATGTCAGGTACTACTCGTACCCTGACACTTGAAGTTGCTCTGCACATCGGAGATAACCTGGTGCGCGCAATCTCAATGCAGCCTACCGACGGTATGGTCCGTGGCGCAGAGGTAACAGATACGGGAACACCGATCTCAGTTCCTGTTGGTGATGTAACAAAGGGTCACGTGTTCAACACACTTGGCGAATCTTTAGATGTACCAACCTCTTCACTCGACATCAAAGAGCGTTGGCCAATTCACCGTAACGCACCAGCATTTGATCAGTTGGAATCAAAGACTGAGATGTTTGAAACCGGAATTAAGGTTATCGATCTACTAACACCGTATGTAAAGGGTGGAAAGATCGGTCTCTTCGGTGGTGCAGGTGTAGGTAAGACAGTTTTGATTCAGGAAATGATTTACCGTGTAGCTGAAAACTTCGGTGGTGTATCTGTATTCGCCGGTGTTGGTGAGCGTACTCGTGAAGGTAATGACTTGTTCCTTGAAATGACCGAGACCGGTGTTATCAATAAGACCGCGTTAGTGTTCGGTCAGATGGATGAACCACCTGGCACGCGTCTACGTGTTGCTTTGTCAGCACTAACAATGGCTGAATACTTCCGCGATGTTCAAAAGCAGGACGTACTTCTGTTCATCGATAACATTTTCCGTTTCACACAGGCAGGTTCTGAGGTTTCAACACTTCTAGGCCGTATGCCATCTGCTGTGGGTTACCAGCCAACTTTGGCTGATGAAATGGGTCAGCTACAAGAGCGCATCACATCAACACGTGGTCACTCAATTACCTCTATGCAGGCAATTTACGTTCCTGCTGACGATATTACCGACCCAGCGCCACACACTACTTTCGCGCACTTAGATGCAACAACAGTGTTGTCTCGTCCGATTTCAGAGCTTGGTATCTACCCAGCTGTGGATCCACTCGATTCATCATCTCGTATCCTCGATCCTCGCTACATCGGCGAGCACCACTTCCGTGTTGCTAACCGCATCAAGCAGATCTTGCAGCGTTACAAGGATCTACAGGACATCATTGCAATTCTTGGTATCGATGAATTGTCAGAGGATGACCGCGTACTCGTAGGCCGCGCACGTCGTATCCAGCGTTTCCTTTCACAGAACACATTCGTAGCGAAGGTGTTTACAGGAATCGACGGATCATTCGTTCCGCTATCAGAGACAATCGAAGCATTCGAAGCACTTGCAGATGGAAAGTACGATCACATTCCAGAGCAGGCATTCTTCATGTGCGGTGGTCTTGCAGATGTAGAGCGCAACGCGGCTGAACTAGCAGCAAGCTTGGCGAAGTAATAGCTCATGACACTTAAAGTCGAACTTGTATCTCCAACAGCGCGTGTATGGTCGGGTGAAGCTACTTCAGTTTCAACCCGTACCATCGAAGGTGACATCGGAATTTTGACCGATCACACTCCGCTGTTTGCAGTACTTGTCGACGGTAAGGTTGTAATTCACGGCACCAACGGTGAAAATACAGAGTTCAACGTCAGCGGAGGTTTTTTGTCTGTCGCTAACAATCGCGTATCAATCCTTACGGAGTCCGTTAACTAATTTTTACTCTCTGGTGACTTGAGCCCCAAGGCTTTGTAATTGCTCGGCAAAGTTTGGGTAACCGCGGTCCACGTGGAAAGCCTGATCTACAGTGGTTTCACCTTCGGCCACTAACGCCGCCAAGATTAATCCTGCACCGGCGCGAATATCGTGTGCTTCAACGGGTGCGCCAGATAGCTCTTCTACGCCTGTAATCGATGCATGATGGCCATCTACGCTCACCTGTGCGCCTAAACGGCTCAGTTCGTTGACGAACATAAAGCGGGATTCAAAGACATTTTCAGTTACCAATGAGTGTCCATCGGCAATTGAGTTCAGGGCGATGACCATTGGTAACAAATCGGTTGGGAATCCTGGGTAGGGAAGTGTTGCCACATCAATTGCCTGTGGTCGTACATCCATCTTTACGCGGATTCCATCTGCAGTAGAAGTAATAATTGCACCAGCTGATGCTAATTTTTCTAAAGGTAATTCAAGATGTTCTGGAACTGCGCCATGAATTGTGATGTCGCCACGAGTCATTGCTGCGGCAAAGGCCCAGGTTCCGGTGATGATGCGATCAGTAATTGTTGTGTGATCAGTTGGTTGCAAGGTTTCAACGCCAGTGATTGTGATTAGCGGAGTACCTAAACCTTCGATCTTTGCACCCATTGAAATAAGGAATTCCCCAAGATCAACGATGTCGGGCTCGCGCGCCGCGTTATCAATTGTTGTTACACCCTTTGCTAAAACCGCAGCGGTCATGATGTTTTCTGTCGCACCTACACTTGGGAAATCAAGTTCAACAGGTGCACCAGTTAACCCATTAGGTGCTTCCGCAATTACATACCCATGTTCAATGTGGGCTTTTGCACCTAGAGATTCAAGACCCTTGATATGAAAATCTAATCCACGTGAACCGATTGCATCTCCACCAGGTAAAGCAACATCGGCTTGACCAACTCGTGCAACCAATGGACCAAGGACATTGATTGATGCACGCATCTTTCGAACTAAATCATAATCAGCGCGATGTGCGGGTTCTTGAGGCACGGTAATTGTGACGGTATCTGCCCCACGAACAACGGTGCAACCAAGCCTGGTCAAAAGGTCAGCCATGATGTCTACATCGGCGATGTCTGGAACGTTTCTAATTGTTGTTGTGCCAGCGGCCAGCAATGAGGCTGCCATAAGCTTTAAAACTGAGTTCTTGGCACCTGTTACAGAGACTTCTCCCCGCAGGGAGGTTCCGCCAACTATGCGGAAGCGGTCGTGAGATGCCATAGCGGCAGTCTACTTATAGGGTAGGCACATGGTTAATTTAACGCGCATTTACACAAAGACTGGCGATGACGGAACTACATCTCTGGGAGACATGAGCCGTACCTCAAAAAATGACCCACGTCTTGAAGCATATGCCACAGTTGATGAGGCGAACTCAAGCATCGGTGTTGTTCTTTCAACTGATGGCTTAACTGAAGATGTCCGCGCATTGCTAGTGCGTATTCAAAATGACCTTTTTGATGTTGGCGCGGATCTGTGTACACCAGTTGTTGATGCTCCAGCTTTTGAACCGCTTCGAGTTTTAGAGTCACAGATTAGCTACTTGGAAGAACAGATTGATAAGTACAACGCAGATCTAGAGTCATTGCGTTCATTTGTACTTCCATCTGGAACTCCAGCTGCTGCTCACTTACATGTGGCACGCACAGTTGTTCGTCGCGCAGAACGTTGTACCTGGGCGGCTATCCATGCATTTGGTGGGGGAGTAAATCCTCTGACTGCAAAGTATTTAAATCGTTGCTCTGATCTTCTCTTTGTGCTTGCACGTTTTGCCAACAAAGAAATTGGCGATCAGCTGTGGGTGCCAGGAGCTAATCGCTAAGGAACAATTGTGTAAGTCGTACCGGGAACCTTTTCCTGCGGCGAATCATTTCTACACACTGCTTTGATGTTTGAAATTGAGTGGTCTAATTCAATTGGCTCTTGGCTGATAATCAAAATAGTCGCATATTTTCTGGCCGCAGTTTTGCCAATGGTTGTACGAACCGTTCCAAATATCTTTTGAGTTTTATCTTCCTCAGATGTTCTACCTTTAAGGTTTGCGGTAACTACCCACCACATGCAACCTACCGCTGAAGCAACAGTTACAGCCCCGCATGAAAACTTCTCACACACCGGAATTCCATCGATTTCTGCTGCCAAAGCAGCGGTGAGTTTTTTGTCATTGGATGCTAACCCAACTAATTCTTTTTGAGTTGGAATCTTGGCAAAGGTATTTCCATCTTTGCTCTTGATAAAGCCTTTAGGTGGCCAAACCGGCGAAGGTGATGGAGTAATTTTTGCCTTCTTTGTTGCAGCGACGTGTGATGTTTGGGCGGCATGTGCACCTGGAGCTAGTACAACTAGCGCCAGAACGAGTGCAATTGCCTTCTTAATCGCGATCCCACTTGAACTTACGAACGCTGAAGAAAATTCCAATAATCAGCCACACGACTAAAACCACAAAGGTAGTTTGGAGTTCCCAAGACTTTGCAACTTCCTGAGATGCAAATGAATCAGGAAGGAAAACTGATCGCATGCCTTGAGTAAGCCACTTCAACGGGAAGATTGCTGCAACCTGTTGCATCCATCCTGGTAATTGCGTGAAGACAAAGAAGACTCCACTGAAGAACTGCAAAATGATGACTATCGGAGACACAACGGCTGAAGCCCCACGGCCGCTTTTTGGAACAATCGAAAATGCGATACCAAGTGCGGTTGAACAGGCACTTCCAAGTAGAACTAACCAGGTAAAGGTCAGCCACTTACTAGTTTCTGTCGGCATATCTAATCCGAAGAAAGCAATTCCAAAACCTAGAAGCAGCAGAATCTGAAGGACCATGCTGGCAAAGATGAGAATAGCTTTGCCAATAAAGTAACTTGATGCCGGCATCGGAGTTCCACGCAAACGCTTAAGCGCACCTAGTTCGCGCTCCATCGGAATAGTGATTGCTAACGCTTGGAAACCAGTGTTAACAAGGCCAGATGCGATCATTCCGGCAACAAAGTACTGCGAAAAGGTGACACCAGGTGCGATCGTGTCTTTGAAAACCGAACCAAAAATCGCCAGCAAAATAACCGGAAATAACAGAGTAAAGACCACTGATTCTCTTTGGCGAGCAAACTGTCGAATCTCTAGGCCACCACGTCTGATGCCTAATTGAAGCGCGCTAGGAATCTTATTCATGTGCGCCGCCAATCATTTCAATGTAAATGTCCTCTAACGATGGACGGGTGACAACTAGTTCTGGGATCTCACCATTAAAGTGTGCAGAAAGAGCGGCAATAACAGCTGTTGGATTATCGGTTTTCTCAGATTTGATCTGATTTCCATCTCGCCATTGAACAGTCGCTTGAGATGTTGCTCTTCCCCCTAATTCAGATGGAGTGGAGATTTCTACAATTACACCCTTGTTGATGACTGCGACTCGATCAGCAAGTGCTTCGGCTTCATCCAAGTAGTGCGTAGTCAGCACAATTGTGGCGCCATCGCTTCGTAAACTCTTGATAAGAGACCAAAAGGCACGGCGAGCTTCAGGATCAAAACCCGTTGTTGGTTCATCCAAGAAAATGAGTTCGGGGTTACCAATGATTCCTAGCGCGACATCTAAGCGCCTGCGCTGCCCACCTGAAAGATTTCGAATGAGTGCATCTTCTTTTTCTTTCAATCCAACTGAATCAATTACTTCATCTACATCGCGTGGATTTGAATAATAACCGTGGAAGTGATTGATGGTTTCAAAGACGGTTAGATCGCCAGCATCACCGGATGTTTGTAAAACTATGCCGATTTGGTTGCGCCACTCTCGAGATTGATGTCCCCGAGTGTTGGGATCAAAACCCAACACTGAAACTGTGCCGGAATCACGAGTTCTAAATCCTTCAAGTATTTCCACGGTGGTCGTCTTACCGGCACCGTTTGGACCCAATATCGAAAAGATCTCTCCTTGTTCGATATTCAGGTCGATGCCACGCACAGCATGGACATCACCGTAACTTTTTGTGAGGCCTTTTACTTCGATGAGGCTCATGTGGTTACTTTACTATGCGAAAATACACCTGTGAGCCCGCGTAGAAATTACCCAAAGAAGCGCCAAAAGCCTGAAGAGCCGCGTGAAATCAATATCGCCTCTACAGGTGAGAGCGTTGAAGAACATAGCGATGGGATCTACATTGTTCGACGTCTAACTGGTTCTGGATCTACAAAGCCATATCGCTGTCCAGGATGCGATCAGATGATTCCGCTAGCAACGCCGCATGTTGTTGCCTGGAAAGATTACGATGAAGATGGACGTCGACATTGGCATACAGCTTGTTGGTCAAAGAAAGATAAGCGTCGTCCAAATACTGAGCGGACCAGAAACGCTCCCCGGTTCTAACCTAGGCGGCCCTTTAACAATCGCGCAGCTCTGACAATCAATCGATCTGTTGCTGCTGTTCGTTTGAAACTCAAAATCTTTAGTGGCAGATTGATTCGGGTTCGTACAACGGTGCGCGCATAGGTGTATTCAAGCAATCCCTCTGGGCCATGGATTCGGCCATATCCACTGTCTTTGACGCCACCAAATGGAACCGATGAAATCGCTGCAAATGAGAAGGTTGAATTAATTGCAACCATTCCGCAATGCAGTTGAGATGCAATCTTTTTCCCTTGACGCTTTGACCAGATGTTTGCGCCCAGTCCATAACGCGAATCATTGGATAAAGCGATGGCTTCCTTCATTGACTTAACGCGATTGATAATGATGATAGGTCCAAAAGTTTCTTCGCGAACCGCTGTGGAATCTTCAGGTACATCCACCAAGATAACTGGTTGCACAAAAGGTTCCTGAATAGATTTCAAACTTCCGTAGGCAAATTTTCCACCATCTTTGATCGCAGCCTTAACGTGAGAGGTAATAACACCAATCTGCGATGGCATTGTTGACGCCCCATAATTTCCGTCACCTGGCGATCCAGCTTTTAGCGTTGAAGCAAGTGCGATTGCTTTTTCGATGAAGATATCTGCAACTTTTTCATCGACATATACGCGTTCTGCACCGATGCAAGATTGACCAGCATTGGCCATAGCAGACCAAATCGTTGCATCTACCGCGCGATCAAGGTTGGCATCAGCTGCCACGATCACAGGATCTTTTCCACCACATTCCAAAACTACCGGCGTCATCTGAGTCGCACAGGCTGCAGCAACTAGCTTCGCGGTTCGAGTTGAGCCTGTAAATGAGAGCTTGTTAATTGCAGAGGTACAAAGCGCGTTACCAGTTTCACCTAAACCTGTAATTGTTGTAAAAACACCGGCAAAGGGAGCAATGGCATTAAAGCTTTCATCCATCCACATACCAACACCAGGGGTATATTCACTTGGTTTAAAGACAACTGTATTTCCTGCAGCTAACGCATATGCGATTGAGCCCATAGGAGTAAAAATCGGATAGTTCCATGGTCCAATTACTCCAACAACTCCAACAGGTGAACGTTCAACAGTTGCCGACATATTGGCCATTAACGCACCTGGCGCACGATGTGAGGTGCGCATAATTTCTTCAGCGTGTCGCGCAGCCCAACCAATGTGATTAACCGTATTTGCAACCTCTAATCGTGCATCGCTAAGTGGCTTACCGGTTTCCAAGGAGATCAATTCTGAAATCGCTTCGACATTGTTAATGATGTGCGTGCTCCAGTTAAGCAATACTTTCTTGCGGCCACCAAAACCTAATCTGCTCCAATCATCTGCTGCCATGCGAGCTTTATCGACTACAAGCCCAACTTCCTTTGCAGTGAAGATCGGATAACGTCCTGCGATCTGACCGTTAGCTGGATTAATGGAAGTAAAGGTTTTTGCCATGTCGTAAAGCCTAGTCGTGTATCGGTAGGATTTACAGCATGAGCCAGACGGTACGTCCGAGCAGTGTTTTCGATGCTAGACGAACTCCATTTCATGTGATGACAGAAGATGGCGTTGATTTGATTGGCGAAGTAGCAGCTCCTATGGGTGCGTCAAGTGGGGCAATTTTATGCTTACACCCATTGCCTACCGCCGGCGGAATGATGGACAGCCACGTCTACAAAAAAGCAGCCAACCGCCTTCCGGCAATGTCTGGTATCACTGTTGTACGTTTCAATACACGGGGAACGACAAGTGAAGCTGGAAGCAGCACAGGTCAATTTGATAACGGCGTTGCAGAGCATTTTGATGTCGAAGCAATGCTGCGGTACTGCTTTAACACTTTGAAGTTAGAAAATGTTTGGGTGACTGGCTGGTCTTTTGGAACTGATCTTGCACTACAACATGCAAAAGATCCGCGACACAAAGGTTTGATTTTACTGAGCCCACCACTTCGCACAACTACAGATGTGCAACTTCAGTATTGGAATACAGATTCTCGCCCGATTACCGCACTGGTTCCAGAGTTAGATGACTATCTAAAGCCAGCACAAGCACGTGAGCGATTTGCAATTGTTCCGACATTGAAAATTATTGCAGTCGATGAAGCTAAGCATTTATGGCTTGGAGAACCTGCAGTTCACCGTGTTCTGTCTGAAATTGCTTCAATCGTCAACGGCGTTCCAACGATACTTCCGCTGGAGTTTTAAGCCTTATTTGCCCTTGGGATAACAACTTCATCCAAGATAAGAATGATTGATGCTGCAATCGGAACCGCAAGTAGTCCGCCAACCAGACCAAGCAAGGATGAACCAATCAAGGCAGCGATGATTGTTACCGCACCTGGGACAGACAGAGTTCGCTTCATAATGCGCGGTGTAAATACATAGTTTTCAACTTGTACATAAACGACATAGGCCACAAAAGCGACGACACCAATTACTAAGGACTGAGACAGCGCGATTAGAGTAAAGATTCCTGCCCCAATAAAGTGTCCAATCAATGGAATAAGAGCTGCAACTAAAACGAACATACCAATCGCGATAGGGGATGGAAGGCCCAGAATTGTTGCAAGAATAGTGACAAATACTGCTGCCATTGCGGCGATCAAAATCTGGCTTCCAACAAAGGATCCAACGCGAGCGATAATCGCATTTGTAAGTAAGCCAACTCGGTCACGGCGACTTGCTGGCACTAGTGAGAGACCAAGATTTACTGCTTGAGGAAGTGAAGTAATGAAGTACAAGGTCAAAACCAAAATTGTTAAAGCGGTGAAAAAGCCTGACAAAACAGATTTTCCTACTCCGATAACTCCACCAAAAGTAGAGATCAATAATGTTCCATCTGATGTGACAGATTTCAATCTCTCTTGCAAAGTGTCAATTAGGCCATATTGGGTATTGAGCTGATTGATTGTTTCATTCTTCATCAAATCCTGAAGAAGCTGAGGTCCAGATTCGATTAGGTTTGTTCCTTGACTAATAACCGGAGGAATCACCACTAAAGAGAAAAACACTACGAAGAGAATTACAGAGGAGAAAATAACTGTAACCGCTGCGTTGCGAGACAAGTTGCGCTTGCGTAACGCTTCAACGGCTGGATTTAAACCCGTGGCTAAAAATAGCGCGATCAAAATCAGGACAAAAATTTGGCTAACACTTGCTAAAGCCCGCATTAACACGATCGCAGTTAGCGCCCCAAGCGTTGCAATAAAACCAAAGTAAAATGGGTGTGCTCGGTTGATTGGTGCCCCCATGGTTCCGTAATCAGCTGATACTTTTTCAGCCTTTGGGGATCGAGCTGCTGCTTTCTTAATGCGCGTTGAAATAGCCATAAGTACATTCTAAAGTGAATAGATCACACTTATAGAGACGTGGTGTTCATGTTCCCGACACATTTATGCGAGAGAATAGTGACCATGGCATTACGCATCACAGGCTTAGGCGAGGAGATCGCAGCTGTAACTGGCCTGCCATGGCACTTGCCCCTGGAAGAGTGGCCTGAAGATCCAGCCCTGGCTGAAAAGCGCGGCATTTCGCGACATGTTGTGCGGTTGGTGCGGGCAAGTAATGATCCCGATGCCGAGGTCTATGCGGTTAAAGAGACGGTCGCAGAATTTGCAAATCGCGAATACAAAATACTGCGCGAGCTGTCGCACCTTAATGCGCCATGTGTAGAGCAAGTTGCAGTTGTCGAAGGTCGAGTCGATGCAAATGGCGAAGAGCTGCCTTGTGCAATTGTTACTCGGTTCTTACCGTATTCATTGCCCTATCGCGTACTTCTATCCGGTGCGGTAACCGCCCAAGAGATTACAACAATGGCAAGTGCCCTAGCCCTACTGCTAGTGCGTTTACATTTATTAGGTTTCTGGTGGGGAGATTGTTCACTTTCTAATACTTTGTTCCGACGCGATGCAGAAGGCTTTGCCGCATACCTAGTTGATGCAGAAACTGGCGAGTTCCAGAAAACGCTCAGTGATGGTCAACGCGAACACGATTTAGATATTGTGCATTTTAATGTTGCCGCAGAACTTGAAGATTTAGCACTATCTGGAGTTTTGTATCCAGGGATGGAACCAGTGCGCGCATCTGATGCAGTTATTAGACGTTACAGAAGAATCTGGGCAGCGCTAAAAGAAAGACAGTTGTTAGATCCAAAGGATCGGCATGCAGTTGAGCGCGCAATGCGCCAGTTGCACGATTTAGGTTTTGCCGTAGAAGAAGTTGCAATCACCATCGATGGCGACACACAGATGATCTCCTTCCAACCAAAGCTGGTTGCTGCTGGTTACCACAGTCAACGTTTGCGAGATTTGACGGGTTTGGAAACCGAAGAGCTGCAAGCTAAGCGACTTCTTGCCTCCTTTGATCGATATAACGCCCGAGAAAATAAACTTGGATTAGCAACCAATGAGATGGCAAAAAAGTGGATCATAGAAGTATTCGAACCCGTAATCAGTAGAGTTCCTGATGACATGAGAGGTCGCGTAGAACGTGCACAAATGTTCCACGAAATCCTTGAAAATCGCTGGTATTTAAGTGAAAAAGTGGGTTATGACGTTGGGTTAGAAGAGGCAACAGATAACTACTGCGCCGAAATTTTGCCAATGCGCCGTGACTCTGGTGTCGACATAGTTGTTCAATAGATAGGATTGCACCATGAGCTTGCCACCTAATTTTGGTCAAGCCTTTGATTTAAGTTCTCTTACTAAGCCAAAGGTGGATCCGACGATCCCCATGCCTGGCATCGAAGTTTCAGTTGAAAATTTAAGCAGTGACATCCTGCCTTTATCGCTAGTGCGTCCAGTGATTGTTTTGATGTGGTCACCACGTTCTGCAGAATCTGTCGAGATGGTAAAGATTTTAGGAAAACTCGAAACTGATTACAAAACAGCTTTTTCTTTAGCACGGGTAGACATCGAAGCGCATCCGCAGGTTGCACAAGCTTTTCAAACTAAATCAATTCCTTACGCAGTTGCAATTATTTCAGAACAAATGGTTCCATTGTTTGAGCAGTCATATCCCGAAGCACAAGTTCGCATGGTGATTGATAAAGTTTTAACGCTCGCTTCAGAGCAAGGAATTGGTCAAGCACCAGTTGAACAGATGGAAGCTGAAGAGATTGAAGCGATGGAGGCACTTGAAGCTGGTGATTACGTTGCCGCAGAAGCAGCCTACAAAAAGTGGTTATCTCGTAAACCCGCAGAAAATCTGGCAAAACTTGGTTTAGCTCAAACACAGTTGCTAATCCGCACCGAAGGGTTGGAACTAGACGCTGTCATTTCTGAATCAACCAAGAACCCAAGTGATATTGCTTTGCAATTAAAGGCAGCTGATGTTGAAATGGTAAATGGTGGCGTCGAGGCCGCCTTTACTCGTTTGCTGCATGCAGTACGTGCAACAGCTGGTGATGATCGCAATAAAGTGAAGGATCATCTGCTCAACCTTTTTGCTCTAGTTGATCCCAGTGACCCACGATTGGTAGCAGCTCGTAAAGAGCTTGCTAGTGCGCTATTTTGAGAAAAACACTCGCTGTCGAGCAAGAACTCAACCTTATAAAGGGGCTTTTCTTTCTCTTTGGGCTCTTGATTATGTCGTGGGTTCCTCGATTCCCCGAAGTGAAAGCAAATCTAAAACTTACCAATGGCGAATTTGGCTCAATCCTAAGTATGGGTGCTGTCGGAAATATTCTTGCTCTTCTGACTGTCGGACATCTAGTCCATAAATACGGCGCACGTTGGATGCTTTATAGCGGTGCAGCCTTGCTAGCAATCAGTCTTTCCTTTTTGACTCACACTACGTCAAGTTTGGTTTTTCTCGTTTCTATAATTATTCAAGGCGCAGCAATTTCTGCTTTCCATATCTCAATTAATACCCAGGGCTTCTTTTATCAAGACAGAACTAAAAAGCAAATAATTACTCTGCTTAGTGGTTTCTGGAGCAGCGGTGCGCTGATTACATCGATTATTGCTGGATTACTTGTTGATCGTGTTGATTTAGGAACATATTCAAACTTCTTGGCATTTTTCTGCTTCGTTCTTATGGCTTCTATTATTCATAGAATCACTCCTAACTTAGTGAAGGCTAATACAAATCCGGAATCAGATCATCGAGCTCGAGACATGTTCAAAGGCTTTAAAATCGATAAGCAAGTATCAATAACTCTGCTATTAGTTATCATGCTCGAATATGCTGTCAGCGACTGGTCAGCTATCTTTGTAAAAGAGGATATGAAGATTGCCGGCGGAATTCATACTCTGCCATATATTCTTTTTACCCTTGCCATGATTGTTGGACGTTTGAATCTGCATAATTTATTGCCGCGCTACACCATTGACTATCTTGTCGTACGAGCCTCATTGCTTTCAGGGCTTTCATTTATTGCGGGAATAATCGGGGTTAGTTTGGTCGGAACATCCAATGAAACTTTAGTGATTGTGATTCTCTCAATCAGCTTTACTGTTGCAGGCCTAGGGTCATCATTTTTGGGGCCTTCGGTGATGAACGCAGCAAACACACGCTCTAAGTTCCCATCCAGCGTAGTTATCGGCCAAATCGGTGTCATTAACATTACTTTGGTATTTGTAGTCCGTTGGGTTGTTGCATGGACGGCTCAAGCCACCACGCTATCGATTGCATTATTGATTCCAGCAGTTATGTTGTTAACAGTTCCATACTTTGCAAAGATTTTTAAGAGCGCTTAAACCAAACCGTCGCTAGAGGTGGAATACGCACTGATGCAATTTGGGAAGCCCCAACGATTAATTGCTCGTTACTGACTCCACCGCCACCGAAAGAAAGATCGTCAGTGTTTAAAACTTCACGCCAAATTCCTGCGCTAGGAAAGGGAAGTTGGTAACTCTCATGGGGGACGGGTGAAAAGTTAGTAACACTTACCAGTGCCGATGCATATTCATCCCAGCGCGCAAAGGCGACGATATTTGCTGCGCCATCGTTTCCAACTAGCCAAGTAAAGCCTTCTGGATTTGTATCTTTCTCCCATAGTGCTGGCGTTGATCTATAAACACTATTTAGTTCAGCAACTGTTTTTTGAACACCTTGGTGTTCGGCATACTCTGTTAAGTACCACTGCAGACCAGCGCTTTCATTCCACTCATCATTTTGAGCAAATTCGCTACCCATAAACAATAACTTCTTACCAGGATGAGCCCACATGAAACCGTATAAAGCACGCAGAGTTGCTAGCTTTTGCCAGCGATCACCAGGAAATTTGTTGACTAGCTGACCCTTGCCATGAACAACTTCATCATGTGACAAAGGCAGCATGAAGTTCTCACTCCACGCGTACAAGATAGAAAAAGTAATCTCATTGTGGTGATAGACACGATGGATTGGTTCTTGTGACAAGTACTGCAACGTGTCATGCATCCAGCCCATGTTCCACTTGAAACCAAAGCCAAGTCCGCCACCTGTTGTATCTGCAGTAACGCCAGACCAAGCGGTAGATTCTTCGGCGATCATCATGATGCCGGGATGGGTTTTGTAGGCTGTAGATGTTGCTTCTTGAAGTAGCTGAACCGCTTCCAGATTTTCACGGCCTCCATTTACATTCGGTAGCCACTGGCCCTCTTCACGTGAATAATCCAAATACAGCATGGATGCAACCGCATCGACTCGTAAACCATCAATGTGGAACTCGGTTAGCCAGTACAAAGCACTTGCAACGAGAAAATTTCTTACCTCGTTTCGACCAAAGTTAAAGATCAGTGTTCCCCAGTCAGGGTGCTCACCTAAACGTGGATCTGCATGTTCATACAATGCGGTTCCATCAAACTTTGCCAGCGCCCATTCATCCTTAGGAAAGTGCGCAGGAACCCAATCCAAAATTACGCCAATACCTGCGTTGTGTAATGCATCAACTAAGAATCTGAATTCATCAGGGGAACCAAAGCGAGAAGTAGGTGCAAAGAAAGAGGTAACTTGGTAACCCCACGATGGACCATAAGGGTGTTCGGTTACTGGCAGAAATTCCACATGAGTGAAACCTTGCTGCTGAATGTAGCCAACTAATTCCACTGCTAGTTTTTTGTACGTTAAACCAATTTTCCATGAACCAAGATGTACTTCATACACCGATACCGCTGATCGCCATGATTGAAATTGTGAACGTTGGGTAAGCCAGGCCTGGTCGTTCCATTGATATGTGGATTCTTCGACAACAGATGCGGTCAAAGGAGGTATCTCTGTTGCGCGTGCCATTGGATCTGCGTGATCAACCCAGCGGCCATCAATCCCGCAAATTGCAAATTTATATCTGGTTCCTGCGCTGATATCTGCAACAAAGATTTCCCAAATTCCAGAAGATCCTATTCGGTGCATTTGATGCGAATTACGATCCCAATAATTGTGATCACCGATCAGTGAAACCGCTTGGGCATTTGGAGCCCAGACTGAAAAAGCGGTACCCAGCAATGCTCCGGTTTCATCGCGTTTAACTTGCGCGCCTAGGGCTTTCCAGAGCTGTTCGTGCCGACCTTCTGCGATTAGGTACAGATCTAATTCACCCAATGATGAATGCGGATTAAGAAATGACACAGGTCGATTGTTTTCTTGCCCCTGGCCCTTAAAGAACTTCGAAAATACGCCCACCTTAGATTTTTACCGAAACTATGTGAGCAACTTTTCCAACTGGACGGGTTGGGTTGAGAGATACATAGGTATGTGGGCTCCAGGTCATTGCCGATCCATCTAGTAAATCCTTGACCTCAAATTCATTGCTTGAAAAGCCCAACGCCTCCATGTTCCAGTGAACAGTTGTTCCTTGCGCAAAACTTGGATCTAAATTAACAACCACAAGAATCAAATCTTTACCTTCACGCTTTGAGTACGCGATGATTGCATCAGAATCAGTGTCATGGAAAGTTAAATTGCGAAGAAGTTGCAAAGCTGGATGCGCCTTACGAATAGCATTTAATTGAGCAATAAATGGTGCAAGGGTTAAACCCTTCTTGGCAGCGCCATCCCAGTCCCGGACTTTAATTTCATACTTTTCAGAGTCCAAGTATTCCTCGCCACCTTCTTTGAAGGCGCGATGTTCATATAATTCATATCCTGCATACATTCCCCAAGAGGGACTTAGTGTCGAAGCCAATACTGCGCGCAGGGCAAACATCGCAGGGTTTCCGCTTTGTAAGTGAAAAGGATTAATATCTGGAGTATTAACCCAAAAGTTTGGCCTAAAGAATGCACTTGTTCCTTGTGCAACTTCTCGGCCGTAGTCAACTATTTCATTCTTACTTGTGCGCCACGTGAAGTAGGTATATGACTGATGGAATCCAGCTTTACCAAGTGCGTGCATCATTGCAGGACGAGTAAATGCTTCAGCTAGAAAAACAACTTCTGGGCTTTGTTTTTGGACCGTTGTAAGTACGTCCTGCCAAAAATGTACTGGTTTTGTGTGGGGGTTATCGACACGGAAGATCTTTACGCCCTTTGAAACCCACAAGCCGATGATGCGAAGGACTTCATTACGGATTCCTTGATAATCATCATCAAAGTTAATGGGGTAGATGTCTTGGTACTTCTTTGGAGGATTCTCGGCGTATGCGATGGTTCCATCTGCTCGCTTGTTAAACCATTCTGGATTGCTTTTTACCCAAGGATGATCCGGTGAAGTTTGCAGCGCTAAATCCATTGCAATTTCTAGTCCTTGCTTACCTGCTGCCTTAACAAAATCTTCAAAATCCTTCATTGTTCCAAGAGCTGGATTGATCGCATCGTGCCCACCATCAGAATTGCCGATGGCCCACGGGACACCGCAATCATCTGGCTGTGCATCGAGCGTATTATTTTTGCCTTTACGGTGCGCGATTCCAATTGGATGAACCGGAGGCAGGTACAGAACATCAAAACCCATAGCAGCTACACCGGCTAAACGTTTTGTGGCTGTCGCAAATGTTCCGCTAGTTACTGTTCCGTCTGCGTTTCTAATTGCACCTTCGCTGCGGGGAAAAAATTCATACCAAGATCCAACTAAAGCGCGATCGCGATCTGCGCGAACTGGGTACTTTTCAGATTCCCCGGTGACGGTTCGATACTGCGAGGTACTGGATGCTTTGATGACAAAGTAAAAATCACCTTCGGCTGGAACAGTGAACTGGCCTTCATATCGATCGGTTCCTTGCCATTTTTGAACAAGTGGCTGACAGTCGACCATTTTTTCTTTTGCGTTATAGAGACAAACTTCGGCGGTAAGGGTTTCATGACCTTCAATAATGATTGTTGCTGAAACAGAAATGCTCTCTTTTGGTATTGCCTTTACCGCAACAAATTCTCCCCCGAAGAAAACCGCGGGGGAGATATCTGTGATTGGAATTCTAGAGATCAACCCGATCCTTCTGTATTGCCAGCATCTGCAGCTGAGACATCATGGATACGATACTTATCCATTGCCTGCGTGACAATGCTTTGCTTGATTTCACCTTGGTTACAGAGTTGCTGCAACACGGCCACGGCGATTGATTCAGCATCCACCTTGAAGTGACGACGAAGCGCGCCACGGGTATCTGATAAACCAAAGCCATCGGTTCCTAGTGAATAGAAAGGACGATCAACCCAAGGCGAAACTTGATCCTGCACAGCTCGCATGAAATCGCTAACCGCAATAACTGGACCCTTTGTATGAGCCAGCTTCTTGGTGATGTAAGCACTGCGACGATCCGTTGGATTGAGCAAGTTGTGACGATCGGTTTCAAGACCATCGCGACGTAGTTCGTTCCAAGAAGTTACTGACCAAACTGCAGCGTTAACGCCCCAATCATCAGCAAGAAGTTGTTGCGCCTTTACCGCCCAGTTAACACCAACACCTGAAGCCAGAATTTGTGCGTTCTTTTTACGTGAACTCTTTGTCGGCGAGTACAGATAAATTCCCTTAAGTAATCCATCAACATCTAGATTTTCTGGCTCTGCAGGATGCACATATGGCTCGTTGTAAACAGTCAGGTAGTAATAAACATTCTCGCTGTTTTCACCATACATGCGACGTAGACCATCTTTAACGATGTGACCTAGTTCGTATGCAAATGCTGGATCGTAAGCAACGACTGCAGGGTTAGTTGCCGCAAGAAGGTGCGAATGACCATCCTCATGTTGCAGACCTTCACCATTGAGCGTTGTGCGTCCGGCTGTTGCACCAATAACAAATCCACGTACTAATTGATCAGAGGCTGCCCAGAAAGCATCTCCTGTGCGCTGGAAACCAAACATTGAATAGAAAATGTACATAGGAATCATTGGTTCATCATGCGTTGAATACGAAGATCCAACTGCGGTAAATGAAGCAACAGAACCGGCTTCATTGATACCTTCATGAAGAATCACGCCAGATGTTGATTCTTTGTAAGACAACATCAATTCACGGTCTACCGCGGTGTATTGCTGTCCATGTGGTGAGTAAATCTTCATCGTTGGGAACAATGAATCCATACCAAAGGTACGAGCTTCATCAGGAATGATTGGAACAATGCGATTGCCCAAACCTGGATCCTTAACAAGATCCTTCAGCATACGAACAAAAGCCATCGTTGTCGCAATTTCTTGATGACCCGAGCCACGCTTTACAGATTCGTAAACAGAATCATCCGGCATCGTTAATGGACGAGACTTAGCACGACGACGTGGAATTGAGCCACCAAGTGCTGCACGACGTTCTGCCAGGTACTTAGCTTCGGCAGAATCTGCTGCTGGCTTGTAATAAGGAGGTAAGTACTTATCTAACTTCTCATCAGGAATATCTAGATGCAATGTGTCGCGGAACTTTTGAATATCTTCCAGTGTCATCTTCTTCATCTGGTGCGTTGAGTTACGACCTTCGAAGTGCGAACCAAGAGTCCAACCCTTAACTGTCTTAGCCAAAATAACTGTTGGGCGGCCATTCTTTTGTGTTGCCGCTGTGTATGCCGCAAAGAGTTTCTGATAATCATGTCCACCGCGCTTTAAGTTCCAAATCTGATCATCAGACCAATTAGCAACCATCGCAGCAGCACGAGGATCACGACCAAAGAAGTTATCGCGAACATACTTGCCAGATTCAGCCTTAAAGGTTTGATAATCACCATCAAGGGTTTCATTCATAATCTTTACCAGCGCACCTTCGCGATCCTGCGCTAGAAGTGGATCCCAACCGCGGCCCCATACGACCTTAATAACGTTCCAACCCGCACCACCAAAGATGGATTCAAGCTCTTGGATGATTTTTCCATTTCCACGAACCGGACCATCAAGGCGTTGCAAGTTACAGTTAATAACAAAAGTTAAGTTGTCTAACTTTTCACGAGTAGCAAGACCAATTGCTCCCAAAGTATCTACTTCATCAACTTCACCATCACCAAGGAATGCCCAAACATTCTGATCACTTGTGTCCTTGATTCCACGGTTATGTAAGTAACGGTTGTAACGCGCTTGATAAATCGCATTCAATGGTCCGATACCCATAGACACAGTTGGGAATTGCCAGAAGTCAGGCATCAAACGTGGATGAGGGTAAGAAGAAAGTCCGCCACCTTCATGTGAAAGTTCTTGACGGAAACCATCAAGTTGGTTTTCTGTTAAGCGACCTTCAAGAAATGCACGTGCATACATTCCAGGACTTGCATGTCCCTGGAAGAAAATCTGATCTCCACCACCTGGGTGATCCTGTCCGCGGAAGAAGTGGTTGAAACCAACTTCATAGAGCGCAGCAGATGATGCGTACGTCGAAATATGTCCACCAACTCCAACACCTGGACGTTGTGCACGGTGAACCATCATCGCTGCATTCCAACGGTTGATGCGACGAATCTTTCGTTCTAAATCTTCATCACCTGGAAACTTTGCTTCATGCTCTGGTGGAATTGTGTTGATGTAATCCGTTGCACGAAGTGCTGAAATTCCAACATTGCGTTCTTGGGCATGGTTTAAGAGATTGAGCATTAAGTAGCGAGCGCGTACTGGACCAGCAGCCTTTAGGGCGGCATCAAAAGAGGCTCGCCATTCAGCGGACTCAGTCGGGTCGGTGTCTACTAACTGCTCAATATTGAGATCGGGCGCCTCGAAGTTTTCGCTCATGTGCCTATTCTTGTCGGTACTACCCCGTAAGTCGAAATTCAAAAGGTGTGAAATTGAGCCCGTCTTCCCCTTGCGCTCAGGCTCGGCAAAGTGTGGACTTAGCCCGTGCCTACACGGATGGGATTGGCCAAGGATGACCTCGTTTTGGAGGTTGGCCGCGATAGTGACTGTGATTCCACACTTCGAGATGAACTCATGTCAATTACTGGGACCACATTCTTAGAGGGCTCTACTAGTGAAGTTGTCGATGCGGTCATCATTTGGTGGCGAGAAGGCGATGGAGATTTAGTTGATGAATTAATGGATGCGCTGACTTACTTGGTTGAAAATGGCGCTATTTGGGTGATGACACCAAAAGCTGGACGAGATGGCCATGTCGAACCAAGTGATATCCAAGATGCTGCACCAATTGCTGGTCTCAGTGTTACTTCCACAATTGCGCTCGCTAAGGATTGGACCGCAACTCGCTTAGTGGCACGTAAAGCGGGCAAGAGGTAAGTTTGGGCGCATGACTTTAACAATTGGACAAGCCGCACCAGATTTTGAAATTGCAAATCAACATGGAGAAAAGGTTTCACTCTCTTCATTTAAGGGCCAGAAGAATGTCTTGCTGATGTTCTATCCTTTTTCATTTACTGGAACATGTACCGGTGAACTATGTGCGCTGCGCGATGACCTTTCATCATTCCAAAACGATGATCTACAACTTCTTGCAATCTCATGTGATTCACCATTTACGCAACGAGTATTTGCAGAACAAGAGAATTATCAATTTCCAGTACTTTCAGATTTCTGGCCACATGGTGGCGTAGCAAAAACCTATGGAGTCTTTGAAGAATCAAAGGGCTGCGCACTTCGCGGAAGCTTCTTGATCGATAAAGAAGGAATCCTTCGTTGGGAAGTTAAGAATGGCTGGGCTGCCCGTGAAAATGCTGATTACAAGGCGGCTATTGCAGCGCTATAAGCGTGATTTAGGAAATTGCGGGCTCGTGAGTTAAGATTCGAACCTGCAATACCGGGTGGTTAGCTCAGTGGTAGAGCGTCTCGTTTACACCGAGAATGTCGGGGGTTCGAAACCCTCACCGCCCACAGTTAAGTTTTCTTTACTTTCTCAAGCTCCATTTCCTGAAAACGAATCAAGGTGAATTCAGCCTGTGTTCGAACTGTTTCATCTGCTGATTGTGCAGCTTGCGTCAATGGAGCAACTATCGATTCGCCGATAGCGCAGAGAAATCTAGTCAGGCCAAATTGGGTATCCGAATCTCCTCGCCCTAATTGAGAAATCAAGATTTCAATCAAAGCTGGCTTTTCTTTATCTGGGACAAGAACAGATGCCGATCTCCAGGCAGTTGATGCAACAAAATCATCCTCATCCAGAAGTAGATCGCGCGTTATCAATGAGTAGTTTGCTTTGTCGCCAATTTTTGAAAGTGTATGAAGAGCTTGACTGCGTGATTGCGAATTTGTCGACTTCAATTCAGGAATCAGGCGTTGCACAACTGCTTCTCGATCCTGTCTCATCAGCGCCCAGGAAAGGGTGTCTCGCACGAAAAAATCAGATTCACTGGCACATTGCCTAATGAGAATTTCAATGTAATCCAGATTTGGATAAGTGCCAGCGGCAAGTGCGGCCTTAAGTCGTACAGATTGATCGGGCGACTTCAGAAGTTCTTCTAAGGTCGGCATGCGGAAACGTTACCAGTGCCTAAGGCGCTGAACTTTGGAGGCTTCTCATCCAGAAAGAAGGTAAACTTTGAGCATGTCTGAGACTGGAACAATTGAGCGCTTACGTGCTTATCGCAAGACCTACATTGCGATGTTGGTCTCCTCAGCCCTTAGCCTTTTTGCCTCTCTTGTACTCTCAATCGATGCCATTAAGTTAGCTGCCCAGCCAACAGGTCAGCTTTCTTGCAATATCAATTCGGTTCTATCGTGTGGCACCGTTGCAAAATCTTGGCAATCCCAACTTCTGGGTTTCCCAAATTCATTTATTGGATTAATGACTGAGCCGGTTGTCATAACTGTTGCAATTGCCGGTCTAGGTCTTGTCACCTTCCCGCGCTGGTTTATGCGCGTGGCACATGTTGTATATGGACTTGGTTTAGTTTTCGCTCTCTGGCTGCTTTCCCAATCATTCTTTGTTATCAACGCACTTTGTCCATGGTGTCTCTTAGTTACTGGATCGACAATTACAGTTTTCGCAACAATTACTCGGGTGGTCCTTTTAGAAAATACCTGGAATTTTGCCCATGAGCGTCAAGAAAAGATTGTTGCATTTCTGGAAAATGGTTGGGGACGTGTGATCTACACCGGAGCTTTCGCCACCATCATTATCGCCATCATTGTTAAGTATGGAAATAAGCTGTTCTCATGAAAGCATCCCCAACTGATCAACGTTCAATTTTAGATATTGCTCGATTTGATCAACAGACAAACTCTTTGCGTCACAAGGCAGCAAACCTTCCTGAACTTGCAGAATTAGCCAGCACCACAATTAAGTCAAATAATGCTCGCGATCTTCGAATTGCAGCTGAGACTGAATTAAACGATGTTAAGCGCGAATTACTGCGCGCCGAAGGTGATGTCGAGCAGATTGTTTCTCGAATTACTCGTGATGAAGCACGACTGATTAGCGGATCTGCAACTCCCAAAGAATTAGAGCAGTTGCAGCACGAAGTCGGAACTCTTGGTGCTAGACGTGCCGAGCTTGAAGAAGTCGAGCTAGAGATAATGATGCGTGTAGATGCGATCAATGAGCGCATCACAACCCTTAAGGCAGAAGAAGCAGAACATGCTGCAGTAATTGCTGATCTTGAGATTCGCAAGGAAAATGCCTTAACCGTTATTCATCGCGATCTAGATGCAATTACGAAAGATCGAGCCGAAACGGTTCAAGGAATTGAAAAAGCTTTGGTTGATCTCTACGACAAAATCAGAGAAACAACAGGAGGGGCAGGAGCAGCAGCGCTTTCTGCTGGTTCATGCATGGGCTGCAACCTTTCAGTCAACGCCGTGGAAATAAAGCGAATGTCAGATTTAGCTGAAGATGAAGTTGTCCGATGCGAAGAGTGCCGCTGCATTTTGGTACGAGGCGTTTAATTGGCACGACATTTTCTGTTAACTGCTGATGGCGGATCTAGAGGCAATCCTGGTCCTGCTGGGTACGGCTCGGTTATTACAGAAAATGGAAAGATCATTGCCGAACTTTTTGACTTTATTGGCGTGGCAACAAACAACGTTGCCGAATACAGCGGATTAATCGCTGGTTTAACCACCATCAATCAAATCGATTCAACTGCAACCATTGAAGTAAAGATGGATAGCAAACTTGTTGTCGAACAAATGTCTGGACGTTGGCAGATTAAGCATGCAGATATGCGAGTTCTTGCCCAATCTGCCCGATCTGCACACAATCCGTCATTGGTTACATATTCATGGATTCCACGTGATGAAAATTCACACGCTGACCGTCTTGCAAATAAAGCACTTGATCAACAAGCAGGTGGCGGCGAAGTTGTACAGGTTCAGCAGAATTATCTTACTGAGCGTCTGTTGTCAGCAGAAAAAGCAACAACTGTTTTTCTGATTCGCCACGGTGAAACAATCTTGACTCCCTTTAAAAAGTTTTCAGGCGATGGCCCCTTAAATCCCGAGCTAACGCACATTGGCTTGGAGCAAGCGGAAAAAGTTGCCGATGCTGTTGCTAAGTTGAACCCAGAAGTAATCATTGCCTCACCGCTAAAGCGCACTACTCAAACTGCAGAAGCTCTTTCTAGAAAAACTGGATTGCCAATAGTTTTTGAAGAGGCTTGGATCGAGTGTTCTTTTGGTATCTGGGATGGTCTTTCCATTGATGAAGTTAAAGAAAAGTATCCGGCTGATTACCAGGCGTGGATTTCATCAACAGGGTTTACACCTCCACAAGGCGAGTCATATGACAACGTTGCTTTGCGTATTGATGCAGCCCTAAGTCAGATTGCCGCCGAATACCCAGGCCAACGTGTTGCAGTCATAACACATAACGGCACAATCAAATCGGCAGCTAAGGTCGTAGTTGGTGGACCAGCGGAAAGTATTTTCCATATTGATGTTTCACCGTGTTCAATCACGACAATAAGCATTTGGCCAAGTGATGGTTTAAGAGCTCTTCGAACCCTGAATGAGCAGGGCCATCTTCACTGAGTTATTTAATTACTCGGTATGTTGCAAGGGTCGGGTCGCTTGCATAGGCAATTCGCACACCAGCTTTTTGTGTCACAGATAAGCCAGTAACGATCTGTTCTGTTAAGACTTCTCCCGGTGCAACAACTGCAACACCTGGGGGATATGGAGCGATTAAGTCAGCACTTATGCGCCCAATCGCTTGGCTAGCTGAAACAAATTCGGTATCTGCAAAATAAGCATCGCGCATAGACACCGCAACTGTCGGAACAATTGACCAACTCAGTGATGTTTGAGTTGGACGAGGTGCTCCCTGCAGAGACTTAAGAATTGGCACCAACACATTTGATAAAACTGAAAAATCATTAGCATTGTCAGCCAGGGTCGCAAGAAAAACAATCGTGTCTTGATCAGCCATCTCAACTCGGATGTTTACTTTTTGCAATTCCTTTTCAACATCTACTCCTGAAACACCAAGAACATTTGCGCGCAAGACAATCTTGACTGGATCAAAGCGATCGGCGGCAAAGTTGTCAGCATTTAAAAAGATTTGTTGATCAAAATGTGATTGCACCTGGTTCTTGAAATCTATGGCGTGCTTTAAGAGATCCCCAGTTAATTGTTCGCCACGGATTTCAAGTAAGGCGCGGCAACCATCAATGGATGCTAGGGGTGCACCAGCCGGTGAAGTTGTGTGCGTAGTTTCAAAACTTTGCTCAATACGGGCAAGATTTAGCAAGTTTCCTTGGGCAAGTAGCAGTGAAGATGCGCTGTAACCAGGTAGTGCTTTGTGGACACTTGTAATCAGAGCATCTGCTCCAAGTTGTAATACATGGTGTGGAAGCCGCGAATTAAATCCAAAGTGTGCGCCCCATGCAGCATCAACGACTACCGGAATCGAATGCTCATGTGCTTTTGAAATCAACGCAGGTAGTTCGGAAATTGTTCCAAGATAGCCAGGTTCGGTAAGCAAAAGCGCAATTGGTTTTTGATCCAACACTCTTTCAAGTTCAGAAACCGGAATACCTGTTGGAATACCTGTTGCTTGATCAATTTCAGGAGTTAACCAAATTGGCTCCAAACCAGTAAGTACAAGTGCGCTTAAGACAGAGCGGTGAGCTGTTCGGGTGATCGCAACTTTGTCACCTGGTTTACCAAGTGCCAAAATAATTGCTTGATTTGCATGCGTGGATCCGCCGGTGGAAAAGCGCGCGTAGTCAGCGCCCCACAATGATGCGGCTAACTCTTCGGCTTTCTTAAGAGTCCCCTCAGTAAGTTTTATCTCATCTAATCCGCCATACAGCGGAGTATCTGAATCAACTACCGCGCCTAAGCCTGCATCTAAGCGATACGCCTTCTGTTTGTGACCTGGCACGGTAAATGCAGTCCGTGGGGTTTCGAAATAGCTCAAATAAGCATCCAATAGCGGTGCGCTATTTCTTAACTCAGAGTTCATTGTGTAAGCCTAACCAATGGACTGGCCAGTACGAAATGATGGCTTAGACTTTACCCATGACAACACTTACCGCATTGACTCAAGAGCGTCGGTTGGTTACCGCTATTCCGGGACCAAAATCTCTCGAGGCGCTACAGCGCCGCAGTGAGGCGACATCTGGGGGACTAGGCCTTGCCTTTCCTGCGGTAATTGAACGCGCAAGTGATGCAATTCTTTTGGATATCGATGGCAATCAGATCATTGATCTTGGTTCAGGTATCGGAGTAACTGGTGTTGGTAATGCTGCACAACGTGTTGTTGATCGTGTAATCGATCAGGTTCAGGCATTTACTCATACCTGCTTCACAGTTGCTCCTTACTTGGGCTACATCGAAGTATGCGAAAAGTTAAATGCAATGACTCCTGGATCATTTAAGAAGAAGTCATTACTTGTTAATTCAGGTGCTGAAGCCGTAGAAAACGCAATCAAGATTGCACGTCACTACACAAAGCGCCAAGCAATTGTTGTTTTTGAACATAGCTACCACGGACGTACCAATCTAACTATGGCAATGACTGCAAAAAACATGCCATACAAGGAAGGCTTTGGTCCCTTTGCTCCTGAAATTTATCGCGTACCAATGCCATATGCCTTCCACTGGGTTGGCGATCAAGCAACTATTACGCAAGATGCAATTGACATGGTCACTCACAAGATTGATAAGGAAATCGGTGCGCACAACGTTGCCGCAATTATTATCGAACCTATTCAGGGCGAAGGTGGATTTATCGTTCCACCAAAGGGTTTCTTGCCGGCGCTGTCTAAGTACTCAACAGATAACGGAATCATCTTCATAGCTGATGAAGTTCAAACAGGCTTTGCTCGTACAGGCAACATGTTTGCAGTCGAGCACGAAGGTGTTGTGCCAGACATGATCGTGACAGCTAAGGGAATTGCAGGTGGGTTACCACTAGCTGGCGTAACAGGTCGCGCAGAGATTATGGATTCAGTGCATGTTTCCGGTCTTGGTGGTACCTATGGTGGAAATCCGGTTGCTTGTGCTGCAGCCCTTGGCGCAATCGAAACCATGCTTGAAGAAAACCTTGTTGCACGTGCAAACCACATCGGTCAGATCCTTACCGATTCACTTCGCGCGTTGCAGGCTAAATACCCTGTGATTGGTGAAGTTCGCGGTCGCGGGGCAATGCAGGCAATTGAACTTGTAGAGCCAGGTACAAAGACACCTAACACTGCTGCAATGGGTGCAGTTGTTAAGTACTGCCAGAGCAAGGGTGTTCTAATTTTGACAGCTGGAACATACTCAAACGTTGTTCGCTTCTTGCCACCAATTGTTATCACAGATGAGCTACTAAAGGATGCCTTAAGCGTTCTTGATGAAGCGCTAGCGTCTCTTTAAAAACTTGCCATCACTCTAAATTCCGGAAGCGTGACCTTCACAACGAGGGTCTGATCCAAATGCAAAGGTTCCATTAGCAAGAACCTCCATCATTTGAACGGAAGAACCATGGCCCCATGCCGAAAGTGCATTAACTTCATGCCCCTTTACGCGCAATTGTTCGAAGACTTGATCTGAAACTCGGTTTTCAATCTCTAGGACACCTAGTCCCTTTTCTTCCTCTGAACTTTGTCCTGAAGCATTTAGATGTTGCCAACGCGGAGCTTCAGTTGCCTCTTGTACATTCATCTTCAAATCAATGACATTAACAAGTAACTGCAAGTTACTTTGGACTTGAATATTTGCACCAGGTGTTCCACCTACGAGATACAAAGAACCATCTGGCTTAACTGCAGTAAATGCATTCAAGGTATGTGCCGGTCGCTTACCCGGAGCAATGACGTTAGGCGATTGCGGATCTAGTAAAAATCCTGTCAAACGATTGTTAAGAATGATTCCTGTTTCTGGAATCACCCATGAACTTCCGAAACCATGGAAAACGGATTGAATCCAGGAAACAGCATTACCTTCGGAATCTGCGACTAAAAAGTAGGTGGTATCGCTACCTTCGCTGACAGGTGCAACATCGTGCCCGGCAGAATCCATCGATATCTGCGCTGCGCGTTGATCTATGTGTGCTTTAGACAAAATCTTTTGCGTGTTAACAGCAATGAATTCTGGATCTCCAAGAATTGCGTTGCGATCGGCAAAACCAATCTTTTTAGACTCAACTCCTACATGGATTCGATCCGCCTCTGATAACGACGCAATATCAAAGCGCTCATTGAGTAGCAGTTCTTCCATCAAAATCATTCCCTGCGTTGGGGGAGGTTGGCCGTAAACGGTGATATCGCGGTACTTAACAGAGAGCGGATCAAGGACCCGAGTTGTGTGAGCCTTTAAATCCTCTTCATTAAACCATCCATCAGAACCCTTAATCAGTTGCTGGGCGATTCGACCTTCGTAAAAAGCTGCACGGCCACCTTGTGCGATTTCTCGAAGCGAGCGGGCTAAATCTTTTTGGACAACTAATTCGCCAACTTTCACGTTTACATCGACACCCATGTCTTTAAACAGTTGTGTTTCAGGTGTTAATTTTAAATGTCCTGCGATGCGACGAACAAAACCAGTATTTGCCGGAAAACCATTTTCTGCATATTCAATGGCTTGCTCTAACAAGGTTGCAATTGGCAATTTTCCGTAACGCTGATGTGCTTCAAACCAGGTCGATACTAAACCAGGCACAGTTGCTGATTTGTATCCATGCATCGGAATTCCATCTTTATAGTTTTCTAGTATCGCAGCGTGCGATCCTTCGCCGCTGCCATTAAAAGCCAGATTGGTTTTGGTTGGCGCATGATGGGTAACAAGAAATGCATCTCCACCTAAATGAGATGCGCCAGGTTCTACGACACACAAAACTGAACTTAGGGCGATCGCCGCATCAATAAATGAGCCACCTTGGTTCAGGATGGAAATTGCAGCACTAACGGCCAAAGGCTGACTTGCAGCCGCTCCACCATTTCGCGCATAAACAACACTTCTACCGGTTTGCATTCGTGAACTGTGGCCTATTCGTACGCTTAATACAAGATAAAAACCGACATTTGCAGGTTTCAATTTGCATGCAGATTTCTGCCAACCTACTATTCACCTACGTTAAGGGGAGTACCTTGTTCGGCATCTTCGTCAATACGGATAGAAATATCCCGGAGCTGCGACCGTCTAGTTAGCTAGCGGTTGAGGGAGACCTTGGCACCTTGTCCCTTTAACGAAAATAGGTGTATTCATGGATGTAACCCTGCTTACCTGGGCACTCGTAGTCGGTGCGATTCTGGCTCTGATTGTTGTCGATTTACTAACTGTCAGCCGCAAGCCTCATGACGTTATGTTCAAAGAGGCAGCAATCTGGTCGATTTTTTACATCGGCGTTGCAATCGCCTTTGGCGTGTGGGTCTGGCAAACGGCCGGTTCACAATTTGGAACCGAATACTTTGCAGCGTACTTAGTTGAAAAGTCATTGTCGGTCGACAATCTCTTCGTCTTTATTATTATCTTGGCGCAATTTAAAGTGCCATCTATTTACCACCAACGCGTCCTGATGTTTGGTGTCATTCTGGCGTTGGTCTTGCGTGCGATTTTCATCGCAGTTGGCGCAGCAGCTCTTGCCGCATTTAGCTTCACCTTCGTAATCTTCGGAGCAATCTTGATCTGGACTGGTGTGGGTCTGTTTAAGCACTGGGATGAAGATCCTTCACCTGAAGACAACAAGCTTGTAAAGCTCATCAGAAAGCGCGTTGCGATGACGGATGAATACGATGGTTCAAAAATCTTTACTCGTATAAATGGAAAGCGCATTGCAACGCCAATGTTCCTGGTAATGATTGCAATTGCTTCAACCGACTTGTTATTCGCTCTGGATTCAATTCCTGCAACTTTTGGCGTGACTCAAGAACCATTCTTAGTCTTTGCAGCTAACGCGTTTGCTCTGCTGGGACTTCGAGCGCTGTACTTCTTGCTCAAGGGCTTACTCGATAAGTTGGTTTACTTGTCACTTGGTCTTTCAATCATCTTGATGTTTATCGGTGTTAAGTTGATCATGACTTACGTACACGAAATTTGGTATGAAGTTCCTAAGATCCCAACGCTTGTTAGCTTGGCAGTTATTGCACTGATTTTGATTGTTTCCACCGTAGCAAGTTTGATCAAGGTTAAGAAGGATCCTTCAGCCCACGCACACGCTGGACGCATTACCGGCGGGGACCACGAAGAAAAGTAATCTCAGATTGTTGATCTGTGGGTCCGGGTTTAGTTACCCGGGCTCACAGTCGACATATTGAAATCTTTGATAACCATCGGCGGTACAGACATGCTTGTCATGTCCCCAGCCCATTCGCGTGGCTGAGTCCATTCAGTAGCACCAGCGTGTGCAATACGAGATAGCGCACTAACGGGCGAATCATTCCAACGGAAGTTGTTTGTTGTTCCTTGGACTTCGCCGTTTTTAACATAGTAAACGCCATCGCGTGTAAGCCCTGTTAGAAGCAAAGAATTTGGATCAACCATGCGGATGTACCACAGCGTTGTCAGAAGTAATCCGTTATCAACCTTCTTCACTAGATCTTCTAGATTTCCACTTCCACCATCAACGCTCATAATCAAATTGTCGCCAAATGGCGTGTATGGAAGAGATGTCAGTTGTGCACTTGCTCGAGTCTGAACTAGAGATTGCAGAACACCATCTTTAATCCAATCAACTTGAGACTGCTTCTGCCCGTTATCAAAGACTGAAGTAAATGAGCTACTAGCTGATGCAGAAACAAAGGGGGAACCCGCAAGCACAGGGTGATTTGGAGTACTAAATAGTTGCAGACCTACGTTGGATAGTTTTTCGCCAACTCGTGTTCCGCCACCCTTTTTCGAAAAGACGCTTTGGCCTTCAAACGCGTCTCGACCACCAGCAACCCACATCATGTAAACATAGATATCGGCTACAGATCCTGAAGGAAAAATAGTGTCATAACGTCCGGCAGGAAGATCGATCTTCTTTCCTTGCCACGCTAAACGCTGACGGATGTTTGCATCAATCTTTGCAACAGAAACATCTTTAAAGTCATGGGTTTCAATTCCATCCCAGGTCGAACGCGATCGTTGATGAGACTTTCCTGTCATTTCTACACGACCGACTGGTGAATCATGACGCAATCGCATTCCACCCTTTGAACCTACCCAAATACTTTCGTGGGTATGTTCGGCGTAGCCAAATAGTTCAATTGCATCAGCCTTAGAGCGGCGCATCATGTCACCGAGCTCTGGCGCAAATCCAGCGAAAACTTCAGGGCCGGTTGGAACATGTGGAGCGTTCCAATTTCCGAAAGACACATCGCGTGCAAGTGGAGCGAAATCTTCTGCGGCCCCTGCTGCCTTTGCCGCAGCGGTAGCTTCAGAGAGAATTGCATCAATATCGCTTTCATCAACGTTGGTGCGAGTAACTGCGCCAGATGCCATAGAGCTACCGACGGCAACAAATGCGATAACTGTGACATTGCGTTGTGCAATCACACCGTTAGTTGTCAATGTGCTGCTAGCCCAACGAAGGTTGGCTTGTGTGCTGTCTTGGACAACAACGATGCAGTCATCTGTTGTAGAGCGGGCAAGAATCTTTTCAACCAGATCTTGTGCTGAAATCATTTGCTTGCCTCCGCAACTGTGTTGAGAACATTAACTTTGTCGAACACCGCAGCTGGACAACCATGGCTAACCGCCGCAATTTGTCCGGGTTGTGCTTTACCGCAGTTAAATGCACCACCTAGAACATATGTAGATGGTCCACCAACTGTCTTCATGGAACCCCAGAAATCTGTAGTTGTTGCTTGATAAGCAACATCCTTTAACTGGCCGACAATCTTTCCATTCTTGATTCGATGGAACTGTTGACCAGTAAATTGGAAGTTATAACGCTGCATATCAATGGACCAGGACTTGTCTCCCAGAATGTAAATACCGTCTTCTACTGATTCGATTAACTTTTCAAGGGTAGGCCCCGTTGGGTTTGCCTGCAGTGAAACATTTGGCATGCGCTGGATTGGTACATGTGCTGGTGAATCAGCAAAAGCACAACCGTTGCTGCGCTCTTTATCAACCGCTGCGGCAATTCTGCGATCTAGTTGGTATCCAACCAAAACTCCATCTTTGACGATATCCCAGCGTTGGGCGGCAACACCTTCATCATCCCAACCGACCGTACTTAAACCGTGTTCAGTATTGCGATCACCAGTCACATTCATCAAGGAAGAGCCATACTTAAGCGTTCCAAGCTTGTCTGGTGTAGCAAAAGAAGTTCCAGCGTAGTTTGCTTCATATCCAATCGCGCGATCAAGTTCAGTGGCATGACCAATTGACTCGTGAATCGTCAGCCAAAGATTTGATGGGTGGATCAAAAGGTCATAACGACCTGGTTCTACAGAAGGTGCTGCAACCTTTTCAGCCAACAATGTTGGAAGCTGCTCAATTTCTGCATCCCAATTCCAGATTGAATTACCCATCCATTCCCAGCCATAGCCGGCAGGTTGAGCAAGTGTGCGCATTGATTCAAAACCATGATCGCCAGTTGAAATTGCTTCTATCTGAGTTTGAACTCGTACACGTTGTTGAGTCGTACTTGTTCCAGCAGAATCTGCGTAATGCTTTTGTTCTTTTACATACATAGTGTGTGCGCTGCTGTGATTAACGCCCTTTGCTGCAAGTAACTTTGAACTTAATTCTGCCAGGCGATCTTTTTTGTCGGAATCTGAAACAGAGAATGGATCAATTTCATAAGCAGATACCCAACTCTTCTTGGCATAGACAGGTTCTGGTACAAGTGAAATCTCATCAGTTGATAGCGGCTTTGATGTCTTTGCCATCGCAACCGCAGTTGCCGCAAGTTTCTGCGCAGACTCAACACTGACATCTGGCGATGAGGCAAAACCCCACGCACCATTAACGATTACTCGGACACCGATACCAAAATTGGTTTCATCAGATTGGGTTTCAGGCTTTGCATCGCGCAGTGAAAGCAAACCTGTTCGGGTTCGTTCGATTCGAACATCTGCATGAGACGCACCTGCGCCAGTGGCTGCACTGAGTGCTACATCAGAGACTTTTTCAAGTGGGAGAGCTAGGAAATCCGCATCAACTGTCGTAATCATGGGACACACCCTAAAGGAACTGATTACATCCTGCCACTATGCATTTCCGGCAGTCCCGATATTGTTCACCCCATGACTAGCACTCCACGAATTTTGCACGCGGCAACAGGTTCGACCTTGAGCGCTAAAGGTTGGGGACAAGAGGCGGCAATCCGCATGCTTCATAACAACTTGGATCCAGCTGTTGCAGAACACCCTGAAAACTTAGTTGTCTATGGCGGAACCGGTAAAGCCGCTCGCAACTGGCCTTCCTTTGATGCAATTGTTAAGAGTCTTACAAACTTAAAAAATGATGAAACGCTGCTTGTGCAATCAGGTAAACCTGTAGGAGTTTTTCAAACCCATGAATGGGCACCACGAGTATTACTTGCAAACTCTAACCTTGTAGGGGACTGGGCTAATTGGCCAGAGTTTCGCAGGTTAGAGCAGCTTGGTTTAACGATGTATGGGCAGATGACAGCAGGTTCTTGGATCTACATCGGCACGCAAGGAATTTTGCAAGGAACATATGAAACATTTGCTGCAGTTGCACAAAAGCGCTTTAATGGAACTCTGCAAGGAACACTGACCTTGACTGGTGGTTGCGGTGGCATGGGTGGAGCGCAACCACTTGCTGTAACAATGAATGGTGGAGTCTGTCTAGTAATTGACATCGACAAGTCACGATTAGAAAAGCGAATTGAAACTAGATACCTAGATGAAATTGCAGATAATGTTGATGATGCAGTTGAGCGTGTACTAAAGGCCAAGAATGCTCGTGTTCCACTTTCTGTTGGTTTAGAAGGAAACGCTGCTGAACTATTCCCACTGCTTCTTTCAATGGATGTACCAATCGACATCGTTACCGATCAGACTTCAGCCCACGATCCTTTTTCCTATGTTCCCGTGGGAGTCAATGTTCATGAAGCTGCGCAGATGGCAAGAGATAACCCCGAAGATTTCACCAAACGCTCTCAAGCATCTATGGCGAAACATGTTGAAGCGATGGTTGGCTTTATGGATAAAGGCGCCGAAGTTTTTGATTACGGTAATTCCATCCGAGATGAAGCTCGTCAGGGCGGTTTTACTCGAGCTTTTGCTTTCCCAGGCTTTGTTCCCGCCTATATTCGCCCACTCTTCTGCGAAGGAAAAGGCCCATTTCGCTGGGTGGCACTTTCTGGAGATCCAAAAGATATTTACCGCACGGACAAAGCAGTTCTTGATTTGTTTCCAGAAAACGAACATTTAAATCGTTGGATAACTATGGCGCAAGAGAAAGTTGCATTCCAAGGTTTGCCTGCACGCATCTGTTGGTTGGGTTACGGCGAACGCGACAAAGCTGGACTTGCATTTAATGATCTAGTCGCACGAGGTGAAGTATCTGCTCCTATTGTTATTGGACGTGACCACTTGGATTGTGGCTCTGTTGCATCGCCTTATCGTGAAACCGAAGCGATGCTAGATGGTTCTGATGCAATTGCTGACTGGCCGTTGTTAAATGCAATGGTCAACATTTCTTCGGGTGCTTCATGGGTTTCAATTCACCATGGTGGCGGCGTTGGCATGGGTCGTTCTATTCACTCAGGACAAGTTTCTGTTGCTGATGGCACCAAGCTTGCAGCACAAAAATTAGAGCGAGTTTTAACTAATGATCCTGGTATGGGAGTAATTCGACATGCTGATGCTGGCTATGACTTAGCTGTTGATACAGCAAAGCATCGCCATGTGCATGTTCCTATGTTGGATACTGAATGACAAGCACGCTTGTTCACAACATTGGTCAGTTAGTTACCAATGATCCTCAACATGATGGAACAAAGCTGGGAATAATTAAAAATGCTGCTTTACTGATTGAGGATGGCGTCGTTGCTTGGGCCGGTCCAGATTCAGATGCACCAACACATCACATCAAGCGACGTTTAGATGCCAAGGGTCGCGCAGTTATTCCAGGTTTTGTTGACAGCCATACTCACATGATCTTTGCCGGTGATCGCAGTCAAGAGTTTCGAGCACGGATGTTAGGTGAAAGTTATAGCGCTGGCGGCATTGCTCACACAGTGCAAAAAACTCGAGAAGCAAGTAATGATGTTTTGCGCGCTAACGCGCAATCTCTCTTAAATGAGGCATATTCGACAGGCACAACAACTATTGAAATCAAGTCGGGCTATGGCTTAACCGTTGAAGATGAGCGCAGATCGCTAGAAATTGCAGCATCTTTCACTGATGAAACAACATTTCTGGGTGCCCATGTCGTGCCAGTTGAGTACAAAAAGAATCCTAAAGATTATGTTGATTTAGTTACTGGGCCAATGTTGGATGCAGCTCTTCCTTTTTCAAAATGGATTGATGTTTTTTGTGACAAAGGTGCATTCTCAGTTGATGATGCCCGAACAATTTTAAAGGCGGGCATGGCGAAAGGTTTGTTGCCACGAATTCATGCCAATCAACTGCAAGAAGGTCAAGGCGTACGTTTAGGTGTAGAACTTGATGCGGCATCTGTAGATCATGTTTCACACCTGAGCGAGAAAGATATTCAAGCGCTATCAACTTCAAAGACCGTAGCAACTCTTTTGCCGGGCGCTGAATTTTCGACTCGCTCTGCCTATCCTGATGTTCGCCCATTGCTAGAGGCCAGCATTACTGTGGCCTTGGCATCAGATTGCAATCCAGGTTCTTCCTACACAACCAGCATGCCTTTCATCATTGCAGTAGCTGTTCGTGAAATGCATTTTTCACCAGAGCAAGCTCTGTGGTCGGCAACCATGGGTGGTGCAAAAGCGCTGCGCCGTGATGACATTGGACATCTCTTTGAAGGTGCTCGCGCTAACTTTTCTATTCTCAATGCAGATTCATACATTCACTTGGCATATCGTCCAGGTGTTCAATTAGTAGAACAGGTGTGGCGAGATGGCCTCCAAATCAAATAAGACAGTAACGCTTTCAACATCTGGCACGACATTTGCCGATGTTATTGATGTGGCGCGCCATGGCGTACTGGTAGAACTTTCAGCTGCGTCCATTGATGCAATGAATGCATCTAGAAAATACATCGAAGACTACGCCGCAGGCGGAGTTCCTGTTTATGGCGTTTCAACTGGATTTGGCGCACTTGCTAATCGCCATATCGACGTTGCAGATCGAGCTCAATTACAGAAATCTCTTATTCGATCACACGCTGCAGGTGTTGGACCTGCCATAGAACGCGAAGTAGTGCGGGCATTGATGTTTTTGCGCCTACGCACCATGGCATCTGGTCGCACAGGTGTCCGCGTGGCACTTGCGCAGAGTTATGTTGATTTCTTGAACAATGGAATTACACCTGTCGTTCCAGAATTTGGTTCACTAGGGTGCAGCGGAGATTTAGCACCACTTTCACATTGCGCACTTGCTTTGATGGGAGAAGGCCGAGTTCACGATGCCAATGGCGTCGAAATGGAAACAATGCAAGCGCTAAACGCTGCTGGCATTAAGCCAATCGAACTTGAAGCAAAAGAAGGTTTGGCACTTATCAATGGCACCGATGGCATGCTCGGTATGTTGATCATGGCATGTGCTGATCTTGAACAGCTGTGCATGGTTGCAGACATTACAACTGCAATGAGTATTGAAGGATTGCTCGGAACAGATCGTGTATTTGCACCAGATCTGCATGCTCCACTTCGTCCACAAATTGGACAGGCAATCAGTGCGGCAAATATCTATGCCTTGCTTAAAGACTCAGCCATTGTTGCATCACACCGCGAAAATGATTCACGTGTGCAAGACGCGTATTCATTGCGATGTGCTCCACAAGTTGCAGGTGCGGTCCGTGACACAGTTGCTTATGCATCAACAATTGCTGCTCGCGAACTAGCAAGTTCTATTGATAATCCAGTTGTCTTGCCTGATGGCCGTGTGGAATCAAATGGAAACTTCCACGGTGCACCTGTCGGTTATGTTCTAGATTTCCTCGCAATTGCTGCGACGGATTTAGGTTCAATTGCAGAACGCCGCACAGATAGAGCACTTGATCAATACCGCTCTGCTGGCCTGCCACCGTTCTTGGCACATGATCCGGGTGTTGATTCAGGTCTAATGATTGCGCAATACACCCAAGCTGGTCTTGTTAGTGAAAACAAGCGTCTTTCAACTCCGGCAAGTGTTGATTCAATTCCATCATCTGCCATGCAAGAAGATCATGTTTCAATGGGTTGGTCAGCTGCGCGCAAACTGCGCAAAGTTGTTGATAATTTAGCTCGCATCTTGGCTATCGAGTTAGTAACTGCAGCTCGGGCAATTGAATTTAGAACTGGTTTAGAACCAGCACCAGCAACTGCCCGCGTCGTTAAAGAGTTACGGACAGTTGTAGGGGGAGTCGGACCAGATCGTTTCCTATCGCCAGAATTAGAAGCTGCAACAACGCTTGTTAACTCTGGCGCAGTTGTTGCTGCAGCAAAGGAAGTTGTTAAGCAACTTATCTAGAAGCTAGTCCAGCAGCAGCTTCTAGAACCAGGAGAGCGGCTAGACGAACTGTCCGCTGATCATCTGAATCAATAGCTGCATCAATTTCAGTTATATCTAAAGCACGCACGCGCTTATCTGACGCAACAAGTCGGACCGCATGTCGTAATTCATCTGCTGAAATTCCACCAGGAAGTGAAGCAGGACAGGCCGGTGCAACTGATCTATCGCAAACATCTACATCAACATCGACATAAATATCACGACCTTGCATGCCAGCAATTTCAAGTGCCTTGCGAATTAACTCAGCCATAGATGCAGATCTCATATCAGCCCGAGTGATAACAGAAACTCCGTTCTCTTTCGCTCTTTGGGCATACTCTGAACTATTGGCAAAATCTGCAATACCAATCTGAACAATGTTTTTTCCTGGCAGACCAGCCTGGATTAGTCTCCAAATTGGAGAACCATTTGATTCACCATCACGAAGATCATGGTGGGCATCAAAAGTAATTACTCCGATGTTTTTCACATCGTTCCATAAGCCTTTAGCAAGTGAGTAAGTAATTGAATTATCACCACCAAGAGCAACGATTAACTTGTGTTTGTTCAATAAATTAGCTACAAAATTAGCAACACGACTTTCTCCATCTGCAAAGTCGGGAGAATCGATATCGCCTAAATCAATCATTGAAACACTGCGCAGATCGGTATCTGTAGATTCGGCAAATGTTGAATACCTAGCAAGTGCATCGCGCACCGCCGCAGGAGTTAAGTGTGAAGAGGTAGGCGAAAGAGATGTTTTATGTGCGGGGATACCTAACAGAGCAAAATCAGCATTATCCAAGCTGCTATCAAAGAGAGTACTTGCGCGCGGCCATTTCTCATCTTTTGATAATCCCTGAACTGACATGCGGTAATCCTACGGCTCAAAGCCATAAACCTGACTAACTCCATTACGTCACCAAGGCGTATCATCTGTGGTTGAAGAGTCGCCCGGATCACCGCGTTGCAGCAATGCACCGAGGAAAGTCCGGACTTCGCAGAGCAAGGCGGTGGGTAACTCCCACCCGGAGCAATCCGCGGGAACAGTGCAACAGAAAGTAAACCGCCAACGAAAGTTGGTAAGGGTGAAACGGTGGTGTAAGAGACCACCAGTAATTGCAGTAATGCAGTTAGCTATGTAAACCCCGCCTGAAGCAAGACCACGCAGTTGGCGTTTGAGAGCTGCTCGCTCGAGTCAACGGGTAGGTTGCTTGAATCTGTAAGCAATTACAGATCTAGATGGATGGTGATCCGTTCGCAAGAACGACAGGATCCGGCTTATAGGGCGACTCTTCTTCTAATTAGGTGGGCGTGGGTTAAAACTACGCTCACCTTTTTACATTTTGCTTGTACAAGTGCTTACATAACCTGTCGCAGATTTACTGATTTTTATGGGGAAACGATGGGCAAATATGGGCAGTTTTATGGGCAGATTCACCACTCTGATGAGTCGAAAAGCATCAACCTATTGGTAAGTTATGGCCATGGCTACAGTCACTCAGGTTAGGAAAGTCGCTCGAGATTGCTCCCTGATTTTTAACGCCCTTGGAGACCCCAATCGCCAAGATATTTTGATCATGTTGGAGACCGAGGGACCTCTTAATGTTCTCCAAATAACCGAGCATTTAAACCTTGCTCGTCCGACAATATCCCATCATTTGAAGATACTCATGAATGCAGGGTTACTTAAATCCACTAAAAAATCTCGAGAGACCTATTACGAATCTGAGTGGGCCGAAGCTTCAAAGAACCTGAAGAAATTCATGAAGCTTTTGTGGGATTGCTAATTGACAGCACAATAATAGGTTGATATGTTTAAACCTATCAACCTATATTTCACAAGGAGTGCCATGAAATTCTCTGTTCAATCTAGCCCATCCCTAAAGGGAAAGGTAGCCCTTGTAACAGGCGGAAATATCGGCCTCGGATATGAAACGGTAAAAGCCATTGCCTCCCGCGGGGCTCATGTTGTTTTAGCAGCCAGAAGTGAAGAAAAGGGTCGAAAAGCTGTCGACGCTTTGATAAAAGAAAACCCAAGCGCTTCAATTGAATACCTTCAATTAGATCTTGCCTCACTGGAGAGCATTAAGAATGCTGCAGAGGAGTTCAACAAAAACCATAAAGTTTTAGATATCTTAGTAAATAACGCTGGAATTATGGCGATGCCTGAGATGAAGACTAAAGATGGTTTTGAGAGCCAATTCGGCGTCAATCACCTCGGTCACTGGAGTCTGACGGCTTTACTAATGCCAAGTATTTTGCGATCTAGCTCAGCTCGTATTGTTACTGTTACAAGTTCTGCCCATCATATGATTGGCAGAATTAGATTTAATGATCCTCATCTTCGTAAGAAGTATTCGCCATGGACTGCATACAGTCAGTCAAAGTTGGCAAACTATTACTTTGCTCTCGGTCTCCATAACGAATTCAAGAAGAAGGGCTTAAATGTCAAGAGTATGTTGGCCCATCCAGGTTTATCTCACACAAATCTTCAAGTAGAGACATTTGAAAAAGGCGCTGCAGGTGCTGCTGGAACTATCTCAAAGTCACTAGCAGCGAACATCGGTATGGAGCCCGAAGTTGGTGCCCTACCTCAAATCAGGGCTGCTTTGGATCCCAAAGCTAAGTCTCGAGAGTTTTATGCCCCGAGGTATTTTGTTAAAGGCGTTCCAGTTACTCGTCCCTTTTTAAGACCACTAGCCAATCGTGCGATTAAGAAGCTTTGGGCCCTTTCGGAAAAGGAAACCGGCCTGAAGATAAAAATATAATTATTCCGGCTTATAGGGCGACTCTTCTTCTTATTAGGTGGGCGTAGATTAAAACATTTAGCTTACGCAGAATTCACAGGGAACAATTCAGCGTGTTCGAGCCCGAATTCAAAAACTGCCATATAACCTCTTCCTTTGGTCAGCAAAAAAACACCTTCAAATTCACAGATAGGTATTCAACTCTTGATTCTTGATGTCGAAAGAGCGCTATCAGTTTCTGAACTTGGCGAGCTTGCTCGAGGAGTAATCATTGCCTCGCTGCTCATCTCAATGATCGCAGCCCTATTTTTGTTTTCCTTCAAGCGTATTGCAGGAGGTGAGACTCAAGCGCAAAAGTCAACTCAGTTGATTCGGGTGGTTGCTAATGCCTCTTTAATCACAGGAATTCTTGCTGTGTTTATTGGTCTCTTCGCTACCTATCTCAATCAAAGCACTTTAAAGGGATCACAGTTTGTTGGGATTTTTGCGACGGGCCTTGGGCTCTGGTTAATTTTCATCTTGTTATTTCAGTTCTTGGCAATACTCCTAATCAATAAACCAAGAAAGTCGGCCGCAACTGTTGGCGTAAAGAATCCACTAACTGTTTCACTATTGTTGGTGTTGACTGCAAGCCTGTTGCTTCCGCTAGAGCTACCAAGACCTAGCCGAAACGTTGAAGCTGTTGGTAAGACAACGAGCGGTGTAACAGTGACCGTGGTGATGAGCCCTGGAGCAGCTGGTTCAAATACCATGAAGTTGGGTCTAACAGGAGCTGATTTTGAGGTTGCAAAAGTTTTCTCATATGTGATTGATGGAAAAGCTCAAATTTCATTAACTACTGGTGAGAGTGATTCAGACAATCAACCGATCAAACTTAAGATGAATGAAGAGGGATCTTTGGTAGCAGAGGAAGTTATCGCTAAGTTTTCTGGAAAATCAAAGATTCGTTTTAAATGGAGTAAGAGCGAAAACCCTTTGACGATGCCAATTAATCTACAAGAAAATCCAGGATATAACCCATGACTATGAGAGTTGAATCAGAACGCATCTCTATTGTTGAAAGCGCACCATCTCGTAATTTCCCTCGAATTCCAGTGGCATTGCTTTCAATGTTTTTCACTCTATTTTTGGGCTCGATTATTTGGCTTTTCGCACCTTCTGATACTGGCGAGGCAAAACCTCCGCCAGGGCTTGAATCATTTAGATATGTAGATGGCGTCATGAGCAAAGTGGATCTGCCGCTTCTGGTCATGAAGGCATATGACGAAGTAGATGGAAAGAAAAATCTAGAGTTCAAAGTGCCTGAAAGTAGTCTTCGATTTTTCGATGTTGTTCATATGCGTGCACACTCTTCAATTGGACTGCCAACCAGAATCTATTTCAAGGTGGTTAATGGGGAGTTCATCGCCGTCTATAAGACAGATGCTCCTGCAAACAGTGGGAGTGGAAAGTGATGATTAGTCAGTTCAAATTGATTACATACTCCTTTGCAGGACTCTTACTGAGTGCACTTTTTGCAACATCGGCAAATGCTCATGGCGTACAAGGAAGAGCTGATACACCGATCCCAATCGCGGCATTCTTTTTAGTAGCAGCAGTGGTATTGGTGGTGTCTTTTGTTGGTTTAAGTTTTGGGTGGTCCAAGCCGAAACTTTCCACATACACATGGGTGCAGGCTCCCCGATTCATGCAGACCCTTGTTCTCTCACAAGCCACACTCTGGATCTTTAGATTGATCACACTTCTTATTTTCACTGTCGTACTTTTTGCAGCAATGTTTGGCTCCACAACGCTTGGTTCAAATATTGCACCGCTAGTAGTTTTTGTAGTTTGGTGGATCGCTTTGGTCCCAATCGCAGGATTATTTGGAAATGCGTGGCGATCTATCAACCCATGGATTTCTATCGCCAAGTTGTTGAATTTCAAGGCTGAGACTGCAAGCAAACTGCCGAGCTGGGTTGGTGTTTGGCCTTCGGCAGTGATCCTTCTCATCTTTGCGTGGCTTGAACTAGTCTTTCCAACACCTGCAGAGCCAAGATTGATTGCCTTTATTCTTATTGCATATTCTCTTTTTACTCTTTGGGGAATGAAGAAGTACGGCACAGAGCGATGGCTGGACTCTGGCGAAGGATTCTCTGTCTATAGCGGATTACTTGCACTTATCTCACCCATTGAGGTCAGAGGTGGAAAGCTAGGTTTCAGAGCTCCATTTATTGCTGCAACTCGAATGCGAATTGAGCCAGGTGTAGTTGGTTTGATTGCGGTTTTAATTGCCACGGTTACATACGATGGATTATCAACTAGCTCATTCTGGAAGCTACGAGATATTGCCGCCAGTGAGCGTTTAATTGACCTGGGTCTCAACGACTTTCAGGCAGGTGTATTGATCGGAACCTTTGGACTTCTGGGCTCATTGTTCGTCTTTTCATTGCTATTTGAGATTTGCTCTTATCTTTCTGGCGCTATTGCAAATTGGAAATACACGAATGTAGGAAGAGTTGCTGTGGCCTTTTCTCATTCGATGATTCCGATTGCTTTTGCATACTTTGTTGCTCACTACTTCACACTCTTTGTATTCCAAAGTCAGGATTTATTGAGATTAGCCTCAGATCCATTTGGTTTTGGATGGGACCTTTTTGGCACATCTGAACGAAGGATCAACTTCCAAGCGGTTTCTGCTGAATTGATTTGGGGAGTTCAAACAATTGCAATTGTTGTTGGGCACGTCCTTGGACTCGGTTACGCCCATGACCGTGCCCTTGAAATTGGTAGAACTCATAAAGAAGCTCTTAAGTCACAGTATCCAATGCTCGTTCTCATGGTGCTACTGACCGTTGCTGGATTGTGGTCCTTGTCGGCAGGGATGAATTCTTAGCCGTCTCGCATCCGGCTTATAGGGCGACTCTTCTTTAAAACGTGTAGGCCCCGCATGGAAACAAGCGGGGCTTGCTCCTTTAAACGCTGAAAATTTTTATAAGTCTTACCAAAACCTGACAAAAATTAATATCAAATTTGGGGTAATTCTTGGGGCACATAGGGCAATAATTGGGGCAAGAGCATCTTTGTCAGTCATCAACTTTAAACTCAAGGAATGAAAACTAAGGCTGGAGGGAAAGCTTGAAATTCGAAGAACTCTTCGGCAGCTTATCTTCTGAGTCACATGTCAAAGGTAAGTCATTTGAAAACATCTCGAAATGGTGGCTATTAAATGATGAACTTTGGTCAAGTCTAATTCGACAAGTATGGCTCTGGGATGAATGGCCCAATAGAAATACCCGAGACCTAGGCATTGATCTAGTTGCAGAAGGGTTTGATGGAACTCTATGGGCAATTCAATGTAAGGCTTATGACCCAGAATCCAGTCTGAAGAAATCTGATATCGACAGTTTTCTAAGTGCGTCTAGTCAAAAACAATTTACCAATCGCCTTCTGATTACAACCACGAAGTCCATTGGAGAGAATGCACGGAACACGATTTCAGATCAGGAGAAACCAGTTCAAATAGTTGATTGGATTCGACTAAATGACTCTACGGTCGACTGGTCTCTGGCTGAAAAGGGCTTGAAATCTAAAAGCCATTCACCTAGATCTCTTAGGCCCCACCAAACGGATGCTCTCCATTCAGTAATTCAAGGGTTTTCAAGTTCAGATCGTGGTCAGCTGATTATGGCCTGTGGCACTGGAAAAACACTTACAGGTCTCCGCATTAACGAAGCCATGGGAAGCGATCTGACAATCATGCTCGTTCCTTCTTTAACTTTGCTGTCCCAAACGCTAAAAGATTGGCTTACAGACAAGAAATCTGAATTCAAGTGGCTTGCAGTATGTTCTGATGATTCTGTCACAAGTGATCCTCAAGACAATGCCAGACTTGTGGATTATGACATTCCTGCAACAACCGACTCTAAAGTTATTCAAAAGTTTCTCGAGATCCCAGGTAAGAAAGTCATTTTTAGTACCTATCACTCCTCTGACATTCTAAAGTCGGCTGTCTTGAAATCAAATGCCAAAGTTGATTTGGTAATTGCGGATGAGGCGCATCGCCTTGCAGGGAAAGTGGGTCGAGAGTTTGCATCATTCCTAGACCCTGACTTGCCCGTATCAAAACGGCTTTTTATGACCGCAACACCACGTGTTTACTCAAATTCAATTAAGCAAATGTCAGAAAGCCTTGATCTTCAAATTCTCTCCATGGACGACAAGGAAGTCTTCGGAGAAGTTTTCCATCGATACTCATTTTCGAAAGCCATTTCTGAAGGAATACTTTCTGACTATCGAGTTGTTGTCATTGGTATTGATGATGTAATTACCAAAGATCTATTTAATAAGAGAGCGATTCTAAAAGCAGGGGTAGTAGAAACAGATAGTGAGTCACTTGCACTCCATGTCGCACTTTCTAAAGCAATGCAAAAATGGAATCTCAGAAGAGTTATTTCCTTTCATTCTCGAGTCGCTAAGGCAAGAAAATTTGCAAGCGACCAAGTTTTATTGAATGAGTGGATGCCCAAGGAGTATGCGGTTTCAGGAAAAATCAATGCCACAACAATTTCATCATCCATGCCTACGAACAAGCGCCGACAAATTCTTGATGTATTGAAGAACCTAAATGATGGTGAAACTGGCTTAGTCTCAAATGCTCGTTGCCTAACAGAAGGAATTGACGTACCGACATTAGATGCTGTGGTGTTTGTTGATCCAAAAACTTCGCAAGTGGATATTATTCAAGCAATAGGCAGAGCAATTCGACTAGGAGGCGCAAACAAGACTCACGGAACGGTTGTTGTACCTGTTCATGTACCAAATGAAAAATCTTCAAAAGATTCATTCGATTCTTCAAATTTTAAGAAAATAGGAGACGTTCTAAATGCTCTTCGTGCTCATGACGAGGATTTTGGTGAAGAACTCGATAAACTAAGAACCGAACTTGGTCATAGAGGTTCTCTTGGAGATATGCCCGAAAAATTGATTTGGGATATGCCCACTAGCATTACACAGGACTTCGTAAGTCGAATCCAAGCTATTAGCGTTGAGTTTGCAACTAATAATTGGGATTTCATGTTTGGCCGGCTCCTTAACTTGATCGAAAAAGAGGGCCATGCAAGGCCATCAAGAAGTGATAATCCCGAGGATAGAAAACTAGCTGATTGGGCTACAAAGCAAAGAGGTGCATACCGAGCCGGAACCCTCGTAGAAAGCAGACGGATCGCTCTAGAAGAGTGTCATCCCACATGGAGTTGGGATCCAATTGAAGAAACCTGGAGTGAGTATTTTGAGGAATTAAAAGACTTTATTCTGAAACACGGCCATGCTAGACCAAACTCCTCAAGAAAGGATTCGGCAAAACTTGGGGAATGGGTTATAAATCAAAGGGAAAGTTTTAATTCGGGGAAACTTCCTAAGGATCGAATTCTGGCACTTGAGAATTCTCACCCAACTTGGTCTTGGAATCCTTTAGTTGATGATTGGAATTTTATGTTCAATCTACTCAGAGAATTTGAGATCAAACACGGCCATACACGTGTCATCGCAACTCACAGAGTCGATGGATATGGGCTAGGTAACTGGGTTCATATGCAGAGAGGCAAGAAATTCAACAAACGCCAACGAGCCGCAGATTTAAGTGAAGAGCAACAGGCAAAGCTTGAAAGTCTAACTAGCTGGCATTGGAATCCTGCTGAAGAAGATTTTCAAATCCATTTCGCAGCAGTACAAAAATATTTTGATGAGTTCGGGAATTCTCGAGTCCCAATTTCATACAAATCAGGAGAAATAAATTTGGGCAAGTGGGTATCTCATAAACGAGAGAAATACGGCAAGGGAAAATTGCCTAAAGATGAGGTTCTTGTGTTCGAGAATTCATTTCCGGACTGGTCTTGGAATCCGATACAAGAGGATTGGGAAAAGAATTTCCAAGCTTTTCTGAAATACGTTGAGAAAAATGGACATGCGAGAGTTCCCTACGACGCAATTGAGGATAGTCAAAAAATTGGGATCTGGCTTTCAAATGTCAAGAGTCGCTATAAATCTGGAAAGGTGTCCAAAGAAAATATTGAGAGATTGGAGAATTCTCACCCAACTTGGACTTGGAATCTTCTCGACCAGCAGTGGGAAGAATTTTTCGCCATGCTTGAAACTTTTAGAGCGCAGAACGGCCACTGCAATGTTGGCTCTAAAGGAAAATCTAAGGATGAACAAGCATTGTATGAATGGGTGAACACTCAAAGAAAGAGATTCAAGCAGGGAAAGCTCCCAGACGTTCGCAAAATACGCTTAGAGGCTATTGGATTCTCATTCGAGCCAGTAGACCCATGGGTTGAGTCTTATGAGATGTTGGTGGATTATGTAAAAAGAGAAGGGGATGCCGATATCCCAACCAATCATATTGAAAATGATTTCTATCTAGGTCGTTGGGCATCAACCCAGCGTGGAAAGTACAGAAATAGCGAACTCACAAAGCAACAAATAATGCTCTTAGAAAAACTCAAAGGATGGACTTGGGAACGAAAAACGACAAAGAAGTAGGTCAGAATTTCGCAAAATGTTAATTCTGAATTCTGACGCACTGATACACAATTTTAAGATATTTCGAATTTAGATAGTGCGCCCATAAATGTAGTACTAAACATTAAGTTATTCATTTTGCTTGACTGAAATCATGCCTATAAAAGAATCATTAAATCTGTAGTAAATGCATACAAATCGATAGTAATTCTTGAAATCAAAACCCTTGAGTATTGAATTGGATAGTTCTTGGCTTTAGTAGATCAAGAGCAGATCTCTTTGGCCCAAATGGATTTCGGCCATACGGATTGAATTTTACCCAAGCAATCATTTGACCAGAATCCTTTAGGCCTCTGGGCTCGCATGAATATTTATCTGCAAATCCAAAATTATTCTTTTCCAAGACTTTCTGACTTGCTATGTTTGAAGCATCTGTATGGCATTCAATGTGCCAATAACCAAGTTGAAAAGCATGCTCAGTTGCTTGATTAACCATTTTTGTGGCAACTCCTTGACCCATGTGCTCTTTATCAACCCAATAAATAAGCTCTGCCGAAAATGATGTGTACCCTGGACAAATTACGACCATGCTTATACAAGTGTCTTTGTAAAACCCGCCAAAATATTCGTATGGTCTTTCATTTGCGACATAGGTTCTAAACAGATGCCTGAACTCAAAATCAGAGAATCCCTTAAAGAATCTCCCTTCTCCAAGATAATTAGCCATATTGTCTAAGTTACTTTTAATTAAGGAGAGGAAACTAGGGAAGTCTTCATTCCTAAAGTGCCTAATTTCTACAAATCTACTTTCAAATTTAGTGTTAAAAACCATCGATCCTCCAATTTCTTTTAGTCAACTAAAAACTTTTTAGTTACTTTTCAATTTTTAATTCTTACTTTTTCTACTTGCAATCTATTTTTTGGCAGCTTGCAGGTAGATATTGGAATAATTTTTTAAATTACCTTTGGAGAAACTTTCCTGTTGGGGCTCTGGGAATCAGCCAGATAGCCTTTTCAACATTCTGCAGGTGTCTTACTTCCTGCACCCTTGCTGCTCACGCTCCGTGATACATCCTTCTGTATGTTTGGGTGTTGTTCCCCCTGATTTCTCAGGTTCTCCTAATGCTGGTTTGTGGCAAAACTCCAGACAAAGTAGACGAAAGCAAAAAGGTCCTGATACTTGTTAGCACCAGGACCTTCGTATTTGAAATTGAGATGGTTAGTCTCAAAATTCATTTTCGGGTGTACACCTTAAAGATGGATGAAAATTAACCGTCAATCTCAAATACGAGCAATGATGCCTTATTCAAGCTTATTTTCTTACTCCCACATCCCTAGCTATTTTAGTCAATCGGGAGTGACAAGATAATCTGATCGTGCATTGAATAACTTACTTGCCTTCATTTCCTATTATAACAAATGAAAAATTCTAAAGCAAGAGAAATATTTTTTAGAATTACAAAAATAATTTATTTAATTTTCTTTTTTATATTTTTGTATTTGATCCTGGATTGTTTCAGAAAGCTTTTCTGCAGCGGCTCTTCGCTCCTCGGAGTCCATTTCGCCTATCGGCTTATCCAATTTAGTAATTCTAAAATCTAGTTTATTTTCTTGAATTCTTTTTTCTGTCAATTTAGCTTCTTTTCTTGAATTCAATTTGTTTAGAATCAATCCACGTACCCAGTTCAGAGGCATTGAAATGATCCATGCTACAAAAATGCTATTTGCGAATTCAAAAAGAAGTGGAACAAGTCTTGAAGAATCTCCATAATCATAAAACTCATTGAGATCCTGTTTCATCTCCGTAAAGGAGATGTATAAGAAAGCGTAGAAAACCAGATCCGTGTAAATAGGTTTTTCAAAGGGAAAAAACTTTGATGGCTTATTTCTCATTTCAGAACTATCTCAGAGACGTGTGACGAGTAGTAGGCCCGGTAAAAAGTCACCCCTAGACGAATTGAACGCTGCTTGCTTTTGAGTTTATTGACCCGCCAGCCTTGCCGCTAAGAGCTTGAGGCTTCAATTGGGACTCCCATTCCTGAATGTCTTCTAAGTCGAAGTACCACCGGCCGCCTATCCGGTAGCCACGCAGCCCAATAGAGCGATGTTTGCTAGTTATCCATGAGTAGGAATGGCCAAGGTATTGGGCCGCTTCTCTCATCGTGAGCCGCTTATTCGTAATTTCGATCATTAACCCTCCTTATAGGTTTGTTTTTGGCTTGATAGCCTATTTTACCATTCTTGACAGGTTTGTGTCAATCCTGTAAAATAAGGGTATAAGAAATGAGGTCAAAATGGATAAAGGAATCATCTGGGACACCTCCAAGGGCTATCCGGCACATGTCTTGAGTTGGCACGAAATGGATGTTCCCAAATTGGGAAATGTAAGAGTTTGGATTCATTCCAAAGGTGAGTCGTCTAAATCAGACTTCACATATGGAAAAGACAACAGGGCTAGGGTCACGTTTTCCTTTGGTTCAATTGATATTCAGATCCAGGGAGAAAATTTCTCGCCGGTTACTGAAAATGAGAAACAACTGAGATTAGAGCTCGCAAGATGCGCTCCAACAAATACAAACGGGTCTGTCAAATCTTCAAACTTTCGGTTCATACCTGTTGGTCAGCTGGAGGTTGACCACATGCAGTGCATAAAGGCCTGCTACGACAAAAATAAATTTGCAATTTCAGCTGGGATTAGAATAGTTAAATCGGACAAAACTCCAACACTATTATTCAAAGATGGGATTATCCAGAAAGATGCTTCTATATCACCGTCAGAGAAGAAATCGATAACTTTTCGTTCTACGCAAAATTTTGCAATTGCTATTGCAAAAATGTATTCAGATCTCTCTCAAATTGGCACTCAAAAAATCATCAAACAAATCTCAGTAGATACAGGTCTTTCTAGTGAAAACATCTACACCTCGCTAAGAGTTGCCAGAGGTCAAGGTTGGCTTACAAGTAATGGCGTGGGGAAAGCAGGAGGATCTCTTTCTCCTGCAGGATTAGAGGCATTTAGAAACTTAGAGGGAGAGAAAACTCTTCAGCACATCCTGAATCCGGGGCTGGGGGATAACTAATGGCTTATGCACGTCAGCGAGGAAAGACTTTTTCAGCTCGATGGACAACTCGGGATGGAAGACCTGCTGAAAAAGGCGGTTTTACTACTAGGAAAATGGCTTTGAATTTTGCACAAGAACAAGAGGCTTTAGAGCGTAAAGAAAAGAACACTCGTCCTTCAGACCTAAATATGACTATGAACGTATATGTAGAAAAGCACTGGGGACCATCTTTAGATGTAGCCAAGCAAACAAAGCTTGATTATCAATTACAGTACAACTGTCATATTGCTCCATATTTTGGCCAACGTCCAATGACTTCCATAAAGCCAGAAGATATTCTCAGGTGGCGTGTCCAATTGAAGGAAAAGCCAGCCACAACTGGATATCAATTGAGTCCCAATACAGTTGAAAAGCTGACCAATCTTCTAGGAGCAATTCTGAAAGATGCTCACGCCAATGACCGGATTCACAACAATCCCATGCAAATGATTAAACGTAAAAAACCAAAACAAGAGAAAAGAATTGTTCCACTCACTTTCGAAACAATTCAAAAGTTGGCTGCAGGATTTGCGCCACGTTGGCAGATCGTTGTTTGGATCGGTTTCTTCACAGGCCTTCGGCCATCGGAGATATTGGGACTTACTTGGGATCGGCTAGATTTCCATAATTCAACCATCACAGTTGACCGCCAATTGAGTAGGTTCTCAAACCAGGTATTTGAAAAGCATCTAAAAACGGCAAAGACCTACCGAACAATTCCATTTCCTGTTGGATTGCAGGACCTAATCAATGATCATGTGAATCGATTTGGATTGGGACCACATGGATTGCTACTTCAAAATCGTTCTGGAAAGATTTGGCGCTATAAAGATGCGAGCGCCATGTTTCGTGAAGTTGCCAGACCTCTCGGGCTAGATAAAGGCGAAGGCTTGCACCAACTCCGCCACACTTTTGTCTCCGTCCTGATTCAATTGAATTTAAACGCAAAGCAGATACAGGAATGGCTAGGGCACGAATCAATTCTCGAAACAATGGATCGCTATGGCCATCTATTTCCAAACAGTCTGAACCAAGCGAGCCAACTTCTAGATTCCCATGTGATCGTTGAACTTAAAAACAGAACTGATGACAGGATGCTTGCCTAAGTGGACATTTTCGCAACGTTAAACTGGCCTGTATTTGGTCATTTGAGTCCAAAATGTAATCAATTGGGACTTTTCGTGACACTTGTCGGAGGCACTAGATATCGTTTGTCCATGTCCAATGGAGGGGTTGCGAGTGTCTGAAGCCAATAATGCCGGTAGCGGCACCCTCGCTTTCTTCCGTGAGGTCACCAAGTACTTCATGGACTTCCTGGAGACTGATTTTCATAAAGCTACCCTTCCCAAGCGGGCGATAAAGGGCAGAAATTCAAATGGGTTACTCGTAAGCTTCAACCTAAAGAAGTACGAGTCCTTCAGCACCGTTATTGAAAAACACTTAATCCAATGTTTTCCTTCTGAGACCACAATTCAGATCAAAAAAGGCCAGCACAAAACAAAGTTGCCCAAGAATGTCCTAGATCTCATACAGCTCCAAATATCCAAAATAGAAGAGTCTGGATTCCGAGAATTACTCAGCGGCATAGCCATCAGGGTGGAACAGGAATCTGCGCTCAATAAAGATGATTTTGATCTTGCTTTGATTAATACGACAGATCAAGCAAGCATCGATTACTACACCAAAATAATCCACCCATTCATTGTTTCTCTCACCAAACCTCTCACCAATAAAGAGCTAGGTGATGACGGCGATATCTACATGATGGAACAAGAGCTTGTGGATACTTTTGTAGAAATTTTGAGGAGCAAGCTGTCAGAACTCCTACGCAGACTTATGGCTGGAGAAAAAGTCGATACCAATTCTGAGCTCTCTCAAACAATTGGTCTAAGAGAACTTCAGGATGGGCTTCAAAGTCACTTCGCAAATATGGGAGTTGCCGATATTTTTGATGAAGTTAAAGATTTGGATAACAACAAGTCAATCTTGGACAAGCAAGATTTTTACCTTTATTTCGGGGATATAAGTTACAAGAATAACAAGTACCCACTTTTCTATATACCAATTAATTTAGTTCGAGTTCAAGAGTCGTACCAACTTGAATTCGATTCTCAGGTTTACCTAAACAAAAAAGCTCTTGAATTCATAGCGCAGGAATTCAACAAGGAACGCCAAACTAGAGGAACTCTAAAGACAGTTTCGGAGCGAATCATCTATCTTTCTCAGCACACAGAAGATTTGCACGAAGTGCTGGGAAATGTCATTTCAGAAATTCAAGCATTCTTTGAGCTGAAAGGGACCATTAATTTTCATCAAGGTGAAGCAATGCAAGCAAAAGGAGTAGAAGTTTCTATCTCCAATAGCCTCAATTTTGCTCTTTTTGATAAGTCAGATGAAGCTCTAGTTAATGACTATGAAGAGATTCTCACTGAAATAGATGAAGATGGTGGAGAACTGTCGAATGCATTCCATCAGCTCCTCGCAGATTTCCTTCAGAACAACCCAGAGTCCGTTGGTCAAGAAGTTGAGAAGGAATGGGATGAGTCTGACACCCCGAGCAAATTAGTCGCTCAGAGTCCAATCCCGCTAAATGCTGAGCAGCTCCAGATCCTAAAGGCCATTAATAAAGATAAATCCAAATACATCATCGTTGAAGGGCCTCCTGGGACCGGTAAGAGCCACACCATTACTGCAATTATTTTTGATGCAATTTTGAACGCAAAGTCAGTTCTTGTCTTGTCTGACAAGAAGGAAGCACTTGATGTTGTCGAAAAGAACATCACCGAGACCATGAACAAAGTCAGATTTGATCAAGATTTCCAGAATCCAATCTTGAGACTTGGGAAAACAGGAAATACGTATAGCCAAATCCTCTCGAAGACTTCAATCTCTGCAATTAAAACGCAACACCGTGCTGCAAAAGCGTTGATGGAAGACATAGATACCAATATTGAAAAATCAACTAATTCACTTCGGGATGATATTGAGCTTGAAACAATTTCCTACGGAGATATTGATATAAATGAAGTCAAAGAATTTATCGAACTCGAAAGTAAGTATTCCAACACAAAGAAGTTCCTTTTCGATTTTGAAGAAGTGACATCAAGCCCTCTCGGAGGATTTGGAGTGGGCTCAATAAGAGATGCGGCTATTGCCTTTGATCAGATTTCATCAAGCAAAGAATTTTCCAAAATCTGTAAGATTCTTCGTCACAAACCAGTAACTTTCGAAGAATTCTCCGACGAAATAGAGTCCCTGGCTCTCGTTTCCAAAGCTATAGCTAATCTAGAAAAACATTCAGGTTTCAAGAAAGATGTCTTGGAAACTTTTGCAGAACTAAATAAGGATTCATTAATAAGTTTTCAAAACTATTTGACCGAATATCGAAATCAAAAGAAGTTTATCTTTGGCTATACATTTTCAAAGTCTAAGCTTGCAGAGATTGACACCAGAATGACTTCTGAGTTTCCTCTCCGCCACGAATCTCCATTGACTTTGATGAGATTGGCGGAAGATGCGATAGCAAGTTTGAAGCTGATTGAAATTGCGTCGAAGCAGATTAATACCGAACTAGATACCAAATTAGACTTCGTAGCTCTAATTCACCAGGTGATGATTCTTCCCGACCTTAGCTCCTGGATTGTTCAGATAGGGGAAGTGGCAGAACTTTGCTTGCAGCTTGAATCGATGGCAAATCAATACCCAAAGACTATGAAGAAATTTGGTATTGACTTGTCCAACGTCGAGACGCTTTCTGACAACAAGTTGTTGAAGTCAGATCAAACGGAGTTTGATCAACAGATCAGATTTATTCAACTGAAAGAGACTATTAGTAAAGAATTTAGTGACATACCAAATCTGGACTATGCAGGAGTCAAGAAATCCATTGAACAGTTACTGATTACCAAAGTGGCACACCAGTTGGATGGAAGAGTCATTCAATTTTATGAAAATAACAAGAATGATGCCGAAACACTTAAAAACATTATTAAACAAAAGCAGAAATTCCCTAAAGAACAATTTGGTAAATTGAGTAATGCATTTCCTTGCATATTGGCGGGAATTCGAGATTTTGCGGAATATATTCCGCTTCATCATCAAATGTTTGATCTGCTCATCATCGATGAAGCTTCTCAAGTGAGCTTAGCCCAAGCTTTCCCTGCACTCATAAGAGCAAGAAAAGTTTTAATTCTTGGTGATAGAAAACAGTTCAGCAATATAAAGGCCAATCAAGCTCGATCTGACACAAATCGTGATTACCTTTCACGACTTGAAAATTCTTTCAAATCGAATGTTTCTAAGGATCCGGCACAACTAATTAGACTTGGTAAGTTCAATATCAAGACCTCAGTGCTTGATTTCTTCGAATTTATTAGCAACTACAGCATGCAGTTAACTAAGCATTTCCGTGGGTACAAAGAAATCATTTCCTACAGCAACAAGTTCTTCTATCGTGGGAGTCTCCAAGTTATGAAGATTCGTGCCAAGAATATTGAGGAAGTAATCAAATTTTCTTTTGTTCAACCATCAAAGCAGGATGAGGCATTTGCAAACACAAACATGGCGGAGATTGAATTCATAAAGAATGAGTTACTCCGCTTAAAGGCTGAAAAAAATGAGATGTCTGTTGGCATTATCACGCCGCATACCAATCAACAAAAACTTCTAGTTGAACAAATTGGCAAGATGCCTGAGAGAGATTATTTTGTTGATAACTTCAAATTAAAGATTATGACTTTTGATACTTGCCAGGGTGAAGAACGAGACATTATTTATTACTCAATGGTTGCGACCGAAAAGAGCGACAAGCTTTGGGGCGTTTTCATCAAGGACCTGAATAATGTTGATATTGAAGAAGATGGGCAAATAAAAGCTCAAAGACTTAATGTTGGATTTAGCCGTGGAAAAGAGCAGATTCACTTTGTACTTAGTAAACCATTAGATAAGTTTTCGGGATCAATTGGTGAGGCGCTTCGCCACTATGCCTTTGAATTAGAGGAGGCAAAGAGAGAGCGTTCCGTTGCTGAAACGGACCAAAGTTCAAAGATGGAACCTGAAGTACTTAATTGGTTCTACCAAACAGATTTTTGGATCAAGAATAAGAAACAGATTAATTTTGTACCACAGTTCGAAATCGGAAAATACCTGAAGCAACTTGATTCTTCCTACTCTCATCCGTTCTATAAAGTGGATTTTCTTGTTGCCTTCTCAGATGCAACCGGTAGAGAGCAAAAAATAGTTCTTGAATATGATGGTTTTTCAGAGCATTTCCAAACGTCAGATTGGGTAAACGAATTCAACTTTGAAAGTTACCAGAATGAAGGCGACGTCTATCGTCAGAAAGTATTAGAGAGTTACGGATATAAATTCATTCGAATCAATAAGTTCAATTCTGGGGAGAATCCAGTCCAAACTTTGAATGATCGCCTCATGATGGCCATCAAGCCAGAGCCTAAGCAAAACCCCCTGATGAACAAGATTTATAGCAATATAGAAGATCTTCAGAGTGGGGATATGAAGGAATGCCCTAAATGCAAAGATGTTAAGGCGATCTCGGAGTTCAAAGATGACTCACTTGTAAAGGGAGTTGGAAGGTTTTGCCAGTCTTGCAAGGGAATGAGTTCATCTTCAGCAAGATCCCAAAGTAAGAGCTACGGATCTGCCAGCTCGTTATGTCCAAAGTGTGGCTCAAACATGATTAGACGGACTGGTAAATACGGCAGCTTCTATGGATGCAGCAAGTACCCGTATTGCAAAGGAACTCGCTGATAAATGCCTGCTGCACGATCTTCATTATTGACGGAGGTCCTAAAGGAATACCAAAATCCTGAAGCTACTGACTGGAGCTCATCTCTAGAATCACTACAAAAACTACTGGGACAGTTCGAATTTGAAAGTGCTGCCCTAAAGAACCCAATGGATGAAGAAGAAGACTTGGGTGATCTTGCTCAACAAATGTTGAAATTCATGGGAATGTGGGCTGGGGCTGCAAAGCGAGAATTAATCAAGTCGGGGATAACCAAGTCTGAGGGCGAAGATCTAGTCGCATTAGATCCTGAGACTGGATTTGGAACCATGTCTAGGCGCTTCCATCTGATACATGAATTAGTTCAACTAGACAAGGAATACGGTTTTGTTGAAAATCCACGGAGATTTTCAGCGGAGGAATACAAGCCGGTCCTTAGTAAGTTTCAATCTCGTTACGCAGATTTCATAGCTAAGTTAATTGATGAGGAATTTAATCGTTCAATTGTCTATCGTCCCGAAGGATTCCAACCTTCTTTGGACAGAATCTTAGGGAACGTTATTTTTGATGGATTTGCAAAATATCTTTCTGAAGAAGAAATTCAAGTTGGGAACATCGCTGCCTTTTCCCATTATTCAGCGAAACTAATCAAGTATTGGGGAGCTGAAGAACCATTTAGAGATGCGGCACGAGGCAGAGGCGAATACGAGTAGTTCTAATCTTTAGTAATTTTTTGGGGCAATATTTAGGGCAATTGCATTTGTTGAGCGTGAACTCACGCATAACAGCAGTATCTCCGGCTTATAGGGCGACTCTTCTTTATTTTTATAGTTTGTGCACTCAATTCGCGCTTACTTTACCCAAAAATGTTTGTACAAGTTGTTACATAACCTGTCGCAGATTTAGAAGTTTTTATGGGGAAACGATGGGCAAATATGGGCAGTCTTATGGGCAGATTTCTGACTACAAACAACTTCGCTTGTGACAGGAAATCCTCAGAATTTACGAGTATGTTTGAGTAGAGATTAGGTGGTGGGTCATGCAAATCAATATCGACAAGAAAACTGGAATTTTATCAGGGGTCATAGCAGTACTCATTGGCGTCATTATTTTCTTAATGGGCACTCAAAATAGCTCTTCAGGTTTGTTTGGGATGAACCACTCAGCCATGGATGGAGAAAACAACTCAACGAACTCCAGTTTGATTGGTTCAGATGCAATGTTCTTTGAAATGATGATCCCTCACCACCAACAAGCCGTTGATATTTCTGATCTGGCCATCTCTCGTTCCAAAGACACCGAACTTATTGAATTGGCTAAGAAAATTAGAAATGGACAAGCCGCCGAGATTATTCAAATGAAAAATTGGCTTGCAGATGCGGGCGATAGTTCAATGATGGGCCACGGCATGAATCACGGAATGAACCACTCGATGGGTGATGGGATGGGTGGAATGCTCACTGAGTCTGAATTAAGTACCCTCAACTCTCTCAGCGGCTCAAAATTTG
>NZ_DAIMYR010000006.1:0-20326 GCF_036734405.1 Candidatus Planktophila sp.
TCGGTACGGAAACCAATAAGTCCACGTGATGGAACCTTGTAATCAAGACGGATCCAGCCAGTTCCATGATTAACCATTTGCTCCATGCGACCCTTACGAAGCGCCATCAATTGAGTAAGAACACCTAAGTACTCTTCTGGTGCATCAATTGTTAAACGCTCCATTGGCTCGTGAACCTTGCCATCAATCTTCTTAATAACTACCTGCGGCTTACCAACAGTTAGTTCGAAACCTTCGCGCTTCATGATTTCAACAAGTACTGCTAGCTGAAGTTCTCCGCGGCCCTGAACTTCCCACGTATCTGGGCGATCAGTATTGAGAACGCGCAATGAAACGTTACCAACTAGCTCTGCATCCAGACGTCCCTTAACTTGGCGAGCAGTAAGCAATTTGCCGCTCTTGCCCGCTAGTGGTGATGTATTGATACCGATTGTCATCGAAATAGATGGTTCATCAACGATGATTAAAGGAAGTGCATGTGGATTTTCATTATCAGCCAGGGTTTCGCCCAATGTAATTGTGTCGATACCGGCTACCGCGATGATGTCGCCAGGGTGTGCTTCTAGTGCTGGAACGCGATCTAGCGCTTCAGTGATCAATAGCTCTGAAATCTTTACGCGCTCTGTTGTTCCATCTGTCTTAATCCATGTAACAGATTGGCCCTTTTTAATAACACCTTCGCGTACGCGACATAGTGCAAGACGACCCAAGAATGGAGATGAGTCAAGGTTTGTAACGTGTGCCTGCAATGGTGCACCTTCGTGATACACAGGTGCTGGAATTGCAGAGAAGATAGTGTCAAACAAAACATCTAGGTTTGTCTCTTCTGGCATTCCACCATCTGCAGGACGTGTCAATGATGCACGACCAGCTTTAGCTGATGCATAGACAACTGGGAATTCAATCTGCTCTTCATTTGCTCCAAGATCAAGGAACAATTCGTAAGCTTCGTCAACAACTTCAGCAATACGTGAATCGGGACGGTCAACCTTGTTGATCACCAAAATAACTGGCAAATTCTTTTCAAGTGCTTTACGCAAAACGAAACGTGTTTGTGGCAGTGGACCTTCGGAAGCATCAACCAACAAGATAACGCCATCAACCATTTCAAGTCCGCGCTCTACTTCGCCACCAAAGTCGGCGTGGCCCGGAGTATCAATGATGTTAACAATTGTGTCGCCGCGCTTTACCGCAGTGTTCTTGGCAAGAATCGTAATTCCCTTTTCGCGTTCTAGATCCATTGAATCCATCATGCGGTCTTGACCTTCGCCCTGAACCTTGTGTGCAGCGAATGCACCGGATTGCCACAACATGGCATCAACCAGTGTTGTCTTTCCGTGGTCAACGTGAGCAATGATCGCTACGTTACGCAGGTTATCGCGGGTCTTTACAGGTAGATCCTTTAGGTGTGCTTGCTTCTTAGACATTGAATCTGAACTCCACTACATCTCCATCGGCCATTACATATTCCTTGCCTTCCATACGAACCTTGCCCTTAGCTTTCGCTTCAGCCATAGATCCTGCGGCAATGAGATCTTCAAAGCTGACGATTTCAGCCTTAATAAATCCCTTTTGGAAATCAGTATGAATAACACCAGCGGCCATGGGTGCGGTGTCACCTTTGTGAATCGTCCACGCGCGAGCTTCTTTTGGACCTGCAGTTAAATATGTCTGCAATCCCAACGTATCGAAGCCAACACGTGCCAAGGTTGCAAGACCTGGTTCTTTCAAACCAATTGATTGCAACAATTCCAATGCATCCTCATCGCTGAGTTCTGCTAGTTCTGCCTCTGTTTTTGCATCCAAGAAAATTGCTTCAGCTGGTGCAACAAGTGCCTGCAGCTTTGCCTTAAGTTCTGGATCATTTAATTCAGCAGCATCTACATTAAATACATATAAGAAAGGCTTGGCAGTTAACAAATGAAGTTCGGCCAACAGTTCGCGGTCAATTGAACTTTGCGACAACGGCTTTCCAGATTGCAACCAATCATTAGCAGCTTTTACTGCTTCTAGAACTGGTGCCTTTTCTTTGGCAACGCGTGCTTCTTTTTCAAGACGCGGAATCGCCTTTTCAATTGTCTGTAAATCCGCGAGCGCTAATTCAGTATTGATCGTTTCCATGTCAGATGCTGGATCGATTCGCCCATCAACGTGAACAACATCGCCATCATTGAAAACACGGATCACCTGACAGATTGCATCGGTGTCACGAATATTTGTAAGGAACTTGTTGCCAAGGCCGGCACCTTCGGATGCGCCTTTTACGATTCCGGCGATATCAACGAAGGAAACAACTGCTGGCAAGAGTTTTTCTGAAGAAAAAATCTGGGCTAGCTGGGCAATTCGCTCATCTGGCACTCCCACGATTCCCACATTGGGCTCGATGGTGGCGAAAGGGTAGTTAGCGGCCAGAACGTTGTTCTTAGTCAGAGCATTAAAAAGGGTCGACTTTCCGACATTTGGCAGTCCGACGATTCCGATAGAGAGGCTCACTGGGGTAAGCCTACGCGGGATTGTCAGTGCTCCCTGCCACGATAGGCCCATGCCCGCTTACGTAGTGACCCTATTAATAGGACTTATCGCAGGATCTGCGATCGGATACCTGCTCTCAGCCCTGAAATCCAAGGATTCGGCGGGCAATCAAGCCCTGCTCGATGATTACAAGGCTCAGTTAGATGCCGAACGTAAAAAGACAGAAACTGCGATCACATTAAATGCTGAATTGCTGGCGGTTAAGGATTCTGTTTCAAAGTTAACGACCCAATCCAACGAAGCAAATCGCATCCGTACTGAAGCTGAAGCCAAGCTCAATACAACAATTCTGGAAATGCGTCGTGCGTCGGAATCAATCTTTGATGAAACCAAGAAAATTGCGGGCGCCTTATCAAATTCGCAGACACGTGGAAAATTTGGCGAAGCACAACTGGAGCTCTTACTTCAGCAAGCAGGACTTCGTGAAGGACATGAATACACCGCGCAACGATCAACCACAGATTCTGATTCATCAGGTATTCCAGATGTCACCGTGAACATGCCTGGTGGTTCGCAATTGTTTATTGACTCCAAGTTTCCATTTGAACGTTTCCTAGAAGCCTTCGGAACTGATGATCAATCACAGCGTGACGAATACCTGGCGCAGCACACTAAGGATTTGTTAAAGCATGTAGAAGCGCTGGCAAAGCGTGGGTATCACAAGTCCCAGGGTTCACCTGATTTTGTTGTTCTCTTTGTTCCCTTTGAAACCTTGCTATCAGAGGCTTTGCGCCTTGATCCGATGTTCCTGGAAAAGGCTTTCAAAGTTGGGGTTACCGTGGCAACCCCAACATCCATGATGGCGCTATTGCGCACAATTGGTTACATCTTTACCCGCAACAAGTTAGCTGAAAATGCTGATGAAATTCAAAAGATGGCAAGCACATTCTTGAAGAACATCACTTTGCTACACACCAAGATTGTGGCCGTTGGCAAAGCGATCTCATCAACATCTAAGGCATATGAAGATCTGGTCCCAACAGCGGAAAAGACGGTTTTGGCTCCCGCTCGACGGATCCATAACTTGGGAGTTGCCGGAGATAAAGATAAGTTGGCTATTGAGTATCCTGAAGCCCCTGGCGATGTTCGCGATTTAAAAAACGCTGAACTAGAAAGCGGCGATGATTACATTGATGCAGAAGAGGTAGATGAGCGATGAGCACACTTCAAAAGATTCAAATCCAGGGTCCTGGATTAAAGAAGCAAGGCATCGTTGTTTTGCAGTTCCTGTTTATCGGTTTCTTTGTTTTCATTGAGATGACAATCCGTACCGGTGTTGGAATCCTTACGGGAATCGCAATTTGTGCGGCCACCTTTGGTTCACTTCGCTTTGGTCGCCCTGGAACTACCTATGTTTCTGCCGTAACTCCCCCGCTGGCTTTTGCCGGATCCGCACTTCTTTTTACGATTTTGCTGGATGGCTTTAGACCTTCACGAGTTGGAATTGATTTCATCGCAGCCCTTGCATCGGAAGCCCCATTTTTGATTATTTCAGCGCTCTATGGCTGGTTTGTGTACTTGAATGAAAAAGCAAAGGCAAAGCCGTCAAAGAAGAGAACTGCCAAGCAAGCAGATTAAACCTGGCCAGCGGCTTTCATATCTTTACGAAGCTCAGGTGGAAGTGAAAACAGCAAAGTCTCTTCGGCTGCAGTAATTTCCTGCACATCACGGAATCCATGTTCAGCCAAGGTCGCCAAAACATCCTTAACCAAGATCTCTGGTACCGATGCACCGCTAGTCACACCAATAGTTTCAACATCTGTAAACCAGTGATCCTGAATCTCTTCGGCGTAATCAATTAAGTGCGAAACCTTTGCGCCATATTCCAACGCTACTTCAGCCAAACGCACTGAGTTACTTGAATTCTGTGAACCAACAACGATTACTAAATCTGCTTGAGGCGCGATGACCTTAATTGCCTCTTGACGATTTTGGGTTGCATAACAAATGTCATCACTTGGCGGTGCTTGAATATCTGGAAAACGCTCTTTCAAAATCGCAACGGTTTCCATAGTTTCATCTACCGATAACGTTGTTTGAGATAACCAGATTAAATTCTTGCCAGGTGTTGGCTGGATTGTACGCGCACCTTCGAGGCCATCAACAATTCGAACCTTGTCAGGTGCCTCCCCTGCAGTTCCTTCAACCTCTTCGTGGCCATGGTGACCAATAAGCAAAATTTCAGCATCTTCAGTTGCAAAGCGTCGAACCTCGTGGTGAACCTTGGTTACCAAAGGGCAGGTTGCATCAATAGTTTTTAGATTTCGCGCAGCTGCTTCTTGGTGAACCATTGGGGAAACTCCGTGGGCTGAAAAGACAACGGTCTTGCCCTCTGGAATCTCATCGGTTTCATCAACAAAGATCGCTCCTTTTGCTTCTAATGAGGTAACAACGTGGATGTTGTGCACGATTTGCTTGCGAACATAGACAGGTGCGCCATAGAGAGCCAACGCCTTTTCAACGGTAATCACGGCGCGATCCACCCCTGCGCAATATCCGCGAGGCGCTGCCAACAGAACTCTCTTAGTCATGGGGGCAGTCTATTAGGCTCATCCCATGTTCGAAACTTCAAGTGAGGCCCCGGCAACGGTTCGGGTCGTTTCTGAAGCAATCAAGGATTATGTCGAACGTCTTGGCCCAATCTGGATTGAGGGCGAGATCAGCGAGTTAAATGAACGCAGCGGAATGATGGCCTTTATGCGCCTTCGTGATCCAAGCGTTGATATGTCTATTTCAGTGATGTGTCACAAATCTGTGATCGCTGCGGTCAAGCCTTTACCCGATAACGCCCGCATCGTTATGTATGCAAAACCATCGTGGTACACCAAAAATGGATCGCTCTCTTTTTCTGCCCGCGAGATTAGACAGGTGGGAGTAGGCGAACTGCTTGCTCGCTTAGAAGCGTTGAAAAATCTCTTAGCTGGTGAAGGATTATTTAACTCTGATCGAAAAGTTGCGCTGCCCTTGCTGCCAAAAGTTATTGGGTTAATTTGTGGCCGCAACACCGATGCTGAAAAAGATGTTGTTGAAAATGCAAAGCGTCGCTGGCCAAGTGTTCAATTTGAAATTCGCGAAGTAACTGTTCAAGGCGCAGCAGCTGTCACTGAAGTTTCAGCAGCCTTGCGCGAACTAGAAGCCAACAAGGATGTTGAAGTCATCATCATTACCCGCGGCGGTGGATCCTTTGAAGATCTGCTGCCATTTAGTGATGAAGGTTTGGTGCGATTGGCAGCATCATGTGAAACCCCGATTGTTTCTGCGATCGGCCATGAAAAAGATTCACCACTTTTAGATTTAGTGGCAGATTACCGAGCATCTACACCGACTGATGCGGCCAAGCGCGTTGTTCCAGATATCGCTGAAGAGATCCAGATGATCAGTGCGATGCGAGATAGAGCCCGTCGCACATTGTTAAATCGCTTAGATCTTGAAGCAACACGTATTACTAACTTTAAAAACCGCCCCGTTATGAAGGATCCACATGTTTTGATCACAACGAGGGCTGAAATCATTGCTGGGCTGCGCGATCGTTCCAATCGCTCCTTTGGGGCATCTTTGAAATTAGCCAAGGAAGAGCTCAAGCAGATCAAGGCTCGCGTGCGCGCTTTGTCGCCACAATCAACGTTGGACCGCGGGTATTCAGTAGTGCAGTTAGCCGATGGCCAAATCGTGACAGATCCAAAGAAGTTAAAGGCCGGCGATGAATTGCGACTTCGTCTTGCAAAGGGCGAGACCAAAGCCACAGCGCTCGGTAACTAAAAATCACACCACAGCAAAGAAGAGAGTAGATTTAGACCATGGCCGAAGCGAAGAAGATCTCATATGAAGCAGCTCGAGACGAGTTAGCCGAAGTTGTTGAATCCCTTGAAGCGGGCAGCGCAACGTTAGAAGAGTCTTTGAAGCTCTGGGAGCGCGGCGAAGAGTTAGCCAAGATCTGTCAGGAATGGCTAGATGGGGCAAAGAAGAAGCTTGATTCAGTAAAGCCGACTAGCGATTCGTAAAGACGATGCCAAACTTTTCATATTCAGATCTTTTGCCACTGGGCGAAGATAAGACCAAATACCGCCTTGTCAGCAAAGAAGGCGTATCGGTTGTAAAGCTTGGCGATAAAGAGTTTTTACAGGTTGAACCAGCTGCCCTCGAAAAGTTAACCTCAGAAGCAATTCATGACATCAACCATTACCTGCGCGCTGAACATTTACAGCAGTTAACAAATATTGTTAAAGACCCAGAGGCTTCTGCCAATGATCGCTTTGTTGCCATCGACCTTTTGAAAAATGCCAACATCGCAGCAGGTGGCATCTTGCCAATGTGCCAAGACACCGGCACAGCACTAGTTATGGGCAAAAAGGGCCAGTACGTCTTAACGACCGGCAAAGATGAAGTCGCGATTTCGCAAGGAATTTATGATGCCTACACCCAGTTAAATCTTCGGTATTCACAGATGGCCCCTGTTACAACTTGGGAAGAAAAGAACACCGGCAATAACCTGCCCGCCCAGATTGAAATCTATGCCGATAGTGATCACCAGAATGAATACAACTTGCTCTACATCGCTAAAGGCGGCGGCAGTGCCAATAAATCATTTTTGTATCAAGAGACCAAAGCGGTTTTAAACCCAACATCATTTATGACCTGGTTGGATGAAAAACTGCGCTCTATTGGAACCGCGGCTTGCCCTCCGTATCACTTGGCAATTGTCATCGGCGGAACAAGTGCCGAACACACAGTAAAGACGGCAAAGCTGGCAAGTACTAAGTATTTGGATTCTTTGCCAACATCAGGTGATGCGGCAACTGGTCACGGCTTCCGCGATACTGAATTAGAGCAAAAAGTTTTGGAGTTGACCCGCACCTTAGGAATTGGCGCCCAGTTTGGTGGCAAGTACTTCTGTCACGATGTTCGCGTAGTTCGCCTGCCCCGCCACGGTGCATCCCTGCCGATTGCTATTGCGGTTTCATGTTCTGCAGATCGCCAGGCCAAGGCCAAGATCACCAAAGATGGAATTTTCCTGGAAGAGCTAGAACGGGATCCTGCACATTTCTTGCCCGAGACAACAGATGAACATTTAAATGATGATGTTGTAGCAATTGATCTGAATCAGCCAATGAGTGCGGTTCTGGCTGAGCTTTCAAAGCACCCAGTAAAGACCCGTCTTTCCTTAACCGGCACCCTTGTTGTGGCTCGCGATTTAGCCCATGCCAAGATCAAAGCGATGATGGATGAGGGCAAGCCAATGCCTGAATACTTGAAGAATTACGCGGTTTATTACGCAGGTCCGGCCAAGACTCCAGAAGGGTACGCATCCGGTTCCTTTGGTCCAACAACTGCAGGCCGTATGGATTCTTATGTTGATTACTTCCAGTCACAAGGTGGCTCTATGGTGATGCTTGCAAAGGGCAACCGTTCAAAAGCTGTCACCGATGCATGTAATTCACATGGCGGTTTTTATCTGGGATCAATTGGTGGGCCGGCAGCTCGCCTGGCATTAGATTGCATCAAAAAAGTTGAGGTCTTAGATTTTGAAGAACTAGGTATGGAAGCGGTGTGGAAAATCGATGTCGTAGATTTCCCGGCCTTCATTGTTGTTAATGACAAGGGCAATGATTTCTTTGCCTCTACCAGCAAGCCCTTAACAATAGGCCGGCGTTCAGAGGTTTAAAGCCCGACGTTAAAAGATAAAGGAGCGGCTTAGTACCAGTTGCTTCGCTTGTGCTTTGCCAACGCCTTACAAGGTGTCTCGTAACGAATGCTGATGTAGCGCAGTCCCCAACGGATCTGAGTTACTGGATTGGTACGCCAATCAGTTGAGATAACGCTCATCTTGCTGGCTGGCAGGGCTTGAGGAATTCCATGAGCCCCAGATTTTTTATTCCGTGACTTGTAGTTCCAGTTACTTTCCTTGGTCCACAACTGGCTCAAACATGTGTACTGCTTTTCTGCAAAGCCATACTCATCCAGCAGGATGGCCTTGGCAACTTTTTTCGCACCTTGCGGTGTTCGGGCTAATTCAACTTGGCGGCTAACAACTGAAACCAAAGCTAGTTTGCTTGAAAAGATCGCACCCGAGGCAGTGGCGGTCAGGTCATCCTCGGCAAAGAGTGAGCCGGTGGTTCCATCCTCGATGACTAGGGCGCTCTTGGCGCTATCCAGTTCGACACTAGAGGTCACTGAAAGTTCAAGGGCATTGGCCGCTGGTAGCAAGGTGGCAACCAAAAGCAGTGAGGATGAGATGCCAAGGATGGCAACTGATCGTGCTGACTTATTAAAAGCTTTCATGCCTTGACTCCTTTTCTCTTCTACTCACCCGCCGGTACTCACCCACGGTTTCTCGCCATGGCCGATCAGCCTCAAATGAGGCTGATTGACTTAAGGGGAATGCCTTTAAGGTGCCGTAGATAGGGCTCATCGGCAAATCAAAGTGGGCGGGAGTCGGAAATTCTCAGGAAATCAGAATGCTGTGGATAGGTAAAACCGCAGGTCAGAAAGGGTAATGTCCGATATGTCCGAAATGTGACTGTGAGATAGATTCTGGTCCTTTTGGAGCCATGTCGCTACCGGGCTATTCATAGTGACCGGCTCGTAAACTCGCCGGTTAACTGCCGGCGGGACCTTCCAGCATTTCAGTTACCAAGGCTGCAATTGGCGAGCGCTCGCTTCGGGTCAGAGTCACATGGGCAAAGAGCGGATGGCCCTTCAAAGTTTCAACAACCGCGACAACTCCGTCATGGCGACCGACCCGCAGGTTGTCGCGTTGGGCAACATCGTGAGTCAGGACGACTCTGGAGGCGGTTCCGATTCTGGAAAGGACGGTCAGCAGGACTCCCCGTTCCAAGGATTGGGCTTCGTCCACGATCACAAAGGAGTCATGCAGCGAGCGGCCGCGGATATGGGTCAGGGGCAGAACTTCAATCAGGCCGCGGTCGATGATTTCATCAATGACGGGTTGGCTAACTAGAGCGCCCAAAGTATCGAAAACCGCTTGGGCCCAAGGGGACATTTTTTCACCCTCTGAGCCGGGCAGATATCCCAGCTCTTGGCCGCCGACTGGATACAACGGACGGAAGATGACGACCTTTTTGTGAAGGCGTTTTTCCATAACCGCTTCAAGTCCGGCGCACAAGGCAAGGGCGGACTTTCCAGTTCCGGCCCGGCCACCCAGCGAAACGATTCCAATGTTTTCATCGAGCAAGATATCTAGTGCGATTCGTTGTTCGGCGCTGCGACCATGCAAACCAAAAGCTTGGCGATCACCTCGTACTAATTTCAGTTGCTTGCTTTCAGTAACTCGGGCTAGCGCCGATCCTTTTTCAGAATGCAGGACCACACCGGTATGGACTGGCAACTGGTGGGCGGCTTCATGATCTGCAAAGTCGCCGGCGTACAAATCATCGATGACACTGTGACTGACATCCAAATCTTCAATTCCGGTCCAACCACTATTTGATACAAGTTCGGCCAAATACTCCTGGGCTTCCACACCGACCGATGATGCTTTGACTCGAAGTGGCAGATCCTTAGTTACAAGGACTACATCTTTTCCATCAGACATTAAGTTTTTAGCAATTGCCAGGATTCGTGAATCATTGGTGCCATCTCGAAGGAATCCATGTGGCAAGGTCGAAAGATCTGTGTGGTTCAGCTCGACCGAAAGAGTTCCACCTTCTGGCGTAATAGTCAGCGCTTTATCAAGGCGACCATGGGAAACGCGCAGATCATCTAATGCGCGCAGGGCGGCACGGGCAAAGTAGCCCAATTCGGGGTGATCTCGTTTGGTTTCAAGCTCTCCGATAACTGCGATCGGGATGATGACTTCATGTTCGGCAAATCTATAGAGCGCCCCGGGGTCTGCGAGCAAAACACTGGTATCTAAAACAAAGGTTTTCTTAGCTTTTTGACCTTTTGCAGCCAATGCTTGCTCCTAGATTTAATTGTGATCGCCGGGTGTGCTTCGGACAGTAAAAAGGTAGAACTGTCAGCAATGAATTTTGCGCAGACACGCGATAGAACTAGGTAAATTCTTGGTTGCGATTTATGAACCGAAACGACGTTGTCTCACAGAGTAAGAACGCAGTGCGCGCAGAAAATCTAGGTGACGAAAATCTGGCCAGTACGCCTCGCAAAAGTAAAATTCAGATAAAGCACTTTGCCATAACAAGAAGCCACCAAGGCGTTGTTCACCAGAGGTGCGGATCAACAGCTCGGGATCAGGTTGTCCTGCGGTGTATAAATACTTTGAAATGTCTTCGGCAGTTAACTTCTCTTGGGCATCCTTGATCGAATGGCCGGCAGCTTCTTCTTCGGTCAAGTAGTTCTTCACCGCATCAACAATTTCGCGACGCCCGCCATAACTAATGGCCACGTTGACTTCGACCCCATCACTTCGAATCGGTTTTAAGGAGCTCAGTTTTTCTTCAAGCCATGGTGGCAGCAGATCTAACGCACCAACCGCCTTGATATTCCAGCGACCGGTGGCCGCAAGTTCATCCACGGTGTTTCCAATAATCTTTAGCAACTCATCGATTTCTTCTTGCGAGCGCTTGAAATTATCCGTTGATAACAACCACAGAGTTACGACCTTAACTTGGGCATCATCACACCACCCCAAGAAATCGATGATCTTGTTGGCACCGGCTTTATGGCCGTGGGGATCATTACTAGTCGGATTGGATTTAGCCCATCGCCGGTTGCCATCAAGAATGACACCAACATGCTGTGGGGTCTTTGAAAAATCTAGAGAACGAATCAGACGCCACTCGTACAGTGGGTAGATCAGAGACTTAACTAAATCACGAATACTGTCGAACAACTCTGCGCTCCGCGGCAATTGATGCAAATGGAAGTGTGCCGGCCAAGATAAGCCAGATGATCTTTCTTAGTGGCCAATGCGCCTTGACTGAAAACTGCAGGGCAACAAGCACATAGACCGCGTAAATCCATCCATGAACAAATGGAATCCACGCAACTGCGGCCTTCCAGTCTTGATTATCAAATAGGTACACCACGGGCAGATCTACAAACCACAACAAGATGGACATGATGCCGGCGATTATGGCCATGAATCTAAATCTCTTGACTGAACTGCTCATGGGGTAACTCTACGGCGATAGAAGGGTAGGTACAGCACCACTGCGGTCATGAGCCACCAAATGACCACATAGGAAATGTGCTGCCAGTAGTAGCCAGGGATTTTGGGATTGATCTTTTCTTCGGTGATTCGGGAGCGCTCCAGTTGGGCCCCTCCAACAGATTCGGATCTGGCCTGGATGTAGCCGTCATACAAATCCAAATCGGTCAGTCCGACAACAACTGCGCTATCTAATCTGGAAATAATGCCGGGAACGTTGTCGGCGCGATCTGCGAATTGGCTCGCAACTAAAACACCTTGGATATCAATATTCATTGATTGCTGAATTTCTGGGTTGAGCAAACGTTCAGACCATAACCCCCGAACAACCAAAATTGCTGATCGCTCATCAACTTGGGCAAGTGCAACTTCCCAATCAGCAACCACGCCATTTCCATCAACTTGATTGGGGGCTCTGAAATTAGCGATGTATTTTCCGGTCAAAGAAACTGTTCGGTTAAATGCTGCTTCCCCTAGAGCTGTCCGAGGCTGTGCAACTGATTGCAAGGTAACAACATTTGTATCAACTGTCCGAGCAACTTTTAAACTTTCTTTTAAATCTGCGGCACGTTGCAGTTGCCAAAAACCTAGTCCGACAAAGAGTGCTGCAATCGCAAGTACGGCAACACCTTGAAAAATCTTTGCAAGAAAATTATTCGGTTGAGTCATCGCTTCGATCTACGCCCATGAAGCGCTTGTAAAAACTGCGCATCAAAAAGACCACGGCGATCAGCAAAATACCCACCGTAAGGGAGCCCGCAGATCCCATGAAGATTTCTTCTTGTTCCATGCGATAATCATGTCATGCAAAGTGAAAAGCCGTTCAACTACGAAGAACGATACGGGGTTACCAAAGCCACACGTTGGCCTGCGATAGCCCTTGTTGTCGGCATTCTCGGAATCGGTTGGCTTGTGTGGTCGGCGCTTTATCACTCCAATCCGCCGCTTCGCTCTCAGCTTGTTTCCTTCACAATTACTGATGATCGCGCCGCATCGGTGCGCTACTTCATTGAAAGGCAGGACAGCAATCAAGTGGTGATGTGCACCCTGATTGCGCGTGACTTTGACAAAAATATTGTTGGACAGATTGATCAAGAGATTCCTGCAGGAAAATCTAAGGTTGAACTGATCACTGAAGTTCCTACGCGTAGCGAAGCGGTCAACGCTGATGTATCCAGTTGTCGTGCCAAGTAAGTAACCAGTACCGTTACCCCTTATGACACAGACATGGTTGACCCAAGAAGCCGCAGATCGCTTGCGTGCTGAGCTGACCCAGCTCGAAGGTCCCGGTCGCAAAGAGGTCACTGCAAAAATTGAAGCCGCGCGTGCCGAAGGTGATTTAAAGGAAAATGGTGGTTACCACGCAGCGCGCGACGAGCAAGGAAAAATGGAAGCGCGTATTCGTCAGCTAAAGCAAATGTTGGAAAATGCACACATTGGCACTCCACCAGCTAGTGCGGATGGAAAAGTTGGCGCAGGAATGGTTGTAACCGCAATTATTGCTGGCGACGAAATGAAGTTTTTAATTGGGTCTCGCGAAATTTCATCGGGTGATCTAGATGTTTACAGCGAGAAATCTCCACTGGGTGCGGCAGTACTTGGCCAAGAGATTGGTGCAAAAGTTTCTTACACAGCACCTAATGGCCGTGAAATCTCAGTTGAGATTGTGGCGGCCGAGTTCTACCTTTAAATTAGCTTGAGTAGTTCTTGTACTTACGAATACTCAGTGGAATAAAGATTGCCATCAAAATAACCATATAGAGCAGTGAAGTGGCTAGTGGGTACTGGCTTGGCCAGGAATTTGCCGTGGCACCAAATTCATTTTCTAGGCCAAATAATTGGCGACAGGCTGCAACCATGGTTGAGACTGGATTCCACTCAGCAAAGTACTGCAACGCACGTGGCATTCCGGTGGTTGGTGCAAAAGCGTTTGATAAGAAAGTCAGCGGGAAAGTAACCAAGAAACCTACGCTTTGAACGGTACGAGCTTCTTTGACTGACAGACCAACCAAAATTCCGATCCAGGAAAGTGCGTAACCAAACATAAAGAGAAACAGGAAGGCAAGGGTTGTTTGCAGAATTCCTGAAGTCGGACGCCAGCCAACTGCATATCCAGCAGCAGCCATAACTACTAGTACCAAAATGTTCAGTAGTGCATCACCAAATGTGCGGCCAATAATTACCGCACCGCGTGAAATTGGCAGAGATCTAAAGCGATCAATCAAACCCTTCTTCATGTCTTCAGCTAAGCCAACTGCCGTTGATGCCAAGGTGAAAGCAACGGTTTGAACGAAGATTCCAGGCATCAATAGCTGTACATATCCGCCTGGCTGGCCAGTGTCGATTGAGCCACCAAATACATAGCGGAACAAAAGCACAAACATTACTGGCTGGATTGTTGAGAAGACTAGTAGTTCTGGAACTCGAGCAAGTTGGAGAATTTGTCGCTTTGTAATGATCATTGAATCAAAGATCACATTTTTCATTTTTTAGCGCCCCTCTTCTTCTTTGCTACCGGTTCTTCAACAGTTTCTTCAGCTACGTGGCCGGTTAATGACAAGAACACATCATCTAATGATGGGCGCTTTAAACCAATATCTAGCGGGTGGATCTTGGCATCATCCATTGCTCGTAATGCATCCATCAAATCTTTTGAACCATGAAGGACCGGAGCACTTACAGTTCTTAGTTCCACATGCGTTGCATGACCACTGATCTTGGCCACAATCTGGTTGGTCTTATCTAAATCTGCAGGCTCCACGGTGATTTCTAGCCGTTCTCCACCAACCTGCTTTTTCAAAGCATCGGATGTGCCGCGCGCAATAACTGTTCCGCGATCGATAACCGCGATTTCATCAGCTAATTGATCAGCCTCTTCCAAATACTGTGTTGTCAGCAGCAGCGTTACTCCGCCCTTAACAAGCTCTTGGATCACGCCCCACATATCTTGGCGACCACGTGGATCTAAACCAGTTGTTGGCTCATCTAAGAACAAAATCTTTGGCTTAACAATTAATGATGCTGCTAAATCAAGGCGACGGCGCATTCCACCTGAATAAGTTTTGATAGGACGACGTGCAGCTTCAGTTAAATCAAAACGTTCTAGTAATTCATTAGCGCGATCAATCGAGCTCTGACGACCTAGGTGATACAGGCGACCAAACATCACCAAGTTATCCCAGCCAGTTAAAGTTTCATCAACAGCTGCATATTGACCTGATAAACCAATTTGTTCACGCACTTTGTCTGGATGCTTGATGACATCAATACCTGCGACAGTTGCAGATCCAGAATCAGGCTTAAGTAGTGTTGCAAGAATTCGGACAGTTGTAGTTTTTCCTGCACCATTTGGTCCAAGTACGCCTAAAACAGTGCCTTCTTCAACATCTAGAGATAAGTCATTGAGTGCTTTGACTTCGCCATTGCGATAAGTCTTTACTAAATGTTCGGCTATAACTGATTTCACACCTGAATACTACCTCTGAGCCACCCCTGAACCAACTCCCATCAACATTCAAACAAGTAGACTGCACCTTCTATGAGTATGAAATCACCATTTAGAGATCTACCCCGCGAAGTTTCTTCTCTTGTTGCGGCTTCCTTTTTTGTTGCAGTTGGTTTCGGAATTGTTATGCCTGCGATTCCAGTCTTTGCAAAATCTTTTGGTGTAAATAACGCAGCTATTGGATTAATGGTTTCAGCCTTTGCAATCACGCGCTTTGCTTCAGGCTTGATTTCAGGTGTATTGGTAGACAAATTTGGTGAGCGCGCCGTGTTTTCAACTGGAATCTTTATGGTTTCTGCCTTTACTTTCTTAGCTGGAATCGCACAAAGTTACGATCAACTGCTTTTCTTTAGAGCAGCCGGTGGTCTTGGTTCATCAATGTTTTCCGTTGCCGCAAGTTCGGTGATTCTGCGTTCTGTCAGCGATTCACAACGTGGTCAAGCACAGTCTGTCTATCAAGGTTCTTTTATTGTTGGCGGAATTGCTGGCCCAGCTATTGGTGGCGTTTTATCTCTAATCTCTTTGCGTGCTCCCTTCTTTGTGTATTCAGGATTGTTGCTTTGTTCAGGTTTAGTTGCGCTGATTTTCCTTAAGGGCGATTCAATCGGTGCGAAAGTTAAAAATAGTACAGATGAACCAGCCACAACTATTGGTGAAGCCCTTGCAATGCCTGCGTATCGAATTGCCCTGGTTTTAGCTTTTATTGGAACCTGGGTTTTCTTCGGAATGCGTGCTTCGATCTTGCCCGTCTTCGTTACAGAGGAATTGAGTTCGACCACCGCAATCGTTGGTTATGGCCTAGCTATTTCTGCAATGGTTCAAGGAGTCGTGCTTTTGCGCGCTGGACGATATTCAGACACAAAGGGCCGACGAGCTGCATCGATTGTTGGTGCCAACATCGTCTTTCTCGGAATTTTGGTGCTGACTTTTGCAGTTAATCCATTGATGTACATGATTTCTATGATCATTCTGGGTTTTGGTGGGGCTTATCTTTCAATCACACCTGCCAGCATCGTTGGAGACATCATCAAGGGTAAAGGCGGCAAAGTAATTGCCATCTTCCAAATGGCAGGGGATGCAGGAATGATCTTCGGGCCAATCATTATTGGCTGGATCTCTGATGTTTATTCATACAGAACCGCTTTTGGAGCTTCGGCAGTTATTTTCTCAATTGTTTTACTGCTGGTCTACCGAATTCCAGAGACCAGAAATGTCGAAGGGCCCCAGGTTAAAAACCTGAGGCCCGTCGATGAAGATCTTTAACTAGATCTGATTAGTCATTACCACGCAAGATAGATAGAACGCGCAAGACCTCTAGGTACAACCAAACGATTGTGACCATAAGACCAAACGCTGCTCTCCATGATTCTGACTCTGGAGCTCCTGCTGCAATTCCCTTTTGAATTGAATCAAAATCAAGAATCAAGAAGAAAGCTGCAAGAACCATTCCGCCTGTTGCAATGATTAAACCAAGTCCACCGATGCTGTAAATGCTTGTTCCGGTGATGAATGAAGACACCAATGAAACAACAGCAAGTACTAGGTAACCGATGAGCGCTGTCATCAATACCTTTGTGAACTTAGGTGTTACGCGAATGCGTCCGCTCTTGAAAGCAAACAACATTCCAGTAAATGCACTGAGTGTTACCAAGATTGCTTGGCTAACAATTCCGTCGTACATGGTGTTGTACAGATTGCTGATCGTGCCAAGAGCTAAACCTTGGAAAGCTGCGTATGCAATTGCAAGTGCTGGCTTAACTGTCTTGCTAAATGAATTAACCATCGCAAGGATAAATCCACCGATGAAGCCGAGCAATAGTGCGCCGGCACCAAGGTTAAGCGTCCATGCTGCAGCACCTACTGTTACCAATACTGCGAACATGATCGCTGTGCGAGTGACAACATCATCAATCGTCATGCGACCTGTGCGTAATGAGGAAGCTGCAGGTGTGTTGTACAAATTCTCTAGCGCTGCTGGGTCTGAGTTAATTGTGCTCGGATCGAATGCAGCGTATCCACGCTGATTAAACGCCCGTCCAAGAACAGGGTTTGAACTGCGCATATCTTTGTTCTCCTTTTGTAGGGCCACCAGAATTTCCGGTGGTTGTGGTGCAGGGACAATCGTACGGTTTAGTGGGGGTTACGGCTAAGTAAGTGCACGCTCGGATGCTTAAAACCCGCTTAGAAATTTAGGGAAGGTGCCCGTCCAAGCCTATTTTTTGAGCTTCTACTCCTATTGTTCAGGCTTCTAGCCCATCACTTGGGCTATCAAGGGGAGAAAATGAAGCCAGAGACAAAGACCGGAAAGCAATTACAAAACTTCAACAGAGTCGCGGGCGTTACCCACCTGATTCAGGGAATAATTCTATTTTTTATCCTAAATGATGAAACAACTATCCCAGTTATCACTCGTTTCTTTGATGAGACACCAGATGGAGTTGCTCCAGTTAGTCAGACGCTCTTTGAGTTTCCTATTGCTTTGATCGCACCGATCTTTCTTTTGTTATCAGCGATTGCACACTTAGTAGTCTCATCCCCGGCTTACATCGGCAAGTATGAGCAAAACATTGAAAAGGAAATAAATCCGATTCGCTGGTGGGAATACGCATTTAGCTCTTCCCTGATGCTCGTTGTTCTTTTGATGCTTGGTGGCTTGATTGAGCTTTCGACAGTTGTGTTTGTCTTTACACTGAATTTCATTATGAACCTGATGGGTCTTGTAATGGAGAAATACAACCAATTAACACAAGAAACCAATTGGCTACCATTTAACATCGGAGTCCTTGCAGGAATCGTTCCATGGATTATGGGTGGGCTGTATTTCTCGGTTTCTATCAACAATATCTCTGATGCTGTTCCTGGTTATGCCCAGTTTGGTTTCTTGCTTACCTTCTTATTCTTTAATTCATTTGCAATCAACATGTGGCTTCAGTACAAGAAGGTCGGCAAGTGGAGTTCCTATGTTTATGGCGAAAAGGCATACATCGTTCTCAGCTTGGTCTCTAAATCAGCACTTGGCTGGATTATTGTGCTTGGAACACTGGGCGTTTGATTCGCATTTAACTACTTTTTCACCTTATAGCCAGCTGGGCACTTAGGTTTCACAGCAGTAACCTTCTTGGTGAGTTTGCCCTTGATGCAGGTGATGGTTGTTTTCTTAGCTGATGCAGCTTTAGTAGTGGCCTCCTGTTGCGCCTTCAACTCCGCTTCTTGTTTAGCTTTAAGTTCTGCTGCTGCTTTGGCTTCTGCCTCTTGCTTGGCTTTTAATTCGGCAGCTGTTTTAGCCTCTGCATCTTGCTTTGCTTTTAGTTCCGCAGCTGCTTTAGCCTCTGCATCTTGCCTGGCTTGGAATTCAACTCTTGTTAGCACCCTGAATGCAGCTCTGTCTTTTGAAACTTCTTCTGCAAGTATGACTAAATCTCCAACTTTCACAGATTGACCACTTGAAAGTGGGGCTCTTGAATATCTCTCTACATCATCGCGAGGGTTGAGAACCAAATCCTGTTCAGACGGCTGGATACTGATCGGGCCTTTCAAAGAAGCAACCTTCATATCAATCAAGTAAACAAGCAGCCCATCGTTTCCTTTCAAGGAGTCGAATTCAGATTCAGTTCTAAATTCGATGACTAATGCAAGGGAGCCACTAATTGGATGCACATAAAGTCTCTTACCCGAATTCTGATTTAGTGGAGTTAAACTGTGTGTCACGGAAGAATTGGTTGTGTAATCACAAATAACATCATTGTCTTCAATCCAACCCTGAACCCACCTTTGAAACCCAAAGAAAGTATTTGCAGTTCCAGTCGTGTTTCCCATAAAGTCGAAGGGTCCTGGTGATTTTCCCGTAGTTCCTGTTCCTGGAATGTAATAGTCATACATCCCCAACAAGTGCCCGTACTCGTGTGCAAATACTTTCCACGAAGGAACCGATGAATTCACGGTTCCAATTTGCCCTACAAGCTGAGAATTCTTTACTGGTTTTCCCCCGACATCAAGTTCTAGATCGAGAAACGCAGAACCGTAGTAACCCAAAGACTTCGAGGTTGGGGCGAAAACATTTATACTCGAATAGCCACTAAGTTGTCCCTTTAACTTCGCAAGACTTACTGCTTCTTTTACCAGCCTGTGATCTTGTTGAACCCCATTATTGAAGTAGCGTCCTGTAGCAAACGGAGCAAAAGTAGTATCAAGACTGTTTAAAGTAATGATGGATGGAAAGATCGAAAATTTTGGGGAAAACTTCCCGTTTGTGCTCGCAGCAAAGAACTTTTCGACTGTTGCTGGTGACAAAGTATTGTTGACAACAGATTCAAGACTCTCAGTTATCCTCGCGTCTGGAAAATCCACAACTATGATTAGATTTTGAGTAACACCAAATTGAGGAACGCGATCAGAGTTTCGTGGAAATCCTAATCGAATAGGACCCAATCTTGAGTCCTTTACCTTGCAATCTATTGCTTTAGGAATTACTTCATTGATACGGAATCCCTGCCCGGCTTTGTAATACAAGGATCCAGGAAGAGTTTCGAAAGTTTGTCCATCAGCGCTCAATGAAAGTCGCCAAACAATGCCTGCGGCATTCTTGAAGTAAAACCCATTTACATCACGGTTTAATGAACCAATCTGCCACTCGGGTGACAAATCTCGTTCGATAACTGAATCTTCGATTACATAGCATCCGATGATTGATTGGGGCTCTGTAACAGGGTCGACAGAATTTGTTGCAAGCAGTGTGAACTCTTGTCCCGTGTTTAGAAACCTCAAGAATTGAGTCTTCTTGGTTTCAATATTGGGCGTGGCATCAATTACTTCAGGACAACTAGCGAACCAACTTGGTTTTTTTCGTTCAGCTGCAGTTGCAGTTTGCAAGTGAGAGAGGAAAAGTGAACAAACAAGAACTGCGCTTAGTAGCAAACTAGCCTTGTTCCGTTTCATAGATTTAGCCTAAGTGATTTGAGGCAAATATTCAAGGTCCTGACCCGCGACCCGTTAGTCATCACATCTCTATGTGCTGTCGCTGCTACCCATTGGTTCAATAGCGGAGGCTAAGGTCCGATGGAAGGGCTCTATTGCCATGAGATGTCTGGTGCCCCCGGTCGGACTCGAACCGACACTGGAAGGATTTTAAGTCCTCTGTCTCTGCCATTGGACTACGGGGGCCA
>NZ_DAIMYR010000007.1:0-14217 GCF_036734405.1 Candidatus Planktophila sp.
CTGGAATAATTGGAAGTGCGCAATTAGGAAAAATTCGACCATCAATACGTGCAACTGCGATCAAGCCTGTTGATTGCAAAATTGCTAGGCCAATTGTTAAGTAACGTGTGTATTGAGTTAACTTAGCAGTTCCAGATTGTCCCTCTTTCTTTAATGCTTCAAATCGAGGGATAACCACAGTCAATAATTGAACAATGATTGATGCAGTGATGTAAGGCATGATTCCTAGTGCGAAAATGCTTAATTGAAGTAACGCACCACCGCTGAATAAGTTAATAAGTCCAAACAATCCACCAGTATCTGCAGTATTCAAACACTCCTGCACATTTACATAAGAAACACCAGGGGTTGGAACTACTGAACCTAATCGGAACAGCGCCATGATAGAAAGAGTGAAGATAATCTTCTTACGCAAATCAGGTGTCTTAAATGCCTTACCAAATGCTGCTAACAAGATGTCTCTCCTTTCTATCTATAACTTATTAAAGTGTCTTTGCAGATCCACCAGCAGCTGAAATCTTCGCAGTTGCCGATGATGAGAATGCATGGGCTAGCACAGTAACTTTGACAGAGATGTCGCCATTACCAAGCACCTTTACTGGATGGCCCTTACGAGCAGCACCCTTCTTTACTAAGTCCTCAACTGTTACATCTCCACCCTTTGGGTAAAGTGAGTTAATAGTTGAAATATTTACCGCCTGATACTCAACTCTTTCTGGATTCTTAAATCCGCGAAGTTTTGGCAGACGCATTACTAATGGCAGTTGACCACCCTCAAATCCAGCACGAACTACGTTACGTGCACGTGTTCCCTTGCCACCTCGTCCGGCAGTCTTTCCCTTTGAAGCCTCACCACGACCCTTACGAGTCTTAGCTTTTTTAGCTCCAGGAGCTGGACGTAAATGATGAACCTTTAGCACCATTGTTATTCAACCTCCTCAACTGCAATTAAATGACGCACGGAGTAAACCATGCCACGAATCTCTGGGCGATCTTCCTTAACTACTACATCACCGATTCGCTTCAAACCAAGTGAGCGAAGAGTGTTGCGTTGATCAGGAGGATTGCCAACCTTTGATCTAACTTGCGTAACTTTTAATCTTGGCATTAGGCACCTACCTTTACTTGCTCTGCAATCAAACGAGTAAGTGCTGCTGGTGCAACATCTTCTAGTGGGCGACCACGACGAGCTGCAATAGCGGTTGGGTTTTCCAACATTTTAAGTGCGGCTGCAGTTGCATGCACCATATTGATTGGATTTCCAGAACCTAAAGACTTAGTTAAAACATCGGTGATTCCTGCGCACTCAAGTACTGCACGAACTGGACCACCTGCGATTACACCAGTACCAGGAGAGGCTGGACGAAGCAAAATAACTCCGGCAGCTTTCTCGCCTTGAACTGGATGAGGAATAGTTCCATTAATCAATGGCACCTTAAAGAAATTCTTCTTGCCATCTTCAACTGCCTTAGCAATAGCTTGTGGAACCTCTTTGGCTTTGCCATATCCAACGCCAACCATTCCCTTGCCATCGCCAACGACAATTAATGCAGTAAAGGAGAAACGACGTCCACCCTTTACTACCTTGGCAACACGATTAATAAATACCACGCGCTCGGTGTATGGAGACTTCTCTTTTTGGAAATCACCATCACGACGCTCGCGCTTTTCACGACCGCCCTTTGGCTTATCCTCACGAGCACCGGTGTTAGTAGCTGGTGTACCGGCCATTAGAACTCCAATCCATTTGCACGAGCACTAGTTGCAACAGCTGCAACCCGGCCGTGGAACTTATTACCACCGCGGTCAAAGACCACGGCAGAAATTCCTTTTTCTTTCGCACGCTTAGCGATCAATTCGCCAACCTGTTTAGCTTTTGCAGTTTTATCACCAGCAAATGTGCGCATCTCCTTCTCCATAGTGGAGGCAGAAACCAAGGTGGCAGATTTTGAATCATCAACAATTTGCACAAACAAGTGACGTGCTGATCGTGAAACAACCAACCGAGGACGCTCTTGTGTACCAACTACTCGCTTACGCAAGCGGAAGTGACGACGGGCGCGGGCCTTAGTTGCTGAACCCTTAACGACTTTATATCCGATAGCCATTATTTCTTACCTGTCTTTCCTTGCTTGCGGCGAATACGTGCACCCTCTAAATGCAGACCCTTACCCTTATAAGGATCAGATTTACGAAGTTTTTGAATCTTGGCAGCAGTCTCACCAACTAATTGCTTGTTGATGCCAACAACTGTGATTTCAGTTGGGGAGTCAATTTTAAATGTGATTCCCTCATCAGCAATAAAGTTAATTGGGTGGCTATAGCCAAGAGCGAACTCTAAGTTTTTACCCTTAGCTGCAACCTTGTAACCAACGCCAACAATATTTATCTTCTTGCTATATCCCTTTGTTACACCCTCGATCATGTTTGAGATCATGGTGCGAGACATACCGTGAAGTGAACGTGCCTCACGTGTCTCATTTGGACGAGTGATTGTAAGAGTTGCACCCTCTTGCTTTGCGGCAATTGGTTCAGCAAGTACATGAGTCAATGTTCCCTTAGGACCTTTGACTGAAACTGATTGACCAGCAACATTTACCTCAACTCCAGATGGAATTGTGATTGGCATTTTTCCAATACGTGACATTAGATCACCATACGTAGGCGAGAACTTCTCCGCCTACACCTTGCTTATTGGCTTGCTTATCAGTCAGCAAACCAGAGGAGGTTGAAATAATTGCTACACCTAATCCACCTAACACCTTAGGAAGGGCGGTTGATTTTGCATAAACTCGAAGTCCTGGCTTTGAAACACGGCGAAGTCCTGCGATTGATCGCTCGCGGTTTGAACCAAACTTAAGATCTAAAACTAATGTTTTGCCAAACCCTGTTGGATTACTTTCAATATAAAAACCAGAGATATATCCCTCTTGTTTTAATATCTCAGCAATTCGAGCTTTAACCGAAGAAGAAGGCATTGAAACCTTCTCATGGTAAGCCGAGTTGGCGTTACGCAAACGTGCAAGCATGTCTGCGATCGGATCTGTCATTGTCATTACTTTGGCCTCTGGCCTTTCTCGAAATGGTTTCCGCAATTTTGCGGACCTGCTTCGTAGTTGATAGTTGGGTTTTGTATTACCAAGAAGCCTTGGTGATACCTGGTAACTCTCCGGCATGTGCCATTTCGCGGAAGCAAATACGGCAAATACCAAATTTTTGATAGACCGATTGAACGCGGCCACAACGTTGGCATCTTGTATAACCGCGCACCTTAAACTTTGGTTTACGGCTAGCTTTTACCTTCAGTGATGTCTTTGCCATTTGTTGTTGCCTCTCTTAATTTTCTCGGAAAGGGAAACCAAGTGCGCGAAGCAACTCTCTTCCCTCTTCGTCGGTTTTAGCAGTGGTAACTAAAGTGATATCCATTCCACGAGTTCGATCAATCTTGTCCTGTTCGATCTCTGGGAATACAACCTGCTCAGTTAAACCAAATGTGTAATTACCATTTCCATCAAATTGCTTTGGTGAAAGTCCACGGAAGTCGCGGATACGTGGCAATGCGATTGAAAGCAGGCGGTCGGTGAACTCCCACATACGATCATTACGAAGTGTTACGTGAGCACCAATTGGCATATTCTCACGCAATTTAAATTGAGCAATAGATTTACGCGAGCGAGTTACCTGCGGACGTTGTCCAGTAATTGTGGCAAGGTCGCGAATGGCACCTTCAATTAACTTTGAATCACGTGCAGCTTCGCCCACACCCATGTTCACAACAACTTTGGTAAGGGTTGGAATTTGCATCACATTTCTATAACCAAACTTGGCTTTAAGAGCTGGTGCAATCTCAGCTTTGTAACGTCCTTTAAGACGTGGTGCTAAATCAGTAGACATTACGCATCCTTTCCAGAACGGCGGGAGATGCGAACATTTTTGCCAGCATCATCTTTGCGAGCGCCAATTCGAGTTGCCTTGCCATCGCCATCTACCAACATCACATTGGATAGATGAATTGCAGATTCAACAGTGGTAATTCCGCCAACCTTCACACCACGGTCAGAGGTAGTTTCCTTGGTGTGACGCTTTACGCGGTTAACACCTTCAACTAAAACTCGTGCGCGGATGCGATCAACTGAAAGTACGGTGCCAGTTGTTCCCTTATCTTTTCCGGCAATTACCTGCACGGTATCGCCCTTACGAATGTTTGCCATTTTTATAGCACCTCCGGAGCAAGTGAAATAATTCGCATAAATCTCTTATCTCGAAGTTCGCGAGCAACTGGTCCGAAGATACGTGTGCCACGTGGCTCACCATCATCTTTAACAATTACTGCTGCATTCTCATCAAAACGAATATATGAACCATCAGCACGACGGTTCTCCTTTACGGTACGAACGATGACAGCTTTAACAACCTCACCCTTCTTAACCTGGCCACCAGGAATTGCATCCTTAACAGAGCAAACAATGATGTCGCCAATACCTGCATAGCGACGTGATGAGCCACCGAGCACTCGGATGCAAAGTAATTCCTTTGCGCCAGTGTTATCGGCAACGCGTAAGCGCGACTCTTGTTGAATCATTTTTGCCCCTTACTTGGCCTTCTCAAGAATCTCAACCACACGCCAGCGCTTTGTTGCTGACAGTGGACGAGTCTCCATGATTAAAACGCGATCGCCGATGCCAGCTGAGTTGCTTTCATCGTGAGCTTTTAACTTGCGAGAGCGAGTCAAAACTTTGCTGTACATGCCGTGCTTGATTCGATCTTGAATTGAAACCACAACAGTTTTATCCATCTTGTCGCTAGTAACAATTCCCTCACGGGTTTTACGGAATGGACGCTCTACAGAGTTAGCTGATGCTTTTTCTTTACTCATGCGCTCACTCCAATCCCTAGTTCACGTTCACGTAAAATTGTGTAAATCCGGGCAATCTCTTTACGCACAGCGGTTAATCGACCGTGGTTTTCTAATTGGCCAGTTGCTGCTTGGAAGCGAAGGTTGAATAACTCTTCCTTAGCCTCACGTAGCTTCTCATTCAACTCATCAGTTGAACTAGCGCGTAATGTTTCAGCAGTAGTCGTTGACATTAGAACTCCTCTCGGCGAACAACTCGGCACTTCATTGGCAACTTGTGCATCGCACGAGTCATAGCCTCAGTTGCGACCGCCTCGGTTACACCTGAAATTTCAAACATAACTCGACCTGGTTTAACATTTGCAATCCACCACTCAGGTGAGCCTTTACCAGAACCCATACGAGTTTCAGCAGGCTTCTTTGTTAATGGACGATCTGGATAAATATTGATCCAAACCTTTCCACCACGCTTGATGTGACGTGTCATTGCAATACGAGCCGCTTCAATTTGGCGGTTAGTTACATATGCTGGCTCCATCGCTTGCACGCCGTAATCACCAAAGGCAACTGCAGTTCCGCCCTTTGATTTTCCAGCACGCTTTGGATGGTGTTGTTTACGATGCTTAACTCGACGTGGAATTAACATTAGTTAGCTCCGCTCTCAGTTGGTGTTGCAGCAGAATCAGCTGCAGCAGCACGCTCGGCAACAGTTGTAGTTGTTACCTCACCACGTGGGGCGCGAGGTGCTCGGTTTGTACGATTTGGCTTTGGAGCTTTTGCTGCAGCTAAAGCTGAAGCAGCACGCTCGGCGCGAGATTCAATAACCTCACCCTTATAAATCCAAACCTTAACTCCCAGGCGACCAAATGTTGTGTGAGCCTCTGCAAAACCGTAATCAATATCAGCGCGCAGTGTATGTAGTGGAACTCTTCCTTCACGGTAGAACTCAGAACGGCTCATTTCAGCTCCGCCCAAACGACCACCACATTGAACTCGAATTCCCTCAGCTCCTGCCTTCAATGCAGTTTGCATTCCCTTACGCATCGCACGACGGAATGAAACACGAGCTGCTAATTGCTCAGCAATTCCTTGTGCTACTAATTGTGCATCAGTTTCTGGATTTTTAACCTCAAGAATATTTAACTGAACCTGCTTACCAGTTAGGTTTTCTAGATCAATTCGAAGCTTGTCTGCCTCTTGACCGCGACGACCAATCACAATTCCCGGACGTGCGGTGAATAGATCAATTCGAACCTTTTCACGAGTTCGCTCAATTTCAATTTTAGATACGCCAGCTCTCTCCATCTTCTTAGCCATAAGCTTTCGAATCAGGATGTCCTCTTTTACATAGGCACCGTAAAGTTTGTCGGCATACCAACGTGATTTAAAATCAGTGGTAATTCCAAGACGGAAGCCGTGTGGATTTATTTTTTGACCCATTTACTCGGCCTTCCCTTTAGATGCAGCCTTTTTGGCTGGTGCTTTTTTAGCAGTTGCCTTCTTGGCGGCTGCCTTCTTTGCTGCTGGCTTATCAGGTAATGAATCAGCTGCCTTAGTTGGCGCTGGTGCATCTGCAATAACCGCTGGCTTTCTTTGTGCCTTTGGCTTTTGCATCTGAGAAGCTTTTAAATTCTTATTTACCCGAAGATTCTTATCATCAGATAGCACCAGGCTTACCTGAGATGATCTCTTGTTAATTGCAAAGCCGCGGCCTTGCGCACGTGGTCGGTATCGCTTCATGGTGAAGCCCTCATCAACTAATGCTTCAACAATCCAAAGTTCAGAGGCATCACGAAGTGATGGATTCTTTTGCTTGGCGTTAGCTACAGCCGAAGCTATTAATGAATAAATCGCAGCGCCTAGCTCTGGTTGGTTAGCAAACTTCATCATGTTAAGTGCTTCATCTGCGCGCTTGCCGCGAACAAGATTTACAACTCGACGTGCTTTTTGTGGTGTGGCACGGAAATCACGAAGCACAGCCCGTGAAATTAATGCGGAAGTAGTATCGATGTTACTCACTTACTACCGCCTTTCCATCAGCACGAGAGTGACCTTTGAAGGTACGAGTTGGTGAAAACTCACCAAGCTTGTGACCGATCATCGCTTCAGTAACAAAAACTGGCACATGCTTGCGGCCATCATGAACAGCAATGGTGTGACCAATCATGTCTGGGGTAATCATTGAGCGACGTGACCAAGTCTTAATAACATTTTTAGTGTTCTTCTCATTTTGATCAGCTACCTTTTTAGATAGATGAAGATCAACGAAAGGACCCTTCTTTAAACTGCGTGGCATCTTAAGATCCCCCCTTATCTCTTCTTATTGGACTTGCGTCGACGGATAATTAATGAATCACTAGCTTTCTTTTTGCGAGTGCGCTTTTCAGGAAGACCCCAAGGAGAAACTGGGTGACGACCACCAGATGTTTTACCTTCGCCACCACCATGTGGGTGATCAACTGGGTTCATAACTACACCACGAACAGATGGGCGCTTGCCCTTCCATCGCATGCGTCCTGCTTTTCCATAATTTCTATTTGATTGCTCGGCATTTCCAACTGTGCCAACAGTGGCACGGCAGCGAACATCAACATTTCTAATTTCACCTGATGGCATACGAAGTTGTGCGTATGGTCCATCCTTTGCAACTAACTGAACTGCAGATCCAGCAGAGCGACCAATCTTGGCGCCACCACCTGGGCGAAGCTCAATTGCATGAATCATTGTTCCAACTGGAATATTACGAAGTGGCAGGTTATTGCCAGGCTTAATATCAGCAGATGCTCCATTTTCAATTGGTGCACCTTGAGTTAAACCATCTGGTGCGATGATGTAACGCTTCTCGCCATCGGCAAAGTGAAGTAATGCAATATTTGCAGTTCGGTTTGGATCGTATTCAATTTGGGCAACCTTTGCTGGAATGCCATCTTTATCATTACGAACAAAATCAATTAAGCGATAGGCGCGCTTATGTCCGCCACCTTGATGGCGCATAGTTACTCGGCCAGTTGCATTTCGGCCACCCTTGGAATTAATTGGGCGAACTAAAGATTTCTCTGGCTTTTGACGAGTGATCTCTTCAAAATCAGGAACGCTTGCTCCGCGCTGACCAGGTGTGGTCGGCTTGAGATTACGCAGTGCCATTTATCTTCTCCCTATTCCTTATTAAGTCCCAATCCCCCGTTAGGAGACTGGTCCTCCAAAGATGTCGATCCGTTGTCCGGCTGCCACATGCACAATCGCACGCTTTGTATCTTTACGCTTTCCAAAACCGATTGCAGTTCGCTTGCGCTTACCCTCACGGTTCATGGTGTTAACACTTAATACCTTTACATTAAATACCTTCTCAACAGCGATCTTGATCTCTGTCTTGTTGGCATCCGGTGCTACTAAGAATGTGTACTTATTGCCATCTAGCAATGAGTAAGACTTCTCAGAAACTACTGGTGCTAGTAATACATCGCGATAGTTTTTCATGCAGATACTCCTACTTCACTCTCGCGGGCAACAGCTGTTGCACCTTTGCCAGTTGCAGGACCTGCAATAAAGTCACGAAGAGCGCCCTCTGAGAAGATCACATCATCAGAGACCAAAACATCGTAGGCATTTAATTGATCATTAACGATTAGATGTAGATCATCATGATTTCTAAGCGCAAGCCAAGCTGCATTCTCAGTTCGTGATAAGACAACTAACAAATTCTTACGATCAGAAAATTGGCGAACTGCAGTAATGGCAGCCTTAGTTGTAGTTGCCTCCACAATTCCACTAACTGCATGGATGCGGGATGCGCGTTGGCGATCAGATAGAACACCCTTAAGCGCTGCTGCAATCATTTTCTTTGGTGTGCGTTGGTCATACTTACGAGGTACTGGACCATGTGCTACTCCACCATGACGTTGGTTTGGTGAACGAGTTGAACCCTGACGAGCACGACCTGTTCCCTTTTGTTTAAATGGCTTCTTTCCACCACCAGAAACCTCACCACGATTTTTAGTCTTATGAGTTCCAGCTCTAGCTGCAGCTAATTGTGCAACTACTACTTGGTGAATCAATGGCACATTTGCCTGCACATCAAATATTGCTGCTGGCAGATCAATTGAACCAGTTGCTTTACCTGAAATATCTTTTACTTCAATTTTCAATGACATTAGGCACCAACCTTTGTATTAACAGTTTCAGCTGCAGTCATCTTTGCTGCTGTGCGAATAAATACTGTGGCACCAATTGCACCTGGTACTGATCCACGAACTAATATCTTGTTGGTTGCAGCATCAACTGAGTGAACCAAAAGATTTTGAGTAGTAACAGTGTCAATACCCATTCGGCCCATCATGCGCTTGCCCTTAAATACACGTCCTGGCGTAGTTCGGTTACCGATAGATCCTGACATGCGGTGTTTCTTATCAACACCGTGCGCAGCACCAATTCCGGAGAAACCATGGCGCTTCATAACACCAGCAGTTCCCTTACCTTTTGATGTACCAGTGGCATCAACAATCTCACCAGCTGCAAATACATCTGCCTTTAACTCTTGTCCTACTGAATAACCCTCAGTTGATGAGATGCGAAGTTCAGCAACATCTGCTCTTGGTGTTACGCCAGCCTTTGCGAACTGTCCAGCAAGTGGCTTTGAAATTTTACGTGGCTCAATCCCACCAAATGCTAATTGCACAGCGGTGTAGCCATCTTTTTCCAGCGTACGAATTTGAGTGACCACACATGGGCCTGCCTCAATTACAGTTACTGGCACAATTTTATTTTGGGAATCAAAAACTTGAGTCATGCCCAGCTTCGTACCCAAGATGCCTTTAATGGCAGATGATCTTGATTGCGTAGTTGTCATTTTTATATTCCCTTAGAGCTTGATCTCAATGTCAACGCCAGCTGGTAAATCAAGACGCATCAATGAATCAACAGTTTTAGGTGTTGGATCGATGATGTCGATTAGGCGCTTATGGGTGCGCATCTCAAAGTGCTCGCGGCTATCTTTATATTTGTGTGGAGAGCGAATAACACAATATGTGTTTTTCTCAGTAGGCAGCGGAACAGGGCCTGCGACGGTAGCACCAGTGCGCTCAACAGTTTCAACGATTTTCTTCGCTGAAGTGTCAATCACCTCATGGTCATACGCCTTAAGCCTAATGCGGATCTTTTGTCCGGCCATTTTGCTTCTCCTTCTTCTTTACTAGGTAAATCTTTTTAGTTATTTCTGGGCCACATATTTCAGCAGCCCAGAAATAATTCTTTTTTTTACTTAACGATCTTTGTTACGCGACCTGCACCAACGGTGCGGCCACCTTCACGGATCGCAAAGCGAAGTCCCTCTTCCATCGCAACTGGCTGAATTAGAGTTACAGTCATAGCGGTGTTATCGCCAGGCATAACCATTTCAGTACCAGAAGGAAGTGTTACAACGCCAGTTACGTCAGTTGTACGGAAGTAGAACTGAGGACGGTAGTTGTTAAAGAATGGTGTGTGACGACCACCCTCATCCTTTGAAAGGATGTATGCAGAGGCTTCGAAATCTGTGTGAGGTGTAATTGATCCAGGCTTACAAACAACCTGACCACGCTCAACATCTTCACGCTTAGTTCCACGAAGAAGTAGACCAACGTTTTCGCCGGCCTGACCCTCATCAAGTAATTTACGGAACATTTCAACGCCAGTAACAATTGTCTTTTGTGCATCTGGGCGGATACCAACGATTTCAACCTCTTCGTTGACCTTAACAATTCCGCGCTCGATACGACCAGTAACAACAGTTCCGCGACCAGTAATTGTGAATACATCTTCTACTGGCATTAGGAATGGCTTATCAGTCTCACGCTCTGGTTGTGGAATGAAGTTATCAACTTGATTCATCAACTCAAGCAATGCATCTACCCACTTCTGGTCACCCTCTAGTGCCTTAAGTGCTGAGATGCGAACGATTGGGGTTGTATCTCCTGGGAACTCATACTTGTTTAGAAGTTCACGAACTTCCATTTCAACAAGCTCAAGAATTTCAGCATCATCAACCATGTCTGACTTGTTTAATGCAACAACGATTGAAGGAACGCCTACCTGACGAGCAAGTAGTACGTGCTCCTTAGTTTGTGGCATTGGACCATCAGTTGCAGCTACTACCAAAATTGCGCCGTCCATCTGTGCTGCACCAGTGATCATGTTCTTGATGTAGTCAGCGTGTCCTGGACAGTCAACGTGTGCGTAGTGACGCTTCTCTGTTTGGTACTCAATGTGTGCGATAGAAATAGTAATACCGCGTTGACGCTCTTCTGGCGCCTTATCAATTTGATCAAAATTCATCAGCGGATTTACATCCGGGAACTTGTCATGAAGCACCTTGGAAATTGCCGCAGTAAGAGTTGTCTTACCGTGGTCAATGTGACCGATGGTGCCGATGTTTACGTGCGGTTTGGTCCGCTCGAACTTCGCCTTTGTCACTTTTTCCTCCTGTTTTAGCTGTTAGTAGTTATTTCGGATTTTCGCTCTGGTCGTTGCGGTTTTACTCGCCGCGAACCTTCGCAATGATTTCTTTCGATACCGCTTGTGGAACTTCGGCATACGAATCAAATTGCATGCTGTAGCTCGCGCGACCTTGTGTCCTGCTGCGAAGATCTCCGACGTAGCCGAACATCTCTGACAGTGGCACTGTTGCCTTAACAATCCGGGCACCTGACCGCTCATCCATGGCCAAGATTTGACCACGACGACTATTGATGTCGCCGATGACATCACCCATGAAATCTTCAGGGGTAATAACTTCAACCGACATAACTGGTTCCAGCAGAACAGGACCAGCAAGTTTTGCTGCTTCCTTAAATGCTGCGATTCCAGCAATCTTGAAGGCCAACTCTGATGAGTCAACATCATGGTAAGCGCCATCAAGAAGAGTTACTTTCACATCAACTAATGGATAACCAGCAAGTGGTCCACTAGCGAGTGCTTCCTGGCAACCATCATCAACAGATGGGATGTACTCCTTAGGAATACGACCGCCAGTGATCTTATTTACGAATTCATAAGGATTTTCAGAACCAGTTGGAAGTGGCTCTACTGAAATCTGAATCTTTGCAAACTGTCCAGAACCACCAGATTGCTTCTTGTGGGTGTAGTCATAACGAGAAACAGTTTTACGAAGTGTCTCGCGGTATGCCACCTGTGGCTTACCAACATTTGCCTCTACTTTAAATTCGCGCTTCATACGATCAACCAAAATTTCTAAGTGAAGCTCACCCATTCCAGAAATAATTGTCTGGCCGGTTTCTTCATCTGACTTAACATGGAAGGTTGGATCTTCTTCGGCTAATGATTGAATTGCAACGCCAAGCTTTTCTTGATCTGCCTTGGTCTTAGGTTCAATTGCTACTGAGATAACTGGAGCTGGGAAATCCATTGATTCTAGAATTACTGGTTTATCAACATCACACAATGTTTCACCGGTGGTGGTGTCCTTAAGACCCATAACCGCAATAATCATTCCGGCGCCGGCTGACTCCATCTCCTCACGCTTGTTAGCGTGCATCTGATAGATCTTTCCAATTCTTTCTTTTCTATCTTTAGTTGAGTTAAGTACTGCAGTTCCAGCTGATAATGAGCCGGAGTAAATCCGAACGAAGGTTAATTTACCTAGATGGGGATCTCGCATAATTTTAAAAGCAAGGGCTGAGAATGGCTCATCATTTTTTGGTTGGCGCTCAACCTCAACAGTTGGGTCACCTTGTTTGTGTCCAACAATTGCCTTTACATCAAGTGGGCTTGGTAGGTAACGATTTACCGCATCAAGCATTGGCTGCACACCCTTGTTCTTAAATGCAGAACCAGTAAGAACTGGTGTTGCCTTATCTGCAAGGGTTGCGCGACGGATTCCAGCAATAATCTCTTCTTCAGTTAACTCAGCACCCTCTAGGTACTTCTCCATTACTGTGTCATCGCAATCAGCAAGAGTCTCTAGTAATTCATGACGAGCTTGTTTTGCCTTCTCAACTAAATTAGCTGGGATCTCTTCAATTAAATAATCTTCACCTTTTTTAGTCTCGCCCGGCCAAACAAGTGCCTTCATTGCAATTAAATCTACAAGGCCAGAAAAATCACCTTCGGCGCCAATTGGAATCTGTAGTACTAATGGTGTGGCATTAAGACGAGATTTGATCATATCTACACAGCGATCAAATGATGCACCGGTTCGATCTAGCTTGTTAACAAAACAAATACGAGGAACGTTGTAACGATCTGCCTGACGCCAAACTGTTTCAGATTGTGGCTCAACACCAGCAACGCCATCAAATACTGCAACTGCGCCATCTAGAACTCGAAGGGAGCGCTCTACCTCAACAGTGAAATCTACGTGGCCAGGTGTATCAATGATGTTAATCATGTGATCTTTCCAATGGCAGGTAGTTGCTGCAGATGTAATAGTGATACCGCGCTCTTGCTCTTGCTCCATCCAGTCCATAGTGGCTGCGCCTTCATGAACCTCACCAATTTTGTAATTGATTCCGGTGTAGAAAAGAATTCGCTCAGTTGTCGTAGTTTTACCCGCGTCAATGTGAGCCATGATTCCAATATTGCGAACCTTGGCTAGATCAATTGCGGTTGCAACTGTCATTTTCTTCTCTTCTCCCGTTTTCTCTTTTATTACCAGCGATAGTGAGCAAACGCCTTGTTTGCTTCAGCCATCTTGTGGGTGTCTTCGCGCTTTTTAACTGCTGCGCCTAAGCCATTGCTGGCATCAATTAATTCATTTCCTAATCGCTCAGCCATTGACTTCTCACGGCGCTCTCTTGAATTATCAACAATCCAACGAAGGCCAAGAGCTAATGCTCTAGCTGGCTTTACCTCAACTGGTACTTGGTAAGTAGCTCCACCAACACGGCGGGAGCGAACCTCAACAGTTGGCTTTACGTTATCTAATGCTCGCTTTAAAACAATTACTGGATCGCCACTTGTTTTTGCGCGGCAGCTCTCAAGTGCACCATAAACAATAGCTTCAGCAGTTGATCGCTTGCCATGCATCAAAATCTTATTAATTAAAGATGTAACGACAGGAGAGCTGTATACAGGATCTGCAACAACTGGGTCTTTTGCAACCGGGCCTTTACGTGGCATTACTTCTTCTCCTTCTTTGCACCATAACGTGAACGTGATTGCTTACGATCTTTAACACCTTGGGTATCAAGGGAACCACGAACAATTTTGTAACGAACACCAGGTAGATCTTTAACACGGCCACCACGAACTAAAACGATTGAGTGCTCTTGCAAGTTATGTCCTTCACCAGGAATGTATGCAGTAACTTCCATGCCACTTGTTAGACGTACACGTGCAACTTTACGAAGCGCAGAGTTTGGCTTCTTAGG
>NZ_DAIMYR010000008.1:0-12698 GCF_036734405.1 Candidatus Planktophila sp.
GAGCAAGCGGCTCATAATCGCTGTGTCGTGGGTTCAAATCCCGCCTCCGCTACTAGTTCCACAAGCGTGAATTTCGCGCAACGTGCAGGCTCGGGTAACCTAAGCCTCTCGTAATCGACTGAAGGAGTAAGACCATGGCAAGCAAGAGCGCGGACGTTCGTCCAAAGATCACCATGGCATGCGTGGATTGCAAAGAGCGTAACTACATCACTAAGAAGAACCGCCGCAACGATCCAGACCGCATGGAACTTAAGAAGTTCTGTCCACGTTGCAAGTCTTCAACTCTTCACCGCGAAACTCGCTAATGCTCAATCCCGATTCGGTCGGGCGCACCTTCCAAGGTGCTGAACAAGTAACTGTCACACAATCTCACATAGATGCCTTCTGTGCTGTGCTCTCAGAAAATGACACAACAGTTGCGCCACCTACCTTTGCCATTCGAATCACCTTAGATCAATCTCAAGAAATCCTTTCTGACCCTGAAATTGGTTTGGACTGGACCCGAGTTGTTCATGGAGATCAGCGCTTTGAAATCAAGCGACCAATCGTTGCAAATGATTCTCTGAAATGTTCATCAACTATTGAAAGCTACAAAGTAAGTGATGGAAACGAATTCGTTGTGATTCGTTCTGACCTACATTCTGCAGCTGAACTAGTTGTTTCAACGTGGTCAACTTTGGTGGTCCGCGCATGATCAACGTCGGCACAACTCTTGAAGAAAAAGTGTTTTTTATAGATCGTGCAATGCTCAAGGCATATGCCGATGCCAGCGGAGACCAGAACCCAATTCACCAGAATGAAGAGTTCGCTAAAGCTGTTGGGCTACCTAATGTAATTTCCCACGGCATGCTAACGATGGCATTAGTCGGAAAATATGTATCTGATTGGGCTGGGGGATCACAACAGGTTAAGCAATTTTCAGGTCGGTTCATGAAGCCAGTAATTGTTCCGGCAGAGGTAAAAGTAGATCTGACGGTTTCGGGCAAAGTTGTCGCAGTTGATGGCAACCAAATAACCCTTGAACTCAACGCAACTTCTGCAGGTATAAAGGTTTTTGGAATATCGAAAGCGGTGATAGTTAAATGAGCATTCCTGATTCAGTCACCGCGCTTGCTCAGGCACGTATGGATGCACGAGCAGCAAAAGATTTTGCCCTTGCTGATAAGTATCGCGATGAGTTACTTCAGGCCGGCTTTGAAGTTGTAGATGTTGCTGGGGGATACGAACTGCGCCCTAAGAAGCCTTATATAACCCTTGCTTACCCACGAGATATCAGGCCGATTGATTTAGAAAATGATGTAACCGTTGGAATCATTGTCGATGGATTTACCGACGATGCCTTAGAAACAGTCAAAACAATCAAAGCCAACAGCAATTGCGCAGTAGCAATCATTTCAATTGGCGATGCAGGTGCATTGTTTGAACAAATGGACAAGCGAACATATCTAATTGCAGTTAATCCTGGGGCGGCGTGGGGAGATTGCGCCAATGTTTTTCTAGAAAAAGTTAAGAGTAAGTATGTAGTGATTATGGATCCATCAACACGATTTACTGGAGATGCGATTGCACCTGTTGTTCAAGAGTTAGAAAAGGGTAAATTCGTTGCTGTTGGTTGGCGCGGGGGATTGATAAATACCCACGATGAATGGCGCAGTGTTGATGACAAGGGACCTGGCGAAGTAGATGTTCTCTTTTCATACTTTATGGCATTTAATCGAGAAGCAATGATTGAAGTTGGCGGATTTAACCCACGCGCTTTGTATTATCGAAATGCTGATATCGAATACTCATTAAAGATTCGCCAAGCCGGTGGACGGCTATTGCAGATGGAACTGCCGCTGATTCAGGATCGTCACCACGGGTATCACGATGCTGAACCTGAATACCGCGAAGTTCAATCCAAGAAGAATTACGACCGGATCCTTGATAAGTACAGAGGCAAAGACGCAATTTTGTCTCCTCGCAGGTAACCTTCTTTCATGACCGATCTAGCCAAATACACCAGCTTGCGGGTGGGTGGACCGGCAAAGAAAATCGTTCAGGTTTCCAACGAAGCAGAAATCATTGCAGCGATTGAACAAGCTGGTGATTCACCCGTCTTGATTCTTGGCGGTGGCACAAATCTTCTTATTTCAGATAAAGGCTTTGATGGCACTGTAATCCGTATTTCAAACAACTCGGTGAAATCCGAAGTTGATGCGTGCAGCGGTGCGACGCTAACAATTGGTGCAGGAGAAGACTGGGACATCTTTGTTCAAACAACAATTGATCGAGGATTTGCAGGACTTGAAACTCTGAGCGGAATTCCAGGCACGGTTGGTGCTGCACCGATTCAAAACATTGGTGCGTACGGTCACGAAGTATCTGAATTCATTACACGGGTACGCACCTATGATCGCCAAGAAAAAGCAATCAAGACTTTCACGAATGCGGAATGCCAATTTACTTACCGCAATTCTTACTTCAAGTCCCATCCTGGACGTTACATAGTTTTAGATGTGCAGTTCCAAATTCGAATTGGTGAAATGAGTGATCCAATTACTTATCTTGAACTTGCAAAAAAGCTAGGTGTTGAACCAGGAGATAAGGCTTCCGTTAAAGAAACTCGCGCCGCGGTTTTAGAACTTCGAGCAAGCAAGGGCATGTTGTTGTCACAAGAAGATCATGATTCCTGGTCTGCCGGTTCATTTTTTACCAATCCAATTATTTCTCAGCAACAAGCAGATGAACTGCCAAATGCAGCGCCCAAGTGGCCATTGCTTGATGGCAGAGTAAAAATTTCGGCTGCCTGGTTAATTGAAAACTCTGGCACACATAAGGGTGATCAAGTTGGTGGTGCACGAGTTTCTACAAAACATGTACTTGCACTTACTAACTCTGGCAGCGCTACCGCCTCAGATATTGCAGAGCTTGCAAAGCGCGCGCGCAATCAAGTTAAAGAGGTATTTGGAATAACCCTTGAAGCTGAAGTAAATCTCGTGGGGATTGAGCTTTAGCCCTCAGTAAGTAGCTTTTTGATACGGCCAATACCTTCAACGATGTCTTCATCGCTAGTTGCGTATGAAAAACGTAGATATCCAGATGGACCAAATGCTTCGCCCGGAACTGCGGCAACTTCGACCTCTTCAAGAAGTAGCGTTGCTAATTCAGCAGAAGTTGTAGGTGTTTTTCCGCGAATAGTTGTTCCAAGTACACCCTTGACTGAAGGGTAAACATAAAAAGCACCTGTTGGTGTTGGGCATTCAAATCCAGGGATTTCATTAAGCAAACCAACAATTAGTTTGCGACGACGGTTAAATGCCTCGCCCATCTTGTGAACTGCGTCAAGGTTTCCGTTAAGTGCTGCAATTGCAGCGCGTTGTGAAACGTTAGAAACATTAGATGACAAGTGTGACTGCAAATTAGTTGCAGCCTTAATGACATCTTTAGGCCCGATCATCCAACCTACGCGCCAACCTGTCATTGCATATGTCTTTGCAACACCATTAATGATGATGCAGGTGTCAGCAAGTTCAGGAACAACCACTGGCATTGATGGAGCAATAGCACCGTCGTATAACAAGTGCTCATAAATTTCATCAGAAATAACCCAGATATTGTTCTTTACTGCCCATTCACCAATCGCCTTAACTTGTTCTACAGAATAAACAGAACCAGTTGGATTTGATGGCGAACAGAAAAGTAACGCTTTGGTTTTTGGTGTTCGAGCTGCTTCAAGTTGTTCAACTGATACCAAATAGTTTTGTGTTTCATCGGCAAAGATTTCAACACTTACTCCACCAGCTAACTTCACACATTCTGGGTATGTAGTCCAATAAGGCGAAGGAAGTAGAACTTCATCACCTGGATCAATGATCGATGCAAATGTCTGGTACACAGATTGCTTTCCACCATTTGTTACTAAAACCTGGTCAGCGGTGATTTCATAATTACTGTCACGCTTTGTCTTGGCAACGATCGCATCTCGTAGATCTGGCAAACCTGGTGTTGGTGTATATCGGTGATTTGCAACGACCTTTGTTGCAGCAGCTGCAGCATCAACGATGTAATCAGGTGTTGGAAAATCAGGTTCACCCGCACCAAAGCCAATTACTGGTCGGCCTGCTGCTTTAAGCGCTTTTGCCTTTGCATCAACGGCCAAAGTGGCTGATTCTGCGATAGCTGCGATTCGGGCTGAGATACGAGGTTTCATAGGCGTAAGTCTGCCGTATTCCTGGCTCGAGTTAGACCTGAACCCCACCTTGCCTCTACACTTCGACGCTCACGAGGGTTTGCTTTTCCCTATGGTTTCGCCATGCTCTCGCGAAGGGCAGTAGCTCAATTGGCTAGAGTTGCCGTCTCCAAAGCGGCCGGTTGGGGGTTCGAGTCCCTCCTGCCCTGCACGAAGTTTTACAGATCGACTGTAATAAAGAAGTACTAACGAAGTTCGAAAGGAAATGACGATGACAGAGTCAGTTGAACAAGTAGCCGAGAAGCTCGGTCTATTTGCGCGCGTTGGACTTTTCTATCGCCAAGTAATTTCAGAGCTCCGTAAGGTTGTTTGGCCTACACGTAATCAGCTAACCACATACACAGCTGTTGTACTTGTGTTCGTTACTTTCGTTATTGCCGTGGTTTCTCTGATTGACCTAGTTCTCGGTCGACTTGTCTTCTGGGTATTTGGGTAAGGACAGACAATGACCGAAGAAATGAAGGCTGACGCATTCGAAGCTGCGCTCGCTGCTAACGCAACTGAGATTGCAACTCCAGTCGTCGAAGAGATCGTTGAAGCACCTGTTGCTTCAACTGAGCCTGAACTAGCGCTCGCATCCGATGAAGATGGCGACATCGAATCAGATGAGAATGATCCAAATGCAGAATTTCGCCGCACGCTACGTACCGCACTTGGTGATTGGTATGTAGTCCACTCTTATGCAGGTTACGAGAAGAAGGTGAAGGGCAACCTTCACAACCGTATCGTTTCGCTCAACATGGAAGATTACATCTTCCAGATTGAAGTACCTGAAGAAGAAGTGAAGGAACTTAAGAACGGCCAGTTCAAGATGGTTAAGCGCAACATCTACCCAGGCTACGTTTTGGTTCGCATGGATTTAACTGATGAGTCATGGTCTGCCGTTCGTAACACTCCTGGTGTTACTGGCTTCGTTGGAAATGCTCACCACCCATCGCCATTGAGCATGGATGAAGTTGAAAAGATTCTGGCTCCACGTCCTGTGAAGAAGTCAGATAAAGAAGCAATCCGCGTTGTTGACTTCGAAGTTGGCGAGTCAGTAACCGTTATGGATGGCCCTTTTGCAACGCTTCCAGCATCGATCTCAGAGATCATGCCAGAGCAAGCAAAGCTCAAGGTTCTTGTTTCTATCTTCGGACGTGAAACACCAGTAGAACTTTCATTCGGTCAGGTACAGAAGATCTAATTTTTTAGAACAAAACCAAGAAAAAGAGGAAAAGAAATGGCACCAAAGAAGAAGGTAAGCGGCTTTATCAAGTTGCAGATTCAGGCTGGAGCAGCAACACCTGCACCACCAGTTGGTCCTGCGCTAGGTCAGCATGGTGTCAACATCATGGAATTCGTGAAGGCATACAACGATGCAACAGCATCACAAAAGGGCCAGATCATTCCAGTTGAAATTACTGTGTACGAAGATCGCTCATTCACATTCATCACTAAGACACCTCCTGCATCACGTTTGATCTTGAAGGCTGCTGGTGTTGAAAAGGGATCAGCTGTTCCTCACAAGACAAAGGTTGCAAACATCACCATGGCTCAGGTCAAGGAGATCGCAACACAGAAGATGGCTGACCTCAATGCAAATGACATTGATCAAGCTGCGAAGATCATTGCGGGTACAGCTCGTTCAATGGGAATCACAGTAAACGGCTAAATTAATAAATTTCTCATCACCAAATTGGTGAAGAGATGTGGGAGGACCTCGCTGGTCCGCTAACCACAACCACTAACTCCCTTAGGGAGAAATGAGGAAGAAATGAAGCGCTCAAAGAACTACTTAGCGGCCGCTGAAAAGGTAAAGAAGGATCACCTTTACACACCACTAGAGGCAGTAACACTTGCCAAGGAAACATCAACAGTTAAGTACAACGCATCTGTAGAAGTTGCATTGGTTCTTGGTGTTGACCCAAAGAAAGCAGATCAAGCGATCCGCTCAACAGTTAACCTCCCACACGGAACAGGTAAGACCGCTCGCGTTTTGGTTTTCGCGAATGGTGCAAATGCTGATGCAGCTCGTGCTGCTGGTGCAGATATCGTCGGTGGAGATGAACTAATTGAAGAAGTCTCAAAGGGACGTCTTGATTACGATGCTGTTGTTTCAACACCAGATCTCATGGGTAAGGTCGGTCGCCTCGGTAAGGTTCTAGGACCTCGTGGTTTGATGCCAAACCCAAAGACAGGAACAGTAACTACAGATGTTGCTAAGGCTGTTGAAGATATTAAGGGTGGAAAGATTGAATTCCGCGTTGATAAGAATTCAAACCTCCACTTCCTAATCGGCAAGGTTTCATTTACTGCTGAGCAGCTTGCAGAGAACTACGCAGCTGCAATGGATGAAGTACTTCGTGCAAAGCCAAACTCATCAAAGGGTCGCTACGTACAAAAGGCAGTTGTTTCAACAACTATGGGACCTGGAATCGCTGTAGATCCAAACCTAGTTCGCGAACCATCAGCTAATTAATAACGATTTCATGAGAAGGGCCTCGGCATTGTGCTGGGGCCTTTTTTATTTTCCCCGCTAACTCACGATTCCAATTAGAGTTAATCCATGGCCTCAATTGTTGATACCGCACCACTTGTTTTAAATGTAGGTGTTGTGTTGACCGCTGCAGCAACGATGGGATTTGCAGCACGTAAATTAGGTCTGCCATCTGTAATCGGATACTTGGTAACAGGTCTAATGGTTTCTCCCTTTACGCCAGGTTTTGTTGCAGATAACAATCAACTAGCTTTACTTGCAGATATAGGTGTCGTCTTACTGTTATTTGAAGTAGGAATTGAATTAGATCTGCGCAAGATAAGTCGTGAGCAGAAAGGACTTCTTTGGGGAGTTCCTGCTCAAATGGGATTTGGATTATTAGTCGGAACTCCTATTTTTCTTTGGCTAGGGATTCCAATCTTTGGAGCACTTTTGATGTCTTTATCGATTGCAATGTCTTCCAGTGTTGTCATAGTAAATATCACGCGAAGTCCAAGACGCGCTACAGATGCACCAACCGAACAAGCATTGTTGGGTTGGTCTTTGGTGCAAGATGTTGTTGGTGTGGCAATGGCCGCCGTCATCTTGGCACTCTTTGGATCAGGTGAATCTTCATTACTAACTGCAATTGGTGGATTGCTTGGGTTTGGAATAATTGCAATTGGTGCATCTCGAATACTGCCGCGAGTTTTACGAGCTGTTCGCTGGGAAAAGGATTTGTTCTTAATCTATTCAGTCTCCTTCGGTCTAGTTCTAGCAGCCCTTGGAACAGTTGTCTTTGGAATTCCAATGGCACTTGCTGGCTTTGTTGCGGGGTTAGCGATTAACCAAAGCCGGGATACTGAAGAGGTGCGTAAAGCAATTCTGCCCTTTAGAGATCTTTTTGCAGTCTTGTTCTTTGTTGTAATTGGTACTTTGATCGCGCCACAAGAGCTTGCTGCAGCATGGCCCTTTGCACTATTAGTTTTAGTATTGATGATTTTGCTAAAAACGCTTCCTACTATGGCGCTGGCTAAAATCGCAAAGATGAATGTGCGACCAACACAGCTAGGAGTGGGTGTCAGCCAAATAGGAGAGTTCTCATTCGTGCTTGGCTCGCTGGCCTTTGCAGAAGATGTGATCACCCGTTCGCAATTTACTGGGCTACTGGTCGCGGTTGTCTTATCTATTACCGCCTCAACAATCCTCATTCGTAGACCTCAAAAACAGGCGTGATTTGACCCCAAAGGCGGGCCTGCCTTAGCCTTACGCCATAACCAAAGACCGCAGGTCTAGATCAACCGCAAGGAAGATCTAAATAAATGAGGAAATCTCAGCCCGCGTAGGTGTTCATGTTAATCCGTGGCGCTTACGCGTTACGGATTTTTTTATTTCCTACGGTCACCAATGAAACAGGAAAGGTGAACCGAATGGCTCGCCCAGATAAGACAACAGCGGTTGCTGAACTTGCGGAGGATTTCCGTACAGCTAATGCAACAGTGCTAACTGAATATCGTGGTCTTTCTGTTACATCAATGAAGGAACTTCGCCGTGCACTTGGTTCAACAACTAAGTACTCAGTAGTGAAGAACACTCTTACAAAGATTGCCGCAAAGGATGCCGGAGTAGAGATCGCAGATGATCTTCTAACTGGTCCATCAGCTGTTGCATTCATCAAGGGTGATCCAATTGATGCAGCAAAGAGCCTCCGTGATTTTGCGAAAGAGAATCCATTCCTTGTTATCAAGGGCGGTTTCTATGAAGGCAAGCCTGTAACACCTGCAGAGATCATGCAGCTCGCTAACCTCGAGTCTCGTGAAGTTCTGTTGGCAAAGCTTGCTGGTGCAATGAAGGGATCGCTTGCTAAGGCAGCGCGAATCTTTGATGCACTTCGTATCAAGCTTGAAACAGAGCAAGGAACTCCAGCAGTAGCTGAGGCTCCAGTCGTTGAAACTCCTGCAGAAGCAGTTGTTGAGACACCAACAGATGTAGCAGAAGCTCCTGTAGCTGAAGCAACAGAAGTAACTACAGAAGCAACTCCAGAAACAGAAGAGAAGGAATAACGAATATGGCAAAGCTCAGCACAGAAGACCTATTGGGTCAGTTCAAGGAAATGACATTGGTCGAGCTCTCAGAGTTCGTTAAGTCATTTGAAACTGAATTCGATGTAACAGCAGCGGCTCCAGTAGCAGCTGCAGCAGCAGGCGGCGCAGCAGCAGCAGGTGCAGCTGATGGCGCACAAGATGAGTTCACAGTTATCTTGGAAAACGCAGGCTCACAGAAGATTGCAGTCATCAAGGAAGTTCGCGGACTAAATTCAAGCCTTGGCTTGAAGGAAGCGAAGGACCTAGTAGATGCAACTCCAGCAACCCTTCTAGAGAAGGCAAGCAAAGAGACTGCAGACAAGGCAAAGGCAGCACTAGAGGCAGCTGGCGCAACAGTCACAATCAAGTAATTAATAATAAGGAAAACCCCGCTTGGCATTATGCCAAGCGGGGTTTTTTTATGAGATTTAGCATTCACTTTTTGTATTAACAAACTCATTAACCATGCGTAGAGTTCAGTTACTAAGCAGAGAAGAGATCACGATGAACCGCACATATGTAATCACCGGCGCTGGATCGGGTATTGGTGCAGCAACTGCAAAAGCCTTGAAAGATTTAGGCAACATTGTGATCGGTGTTGACTTGAGGAACAGCGATATTGATGCTGATTTAAGTACGCCCCTTGGACGCCATGATGGCGCAAAGAAAGTAATCGAAGCCTCAAATGGTTCTATTGATGTGGTAATCGCATGTGCTGGATTAGCACATCCAACTGCACAGACAGTTTCTGTAAACTACTTTGGTGTAACAGAGTTTTTGTTTGCTCTGCTGCCAACCTTAAGCAAGTCCAAAACTCCACGTGTTGCAATTACAAGTTCGGTTGCATCGATCATGCCCAATAGCCCTGAGTTGGTTGAAGCCATGTGCGCTAATGACGAAGCCAAAGCGCTTGAAATTGCGCAGTCCTTGGTCGATGCAGGCAACGGTGGCGATCAACTGATTTACGGATCAACAAAGCGTGCGATAAGTCGATGGATCCGACAACAATGTCTTAAGCCAAATTGGGCAGCAGCTAGAATTCCAATAAACGCGGTCGGCCCTGCAATCGTAAAGACCCCGATGGTTGATCAGATCATCAAAACCCCCGAACAACGAGAAGGCCTGGCCACTTTGGTACCAATGCCGCTCAATGGATTCATGGAGCCAGAAACGGTTGCCTCATTGCTGATCTGGCTCACCAGCGTGGAAAACACCCATGTAACTGGGCAGACCATCTATATAGATGGTGGATTTGAGCGCATTGTGCGTGGGGAAGACATCTGGGCTTGGCACAAGTAATACCCACAATTTTTGGCAATTCGCTGACAAACCCTCGGGCTGGGGGTATAAGCACCCGGTTGGACAGGGTGGGGGTGATTTCGGTACCCTTCACGTTCGCACAAATTTCTATGGTCAGGGCATATAGCGGCTGAGACCTAATAGTTGTGTGTTCCCGAATATTGTCTGGAAGGACATCTCTTGGCCGCGTCTAAAAAAATCTCAGTAGCTCCACGTCGAGTCTCATTCGCCAAGATCCGCGAACCCCTAGAAGTTCCTAATCTATTAGCGCTGCAAGTTGAAAGCGTTGATTGGCTATTGGGTAACGATGCTTGGCGTTCACGTATCGCAGCAACCGATTCAATGAATCGTGGAGAGATCCCAACAACTTCAGGTCTTGAAGAAATCTTTGAAGAGATTTCTCCGATCGAAGATTTCCAGGGAACTATGTCTCTCTCATTCCGCGATCACCGTTTCGAGCCACCTAAGTACTCAATCGATGAGTGCAAAGAGCGCGATATGACGTACGCACAACCTTTGTTCGTAACAGCAGAGTTCACAAACAACATCACTGGTGAAATTAAGTCACAGACAGTATTTATGGGTGACTTCCCAGTTATGACAGCTCGCGGAACATTCGTAATTAACGGAACCGAGCGCGTTGTTGTTTCTCAGCTAGTTCGTTCACCTGGTGTCTACTTCGAACGCACAATTGAAAAAGCTTCTGACAAAGATGTGTTCACATCAAAGATCATTCCTTCACGCGGTGCATGGATTGAGTTTGAAGTTGATAAGAAAGATCTTGTTGGTGTTCGCATCGACCGTAAGCGTAAGCAATCAGTAACAGTATTCCTAAAGGCACTTGGTTGGACTGAAGAACAAATTCTTGAAGAGTTCGGCGAGTTTGAATCAATGCGCGCAACTCTTGAAAAAGACACAGTCAAGACTCAAGATGAAGCGCTGCTAGATATCTACCGCAAGCTACGTCCAGGTGAGCCTCCAACTAAGGAAGCTGCACAGAACCTAATCGAAAACCTTTACTTCAACCCTAAGCGTTACGACTTGGCCAAGGTCGGACGCTTCAAGGTAAATAAGAAGCTAGGTCTTGATCAAGAGCTTTCAGCTTCACTACTTTCTATTTCTGACATTGTTGCCACTCTTCGCTACCTAGTGTCACTGCACCGTGGCGATCTATTGATGGAGTACGGCCGCGAAGTCCGCGTAGAAAAGGACGATATCGATCACTTCGGTAACCGTCGTCTACGTACAGTTGGTGAATTGATTCAGAATCAGGTTCGCATCGGTCTGTCTCGTATGGAGCGCGTTGTTCGCGAACGTATGACAACTCAAGATGTTGAGGCAATTACACCTCAGACTCTGATCAACATCCGTCCAGTAGTTGCGTCAATCAAGGAGTTCTTCGGAACATCTCAGTTGTCACAGTTCATGGATCAGACAAATCCTTTGTCAGGACTTACACACAAGCGTCGTCTTTCAGCGCTTGGACCTGGTGGTCTCTCACGTGACCGCGCAGGTTTCGAAGTTCGTGACGTTCACCCATCTCACTACGGACGTATGTGTCCAATTGAAACTCCTGAAGGACCAAACATTGGTCTTATCGGTTCACTTGCAACATATGGTCGCGTTACTGCATTTGGATTTATCGAGACTCCTTACCGCAAGGTTGTTAAGGGTCGCGTAACAGATCAGGTTGATTACCTAACTGCAGATGAAGAAGATGAACACATCATCGCGCAGGCAAATGCTCCACTAACTGATGACAATCACTTTGCTGAACCACGCGTACTTGTACGTCGTCGCGGCGGAGAAGTTGAATACATTCCAGGTGATGAAGTTGATTACATGGATGTTTCTCCACGCCAGATGGTTTCTGTTGCAACTGCGATGATCCCATTCCTTGAGCACGATGATGCTAACCGTGCGTTGATGGGTTCTAACATGATGCGTCAGTCTGTTCCTTTGATGCGTGCAGAAGCACCAGTTATCGGTACAGGTATGGAATTCCGCGCAGCTGTTGATGCAGGCGATGTTGTTACTGCAACCAAGGCTGGCGTTGTCCAAGAAGTTTCTGCTGATGAAGTAAAGGTCATGGCAGATGACTCGACTTACCAAACTTACTCACTGCACAAGTTCACACGTTCAAACCAGGGAACTTCTTACAACCAAAAGGTTGTTGTTTCCGAAGGTCAGCGCGTTGAAGTTGGTTCAGTTATCGCTGACGGTCCATGTACCGATCAAGGTGAAATGGCGCTCGGAAAGAACCTACTCGTGGCATTTATGTCATGGGAAGGTCACAACTACGAAGATGCGATCATCCTTTCTCAGCGCCTAGTTCAGGATGATGTTCTTACATCAATCCACATCGAAGAGTATGAAGTTGATGCTCGCGATACCAAGCTTGGTGCAGAAGAAATCACACGCGATATTCCTAACGTTTCTGAAGAAGTTCTTTCAGACCTAGATGAGCGAGGAATCATCCGCGTAGGTGCAGATGTAGTTCCTGGCGATATCTTGGTTGGAAAGGTAACTCCTAAGGGAGAAACTGAACTAACACCTGAAGAGCGTTTGCTTCGTGCAATCTTTGGTGAGAAGGCTCGCGAAGTTCGCGATACATCTCTCAAGGTTC
>NZ_DAIMYR010000009.1:0-6483 GCF_036734405.1 Candidatus Planktophila sp.
TCTTCGCGCTTGTTAGCGTGCATCTGGTAAATCTTTCCGATGCGCTCTTTGCGGTCCTTTGCAGAGTTAAGGATTGTTGATCCTGTCTCTAGAACGCCTGAGTACACGCGGATGAAAGTAAGTTTTCCAAGGTGTGGGTCTGTCATGATCTTGAAAGCAAGTGCTGAGAAAGGCTCATCGTTCTTAGGCAAACGCTTGATTTCCTTCTCTGGGTCATTCATATCGTGACCAACAATTGCATCCACATCTAGTGGGCTTGGAAGGTAGCGAACAACAGCATCAAGCATTGGCTGTACGCCCTTGTTCTTAAATGCTGAACCAGTTAGAACTGGTGAAAGCTTTGCAGCAAGGGTTGCGCGACGGATACCGGCAATGATTTCAGCTTCTGTTAGTTCAATTCCCTCTAGGAATTTTTCCATCAACTGATCATCATTTTCTGCAAGAGTTTCTAGCATCTCTGCGCGAGCTGCAGTTGCTGCATCAAGCATGTCAGCTGGAATCTCTTCGATTGCGTAATCTTCACCCTTTTGTGTTTCTCCACGCCAGGTAAGTGCCTTCATCGCGATTAGATCGACAACGCCAAGGAAGTCAGATTCTGCACCGATTGGAAGTTGTAGAACTAGAGCAACAGCGTTTAGACGATCCTTGATCATGCCAACGCACTTATCAAATGATGCACCTGTACGGTCTAGCTTGTTAACAAAACAAATACGTGGAACTGAGTAGCGATCTGCTTGACGCCATACAGTTTCAGATTGTGGCTCTACACCTGCAACACCGTCGAACACTGCAACAGCGCCATCTAGAACACGGAGTGAACGCTCTACTTCAACAGTAAAGTCAACGTGGCCAGGTGTATCAATAATGTTAATGAGGTGCTTGTCCCACATACATGTTGTTGCAGCTGAAGTGATCGTGATACCACGCTCTTGCTCCTGCTCCATCCAGTCCATGGTTGCAGCACCTTCGTGAACTTCACCGATCTTGTAGTTGATACCGGTGTAGAAAAGGATGCGCTCAGTAGTCGTGGTTTTTCCCGCGTCGATGTGAGCCATGATTCCGATGTTGCGAACCGTAGCTAGATCGATCTTCTCTACTGTTGACACTTATATTCCTCTTCTCGAAAGTCTCTAATGAACTAGTCGTAAATTCGTGGATTACCAGCGGTAGTGAGCAAACGCCTTGTTTGCTTCCGCCATTTTGTGGGTATCTTCGCGACGCTTTACTGCAGCACCAAGTCCGTTGCTTGCATCAATTAATTCATTAGTTAGACGCTCTGCCATTGACTTTTCGCGGCGTGAACGTGAGTAATCAATTAACCAACGTAGCGCCAAAGTTGTTGAACGGCTTGCCTTAACTTCAACTGGCACCTGGTAAGTAGCTCCACCAACACGGCGTGAGCGAACTTCAACAGCTGGCTTGATGTTGTCTAGTGCGCGCTTCAAAGTAATTAGCGGATCAACCTGAGTCTTCTCGCGTGTACCTTCGAGTGCGTTGTAAACAATTGCCTCTGCAGTTGAACGCTTACCGTGTAGAAGTACGCGGTTAATTAACGCAGTAACAACTGGTGAGTTGTAAACAGGATCTGCAACAACTGGTGACTTAACAACAGGACCTTTACGTGGCATTAGCTAGCCTTCTTCTCTCTCTTAGTTCCGTAGCGTGAACGTGATTGCTTACGGTTCTTAACACCTTGTGTATCTAGTGATCCGCGAATGATCTTGTAACGAACACCAGGCAAATCTTTTACACGACCACCACGTACAAGAACAATGGAGTGCTCTTGCAAGTTGTGACCTTCACCTGGAATGTATGCAGTGACTTCCATGCCACTAGTAAGACGTACACGTGCAACCTTGCGAAGAGCAGAGTTTGGTTTCTTAGGGGTTGTTGTATAAACGCGTGTGCAAACTCCGCGTCGTTGTGGCGAACCCTTAAGTGCAGGTGTGCTTGTCTTCGTAGTCTTTTCTGCACGACCACGACGAACTAGCTGTTGAATTGTTGGCACTTCATCTCCATTCGTAACTTCGTTACTGATCTTTATTCACGCTTATTTGCCGACCCACGCGGTCGGGTGTGTTGCACCCAATTCGCATGTGTGCTGCTTAAAGTTTTGCAACTTGTTTACAGCACAGGCAAAGAAGCTCTAAAAAAGAGCAGACGCGAAGGGTAACCCAGTGGGCTCACGCGAGGCAAATCGCAGGTTTTACTCCTGGCACAGCCAAAATCAGGCCAATTTCCCCAAAATCTGATCTTCGGCGTGTCGCCCCAAAGCCCCTAAACACACCCCAAATCCCTCATAATCACGCCTATGACAACTTCGGATCTGCTTCTGCTGGGAATCGTCCTATTTATCCTCATTGACTTCAGCACGGGGGTGGTCCTCAACTACCTCAATGAGGGCTCAAAAAACCGCCCTTTGAGCCCAGAAGCTGCTGAAATTTATAACGCAGATGAATATGCAAAATCTCTTGAATACGGGACAGCTAAGTACAAAGTTGAGTTGTTAACTTCGGTAGTTAGTACCGTCGTGATGCTATCGGCAATCATTTTAGGTTGGTTTGCTTGGTTAGATGAAATCATCAGAGATCGCTTTAGTAATGAAATTGCAATTACCGTTGTTTTTGTTGGAGTACTGATAGCAGTATCAATGCTTGCTTCATTGCCTGTTGGATACTATTCAACATTTGTTATTGAAGAAAAATTTGGTTTCAACAAGACAACTAAAAAATTATTCGCAGCTGATGCAATCAAGGGTCTTGTGCTTTCACTTGCTATTGGTTTACCACTGCTGGCACTAATCGCATTGGTTTATCAAGAGTTGCAAAGTACATTTTGGCTTGTCGGTTGGTTGCTGGTATCGGCATTCTCTTTGTTTATGTTTGTCTTTGGCACACGAATCTTTTTGCCGATGTTCAACAAGCTAAAGCCACTTCCAGAGGGTGAATTACGCACTGAAGTCGAGCAATACTGCCAAGCACAAGGTTTTCCTTTGTCTAAGTTATACGAAATGGATGCCTCAAAGCGTTCAACTAAATTAAATGCTTTCTTTTCAGGTATGGGCAAGGTAAAGATCATTGGTCTTTATGACACCTTGATTGAAAAGTTAACTACCAAAGAAACAGTTGCTGTATTGGCCCACGAAGTAGGCCATTACAAGCGCAAGCATGTGTACACAATGTTTGCTTTCAGCAATGTACAAACCTTGGTTATTTTCGCTTTGATGGGCTGGTTGCTGAGTAATCCAAACCTTTCAAAGGCATTGGGATCAGATACTCCAAGCTTCCACCTAGCGATCCTGGCCTTTTTTATGCTCTTTACGCCGGTTTCAACGGTACTTGGGTTAATCAATAACTCGTTTTCGCGTTACAACGAATACCAAGCCGATCAGTATTCAATCGATACTTTCCCAGGTGCGCGTGATTACATGTACACAGCACTAAAGAAGTTATCTGTTGAATCATTGAGTAATTTAAATCCACATCCAGTTTATGTTGCGGTGCATTATTCGCACCCACCGATTTTGGATCGTTTAGCTAATCTAAAGAAGTAAGTAAAAGAAAAGGCTCCCCGAAGGGAGCCTTTTCTTTTTAAGTGCCGATTATCTTGGTACTTCAACCTCATCGAGACGAACAGCCTCACCAGAACCTTGTTGGTCAAATGGTGTGAAGTCGTACTCGTCGTAGGCTGCGTAAACCGCTGCCTTTGCTTCCTCTGTTGGCTCAACACGAATGTTGCGGTAACGAGCAAGACCAGTACCAGCAGGAATCAACTTACCGATGATTACATTCTCCTTCAGACCGAGCAATGGATCGCTCTTCTCTGAAAGTGCAGCATCTGTAAGTACACGAGTTGTTTCCTGGAATGAAGCCGCTGACAACCATGACTCAGTTGCAAGAGATGCCTTAGTGATACCCATTAGTTCTGGGCGACCTGAAGCAGCCTTTCCACCTGATGTCACAACGCGACGGTTTTCAGTCTCGAAACGACCACGCTCTACAAGCTCGCCTGGAAGTAGGTCTGCATCTCCTGCTTCAAGCACTGTGATGCGCTTTAGCATTTGACGAACAATTACTTCTACGTGCTTATCGTGAATTCCTACACCCTGTGAGCGATACACAGACTGGATTTCATTAACCAAGTGAACCTGAGTTGCACGTGGTCCAAGAATACGAAGAACCTGCTTTGGATCAATCGCGCCAACAACCATCTTCTGGCCAACTTCAACGCGTGAACCTTCTTCTACAAGTAGCTTCTGACGACGAGTGATTGGGTAAGCAACCTCTTCGCCTCCATCATCTGGAGTAACAACGATCTTCTTGCCCTTTGCATCTTCGCGGAATGAAACAACACCAGCTGTTTCTGCGATTGGTGCAACACCCTTAGGTGTACGTGCTTCGAAGAGCTCGACGATACGTGGAAGACCGTGAGTGATGTCATCACCAGCAACACCACCAGTGTGGAAGGTACGCATTGTTAGCTGTGTACCAGGCTCACCGATTGACTGTGCTGCAATGATTCCAACTGCTTCACCGACTGCAACACGCTGACCAGCTGCAAGTGAACGACCGTAGCAAGCTGCACACTGTCCGACCTTGCTATCGCAAGTTAGAACTGAGCGAATCTTTACTTCATCGACACCGGCTGCAACGAGTTCATCAATGTTGCGATCACCAAGATCAGTACCTGCTGGAAGTAGAACCTTGCCATCAACGCTCACATCTTCAGACAATGTACGTCCGAATACTGAAGTTTCGACATGGTCATGCTTAACAAGGTTGCCTGACTCTTGACGTACACCAATCTGTAGAACAAGACCGCGATCAGTACCGCAATCTTCTTCACGGATGATGACATCCTGAGCAACGTCGCAAAGACGACGAGTTAGGTAACCAGAGTCAGCGGTACGAAGTGCTGTATCTGCAAGACCCTTACGAGCACCGTGAGTAGAAATAAAGTACTCAAGTACTGAAAGACCTTCGCGGAAGTTTGACTTAATTGGACTTGGAATAATTTCACCCTTTGGGTTAGCTACAAGTCCACGCATACCTGCGATCTGACGGATCTGCATCATGTTTCCACGAGCACCAGAGAAAACCATCATCCAAACTGGGTTAACGCGAGGGAAGTTTTCTTCCATTTCCTTACCCACTTCAGCTGTTGCCTTTGTCCAGATCTCGATCAATTCCTGACGACGCTCGTCATCAGTGATGAGTCCCTTTTCATACTGTGATTGAACCTTCTCGGCTTGTGTTTCATAGCCCGCAAGAATTTCCTTCTTACGTGGAGGTGTCACAACATCTTCAATACCGATAGTCGCACCTGCGCGAGTTGCCCAGTGGAAGCCGAGTGACTTCAACGCATCAAGCGTCTCAGCAACAACAACCTTTGGATAGAACTCTGCAAGGCGATCAACGATTGCACCAAGTTGCTTCTTGGTTACATCTAGATCAACGTATGGATAATCAGCTGGAAGCGCTTCGTTAAACAATGCGCGACCAATTGTTGTATCGATTGTCTCGCCAGTTGTGGTGAGACGAATCTTGATCTTTGCTTGCAATGAAACTGAAGATTGATCGTGGGCCATGATCGCTTCTGCGATTGAACCAAATGCACGACCTTCTCCAAGTTCATTGTCGCGAACCATTGTTAAGTAGTAGAGACCAAGAACCATGTCCTGTGTAGGAGATGTAATTGGACGACCTGATGCAGGTGACAAGATGTTGTTTGAAGACAACATCAAGATACGTGCTTCGGCCTGCGCTTCAGCAGATAGAGGTAAGTGAACCGCCATCTGGTCACCGTCGAAGTCAGCGTTGAAAGCTGTACATACGAGTGGGTGAATCTGAATTGCCTTACCTTCAACCAATTGTGGTTCGAAAGCTTGGATACCTAAACGGTGAAGGGTTGGTGCGCGGTTAAGCAGAACAGGATGCTCTGCAATAACTTCTTCTAGAACATCCCAAACAACTGGACGTGCGCGCTCAACCATACGCTTTGCAGATTTAATGTTCTGCGCGTGGTTTAGATCTACAAGTCGCTTCATTACGAATGGCTTGAAAAGTTCAAGTGCCATCTGCTTTGGAAGACCGCACTGGTGCAGCTTCAACTGTGGACCTACAACAATTACTGAACGACCTGAGTAGTCAACGCGCTTTCCGAGCAAGTTCTGACGGAAACGTCCTTGCTTACCCTTAAGCATGTCTGACAATGACTTCAGCGCACGGTTACCTGGACCTGTAACTGGACGACCACGACGACCGTTATCGAACAACGCATCTACAGCTTCCTGCAACATACGCTTTTCATTGTTAACGATGATCTCTGGTGCACCGAGATCAGCAAGACGCTTCAAACGGTTGTTACGGTTGATAACGCGACGGTATAGATCGTTGAGATCTGAAGTCGCAAAGCGACCACCATCGAGCTGAACCATTGGACGTAGATCAGGTGGAATAACTGGAACGCAATCAAGAACCATTG